>DATEFW010000027.1:0-277428 GCA_035280425.1 Bryobacteraceae bacterium | reverse complement strand
CGGGACTGAGTAGGGCAAATCAGGGACGGAGACCTCAAATCCCGATTTCCTCCGCCTGAACCATATCCTTGTCCGAAGCTCCTCGTGCCGGCCACCGGCGTCAGCCGGCGCAGTAATTGCCTCTCTAAGTCGTGCACGAATTTTGGGGCGGCCAACAACCGCATTAACGGTTACACGTATGACGCCAACGGGAACATAACCACGCCGCCGGGCCTCACAACCGCGAGTTACGATGTAGAGAACCGAATGACGACTGCGTCGCCGACCTCCGGAGGAACAGAGTATTATGTCTACGGGCCGGACAACCAGCGGGTCTACAAGAAGAAGCCGGACGGGACCGAGGAACTGTACATGTACGGCGCATTCGCCGAGCGGCTGGGAACCTACCCGTTCGCGAGGACGCCATCGGGGCTGTACGGGGTTTACTATATCGGCGCGGGAACGCTGCAGGTGTACTTTGCCGGCAGGCTGGTGACGACGACGCTGGTGGACCGGTTGGGATCGGTGCGGACGACGCCCTATTATCCGTACGGAGAAGAGTACACGACGACCACGGAGAACCAGGAGAAGTTCGCGACGTACTACCGGGACGGCACGACGGCGCTGGACTACGCGCGGAACCGCTACTATTCGAGCACGCTGGGAAGATTTTTGACGGCGGACCCGTACCGTAACAGCGCCGGGCCGGGCGATCCGGGGAGTTGGAATCGGTATGCGTATGTGGGGAATGACCCGGTGAATTTCAATGATCCGGGTGGGCTTGATGTGTGCTCAGTTGAGTACGGTATGGCATGCTTCACAGCGACCGGCGTGTTGTCGAAAGGATCAGGACCCGGCCTAGCGGGAGGAGCGGGCCTGGGTCATACGCCATCGTTAGAGGCCCCTCCGGATTTTCAGTTCGGAGCCGGAGGATCGTTTGAGGGCGTCGATGTCAAAGGTCGAGACGCGACTTATCGGCACCTCGTAGACGCTGGGAAGGCCGTGCTGGCCGCACTCGCGCGTGTGAGAATTGGCCTGGGCAGCGATTCTGATTGTATGCACTGGCTGATGACGGGAATTGCACAGGACAAGAAGACATTCAATGGCTACATGGATGTTCTGGCAGAAGGCGGTATGGGGCAAGCCGAGATCACTACCAATCCGGGCGGCAAGATCCTGAACGCTTCGACGAAAGATCCCGCAGTCGGTTACCAGATTGTAATAGGCACTACAGGCGCATTCTTCAGTGGCTCGGCTGTTGGAGTTGGTTATGGAAAGGCATCTTCGCTAGCCCCAGGTAGCTCAGAAGCACAGAACTTCATCTTGATTCATGAGCTTGCACATTATTTCAATGTACCTGGCTACGTTCAGGAGGACTCCGGAGAAGATCGGCAGACATACAATAACAATCAGGTTTGGAAGCACTGTTCGAAAACGATAACCGGTGGCGGAGGAATTATATGAGGCTTGAAGTCACGTTTGGTTTCGCCAGTCGCTTTATCTTTAGCCTAGGGCTAATACTTTTCTTATTCGCCAACGAGATTAAGGGGCAGCAAGCGTTAGCTACGGACAGTAAGACAGACCCTCACTTGGAATGTATTAGCCGTCTTCGGCTGCCAATTTATGGACCGATAGCAGAGAGTTCTAGGGGCGGCACAGTCGTGGCGCGCATTCGCTTGGCTGGTGGTAAGGCTTTAACAGTTGATCTAACTGCAACTGATCCAAAGCTTAAAGGAGAAGTTAAGATAGCCATCAATGATTCTGAGTTCAGCACAAGATGCGAGGGTGTTGACGTGCTTTTGCGTTTTAGATTTCGCGATGCTGGGGAAAGCCCAAATACTATTAGAACCTGGAAGACGTATTTTGTTCCGCCGAACGGCTTTGAGATAGTGGGTACTCATCCACCAACAGCTCTCGACTCAGGATCACCTTTAAAATAGACCCTTGTGAGCGTTTGGAGCCAAAACCCGATTAATTAAACGAACCGGAAACCGGGACACCCTTGAAAAACATCATGCCGATGTGATCGTGGTGAAGGATAGATCATAGCCCAGAGCGGCGAACTGGCGTTTCAAATGTTGCATGCGGGGAGAAAACCAGTGACAGACGGCCCGTCTTGCGTGTGGACTTGCGGAAAACCGGGGGACACGCTTGAAAAATATCATGCCGATGTGATCCTGGTGAAGGCGAGGTCATAGCCCAAAGCGACGAACTGGCGTTTTAAATATTGCATGCGACGCGCGAGGCGTGCAGGGTCCCGGGCTCGCGGGCCGCGCTCTTCGTAAATGACGTTAGTGTGCAGGATCTTCCAAATCAGACGCAGGAGAATCCTACGGCTACGGTCCGGACAACATGCGCGTGTACAAGAAGAAACCCGACGGGAGCGAAGAGCTATACTTTTTCGGAGTGTACGGGGAACGGCTGGGAACCTTCACGCCGTCGACGCTCGCCACAGTGAACCGCACGGTGTACTTCGGCACGCGGATGATCTGGAGCCGACAGTTGACTGGGCAGAACCTTTGGGCAGTAGCAACCGTGCAGGACCGGTTGGGGTCGGTGCGGCTATTTCCTACTTCGTCGACACCCTATTATCCGTACGGCGAGGAGTACTCGACGACGGTGCTTGACCGGGAGAAATACGCGACGTACTTTCGAGACGGCACGACGGCGCTGGACTACGCGCGGAACCGCTACTATTCGAGCACGCTGGGAAGGTTCTTGACAGCGGACCCGTACCGCGCGAGCGCCGGGCCGGCCGATCCGGGGAGTTGGAATCGGTATGCGTATGTCAACGGTGATCCGGTGAACCGAAATGACCCGGCCGGGTTAGACCCGAATACAGAAGCGCCGCCGGATTTCTCTTTCGGCAGCGGTGGTGGTGGGAATTGCGGTACGGGTTGGGAAAGCGACGCGTCTTTGAGCGGTCCCTGTAACAACGACCCACTTGGCTGCTCCGCTGAGGGGTTCAATCCGGTCCCGAATCCGTTGTGCTACGGGCTATTGCTGCCTCTACCAGGACATCAGTCGTCGTCGCCACCGCCACCGACGTGCGATATCAAACTGGAGGACACGGGGATTCCTGGCGTCGGCCATCCGCGCGTTGGCCGTCGCGCCGGATGGAATCATCTACGGGGCAACCAGCGGCACACGCAGTTACCTGTTTGTGCTCTACCCACAGCACGGATATGTTCAGCCGCTCGGATATCTGGGAGGCGTGGCGACGGTGGATCACGCGCTGGTCGTGGCGCAAAACGGCGACGTTTTCATCGGTGGCAGCAACGGCGTGGACACGCAGCTCGCCGGTTACGAACACTATGCGGGCGGCCACCTGCTTCGTTACACGCCCCAGAATGACGAATCCAAGCCGATCCGCATCGATGTTCCGTGCACCGTCACCGATCTGGGCATACCCGTTGCGGGCGAGGGCGTCTACACCATGGCGCTCGACCGCCCGCGCGGGGTGCTTTACGGCCTGAGCTATCCGAACGGCCAATTCTTCAGCTACAGCATCGCAGCCGGCAAATTCACGATCCACGGCAAAGTAGCGGAGCACCGCATTCCAGGCGAGAAGTTTGAAAAAGACAAGAATATCGGCCGCGCCTTGCTGATCGACGCCGGCGGCCGCGTTTTTGCATCGGGGGAGGCTGGTGCACTTTTCCGATTCGACCCGGAGACGAACCGGCTCGAAAAGCTGCCGCTTACGGCCCCTACCGTTCCCGGCCGCGAGCCCTATAACCGCGTCGACGCCTGGACAGAGGATGGCCAGGGACAGGCCTACGGAGGCACATCCGACGGCTATTTGTTCCGGTTCGATCCCAAAAACCTGAAGCTGGAAAATCTGGGCAAGCCGCTTAACCAATACCGGATTCGCGGCCTGGGCTTCGCGCGCAACGGAAAACTGTACGGTGTTGGCGGCGACGATGACGAAATGGCGCGCCTGTTCTCTTACGATCCGTCCACCGGAGCCTATGAAATGCTCGGCATGATCGACGTTAACCGGCGCCCCTATTATTCCTGGCAGGCCTATGTGATTGACTCACTCGTCGTGGGTACGGACGGAACCGTTTACCTCGGCGAAGCGGAACGAAAATCAAGACTGTACCTGTACTATCCGGAGTAGACGGCCGTGCAAGTAGCCCGGCCGCCGTCCTCGCAGTTCAGAAGCGGATGTATGCGCCGAACTGGATCAGCCGCGGAATGGTGACCGTGCTGATGATGCGTCCGAAGTTCGAGGCGTTGACGTTTTCAATGTTGTAGTTGTTAGAGCTCGAATCGCCATCCTGGCCGACCGTGAAGTTGGGGTGATTGGTCAGGTTAAAGAAAGCGGCCTGGATGTCGATCCTGACCCGTTCGGTCAGGGGAATGCTCTTGGCCAATTGCGCGTCCCACTCGAACAGGTTGGGTCCGGTGAACATGCGGCGTTGAAGCAGGCCATAGGTACCGGGATCGGGGTTGGCGAACACCTGGCCGCTGAACGCCGCCTCGCCGTCGGGAGCCACCCCGCGACCATTGGCGGCGATGGCGCTGGGATTCACGAAGTACGGCCCGTTGCCCGTCATGAAAAAACCCACGGCGTTCGATAGATTGGCGCCGCTGAGCAGATCAACGCTGTTGTAGGTAGCCCTGGAGCCGCCGCGATTCAAAGTGCCGCGGCGCGACAGGATCGAAAAAGGCGACCCGCCCTGATAGGTGAAAAAGCCGCTGAATGTCCAGTCGCCAATGACGTGGTTAACCAAGCTGTTCCCACCCAGCCGGTGCCCGTTACCCAGCGGGATGGGAACCACATAATTCGCTTTCAGGCAATGCGTCAGATCGAAGGGAGCGCGCGACTTATCCAGCCTGCCATTGTGCACGTCGAGATACGGCTCGAAACGGTTGTTGTTGAGATCGGCGTTGGCGTCCGATAACGACTTGGAGAAGGTGTAGTTGATCTGAAGCTGCTGGCCATTGGGCAGGCGCCGGCGGACATCGATCTGGGCAGCGTGATAAGTGGAATAACTGGCACTGGTGAGCGCGTCCATGCCGAGGCCGTAAGGGCTGGGGAAGAAACTGAAACCGCCGTTGAGGCCGGGCACAAAGACCTGCTGATAGATGGAGCCCAACTGGCCGGCTTCGCCGCGGGCGATCAGCCCCGCGACGGTTGGGTCGCTCAGAAAGCCTCCACCCGGGAGATTATTGTCGAAGAAAGGCAGCGGAACGCTGCCGGCGACTGCGGGGTTATAACTGGCGTCGTTGCCCAAACCCGCCTTCCGCGCCAGGAAGAGATTGTTGCGCGCCTTGATGAAGTCGGTTAGGTAGGGTGTGCCCGCCACCTGGACCTGGTTGAAGTCGATGCCGCGCCATTCATGCAGACCGTGGTTGCCGACGTAGCGGGCGTCGATCACGAAGCTCTTGATTTCGCGCTGTACGCCCAGGCTCCACTGCTGCACATACGGCGTCCTCAAACCAGGATCGATGATGCCGCCCGCGTTGCCGGGGCCGGTGTCGTTGAGGTTGTCCAGAAATGTTCGCGGCACTTTCAACGTCGGGGTGGGGACCGCCGGCGGGTTATTGGTCAACTGGTTGATGACGTTTCCGTTTGCGACTGTGTTCTGCAAGCCAGCGTTGATGCCGATATAATTCTGCACCGCGATGATGGCATCGTCATTGAAATATGACAGGCTGTAGCCGCCGCGGACTGCGGTCTTGCCATCGCCGAATACGTCCCAGGCGAATCCGGCACTCGGCGCGAAGTTCTTCTTGGGGGTGTGGTAGTACGGCCGGCCAACGGAATTCCCGGCAAAGTCGGTGGTGGCGTTGGACAGGGCTGTGGAGATGTAGTTATTGTTGACAACCTCCGGCGTCAGGAAGAGGGAGTCGCGCTCGTTGAGAGTGGTGTAGTAGTCGTAGCGCAGCCCGGCTATCAAAGTAAGAGTGCGGCGTACCTTCCATTTGTCGGTGACGTAGCCGGAATAGGTGTCGTACTGAAATCTGCGGGTGTTAGGGGCGAACGGAACAAATCCCGAAGTGCGGCTAGTGACATTGAAGGTCTGCTGGTAGCCGCTGACGATGCCCGCCAGAGTAGCCAGAAGGGTGTTGGCGGAAGCGACGTCATTGGCACTGGCGTCGGCAAGGCCGGGGATGGCTGAAAGCCCGTTCGGATTGTTCGCACTGAATCCCAGGGTGTAGATCGGGCTGATGCCGCCATTGTTGTCGAACGACCTTACGCGGACATTCTGCTGCTGGTAGCCGAAGCTGAGGGTGTGGTTGCCGCGAACGAGATTGGCATTGTCCTGGAGAGAATAGGTGTCCGTATACCGGCCCTGATTGGCGAAGGCGTTCTGCGCCGGAATATCGAAGGCGCCGCCGGATAGGTAAAAGGCCGGCCTGGGAAACGAGACATCGAAAATACCTGGGGACAGGTTGAACCCGCCACGAAGTTCGTTGGTCAGGTTCGCAGTGGGATTCCAGCGCCAGCCTGCGGAAAGCAATTTGGCGTAGTTGTCGTTGAAGTAAGGTGGGGTCTTGGTATAGAAGGTGTCCAGGTCGCTGCGGTCGACGATCTGGCGGTTCCAGACATAGGTCCCGAAGAACACGTTCTTGGGCGACAAGATGTAATCGCCGCGGCCCTGCGCGTTGTCCCGCGTTTCGTTATTGCTGGCGTTGAACTGGTAGCCGCCCGTATTCAGTCCATCACCGAGCAGACCGTTGTTCGGCAGGGGAATGGTGTTCAGCAGTTTCGACATATAGGGGTCGATCGAGTTCTGCGTGGCGGTTAGCAGATTAGCCTGCCTGCCGGTGCCATCGGTCAGGGTAAGGACTCCCGTCCGCGCACTGGCAGTGAGCACGGTGTTGTTCTGCAACGCCGTCTGGCGCCGGCGATAAGCCTCGTAAGCCAGATAGAAAAACAGCTTGTCCTTGATCACCGGCCCGCCCACGGTGCCGCCGATCTGGTTCAGGTTCAAGAACGGTTTTCCGGTGCCGTTCTGATTGGCAAACCAATCGGCCGACGCAACGGCGCTGTTGCGGTTGTAATAATAGCCGGAGCCGTGAAGTTGATTGGTACCGGACGGTGTGGTGAGGGTGATCTGGGTAGCGCCGATCCCGTAGTTACTGGGCGCGTTGGATGATGAGATCGTAAACTCGGACACCTGCGCGATGGTCAACTGATTAGGCAGAAAATCGAGACCGCTCAGCCGGATGAAGTTGTCCTGGACATTGATGCCATCCAGCGTGACATTGGTGGCCTGGGAGCGAATGCCGTCAATGACCGTGCTGCTTAACCCCGCGGATGAAACGCCGGCCTGCGTCGAAAACAAATTCGTGACCTGCCGGTCGAGCACCGGAAGCTTGGCGACCTGTTCCTGCGTCAGCGTTGTTGCCACTTCATTCGAGGTACTCTGGACTGCGGCGACGCCTTCGGTTACTTCGACGCTCTGGCTGGCGCTGGCGATTTGCAGTTTGATCGGCGGCATGGTGTTTTCTTTGCCTGGATCCACTGCAACATTGGCCAGAGTCACTTTGGTGAAGCCGGGCAGATCCACGACGAGCTGGTAAACACCCGGCTTGACCGCGGCAAGCGAGAAAGAACCGTCGCTTCCCGTCTGCGTGCGAAGAACAGGGGAAGTTCCCCCAGGCAACAGCAGCTGGATCGACGCGTTGGGAACGGCCGCACCGCTCGGATCGACCACTGAGCCGGTGAGAATTCCATTATTTTGCGCCTGAAGCGGAGAAAAAGAGAAGAGCAGGAAGAGCAATCCCGCGAGCAATCTAAAAGACATAGAGCCTCCAACGGACACTCGAGTCACACCGACGCGAGAGACACAGCTTTCGCGCATGTTGAAACTCCTTCTTCTCGCACAAGCTCTTGGAGAACTCGCGCGAAATGTTAATGCCCGTTACGAGACACTAGAAGCAAAACTGGTAGGGATAGTTTAGCACAATTCTTTCTCCAAACACCGCGGTTAGTTAACATGTCATTCGGCGGGCTACGCAACCGGCAGAAGCCTGAGCGTATCTCAACGGACTGCGTAGGCTGCGTAAGGAGCTGGTGAGAATGGTGCTGCTTGCAAGCACCACTTTGAACTAAACCGTTGCCGCCAGGTTAGGGAGCGACCATCGTGATGAATGTGCCCCAATTCGCTGCCAGCACTCCGGGCGGCAGAGGGGGCGAGGGTGGGATCATCTCGTTGCCCATCCAAAGGTTGCCGTTCTCGTCGGCGGTGGCGGCCGAATAATCGCCCCAGCGGGCTACGCGGAAGCCAAATGGGATGTAACCGGTAAAGCCGTCATCCGGCGCGACACCCGGCGCAGAGATCACGATCGGTCCGGCGCCCTTTTGCGCGTCTAATAAAGCATAGGCTGCGCTGGGAAAATAATTTTCGCCCACCACAGAGAACGCAACGACAGCCTTGCCCGCTACATTAACTCCGACAGACGGGAACATGACGCTATTCTGCTGGGCAGACGCAATGGATACATAGCCCTGGTTGAAGACCGAAGCGCCCAACTGGCCGGTAGCGAAGGAAGGCGCAAGAATGAACCACGCCGCGCCCGAGCGCACCGGACCCTGAGGCTTCACAACGCTGCTGAGCGCGGTCCATAGCATGCCTTGGGAAAACATAACCTGCTGCATGCGATCGTCGCCGGCGGTCACGAGTTCTTCGTGATTGTTAAAAGTGCCGAACGGGCTCTGGGGCGTCTCCAAAAATTCGAGGAACGGTGTCGGGCCAGGCATTTGGTCGGTTGCGGGAGATCGTCCGTAGACCTCAGTGCCGACAATCACGTTGGTCAGCGCGAGCGACGGCGTTGCCGTGTTGAGCGAAGCCGTGTTGGTCAGCGCCCAGACCGCGACACGGTTATCGAGCGTCCGGAAGAAATCGAGCGAGCCCACGAAGTACTCGGTTCCATTGTTGGCGCTTTCGAAGGCGCCGCCGGGCGGCACAAAGGCAGGTTGAATGGAAAACCCCGGGCCTTCCGCTTCGTTGAGGTCGTGGAATCGCACAGCCGTAATGCTGCCGGAAGGCGATGTTTCCAGCAGGTTTTTCGAAATCGCGTAGATTTGCGCGCCTCGGAACCGGAGCGTGGCAATGTTAAACGCATTAGTCGAGATGTAAAAGCCGTTCTGATCGGCGCCGATCAGCGGTTGATCGCCGGTGCATGGGCAAGCGCCAAAACGGGCGTCGCCATCGTTAGACACATCCAGGCTGAAAACGCTCCATGGCCCCAGCGGATTCCCTGTCTGGGTGACGGCGATAAATACGTGGGCCTCTTGGACGAAATTGCCAGTTGCGGGATCGGTGTCAATCTCCGTTTCCGTGACGAAGAACTGGCCGGTGGCGCCATCGAAGTACACCCGCGGGTCGGTGATCCTTGGGCCAAACACAAGCGCGCTATTCGGCGCCGCGACGATGGCAGGTGGTAGCTGAAAGAACAGGCTCAAGGCTTCAAAGGCAATCGGATGGCCTTGCGTGTCGAAAACCACGATCGCATTATTCACCGCCTCGACCACGAATCCATGGCCTACCGCCAGCCCCTGGTCGGGCGGCTCAATTTGAAAGTTGAACCCGTTCGGATCGCCGGTCGGAGCGACGGCCTGCAAGAACTGGGTCAACCCGCCAAACCCAAAGAAATTGCCACTTACGATGGCGTTACCTGGCGGAGTCGGCACCGCCGCTGCCGGCAGTCTTGCGGGCGCATTATTACCCGACACTCCGGGTATCTCGAACAGTACGTCCACCTCCGGCCCTTGCTGCACCTGTGCTTGCGGCGAAGATTTCTGCGGCCCACTCTTGATCGCGGTGGTACCGACAAATCGGACCGACGATTTTGAGGTGGACTGCGGCCAGACGGGAATTGCACCGGCAATTGACAGCGCGATAAATCCCTTTGCCAGAAGTGTCACGGGAGCCTCCATCGCAGCATGCTACACCCGAGTATTCGGCCGTTCAAGGCGTTTCGCACGTAAACTGTGTTGCCCGTTACTACGGTTGCGCGGTCGCGGGCCGGTCAGAGAAGTAATTCAGGGCGCGATTCCATCTCTATTAGTCACGCCTTGCGAATAACCGCAAACGAGCCCCTCCAAAATCGTTTGCGGTTGTGACATGCCTCTCGTGCAGGAGCACGGCTGCCCGGGAATAAAACGCCCGCAGCTTCAGTCTCCCCAGACAGAATGCAGCAGATCAGAACCCGAAAGGAACACTTGTCAAGACAAATTCTTCACAACCATACGACCGACGGCATCGACCGTCGTGGATTTCTGGAATGCATGGCTTGGGCCGGCAGCGGCGTGGTCTGGACGGTTAGTAGCGGCATCTTGAGCTCGTGCCTCTTCGGCCAAACGATGAACGCCGGTACAGGCGAACTCCACTTCGTCCAGATCAGCGACAGTCATATGGGCTTCAACAAACCGGCCAATACCGACGTCACCGGAACGCTCCAGACTACCGTCGCGAAAATCAACGCCCTCACGCGCCCGCCCGATTTCATCATCCATACCGGCGATATCAGCCACACTTCAAAGCCGGCTGAGTTCGACACCGTGGATCAAGTGCTCCGCGGAGCCAAATGCCGGCAATTGTACTTCGTGCCCGGCGAGCACGACACCTCTATAGATGACGGCAAACTGTACCTCGAGCGCTATGGTAAAGCCGCGAAAGGCCGTGGGTGGTACAGCTTCACTCACAAGGACGTTCACTTCATCGGGTTGTCCAACGTGGCTGCACTCGAAGGATTGGGAAAACTGGGCCCCGAACAATTGAGCTGGCTGGCGTCCGACCTCAAAGGCCAGCCTGGCAGCCGGCCGGTCGTCGTGTTCGCGCATATCCCGCTCTGGTCCGTGTATCCGGACTGGGGCTGGGGCACCGAGGACAGCGAGCAGGCCTTGGGATATCTGAAGCGCTTCGGCTCGGTTACGGTGCTGAATGGGCACATCCATCAGGTGATGCAGAAGGTGGAAGGCAACGTTACGTTCCACACGGCAACGTCAACCGCGTTTCCGCAGGCCGCTCCCGGTCCGGGAAACAAGCCGGGCCCAATGAAGGTCCCGGACGAAATGCTGCGCCGCACGCTCGGAATTACCGAGGTCCATTCGGTTATCGAGAAGCAAAGCCTCGCGCTCGTCGATTCCACACTCGCGTCAACAACCCCGATGGCTGCCGAACAAGGAGGCTCGCTTTGACGGGCAAATACAATCGCATCCTTGCGGTAACGGCGGGTATGGTCGTTTACCTCGTCTTGACCCTCGCCGCCTCCGTGAAGGCACAAACGGCAGACGCCGGAAAGGAATTGTTTCAAAAACGTTGCGGGGGCTGCCACGCACTCGACCGCGATAAAGAAGGGCCCCGTCTCCACGGCGTTTATGGACGCACGGCCGGCTCTATCGAATCGTTCCAATATTCCGATGCTCTCAGGAAGTCAAATGTGGTTTGGAGCGAGGAGACCCTGGAGCGCTGGCTGGCCGATACCGAAAGTCTGGTCCCCGGCAACGATATGACCTTTCACGTGGAAAAGGCCGGGGAGCGCGGCGCAATTATCGCGTTCTTAAAACAAGATTCCCACAAGTAGATACAAAATTTCGGAGAACGCTCTGGTTTGCAGACGGCCCGAAACGCCCGTCTGCTCGAGCGTTTCCTGCGCGGTACTCCGCGCCGCTCCGTTAACTCCGGATAACACTTTTCCGAAAAGCGTCATCCCCCTGCAAAATTTATCCACCCAAGTAAGAACATTCATGAGTTCGGTGCCGCCACGGGGCGCCTTGTTTGATTCCGTTGCAGAGTTTGTGGCGCAAAATCATTGACAATCATTCCCGCCCGAATGTTAGAATCGGCTAACAATATTGTGAGGAATCTAACTCTCGTAGATTCCAATGCGTGGTCTGAACGCTGTATCGGGTCCGTGGCCGTCAAGGCACAGGTGCTTATCGTGAAATCAAATCTTCGAGTTACCCGGGGCGTCGTGCCGCCGTTCGCGTCGCTCCTGGCAGTTTTCATCTGCTTGGCGGGCCTGGCTTATGGATCGGCATTCTCGATCACTGAGCTCGGCGCTAGATCGGGCGGCATGGCTACCGCCTTTACATCCATCGCAGACGATGGCTCCGCTTTGTTCTACAACCCCGCTGGAATCGCTTTCCAGGACGGAACTCAATTCCAGTTCGACACGTTGGTCGTGGTGGGCTTATTTCGCTTCAATCCGTCTTCCACGCCGCCTGGAACCGTTGTGCCGCCGAACGGATACAGCGGCGCCATCAAGCCTCATTTCATTCCGGTGAGCAGCATGTTTTTCACGAAGCGAATCAGGCCTAAGTGGACTATCGGGTTCGGCGCCTTCGCCCCTTTTGGCTTGTCGGACAATTTTACGAATTTCAACGATTCCGATCCGGCCGTAACCAAGTTTCCCGGACGATTCGCAGGAACGCGCGGCCGCCTGGAGGAGGTTTGGTTTCAGCCGACGGTCGCCTACCGATTGAATCCCAATAGCAGCCTGGCGATCGGCGTCGCGTATGTCCACAGCCATCTGTTGCTGGAGCAAAGTTTTCTCAATCCTTTGACGGATGGGCTGGACTTCGGGCGGGAGACCGCCGGCCAGATTTTCCCCGGCGTGGATACGGAACAGGCCGCGAGATCCATCGCCCGATTGCTCCCCGAAGGCCGCTCCCGCGTCGCAGGCACGGCAAACAGCCCTGGATTCAATGTCGGATATCTTTATAAGCACCAGCGGACCCATACCAACGTCGGCCTGATGTTTCGCAGCGCCGTCGTGAATCATCTGCACGGCCTTGCTTCCTTTGCTTTCACCAGCCCATATCCGCTGCAGTCATTCGTAGACGCGGACCTGCTTCCGAAAGCTTTCCCCACACAGAAGACCACCGGCACTTTTACAACGCCCGCGACGTATGCCGTCGGCGTGTCCAACTCCTCGTTCTGGCACACCTTGTTTGCCCTGGATTTCCGCTTTCAGGACTACCAGCGGTTCAGCAGCGTCCCGCTGAACTTTTCGCAGACGCAGGCCATCAATCCGGACGTGCGCACGCCCGCCGAAAAGCGGCTGTTCTTTGATTTCCGTAATTCCTACCAGATCGCCACCGGCATGGAAAGGTCGTTGAATGAAAAAACGATCATTCGCGCCGGTTATATGTTCGACCGCTCGCCGGTTGTTGACAAGAGCGTCGGGCCGATTTTCCCCGATGCCAATCGGCACACCTTCAGTGTGGGTGCGACCAGAATCAGGGGCGACATGGAGTTGACGCTGTTTTACCAGGCGGTAAAATTCGTTGACCGGACCACTGACGTCGCCGCCAACGCCGACCAGTTCACCAACGGCCTTTACCACAACTTCGCACATCTGGCCGGATTAGGAATACGTATGCACAAACGGGACAGGGATAGTTCCAAGCCCTAGGCAACTCCATGAAAAAATCTGCTCTCAGTTTTTTGATTATTCTTCCCTGCCTGCTGGCGGCTCCGCCGCAGGCCCCGAAACTGGACACCACCACATTCGTGGTCGTGGGAGACGGGCTGGCTGCCGGCATGGCGGATTTTGCCCTGCGCGACGTTTATCAGAAGAACAGCTTCCCGGCATTAATGGCAAAGCAGATGAAGACGGCGTTTCCTCAGCCGTTCATCCAACCACCGGGGATAGGCAGTGTGCCCGGTTTTCCGGCGTTGCCGGTCGCGGCGCCAGGACCATGGCAGACTTCGGTACGAACGCCCTTCCCTCCCCCGCTGTTCGTGTTTAATCTTGCGGTGCCCGGTCACCATCTGGAGGACGCAATCAGTCTGCGGCCCGTCCCTCCGCTCGTTCAACAGGGCAATTGGAAGCAGACAGCCACGAACCTGGTGCTCGGATATCCGGCTATGATTCTGGGACCAAATAAGCCGCTGTGGAGCCAGATGGAGTATGCGATCGAAATGAATCCAACGCTGGTGCTGGTCGAGTTGGGTTACACGGAAGCGATCGAGGCCGCGGCGCACGCCGACCCCACGCTGATTCCCGATCCCGCCGCTTTCCACACCAACTACGCTAAGCTGCTCGCGGCCTTGCAGTCGACTTACGCGCAGGTTGTCACAACGACAATCCCCGATCCTGTCGATACAGCGTATTTTTCGACGGCTGCTTCAGTGGCTCACCTTACAGGCACAACTGCCGGCGCGCTGAACTCGCGTTACGGGTTGAACTCCGGAGATCTGCTGTCGCCCAACGCCGTTTTTGAGAGCGCGCTCGAATCGACGCCGCTTCCGCCCGGCTCGGTGACCAGCGCCGCCACCGCGGCCGAAATCAGCAAAAGAGTGCAGGCGTTGAACTCGGAGATCACCTCCGTTTCGAAGAGTGCCGGTGCGGTGGTTTACGATCTGCACGGCTTGTTTTCCCGGTTGCGAAGTTCCGGTTACGCCGTAGGTAACCTCTCGCTGACTTCGAATTATCTGGGCGGCCTCTACTCCCTCAGCGGGTTTTATCCCGGTTGGACCGTGCATGCTCTAATCGCCAATGACATTCTGGCCCTGCTCAATCAGACTTACAACACATCCTTCCCGCTTGTGAATTTGAGCAGTGTTGCCCCAAAAGATCCGGCCGTTCGATTCCGGCCGTATGCCGTTCGGGAGACCGCTCAATGAAACAGCTTCGCATCCTTCTCTTGCCGCTGTTGGCAGCAACGGTTCCAGGTTGGGCGCAGCCCAGGAACCCCAAACAGCCGCTGCCCCAGCCTCTTCAGTTACCGGCCTCCATGGAGGAGACGCTGGCCATTTCCAAAGCCGGCAGCTATCTCGCAGACGCCGAGAAAATTCAGGACTGCCCCGACGACGCAGATAATCCGCTGGGCTTGTGCAACAACATGCTGTTTGGCGGATTTGTGCTGTTTGCGAGTCCCTTAAGCGGCAATATTCATATCCGCTTTTTTCCGCCGGTCCATAACATCGCAAAGTTCGAGATGTCGCATATGTCCGGCCTGGTTGGAGAGGACGTGATCGAGCGCGGCCCCATACTTTTCTCCTATCCCATCCGAGGCATAAAGTTCGTCGACGCTCCGATTCTGACGGCCGGAGAGGTGGATCTGACCACCGGCATCGTGCAGAACCTGACCTACCGCACGTTAAGCCTCAACAACAAATTGGAGCAGTACCTCCGGCTCTATCCCGTAATTACCACGCCGGAGCTCGATTTCCCCGGTATATACGGTACAGCCATCGCCCATTTCGACCAACGTCCCGATGGCCTCCTGGACTTTACATTTTTTGGCGATACCTTCGTACCAACCGGAAACACGCTGAATGGCCTCTTGGATGACAAAGTGCGAACTCTGTTGGCGTTCTGCGGCACGGCCGGGTACGTATGCGGTATGCAGGCCCCAGGAACCAGCCTGCGCCCGCGCGTGCGCATCACGACACGCGAGCCTTCCGATCCGCCTTGCGGCGCAAACTGTCCTCATTTCCCGGTCAATTCGACCCAGGTGTTTAATGCCAGCGCGTTTCACACCCTCATGGGCGACCGCTTCACAATGCTCAACATTCCTGAATTAGGCGGACCGTCCACCGGCTGGTCGCATCTGACGGGCCGGCTTTATGTTCAGTTCGGACCGCCTCAAGGGGATCTGCTCCCGGTCGCAATTTGGGGAATGGTGCCCGATGGTTTCCTCGCCGTGCCTCCCCCATTTCCGTTCCCCGGTTTCGGCATCAATATGCTCGGAGTCGATGGAAAAGTAAGTTTTCCAAACGATAGCTACGTGGCCACCGAGCGCGTCCTCGTCAACGATCCGTTCGATTTCGCGGTCGGCGTCATCGATATGAAAACAGGGCGGTCGGTCGGCGACATGCTCTATCGCGGCCTGCCTTTTCAGACTCTTCTCATCCAGGTCCTGACGTTGAATGCCGGCCGTATCCCCACCGATACATTCCGGTTTCAAGCGCCCGCAATCTTTGAACCGGGCCCGAATGGATCGCTGGTGTTCCGATACAATAGCGACGTTTTTCTGGACTTCTCGACTTTTCTTTGGCCCACGCCGGACTATAATCCGGCACACGCGTTCAGGGCCGGAGCAGGCTCCACGCTCGACCCTTTTCTTAAGTTTCAAGCCACTGCGGGCGGCGTTCCGGCTACCGTCATTAAAAGCGGGCAAATCAGCGAGGTTTCCTCTTTCGGCGACCCGGTTACCATTAAATACTCCATTCCGTGCGACACCGCGAACAAGAATTTCTCGTTCGATTACACGAACTCCTCCACCGAATCCCGCGGCGGAACGTTTCATCTCGACGTCCTGGCTGCAGTGGCGTGCTCTAACGCCCGCGGGTCAACGGCGGCGCCTGGCAACGCCGATATCGTGACGTTCTCCGGCTTCGGTTCCTGGAGTAAAGACAGTAATCGGCATCTGGTCACCTTTCAAGCCAACACCGCCTCCACCCCGAAATACTTTATGGTGCAGGTGGATGGCGGAACTATATCCAATGCGGATACAATCTTGAAAACCGAGATCAGCCCCTAATCCATCTCGGTCTTCTAAACGCGGGATGCGATTTATATCGCCACCCGAACAGACACAATTGAGAAGGGCCTCGCTTCTCATGGTTAGTTTTCGCTTTTTTTAGTTGCACTTTCGCGCCGTTGGGAAATAATCAGACGGGGGTAAGAGTGACGGCAAAGTCAGAATTCTGCTACCGTTCTGCTCGAAACCTGGTCCTGGCCGATTTTTTAAGAAAGAAATGCGAAGCACTGGAAATACTGTAGTGGTCACCGGTGGGGCATCGGGTATCGGCCTCGCGATCGCCAGAGGCTTACTGGCGCGCCAGAACCAGGTAATCGCTCTCGGCCGCAGCGCCGAGAAGCTTAGCAGCGCGAAGTCCCAGACGCCTGGCCTCCAGACAATGGTCTGCGACATAACTGATGAAAGCTCCATCCGCGCCGCCTTGGAACGGATTACGTCCGCTTCCCCGCGCTTCGATGTTCTGGTGAATGCCGCCGGAACATCCCGTGCGTGCCGTTTCGCGGACGATCCGGCCGCCATCGATCTGGCGCGCTCTGAAATCAATACCAACCTGCTCGGCACGGTAATGATGACCAGGCTCGCGCTTCCCCATCTGTTGAAGCAACCCGAGGCCGCGGTTGTCACGATCTCCTCTGGAATTGCTTTGGCTCCGCACCTGGGCGAGCCGACGCACAGCGCGACCAAGGCGGCCCTTCATGCGTTTTGCCGTTGTTTGCGCGCGCAGCTCAAGGGGACCGCCGTCAAAATCTTTGAAGTCATGCCGCCCCTGACCGACACGGCCCTGACCAAAACCGTCAAAGGAAAGAAAATTCGCCCTGACGACGTGGCCAAAGCCCTGCTGGCCGGCCTCGAAAGAGACACTTTCGAGATACATGTGGGAATCGTGAAAGCTTTGGCTGTTCTGGCCCGCGCTGCGCCGTCGCTTGCTGAGCGCATCGTGACCAATTCAGCTCAGTGAGTGCATCAGGATGGAGGTCAGCGAGTTGGCTGGCCGCACAACAGGAGGAAAAAATGCGTGGATCTTTACGGTACTTCGTCATAACTGGATTAGCCTTCGGCAACCTGCTCCTTGCCCAAGACAATCCCGCGGTCGGGTTGTGGAAGAATAATGAGCCGAACAGAACCATCATAATCCGTACTTCGGAAAAAAATGGTGAGCTGAGCGGCAAGGTGGAGAAAGTCATCAAAGCTGGGGTCGAAGATTCCAGCGGTGTGTGCTCCAAGTGCCAGGGAGAAAACAAAGGCAAATCCGTTATCGGCATGACCATCATATGGGGTATGCACAAGGAAGCCGACGCCAAGTGGAGCGGCGGCAAAATCCTCGAACCGGACACTGGGAAGATTTATAATTGCAAGATCGAGCCCGTGAATGGAGGCAAGCAACTGAACGTCCGCGGTTCGATCGCCTTTCTCGGCAAAACTCAGACTTGGGAACGCGCGGATTAGCAATGACTCTGCGCGCTTCGTGGTAGGGACCTCAACGCATGGCATCGCTGTTGGCAGATAAGGACGTCACCGCTGTTTCCGCGGCGGTAGAGGTCGGAATCCTGCGTGGCCGGCAGTTGCTGAACTGGTGGACTGCATCGCGGCCGGCGCTCGTGCAATTCAATGCCGGCCTGATTCACGACGGCACCTCGCATTGCTTTTTTACCAATATGGAACTCGAGGGGAAACCGAGTTCCGTCATGGGCTGCTTGCAAACCGCGGCATACCACCGGAGCGACAAGACGAATGCCGCAGCCGCCGGCGCGGCTCTTCGTGAATGGCTGGGCACGCGGTTTTTGCGGGAAACGAACTGGACCGGTGCGGATGGTCTTCCGGGAGGGTTTCTCTACCGCCCTGCCCTGGTGCGCGATCTCGGAGCGCCGGCGGCTCGGGCGGTGGAACCCGACACCCTCATTGGCATCTCCGAGATCGGAACGCGTTACGAATGGGCGGCTCTGCGGCTGGACGTCCTCGATTACATGAAGGCTTTTCCGCCCAGGATCGGCCGTTACGATCGCTGGTTGCGGCGGTTCAACAACGAAGCCGGCTACATGATTTTCCACCCCGCCTACTTCGTTTCTCCCACCAGCCCGCCCGCGGGCGTACAGGAACTTTTCTGCTTCGGCTACGCAGTTGCTCCCTGGATCATCACACCCACGTTTGTAGCATTCGGGGCTGGCCGCTTCTACAGCGCCATGAAGCAATACCGTTTCTACATGAATGAGGACGGCGCGCTGAAAATCGAAATTGCTTTCATCGTCGCTCCCCGAACCCAGAAGATTATGAACTTCGGCGGATGGGATCCGGTGTATGGCACCGTCGGCTTCATCGATCTGCTCACTTTACGCCTCACCAAAATCGTCTTGCGGGCGCACGATGCCATCGATCATTACGCCATGGGACACCACGTGCGCGTCCATCAGAACATGCTGGACGGCCTGCTTGGCGTACTGCAAGGTATGGGTTGGGAACCGGGCGCAACATCGCCCGAATCCGTGCCCGCGAGCGCAGGAGCGGTCTAGCCAACACCCGCGGGACACACAGCAGCAGGTCGCTTACTGCTTTCTCATCGCGCCGGTAATGACGGCGCCCTGAGGCACGGTCTCCAGCAGATATGCCTGCCGGCTGTTGTCAAACAGCATACCTGACCAGGTATAGCCCTGGCCCCCTAAATTGAAGTTCATCGTGAATCGGCAGTCGGAAGCAACCGCATAGGTCCCAAGCGAAATCGCTTCAGCCGCGATGAGGCCGGAATGACTCGCGTGGGTATCGGCGCTGAATCCTCCCTGGCCGTCGAACTCCACCTTGCCAACACGGACAAATCCTCCAGGCGGGTTCCCTGGTTGGAACAAATTGGTCCCGCTCATGTTCAGCATGTAGCCGCCGGAGAGATCGTGGGTGTCGCACGACTCTCGGTCTTGTTTTCGCAGCGTGATACGTACGGTCGTGCCCGGCGGATTCACAATCAGGATGTCATCCTGGCGGGCGTCGCCCGAGACCATGCCGTCGAATGTCAGCGGGATGATCAACCCGCCTGGGAACGGGACATTGAGCGTTACGGTCATCGTGCAATCGGAATTGACCGAGTAAACGCCGCTGTAGGCTTCCTGGAAGATAAACCCGGCAAAACTGAGCGTGGCATGTACCGTGGCATTCCCCTCGCCATCCACGTCTACTCGCGCGACTCGGGCAGTCGGTCCGGTTGGAATACCGCTGCCAGGCGGGACAAATACCAGGTCGCCCTGGGCCAAGGCGCCGAAGGTACCCCGAAAATCGCTCGTTGAGCAGTGCTCGGTCGCCCAAAGGCTCAGAGCGGAAACGACTGCAATGGAAATCGTAAGTGCTGTGCGGAAAATCGTTCGGACCATATACCCTCCGTAAGTTACCAACGCGATCTATTCCCGGTTTTTTGTCAGCTAGCGAGTATACCTGAAACTTACTAGGCTGCAATCTATTTTTGACCGTGGCTGCCCGAGGCTCCATACACACCTGAATAGAGAGAGGATCAACCTCGGGCTCGGGTAACGCCTCGGGCCGACTATGATGCACGAACACCTGTATTTTAAACAACTTCCGAGCGACCCGCCCGATCGATCGTGAGGCCGAAAATCGAGCGGTCGTGAAGCTCCCAGCTCATGAAAAACGAAATACCGCCCGCAATTGCGCCGGGCAATAGCAGTTGGTGATAGCACCCGCTCATATCGGCGACCATGAGCAGCCCGCTCCAGTACCCCTTTACGATCGAGCCGAACATCACCACCATCCCGAGCAGCACGAACAGCTCCGGCTGCGGCGCTGCCCAGGGAACGACGTGCGCCAGGCCGTACCCGACTGCGCCGCCGTACATCGCCCCAATCACCAGAGTCGGCGCAAACAGCCCGCCAACCGCTCCCGATCCGAAAGTTATGGAAGTTGCGAGCATTTTCAGCAGTAACAGCACAACGAATAACTCAAACCCGATGCCGCCGCGAAGTCCCCGCTCGATCACCGGATAACCGGCGGAAAGCACCTGCGGATACCAGATCGCAATCGTGCCCACCAGGAACCCGCCGGCGGCGACCCGTACCGTCAGCGGCCAGCGTTTCGGAAATACCGTCTGAAAGCGGTTGAACATCCAGATGAACAAGTGGCCCGTGGGCGCCGCCAACAGGCCCATTAACGGAACAATTACCAGCAGAGTCACAAGAGGCAGCGATTCCATCGTTCCGGGCGGACGGAAGGGGTAGGCGTCGCCGAGCAGCGCCGTGCGGGTCAAATAGCCGATGGCCGCGGCTAATCCCACCGCTGTGAGATCCTGGCTGAACCCTACGCCGAACAACTCGATCGATAACAGAACACCCCCGGCCGGAGAGCGGAAGGCGGCGGCGATCCCCGAAGCGGCGCCCGCCTTGACAATGGTTTGCAACTGGCTCGGTCCAATCCCGGAATGCCGCCCGACCAGGCTGCCGAAAAGGGCGCCCAATTGCACCATCGGTCCTTCCGGCCCTACCGAGCCGCCAAATGCCAGCACGAGGCCGCTCAGAATTACATTGAGAATCCGCCGGAACGGGATCATGCCCTTCGCGATTTCCAGCGCATTCAAAACTTCGGTTACCCCGCCCAGGCGGCTCTCGGGCATGATTTGCAACAATGCTCCAACCAGAGCCAGACCGAGGGTCGGTATTGCCAGGACGAAAGGCAACCGCGTTACCGCCCGGTGACTCTCGCCCCACGTAAACAGGTGTTCACCAAGAGTGTCGGAAAGGTAATGGAATCCGACCGCGCCCAAGCCTGCCAGCAGCCCTGTAAGCGCTGTATCCAGAATCAGGAGGGTGTTGCTGCGGAACCGTTTCATGCCTGAAGGCAATGCATACGATCTTCCGCCGGGCGCTTCGACTCAGACCACTCCCCCACCGGCGCCGCGGCGCAAACCAGGATTGTACCGAAGCGCTGGATCGCTTTCATTGGACGATCGGGTTAAGCGAACGATGGACGCGGCGAATGCTTCCCGGCACTTTCACCGCTGGTAAATGTCCTCCCAACCATTCTGTCCCTCCGTGACCCGGATGGTCGAATTCACCGGCGGATTCTCGACGCGCTGGGTGAGCCCGCTGGGCCACCGGATTTCCAGTGCATCCACCTGGGTGCGGCCGGCCAATCCGAAGTGCTGCTCGGCAGGCAGGCAGCCGAAATTCGTGCCTCCTCCGACTTCGCGCATCTGACGGTCCTCACCTGCCAACAGCGTAATACGCGCTCCGATAGCGTCCCGATTGCTTTTCGTGCCGCGCAGCCGCACGTTGAGATAATTCCCGGGGCGCTCTTTCGGGCAATACACCGAGGTGGTTAGCAGATCACCGGGATAGGCTCCGCCCGCGGCAACAATTACGGAAAGCCGTCCGTCGCCAAACAAGTCGGCGCAATTTGTGCCGTGACTCTTGCCGACAAACGGCAGCCCCGCCGAAAACGTCACGTTGCGGAATTTTTTGCCGTCGTTTTCCAGCAACACTAGCGGCTCCAGCCGGTCCATGCGCGGGCTGCCGTTGCCCAGCAGAAAATCCAGATGACCGTCGTTATTGAGATCGCTGAAATTTCCGCTCATCGTGCCCCAGCACCCGTCGATTCCCAGCTCGCGGTTGCGCTTGCTGAACGTGCCGTCGCGGTTGTTGTGGAATATGCGCGAAATCGAGCCGCCTTCGGGGCCGCGTCCGGTTTTCAGCGTCTCGATCACATCTTCGTGGTCCGACCAGGCGAATTGCACAATATCCAGCCAGCCGTCATTGTCGTAATCGCAGAAGAAACAGGTGCTGCCGATGACGAAGTCGCCCAGGCCGGCGCGAACGCCGATTTCAGTGAATGTGCCATCGCCGTTGTTGCGGTATAGTTCCGGCCGCCCCAGCCCGCTACTGATGAACAGGTCGGGGTAGCCGTCGTTATTGAAGTCGCCCCAAGCCGCGCCGATTGTCGGAAAAACACTCGCCGCCAGTCCGGCTTCGCGCGTCACCTCTGTAAATGTGCCGTCGCCGTTATTGTGGAAGAGCCGGTTCGGCATGCGCCGGTCAAACAGCCCTCCCAGATTGTTCGCGATGAAAAGATCCAGGTAGCCATCGCAATCGTAGTCCACCCAGGATGCCGTGAACCCTGGCCCCCAGGTCTCCACTCCGGCCTGTTTGGAGACGTCGGTGAACGTGCCGTCGCCGTTGTTGTGGTAAAGGGTGCCGTTGCCGACGTAAAAGCCCATTCGTGTCACGAACAGGTCCACGAACCCGTCGTTATCGTAATCGCCCGCCGCGACTACGAAACCGTTGACGCACTCATCCAGCCCTGACCTGATCGACACATCCGTGAACGTCCCGTCGCCATTGTTGCGGTACAAGTTGCACCCCGCATGCGCGGCCGTAACAACGATATCCAGCAAGCCATCGTTGTTGTAATCGAAAACCGCCGTCCCCCGTCCCGCGCTGGTTTTGTCCAGCCCGATCCTGGCGGCAATGTCCTCATAATGAATCGTCGCCGGCTCGTGTCCAACCTTCATCTCCATCCGGCACTCCGCCGGGACCGTTTCCGGATAGCCGCCCAGTGATTGCGAAGACAACCACAGCCATGACCGGGCCCGCTCGTTCGCCGGATTGAGGCGCATCACCGCAACACCGTCTCGCACGGCTTGCTCGAATCTTCCCGCCCGGTAATGCGCCACGGCTGAGTCGTGCAGCGCGGCTTCGCGCACTTCCGGATTGCGCGCGGCAATCTCCAGTTCGTCGACCGCATGATCGTAAAGGCCGCACTTGATATAGACATGCCCCAACTCGGCGCGCGTGGCGTCATCATCCGGTGCGCGCTCGAGGCGCCGCTTGTGGCGCTCAATCAGATCTTTGTACTGCAAGCTGGCGAACAAGCCCACATCCGAAAACATCTCCGCCACCTGATCGACGAACGTCACCATGCGCTGGGGCGAAATCAACGAGGAAACCACCATTGCCCGAAGAAGAGCCTCGCCGGCCAGGCCTGCCGCAGAAAACGGGATGGCCATCGGCAGCATGACGATCCGCGGATCCCGCAGATCCAGATAGCCGAAGCTCCGGCGCGCCGATTGCAGAATTTCACCCATGGCCTTGACGACTTCCCCGCCCTCGAGCGGTGTCAGCCGCGAGATGCGCACCACACGGTTTGCGAAATCGGAAATCGCGGTGTCGAGATTCTGAGGACCGTTAGTCGGCGGCCCGTTCATGCCCGGATCGGATTTCTGCCCGGCCAGGGTTTCAATGCCGGCCTGCATCGTCCGCACTCCATGATTCATCGCTACCAGGCCGGCCTCCAGGAAGGTCGCAGGAATTTTCAGGAAGTTCGCCAGCGCCGTGCTCATAAGCTTTTAGGCAGAATGTAATAGACCGATTTGATGGCACAGCCGAAGCTTGCCGTCTCATTGCGCGCCAGCGGACGCCCGCCCAAAAAATCCGCAATCGCCGGTTCCAGGTAAGCCACATGTTCCGGGTCGTTTGGATATTTGTAATTGTCGATCGCGCCCCGGTAAAACAGTTTTCTCCCGCTGTCCACCAGGAACACGCGCGGCGTCTGCTGGGTGAACCACTGCTCCGCCACCTTGCTTCCCGGGTCGTACAGAATCGGAAACAGCAGCCCGCGTTCCGCCATGGTCTTTCGAATCTGTTCCGCCGTTTCGCCCTGGCGGGAAGCGATTCCGACCAGCGCCAGGTCCGGATGGTTTTCGCCGAAGGCATTCAAGTAGGCGTCGTAGCGAACGCAATGCGAACAGACACCTGACCAGAACATCACCACCGCTCCCCGCTTGTCGCGCAGAATTTCGGACAACTGCTGTTGGCCGCCCTGGACATTCTCGAGCGCAAAATCCTCGACCGTGCCCCCGATTTCCTGAGGCTGTTTTGATGCCCCCGCCTGCATGATTTCGCTATGTTAGCGGCTGGTTTTCGAAAAGACAAGAAGTTTTGACGATCGGTGCAAACGGACGAAACCGACTAATACGAATCTACTATTTGAAGGGTCTTTTTAAGCGTTCGTGGCCATGGATCGCTCGAGCGCAAACGGCAGAATATATCCGCGCTTGAGATTCAAGGCGGATTCCGTTTGCGCCCGTTCGACGAGTTTTTCTTCGAGCCGGCCTTGGCTTTTCCACCCGGCCAAAAATCCTGGCGCGAACCATTCGCAGAACATCAATCCATAGACCAGCCCGTCCTGGAAGGCCGCCCGGATCTGCCCTGGATATTCGATGTTGCTGTTTTCGAGCAGGCGCGGCATCTCCTGGGAGTTCATCATGGCGAAGGCAAAAGCAATTCCCTGAACCGCCGGGTAGACATGCTTTTCCGGTAGTGTAGCCGCCTCGTCGATCGCTTTGTAGACGCTGATTTTGCTGAACGCGATCAACCTTCCGTAACCATGGGTGATGAGCCGCTGAATTTCAGCGGGGAACGCTTCGAAGAATCCGGCAAAAAAGCCGGTCTTATCCGGTCCGGGAGGCGCGTTCCTCGGGATCAATCCTAAAATCCCGCACATGGTCTTAAACACTCCCGGTTCATAAATGCGCAAGGCGGACCCGGTGCCTTCATAGGCGAACCCGCGGTAATCCGGATGGGCTTTGGATTCGAAAATCTCCCGCAATTTGCCCGTGTCGAAGTGCGCGAATTCCGTGCTGGCCGCTCCGTAGCCGACGTGCGCGATCCCCAACGATTCCCGCGGAATCTGCGGATCGTTTAACGTATTCTCCGGCAACCGGTACTTACCGAATGTGGTCGAGAAACCCTCGCTCTTCCATAAGCCGGTGACCACTTTCAGCATATCGAGCGGGCCGGCCGAGGCTTCCTTTTGATAGCGACGGATTGTCTCGCGGAACTCGGTCTGAGGAATGCCGCGGTTGACCGCGCCCGAGGAAACGGTTTTCACGCCCTTCATCCGCCGCAGAGCCAGCGGGACGAGAGAAATGGAAAGCGCTTTCCCGAATAGTGGCATAAGCTAGCAAGACAGAATACTACGAATCTGAGGGCAGTGGGCTATTGGACCTTGTCGCCGCGAGGTATTGGCGGCTGCACCAGCTTACCTGATCGTAATTGTCACGGTGTTCGAAGCGATCCCATCGACCGTTAGAGTGACGTTTGTTTGCCCGCTGCCGGCAAGCAGACGCGGGATGACCGCGTTCACCTGGTCGAGACCCGGATAAACACTTTGCCGGCCGGAATACGCTACCGGTTCGGTTACGTTGCCGATCTGCAAGCTGGCGGTGCTTCCGAACCGGATGCCGGTTCCGTACAGAACGAGATAAACCTGATCGGTATCCGGCCCGAGATCGACGGGCAGCGGGATGATGTTCTTGGTCGCGGGATCGATCTGGTAATCGCTTTCCACAATCTGCCCGGCCGGCGTGACGCGCAAAATGCCGGCTGCGGCCAAGTTCGTGCCGGCGAAAGAAAACAGCCCCGGAGCTACGCGTGCGATTTGCACGTTGGCGCTTATACGCTGGCCGTCACCCGTCCTAACCGTGACCGTCGCGGTTCCGCTCGCCGTTGCACTGGGCATTTGATAGTTCACCTGTCCCGGCGAAACATAAAATAATGGCGCGGGCAACGAGGCGCCGGTGGAATCCACAACCGTGACCTTCGTCTCGCCGAGAATGGTTGGCAGGTCAGTCGTTTGTGTGGAGGCGGTTCCGACCGCCAGGTGCGGCCCGAATGCCGACACAATCGATTCCGGCGCCAGAGCAGTCGCCTGGAAACTGGCAGCCGAAACGTTCGTTAAGGGCGGCGGCAGCGGCGTAGTGTTGACCAGAACGGTAACGCTATCGACCTGATCGGCAATGGCCAGATCGGCAATCTGATTGCCGGTAAAATCCGCGACTGCTACTGATACCGGCGAAGGACCGCCGGCAAAATGACCTTCCGGCTGGAAGGTCCCATCTCCATTCCCGAGCATGTACGTCATGTCCGTTCCGCCGCAGCAATGCGCAACGACCAGGTCCAGCCTTCCATCGCGGTTCAAGTCGGCCGCAGCAAGCGCGACCGGGTTCGCGTCGGTCGAAAAGTTCACGGCGTCGCTGAAAGTGCCGTCCGCTTTACCGGTCAAGATCGAAACGACGTTGCCCGTGCCCCCTGAATTGGTAAAAACGCCGGCGGCGAGATCCAGTATCCCGTCGCCATTAAAATCAGCGGCCGCAATCGAAAAGGTCGCGCCCACACCGGCGTTATAGGTGACTGCCGGTTTGAAGGTGCCATCACCGTTGTTGATCAAAACGGAAATTCCGCCGGAGTCTCCGTTAAAAGATCCGTCGGAGACGGCGAGGTCGGGGTATCCGTCGCCATTGAAGTCGCCCGCAACGGCCGCTCCGGGGTGAATGCCGACGGTGTAGGGAACCGGGTCCTTGAATGTGCCGTCTCCATTGCCGAACAGGACAAAAACCGTTCCGGCAACGGTGTTGGTATTGGAGCCGCCGTCCACCACCGCGAGATCGAGCTTCCGGTCATGATTGAAATCGCCGCTGATAACGAAAACGGGATTGGATCCAACCGGGTAAATCGCCGGCGTTTTGAATGTGCCGTCGCCGTTGCTGAGCATGACGAGGAATGAATGCGAGTATTGGCTCACCATCGCGATATCGGCTTTGAGATCTCCGTTGAAGTCGCCCGTCGTGACCGAGCTGGGTCCGGATTGCCCCATGGAAATGAAGCTGAAGTTCATGGCCGGCTCAAAGCGGCCGTTCGCGGTCGCGAGAAATATGGACAGGCTGTTGTCGGTCTGGTTGGCGGTGACCAGGTCGGGCCGGCCGTCACCGTTGAAGTCGGCTATGGCAATCGATTTGGGACCTCTTCCTGACGGGTAATTGTTCGCGGCCTGCAACGTGCCGTCGCCGTTTCCCAACAGTACGGCCAGCGTACCGGAGCTGAGATCGGGAATGATTTGATCCGGACTTCCCTCCCCCACGACCACGTCCAGCCGGCCATCGGAATTGAAATCCGTCAGAACGAGCGATGTTGGCGCCGCCAGGGTTATATAGGTAGTGGCGGTTTGGAACGTGCCATCACCGTTGCCGAGCAATACCGATACGCTATTGCCGAAGTGATTGGCAACCGCGAGATCGAGTTTGCCATCGCCGTTCAAATCGCCGGCAGCAACGTAAATCGGCCCATTTCCCACCGCATAGTTCACCGGAGGCTGAAACGTTCCGTCGCCATTACCGATCAGGATCGAAAGATCATTCGATGCGCCGTTGGCCACCGCGATATCGGCCTTGCCGTCTCCGTTGAAATCAGCCACCAGAACGCCGTTCGGCAGCGAACCGGCCGCGACCGCGACCGGCGCCTGAAATGTGCCATCGCCATTGCCGGTCAGGATCGAGACGTCATTTTCCCCGCTGTTTGCCACAACGATGTCGGGTTTGCCGTCTCCGTTGAGATCTCCGACCGCAGCCGTCGTCGGCGAGTTTCCGGTCGCGTAGTCGACGGCGGCCTGGAACGTTCCGTCCCCGTTGCCAAGCAGAATCGAAATGCTTCCCGTACCGGCATTTCCTCCTTCGGTGTTCACCACTACAAGGTCGGGTCTGCCGTCGAGGTTGACATCCGCGAGCACGACCGATGCCGTGAAATTTCCTGTCGGGTAGGTCTTGAGCGATTGAAAGGTCAGATTTGGACCGCGGTACACCGTAATTGACGCGCCGCCGTTTGCCAGGACCGCTCCCATGTCACCAAGCCCGTCGATATCGCCGATCGCGAAGCTCTGCGATCCGGCGCCGGAGGTGATCCCGGGTGACGCAGGCGTTGTGAGGTTGGTATTCGCGCTGCCGCCGCAGGAGAGCAGCGTGTTCTGGTAATTCGGAATGGTCTGGATCTGCGGAAACAGGCCGCCGATTGTGCCTTGGAGGGCCGTGAAGGAATTGTCAGGTTGGCGAACCAGAACGGTGTATTGGCCGTTACCCACCAGTTGCGCCTCGTGATCGCCGTAAAATGTCACTGCCGGGCAACCTTGCGCCTGTTTCAGTCTGGGTATCGACGCGGCCCTCAACAAAAACAAGGCTGCGGAAGTCGTGAGGAAGCACACCAAAACACGGGTTCGGGGGAGGCGCATACTTGAACCAGCTCCTAAGTCGAATAAAGTGCTCGGGGCCCAACGACGAGAGGTTATTGTATCTCGGTGGAAATCAAGTGGCGACCGCAACTGCCGGTGGTGTTCTGTGCGCAGGCAGGTTACGATGTCCATTGCCGCTATGCCGTTCTACCAGGTCATCGTCCTCGCCATCATCCAAGGCATTACAGAGTTTCTGCCGATCAGCAGCAACGCGCACCTGATCCTCGCGCCCTGGCTGCTGGGATGGCGCGATCCGGGTCTGACGTTCGATATTGCATTGCACCTGGGCACGCTGATCGCGGTTTTGGTTTATTTTTTCCGCGACTGGGTGCATCTGGTAGCGCGCGGATTCGGACTACGTGCGGGCGCCGATCCGGTTTTCGATGAGAATCCCCGGATGCTCTGGCTGCTGGCCATTGGCACGATTCCGGTCGCTGTGTTCGGTTATTTGTTCGGCAAGCAGGCGGAGACCACCTGGCGCAGCCCGTTCGTGATCGGCACAACCCTGATCGTGGTCGGGGTGTTGATTTGGCTCGGTGAGCGGGCGGGCACGCGGAAGAGAAATCTGGCGGGGGTGACGCTTGCGGATTCGATCGTCATCGGAGCGGCCCAAGCGCTGGCCATTATTCCGGGAGTTTCACGCAGCGGCATCACCATTACAGCGGGTTTGTTTCGCAATTTAGATCGCGTAGCGGCTGCCCGCTTCTCGTTCCTGCTGATGGCTCCGGCCATCGCCGGGGCGGCCGCGAAAGCGCTACACGATCTGATGAAGCAGGGGGGTATGCCGCCGGATATGCGGGCGCCGTTTGTGATTGGAATCCTATTAAGCGCGGTTACGGGCATGGCGGTCATCGCGTTTTTCCTGCGATTTTTGCAGCGGCGGAGCTTATATTTCTTCGTTTACTATCGGATCATTTTTGGCATAATAGTGATTGCTCTGGCTGCTTCCGTCCGCCCGCCAGCGGGATGAAGCTGTTGTCACCGACCGAATCCAAACGTTGGAATGAAGTCGCAGGATTCGTGTTTCTGGCCTTCGGGCTGCTCGTTCTTTTCAGTCTGGTTTCCTACCGGACTTCGGACCCCTCCTGGAATACCGCAGTCGGGAACATGCCGCCGCAGAACCTGGCCGGCTATGTTGGCGCATACATGGCCGATTTCCTCTGGCAGACGTTCGGCATAGGCGCGCTGCTGCTGCCGCTATGTTCGTTCTTGCTGGGATGGAAGTGGATCCGGTCGGAAGCCATTGATTCGCCCGGCGTAAAGCTGGCCGGCTTTTTGATGTTGGGCTTCAGCCTGTGCGCCGGATTGGGCGAAGGTCCTGAGCTGCACGTTTTCGGATTGCCCGCGAGCGGCGTAATCGGCATGCTGCTCGCGCAATCGCTGATTTCCGCTCTGAACCGGGCGGGCGCCGTGATCGTGACGATCACCGGCGCCATTGTATCCATCTATCTGGTCTCGACCTTTACACTTTCCAAGCTGCCGGATTGGTTTGGCGGTCCGCTCGCTTTGTTTGGCCTGGCCGTCGAGCATTTGAAAGACTGGTTTGAAGAGCGGCAAAAGCGAAAGTGGGAAAAACGGCGCGAAAAGGAGCGCCTGAAAGCGGAAGCTCGCGCGGCGGCGCGTGAACAGGCGCGGGCAGCACGCCGGCCAATCGGAGCACCGGCCGCCGAAACAAACGCGCAAGAGCCTGCCCAGCCGCGCCTGGAATTCACCTCTGAGATCAATTCGATCCCGATTTGCACGCTCGAAAGTGAGACGCAGCCGCCGCAACCAAAGCAAACGGCGGCAGCCAAGGCGGATCCTCGCCCTGTTTCAAACAATTTCCGGCTGCCATCAACCGATCTGCTGAACGAGTCGCAGGGCCGAAGCGCCTACGATGAGCAGGAACTGAAGGACATCGCCGTGCGGGTGAAGTCCAAGTTTGAAGAGTTCAACGTGCTCGGCTCGGTGGTGCAAATCAATCCCGGTCCCGTGGTCACGACTTTCGAGTTCAAGCCCGAGGCGGGCATCAAGTACAGCCGCATCACCACACTCAGCGAGGATTTGTGCCTGGGCTTGCAGGCAGAATCTATTTTGATTGAGCGCATTCCGGGAAAGCCGACGGTAGGGATCGAGGTGCCGAACACGCGTCGGGAGCTGATCAGCCTTCGGGAAATTCTTGAGTCGGAGGAATTTTCATCGTCGACGTCGCGGCTCACGATCTCGATGGGCAAGGACATCAACGGGCGCATCAAAGTGGCGGCGCTCGATTCGATGCCGCACCTTTTGATTGCCGGTTCAACCGGTTCGGGCAAGAGCGTCATGATCAACTCGATGATCATGTCGGTGCTGTATAAATCCACGCCGGATGACGTGCGGATGATCCTGGTAGACCCGAAGCGGCTGGAGCTGGGCCTTTACGAGGGCATTCCGCACCTGCTGACGCCGGTGATCACCGATCCGCGCAAAGCCACCAACGCGCTGCGCAACGCGGTGCTCGAGATGGAGCGGCGCCTGCGCATCCTGGCCGAACAAGGCGTACGGAACATCGAGCAGTACAACAAGAAAATCAGGAAGATGCAGCAGGAGCCGCGCAATCTGTTCGACGAGGAGGCTCCGGCGGAAGAACTGCGGCCGCTGCCCTACATTCTGATTCTGATCGACGAATTAGCGGACCTGATGATGATTGAGGGCCGCAACGTGGAGGAATCGGTAACGCGCCTGGCGCAGATGGCGCGCGCGGTGGGCATGCATCTGGTGCTGGCGACGCAGCGGCCAAGCGTGGACGTGATCACCGGGCTGATCAAGGCTAACTTCCCTGCCCGCATCAGTTTCCGGGTGGCGACCCGCGTCGATTCGCGGACGATTCTGGACGTGATGGGCTCAGAACACCTGCTGGGAAAGGGCGACATGCTGTTCCTGCCGCCGGGATCGTCCCGGCTGACCCGCGTCCACGGGGCGTTTGTCACCGAGTCCGAGATCAATCGTGTAGTCGATTTCTGGAAGCAGCAGGCCACGCCCGAGTACGATCAATCGCTGCTGCTCGCGCCGCCGCCGGAAGACGAGTCCGCGGCCGAGGATGAAGGGCCATCCGGCGAGCAGGATCCGATGTACGAAGAAGCTCTGCGCGTGGTGCTAGAGATGGGCAAGGCTTCGACCTCTACGCTACAGCGGCGGTTGCGGCTGGGCTACGGCCGGGCAGCGCGCATTCTCGATATGATGCACCGCGACGGCATTATCGGCCCGCCCGATGGATCGAAGCCGCGTGAAGTGCTCAAGCGGCCGGAGTGGATGCACGAAGTCGAGGAGAATTTGCGGTAAACGCCGTGGCGAGTTGCCACACTGGTGTCGAAATCTTACGCACCGGATTCGGTAAATCTTACCGCGACGATCGCACCGCAGTGCGTAAGTCCATAAAAACCGTCGCGCGGATTCCGTGGCAAGAAAAATGCGGGGTTTTTCGCTCCATCACTGTACCTACAGGAGACATGCATGTGGAATAAACGCGATGAAGTTCCGACTGGCGCGCCCCCCAACAGAAACGCGCAACCCGAGCCGCCGCGCCAGCAACAGGCGGCGCCGCCTCCCCCCATAACGGCGACGCACGAACCTCCGAAAGAGCCCACGTCGAATCGAGCGGTCATTGGAACTTCCATGGTCATCAAAGGCGACATCTTCAGCCGCGAGGAGTTGTACGTGGATGGCGAAGTGGAAGGAAAGCTCGAATTGCAGCACCGGCTGACGATCGGCCCTCGCGGGAAGGTGAAGGCGCAGATCCGGGCCCGCGAAGTCGTGGTGGTCGGCAACGTTCAGGGTAATGTTGACGCCTCCGAGAAGATCATCATTCAGAAGAACGGCAGCCTGATCGGCGATATCAAGACCGCCGGCATCGTGATCGACGATGGGGCCTATTTCAAGGGAAGCATCGACATCGTGAAAACGCCGCCCATCAAGCATAATGAGCCGGCGAAGCACGCCGAGCCGGTGGCGAAACACGAGCCTGCTCCGAAGCAGACGGAAAACGCGAAGCCTCAGGCCGCCCACGCCTGAGACTGCTATCGCGCCCTACTCAAAGCGCAGGGCTTCCATCGGATCGGTGCGCGCAGCGCGTGAGGCCGGGATATAAATCGCAAGCAATACAACAAACAAGAGTAAGACAGGCACACCGGCGAAAATGCCGAGGCTGTGCACGCGGAAACCCTGCAGCGTCGAAGTGAACAGCGCGGGCAGAGGCAATGCCAGCACTAGTCCTGCGGCCATGCTTAAGACTGCAAGCAGCATTCCCTTGCCGATCACCGAGCGCAGCACGTCGCCGGAGTGCGCCCCCAACGCCATACGGATGCCGAACTCGTGCGCGCGCTGCGCGACGGAATACGATACAACCCCGTAGATACCGATGGCGGCCAGCAGGAGCGCCATGGCGCCGAAAATGGCAAGCAGCATGTCGAAGATATAATCGCCGCCCTGTTGGTGATCGATCATCGCGGCGATTGTAGACACGCTCGCAACAGGCTGATTGGGGTCGACAGACCAGACGGCGCGTCTCAGCCCACGCGCTACCAGATTCGGATCGCCGGAAACCCGCGCCGCCAGCCACATCTCAGGCTCCATGGGAGCCTGCAAGTAGGGCTCATAAATTTGGGGGTCTTCGTCTTTCGGGCCGTAGGATGCCTTGATGTTCCCGGCGACGCCCACGATCTGGCTCCAGTCCGGCGCATCGATATCGAGACGGACGTAGCGCCCGACCGGATTTTGCCCTGGAAAGAAGCGCTCGGCAAAAACACGGTTGACGACCGCCACTCGCGGCGCGCGTTCCGTATCCGACTCGCGAAGTAAGCGGCCCCGAATGAGCGGAATACTCAGGACGTGGAACTCGCCGGGGCTTATCAGGAAATATCGCGCCTTGGGGCGCTCGACCACGGGCATTTCCGGCTTCCCACGGATGCTGAAGGTGCGCCTTTCCGAATTGAACGGAGGCGCATTGGTTACACCCGCTGCCTCGACGCCCGGCATCGCAGCCAGCTTTTCCACCACCGTTTGAAAAAATGCATATCGCCGTGCGGGCTCGTGGTACTGGGCGCCGGTCAAAGAGACCGCAGCGGTCACGACGCGTTTCGGATCAAAACCGAAATCGCCGGCGAGTTCCTCGGCGGTGGCTTTGATGATGAGTCCGGCACCGGTGACCAGCACCATGGCGAGAGCGATTTCGCTTCCGACCAGAACATTGCGGCCCCAGCCGCGGCGCAGGTCGCCGGAACGGCCGCCGTGCCGCAGCGTATTTTGCGGATCGCTGGCCGAAACGCGGACGGCCGGAGCCAATCCGAACAAAAGCGCAGCTCCCACCGAGATCAGAGTGGTGAAGGCCAGTACGCGGTGATCGAGTGTGATGCTTTGGGAAATTTCGGCAACGTATTCATTGAAGCTGAGGCCTGCGCGCAGAACCGGAATGCACCAGAACGCTCCAATCAAGCCGGCCGTTCCGCCGATGAGAGCGATTAAGAGGCTCTCGACCAGCAACTGACGGATCACACGAAAGCGCCCGGCGCCGATGGCCGTGCGAATGGCGATCTCCTGCTGGCGTTTGGCAGCCCGCGCCAGCAGCAGATTGGCGATATTGGCGCAGGCCAGAATCAGAACCGTCGCCACCGCAGCCATGAGCAGCATCAGCGCGGCGCGAATCTTGTCTTCCTGGATCCCGTATTCCTGAAGCGTCATGACATCCGTGCTCCAGCCCTTTTCCGATGCGGGATAGGCTTGCTCGGAGCGATTCGCCAGCGCGCTCATTTCGACGCGTGCACGCTGGAGATCGACGCCCGGCTTCAGCCGGCCGAAAACGACAAAATCGCGCGCATCTCGGGCGTGGGAACCGGGATTTTCCGCGGGAAGGAGCAGCGGCGTCCACAGCCTCGAAAGAAAAGCCACCTGCCTGAAAGACGCGGGCAGAACGCCGACGATCTGGTAATTTTCGCCATCGAGCGCCATGGTCTTGCCGACGATGCTTGGATCGGACGCGAAGCGCCGCTTCCAGACGCTGTAAGCCAGGACTGCGACATGGTCGCGGCCAGGCTGGCCCTCGCCCGGCAAGAATGTCCGACCCAGAAAAGCTTGCACGCCAAGAACAGAAAAATAATTCGCGGTGACGCGCATACCTGCAATACGCTCCGGCTCCCCGGAGCCGGTGAGATTGTAATCGTGGAACGGATCCACTGCGGAGAGATCCGAGAAAACGCGATTCGCTTTCCGCCATGCCAGAAAATCAACAGCCGAGATTCGTTCCCGCTCCCCCGCTCTTGCGGGGTGGGTCGCGACTACCGCAACCGCGTGGTCCGGATCCGCCACCGCGGGTTTTTTCAGCAGACACCCGCTGATCACGCTGAAGATACTGGAATTGACCGCGATGCCCAGCGCCAGCGTCGCGGTTGTCACGAAGGTGAAACCGGGATTTTTGCGAAGCATGCGCGCGCCGTAACGCACATCCTGCCAGAGCGTCTCGAGCCAAACCCAGCTCCAGACTTCACGGCTGCTTTCGCGGTAAAGCGCCGCGTTTCCAAATTCCCGCCTGGCCTGCGCGCGCGCCTCGGCGGCGGGAAAGCCGGCTTCAATCAGGTCGGCGATCTTTTCCGCGAGATGCGCCTCGATCTCTTCGGCGATTTCGCGGTCCCTCTGCCGGCGCCCGCGTGGCGACATCCATCTCACGATTCCGACGGACGCATGACGCGCGCAATCCCCTCCAGCATGCGGTCAAAGCTCGATACTTCGCGCTCCAGCTGTTTGCGGCCCGCTTGCGTAATTTTGTAAATACGGACGCGCCGGTTGCGGTCGGAAAGGCCCCACTCGGCCGAGACCCATGCCGCTTTGAGCATGCGTTGCAGCGCCGGGTAAAGCGAGCCTTCTTCGATTTCCAGCAGTTCACCGGAATTGTGTTTGATGACCTGCGCGAGCGCGTATCCGTGCATCGGCCCGCGCCGCAAAGTTTGCAGGACCATCATTTCCAGCGCGCCGGGGAACAGATCGCGCGGCTGGTTGGTCGTGACCGGGTCCATAGCTATTTTCAGTCTATGCCTAGAGTAAAATAGCTATGGACGCGCTGTCAACAGGATTCGCCGGCGGAGCTGGGTTCAGCTTGTGGCTTTGGAGGTCTGGGCCATCTTCGCCCTCTCATCCTTCATTCTCTTTTGCATTTCCTCGGGAGCAACGTCTTCCTTGTGAGTCGCCAGCGACCAGGAGTGGCCGTAGGGATCCATCAGCCTTCCGTAACGATCGCCCCAGAACATATCCGCTAATGGCATTTCGACCTTCGCGCCGGCCGACGTGGCCTGCTTGAACGCGGAGTCAACATCGTTCACGTACAGGAATATCCCGGCTGTAGTGCCGTTGAGCGATTGCGGCGCGCGAGTGCTGGTGCCGGGCATTTCATCAGCCAGCATGATCACGGAGTCGCCGATCCGCAGCTCAGCGTGGCTGATCTTACCCGGCGGGCCATCCATTCGCATGATTTCTTTTGCGCCGAAGGCACGCTTGTAGAAATCAATCGCGCCAGTGGCATTATTGACGACCAGATACGGTGTGACAGTATGATACCCTTCCGGAATTGGTTTTGCAGACATAATTGGTTCTCCTTTAATCATTAGAAGCACAAGTTGCGTTTTCGTGCCGCGAGGATTGTGGGATTCTCAACAATTACGGGAATCGAATATTGCAGTTCTTCTTGCAGTAACCCCGCGCAGGCGCTTGCGCGCGAACGAAATCCGTTCGAAATGCGACTTCTACTCAAAATCGCGAATCATGCCTGCCGGGCGGCAATCATTTCAGGTCATCTCGTTGTGAAACGAGCATGCGGCGAACTGCTGGGTCCGAAGATTATATTCGAGCGCCCACTTGGTTTCATGCCGGCCTCCGAAGACATCGATGTATCGGGCCAAGCCGTAAATGTAGAGCTTCTTGCTTTGCGCGAAGAGGGCGTTTTGGTCTTCCTCAGTATAAGCGATGGTAGTCGGAATCTGACCCTGCAACCCGGGGCCGACCGAACCTTTCGGCACCGGATGAAAACCGCGATACTCAGAAGAAATTTCCAGTGATTCGCCGATGGTGGACCATTGAGCGAACTGAAGAGCGAGTACCGGGGACCGCCCGCCATTTTCCAGCGTGGTGACGAGAGTCTCCGGTAAACCCGTCACGGTGCGCGCCAGCACCTGGATCTGCGACGCGGTGAGCCAGGGCCGGTTGCCGACCTCCAGCAGCGCTTTAGCCGCGGCAGTGCTCTGCTCCGCCGCTTTAGCGCTCGCAGTGGCGGCGTCGGCCGAAACCGCGGCATACCGCCGCATGTCGGCCATCGCCTCGTCGCTGCCACGACGTATGCGCCGTGTTTCCACAGCAAGCCAGCCCGTGACGCCGGCAAGCAGCAGTGTGCCGATGCTTACCCAGAAGTCCCACTGCTGATAGAACGGCAATTCCGATGGCATCGGCACCTCCTGCCGGAACCTTCGGCGAGCGGAATGAAAATCCGCAGCCGGCCAATTGCCATTGCTGGACCAAGGATGATCTTCACTTTAGCGCAAAACCGGGCCGCTTCTGACATTGGCTGGTTCGGATCGCCTTTCGTTTTCGGAGTAAAGTAATGTTTGGCGTGTAATTAACCATGGAAAAAACAAAAGCGGATCGCAGAGATTTTTTGAAAACCGCCGGAGCGGCGCTCACCACCTCGATCTTCACCGGCAAAATCAAGGGCGCCAACGACCGCCCGACTGCCGGATTTATCGGTATCGGTGTGATGGGCTCGGAGAACCTTCGCGTGGCGCTCGACCATGGCGTCGAAGTGCGCGCGGTCTGCGACGTGTATCAGCCGCATCTCGAACGGGCCGCCGCCATCGTCGCCAGGACAGGCCAGAAGGCGAAAGAGGTGACGGATTTTCGCGAGATTATCGCGGATAAATCCATCGATCTGGTTTGCATCTCGACGCCCGATCACTGGCATCCCTATATCACCGTCGAGGCCTGCAAGGCCGGCAAAGACGTGTACGTCGAGAAGCCGGTCTGCGTCGCCATTGATGACGGCATCAAGATGGTTCAGGCGGCGCGCAAGTTCAACCGCGTGGTTCAGGGGGGCACGTGGCAAAGATCGGGCGCGCATTTCCAAAAAGCGTGCGAGATTGTGCGCAGCGGCGGAATCGGGAAGGTCGCATTTGCACGCACCTGGATTTACTCCAACGAGCCGCAGTCGGGAATCGGCAATCCGCCGGACAGCGCGACGCCCCCGGGGCTCGATTGGGAAATGTGGCTGGGACCCGCGCCCGACCGGCCATTCAACCCGAACCGCTTCGGTGTTTATCCCCGCTCGTATTCGTATTTCCGCTGGTTCTGGGATTACGCCGGCGGCCAGATCACCGACTCCGGCGTGCACATGTTGGACATTCTGCAAATGGCCTTCGATGAAGCCATGCCCAAGGGCATCAGTGCCGGCGGCGGAAAATTCTGGTTCACCGACGACCGCGAAACGCCGGACACTATGCAGGTCAACTACGAATATCCGGGATTTTTAGGCTCCTGGGAGCACCGGTGCAACAACACCGACGGCACCACGTCGCGGCTGATGGGGCTGACATTTTACGGAACTCGCGGAACCCTGTACGTGGATCGCAGTCTTTATAAAATCACGCCCGAAAAAGGATCGGACCTCCAGGCAAGCGAAATGAAGCGCGTCGCCGATCCCCACCCGCTGCATTGGACGAACTTTCTCGAGTGCGTGAAAACGCGCCAGCGGCCGAACAGCGACATTGAGAAATGTTTCCGTTCCTCGGCCACCTGCCTGCTGGGCGACATCGCCTATCGCCACAAGCTGCGCCTCGAATGGGACGACCAGACTATGACGGTTCAGAGAGACGCGCAAAAGTATCTGGAGAGCACCGCACGGAGCCCGTGGAAGGTGGAGCTCTGAGCCAGGATCGGGCCATGATCTCGCGGCGCACATTTCTCGCCTCGACGGCTTGGGCCGGTATGGGCATGGCCGCCGCGAAAGAAAAGCTCCCGGTTCCAACCGGCCTTGAAATTTATAGTTTGCGGCGCGAAGCCGGGAAAGATCTGCCCGGCACGCTCGCGCTGATCCGCAAACTCGGATTTCAGGAGATCGAAGGCGGCGACTTTTTCGGACGCAGCGCGGCCGAATTCAGGAAGCTGCTCGATCTCCACGAACTGCGCATGACTTCGATGATGGCGGCCTACGACCGCCTGGATCGCGATCTCGACGCAGTTGCCGCCGACGCGCACACTCTGGGCGCCGAATACGTCGTCTGTTCGACCGTGCCGCACAAGAAGAAATTGACGCTCGAAGACTGCCGGCGCGCCATCGAAAGCCTGAACCGTTTCGGCGAGGCTCTGGCCAAGCGAAAGCTGCAATGCGCTTATCACATACATGGCGTCGAGTTCGGACCTTCAGCGGATGGAACGCTGTTCGATACGCTGGCCAGGGGCACCAATCCCAAATTCGTCAACTTTGAGATGGACATCTTCTGGATCGTCTATGCCTATCAGGATCCGGTGAAGCTGTTGCACCAGTATCGCGGCCGGTTTCCCCTGATGCACGTCAAAGATATTCGCAAGGGCACGGCGCTCGGAGGCTCCCCGGGGGACGTCCTCGAAGAAGCCAGCGTTCCGCTCGGCGCGGGCCTGGTCAATATCCCCGCTACTTTACGAGCGGCCCGCGAAACCGGCGTGCGCCATTACTACATCGAAGATGAAGCCGTGAATGCAACCGAGCAGATACCGGAAAGCCTGCGGTATCTGAAGAGCATCCGGCTTTAACCCGGCAGCAATCGTCCCACCACATTCCGGGGATTTCCGTGCGTCGGAGCGCGGTGTATGATCGCCAACATATGCATCGAGCGCATGTCATTGCCGGCATCTGGTGCGCCGCCGCCGTTCTCGGTTTCACGCAACAACGCACTCCGATAAATCTCGACTTCAAGGCTTCTCAACCGGGCCAGCCGCCGCTAGGCTGGCTCGTGCCGCTCGCAGTGAAAGGCTTTCCCGCGGTTGTCACCGATCAGTGCTCGAAACCGGGGAATCGATGCGCCGCACTGAAATCCGAAAAGGTCGCGGCTCCTGCGCCGTTCGGAAACCTCATGCAATATATCGACGCTGCGAATTACCGTGGCAGGCGAGTCCGTTTTCGCGCGTCGGTTCGGGTCGAGTCCTCCGCGGGTGCGCGAGGCGCGCTGTGGTTGCGCGTGGACCGTCCGAATCAGCAGATGGGTTTCTTCGACAACATGATGGACCGGCCGATTGTCTCGGCCAGCTGGGCCATGTACGAAATCAATGGCGACGTCAGCGAGGATGCAGTAGGAATTGCGTTCGGCGTGATGCTGGCGGGCGGCGCCGCCGGAACGGTCTACATCGACAACGTTACCTTGGAGACCACAGGCTCGGCCGAAAAGCCTTTCTTAACCGAGCGCTCGCGGCCGCTTTCGAACCGCGGCCTGGAAAACGTCACCGCGTTCGCGCGGCTGTATGGGTACGTGCGGCACTTCTATCCGGGCGATGAAGCGGCTCACGCGGATTGGGATGCGCTGGCTATCGCCGGCATCGGTTCGGTTGAGAACGCCGCCGGCCCCGTGGAACTGGCCCGAAACCTCGAGGCTTTCTTCCGCCCGGTGGCGCCTCTGGTGCGGGTTTTTCCGGTGTCGGCTGTGCCGCCAAAAATCAATCCTGGTTCCGGACCCAAAATTGTTTCGTGGAAGCACCACGGATTCGGCAACGGAAAATCGGGAAACATCTATAGAAGCGAGCGTATCTTCACCGGCGCCCCTGCCGGCGGTTTACCCCTTCCCTTCCAGGCCGACCTGGGCGCAGGCGTTAAAGCTTTGGTTCCCATGACGATCTTCGCAGATGAAAACGGAACCTTGCCGCACAGCAACCAGGCTGCGCAGAAAGCGCCGGCCAGCCGCTACACCGCAGAAGATCGCGCCACACGTGTGGCCGGAGTCGTCATCGCATGGAATGTGTTCGAGCACTTCTATCCGTACTTTGATGTCGTGAATACCGACTGGCCGAAAGCTCTCGAAGAGGGCCTGCGTTCTTCCGCTGCCGGCAGTGAAAAAGATTACTACATAACGCTGGCGCGCCTGACGGCGGCGCTCAAAGACGGCCATGGCGGCGTAATTCCGGGGCCGCAAGGCGCCGCCGCTCCGTTCGCCTGGGATTGGATTGAAAACCGGCTTGTCATTACATATGTTCCCGATCCGCAAGGCCAGCCCATTGCAGCAGGAGATGCCGTGGTTTCGATCGGAGGCAAACCGCTCGAAAAAGCTCTGGCCGAAGCGGAGGCGCTCCGGTCCGGCGCAACGCCACAATGGATCCGTCACCGCGCGCTGGCCGATCTGGCCCTGGGAGCGCCGGAACAGCCATTGATGCTTGAAATCGAATCCTTCCGCGACCCGTCCACGAGGCGCCGTGTAGTCCTCAAGAGGAACCCAAGCGACAAGCCGGTATCCGATCCGAGGCCGGAAAAAATCGCAGAATTGAAACCGGGCATCTACTATGTCGACCTGACCCGCATCACCGACGCCGAATGGAACGCGGCTCTCCCCAGACTTGCGCTCGCCACCGGTATCGTATTCGATCTGCGCGGATATCCTTTGCTTGGCCCGGGCTGGCTGACGCATCTGAGCGACTCGCCGCTCAGAAGCGCGCAATGGCACATTCCGGTGATCACAGAACCCGATCACAAGAACATGCAATTCGAGCGCGCCGGAGAATGGAATTTGCCGCCCACCCAGCCTTATCTCAAAGCCAGGCGTGCCGTGCTCACCAACGCCAGCGCCATCAGCTATGCGGAATCGGTGATGGGAATCGTCGAATACTATAAGCTTGCCGAAATCGTGGGCAGCACCACGGCCGGCACGAACGGAAACGTGAACCCGATTCACCTTCCGGGAGGCTACACCCTGATGTGGACCGGAATGAAAGTGCTGAAGCACGACGGGTCTCGACACCACGGCATCGGCATTCACCCGACCATTCCGGCCGAGCGCACCCGCGCAGGCGTCGCCGCCGGGCGTGATGAGGTACTCGAGCGCGGCATTCGCGCCGTAGAGTGACAGACACCACCGGGCAGCGCCTGTCTCCGGGCAAAGCACCCGATCTGTTAGACTAGCGGCTCACCCCCTATGGAAACTCGCAAGCTCCAGCACACGGACCTCACCGTCTCACGCGCCTGCTTCGGCACCATGACCTTCGGCTCGCAGGTGGACGAAGCGGCATCCATCCGCATGATCGATAAATGCTTCGATTCCGGAATCAATTTCATCGACACCGCCAACATCTACAATAAAGGTCTTTCGGAAACTATCGTCGGCAAAGCCCTTAAAGGGCGCCGCAATCGCGTGGTTCTGGCAAGCAAGGTCCGCGGGAAGATGGGCGACGGACCCGACGAAAGCGGTCTTTCCAAACGCGCCATGCTGCGCGCGATCGATGAAAGTCTGAAACGCCTGCAGACCGATTACCTCGATCTTTACTATCTGCATCAGCCCGATTACGCGGTTCCCATCGAAGAAACGCTCGAAGCGATGGATCAGCTCGTCAAGCAAGGCAAAGTGCGGTATCCCGCGAGCTCGAATTATGCCGCCTGGCAGGTAAGCCGCATGCTCTGGATCGCTGAGAAAAATTCGTACAAGCCGGCGTACATCACGCAGCCTATGTACAGCCTGCTGGCGCGGGGCATCGAGCAGGAATACCTACCCATGGCGAAAGAATTCGGCATCTCAACCGCGGTCTACAATCCCCTGGCCGGAGGACTGCTCACAGGTAAGCAAAAACGCGGCAAACCGATTCCAGGTACGCGATTCGACAACAACCAGATGTACCTGACCCGCTATTGGTACGATGCTTATTTCGATGCGGTCGAGGAGCTGGTACAAATTGCAAATACCGCCGGCCGCTCACCGGTTAGCCTGGCACTGAGCTGGCTGCTGCATCACACCGCGGCGGATTGCGTCATCCTGGGCGCTTCGAAGATCGAGCATCTGGAAGAAAATCTGAAGGCATTCGGCGATGGGCCGCTACCCGCGGAAACGGTAGCGGCCTGTGATCAAGTATGGGTCAAATTGCGGGGGGTAACGCCGCAGTACAATCGCTGACCCTACTTCGCCTCCTCCGCTGGTTTGGGCGCCCGCATCATTTTCCTGAACTGCGGGCCGTCCTGAATCGTGTAGTCCGATGGCACTTCGAAAAGCGCCGGAGGCTGTTCGCCCTGGCGGATGTTGATCAGCCGGTAAACCGTGTCGCCGAAGCGCGGATCGCTACGCTGGCTCATGACCACAGCCTGCAGCGCCGTCGAGTACCAGCGTTCGGAGACACTGGTAATCGGCAGTTCATTGCCGATGGCGCCCGCAGGAATCGTAATCGTCGAACGTGTTCCTTCCGCCTCCACGCCTTCGATCGTCCGCTTGCCGAGCGATTCTTTCTTCACGTCAGGCCGGATGGGCTTTGGCACAGCCGCCTCGAAGGTTTCCACCGCCGGCGCATCTTCCTCCTTCGCCGCACCGGAACCTGCGCCCGCCGCCTGCGCGGTCGTTCTCCCGTGCCGCTGCGCGACAATGCGCCTGCCCGCACGTGGCTCGCCGGCCGTCCTGAGGCCCACGAACCCTGGTGCGCTGGCCAGTTTGCGCGCGGAGTGAGATTGCGGATTGAGAACGTAATTCGATCCCGCCACCGGATCGTGAATGAAGATAGTCTGGGGTGGATTGCCGGCAGCCGCCCAGGGACCGATTGCGGCCATGGTTTCTTCGCGGCGCGTTCGTCCTTCGCTATCGCGATAGATGGTGCTCGTCGACTTCCGCGAAATGTGGTTGCCATCCGCGAGCGTCTGGGTTGTTTCCGTGACGGCATCTGCCATGTAGGGCGCGCCCTTGACCGGCTGGTCGCTGAAGCTCATCTCGGCGCCGATGAAATCCATGGTAATCGGGCCGGGCTCGGCTCCCTGCCGGAAGAACAACACGTCGCCGCCTTCACCTGGCCCCGCAATCTTTACTTCCTTGTGAATGATCACGTCCGTCGGCTCCTGCGCGCGGATTATTGCGCTACCGGCAGAGATCACGCCGATTGCGGCCAGTAAACTGAATCGCGTTCTCATAATGCCTCCTCCTCGATGCTCCAAATCACTTCACGAACCGGACGGCTCTTGCCAATCCGTCGTCACCGAGCAAAACGTCCGCCTGGATGGACTCCTCGGCGTGCTGCTCATTCACCGGCAGTCCGAAAGCCAGTAATGCGGCATGCGGCAGCCGGACTCTCACAACCTGCCCCCGTTGAATGGGGGTCGGATCGTACACCACCGGAATAAAATCGGTCATGAACTCGGCTCTTCGTGGGGCTTCATGGCTCGCCGGCCGCGCAGGTTTGCGGGTTCGCGCGTGTAGCACGCGAACCGGGGGTTTCTCTTCTTCGCGATATACCGGAGCCGTGACGCGCACCGGAGCGGTTGCAGGCATCTTGGAACTCACGCCTGTTGCCGGCCGTGTCTGCGGTCTCTGCCAGGTCGCCAGCACGACCACAAGCAGAATGGCGGCGGCTCCTACCAGGCCTCGCGTGAGCCATGCCCGCCGCCTCTCACTCCGGACCGATTTCCGCTCGCGCAGCGCGCCCAGCAGTATCTTCTCCACCACCGGAGGCGCGCTCAGCCTCGAGTCTTCGGCGATCACACGCCCGAACGCCGCAGTCAAAACCCGTTCGGCCGCTAGTCTCCGGGCACAGCGCGGGCAGGTCTGGGTATGCGCCTGCGCCTCCGCGTGCCTTCTGGCGTCCGACAGGCTCTCGCGCGCGATTTCAAGAACCGAACTTTCGAATTCCGTGCAATTCATACCAGACATCCCGCCGGCCGCGCATTCTTCGCAGAAAGTCGCTCAGCCAGCAAAGCCCGCGCCCGGTGCAACCGCGAACGAATCGTGCCGACCGCGCAGCCCAGCACGCGTGCCGCCTCCGCATAACTCACTTCGTGCAGATCGCACAGAACGACCACCTCGCGATATCCCCCAGGTAGCGCCAGCACGGCCCGCCTCAGCGCGCGCACCTGCTCGTCCCGAACCAGGTCCCGCTCGACCTCTTGCCGCGCGATGAGATTTTCCGGCGTGCGCCCTTCCTCGCGTACCTGCTCCTCAACCGAGCAATGCGCTCCGCGGCGTGCCAGGTAGCGCCAAACCAGATGCCGCGCGACCCCGTACAAATAGGACGCCACCGGCCCGCGTTTGGCGTCATATCCTCCAGCCTCGTCCAGCAGAATCATGAAAACCTCTTGCGTCACATCCTCGGCAATGGCCGGGCTCCCGCTCATTTCGAGAGCAAACCGGTAAACCGCCCCCTGCCGCCGGCGATACAACACCGTGAAGGCCTGTTCGTTTCCCGCCGCCATCAGGTGCAATAGTTCGTCATCCGCTAAATTGGCGTCGACCGTCATGCGAAAAGATAACGACGAACTAAAACCGGCGTCTGTTACCAATTGCATAGAAAATTGCCGAAAGTTCGAAAATATTTCATACAAGCTTTCCGATCAGCCCCGCCAGCGCCGAACCGGCGATCACCCATACCGTATCCTTTCTGGTCAGCACCAGGAACAGGAAGCTCGCCAGCGCGATACCAGCCGCAAGCCATCCCGTCAACGCATCTTTCGCCAGCGGAACCGTAGCCGAGATCACCAGCCCCGCTGCCGCCAGCATCACCGCCTGAATGGCGCTCTTCACCGCCGGGCGGTTGGCGCGTGCTCCGAGATACCGCAGCATCGGAATGATCAGGAATGCCGGGGTCAGCACGGCCAGGCATCCCACGCAGCCGCCCGGGATTCCAGCCACGAAATAACCCACGCTCACAATGTAAAGTCCGTTGGGTCCAGGAGCCGTGCGGCCCGCCGCCACCGCTGCATTCAATTGCCGGTCGGTCAGCACGTGGTGCGTTTCCACCAGATCGTGCCGCACTACCGGAAGTGAAGTCAGGCCGCTGAACGAAGTCGCCGTCGCCTTGAGCAGCAGAAAGTATAAGAGGACCAGGTTCATGGCTGCGCCGGCCCACGCCATACCAGCCCCACCAGCGCCGCGAGGCCCAGTACCTCGATCGGCGGCATCGAAAACCTCAGCGATGCAATCAACGATGCGAGAAAGATCACCGCGACGCGCACCCAGCCGCCGCGGCGAACCTGCGGCGCGAGCAACTGCCAGGCGCTGGTTGCCATCATGCCGATGGCCGCCGCCAGCGTTCCTCCGATCGCCGCCATCGCCAGCGCGTTCGCGTTCCACGTCTGATACCCGCGCGTCAGCAGCAGCACAATCGCGGCAGACGGCACCGTCATCGCGATCACCGCGCCGAGCGCCCCCGGCCATCCTTTGATCTTCCATGCCGCTCCCGCCGAGAAAGCCAGCAGATTGGTTCCGGGCGTGATCCGCGCCAGACCGTAGATGAGCGCGTACTGCTCCTCATCGAGCCAGCGGCGTGATGTGACCAGCTCCGATTGCAGCGCAGCCATGGTCGGATCGCCGCCGCCGAAGGTCAGATTGCCCACACGGAAAAAAAGAAAGACTACTCGCTTGAGGGAAACGGGCGACATGGATGCTACTCTAGCATCCGGCTAGCCAGCGGCTAGGCTCCGGCCATGGCTTTCACTTCCGCGAGCGTAGCCATCGCGTCTTTCGACGGCACGTATTCCATCGCCACGAAATCGCGGAAGCCCGTCTCGCGGATCGCTCGAAACACGTTCGTGTAATTGATCTCGCCCGTTCCCGGCTCGTGCCGCCCGGGAACGTCGCCCACGTGAAAGTGTCCGATCGACGCAATATTGCTGCGAATCGTCGCGATCAGGTTCCCGTCCATGATCTGCACGTGGTAAATATCGAAAAGAATTTTCACGTGCGGACTTCCCACCTCGCGCATAATCTCAAACGCTTCCGCCGTGTGATCGAGATAATAGCCCTGGTGATTCACCAGCGTGTTCAGCGGCTCGACAATGAGCGTCACTCCGTGCGGCGCCACCACGTCGTGCGCGGCTTTCAATCCTTCGACAATGCTCTTGTGCTGCACCTCGCGCGGCACGCCCGGAAGCGCGTTTCCACTGAGCGTCACCAGGCGCGTGGTCTCGAACCGCTTGGCCGCCTCGGTGGATGCTCTGATCTCCGCCAGAAACGCATCGCGGTCCTCCGACTTCACCAGCGTCATTCCCACAGGATTCACCGCGCGGTTCCCCACCAGGCACGCGCACTCGAGCCCCAGCTTGTTCTTGAGTTTTGTGATTTCGGCCGGATCCTGCGCGCGCCAGTTGCCGAATTCGAAGCCCTGGTACCCCGCCGCGGCGACTTTTTCCATCATCTCCGGCAGATTCATGCCGCGGAACAGCGCCTCGACGCGCACCGAAAGTTTGAAGCCCGTCTTGCCCGGCGCCGCCTGCGCGAGCCCCGCCAATAACGGAAGTTGCAACACGCTCCGCCGTTTCATCGGAGCCAGCATAGCACTGTGCTAGCCTGAGGCATTGACTCCTTACCTCGAGATCGGCGGCGATTATCGTGAAATCATTCACGGCGTCTATCTCATCGAGCTCCCGCTTCCCTTCTCGATCGGACTGATCAACGTTTACCTGGTCCGGCTCGCCGATGGCTATCTGTTGATCGACTGCGGCATGGATACCGAACCGTGCTTCGCCGCGCTCGAGCGCGCGCTCGAAGGCATCGGCGTGCCATGGACCGACATCCGCCAAATTCTGCTGACCCATGTTCATCCCGACCACATCGGCCTTGCGCCGCGCGTCCTGCAGCTCACCGGCGCGCGCCTGTCCATGCATGCCGACGACGCGCTCTACCTCGACGAGCTGTCCGCCCAGCAGGAATATCAGACCTGGTCGAACGACGTCTTGCGCGAGTCCGGCACCGCGGAGGAAATCATCGCGCAGATCAGCGTGGTTTCCGATCAGGTCAGCAAGAGCTTTCACAAGCTCACGCCCGATCATCTGCTCCATGGCGGTGAGCGCATCCCATCGTCCGTCGGCGATCTCGAAGTGCTCTGGACGCCCGGCCACTCGCCCGGCCACGTGTGCCTTTACTGCCGCGAGCGCCGTGTTTTATTTGCCGGAGATCAAATGCTCGCGCACATCTCCCCCAACATCGGCTGGCATCCCGGCCACGACCCTCTCGCCGAATATCTGCAATCTCTCACGGAGCTCGCCCGCCTGGAAATCGATCTCGTTCTGCCGTCGCACGGCGCGCCTTTCGCTAATCATCGCGATTGGATTCGCCGCACCACCCAGCACCACACCGACCGCTGCGCGCGCATCCTGGCAGCACTTGACGGCGCGCCCAGGACCGCGGCCGATCTCGTCCCGGCCCTGTGGGACCGCGCCCTGCTGCCCTTCCATTACCGTTTCGCGATCTTCGAGATCCTCGCGCATCTGGAACATCTGGAGCGCAAAGGAAAAGTCGCGCGCATCGCTGACGACGATCTGGTGCGCTGGCAGCAGCGTTAAACGGAACGCGGCTTACTCATACCGCAGCGCTACCATGGGGTCCACGCGCGTCGCCCGCCGCGCCGGAATGTAGCACGCCGCGCCCGCCACCGCCATGAGCACCAACGAAACTCCGGCAAACGTCACCGGGTCGGTCGCGCTGACCCCGTAGAGCAGGCTCTTCATCATCGAATGTAGCGCCAGTGCCGCCGCAAGCCCCGCCGCCACTCCGATTCCCGCGAGCTTCAGCCCTTCGCCCACCACCAGCCGCAAAACGTCTCGAAATTGTGCGCCAAGCGCCAGCCGCACTCCGATCTCGTGAATCCTCTGGCTCACCATGTAAGAGATCACGCCGTAAATTCCGATTGTCGCCAGCGCCATCGCCAGTGCCGCGAAAATTCCCACCAGCAACATGGAAAGACGCGGTCCCGCCACCGCCGCCACCGCGATCTCGTCCAGGCTCTTCACGTCCGCCACCGGCAGTTCTCTATCCACCGCCGCGAGTTCCCGTTCCACGATCCCGAGCAGCGCCGCCTCGCTGGCGTCTCCGCGAATCGCCAGACGCATCTCACCGAACGCCTCCTGCTGAAGCGCCCAGTAATACGCCGGTTCCGCGCCGATCGAGCCCGGAAAATCCTTCACATCGCCGACGATGCCCACCACCTTTGCCTTTTTCCCCCAAATGTTGACCGGCTTGCCCGCCGCATCTTCTTTCGGCCAGTAGCGCCGCGCCATGCTTTGATTGATGAGCACCACCGCCGGCGCACCGTTCTTATCGTGCTCGTTAAAGAAGCGGCCTGAGATCAGCGGCACGCCGATCGTTTGGAAATAATGCTCGCTCACGAAGTGGTAGCGCGCGTGGTTCTGGTCGTTCTCGGCCTGCGAACGCCCGGGAATCTGGAAATCGCTGTTCTCGTCGTAGCCCGTCCACGGAAGATCCGACGTGACGCCGGCAGACCGCACGCCCGGCTGCGCCTCGATTCTTTCGAGCAGCCGCTTGTAGAAAGCCGCCGCGTGCTCGCTATCCGGATACCTCGCGCGCGGCAGGTCGATGCTCAGGGTCAAAACCCCGCGTGGCTCGAAGCCCGCCGGCACCCGTTCCAGATTCACGAACGTCCGCATCAATAATCCGCCGCCCACCAGCAGCACCAGCGCGAGCGCCAGCTCCGCCACCACCAGAACACTCCGTAATCGGTTGCGGCGCGGTCCCGAGGTCGCGCTTCTTCCGCCTTCCTTCAACGAATCGTGCAGGCTGGTTTTCGAAAGCTGAACGGCCGGCGCGAGGCCGAACAGCAGGCCCGTAAGGATCGTCACGGCGCACGTGAAGGCGAACATGCGTCCGTCGACCCCCACCATCTGGACCCGCGGCAGCTTACCGGCGCTCGCCGCAGTCAGCGCGTCCACGCCCCAAATCGAAATCAGCAACCCCGCAACCCCACCCACGACCGCGATCACCAGGGATTCCGTCAGCAGTTGCCGGGCCAGCCGCAGTCTTCCCGCCCCCAGCGCAGTCCGGACCGCCATCTCCCGCTCCCGCGCCACCGCCCGCGCCAGCAGCAGGTTCGCCACATTCACGCACGCAATCAGCAGCACAAAGCCCACCGCACCCAGCAGGATCAACAACAGCGGCTGCGCCTGGCCGACGATCTCTTTCCGCAGCCCCACCAGCTTGATCCGCGCGTTCCGGTTGGTTTCGGGATAGAGTTTTCCCAGATTCTCGGCAATCCCGTTCATGTCGGCCATCGCTTCTGCCAAATTCACGCCGGGCTTGAGCCGCGCAATGCCGTTCAGATAGTGGCTTCCGCGGCCGGTCTGCTTCGGATCGAGCGTCAGCGGCCACCACACATCCACGTGCTCCCCGTGCGGCAGCGAATGATACGTTCCACCCACGCTCTCGAGCCCAGAAGGCATCACGCCCACGATCGTGAACGCGCGCCCCGAAAGCCGGACCGTCCGCCCAATCACGCCCCGATCGCCCGAGAACCGGCTCTTCCACATCCCGTTGCCGAGAATGACTTCGCCCTCGTTGCCCGGCAGCTCTTCGCTCGGCAGGAATGTCCGCCCGAGCATGGGCCGGAATCCCAGCAGCTCGAAAAATCCCGGCGTCACGCGCATGCCGTTCAGCCGCTCCGGCCTTTCGTTGGCGGCGAATTGCAAATCTTCGCGCACATAAAGCGCCATGCGGTCGAACACCCGGTTCTGATTGCGATAGTCCCTGAAATCGGCCTGATTCACGGGAAACTCGGGATATGCCGGAAACGAAGTAAACACGCGCACCAGTCGCTCCGGCTGCCGGTAAGGCAGCGGCTTGAGCAGCACGCCGTTGATTACACTGAAAATCGCGCTGTTGGCGCCGATCCCCAGCGCCAGCGTCACCACCGCCACCGCGGTGAAACCCGGCGCGAGAATCAGCGATCGCAATCCATAGCGAAGGTCTTGCAGCAATCCGTCCACACGTCCTCCTGATCCGGCGCTTGCATTTTAGACGCTGCCATAACAGTTGAGTCCCGCGTAGTACAATATATACATCGATGCAAGTCAGTCATACTTGCCTCAGATCGATCGAAAATATGGACACCGTAACGGTATCTCCCAAATTTCAAGTTGTCATCCCCCGCGACATCCGCGAGTCGCTCAGGATTCAACCCGGGCAAAAGCTGATGGCGCTTGAGTACGATGGACGCATCGAGTTCATCCCGGTCGGCCGTTTGAAAGATGCGCGTGGTTTTCTCGCCGGCATCAACACCCGCGTGACCCGCGAGCGGGACCGCCTGTGAATGTCGTCGACTCCTCCGGCTGGCTGGAATACTTCGCCAATGGCCGAAACGCCGATTTTTTCGCGCCCTCCATTGAAACCCCCGCCGAGCTGATCGTTTCCACCATCAGCATTCTCGAGGTTTTCAAGTGTGTGCTGCGCGAGAAAGGTGAACGCGAGGCTCTTTCCGCCGTGGGCCTCATGACCTCCGGCCAGGTCGCTGTCCTGGACATGGCCGTCGCCTTGCGCGCTGCAAAAGTGGGTGTCGATCTGAAACTTCCACTTGCCGATAGCGTCATGTTAGCCACCGCCCGCCAGTTCTCCGCCACTCTTTGGACCCAGGATGCCGATTTCAGGAAGATCGACGGTGTAAAGTATTGCCGGAAATAGTTTTTGCGGCCGCCGGTTAACACTCGCCGCCCTTCCGGCGTCTCTTTTATCGAGGTGCGGAATGTGCAGGCGGCCGTCGCGCTCCATGCGGGAGAACTGGTGACCGCCCCGTTGCCGCCCGAAGCTTCGCGCGATACCGCCGTCGTGGACGCCGCCCGCCAGGGCGACCACCAGGCCTTCAGCCATCTCTATGATGACTATGCGCGCATGGTGCACGGTATCCTGATGGCCCGCGTGCCGCGCGATGAGGTGGACGATCTTGTGCAGGATGTTTTTTTCGCCGCTTTTCGCAAGCTACGCACTTTGCGCGATTCGGCTGCATTCCCCGGTTGGCTGGCGATGATCGCCCGCAACCGCGCGGCCGACTATCACCGGCGCGCGCCGGAGATCGCGGAACTGCCCGAAGACCTGCCCGCGAGTAATGTGAACGATGCCGAAGCTGCTGCCATTTTAGCGGTGGTCCGCACGCTGCCCGAGGCCTACCGTGAAACCCTGGTCCTGCGCCTGGTCGAGGGCATGACCGGCCCCGAGATCGCCCGGCGCACCGGGCTCACCGCAGCGTCGGTTCGCGTCAACCTGCATCGCGGCCTGAAACAGCTTCGTGAAAAACTGGGAGGGCGCCATGCCTGACGATTATTTGTGGAACCGCTCGGGCACCCCCGACCCCGAGATCGAGCGGCTCGAACAAGTGATGGGCCGGCTCCGCTCCAGTCGGCCCGCCCCCGATTGGTCCGCTGTCCCGAAAGTCCGCACCATGCCCGTCCCGCGCTTCTGGAGCGCGAAGAGCTGGCAAGCCGCGATCGCGGCCTCAATCATACTCTTCCTCGCCGCGGCGTGGCTCGTTACGCGTCCCGTGCGCACCGGCTGGACCGTGGCAAGTCTCGAGGGCGCCCCGCAGGTCGAATCCAGCCCCGTGCAGGATACCGGCCGGCTCGCGGTCGGCGAGTGGCTCACCACCGATAGCTCTTCCCGCGCGCGTATCGATATTGCCGACATCGGCGAAGTCGAGGTCGAGCCCAATTCGCGCCTGCGCCTGGTCCGCGCCCATGCCTCCGACCATCGTCTGGCCCTCGCCCGCGGCACGCTCCACGCCATGATCTGGGCGCCGCCCCGCCGGTTTTCCGTCGAAACGCCGTCGGCTGTAGCCGTCGATCTGGGATGCTCTTATACCCTAACGGTCGATAGCGCCGGAACCACCACGTTGCATGTCACCATGGGCTGGGTCGGCTTCGCGCAAGAGGGGCGCGAATCCTGGGTCCCGGCCGGCGCTGAATGCGTCATGCGTCGCGACTCGGCTCCGGGCACGCCATACTTCGTCGATTCATCTCAGGCCTTCCGCGCGGCCCTCACGCAGTTCGATTCCACTCACGATTCAGCTTCGCTCGATGCCGTGCTCTCCGCCGCCGGCGCCCACGACGCCCTGACGCTCTGGCACCTTCTGCCGAAACTGCATGGCCCCGATCAAACCCGCGTCTTTGACCGCCTGGCCGCGCTCGTCCCCCCGCCCGCCGGCGTGACCCCCGAAGGCATCGCACAAAATAACCAGCCGATGCTCGACAAATGGTGGGACGAACTCGGCCTCGGCGACTCCTCCTTCTGGCGCATCTGGAAAGGCCCCTCACCGTTCGAGAAGCGCTGAGTTGCCGATACTCTTCAGTCGGCACAGGCCATTATTAAAGGGACGATTGTGGTATGGGATCACTTCGACGCGGAATGAACATCATCCGCGACACCGACAGCAATGCCGCCTTCACGACCCCAGATTCTAATTCGTCTTACGTATATCGAAAGAGTGACTAGCTGCGAGGAATCAATGATGCGCCGTCCGTTTACCAGGTCAACTTCCGCGTGCCGCCAGGCAATTCTGTGCCGTTGCAACTGAAAAGCGGCGGGTACCCTCCAATACAGCCACTCTCGCAATTCGGTAGCGGACCGAATAAACGCGTGAACCCGCCCGCTCTCTACTGAACCCCGTTTTTCGGATCCCAGGAGCCCTGCTCTTTGCGGACGAAGATGATCTGGCCGATGTGATACGCATTATGCGTGCTGATATGCGTGAACATCTGCGCCAGGGTCGCCAGCTTCGATTCGTCGGCGGTCTCGACCCAGTTTTCGAGTTCCTTCATCACCTCGTCGAGTTGTTGGACCGTCTGATTCCACGTCTTGCTGTCGAATTTGTCGAACGTCTCGTTGTTGTTGCCGCTGAATTTTTCCGGATTCTCTCCCTTGAGCCGCGCCAGATTCTGCCGGTTCCAGAACACCAGATGATACGCAAGCTGGCCGACCGAATGGTTCCCCTTGCCGTCGGTCCAGCTCGCCTGCTCGGCCGTCAAACCCTTCACCGCAACGTTCGCCGGAACGAACCACTCCGCGTTGGTGTGGGTCGATCGCAGCTCCGCAAGCAAAACCTCGCGCAGCGTCAGAGGTTTTTTGCTCTGCGCGAAAGCTGTCGCAGCCAGAAGCAGCAGGAGAAGAGTCGCAGTCGATTTCATTGGGTTACCTCCGGTGCTTAGACGTGATTCTCGCGCGATTGATTCGTCGAGAAACGGTATCTGGGTGATTTGCCCCAGGTGAAGACGCGCTCCGCAGCCCTAAGTTGTTGTAAATCAATCAAATTCTGTCTGGTACCGCCCGTGCAGACAGCAAGACCTCGTGACGGCGACGATCGAGGTGGGGAAAAAGCCGCAAAAGAAGAAATTTCAACGCGCGCCCAGGGACTATTCCCAGCGACTGCGCCATGTAGTACAACTTGCATTTTTCTCTCTAAATGTATGGATCGGCATAGACTTCGTCCGTTTTGTCCACTACTACGAAACGGCCGGCCGTGTCGGCGCACCGAACCGGCCCGCGGGCATCGAGGGCTGGCTGCCGATTGCGTCGCTCATGAATTTGAAACTGCTGGTTGAAACCGGCAGCCTGCCTTCGGTCCACTCCGCCGGACTTTTCCTGCTGATCGCTTTTCTTTCCATTTCATGGCTCTTACGAAAGGCGTTTTGCAGCTGGCTGTGCCCGATCGGCACGCTCTCCGAGTATTTGTGGAAGATTGGACGCGACACTTTCAGGAGAAACTGGCGGCTGCCGCGCGTGTTTGATCTGTCGCTCCGCTCCCTGAAGTATGCTTTGCTCGGTTTCTTCCTTTATGCCATCGCCGGTATGCCGGTCGCGGCGATTCGCGATTTTCTCGAAGGGCCGTACGGGCTGATTGCCGACGTGAAATTGCTGAATTTCTTTCGTTACCTCAGCATAGGCGGGGCAATTACTCTGGCGGTGCTGGTCGTGTTTTCGGTATTCATTCAGAATTTCTGGTGCCGGTATCTGTGCCCTTACGGCGCTCTGCTGGGTCTGTTTTCTCTCGCCGGCCCGCTAAGAATCCGGCGAAGCACCACGCTGTGCATCGATTGCGGCAAATGCGCGCGCGATTGCCCGTCGGCGCTCCCGGTGGATCAACTCGTTTCGATCCGCTCGGCCGAGTGTACCGGATGTCTCGAATGCGTGGCCGTGTGCCCGGCGGGCGGCGCTCTGGTGTTGTCGGCGGGCAAGAAACGAGTCGTGCCTGCCTGGGCTGTAGCGGCTGGAATCGGCGTGCTGTTTTTCGGAAGTTACCTGATCGCCGCGGCGACCGGCCACTGGCACACAAACCTCCCGGACCGCGTATACATGGAACTTGTCCCGCGGGCGCGGGAATTCACCCATCCCTACCGCTAAAATTCTTATCGAGCGGCTTTAATGTTACGCTTCGGCGGGCGGAGCGCCCACGATGTCAGCGTAAGACCCAGGATCGCCAAGGGAACAATCATTTCGCGTTTCTGCCGCCGGACTGCATGTGACGCCGCAGCGCCGATCATTTCAAACGCGATGCCGGCGTATGCCCATTCCTTAAGACGCGGTAAACGCGGCGCGAGTAAGGCCACGGCTCCCGGCACCTTACAAACACCCAGGATTTTGAGAAAGTAGCTGGGATATCCCAGACCTCTCATGACATCTTCGACCGCTGGACCGCTGAACACTTTCGCTCGCCCGTTGACCAAATCTGTTACGCCGCCCGCCATGGTCTCGGTCGCAACGAGTGCGGTAGTGACCCAGTAGCCAACTTCCTTTCCCTTCATGAGTTTCTCCCTAATGAGCGGTTGCAACCGGGAGACCGTTGAGCGGTTCCTAACTCTTATTCTGGGGGCGCCGTTTGGACCCCTAAACGAACGCGGATGTGCGGCTTTAGCTGGCAGCAGCAAACTGTCTGGCGCCGCCCATCTGCGGCTGATAGACACAGCGGGGGTCTTCCGCCAGATAGTTGCCGGTTTGGGCGTAGGCGCGAGCGCGGGAGCCGCCGCAGATCTTGGAGTATTCGCAGGCGCCGCACTTTCCTTCCCGCGCCTCCACGTCCCGCAGAATACGGAACAGGCTGGAATTGCGATAGACCTCGACTAAAGAATCCTCGCGGACGTTGCCGGCGGAAACCGGGAGGAATCCGCTTGGGAAAATTTCGCCGGTGTGGGAAATGAAAACGAATCCTTTGCCGTCGCTCACACCCGCAGTGCGGAACACCATACTGCGTGCGTTGGCGGTTTCCATCGAAGAGCCGTGCTCCTGTTTCTGGCGCTGCGCCACATAGCGCCGGTAGTGCATGGCTTCGGTGGTTTTTACGGCGAAGGGAGCAACTTTTGAGATGTCGTAGAGAAATTCGAAGACTTTTTCGTACTCTTCGGCGGTCAGATCGTCTGCGGCCAGCGCGCGGCCTGTCACCACCAGGAAGAACAGGCTCCACAGCCGCCCGCGGACTTCCGCGACACGCTCGGCAATGTGCGCCAGCTTGTTCACATTCCGCCGCGTGACGGTGGTCTGGAGCTGGGTTTCAAGGCCGATCTCGCGCGCGTGCCGCAGGGCGAACATGGCGCGATCGAACGTTCCGGGAATTCCGCGAAAAGCGTCGTGCGTGTCGGCATCCGGCCCGTCCAGGCTGATGGCCATACGCGCGACACCCGATTGCTTGAAGCCGTCAATCGCGCTCGCGGTCAGCAGCGGCGTGGCGCTGGGAGTGACGTTGGTGCGCAGGCCGAGCTCGGCGCTGTGGCGGAGCAGATCGAACAGGTCCGGGCGCTTGAGCGGATCGCCGCCTGTGAAGACCATCAGTGGGTCTCCAAAAGAGCGGACCTGATCGAGCAGCCGGTAGCCCTCCTCGGTGGTCAACTCGCCGGGATTGCGGTCCGGCATGGCGGAGGCACGGCAATGCACGCAAGCCAGGTCACAAGCCTGGGTGGCTTCCCAAATCACCAATAACGGCGCTCGATTAAAATCCATGACTCCTCCAGTTTGGTAGGGAAAGATTTGCAATTTTGTGACCAGCGTCACACTTGGTAAGCGAAAGCTAGATTTAATCTGAACCCAGGAGCCCAAGATGGTCATTTCAAACGAGAAAACGGTCGGCGAACTGGCCGCCGAGATTCCCGCCGCGGCGCGCGTTTTTGAGAAATACGGCATCGACTACTGCTGTGGGGGAAAGCACCCAGTGGAGACTGCGTGCAGGGAGCGCGGGATCGCGCCGGAGCAAGTGCTCGAGGAACTCGAGCAGGCGGCGGAACCGAAGCCTGAAACCGCCGATCGCGACTGGAACGCGGCGACGTTGCGGGAGCTGGTCGAGCACATCCTCGCCAAGCATCACGCGTATCTCAAGACCGAGCTGCCGCGCCTGGAGCAGATGTTCGCAAAAGTGGTGCAGGCGCATGGCGCGCGCGAGCCGCGGCTCGCCGAGGCCTTCGAAGTTTACGGAATGCTCAAGGAAGAACTTGAGTCGCACATGATGAAGGAAGAGATGATTCTGTTTCCGGCGATCGTGAAGCTTGAAACGCCCTCGCCCCGGGGCTGTGGGTCAGGCTTCTGCGGCGGCTCGATCCAGCATCCGATCGCGCGCATGGAGCACGAGCACGATGATGCCGGGCGCGCGCTCCAGCAGATGCGCCACCTGACGTTCGATTATCTGATTCCGGACGAAGCCTGCAACACCTACCGCGCGCTGTTCCACGGCCTGGAGGAGATGGAAGCCGACCTCCACCAGCACATACATCTGGAGAACAACATCCTGTTCCCACGGGCGGCGGCGCTGGAAAGCGCTTAATAACGAAGCGGCGCCTTGTTTTGGCGTCTATCTTGATTTGTCGAGCGCATCCAACTCGGAAAGAAGGGAGGCGGCCGTCACGCCGCCTTCAACATCTCCGGCCAAGGTGAATCTCAGTACCTCGATGTGGTCATTATCAAAGAATCCGACTTCCCAAAGATTTAGACCCGATTGAATTCTCACTGCGATCCCATCGCAAGACCCAGAAGTGCGGCGATACTCGACGTGGTAGGGGACCTGCCGGCTTTCAAGCCCGCGGAGCAGCTCCATGAGTTCATTAGCATTGAATGGACACTCGCTCACGCCGCTTCCTGCCTCCCTCAAATCGCCGGCCGCCCGGGCCGCAACCAAGTCAACATCCCAGAGCCGGTCTGTCACACCGGCAGCCAATGAATCTTGATGAATGGTACGCGAAATGGCCGAGCGCCTTGGGCAGATCGCGCCAGAAACGCGTCATACGGATAGTATCGCTGAGGCGGCAGGCCGCCGCCTATTTCTGTAAAAAGAAGTTGCCGACGAACATGGCGTGGATGCCGGAGGAGTAGAAGCTGCGGACGGCGTCGCGGGGCGTGCAGACGAGCGGCTCACCGAACAGGTTGAACGACGTGTTGTAAAGCACGGGCAGGCCGGTTTTTTTGCCGGCGGCCGGAGATCCCTCCGCCGGTCCACGCAAAGAGGCTGGAGAACACCTGGTTTTGCCGGCGCAGTTCGAGGAACATGGGCAAAGAGATGGGCTGGTCGCCATTCACGTCATCGGGGATGGTGGTTGCGAGGCCGGCCAATTGTTCGGCGTGCGGCACCGGCAAACTGCGCAGCACGACCGCGTTCAGCAGGCTGAAGATGGCGGTGAGCGCGCCCATGGCGAGAGCGAGGGTGAGAACGGCGACAAGGGTTGCGGCGGGCGAGCGGCGGGCGAGCGCCTTGGGCAGATCGCGCCAGAGACGCGTCATAGGGATAGTATCGCCGAGGCGGAAAGGGGCGGTTATTCCTAAAAAAAATTGCCGCGTGTGCTGGAGCCGGATTTCATTGTGGCGTTGCCACACAGAGAGCCACGCCATCGAATGACCAGAAGCCGACTAGCGTAACCGTCAAATTGCTGAAAGGGAAGCGAAAGGCGCTTAGTCCAGGTCCAACGGTGCGCGGATCCACACACGCAGGCAATCCGGCAGGCGCCGGGGGGACAACGAAATTGATTTGATAGAGCCCAACGAACCCTGGCGTGAGCCCGACGAATACTGGCTTGGCGGGCATCGGCTGCAATAAGGCGGAACCCGGCGAGGGCCGTGCATTGACGCGATAATCAAAGTTGAGAACAAAGCCGCCTGCGGATGCGGCAGGCGACGGACTACCTTTGCCGGTTTGCACACCAGGAGTTGTTGCGCCCAGCCCAACGGCGTACATGACCAACTGCTCCCCGGCTTTTGCCGGATTCTCCGCGCTGACCGCGTCGCCATTGGCGTGAGTCACGATCCCGTCAGACGGACGCGGTGAGGCGAGGTTGGCAGCAAAAATGGTGTCCCCGGCGCGGAGGACGTGAATCGCGTCTATTTCCGGATCTAGAAGCAGGGCAGCGGAGTGGCCTGCATCGTCGGACACAATCAATTCTGCATAGCTCGGGGGTGCTTCACTGTTAGGATTGTTCGGAAAGAGCTCAAATGGAACTTGCAGTGTTACACCAATTTCGGTTTGACATGGCGGGGGCTCCGGATTGAGTACACAGGTATTGAACGGATAGACCGTTGCTATAGGCGCGGCCATTGACTCGTTCTCGACTACCGCGGCACTGATACCCTGTAGCGAAGTTGGCCAAGGGACACCGGCGGCGGACACTCTTTGGGTCACTTTGGAGCCCACCCCGCTCACAAATACAGTAATGACCTGACCGGGTGCGACACGAAGGGGCGCAAGCCCGTTGTAGCCGGCGCCAGCTATCCCGGCATTGGTTTGTGCGAAAATCAAGCCGCCACAAAAACCCAAGAGCAGGATGAATGGAACAGCAGTACGTGAAACCATGCGTGACCTCCTTACCACGTCAGGGATGGGGCCGCCCATCCCGGTGGGCAGAGTCAGTTTGATACTTCGCTAGGGGTCAGATCGGACGGGAAAACGCTGAATCATAATAGAGTCATTGACGAACGTCTGTCAACGGCTTTTTCTGTGTCTTTGGATTTTGAGGATTTGCAGCAGCGTCGTTTGGTCTGGCAGAAAATCGTCCGCCGGGGCGGAACGGCGGCGGTTATTTCTGCAAGAAGAAATTGCCGACGAACAGGGCGTCGATGCCGGAGGAATAGAAGCTGCGGACGGCATCGCGCGGCGTGCAGACGAGCGGCTCGCCGAAGAGATTAAACGAAGTGTTGTAGAGGACCGGCAGGCCGGTTTTTTTGCCGGCGGCGTGCAGCAGTTTCCAGTAGAGCGGATTGTCCTGTTCAGCAACGGCGTGCACGCGCACCAGATCGCCGGCGAGGATGGCGCTCTCAAAGCATTTCCGGTAACGTTCGCGCACGTGGCCTACGGTGGCGAGGTAGCGCGCGTTGGGCCCGGCTTCGAAGTATTCCGCCGCAACTTCGGCCGGAACCGAGGCGGCGAATTTGCGGAAAGCTTCGCGGTGCTTGATGTAGGTGTTCAGATTCTCGGCGGAATAGGGATCGAGCGGCGAGGCGAGAATGCTGCGATTGCCGAGCGCGCGCGGGCCGAACTCCATGCGGCCGTGCATCCAGGCGACGATCTTATTCTCGCTGAGCTGCGCGACGGCGGTATCAATCAGCTCGCCCTCGGTCAGCAGGTAGCGGAACCGCAGCTTGCAATTTTCGAGAACCTTTTTAATCTGCTCAGGCGAATAGCTGGGGCCGAGGCAAAGATCGTCGAGCGACACCCGCTGCTTGCCGGAATTGTGCCCGTGCCAGACTTCGAGCACCGCGCCCAGCGCCGTGCCGGCATTGCCTCCTGCGGGCTGGACGAACACTCCGGAAAATTTGCCGGATGACTCCAGCGCTTCGACCAGCAGCGCATTCATGGCAAGGCCTCCAGCGAAGCACAGGTTTCCGCCCGCGCCGGCCATCGAGATCACGGTCTGCTCAATGGCTTTCTGCAACCCGGCGGCGATCTCGGCGCGCTGGGAGTTGGAAATGGCGGATTGCCCGGTGAGCCCCAGGCGCTCGAAAAATTTGGCGCTGAATCCGCCCTCGGTCATGTGTTCGGAATCGAAATAGGAGCGGTCGAGGCGCGGCCACTCACCGGCAGCGCGGCCGAGAACATCGAGAAAGACGTCGCGATACTTGTCGCCGGCGGCCATGGACATCCACTGGACTTTGTGCTCGTCGGCATTGGCATGAAACCCGAGCAGCTCGGTCACGCGGCCGTAGAGCTCGCCGAGCGAATCCGGCGAATACAATTCCTTTTCGAGCAGCAGAAGCTGGCCGCCCGACGCGCGCCAGCTCGAGCCGCAGCGGAAATCGCCCCGCCGGTCGAGCACCAGAACCGTAGCGTCGTTGAACGGCGAAGCATAGAAGGCGGAGGCCGCGTGCGCGCGGTGATGATCGATGAGCGCCATGCGGCTGTTGGGAAAACGCTCCCGCAGGTTCAGGTGCAGGCCGCCTTCCTGGGCAGCCGGAATCGGCCGCACAACAGCCACGCAGTCGACCTTCTCGGCCTTGATTTTCGCGAGATCCAGGCACATGGCGATCGACGCTTCGGGCAGCCGGCGGGATTGCGGCCGGCCGCGGCGCATCAATTTCGATTCTTCGACCGCGGCCACCAGGCGCCCGTCGATCAGAATCGCGCACGCGGCATCGTTCATGATGCCGCCGATGCCAAGAACGATCATGCTTTTCCCCGCTGCGCTTTTTCGATTTTGGCCCAGGTGTCGCGCAGGGCGACGGTGCGGTTGAAGACGGGCTTCTGCGCGCTTGAATCGGGATCGACCGCAAAGTAGCCCAGCCGTTCGAATTGGTAACGGCTGCCCGGGGCCGCGCCGCGTAAGCTGGGCTCGAGTTTCGCGCCCGCCACAATCTCGAGCGAATGCGGGTTCAGGTTCGCGGTGAAATCTTTGCCTTCCGGCACTTCGTTCGGGTTCTCGACCTGAAAAAGATTGTCGTACAGGCGCACTTCGGCATCGATGGCGTGGGCCGCCGAAACCCAGTGAATCGTGGATTTGACTTTCCGGCCGTCGGGCGCGTTGCCGCCGCGGGTGGCCGGATCGTAGGTGCAGTGGATTTCCTCGATCGCGCCCGTCTTTTGGTTTTTCACCACGCGCGTGCAGGTGACGAAGTAGCCATAGCGCAGCCGCACTTCGCGGCCGGGCGAAAGCCGGAAATACTGCTTGGGCGGATCCTCGCGGAAATCGTCCTGCTCGATGTAGAGCACGCGCGAGAACGGAACCTTGCGCGTGCCCGCAGCGGCGTCTTCGGGATTGTTCACGGCCTCCATTTCTTCGACCTGGTTTTCCGGATAATTGTCGAGAACGACCTTGAGCGGGCGCAGCACTGCCATCACGCGCAGCGCGCGCCGGTTCAAATCTTCGCGGACGTAGTGCTCGAGCAGCGAAAGCTCGATCGAGCCGTTGGTTTTTGAAACCCCGATGGCCCCGCAGAAATTGCGAATCGCTTCCGGCGTATAGCCGCGGCGGCGGATGCCGGTGATGGTGGGCATGCGCGGATCGTCCCAGCCTTTGACGTGGCCCTCCTGGACGAGCTGGAGCAGCTTTCGTTTGCTGAGCAGCGTGTACGTGAGATTCAGGCGGTCAAATTCAATCTGCTGCGGATGATAGACGCCTAATTGCTCGAGATACCAGTCGTAGAGCGGCCGGTGATCTTCGAATTCGAGCGTGCAGATGGAGTGCGTCACGCGCTCAATCGAATCCGACTCGCCGTGCGCGAAATCGTACATGGGATAAATGCACCACTTGTTGCCGGTTCGGTGATGCTCGGCGTGAAGAATGCGGTACATCACCGGGTCGCGCAGGTTCAGATTGCGCGCGGCCATGTCGATTTTCGCGCGGAGGGTGCGGGCGCCATCCGGGAATTCGCCGGAGCGCATGCGCTCGAACAGATTCAGGTTTTCTTCTACCGTGCGATTGCGGTAGGGGCTTTCGCGGCCGGGCTCGGTCAGGGTGCCGCGGTATTCGCGAACCTGGTCGGCGCTGAGATCGCAGACGTAGGCTTTGCCGGCTTGGATCAGTTGCACGGCCCACTGGTAGAGCTGGTCGAAATAGTCGGATGCGTAGAAGAGCCGGTTTTCCCAGTCTCCGCCCAGCCAGCGAACGTCTTCGATGATGGACTCGACGTACTCGGTTTCCTCTTTGGAAGGATTCGTGTCGTCGAACCGCAGATTGCACTTGCCGCCGAACTCCGCGGCGAGGCCGAAATTGATGTTGATCGACTTGGCATGGCCGATGTGCAGATAACCGTTCGGCTCCGGCGGAAACCGCGTATGCACGCGGCCGCCAAATTTGCCGCTCTTCAAATCCTCGAGCATGATCTCGCGGATAAAGTTGGATGGCCCCGGAGCCGGGGCTTCAGCCTCGGCCGGCTTGGTCAAGTCGGGATTCGATGTGCTCATAGCTTCACTTCAACGCGATGTAATTCAATTCGGTCACGCATGCTCGGTGCTCGCACCAGCGCGCAGTTTTTCGATCGCCTGCCCGATCCGCTTCAGGCAGGTCTCCTTTCCCAGCACCGCCATAGTCTCAAAAAGCGGCGGAGCGTTCTTGCGCCCGCACACCGCGACGCGGATCGGCTGGAACATCTGCCCGGCTTTGATGCCCAGGCTGCCGGCCTCCGCGCGCAGCGCCTGTTCGAGCGCGTCGTGGCTGAACTCGACCGGCGGCAAAATTTCCAACGCCCGCTCGAGCGCCCGCAGCGCCATCGCCCGGTCGCCTTTCTGCGGAATCAGCTCGGCGGCATCGTACGGCGGAAGCTCATCCAAAAAGAAGAAATCCGCGACGCCTGCCACGTCGCGCAGCAGCTTGATGCGCTCCTGAATGATCGGCGTAACGGATCGCATTTTTCCCGGCTCGGCGCGAAGTCCCGCGGCGCAAGCGAACGGCAGCAGCCGTTCGGAGAGTTCTTCGACCGGCATCGCGTAGATGTATTGCGAATTCAACCATACCGCCTTGGGATCGAACGGATCGGCTTCGGTAAAGTTCACGACAGCGTTCGATTTGTTGATGCCTTCAAACGAAAACGCGTCGATCAGTTCCTGGCGCGCCATCTTCTCCCGGTCGTCTTTGGGCGACCAGCCAAGCAGGCACAGGAAATTGATGAACGCCTCCGGCAAAAATCCGGCATCACGGTAGGTCGTCACGCTGACCACCGGCCCGTGCTTGCGCTTCGAGAGCTTGGTGCCGTCAGGCGCGACCAGCAGCGGCAGATGTGCAAATCCCGGCGGCTCAACGCCTGTCGCCTCAAATATCAGAATATGCTTGAAGGTATTGGTGAGGTGATCCTGGCCGCGGATAATGTGGCTGATCTTGAGATCGGCGTCGTCGGCGCAAGATGCCAGGTGATAGGTCGGGGTGCCGTCGCTGCGCAGCAAAGCGAAGTCTTCGATATCGGCCGTGGCTTTCACCTGCTCGCCGTAGACCGAGTCGGTGAAGCGGACATCGCGGCGCGAATCGCGAGGCACCCGATAGCGCAACACGAACGGCTCGCCCGCGGCGGCGCGGCGGTCGCTCGCCTCGCGCGAAAGTTCCGGCATTCCCGGATTGAAAAGCCAGGCCGCTCCGGCGCGCGCTTTTTCGCCTTCTTCACCCGTGGCAGGGGTGAAATCGCGGTAGGCGCAGCCTTTCTCGAAAATCGCTTCCGCAATTTGCTTGTGCAGCACGAGCCGCTCGGACTGCCGGTATTGCTCGTCCCAGCCGAGATCCAGCCACTTGAGCCCTTCGAAGATCGAATCGAGCGACGCCTGCGTATTGCGCCCGATATCGGTGTCGTCAATGCGCAGGATCATGGTCCCGCCGTTCCGCCGGGCGTAGAGCCAGTTGAAAATGAAAGTGCGCGCGCTCCCGATGTGGAGGAATCCGGTGGGAGACGGCGCAAACCGGACACGAAGCATTAAAAGGCAAGTATAACAGGCGGGGTGAATCCGCCCGGCAGTGCTATGCAGCGCGTTTGGGATCGGCCTCGAACCCGACGCGGTCGATCGTCTGCCAGGTATTGCGCCCGCGCACGAACTGCCACAGTCCTTGCAGCCGCCAGATAGTCGTCAGCGGCCGGTAGAACGAGCATTCGAGAAAACACAAGCCCGTCAGCCGCATCAGATCGCGCCAGTTGTCGTAGCGATGGTACGCCATTTCCTCCATCAGCACGGCGCCCACCGAAATGAAGACTCCGAGCAGGTACCCGAGCGTGAAGAACGTCAGCAGGAAAGATGCGCTCAGTTGACCTAAAAACGCCGAAACCGCCAAACAGATCCAGCCCGCGACTTCCACGGCCGGCGCCAGCAGCTCGAAAAGCCACTGGTATGGAAGCGCTGCCAGCCCGATCCTGCCGTACCGCGGATTGAACAGCAGATCCTTGTTCTGCCAAAGGGCATCCGCCAGGCCGTTCTGCCAGCGGGCGCGCTGTTTTGCCAGCGAGCGCAACGTCGATGGCACTTCGGTCCAGCAAACCGGATCGGGCACAAAAGCTATGCGGTAGTTCTCGTTCCGTTCCCGGAGGCGGCGGTGCAGGCGCACAATCAGATCGATATCTTCGCCGATCGCCGAGGGCCGGAAGCCGCCGATCTCCATCACCAGATCGCGCCGGAAAATCCCGAATGCGCCCGAAATGATCAGCAGCATATTCATCCGCGCCCATCCCTGTCGGCCAATGAGAAAAGACCGCAGATATTCCAGCACTTGCAGCGCTTCCAGAGTGCCGCGCGGCAGGCGAACGCTGCGGATCTCGCCGTTCTCAATCACCGAGCCGTTAGCCGCGCGCACGATTCCGCCGCTCGCCACTGTGTTGCCGACGCTGTTCAGAATCGGCGCCATCACGCGGAGCAACGCGTCTTTTTCCAGCACGGCATCGGCGTCGATGGCGCAAACAAACGGCGCCGAGGCGGCGTTCAAAGCCGCGTTCAAGGCGTCCGCTTTCCGCCCGATGCATTCCTTGTCCACCACCAGCAAACGCCGGTCCACCGTACTCATGTAAACCCCACGCACAGCACCGGTGGAAATCGCCGAAACATGCAGGATGTCGGTTTCGAGCAGGTCAAAATGTTCTTTGAGCTCGTGGAGCGTGCCGTCGGTCGAACCATCGTTGACGACAATCACCTCGATTTCCGGATAATCCAGCCGCAGCAGCGATCGCACCGACTCCACAATGTTCTTCTCTTCGTTGTGGGCCGGAACCAGAATGGAGATGGGCGGGGTGATCGAGGATTGCCGCAAGCGGTCGTGCCAAAGCGTCCCCATCAGGCGGTGATGGCTGACGGTCGCCATCAAGGACTCGAACAGCAGCCCGAGATAGATCAGGTTCGTCGAGAAATAGTAGGCGAACAGCGCCAGGCTTCCGATTTTCAGCAGTTCATTCATCGCGCGGGCACCTCGGCCGGCGCGCGGTTCCAGCCATCCACCGCCGCCACAAGGCGTCTCAGCCCCTCGTTTTCCAGGGCGGAGGCCGCCGGTTCGGGTGTTTCTACGCCTGTGCGCGCAACGAGAACGCCGGCGTGTGCCAAAAGCTGCGCCAGGCGTTCCCTGACCAGCAAGTTCGGATGCTTCGTCGCCAGATGCATCAGCATCCTCCCGGCGCCGCCGGCACTCGCCGCTCGCAGGGCGGATTTTGCCGCGGAGCAGTGTTCATCCATCGCCAGAGTCTCGGCCATCTTCATAATTTTTCCGGCCTGCTCCATCGCCGAAACCAGCGCCTGTAATGCGTAGCGGTCTTGCGCCCGCATGGCGAGCTGCAATATTTCTTCTTCCTGGCCATCCATACGGGCGAGTGCCGATGCCGCTCGCAGCCGGACCAGGCGGTTGGCGTCGCACAATCCCGAAATCAAAACCGGGATGGTGGACGAATCGCGCAGTTCCCCGAGCGCCACCATGGCTCGCAAACGCACAAACCATTCCGTGTCGTTTGCCAAACCCTTCAAGGCTTCTGCACTCCCGGGAGGCCGTGCCAGGCCGATAATGCGCGCGGCCGATGCGCGCACATTCGCGACCGGATCCTGCGCAAGCTCCAGCACACCGCCCGCGATCTCCGGGGTCGCAATCCTCCCTAGCGCACGGGCCAGCACCGGCCTGATGGCATCATCCGCACGCGCGATCAGAGGAAGCAGTTTCGCGGGTTCGACCCGGTAACAATCAGCCAGTGCCGTTTCGAAAATCTGCGCGGGACAGCGGAGCTTCTGTCGAGCCAGCCGGCGCAGGATCGCCTCGCCCGCCCGTGGATCGCCGATCCGGCCCAACGCACGGATGGCATCCACCACCACTTCTTCATGCGGGTCGTCGAGCGCCGCTACCAGCGCCGCCATACAGCCGCGAAGCCGCATGCGCCCCAACGTCAACAGGGCTTTCCGGCGCCGCCAGACCGGGCCCCGGCCCGCCTCCGAGATCAACCGTTCGACCAGGCCGCTCGCGCGAAGCAGCGCATGCAGTCCGAACAGGTCGTCCGGAGCCGTTGCCTCGATTTGCTGAAGCAGCATCTCCTGCACGATTTCACGAGCTGTCCGGTCGCCCATCCATCGTTCGGCAGGAATTACTCCTGTGATCACCTGAGCCCGGTTGGCGCGAAGGTCAAGGCTAAGAGCATCCCGCCGCCGAAAATACCTTCGCCGGACTATGCGGCGCATCAGAATAAAGCCGAGGATCACCGCGATGCCCAGGACGGCGAACGCGAGCGCCAAGGCCAGCATCAGTGCTGCGTTAGGCAGCGCTGCATTAGAGGCGGAATGCATACGCGAAACCCAAACTGGTCTGCGAACGCCCCGGCGCCAACTGCTGGTATTCCACAAGCGGGATCAATTCCTGGCGCGACGCCACGCGAATTCGCAACCCGCCTCCCACGCTCCTGGTGGCCGACCAACGGAGCTGATCGGCTGTCCCCAGGTTCTCGGTCCCGGCGGAAAATACCAGATTCCCGCTCACCGCTCTGCGGATCGGAAACGTAAGCCGCGTCATCGCCGCCGGTTTCCATTTCCGTTGCGACCCCGCAAGATCGATGCGGTTGTCCGCCAGGCGCACCGCCCAGCTCCAGTTCTTTGGAAAATACAAAGTGGCGGCCGGACCAACTCTCAAAACGCGGGCGCCGCGAAACCACAGCCAGCGTTGCTGGTAATCTGTTTCGATGCCGCGCAATAAGCTCTCGGCCAGACGAAATCCGTGGCCGTACTCGAACTGCGCTTGCGCCCGCGGAGCGATGCCCTGCTCGCCCGCCGACCCGCCGCCTACGGACAACGAATCGTGGCCGGTCAGCCGGTACGTCGCGCTGCCCTCGAACGCCGTGGCGGTTTCGCCAAAGCGGCTGTAGCGTGTGACCCCGCCCGACGAGCGCCACCGGTCATTCCAGCGACTGTCGATCGAAACGCCTCCTGACGCCGAGTTGCCGGCGTAGCTCAGCACGTCCGCTTCGGCGCCAACCCGGACTTCGTGACTGGCGCTCAACTCATCGAGCGACGCCCGTGACTGTTCGACGGCCATGCCGTTTTCGAGCAGCGCTTTGTATTTTTCCCGGGCCTCGCGGCGGCGGCCGAGCATCTTCAGGGCGTGCGCCTCGGCAAGCTCGCAATCCGGCTCGGCATGCCGCACAGCGCAGGCATGCTTCTCGATCTCCAGCGATTCGCCATAGCGCTTTTCCCAGACCAGCAGCCGCGCCAGATCAAACAGCGCATCCGCGTCTCCGGGCGACCGGCTGAGCAGCAGCCGGTACTCGGCCTCTGCTTCCGGCCAGCGATGGCTCCAGGCGAGTAGCCGCGCATGCCACGCCCTGGCATCGAGATCCTGCGGATAATCCGCCATCCACTCTTCTGCCACCCTGACGGCCTCGGACATCCGCCCGCTGTCCACCAGGCTTCTGATTCGTGCAGGCCAGTCCGGAGATGGCTCGGCCCGAAGAGGCAGCCACGCAGCCGCCGCCAGCAATGCCAGGCAGACTGCTTGCACGATCCGGTGCGTCGCCCGGGGCGGCGAGTTTTCGCGGTTGGCGCGCAGGCAGACCATTCCCATTTCTGCTCCTGTTCGTTCTTATCGGTGAAAAGCTGGATGATCGGAATGGATTAGGTAGTTTGCGAGGCCTGCCGCAGGTAGGAATGGAGGTCGAACTAAGGAGTTGTACCGAGCCGACCCATGCCGGCCTGCTTCTTGCGGTCCAACAAACTCCGGTATCCCAGATAATCGTGAATCGCGAAACCCGCAAATGACGGGTACGCCGCCAGGTCTTCTTCGGCTTCTCCCATCGCCTGTTGCATGGCGGAGATTCCGGGCTGCGCAAAGGAGAGCTTGTCGCCAGGTACGCGAACCGTGCGCGCCACCGGCCACCAGAGCAGCTTCCCTCCCGTTTTGGAAAGCATCGGCCACTCGGACCGCCCGACAAGCCGAATCGTCGCCCCGGCGCCATCCGGCGAGATTACTATTGCGCGATCCGCGGCCGATGTTTCCGGCGACTTCAGCGCCGGCGCGCCTTCGAATTCCACCAGATCTTCATCCGGCAGCGGGGTGGTCTCGAGCCCCACGAACAATCGCTTGCCTTTTTTGGCCGCATATTCCAGCTCGCCCTTCGCGAGTGACAGCAATCCATCGGCGCCGAACGCATAAGTGCGGTAGTCCATCACCGCCACACTGTCGGCCTGATCGATGACATGTTCGCTCAATAGCCCGCTGACACCGTGAAACTCCACAACGGGCAATTCTCCGGTCACCTCGTCTCGCGTGTCGAACCAGAACGGCATGTCGACTCCAAACGGAATTCCGGCCGGCCGCGTCTCCGCAGACATTTTGCTCAACAGCTCGAGGTAAGAGGAAACGATTCTGCCGCGGAGCGGGCCCGCAAACCCGCGAACCAGGTATGGCTCGACGTCGTAATGAATTCCATAGAAACGCTCGTGCGGCTGGACGGAGCGATTGTATGCAATCACATTCCGCACTGTTTTGAGCACGGCGTCGTGCCACTCGGGAAGAGCATATTGGTTGAAACCATCGAGAGCGTGCGCGCGAAACCCGTGACGATTCAGCAGTGCCAGGAAGGGCTTCCACTTTTCCGCCTCGAGCCGGATTTCGCCATGCGGAGTTGTATTGCCGCTGGCGCCGGTCAATTGCAAAAACAGGTCCGTGAAACCGTACTCGCCGGCAAATTGCACCAGGTCCCTCTGTTCGCCGGCGCTTTCGATGATGTCGCGGGTGTTCCAGACCCACAGCGCCCGGTCCCGCTTGCGCTCTGGGACAGCCCCGCGCCGTGGCGGACCGAGATCGCGCAAAGCCTCCGCTTTCTTGCAGAACGCGATATCTTTGACCGCGACTTCACCTGCGCCTGTTCCCAACGCTTGAAAGACAACGACCGCCAGCTCGCGGCGGTTGAGACGCCGGTCCAAGGCCGACAGCGGAACTCGCGCGCGCCGCCACGACCGGTCGATCGCGCCGGTTTCCACAAACCGCGCAACCTCGCCGGCCGGCAGCGCATCCTGCTTTGCCTCCCAGCGCGCATCCGCGGCCTTCAGCAGCACCCGCTCCCCACCGCTTCTACCGCGAATCCAGAACGTCAGATACGAAAACCCGGTCGAATCAAAAAAAACGCGCTCTGCACCCGGGAGCGTAAAGTCAAACAAATGCACCCAGGCGCCAGACCAACCGCCCGCCTGGTTCTCATAATGAATTGTCAATGCGCGCCGCCCGTCATCCCATCGACGAATGCTCACGCGGGCCGCAGACCCCTTGCCCGAAAAGCTCGAAAAATACCCGCCCAGCCGGTTGCCCGCGCCGGAATCGAACGAGTCAACCAGCAGACAATTGCCGTCGCACCGCGGCACACCCGAACGCCGCGGACCGGAGTAAACAACGCGCGGCTCGAGCCGCAGCCGGCCGGTGCGCAGCTCATCCCCATCCGCTTTGTGGATAATACTGACCTGGCCCAAGCGGATGCCGGACCAATCCGAAATAGCCCAATCCTCGGCCGCAATCTCCTGCTTCAAAGGCTCTTGCGGTTGCGCATGGATCAGGCTTGCTGCCAGCACCAGGCCGCTAAGCAAGCGAAATGTAAAGCCCAACGGGGGGCTACCAGAATGAAACCGCACTGCACCAACCATTATGGTCGGCACCTGTGCCTATTTCCGTCACTTTCCTTTTGAATTTCTAGTCGATAAAGATTAGAAAACTCAATTTCCATGAACGACCCAAAAAGGCACCCCCCAAATGCGGCTAGGGATTATACTAGGCTACCTCTGTTTCTGGCTGTAGACTAAAACTATCCAAAGTTAATGGAAGCAATTGCGGAAATTGCCGGGACGCGAGCCGGCTTAACAAACCGGGAGCCACCTCCGAAAGTGTGTCCCGGTACCGCAATTGGCAGTGAAGCCGAACCTTTTTAGGCGCCCGAAAGGTGGCGGAATGTCGACCGCAATTAGAGTCTTGGTCATTGAAAGCCGACCGATTGTCAGGTCGGCGATCGTGACTTTACTGTCCGCCATCGGATTTCAGGTAGCTGCAGAAGTTGGGAACTGCCAGGATGCCGCAGCGGTTTACGATGCAAGCAACCCGAATGCGGTCCTGGTGTGCCTGGGGCCGGACAGCGCTACCACCATTGAAAGCGTCGCGGAGCTCGAGGATAAGTTCCCCGGCGTCAATATCGTCACCTTGCTACTGGCCAATGATGGCGATGCGATCTCCAGCGCACTGCAAAACGGCGTTCGCGGAATTGTCGGCGGATTCGACTCCGTGATTGGCTTGACCAATGCGGTCAACACGGTTGCCAATGGAGGGTCCTACTATTCCGTTGTTCCCCAGAGGCTGGCTACGGCTTTCGGCACGGCGACGCGGAAATCCAAGCTGGCTCCGCGAGAACTGCGGATTTTGCGCATGATTGCCGAGGGAAAATCAAATAAGGAGATCGCCGTCACTCTGGGATTAGAAGTCGAAACCGTTCGAAATTACCGCAAGTCGATCATGCGAAAACTGAACGCACATAATGTCGCTACGCTCCTCAAGGCCGCCGCCAGCGAGGGTTTGATCTCGTTAGCCGGCGCTACTGGCACGGTCGAGTTGGCCGCAACGGATATTTCTGGCGCACAAGTTTCGGCAAGCGCCGCCGATGGCCGTGACGCGAGCCAGGCGGACCAAGATCCCGCAAGTCGAGGAACATAATTTCCGTTTTCTACGGTGTTTTTAGATTCGCGAAGTTAACTATTGGGAACATTCGCACACTAACTATATTCAAGCTCCCAAAAGACCTACAAGGTTTATATTGCATGTGGGCGGATTCCGGTTGAGAATTGATTCCACGAGTAAAAAGGAACCGCTGAATGCAAACTGCCAATTCAACTTTTGATTCCAAGAACGTGATGGTTATTGATGACAACCTTGCTGTGCTGACAGTGGTCGGCTGCATGCTGGAAAGCGGTGGATATAACGTGCTGCTGGCGTCTACGGCCGAAACGGCTCTTCGCCTGGCGGCCAGAGAATCGCTGGCTATCGACCTGGCGGTGGTAGATATCGTGATGCCGGACGTCAGCGGGCCGGATCTGGTCGAACGGATGCGCGCCGTGCGGCCCGACATGAAAGTGCTTTTCATATCCGGCTTTGTCGACGCCGAAGTGGTTCGCGTTAAGGCGCTGGATCGGGGAATGCAGTTCCTGCCGAAGCCCTTCACTTCAGACGGACTGCTGGAATCCGTCGAGCGAGCCATGCTCAGCCCCGTGCGGGCCGCCTCGGCGGCGACCGCGGCAGCGGGATTAGTCCAGTAAGCAGCCGCCTTCAACATCCGTTAATACGACGCTTAAGAGATCTATGGTCACGCATGCCGCTATTGCTGTCTCCTCACGGGAATTGTCCGGCGAGCCCGCCGGTTGGCTGGACAACTCCTCGATGCTGGCGCTCTACGGCTGGCTCCAACGCCGCCGGTTCTTGATCTTCGGGTCGCTGCGCCCTGACGATCAGGAAGATGCGGTGAACGAAACCTTTTTGCAAACTCTGGCATTTGCGCGAAGACTCCGTGACCCTCAGGCTTTGCGCGCCGCCTGCTACACCATCGGGATGCGCATTCGGATCATGCGCGTGAGAGAGTATGCTCGCGAAAACCCCGCCGCTGACTTTGAGCCGGTACACCTCTGGCACCCGGAGCGCCGCATGCTCGAATGGGAAAGGCAGCGGAGCGCGCAAGTTGCCTTGAATACGCTGCGTGGACTCGACCGCGAGATCATCCAGCGGTTCTATTTCGACGGACACTCAAAAGAGCAAATTCGCCGGGCATTGCGTCTGACCGACACACAATTCCGGGTTCGCAAAAGCCGTGCGATCAGCCGCGTGGAATCCCGGTTCCGCACCATACTATACGGAAAAACTCCGCAGCGCAGCCTGCCTGACCATCATCAAGCTCCAAGCGGTTCTGCTGGAACTTTCGGGGGACCTGCCATTAGCGGAATTTGATCGCCGTCGTAAACGACTCTTTCTCGTCTACGATTGTGTATTCAGCCGGAGGTCGAAACCGCGCAGCATCCGGTTCAGCACGGCTCAAATGGATCAGCCGGTCCGTGTATCCATTGCTGCTCCTGGAGAGAACCGTCAACCCCAGCTCAGGCGAATCCCACGCTTCGTAGGTCAATGCGCTTGGCCCATTGCGGCCGGGGCTGGCCGCGAGTGTCGTAATGGTGCGCGTTCCCGTTACGAATACCCCTTCGATTGTCTGCGTACCGAGGTCTTCGGTCGTCGATTGCTGTGCAGTACTCTGGGTTGCGGCCGGCCGCAAGTCAGATGGCCGAATGGCCATTCGATGCGCAATCCGTTTCTGACCGTCGAGCACGTACGCGAACCCTTGGACGGGATCGAAGATCTCTGTGATCCAGATCGGAGCCGCCTTCCATGCTTCTTCCAGCCGCATCCTTCCCTGCGAATCGCGGGCAAAGTGGCCGATCACCGACCTTCTTGTGTTTGACGTTCCATCGGACAGAGTTTGCCGGTACTCCTGCTCCTCGTCGGCAGAGTAAGGAGCGCCCGTTACAACCGGCGCCGCATCCGGCGGGCCGAAAACGATGGTCGCTTCGTTCACATTGACAACCATCGATAGGGAACGAAAGCGTGGAGCCGGCGCTGCACAGGTGAAAATCGCGGCGGCAAAAAAGACCAGGAGCATTTTGCTGTGCATGACATCTCCCCGAAAACATTTTAACCCTTAGGGAAGTCCGCCCAGGGATGAAATCGCCGAACATCGGGGCCAGCCGGGTAGTCTGCACACCCTTGATACAATTCCCTTCTATGCGCATCACCGCTATCGATACCTACATTGCCGGCAATCCCTGGAAGAACTGGCTCTTTGCGAAAGTCTCGACCGACGAAGGCATTCACGGAGTCGGCGAAGGCACTCTAAACTACTTCGCCAAGACCGTCGAAACCGCCATCCACGAGCTGACCCCGCTCGTTCTCGGCATGGACCCGTTTCAAGTCGAGATCATTTCGCAGCGCCTGGTGCGCGATGTTTACACCGAGGGGGCGCAGATTCACATGTGCGCCGTGGCCGCCATCGAGATCGCGCTTTGGGACATTATCGGCAAGGCGGCGAATCAGCCCATTTACAATCTCTGGGGCGGCCGCTGCCATGAGAAGCTCCGCGCTTATGCCAACGGCTGGTACCGCGGGCCGCGCACGCCGGAAAGTTTCGCCGAGAAGGCCAAGAGCGTGATCAAGCGCGGGTATACGGCGTTGAAATTCGATCCGTTCGGCTCGGCCTGGCGAACGCTGTCGCGCGAAGATTTCGATCTTTCGCTCGATATCGTGCGGGCCGTGCGCGATGCCGTCGGTCCGAAAGTCGACATCTTGGTCGAAGGCCACTGCCGATTTAATGTGCCCACAGCGGTCGAATTCGCCGAAGCCATTCACCAGTTCAAGCCCGGATGGTTTGAGGAGCCGGTCGCGCACACCAATATCGCCGCCATGGTGGAAGTGGCGCGCCGCAGCCCGGTCCCGATTGCAACCGGTGAAAGCCTGTCGAGCAAACAACAGTTCGCCGAGCTGTTGAAGCACGAGGTCGTTAACATCCTGCAACCCGAGCCTCTGAACCTGGGAGGTCTGTACGCCGCCCGGATTATTGCGGGGATGGCGGACGCCCATTTTGGGGTGATCGCGCCCCACAGCGCGCAGGGACCGGTGTGCTCCGCCGCCTGCGTGCAGCTCAATGCTTCTATCCCCAATTTCTTTATTCACGAGATTTTTGACGAATTTAACGAGCCGTGGGAGAAGCAAATCATCACCAACCCGGTCGTGGTGGTGGATGGCTACATCGATGTGCCTGAGCGGCCCGGTCTCGGTATCGATCTGAATCTGGAAGAGATCCGGAAGCACCCCTATCAGCAGGAAAACTATTTGCCGCTGTTCAAGCCCGGGTGGGAGAAACGCGAACGTCAGGCAGCGCGATAAGGAAACCCCATGCGGTTAAGGGTGAATTAAATTCCCTCAATGTAATTTCATCCGGTAAAAACTTGCCCGCAGAAGTTTACCGAGCTGTTAACGAATATGCATTTTCAATGGTTTACGAATGGCATACGGTGTGCTAAATCCAAACCAGTTGAAGTGGCGCGAACCGGCGGGGTGCATACGATGCCGAATGGCACCGATGCAACCGCCGGTTTTTTATTTCTCCAGCACAACCGGAATTCCACCGCGTTTCAGTACCGCGCCCACATCTGCCTGCCGTAGCCGTGAGGCATCGTACGAAACCAGAATCTCCTGATCGGGTTCTTTCGGCTCGACCCGCATGATGCCGTAAATCGAGTGCGCGCCGGCGATCCGCCCCATCATCTTCTCGTCAAGCGGTTTTTCGAGCCGAAACCGGATTTGCACTTTGGTCATAACCCGGGCACTTCCTGCGACCCCTCCAATTCCTGCACCAGGTGCTGAATGAGAGCCTTTTGGCCATCGGCGAATTCTGATGTAAGCGCATTGGGCGAGTGGGCCAGCACCCAGGCTCGGATCAGTTGCATCACTGGGACGGCGACGGCTTCCTCGGCCCCGGGTTCGAAGCGCAAAGGAATTTCGGAGCGGCGGATGGCTTCGATCAACAGGTCGGGAAATTTCATGCTCCGGCTCCCCGGGTGGCTGCTTGAACGGCGGCGTGATGATTCAGAGGCCCGGAGCCGCGGCCGAAGCCGGGATTGGTTCGTATGGCTTCGGTGATGTACGCTTTAGCGCGAATGATGGCTTCTTCGAGCGAGACGCCCAAGGCGAGACCGGCGGTGATGGCCGCAGAATAAGTGCAGCCGGTTCCGTGGGTGTGGCGTGTCTCAATTCGCGGCGTGCGGAATTCGCGCGTGAGGCTGCCCGCCTGCAAGACGTCCACCGCGTCGCCCTTCAGGTGGCCGCCCTTTACCAGAACAGCCTTGGCGCCCATCTCGCAGAGTTTGCGAGCGGCCCGGTGCATGCCGTCGAGATCACGAACTTCGACCCCGGTGAGCGCGGCGGCTTCGTCCAGATTGGGTGTCAGCAACGTGGCGCGGGGGACGAGGTGACGGCGGATGCTCTCGAGCGCGTCATCGGCCACCAGCGCCCGCCGGTGCTGGCTCATCATGACGGGATCGACAACTAGAGGAAAGCGGAAATCCTCCGCGGCGCGCGCCAGAGCTTCGACGATGGCGCGGTTTCCGAGAGCGCCGGTTTTCGCCGCAGCCGGCGGCATGTCATCCAACACCGCGCGAAGCTGATGAAGCACAAGCACCGCAGGAAGACACTCGACGCGCTCGAGCGCGGCGGAGTTCTGCACGGTGATGAGCGTGACAACCGCTTCACCGTATACACCAAACTGGTGAAATGTTTTGAGATCGGCCTGGATGCCGGCGCCGCCGGTCGGGTCCGAGCCGGCGATGGTCAGAGCTATCGATGGCATATTGTTTTCAGAGTGGCCCGGCGAACGCCTGCCACTACCGATTATTGCACCGAAATAGTCACGCCATTCTGGCTGGCTGCGGATCCGACAGTGAAGATGATAGGAACGTCACCTGTAGGAACGAATCCACCGGGCAGGCGTGCATTGATCTGCAACAGACCGGCGTAACCGGGCGCTTCGCCGGCGAAGAGAATCTCGGCCGGATAACCGGCGATACTCAGGGTCACCGGAAGAGTGGGCTTAGGAAACGGGGCCGTCGCCGGTCTGCCGTCTGCGCCCGCAGGATCTGTCAGACCTTCACCGGTGGCGTAGAGCGTGACGATCGATCCGCGCGGCGCAGGATCGTCTGGTGAATTGAGCTTTCCATCCTGATTGATGGCAACCGCCGCGCCCTGGCCTGCGAGAATCGTGAAGATACCTGGCGCCGAGGCAGCCACTGGAACGGTCGCTTTGCCGCGCGAAATATCCTGAAAAAAGACTTCAACGTCGACCGTGGCTTTACCTGCGATTTCGTAAGGCGCCTGCGCGTTGATCTGACCGTCCTGCACGTAGAACAGAGGCGCGGGCGTGCCGTCGAACAATACCTGAGTTTGAGCGACCTGGTTAGCCAATATGCCTGTCGCATCCAGGCTTCCGCCGGCAGCGGTTACCGGACCGAGCGCCGTCCCGAAGACCGATACGATTTCGCCCGGAGCGACCGGCCCGGGCAGCATGCTGGCGGCATTCACCACTGAAGGTGCTTGAGTGACCGGGCTTGCCAGAGGAGTGACGGTCAATTCCCGGATGCGGTTATTGCCCGTGTCGGCAAACCAGAGATTGCCGGCGCCATCGAGAACGAGGCCGGTCGGGCGGTTTAGCGCGGCCGAGAGCGCGGGGCCGCCGTCGCCGTCAAAGTCCGCAGCGCCGGTTCCGGCGATGGTGCGAATTGACCCGTCCGGACCGACAACTCGGATCCGGTTGTTGCCGGTGTCGGCCATGTAGAGATTACCCTGCTGATCGACAGCGAGGCCCGCAGGCGAATTGAGTTGCGCCGAAAGCGCCGGCCCGCCGTCGCCCGCAAAACCGGCGATCCCGGCGCCCGCGATCACGGTGGGCCGGCCCAGCGCGTCGATACGGACCACGCGATGCGCGGCTCCGTCGGAGACGTAGACGTTCCCCAAGCCATCCACGGCGACGCCGCGCGGACTCAATTGCGCCACAGTCGAGATGACGCCCGAGGGACTGATCTTGCGAACGCGCTGGTTTCCGGCATCGGCAAGATAGAGAGTGCCGCCGGAGACGAGAGACAGTGCGCCTGGCGAAAAAAGCTGAGCCGCCGTGGCCGGGAGCCCATCGCCGTTAAAGCCGGGGCTGCCGGTTCCTGCCAAGGTTGAGACGGTGCCATCCGGATTGAGTTTCTGGATCCGGTCATTATTTTGATCGGCGATCGAGACCGCGCCTGACGAATCGATGGCCACGCCCGCGGGAAAATCCAGCTGGCCGGCTCCAGGCCCGGCGGTGCCGTCTCCCGCAGCAGTCGAAATCACGCCCGCGCTGGTCACCATGCGAACGCGCAGGTTCTTCTGGTCGGCAATATAGAACGCACCGGAAGGCGCGACGGCCACTGCGACCGGTCCGTTGAGCCGCGCCGATTTTGCATCGCCGCCATCGCCGCGAAATCCGTAAGAGCCATCGCCCGCGATGACGGAAAGCGCCTGCGCGGCTGTCAAGGCAAGCAACTGCGGTCCACCCGCGATGTACAGGTTGCCGGCGGGATCGAGCGCGAGATCGCGGCCCGCGCCCGGCAAGGTGCCGATGACACCGTTAGGGGCAAGCTGCTGGATGCGCTGATTGGCGCTATCGGCGACATAAAGATTTCCGGCGCTGTCGATGGCGACACCGGTGGGCAGGTTAAGCTGGTTCGGCAGCGCGGCGCCGGGATCTCCGGTGCCGAGCACGGTCGAGATGTCACCGTTCGAAACCTTGCGAATGCAGTTGTTGCTGCTGTCCGCGATATACAGATTTCCTGCGGAATCGAAGGCGAGGCCGGCGGGATAGGAAAGCTGCGCTGCCGCGGCCGGACCGCCATCGCCCGCATAACCGGCAACACCATTGCCGACGGCGATGCCCACGACGCCATCCGCACCCACTTTGCGAATGCGCTGGCCGCCGAATTCGGAGATGTAGAGAGCGCCGGCGGCATCGAGCGCCACGTTGCGCGGGGCGAGCAACTGGTCGGTGCCCGGAACGGTTGAGATGACGCCGTCGGGACCGACCTTGCGCACGCGGTTGTTGCCGAGATCGGCGATGTAGAGGTTTCCGGCGCGGTCGACGGCGATGCCGTAGGGTGTGTTGAGCCTGGAGGCCGAAGCCGGGCCGCCGTCGCCGCGAAAGCCGGGAAAACCGTCGCCGGCGACCGTGGAGATCTTGCCGTCAGGGGTAATCTTGCGGACCCGGTGATCATTGGCATCGGCAACGAAAATATTGCCGGAAGCGTCGGTGGCGACTCCTTCGGCATCGCTCAATGCGGCTGATATGGCAGGGCCGTTATCGCCCACATTGCTCGATCCGGCAACGGTCTGGATGCTGTAGGAAAGCTCGACGGGGCCGGACGCAAGAGCCGGAATAATGCCCGCCAGGGCCAGGGCTATACTCCTCAGTTGCATAAAGTTAGCTAACTATTCAGGAGTATTGGCAGGATAAAGAAATTCTCAATTCGGTCGAATGATTCTATGTGACCTGGCTACGCTCTATTGCCCTTGCCGCGCTGGCACTTGCCACACTCGGCGCGGAAACGATTCATTTAAAAACAAGAGATCTCGAACCGGAGCCGGACCGGTATGCGTACCTGTCGCAACCGCTCAAACGCAGAGCAGGGGGCACGTCGCATTACCTGCTGCAGTTTGCAGGTCCGGTTACGGCTAACCGTTTCGGCGAGCTGCGGAAACGCGGGATTACCGTCACCAGCTACCTGCCGAATTCGGCGGTGGTCATTGCAGCTCCGGACGACTTTTCGGTCGAGGGCCTGCCGGTCCGCTGGGTGGGGAGGCTGGAGTGGCACGACAAGATCAGCCCGCTGATCGCCAGGGCACGGCAGGGCGCAAAACCGCATACGTACGTCATCGAGTTTCACGCCGACGTCGCGATCGAAGAGGCGCGCGCCCTGGTGCGCGAGCACGGTCTGGGCATCGTTGAAAATCCGGGTCTGAACCCGCATCACCTGCTGGTGACGGCGTGGCCGGGCGATTTATCGCGGCTGGCTTCGTGGGACGAGGTGGCCTACATATTTCCGGCGTCTCATGAACTGACCGCGCATGCGCGCGTCTACCCCTGCGCTGGGGCGGTAGTCCAGCAGGCGGCGGTGGCGCAATTCGCGACGGTGGGCCAGGGATGGCCTGTCAGCTCAACCAACGGTGTGGTGCTGGGTTATGTGTTCTCGCACCTAACGGAGAAGCTTCCACCGGCTACCAGCCAGTCCGAGATTCTGCGGGCCTTCAACGAATGGGCCAAGTACGTCGTACTCAACTGGGTTCCAGGAACGGACGCGCAGGCGCCGCAGACGGTGAACATCCTGTTTGCGCAGGGCGCGCATGGCGACGCCTATCCATTCGACGGACCGGGCAAGGTTCTGGCGCACACTTTCTACCCGGCGCCGCCCAATCCCGAGCCGATTGCCGGCGATCTGCACCTGGATGCCGACGAGCGCTGGCAGGTGGGAGCGAACATCGATCTGTTTAGCGTTGTTCTGCACGAGACAGGGCATGCTTTAGGCCTCGGACACAGCGATCAGCCGGGCGACGTGATGTATCCTTACTACCGGCTGCAGACGCAACTGAGCAGCCGGGATATCGAAACGATTCGCAGTCTGTACCCGGCGCGCGATCCTTCCGCAACCAACCAGGCAGGTTCGCCCAGCCAGCCCTTGCCGCCATCTCCGCCTTCCCCGCCGCCCCCTGTCGCACCGCTTGTGCTGACTGTCACGAACCCCGCGGCTGCGTCCACAACAACCGCTTCCACGATTGCGATTTCAGGAACGACCACGGGAGGCGCGGGCTCCGTGCGCGTGACCTGGTCAACGGGCAGCGGCTTCATCGGCACGGCATTCGGCTCGGCAACCTGGCTGATTTCCGCGGTGCCGCTCAGCGTGGGCGCGAACTCGATCACGATCACCGCCAGCGACAGCGCCGGCCACCTGGCCACGCAGCAAATCTCGGTAATCCGTCAACAGCCGGCTCGTTCCTCGCCCAGCCCCGCGCCGCCATCGCCGCCGAGTCCGACTCCGCCCACGTCGCCTTCCCCGCAACCACCCGGTTCGCCCGGCGACACGACACCGCCTTCTTTACAGGTGACTTATCCCGCGTCAACGATCTTTTCCACCACCAGATCGACAATCACACTGAAAGGCCTGGCGACGGACAATGCCGGCATCAGCTCCGTGACATGGTCGAGTTCGACCGGGACGTCCGGCGTCGCCACCGGAACCACCCTTTGGGCTGCCAAGGACGTACCGCTCCTGGTGGGAAATAACGTGATTACCGTCAAAGCATTCGATGCCGCCGGAAATTATGCATGGCGCGCCATGATTATCGTGCGCCAATAGACCCGCGGCGCGCCGCACGTGCGTTGCTCCAATGCTATCCACTCTTACTTTTGCGGGAAATGCGGGTTGGCTTTCACTTCCTCAATCTGCAGCGTGTGCCGGTGGGAATGCGCGGCGATCAGCAGAATCCATTGATAGCCGTCGAGCAGCTCAAATGCGGGATGCGGCAGGAAGTGGGCGCGCAGATCGTCGCCGGTATTTTCCACATAAGCAATTGTGCGGTCGCGGCTCTGTTTAAAATGATCGATGAGCGCCTGCCGGTCGGGCCAGCGGTGCGTGGGCCGCAGCACCTCAGGAGCCTGGGCTTTTTGGCTGCGATCGATCATTTTTTCTAAGACTAACTCGTCTTTTCCCTTCACTTCCGGCTTCTTGCCGGGTTCCGCGGGCGACTTCATAACCCGCTCGGTGACCAGCTCGTACAACCGGTCTTCGGAGAGCACGATGTGCTCCGCGCATTCGGCGACTGACCAGACGTCCGGCGCCGGCTTGAAGTTCCACTGCGCTTCGGAAAGCCCGGCAACTGCGTCCAGGAACAGCTTGCGGGTGGCATGCAGCTCGCTCATGGCACGCTCGCGCTCGCCCTGGGTCAAGGTTTCTCCGGACGCAGCACATGCCGCCGCAAGTAATATCGAAAAGGCAACGAATCGGGTCATGAAACTCTCCTGATTCCAAGTAGATTACTGCAAGCGCGCCAGTTGCGCGACACCTCGAACAGGAGCGGCGTGCTTTCTCGTCGGGCGGAAAGATGTGACAAAGTGTCACTACCGACCGCTAAATTCCTTATTTTCGATGCCTAGGCACCGATGGCAGTTTGCTTGCAAGTTCAATGGCATGCCCTCGTTTAACCGAGTTCAGGCCGCGTTTGCGAAATTTCAACGGCTGCTATCTGAAAATCGCACCGGCCAGAGACAGCCGGCCGATACGCAGGTGGCCATTTCATGGCGCGACGGCCGCGGACGAATTACACATGCACGCGCGAGGTGTCTGGATATTTCAGAACTCGGCGCGCGCATTGCCTATAGCGAGCGCATCGTGCTGCCGGCCATCTTACAGATCCGGCAGGAAACCGGAATCTGGGTGCGGACCGGTCACGTGCGGCGCTGCGTTCCGAAGGATGGTCAGTTTGAGATCGGCATCGAGTTCTGCAATCCCACAAAGATCCCGGCCGAGGCAAAGCAACTGGCGGGATAACCGACCCGCACCAAAGCAAAGCGGGCACGTTCATCGAGCAACCAGACTGACTGCAAAAAAAAGCCGCGTCCCCCACAATCGGAGACGCGGCCAATGTTTTTGGGACTGCCTGATTCTTAGTAATCCATGCCCTCGGGCCCGTGTGGGCCGGGCGCCGCCGCGGCCTTCTTCTCCGGGATCTCGGCGACCATGGCTTCGGTGGTCAGCATGAGCGAAGCGATGGACGACGCGTTTTGCAGCGCCGTGCGCGTCACCTTAGTGGGATCGATTACGCCAGACTTCACCAGGTCCTCGTACTGATCGGTCGAGGCATTGTAGCCGAAGTTCGCGTTGGGATTCTCGCGAATCTTTTCGACCACGATGGCCCCCTCGTTGCCGGAATTCGCGACGATCTGACGGAGCGGCTCTTCGCAGGAGCGCCTGACGATATCCGCGCCGATCTGCTCGTCGCCCGCCAGCTTGAAACCCTGCAGCGCCTTCGAAGCCCGCAGCAGCGCCACGCCGCCTCCGGGAACGATGCCCTCTTCGACGGCCGCGCGGGTTGCGTGCAGCGCGTCTTCGACGCGAGCCTTCTTCTCCTTCATTTCGGTTTCGGTCGCTGCGCCGACTTTGATCACTGCCACGCCGCCGGCCAGCTTGGCCAACCGCTCCTGCAGCTTCTCGCGATCGTAATCCGAGGTGGTCTCATCGATCTGGGTGCGGAGCTGCTTGATGCGGCCTTCAATGCTCTTCTGGGAACCGGCGCCGTCCACGATCGTGGTGTTGTCTTTATCCACGGTGACGCGCTTGGCTTTGCCCAGATCTTCGAGGCGCACACCCTCGAGCTTGATACCGGTCTCTTCCATGATGGCCTTGCCGCCGGTCAGGATGGCGATATCTTCGAGCATCGCTTTGCGGCGATCGCCGAACCCAGGCGCTTTCACCGCGCAGGCGTTGAGCGTGCCGCGCAGCTTGTTGACCACCAGGGTGGCCAGCGCTTCGCCTTCCACTTCCTCGGCGATCACCAGCAACGGCTTGCCGCTGCGCGCGATCTGCTCGAGCAAGGGAAGCAGGTCTTTCATGTTGCTGATCTTCTTTTCGTGGATCAGGATGTACGGTTCCTCGACCACGCACTCCATGCGGTCGGCATCCGTCACGAAATACGGGGACAGATAGCCGCGGTCGAACTGCATGCCGTCCACGGTCTGCAGTCCGGTCGACATGGTCTTCGACTCTTCGACCGTGATGACGCCGTCTTTGCCGACCTTCTTCATGGCTTCGGCGATGATGTTGCCGATGGTCGAATCGCTGTTGGCCGAGATCGTTCCGACCTGCGCGATCATCTCGCCGGAAATATCTTTGCTGAGCTTCTTGACTTCACCGACCGCCAGCTCGACGGCCTTCTCGATCCCGCGCTTAAGCGCCATTGGATTGGCGCCCGCGGCCACTGCCTTGACGCCTTCACGGAAGATCGACTGCGCGAGAATCGTCGCGGTGGTGGTACCGTCGCCGGCGACGTCGGAAGTCTTGGATGCGACTTCACGAACCATCTGGGCGCCCATATTCTCGAGCGGGTCCTTCAGCTCAATCTCTTTTGCCACGGTCACGCCGTCTTTGGTGATGTTCGGACCGCCGAACTTCTTTTCCAGAACGACGTTGCGGCCCTTGGGGCCGAGCGTGACTTTGACGGCATCGGCCAATTGGTTCACACCGCGAAGAATGGCCTGCCGGGAATTCTCTGCGTATACAATTTGTTTTGCCATATTAGTTCCGTCTCCTCGTTAGCTAGCCTTCTTCGCCACTTTGGGCTGGGCTTCCAGAATGCCGAGGACTTCATCCTCGCGCATGATCAGATATTCGTCGGCGTCCAGCTTGATATCGCTGCCGGAATACTTGCCGAACAGAATGCGGTCGCCCACCTGCACGTCGAGCGGCACCAGTTTTCCGTCTTCCAGACGTTTGCCCTTGCCGACGGCGACAACTTCGCCTTCCTGCGGTTTCTCTTTTGCCGAGTCAGGGATGTACAGCCCTCCCTGCATCGTTTCTTTCTGTTCAATTCGCTTGACCACGATTCGGTCGTAGAGCGGTCGAATTTGCATGCTTGACCTCCAGATCAATTTAGAAGTTAGTTCGTTCGGATTGGGGGCTAAAGCCTTCTTTGGCCCCGAAGGATATTTATTAGCACACTTCAGGGCCGAGTGACAACATATCCCTATAAACCTTAGAAAACAAATGTATTATTTAACCGCTACTCAAGGGACAATTCGGAACGCGAGCTGTTCCGGGTTGCGGCGGGATTCCGCGCAAACTTAAAATACGCAGACGATCCAAGGAGGCGAGATTTCGCATATGTCAGCTGTCAATCCAGTATCAAGAGAACAAGCGGCGGAAGAGGTAGCGGGTCTATTTGACAGGCTTATTCAGGCCAACGGCTTCATGCCCAACTTTTTCGGAATTATGGCGCACTGCCCGGGTGTGCTGAATGCGTTCCTTCCTCTCTATGCGGCCGCGATCAACAAAGGAAAGGTCGAACCGCGCTACAAGGAACTGGCGTATCTGAAAACGGCCATTACCAACGGGTGCCAGTATTGAACGCGCGCCCACACCGCTTCGGCGAAGCGGATCGGCATCACGGATGAACAGATTCAGGCGATCAATTTCTTCCAGCGGAGCCCCTTGTTCGACGAGAAAGAAAAGGCCACGCTGCTTTACGCAGACCGCGTGACGCGCGGGGCTGCGGCAGTGCGCGACGGGGCACTCGAAGAGCTGAAGAAATACTTCAGTGAGGAACAAATCGTCGAATTGACTCTGGTCGTCTGCGTTGCCAATTTTACGAACCGATTTAACGATGCGCTGCAAGCCGTGCCCGATCTGGGTTAAACCAGCGGCGCTGGCGCTGGCCGTTTGGATTGTGGCGCTCGCGCAGGTTCCGCAGGCCGCCGTCACGAGCGGCCGGCGGTATCCACGGATCATTGTGCGCAATGCCATCGTGATTGAAGGCAACGGCACGCCCGCCGCAGGCCCCAAAGACATCGTGATCCAGAACGGCGAGATCGCCGATATCGTGGCGATCGATCCGGGCGCAATGAAGAAGCCGGAATCTAAGCGGCCTGAGGGCGGCGTGGAGATCGATGCCGCCGGCAAATACGTGATGCCGGGGCTGATCAATCTCCACGGCCACGTTCAGGAGGAGCGCGGCGGCATCCGGCAGCCGCTCGATTACGAGCTAAAGCTTTGGCTCGCCTGCGGGATCACCACGGTGCGTGACGTAGGCAGCGAGCTCGACCGTACGCTCGCCCTGCGCCGGGAAAGCGCCGAGGGCGCGGTCGCGGCGCCGCGCATTTTCGTCTATCCCTTCTTCAACAAGGCTCCCGCGCCGCACAATGCCGCCGAGGCCCGCGGGCGCGTGCGCGAGATCAAAGCCAAAGGCGCCGACGGGATCAAGATCCTCGACATTTACCGCGACGTCATGGAGGCCATGGAAGCCGAGGCGCACAACCTCGGTTTGCGGGTGGCGCATCACGCCGGTGTGGCCGAGACCAATGCCTGGGACGACATCCGCTTCGGTACCACCTCGATCGAGCACTGGTACGGCATTCCCGATGCCGCGCTCGAAAACGGCGTGCAGAATTTTCCTCCGGGCTACAACTACAACAACGAAGCCGACCGCTTCCGCTATGCCGGCCGGTTGTGGCGCGAGGCGAACTGGGAGCGGCTCATGAAGGTGCTCGACGCCATGGTGGCGGCGCACGTGGCCTGGGACCCGACGCTCGAAATCTACGAAGCCAGCCGCGACCTTGAGCGCGCGCAGACGCAGCCGTGGTTCGCCGATTATCTGCATCCTGCGCTTGAAGAATTTTTCCGGCCGAATCCCGCCAGCCACGGCTCTTATTTTTCCAACTGGACTACGGCCGATGAAGTTTACTGGAAGGAAAACTACCGCATCTGGATGGCGGCGCTGCGCGAGTTTGACCGGCGCGGAGGCCTGATCGGGTTGGGCGAAGATGCCGGATTCATTTATCAGATGTATGGCTTCGGCCTGCTGCGCGGCATGGAACTGCACCAGGAAGCGGGCTTCCATCCGCTGAAGGTGATCCAGCAGGCGACCAGCAACGGGGCGAAAATTTTGGGGCAGGAGGATAAACTCGGGCGCGTGCGTGCCGGATATCGAGCCGATTTACTGGTAGTGAACGGCAATCCGCTCGAGAATTTGAAAGTGCTCTACCCCGTATTCGGCGCCGGTGGGATCGAATGGACCATCAAAGACGGCATCCCGTACCACGTGCCGGAGTTGATGGCCGGCATAAAAGAAATAGTGGCGCACGCCCGCGCCGAGCGCGTACCATCGAAGGAAAGCCCGTGAATCGAAGGTCATTTTTCGGAGTGATGGGAGGAATGGGAATGCTGGCAGCGGCGCGCCCCGCGGGGGCGACGGGAGAAAAACGCACGGGGTTCTACGTGCTCGACACGTTTTACCTGCAGCAGGGCTTGCAGGTGGCGCGCATGCACGATCATTTCAGCAAGGTGGCGCTGCCGGCGTTACAGCGTGCGCAGCATGGCGGACCGGTGATTTTTCTCGAGTCGCTGATAGCGCCGCACATGCCGCAGATGATCGGCATTTACGGTTTTCAATCCCTCGAGCACCTGTGGAGGGTTCATACCAAGATGAATCAGGATGCCGAGATCGCGAAAATGTTCGAGCAATGGGAAATGGGATCCGAGCCGCCCTACCAGCAGCAGTCGTCGGTGCTGCTCCAGGCGGCGGATTACAGCCCGGAAGTTGTCACGCCGGCGGAACCCGCGAAAACCCCCCGCGTTTTTGAGCTGCGCGTGTACCACTCGCCCACCTGGCGGCAACTCAGAGCGCTGCACGAGCGATTCGCCGGGCCGGAGATCCAGATCTTTCACCGCGTGGGCGTGCATCCGCTTTTCTACAGCTCGACGATGATCGGCCCCAACATGCCGAACTTGACGTACCTGATTCCGTTCGAAAACCTTGCGGCGCGTGAAAACGCATGGAACGCTTTCGGCGCAGATCCCGAGTGGATCAAAGTGCGCAAGGAATCGATCGACAAATACGGCCAGATCTCGAGCGTGATCCAGATCTCGCTGTTCAAATCGACACCTTACTCGCCGATTCGCTGACTTTCAGTCACGTATAAAAGATCACCGTAATCACCTTCGGGATTATTGACGCGACGGGAAGATCTACATACAATCCGCCAATGCCCAACAAATCGTTATTTGCTTTATCGGCAGTTTTGGCGTGCGCCGGACCGCTGTGCGCCGCGACGCTCACGGTCGGCCCCGGCCAGCAATTCGCGACGCCTTGCGCCGCTCTCGCGGCGGCAGCAGACGGCGACACAATACAAATCCAAGCAGCGCTGTACTCCGGCGACGTCTGCGCATTCGCTCAAAATAATCTGACGATCGTGGGAGTCAACGGCCGGCCGCACATCGATGCCAACAGGCAAAGCGCGCAAGATAAAGGCATTTGGGTGCCGTCCGGCTCGAACCTGCTGGTCGATAACATCGAGTTTTCCGGCGCCACTTCTACGTCGAAAAACGGCGCGGGAATTCGCGCATCGGGCCAGAACTGGACCGTCCGGCATTGTTATTTCCATGACAACCAGGAAGGCATTCTCGAAAGCAATATTGCCGGCAGCAATATCCTGATCGAGTTCACGGAATTTGCGCGCAATGGATACCGGAACGGTATGTCGCACAACGTGTACATCGGCCATACCGCCCAACTGACGTTTCAGTACAACTACTCGCACGATTCGACCGTCGGCCACTTGCTGAAGACGCGCTCGGCGGTGAATTACGTTCTTTATAACCGCCTGACGGATGAGAGCGGAACGGGAAGCTATGAAGTCGACATACCGAATGGCGGCACATCGTACGTCATCGGTAATCTGATCGAGCAGGGCACCAGGAGCCAGAACAGCACGATCGTGACGTATCTCGAAGAGGGCGTAAACTCCATGAACCCCGGCCAGGATCTTTACGTGATCAACAACAGCATTGTGAACGATCTGACGTCGGGAACCTTCGTTTTTATCGGGACCGCCGGAACCGTGCCGGTGACCATCAAGAACAACATTTTCGTCGGGCCCGGCACGATCACGAACCAGTCGGGCGCTGTGCTGGCCAACAATTTTTCCGGTAATCCGTTATTCGTGAACCAGGCGGGCTTCGATTACCACCTGACCTCCGGCTCGCCGGCCATCGACGCCGGGACGAACCCCGGCTCAGCCAACGGATTTTCCCTGACGCCCGTCTTCGATTATGTTCACCCGGCGTGCGGTGAAACGCGCAGTGTCGTCGGTTCCGCCATGGATATCGGCGCTTACGAATTCGGCAACTCGGGCACACCGCTCACTTGTAACTGAACGAAACGCTTGCGCCGGTAGTACAATTTCTGCTGCACTCAAAGTGAGGACAGCATGAGATCTGTGCTCAACCGGCGTACTTTTTTGACCAGCGCTGCCGCGATGGCGGCGCCGCGATTTCTGTGGGGATTTGCAGGCGACGAAGATGGGACGCCAATCCCGTTTCTCGACACGCCTCCGCCTAATCCTGAACGCACGCTGCTTCAGTGGGACCAGCTCCGTTCCTGGATCACTCCCACTGCCGATTTTTTTTCGGTAGCGCACTACGATAAACCGGAACCCGCCGGGGAGAACTGGCGGCTCGACATCGCTGGGCTGGTTCAAAATGCCAAGTCGCTCGCACTGGAAGATCTGAAAGCGCGCCCGCGGCGCGAATACACCGCCACGCTCGAGTGTTCCGGCAACGGCGCATCGCCGACCTTCGTGGGCGGCATCGGCAACGCGCGCTGGGCCGGCACGCCGCTCGCGCCGGTGCTCACCGAATGCGGTTTGCGGTCCGAAGCCATCGAAGTGGTGTTCTTCGGCGCCGATCATGGGACGGAAAAAATTCGCGGCAAGGATTATCCGCAGAATTTCGCCCGCAGCCTGTCCCGCCTGGACGCCCTCAAAGACAACGTTCTGCTCGCGTACGAAATGAACGGCGAGCCGCTGAGCCACGCGCACGGCGGTCCGGTACGGCTGGTCGTTCCGGGATGGTACGGCATCGCCTGGGCGAAGTGGCTCACACGCATCGAGCTTCACGACCGCCGCTTTATGGGCCGCTTCATGGCGCGCGACTACGTAACCATCCGCGGCGAGCAGCACGGCGATCAGATGGTCTGGCGCGAGACCTCGGTAGGGAAAATGAACTTGAAGTCCTTCGTCGCGCGTGTTGTTCGTCGGGCCGATGGAACCTTGCGGGTGAGCGGGGCCGCGTGGAACGATGGCTCCGTGCCCATTCGATCGGTTGAATTGAAAATCGACGACAAGCCTTGGGCGCCTGCCGAATTGAAAGAGGGCCGCGATTCGCCTCACGCCTGGAAGTTCTGGTCTTACGATTGGCGCGCAACAGCCGGTGAGCACACCCTGGTTTCGCGCGCGAGCGACGCTGCGGGCCGAGTGCAACCAGCGGGCGACGATCCGGTAATCACGATGAAGAAGACTTACTGGGAAGCCAACCAGCAATACCCGCGCAGGATCAAAATCTAATTGCCCAGGCGGTTGTACTTCTTCAGAATGTCCCGCACACGGTCCACGGGCAGCGCGTCCACTTTGTGATTATCGACGCCGACCATCGTTTCCGCGGCGAACATCGCATTGAGAATGGCTTCTTCGGTGGCTTCGACCACGGCATCGAACATCGGATTCATGCGATCGTTCGGCAGCATCGTTAGCTGCGCAAGGCCGCCGGGCTGCTCTGCGCCACGGTTGGCCGTCGAAAACGCGATGAAAATATCTCCCGATCCGTTCCCGGAAGTGCTGCCGTCTCGCGCCAGCCCCATCGTGGCCCGCCGCGCCAGCCGCTTCAATTGATGCGGCAGCAGCGGCGCATCGGTCGCAATCACGATGATGATCGATCCGCGGTCTTCCTTGCGCATCGACTGGTTCTGCAGCTCCTCGCCGACCGGAACGCCGGCAATGCGAAGCTGGCTGCGGCCTCCGCAATTGCATTGCACCAGAACACCGAGCATGTAGCCGCCCGATTTTTCGTCGAGCTTGCGCGACGCCGTTCCGATCCCGCCCTTGAATCCGAAACAGATCATTCCCGTGCCGCCGCCGACGTTGCCTTCCTTTACCGGGCCGGACGCCGCGGTATCCAGCGCTTCAAACGCGTTCTCCGGCTTCACATGCAGTCCGTTCACATCGTTGAGGTAGCCGTCGTAAGTTTCCGCAACAACCGGCATCGACCACCACACACCCCGGGGCGTTCGTTCCACGCGCCGCTTCACCACGGCATCGCGCACTACGCCGACACTGTGCGTGTTCGTGATCATGACGGGGCTTTCGAGAAAACCGGATTCCTCCACCCAAGTTGTTCCGGTCATCTCGCCGTTGCCGTTGAGCGAAAACCACGCGGCGAACACCGGTTCGCCGGCTTCGCTCGCTTGGCCGCGCGGCAGAATGGCCGTGACACCGGTCCGCACGGGACCCACACCAACCACCAGCTTTCCGTCGCCTTGAATGATGGTGCTGTGTCCGACTTCGACGCCCGCAACGTCGGTGATGGCGTCGAGCGCTCCAGGCGTGCCATCCAGCGGCACTCCCGCGGCCCGCGCACGCGGCCTGGCATAAATCGCCGCGCAGAAAATCATACAAAAGCAAAATGCAATCGCTAACCGATTTTTCATACTGGCTCCTCAGTGTCCGCTTGCGCCCGTATATCGAATTCCGGTTAATCCTGGCTGTCAAGTATCCCGGTGATCGCGCTCAATGGATTGTGCTCGTCGCCTTCCTGCTTCCACGGCGCCAGTTCCCGGCGAAGTTTATTGATGGTCATGCTCTGCACGATCACGCGGCCGGGCCCGGTCACGTTTGCGAGAAACAGCCCTTCGCCGCCGAACAGCGCGGTCTTTATGCCGCCTACGAACTGAATGTCATACGATACCGTCTCATCGAATGCCACAATGCAGCCTGCCTCTATTTGCAAGCTCTCCGCCGCTGCCAGGTTGAATTCCACAAAATCGCCTCCGGCGTGGATAAACACGCTTCCCGGCCCGGTGAGCTTCTCCAGAATGAATCCTTCGCCGCCAAAGAATCCGGCGCCCAGTTTTTTCACCAGTGCCACATTGAACTGCACCGAAGGTTGCGCGAACAGAAATGCATCGCGCTGCGCCAGAATGCTCTGTCCCGCCGCAAGATCGAACGCCTGAATCCGGCCCGGATAACTTCCGGCGAAACCTACTTCGCCCGCGCCGTTCGCGCGGAAGTAAGTGAGAAACAGCGATTCGCCCGTGATCGTGCGCCGCAGCGCGCCCAGCAGCTTTTCCCCGAGGCTCGCGCCGCTCATGCGCGTTTCCCATTCTACGTTCCCGGTTTTGTAAACCATCTTCCCGGCTTCGGCGTAGACTTCCTGCCCGGGTTTCAAACGCACGCGCGCCACTTGCAGGTTGTCTCCCTGGATCGTGTAATCCAGCGGCTCGATCACTGCGGCCGCGCTCGCACCGGATTTCACCGGCTGCCCGCAGCCGGCGCAAAATTTCGCGTCCGCTCCCAACTGACTTCCGCAATTCACACAAAATGGCATAGGGAAAGTATAGAACCCGCGCGCCTGAATGTTAAAAACCGTTGGACAATGGGATCGTGCTCCGTAACCCGGCGCTGGTCCCTCTTTCGCAGCAGCACCATAACGGCCTTGCGCTGTGTGTCCTGACCAAGCGCGCCTTGCGGACCGATCGTTCCTCCCAGTCAATCCAAAAGCTCGCGCGCCGCGTTCTCGATCGTTATGAAATCGAGCTCTCGAACCATTTCGCCATTGAGGAACAAGTACTGTTTCCGCTGATTGAGCACGAACTGGATCCTCTGCCCATCATCGAAGAGTTGCTTGCCGATCATCGTGCGGTAGAGAACATGATGGAACAGTTGCGCCGGGCTCCATCCGCCGATCTGCTGGAAGCGTTCTGCGCTCTGCTTCAGCGGCACATCCGCCGCGAGGAAAACGAGTTGTTTGAATACGTTCAGCGGCGCCTGCCCGCCGAAGCTCTGGCTTCCGCCGGAAAAGAAATTGACGCCCGCGCCGTCCGCGTTTGCCTTTGACCAGATTTACCGCTATCATTTGTCTACCCCCCGAGTAAAATTGAAGGCAGCGTGCAATCAACTCAAGAGCAAATCATTTTACAAACCAACTTACCGGCAATCGAGCAATTTTCGCAGGGAAAGGTGCGCGATGTTTACCGGCTCGGCGACCGGTTGCTGATCGTCGCCACCGACCGCATCTCCGCGTTCGACTGCGTGCTCCCCACCGGCATCCCCGATAAGGGCCGCGTGCTGACGCAGATGTCGGTTTTCTGGTTCGATTTCCTGCGCGACGTGACGGCCACGCATTTTCTGACCGCAAATATCGACGACTATCCGTCCGAACTGCGCCCCTTTCGCGCGCAGCTTGCCGGGCGATCGATGCTCGTCAAGCGCGCCGAGATGGTTCCGATCGAATGCGTGGCGCGCGGGTACCTGGCCGGCTCCGGATGGAAGGAATATCGCGCCGGTGGCACGGTTTGCGGCATTCCGCTGCCCAAAGGCCTGAAGGAAAGCGACCGGCTGCCCGAACCTATATTCACGCCCGCGACAAAAGAACAGACCGGCCATGACGAAAACATTTCGTTTGACCGTATGGCTTCGATAGTCGGCTCAGATGTCGCGGCAAAACTGCGCGACCTGACGCTCGCCATCTACACCAAAGCCGCGCGCTACGCCGAATCGCGCGGCATCATCATTGCCGATACCAAGTTCGAATTCGGGTTCATCGATGGATCGCTGGTGCTCGGCGACGAAGTCTTAACGCCCGATTCCTCGCGTTTTTGGCCGAAAAATGAGTACCAGCCCGGACGTTCGCAGAACTCTTACGATAAACAATACGTACGGGATTATTTGGAGGCCATTCACTGGTCCAAGCAGCCACCGGCCCCGGCTCTGCCTCCGGAGGTCGCATTAAAGACCAGTGAAAAATATCGGGAAGCCTACCGGCTTCTCACCGGCCGCGAGTTATGAACTGGCTGGACATTGTACTGTTGATTCTCATCGCCGGGTCGGTCGTGTTCAGTATCAAAAAGGGGTTTTCCCGCGAGCTGATCGGTCTGATTAGCGTAGTCGTTGCGCTGGTTTGCGGGTTGTGGTTTTACGGCTCCGCCGGCGCATTCCTCGCGCCCTACGTCAGTTCGAAAGATATCGCGCATCTCTTTGGCTTTTTTCTGGTCTTCGTCGCCGTGCTGCTCGCCGGGGCTATTTTCGGCTACTTCTTCGGCAAGCTTGTGAAAGCCGCGGGCCTGAGTTTTTTTGACCGCGTCCTGGGCGCGGGTTTCGGCGTGGTGCGCGGCCTCTTGCTCGCTGTCGTGCTGATTCTGGCGATCATCGCATTTACACCCGGCGATGAACCGCCCAAGGCCGTCGTCCATTCGCGCTTCGCCCCCTACGTGATCGATACCGCGCACCTGCTTGCCTCCATCGCGCCGCGTGAAGTCAAAGACGGTTTCCGCAAGCGCTACGACCGCGTCAAGAGCATGTGGGAAGACACGCTAAAAAAGAGCGCCGTCGCGCGGCCGGACTTTTCTTCCGAATCCATTTGACATGAAAGAAACGTTTGAACGACTCGTTGACCATCTGCTCGAAAGCGGATTCTTCTTGGAGGAAGCCGTCGAGATTCTGGAAAAGAACCTGATCGCTCGCGCCGTCGAGCGTACGGATGGCAATCGCTGCGCCGCCAGCAAGCTGCTCGGTATCCACCGCAACACTCTGCAAAGAAAAATTATCGAATATCAACTCGACGGAGGGCGGCCTCGCAAGAAACCCGCACGCCGCGCGACGGCTGCCCAGCGCCGCGCCCGGGCTGGTTGAACCGTCTCTCCGATTTCAGCCATCCGGCATGGACCTGGTCATCTTCGATCTCGACGGCACTCTTATCGACTCCAGTCTCGACCTGGCGAATTCCGTCAACGCCACTCGCGCTCACCTCAACCTCGCGCCAATGGCCCACGATGTCGTCTACTCATACGTCGGCAATGGTGCGCCGGTACTGATCCGAAAAGCACTCGGGCCCGATTTTTCCGACGATGAGGTCCGCCATGCGCTCGACTATTTTCTCGACTATTACCGCGCTCACATGCTCGACAACACTGCCCTTTATCCCGGTGTGCGACAGGTTCTCGACCGGTTCAAAGAGGCGGCAATCCCGATGGCTGTGCTGACTAACAAGCCGGTCCGGTTCAGCCAGGCAATCGTCGATGGCCTCGGCCTCAATCAACACTTTCGCCGCGTCTACGGCGGCAACAGCTTCGAACACAAAAAACCGCATCCCGTCGGCATCGAAACTCTACTGAACGAATACGGCGTTACGAGGGAAAAAACCCTCATGGTCGGGGACAGTTCCGTCGATGTGCAGACCGCCCGCAACGCCAACGTCAAGGCCTGCGGCGTCACCTGGGGATTTCAGCCCGAGACGTTTGCCGCATACCCACCCGACTTGCTCGTCCAGCGCCCCGAGGAGCTCGCCGAAATGGTCATGCGCCGTGGCTAGCCCGGCCGGGCCCTGCACCTTTTGCAGCATCGTTGTCCGCTCGATCTCCGCACCGTCCGTATTCGAAGATGAAATCGCCGTTGCATTCCTGGACCACCGGCCCGTTTTTCCGGGCCACACGCTGCTCGTCCCCAAGCAGCACGTCGAAACGCTCGCCGATCTTCCCTCCGCCCTGATCCAACCGTTTTTCGCCGACGCCCAGTTGCTCTCGCGCGCCGTCGAAATGGCCCTGGAGGCCGACGGCACCTTCGTCGCCATCAACAACCGCGTCAGCCAGAGCGTTCCGCACCTGCATGTGCACATCGTTCCACGACGCCGGAAGGACGGATTGCGCGGCTTCTTCTGGCCCCGGCAGCACTATGACGATCCGTCCGTCATGGAAAAAGTTCAAAAAAACATCCAGCAGGCTGTGGACCGCTTGCGCTCCGGGGGATAATGTCCCCCATGTGGCCGCAGAACTACACTCCCGTAGCCGGCAGTTTGCCGCTCTCCGCTCTCGTCGCCGCCGTTCCCGTCTTCGTGCTGCTCTATCTGCTGGGTGTTCTGCGCAAGCCGGCGTGGATCTCGTCGCTTCTGGGCCTCGCAGCCGCCGCTCTGGTCGCGGTGGGCGTGTACGGCATGCATCTGGGAACGCTGGTGAGCGCCATCGGCTATGGCGCGGCTTTCGGTCTGTTTCCCATCGGCTGGGTCGTGTTCACCGCCATCCTGCTCTACAACATCACCGTCGAGACAGGCAAATTCCAGGTAGTCAAAGATTCCGTCGGGAGCCTTACCGAAGACCGCCGCCTCCAGGCTCTGCTGATCGCCTTCGCGTTCGGCGCATTCATAGAAGGTGCCGCCGGATTCGGCACGCCCGTGGCCGTTTCCGCCGCCATGCTTTCGGGCCTCGGATTTTCGGCGTTCTACGCGGCGGGCATCTGCCTGCTGGCGAACACGGCGCCGGTGGCTTTTGGCTCCATCGCCACACCCATCCTGACGCTCAGTGGCATCACCGGCTTGCCGCTCGATCGTTTAAGCGCGGGCGTAGGCCGCGTCTGCGCGCCCGTATCGCTCATCGTGCCTGCATATTTGGTGTTGGTGATGGGTGGATGGCGCGCGCTCGCCGGTGTGCTTCCCGCGGCCGCCCTCTGCGGAATCGCATTCGCCGGCACGCAATTCGTCATTTCGAATTTCGTCGGGCCCCAGCTTACCGACATCCTGGCATCTCTCGCCGCTATCGGTTCTCTCGTCCTGCTTTTCAAACTCTGGAAGCCCAAAGATAATTTCGATTTCGATAAGCACAGCACCGTGCAGGCCGCGCCGCCCCGTCACGCAGCCGGCGAGCTCATTCTCGCCTGGGCTCCCTACGCCCTGCTCGTGGTTTTCGTGCTGCTCTGGGGCTATAAGCCCCTGCAAGCCAAACTGAATCAGGCGGCATTCGTTTTTCCATGGCCGGCGCTGCACAACGCGGTCGAGCGAATGCCGCCGGTGGTGGCCAAGCCCGCGCCCTACGCCGCCATGTACACGTTTAACTGGCTTTCGGCTCCCGGTACCGCGTGCCTGTTCGCGGCGCTGCTGTCGGTACCGCTGCTGGGCATGCCGTTCACACAGTTCCTAAAGGTTTTCCGCAGCACGGTTAAGCAACTGCTCCTCGCCGAAGTGACCATCGCCGCCGTCCTGGCGCTCGCATTCCTGATGAATTACGGCGGCGCGACCGCCACTCTCGGGCTGGCCTTCGCCGCCACCGGCGCGCTGTTCCCGTTCTTCAGCTCCCTGCTCGGCTGGCTCGGCGTTTTCCTCACCGGCAGCGACACCGCGTCCAATGCTCTCTTCGGAAATCTGCAAGTGATTACCGCCGGCAAGCTGGGGATGAACGGCGTGCTCATGGCCTCGTCCAACTCAGCCGGCGGCGTGATGGGCAAGATGATCAGCCTCCAGAGCGTGGCCGTGGCTTCCGCAGCCACCACCATGAAAGCCGAGGATGAAGGACGCCTGTTCCGCTTTACCCTGCGCCATAGCATCCTGCTGGCGTCGATTACCGGTCTGCTGGTTGTGTTTTACACCTACGTCGCGCCGCAACTGGCGCCGTGAGAAGGCTTACGCTTGCGGTGCTGCGGCCTCCGGGAGACCTCCGTTCATTTCGTCGCCGTTCATCAGGTGGGCCGTTTCGAGGACGAGGATCACTTGCCCGTCTTTGGCTCTTCTGCCGAACCTGCGAACCACCCCGTTCTGCTGGACGCCGGATCCAGGCTGCAATTCCTCTACACTCCCGGCCGATAGCTTTTCGACTGACAACGCCGCGTCAACCGAAACTGCGAAATCTTTACCTGCCTCTTCCATAATCAGTGCAATCTCGCGATTGCCTGTGCGAACCAGCGACCGCAGTTCGGCGAAAAGTTCCAACAATCGCGCCAGCAGCCCGGATCGGGTCTCTTCGATCAACTCCTGCGCACGATCTTGTTGTCCCTGCGCGATCATCTCCTGGACCGTGATCGCCACGCCGTGAATGGCCTTGTGCGGCCGGTCGAATTTCCTTAAGTGCATGGCGATCAGTGGATGGTCCGAGTGGAAGGTGTCGTACCATTTGCCAAACGCGCACTTGTGCGGGTCGGTGGCGAGTCCGAACGGGCGTCCCTCCTTCACGGATGCTTCGAGCTCATTGAGCCACTTGCGATGGTCCTGCTCCCGCTGCTCCAGCATCGCGCAAAACGCGTCGTTCTCTTCCGCTACACTCGCCAGACCGATGCGCTTGCGCAGATCGATCAGCGGCAGGACACGGCCCCGCAGGTTGATCACGCCGCGGATGTACTCGCTCGTATTCGGAACTTCTGCCACTTCCGGCATGATCACCATCTCGCGCAGATCCTGAGTGGGGACTGCAAATGATTGATTCTTTGCCTGAACGATGGCCCAGGCCATCTCCGGCGGATAACTCTTAAGCGTGCTTCCCATACAACGCACCTGGCTAGTTATCGGCAGATGTGCGTTATAGCTTTAGCAGAGGGATCAACCCGTGGTCTTCACCGGCCCGAGGTATTTATCCAGCCAGTCCAGAATCTCCCGGATCGCGTCCTGCAGATTCGCCGGAACATGGCCGGCTTCGAAGATCACCATCCGCTTGTCTTTCTCCGGCGCGCCCCAGAAACGGAACATAGGTTTTGCCTGCTTTTCGGATGATTGATCGAAATCATAGCGTCCGTTCAGCATCAGCAGCGCCTGGTGCGCGCGCGGGGCGAAGTTGATGCCATCGGTTTCCGCCGGCATAGTGCTCGCCGGAAAACCTCCGCTCATCAGCACACAGGTCTTGAACCGGCTCTCGACAGCGCAAATTCTGGGCCCGCGGTTCGCGCCCCAGCTCAATCCGTAAAATCCGATGCGCGCATGGTCAATATCATTACGGCTCTCCAGGTAATCGACAGACCGGGAAGCATCCTTCACCGCCTGGATGGCAACCTCGCGCTCCGTGTTCGGCCCGCTTGCCGCCACCTGACGCTCATAGGTGCCCTTATAAACCGGAAACAGCACCGCCCTGCCGCTGCGCATCGCAAATTCAAAGAAAACCAGGCTGACCCCCAGGTTTTCGCTCGACGGCAAAACGGCCGCATCGGCGCCCGCGTGATATACCAGCGCCTGGTACGGCGGCGTCGCATTTTTGGGCAGAAACAGGTAAGCCATTACGCGCTCATTTCCGTACGGCGCGGTGAACGTGATCTTTTCTTTTCGCCAGTAAGGATGCGAATCGTCGCTGGATTCTACCCGCGCATCCAGCGGCGCCGGGTCGTACGCGTACATTTTGCGGTATGCCGCATAAATCGCATCGCTCACCGGCTTCTCTTTGGAATAATCGCGATACAAGCGCTCGATAGCGCCGGTCAGAGTCGCCGGAAGGACGCCTGCATATTTCACGCAGCGAAAACCATTTACCGACTCGCGATCGAAGGGCGGCCGGGCATCCAAATCGCTGAACATGTAACTGGGCTCGTTCCATGCGCCGCCGAGCAGATAGCGCGCCGTTCCTGCCGCGTTCCAGCACCACTCTTTGACGTTGCCCGCCATGTCGTAGGTTCCGAAGGGTCCCAGTCCCTGAAAACTGCCGGCCCGCGCCACGCCCTTATGTTCGAAATTACTGAAGCGCAGGATGTCCGAAAACAGTCCCGTGTCGGTCGCGTTCAGCCATTGATGAACCGTCGGCAGCGCCTTGCCGGCAAATTCCGCGTAAGCCGCCGCTTCATACCAGCTCACGCCCGCAACTGGAAAATCCGCTTGCCCCTCTGGATAGGTCCCCAGTTCCCACGTCGATGGCCCCGGCCTCCCCGTCGTGTCTCTGAATATCGCGATGGCCTGGTCCCACGCAACCGGCTTCCCGTCTTCCACCAGGGCCTGTTTCCAGTACTCACGCTTTTGATAGCCGCCTTTTTCGATAAATTCCTTAAACTGCCGGTTCGTCACCTCGTATTTGTCGATCCAGTATTCCGGAACACCGACCGCGTCCGCTCCGCCCATCTTGTAAGACCCGGCCGGCACTCTCACCATCCCCGCCGGCCCGGCGCCCTGAGCTTCGAGGCGAAATGTCGGATCCTTCTCGCCGAAAGAATTCGCCAGCTCGAGTGTCTCATAACCGGCCTTAACGACTCTCCAGCGAAGATCGCCGAAAGGAATCCGGACGTTTTCGATTGGTGTCACGCCAAGCGATTCCCACGGATCGTCGGGATCGCTGTAATCTTTGACAAACACCTCGGCTCGCGGCGGCGTCGTGCGGATCGTGGTGGGCCGCGTGATCGCCGCCCGCAATTGTTTCAGTTGTGGATCGTCGGGGATGTACCGTTCCGCCACGCGCAGCATGCGGTAAGCTCCGTGAAAATGCGTTTGCCGGACAAGCCGCTCGGCTGCAGGCAGCGCCTCGTTGCGCGCCCAGCGCGTCCGGGAGTTCCTCCAGCCGAACCAGCCTGTCACGACAGCAACCATGACCAGCGCCAGCGTAGCCGCCGCGGCAAACACGGGCTGTCCAAGCATCGCCGCCACGCTGCCCGGTTTCGCTGCCAGCCGCTCCTGAATGGCCGCCAGATCGTCTCGCAGTTCGCCGCCCGAAGAATATCGTGCTTCCCGGTTCTTTTCCAGGCACTTTTCGACCACACGTTCGATCTCCGCCGGCACCCCGCGCCGCACTGTAACCGCCGGTTGCGGCGTGTCCCGCAAAATCGCCGCCATCATGGAAATATGCGACTCACCGTGAAACGGCCTTCGCCCGGTCAGCATTTCATAGAGCACAACGCCGAACGAAAACACATCCGACCGTGCATCGATGGGCTTGCCTTCAATCTGCTCCGGCGACGCATAGGCCACCGTCCCCACGATCGCACCCGCGCGCGTCTGCGCTTCTGCGGTAATCGTCGTATCGTCTGCGCTTCCGCGCTCCACCAGCTTGGCCAGCCCGAAATCCAACACCTTCACCCGCCCGCCGTTGGTCACCACGATGTTGCCCGGCTTGATATCCCGGTGAACGATCCCCGCCGCGTGCGCCGCCGCCAGCGCATCGGCAATCTGCAGCGCATAGCCAACAACCTGTTCGAATTGCAAACCTTGTTCCGGAATCAGACGGTCGAGCGGTGTGCCCTCGACGTACTCCATCACGATGAAGTCCACCCCATCGAGCGCGTCAATCTCGTGGATGGTAACGATGTTCGGATGGTTCAGCGCCGAAGCAGCCTTGGCCTCCTGCACAAAACGCCGCTTGCGCTCCGGATCGGACATCTTCTCCGGCGGCAGCAGCTTAATGGCAACAATCCGGTCCAGCCGCGTGTCCCGCGCGCGATAGACCACGCCCATGCCGCCCTTGCCGATTTCTTCCAGCAGCTCGTAATGGCTGAGTAAGCGCCCCGTCACCACGCCCCCGCGATGAGTATACACGACCCGCCCAGCGCCGATACAATCTCTCTGTGCCCAAGCCCATCGCCATCGTCATCGCTGCTTTGATTGCCCTTTCCGCCGAGGCGCAGAAAAAGCCCGTCACTATCGAAGCCATTACGGAAAAACACGAGCCGGCCGGCTTCGGTCCCGTTCAATGGGCGCCTGACGGAAAGCGCTTTGCCTTCATCGAAGAAAAAAAGATCTGGCTCTACGACGTTCCGTCCGGTCAGAAAAAAGAACTCGCCAACCTGGCCGATTTCGACTCGAAAGCCGTGAAGCCGCCCGAATCCGAAGCCTTCGACTGGCAAAACCGCCGCGTGCACGAACAACACTTCGCCTGGTCCGGCTCCGGCAAAGAAATGCTCGTCTCGACCGAAGGCGATCTGTTCCTGCTGCACGTCGAGACCGGCAAATGGGATCAGCTCACCGCCACCGCCGAGCCCGAGCACGATCCCAAGTTGTCGCCCGATTCCCGCTACGTCTCCTTCCGGCGCAATCACGATCTCTACGTGCTCGAAATCGCCGGCGGAAGAATCACGCGGCTGACTCACGATGGTTCCCGCACCCTCTACAACGCCGAACTCGATTGGGTCTACCCCGAAGAGCTCGAACTCGGCACCGCCCATTGGTGGTCGCCCGACAGCAAACACATCGCCTATTTGCAATTCGATGTCAGCCGCGAGCCGATTTATCCGCAGGTGGACGCCACTTCATTGCACGCCCGGCTCGAACCGGAGCGCTTTTCCCAAGCCGGAGACCCGAATCCGGAGGTCCGTGTCGGCGTGGTTTCGATCGATAGCGGCGTAACGCGCTGGATGGATTTCGGCGACCCGCGCGGTCATCTCACTGCTCGTGTTGCGTGGCTGCTTGACAGCCGCGCGGTTGCCGTCGAGCGCCTCAATCGCATTCAGAACCGTCTGGACCTGCTGTTTGCCGATGCCGCATCCGGCGCCGCCCACACCGTGCTGCACGAGGAAGATCCCTACTGGATCAACATCAACGACGATCTGCGATTTCTAAAAGACGGCAAGCGCTTCCTCTGGGGCAGCGAGCGCGATGGCTTTCATCATCTCTACCTCTACTCGCTCGATGGCAAGCGCCTCCGCCAGTTGACCGAGGGCCAGTGGGAAGTGGAAACTGTCGCCGGTTTGGATGAATCGGCGGGCGAGATCTATTTCGTTTCCACCGAACAGAGCCCGGTCGAGCGCCATCTTTACTCCGTGCGTCTCGACGGCAAACACCGCCGCAAGTTGACCACCGAAGAGGGCACGCATGCCATCTCGATGTCGCCCACCTGCGAGTATTATCTCGACACCGCTTCCAGCCTCTCCTCCCCGCCCCGCCGCACGATCCACAAGAACGACGCCTCCGAAGTCGCCGTCTTTCGCGAAGCCGACAAATCCGAATCGGACGAATACGCCATCCCGCCTACCGAGATCCATCGGGTGAAAGCCAAAGATGGCACCACGCTCTACGCGCGGCTCATCAAACCCGCCGGATTCGCGCCCGGCAAAAAGTATCCGGTCATCGTAGTCGTTTATGGCGGCCCGCATGCGCAGGCCGTAAATAACGCCTGGCCGGGAATGGGATGGGACCAGGTGCTCGCCCAGCGCGGCTTCGTCGTCTGGCAGCTCGATAACCGCGGCTCCTCCGGCCGCGGCCACCAATGGGAATCCGTGATCTTCCGGAATATGGGCGAGCACGAGCTGGAAGATCAGAAGGAGGGCATCCGCTACCTCGAATCGCTGGGCTTCGCCGACACTCTGCACATGGGAATTTACGGCTGGAGCTACGGCGGCTATATGACTCTCTACAGTCTCACTCACGCTCCAGGCCTGTTTCGCGCCGGAATCGCCGGGGCGCCCGTCACCCACTGGCGCAATTACGATTCGATTTACACCGAACGCTACATGGGACTGCCTGCGGAAAACCCGGAAGCCTACCAGCGGACTTCGCCCATCACCACCGCCGCGGACTTAAGCGCCAGGCTGCTGTTGGTGCACAACCTCGAAGACGATAACGTGCACTTCCAGAACACGGTCCAGATGATGGATGCGCTCGAGCGCGCCGGCAAGCCGTTCGACTTGATGCTGTACACCCAGAAACAGCACGGCGTAACCGGAACCGTGCGAAGACACCTCTACGAGACGTTAACGGAGTTTTTCGAAAAGAATGTGAAGTAAAGGGCTACCGGCCGTGGCCGCCGCCGGCATGGCCACCGCCGCCGAAGCCGCCGCCACCGCCCACGCCACCACCTACGCCGCCGCTCCGCGAAATGCCGCTATTGACTGAGCCGGAGGCAGCCGTCGAGCCCGAGCGCACTGAGCCGCCCGAAGATGCCATTGTCCCGGAAAGACCGCTGCGGGTTGCCGCCGAACTCCTGGCAACCGTGGTTCGCGCCGACGTCGCGGAAGTGATTCCTCGCGTGATGCGCGCGCCGCCCGCTGCGCCGCCCCCGCGGTAGAACCCGCCGCCGTAGTACGGCATGAATGCGTTGTAAACCGTGAACGGACTCCAGAACGCAAATCCGAACGGGCTGTAATAAACGCCGTTGTAGGGCACGAACGTGTACATGCCGAAATAAGGATTGAAGTACCAGCCGCCCAATCCCATTCCCGTCATTCCCCAACCGTTCATTCCCAAACCGTTCATTCCCCAACCGCCGCCGTAATAGCCGTACCCGCCGCCCGAGCTCTGCAGCGACTTCGCCGCCGAAACATTCGCCATCGCTAGATATTCTGACCGGTGCAGACTCCATCGGTACAGGGCATCGGTGTCGTCTTTGTTGAACTTCGCCAGCTTCAGATCGCCGTTAAACGCCAGCACCCGGCCCTCTTTGACCTGCTCCGTCTTGCCGTTTAGCAGCGCGGAAGCTTCGCCGTCATAAACGCGAAGCTCTGCCGGTTCGGAATCGAAGCGGTAAAGACCTTTCTTCTCGAGCCGCACCGCGTAGTCCTTGTAGACGATCGTGACCCCGTTGTCCTTCGGCATGTCGGCTGCTTCGACCAGAATCGAGCCCGCCAGAAAATCGACGCGCGTATCGATCAGCCGGTTCGTGATCATCCGCACCGCGCTCGATTCGCCCAGCCGCAGAAACACCCCGGGCGTCAGCAGAACTTCCGCGCGGCCTTGTTCGGTGCGGAGTTGTTGGTTCTCCTTGACCTCCGGAAAACTGCCGAACTTGTTTTCCACCTGTTGGTCGCCGAGATAAACCGAGCCTTCTGCATAGTGGATCAGACCCGACTTTGCCGAAATCACCGTTTGCGCCGAAGCAACAAAACTCGCTCCCGCCAATATCGTGACGCCTAATGCCAACCGCGCGAGGGGTTTCATGGGGATTTCCTCTTTTTGATCTTGCTCTTATATTAGACTCGTGTCAACGGCCTGCCGTTCCAAGCGGCCGGCTTTCCAGGCCACCGTCCGCAACATTTGCTCCCACCGGTGACCGCGCAGGGATCCAAGTTTCCGGCTTTCCTGTGAACAGCTTCCGTCCCGCCGCACCCGAAAATTCCTTTGACGCCCGTTACAATCAGCACGCCAACCATGCCGCAGCCTTCGTCCGAAAGCCGTCACTCGCCGCGCAAAAACAATTTTGCAAAACAAAGCCAATTTCTCGGTTTGGCCTTTGTTTACAAAGCCTTGAGGCTCCTCTCCCAGCCCCCCTCAGCGACAGAGTTGTTAACTTTTGCCGGAAACGCCCGTCCCCACCGGCTACTTGATTTTCAGGCTCGTCCGGTCGACCCATTCGCCGTTGAACATCAGCCGGTCGATCTTGCGAAGATTGCGGACGTCTTCGAGCGGATTGGCGCTCACCAGCATCAAGTCGGCTCTCCGGCCTTGCTCGATCGTGCCCAGGTCATCGGCCTTGCCGAGCGCGATCGCACCGTTACGCGTCGCCGCCACGATAACGTCCATCGGCGACAAGCCGCAAGCCGCCAGAAGCTCCAATTCACGATGCGTCATCAAACCCGGAAAATCCAGGTTCGAGCCGCCGTCGGAGCCAACCCCGATCAGCACGCCGCCTGCCGCCAGCTTCTGCGTGTTCCGGCACGCGCGCTCGTAATCCCGGCGATCGGCAGGCGTCGCCTGGCTTGTCTTTGCGGCCTGCTTCGCGGCAGCGATAACATCCGCATCGACCGTCCGCGCCACATCCGGATCGTCCAGAAGCTCCGGGTGCTCTTTGTAAAGCCAGCCGAGTTCCTGCCGCACCAGCGTGGGCGCAAACACGATGCGCAGGTCCCGCAGCTTCGCGATGAATGCCGGATCGATATCCTCGGTGTCCTGAATCATGTGCAAAAATCCCGCGGCGCCCGCCGCGACCAGGTGCTTGGTATCGGCCAGCGAGTAAATATGCGCGGTCACCGGGATGTGATACTTGCGCGCCTGATCGAAAATCGCGTCGATCACCGCAGTCTTGATCTTTGGCGCCGTGCCGCCCAGATCGTCCACCCAGATTTTGATTGCGTCCACCTGCTCGGCGGCCAGCGCGTCCACTTGCTTTCGCGCTTCATCCGGACTGTCGGTCTGGATGACAACATCGCCCACTTCCTGGGACGGATGGCCGTGAGGAGCCGTGAAGCCCCGGCCCGCGGTGAACAGGCGCGCCGTAAGCAACTGGCCGTCGCGCTCCGCTTTGCGCACGTCGAACGCCGCCTGCCGGTCCACCCCCATGCTGCGCACCGATGTAACGCCGAAGTAGAGATACGCATTCAGATTTTTCTCGATCTGATCGCGCGTGTACTCGGCGTTTTTGTAAGCCGTGCCGGCGCGTGTGCCGAGATGAACATGCAGATCGATGAGGCCGGGAATAAGAAATTTTCCCGCTCCGTCGATCTTCTCGACGCCTGCCGGAATCGGCACGTTCGCCCGTGTCCCCACCAGCCGGATGCGCGGGCCGGCCACCACCACCACCGAATTCGAAACAGGAGGTCCGCCCGCGCCATCGATCAGGATGGCGCCGATAATCGCCTTTTGAACCGATTCTTCCGGCGGTTTGCAGCCTGTGACACATAATGCGAGCAGGAGAGAGAACCAAAGCACAAAACGAAAAGGCACGTGTCTATCTTGTCAAAACTTGGCGAACAGTGGAGGATGCGAGGGGAAAATGCAGGAGTGCAAGATCCAGCGTGGATTCGCACTCCCGTTACGACATCGAGAACCGTGGGGCTGCGCGCTACTTCGCTTCCCGGAACCGGCAGGCCGTGGCGTTCAGCTTCACGCCGTCGAAGGTCCCTTTGCAGTTGATGTACCACCCTTGTTGCAACTGATCGAGCGAGCTGGGCTTCGCGTTTCCTTGCGTACCGTACATCCATTTCGTCTGGTCGCTATAAACGATCTGCCGCTGCACGTTATTCTTCATAATCGTGATCGTCGACGAATCCTTGTTCATCATGTGGACCGTCCCGTTGAGTTGTCCTTCTTTCGCTTTCTTCTCCTTGGCAATTGCCGAGGGACCCAGCGCGATGGCCATCACAACACCCAGGCACAGCACCAGAGCTGCCAAAAAGCTGCGTCTCATTCTGCCTCCTTACAAAGTGTGATATCGGATACAAGCCAATATATTCCGCAGAACGTGAAAAGTAAACCCCGAACCAAATGCCGGTGCGCGCGTGGCTCAATCGCCAAGCTTGAAGTGCACCTCAATCTCGGTCAGCACTTCGACCGGTTCGCCGTTGAGCAGCGTGGGGCGATAAGTCCACTGGCGCACCGCATCAACGGCCGCCGGGACCAGCAAGGGATGCCCGCTGACGACCTGGAGGCTGCGGATGGCGCCCGCGCGATCGATGATGGCTTCCAGGCGCACGACGCCAGAGATTCGCGCCTGCCTGGCGAGCGGCGGATAAACGGGAGTCACCTGGTGCATGAGCTTGGCGGCTTGCACCACGCCGCCTACGCGCATGGGCGCACGCGGAGCGATGGCTTGCTGGACTGGTTTCGGCGCAGGCGGTTTCAAATTCTCGATGGCGCCCTCGCCCAAGCCGAACGGCACACCCGCCGAACTCCCGAAGAGCGCAGAACCCGCAGCGCTTACCGGCGGTGTCTCTGCGAGCGAGGCATCGTCGATCTCGAGGATCTGCGCCGGCACGTTACCCGGCTCGCGGAAAACCGGTACGGAGAAAGGCCGTGGCCCGCCGCCCGCTCGCGAGGTAACAGCGGGATGCTGAGGCGGCGGCTCCGTCTGGCCCTGCTGCACAGGAGCCGTGACGATTCGCAAATGCCGCCCCGGCTGGATGGCTTCCGGATGCATCACCGGAGCAACGATCGCCAGGCCAACCAGCACGGTCTGAACGGTAAACGACAGCGCCACGGAAAACGGCCTCGCCGTGCGCGCGGAACTTTGCGCAAGAATCTCGTCGAACATTGTCTCCTCCTCGACCTGCTTCAAAGACCCGCGCGCGTGACTTCGAAGAGTTGGACACCACCACGAGCGCCGCGGTTCCTCTGGTAGGCTGGAGACCTCATGTCCAAAGTGAACGGAAGGAAACTGCGGAGCCAGGAATGGTGGAGCGGCTCCGCCTACGAAAATTTCGCTCGGCGCGCGTGGCTGCGCGCCGAAGGATTCACCTCAGGCGTCTTCTCGAACAAGGCAGTCATCGGCATCTGCAATTCGTGGAGCGAGCTCAATAACTGCAACGTACACCTGCGCACCGTTGCTGAAGCGGTGAAACGCGGCGTGTGGGCAGCGGGCGGCGTTCCGCTCGAGTTCCCGACGATTTCGCTCGGCGAATTGTTCATGCGCCCCACGACCATGCTTTATCGCAACCTGATGGCCATGGATGTCGAGGAATCCATCCGCGCCAATCCCATCGATGGCGTCGTGCTGCTCTGCGGATGCGATAAGACGACGCCGGCGCAGTTGATGGGCGCGGCCAGCGCCGACATCCCCGCCATCATGGTCCCGGGCGGGCCGATGCTCAGCGGCCAGTGGAAGGATCGCAAGCTCGGATCGGGCACCGACGGCCGCAAGCTGTTCGACCTGTTTCGCACCGGCAAGTTGACCGAAGAGGAATTGTCCGAAATCGAAGGCGGCATCTCGCGCAGCGCCGGACACTGCACCGTGATGGGCACCGCATCCACCATGACCAGCCTGGCCGAAGCGATGGGCATGACGCTCACCGGCTGCGCCAACGTTCCTGCGGCCGACTCACGCCGGCTTTCGTTCGCCGAGCTGAGCGGCCGGCGTATTGTCGAAATGGTATCGGAAGACCTGCGTCCCTCGCGCATTTTGACACGCGCCGCGCTCGAGAATGCGATCACCGTCGACATGGCGATCGGCGGCTCGACCAACGCGGTGGTGCACCTGCTGGCTCTCTCCGGTCGGCTCGGGATTCCGCTCGATCTCGACGATTTCGACCGTGTCTCGCGCCGCACGCCGTATATTGCGAACGTGAAGCCTTCCGGAGAATTTCTGATGGAGGACTTCTTCTATGCCGGCGGGCTGCCCGCCGCGATGAAGGAGATTCTGCATCTGCTGGACGCGAGCACCCTTACTGTTACCGGAAAAACGATCGGCGAAAATGTCGAACACGCGGAATGCTATCGCCGCGAAGTGATCCGCACGGCAACTGAACCGCTGCATGGCGAAGGCGGCACGGTGGTGCTGCGCGGCAACCTGGCTCCGGACGGAGCCGTGTTGAAACAAACCGCCGCTTCGGCGCGGCTCTTACAGCATCGCGGCCGCGCTTACGTGTTCGAAAACTACCAGCAGATGCGCGCCGAAATCGACCGCGCGGATCTGCCGGTCGATCCATCGACCGTGCTGGTGATGAAAGGATGCGGGCCGAAGGGCGCGCCCGGTTTCCCGGAGTGGGGACATATTCCGATGCCGAAGACACTGCTCGATCGCGGCGTTGACGATGTCGTGCGCATCAGCGACGCGCGGATGAGCGGCACCAGTTTCGGCACGGTCGTGCTGCACGTCGCGCCCGAAGCGGCCATCGGCGGTCCGCTCAGCGCCGTGCGCACCGGAGACGAGATCGTCCTCGATGCCGCAGGCCGCCGCTTGGAGCTGAACGTGGCGCCCGAAGAAATCGCTCGCCGGCTGCGCGAGTTTCAGCCCGCCTCTCCGCACTACACACGCGGTTATGGCCGGCTGTTTCTGGAACACGTGACGCAGGCCAACCTCGGCTGCGATTTCGACTTCCTGAGAAAGTAGCGCTACAGCACGACTACTGGATGATACACGTGCGGCAGCTTTGCCTCGCCGATCGCAACAAGCTCGCCTTGCGGAGAAACGGCCTTCACATAGCGGGTGCCCGATTGAATACGAAACGGCGAAACCGGAAAATCGCGGCCTTGCCGGATCAGGCCCGCGGTCGGCAGGTCGATGATGACTGCCGGAAACGATGGCAACAGCGAAGCCGCCGGAAGAAGCGCTTCGGCCAGCCGGTTTTCCCCGGCCAGCGTTTCGAGCTCCGCGATCGTGCGGGCCTGCTCGATCGAGAAGTCGCCCGATTGCAAACGGCGCAGGCTCGTCAGATGAGCGCCGCATCCCATCGCCTGGCCCAGTTCATGCGCGATCGACCGCAGGTAGGTGCCTGCCGAACAACGGACCAAAAGGCGCACCTCCTGCCCTTCGATTTCCGTCAGCCTGAGTTCGCTGACCTGCACCGGCACCGGCTTCAGCGCAACTTCGATCTGTCTGCGCGCGAGCCGGTATGCCGGCACGCCGCCGATCTTCTTCGCCGACACGGGCGGCGGAGTCAGCAGGAATTCGCCGCGAAACGCTTCCAGCTTCGCTTCCAGAACATCCGGTTTGAGCGCAGGCTCGGTGATCACCGAGGTGGCCGTGCCCTCGCGATCGTACGTGTCGGTCGAATAGCCGAAACGAATGCGCGCGTCGTAAACCTTTTCGCTGCGGACGTAAAACTGCGCGAGCCGTGTCGCGCGGCCGATCACGAGCGGAAGCACGCCGGTGGCGATGGGATCGAGAGTGCCGAGGTGCCCCACGCGGCGTGTGCCGGCCAGGCGGCGCATCTTGCCGACGACATCGTGCGAGGTCCAGCCTTCCGGCTTATCGACGACGATGATTCCGTCCATCGGTGACGCTTTCGAGTTCTTTCAGTGTTGCAAGCAGCACGCGGCCTACGATCTCGAAGCTCTGCGCGCTGAGCTTGTCGACCGTGTCCTGGTCCGTGTGCCAGTAGGAGTTATTCGGTCCGTAATCCAGATCGATCAGGTCCAGCGCATTTACGCCGCGACGAATGAACGGCATGTGATCGTCGTCGATCGCGCCCGCGTCCTTGAGAAAGTGCTTGCCGTATCCGAGGCGCTCGGCTGTGCTCCACACCAGCTCGCGCAGAGAGGCCGAGGAGTTCATATCCTCGAGAATGTCGAGATTGCGGTCGCCGATCATGTCGACGTTGATGAGCGCTTTGATGCGCGCGAGCGTGCCGTCGGCGGACCAGCGATCGGCCAGATGCCGGCTGCCATACAAGCTGTCGTAATCCGACCATTGCGCAACGGCCTCTTCGCCGTCGAACCAGACGAGGTAAATGTCGTCTGTGTGCGGCGTGCCACGAAGCGCCTTGGCCATCTCGAGCAGGAAACCGGTCGAAGAACCGCCGTCATTCGCGCCGGTGAACGCGATCAACGGTATCGATTTGGTGTCATAGTGTCCGGTGAACACCACGGCTTTGCCGGACTTGCCCGGGAAGCGGCAGATGATGTTCTTCATGGGCGTCGGGCCAAGTGGGGTGGATCCCGAAAAATCGTCCTGCGTCACTTCGCAGCCCGCGGACTTCAGCTCGCCGAGAATATACGCCTGCAATTTGCGGATGGCCGGCGATCCGGAAGGTCGCGGACCGAACGAGACCGCGCGGCGCGTGAACGCGAGCGCTTCAGCGCCGCTGAATTCCGCGGCGGACGCGCACGCGGCGGCTCCGCACAAAACGGCGAGGCTCAGGACTGCTTCTTTGCAGTGCATACGTATCCGAGAGTAAAGTGACGGTCGCGATCAAGGAAATCGAACAGCGGCAGAACCATCGCCGGCGGCACCAGCAGCAATGCGGCAGGCACGAACGCGACCCAGCGCCAGCCTCGCGAAAAAAACTGCAGGCCGTTGAGGAGACGGCGGGCCAGCAGGCGGAAGTAACCACCGACGGGCTGAATTTCGAGATGCTCGAACCCGGCGCGCTCGAGCAGGTATGCGAGGCCGTAGCGCGTGTAGCGGAAATAATCGTGCGGCGCCTGATGCACCTCCCATTCATGCGGAGCGACCAGCAGCAGTTCGCCGCCCGGCGCGAGCGCGCGCGAGATTTCCGCCAGCGCGCAGCCGGGCTCGGCAATGTGCTCGAGCGTGACCACGTTCACGCACGCGCCGAAGGAATTCGAGCGAAATGGTAACGCTGTGATATCGGCGACCGCATCCAGCCCGCTGTAGTTCCACCCGATATCGCCGACGGTCAGGTCCACGCCGCAGTAGCGCTGCTTGCCGAAAAAGTGCGCGTAGCGCCCTTCGCCGGCCCCGGCGTCGAGCACCCAGCACGTGGCCGGCAAGCGATCGCCAAATTGCTCGACGGTTTCTTCGATCACGGATTCGAAATGCAGAACGTGCCGGCGCAGAAAGCGCGGGAAGTGTTCGGCGATTTCGGTGTAGCTCATGGGCTCTTGCGCGCCTCAATCATCACCGTAGAGCCGGCGCCGAATGCGGCTTCGAGAGCGGCAAACGGCAGCGCGATCAAAACCAGCCCGAAGTAAAGCAGGTCTTTGAGTAATCGCGCCGGGTTGGATTCGCGCAGACCGCGCACGCGCCGCGCCATGGGATCGAGCGACGGCGCCAGGCTCGTGGCCAGACCGGCCGGATTGTCGCGCAGTGAGAAGTACTTCCTACGCACGATGGAAAAACCAGCGGACACGAGCAGCCGTTCGAGATCGCTTGCGCGGAACAGATGCAGGTGGCGCGGCGCATCCACGCCATTCCAGCGGCGGCCGAGAAGCGCGAACTGCCAGGACCCGGCATTGGGCACCTGTACCACGAGACAACCGTCGGGGCGCAAGAGGCGATGGGCCGCGGCCAGGTACTGCTGCGGCCGAGGGACGTGCTCGAGCACGTGGAACATGGTGATCGCGCGACAACTCTCCCGGGCAAAAGGGGCGCCGTCCAGATCGCCGGCAACGGCAGGCACGAAATGCCGCTTCTGCGCCATCGCGGCCGCGGCAACGGAAAGGTCCAGGCCCAGCACCGAAATTCCTGCGCGGCGCAGCATACCGAGAAACAGGCCGCCGCCACAGCCTACATCGAGAAGCGGCCCGGACTCGCTTGTTTCCCCGAGCGCGCGTTTCACAAATCGCACGTGATCGTGGAGCACGAGGCGGCGGTACGCTTCCTCAAGCCGGCCGGCAGCGTTTTCGGCGGGATCGAACCAGTAATTCCGCGGGTAATAGCGCGCGAACTCGTCAGGTCCGGGCTGCGGAGAGAGGCGCAGCAGGCCGCAATGCGAGCATTGAGCGATGGCAAATTCCTTGTGTGTGGTTCGGTACAAAAGGTCGGTGGTCCGAAATCGCACCTGCGATTCCGTGCTCCCGCACGCAACGCAACTCTCTCGCGAAAGATCCGCTGCCGGCTGGAACTCGACCCGCTCAGCTTCGGTCATTTGAGCAATTCACCGAGCGGCATGCGGTACTGCTCGAGCAGCTGCCGCACATCCCGCGGGGAAAGTTTGCGGATTTTCTGCACCTCGCGGCGCTTACGCCACATGCGCGGCGTAATCCACAAGGCCTGCACGTCGCCGCGCACGAGCGCGCCGGCCATGCGCAGCTTGCCGCGCCATCCTGGAAACCGCGAAGTCTCCTCTGCACCACGCATGGAAGCCCACACGCCCGCCACCAGCCGGGCCAGATAATACAGCCAGTTTCTCCAGAGCAGGCTTCCGGGAAAAAGTTTCACGGCCAGAAGCACGCGATTGCGTTCGATCAGCTCCAGCCGGCGAGTCGACTCGCGGCCCAGCGTCGCCCCGCGATGATGCCGCACCACCGCCTCGGGAACGTACAGGCATTTCCAGCCGGCGATTCTGGCGCGCAACCCCAACTCGGCATCGTCGCCATATGCGAAAAAATCCTCGTCGAAGCCGCCGATCTGCTCGAGCATCTGCTTGCGATACATGGCGGCGCAACCATCGGGCCACAAAGCCTCCTCGAGGCGATCGTACCGGCCATCGTCGGGAAGGCCCATGCCGCGCCCGCGGTTTTGGCCGTCGAGATAAATCAGATGGCCGGCTTTATCGATGAGCCGCGGATCTTCATAGACCAGAATTTTGGATGCCGCCATCCCTACATCCCCGCGGCCTTGAAAAGCCCGCGACAGCGCATCGAGCCAGCGCGCATCGGCCTCGGCATCGTTATTCAACAGCGCCACAAACTCACCCCGCGCCAGCGCAATACCCTGATTATTGGCCGCGCAAAATCCCCGATTCTCCCGGTTGCGAATCAATTGAACGGGCGCGCCGCCGGAGGAAGTAAATTCTTCCGCGACCATCTCCGCCGACCCGTCGCTCGAGCCATTATCGACCACAATGACCTCGAACGCGACGCCCTGCTGACGCGCGAGCGAGCCTAGTGCAGCGCGTAACAATTCACGCCGGTTCCAGTTCACGACAATCACGGAGACGAGCGGGAGGGGATCGAGGTGCAACTGTTGTATTATAGCGATAGAGGGCCTTCAGGAATCCGTTTATGACTTCTATCGGCGATACGCTCCGCAGGGAACGTTTGCGCCGCGGGTGGGATTTAAACAAAGTCTCCGCGGAGACCAAGATTAGTGTGCACCTGCTCGAAGCCATCGAAGGCGACGAGATTCAACGGCTGCCGGGCGGCGTGTTTGCCAAAAGTTTCGTCCGCCAATACGCGCACCTGCTGGGGCTGGATGAGGAAGAACTGGCAGCAGAAGCCGGGCAGCAGTTCGAGCCCCCGGAACCGGCGTCTCCGATCGAGGCGCAGCGCCCTGCGCCGCATCTAATCCGTTTGCCTGCCCTCGACGATTTTCGGGATCGAGTGCGCTCGGATTCCACTATATCCGCGCTCGCCTGGGTGGTGATCGTGATGCTCGCCTGCGCCGGCATTTATAGCTTGTGGCAGAGGCCGCGCAAAGTTGCGAAGGTGGAAACGGTTGCACCCGTAGCTGCGGCTCAAGCGCAGCCAGCGGCGCCTGTAGCACAAACCGCCAGCACGAATAAACCCCTGAGCCCGGTGGCCGATCCGCCAAAATCGGAATTTCGCGCAGCAGAGATCTCCGATACAGGTATTATTCAGGCGCCTCCTTCGGCGGCGTATTCGCAGACGCAAACGTCTTCCGGACAGATTACGCCGGCAGCAACTGAAGCGGCGCGCGTCCGCGTAGTCTTCACGGCGAGCCAGCCGGTCTGGGTATCGATCAAGGCTGACGGTAGCCATGTATTCAGCGGAACGCTCGAGGGAGATCAAGCCAAGCAGGTCGACGCCGATAAGAAGGTTTCCGTGCTACTCGGCAATGCCGGCGGTGTGAAGATCACGCTGAATGGAAAACCGGTGGGCTCTTTGGGAGCGAACGGAGAGATCAAACAACTGGTGTTGACGCCCCAAGGCGTTCAGGTAGTGCCGCGAACGCCGCCGACTCCGCCGCCCACTCCTGGCGATTCTGCGGCACGCACCGAAGCCGCCGTGCGGCCCTGACGGAGCGCTTCGAGCTTGCGCCGCCGCTCGAGCCTTAGCAATTCGCGGCGCCTGCGCATCTTGATCCGCACATCTACTTTGCGCCAGAATTTCCGGAAGTAACCGATCGCGGAGAGCACGGCGAACAGGACGACCACCCACATCATCCAGTAAGCAAGGACCGCGATCTGCGTGTGGTGGATACCGATCAAGAGAAGGGAGATGGCCGTGACCTGCGCGACCATTTTGGTCTTGCCGAGGTCGCTGGCCTTGATGGTGTACCCCTCGGCGGCGGCGATGCTGCGCAACCCGGAGATCGCGAACTCGCGGCCTACGATCAGAATGACCATCCACCCCGGCACGGCATTCACCTGCACCAGAGCGATGAGCGCGGCGGAAATCAGAAGCTTGTCGGCGATGGGATCGAGGAGAGTCCCGATGGTGGTGACCTGGCCCCAGCGGCGTGCCAGGTAGCCGTCAACGAGATCGGTTGCGGCCGCAACCAGAAAAATGGCGAGCGCCAGCCATTCGTTCGTTATGGTGGCGCCGAAAAGGCGGATCGCAACGTTCTGCGCCACCAGGACGGCCACCAGCAAGGGAACGAAGAAGATCCGGGCGATCGTGAGACTGTTCGGGAGATTCATGCCGGCCCTTCCCAAACTATAAACCGGCGGCCGGGAGGTGAACAACTGCCGCCGGCGAAGCTGGACCCTCGTTTAGGAGCGTACAAACCTCGCCAACTTCTCCTTTAAGGATGTGGGGACCTCAGCCTCGACTTCGCAGGAGCGCTCGGTGTAGCGCACGTCGAGCACGCGCCCAAACTCATGGACGAGCGACGGGGCAGATCCCTCGCCGAGAGGAAACCGGAACCGCACGCGCAACAGGGGATCGAACGGCAAAACGCGATCGATGGCCTCGGTGAGGCGCGCCAATCCATCGCCGGTTAAGGCAGAAATGGCGACGGCGGGCGCTGGCATCGCAGCGGATAGGTGGATGCCCAGGCGACCCGCCAGATGGGTGATATCGGCGCCGCCCTCGGGCAGGCAGTCGATTTTGTTAAGGACCAGCAGTTGAGGAATGTCCGCTGCGCCAATTTCGGCCAGCACCGCGAGAACGTGCCGCGTCTGCTCGGCGGCGTGGGGAGCCGCGGCATCGACGACGTGGAGAATCAAGGTGGCCTCATTGACTTCCTCGAGCGTGGCACGGAAAGCCTGGATGAGCGTGGTCGGCAGGCGGCGAATGAAACCCACGGTGTCGCTCACCAGGACCTTGCGGCGCGACGGCAGTATGAGCGCGCGCACCGTAGGGTCAAGCGTAGCGAACATGCGCGCGTCCGCGAGGACGCCCGCACTGGTGAGCCGATTAAACAGAGTCGATTTTCCGGCGTTGGTATAGCCAACCAGAGCGAGTGTGGCCAGGGGGACGGCGCCGCGCTGCCGCCGGTGAACCAGCCTCGTATCCCGTACGGCTTCGAGCTCTTTTTCGAGACTCTTGATACGACGGGCGATGCGCCGGCGGTCGGTTTCCAGCTTGGTTTCTCCGGGGCCGCGGGTACCGATGCCGCCGCCGAGTCTCGACATCGCAGCGCCATGGCCGGTGAGCCTGGGCAACAGGTAGCGGAGCTGCGCCAGTTCGACCTGAAGGCGGCCTTCGTGAGTGCGGGCGCGGCGGGCAAAGATGTCCAGGATCAGTTGCGTGCGATCCAGCACTTTCGTGCCGAGGCGCTCTTCGAGATTCCGCTGTTGTGTTGGGGTGAGGTCGTGGTCGAACAGCACGGCGTCCGCCCGCATTGTGGCAGCGAGCGCGGCGAGCTCGCTGACCTTCCCCGCTCCGACCAGGGTAGCGGCTTCCGGCGCCTCACGCGATTGAAACGAGCGATCGACTACGATGGCACCGGCGCTCCGGGCCAGCTCCGTGAGTTCCGCAAGAGATTCTTCGCCGCCGCCGGGCAGAGCTGGACGCAAGCCACCAGCTGACGCCTTGCGGCCTTTCCACTCCACACCGACCAGGATGACCCGCTCAAGCACACCCGGACTTGCCGTTAAGCTCAAGTTTCCGAAGAATCCGAGTGCGGCGCATCGCCGTGCGGGGCGGCCGCGGCCGAACTGTGAGCCGACTGGGTGGAAGGCTGATACCCGTGGCCGGCTTTCATCGTCACTACTGTGGAGATCGCGTGTTTGAAGATTAACTGCTCCTGGTTATTTGTTTCTAAAATCAGCGAATACTTGTCAAAGCTCTTAATGCGGCCTGAAAGCTTCACACCGCTGAGCAAATACAGCGTAATGGCGGTCTTGTCCTTGCGCGCGTTGTTCAGAAAACTGTCTTGTATATTTTGCGCCGGCTTTTCCATAAGATCTCCCATTGAATTCTGGAAGAAAGCCTCAAAAATGAGGCAGTTCGGCTTTCAATTGTACACCCAAACGTAAGGTTTGAGGTTCAGAGAGGTAAGTTTTCAAACGAACCGGGTTCGTTCACCCGGGCGGAGAAGTGAATCAACGTTCGGCGTCGAAATCGTCGTCGTCAAATTCGGCGGCTTCAGCGCCGATTCTTTCCTGACACTGGACGCAGAACTTGGCCCACGGCACGGCTTCGAGGCGTTTGGCGGAAATCGGCTCTTCGCAGGCAGCGCACACGCCGTAGGTGCCGTTCTCGACGCGGCGGAGCGCGGCCTGAACCTCGCGAAGCAGCTTCATATCCAGGGTGTTACGGTTCAGAAAAATCCACTCTTCATGGCTTTGCTGGCTCAGATCGCCTTCATCGGAAGGCACATCGAGCCTGGAAACCACCTGCGCGACCTTCTGCGCGGACATGCTGCGGCGCAGCTCATTCGCTTTTGCGTCGAGAGCCTTATGATACTGATCGAATCGGGTTTTGGCTCCGTTCTTACTCATTGTCTTCGGCATTTCCAATCACTCTCGGGCGCCCGCCGATACCACACGTCCCGGCTAAAATCCGGCGCCGACTAAAACTATGACGATCTCCAACCCTGGAAAGTTTCAGAAAAAGATGGGAACCACGCGGAATCGGGTCATGTGAGTATACCGTTGCTGGCAAAGGATGTCAAACTTCTGTATTTTGGTTCGGTGGATTGGCTGACATTAGGATCCAACGAGCACTTCACGCGGCTGCGAAATTTCCTAGAGGATTTACAGTATACGGAACGGACCGTGTGCGAGCGCCTTGGACTTGCCAGCCGCGAAGATTATCTGAAGCTCAAGCCCAATCCATCGCAGCCGCGTACCATGCGCGACGGGCTGGACCTGGTCGCACGTCTTTTCCTGATCGGCGAGTTCGTGGGTGGGAGTGACCTGGACGCCTGGGCGCCCGCGCCGGTGGTGGAAGCGATCCGTGCTTTGGGCCTGATCGCGCGCCGCAACGAAGAATCGGACGAATGGTTCGCAACCGCGGCGCTCTATCCGGTGGCGGGACTCTATATTGTTTCGGACCGGTGGACCAGCCCTGAACTCGCGCCCATTCGCAGCGCCGTCGACGTTGTGTATCCGGCGGTGACGCCGAACACCACGCAGTTTCTGGATTCATTACCGCAAGACCCGTGTGAAGATCTGCTGGATCTCTGCTCGGGCACCGGGATCGGAGCGCTCACGGCGGCATCGCGATACGCGCGGCATGCGTGGGCGACCGACATACTGGAGCGGGCGACGCTGTGCGCGGAATTCAGCCGGCGGTTGAGCGGAATCGAGAATGTCACGGCGGCTCGCGGAGATCTTTATGAGGTGGTGGAAGGGCGAACATTCGATCGCATCACAGCCAATCCGCCGTACGTGCCGTCGCTGAAGCCGGCGGAGGTTTATGCCGATGGTGGGGAGCTGGGGGACCGGGTGGTGCAACGCGTCATCGCCGGCTTGCCGAAATATCTGAGGCCGGGCGGGCGTTTCTATTGCATCACGGCGGGGCCAGACCGCCCGGGCGAGGGTTTCCAGGTGCAGGTGAGGCGCTGGCTGGGCGAAGCCGGGGACGAGTTCGACATCTTTCTCGTCGAGCGCAAGCTGTTTGCGACGGATCAGATTGCCAACCAGCAGACCGTGAAGACAGGCGGCGGGCCGGACGAGGCGGTGCAATGGAAAGCCTTGTTCGAGCGAAACCGTGTGGAGCATTTGTTCTTCGGTTCGGTGGTGATCGAGCGGCACGCAGCGCGGCGCACGCCGGTGACGGTGAGACGCAGAAAGGGCAGCCGGCTGACGAGCGCGGAGATCGAATGGCTGCGATGTTGGGAGACCGGGGCTTGCGCTCACACGGGACTGGCCGCGATTCTGGACTCCAAGCCGGTGGCGTCGAAGGATCTCGAGCTGCACGTGGTGCATCGCCTGCAGGACGGCGAGATGGCTCCCCAGAATTTCACGCTGGAAACCAGTTATCCGTTCAGCGTGGAATGCGGCATTCAACCGTGGGCCGCTTTTCTGCTGGCGCGCTCGGATGGCACGCGTACCGCGCGGGAGCTGCTGGCGTTCCTGAAAGAGAACGGGCTCGTAGATGGGGAGGACTCGGAGGAAAGCTTTGCGGAATTCCTGCGGGTGCTCATATCGGGAGGCTTTCTCGAAATAGACGGCTTCCGGCTGCCGCCGCGCTGAGCGATTTCAGAATCGATAAGCGGGAGGCTTGATGCCCTTGACGCGCAGGTAGACTTCGGCCTGACCGCGGTGGTGCGCGGTATGAGTGAAGTAGGCCCAGAGCCACTCGAAGCCGGTCAGATGGCGCGCGGCCGGACCAACGACGCTGTCCATGCGTTCCGGCGTCGTCGCGGCCACGGCCTTGTCACAGAAATCGAAGGAATCTTTCAAAAACGGGATTGCGGTTTCTTTATCGATATCCACTTTGGCGGTCGCCTTGGCCCACTCGGCGATCTTGGGCGGCAGCGCGGGTCGGGGCAGGCCGCTGGCATTCGCGCAAGCATTCAAATTCACGCCGGCTATGTGAGCCATGAGCTGCCCGAAGCTCATCTCTTCGGGGTTGGGACGGAAGTTGTAGTCATCCGCAGGCATGGCTTCGGCAACCGCGACAGTGAATTCGCCGGATGTTTTCCAATGTTGGATTAACGCGTCTTTAACGGTTGTCTGGGCGACAACAGGAATCGCCAGGATGGCGGAGAGTATGAGTTTGGTCATGAGTTTTCCTCGCAGTTTTCATTGATAGCGCAACGGAGGCGAGGCGACAACCGCGGCTGGGCCGGCGGTCAACGCGGCTGTTTGCGGGCCATGAGAAACGGCATCAGAGCAAAAACGGCGAGCAGGAAGTAGTAGACGGCGCCAGCCACGGGATCGCGGGACGTGAGGTACTGGCGGATGGGGAGACCGCGAAGGCCGAGCACAAGTGTGAATTCCGCAACGAGCATCAAAACGAGTGCCGAAAAGCCCATGCCGAGACTGGCCACGGGAACGGGAGGCGGTGAAAAGCCTTTGACAAGCCTGCGCGCCGCCAGAATCGTGATCGCCAGCATCACGGGCGCCTCTACAAGCTCGGCGGTTCTGGCGCCAACGCGCGGGGTGACCCAGAGCGTCCGAGCGGTTCCGAGCACGAAGCCCGCTCCGAAAACCAGGGCAAAATAAACCGCGCCGGCTCTCAGAATCCGCATGATGACGGAGGGACGGGTTTATTTCCGTACCAGATAAACCGCCACTTCGGCCAGCAGGTTGGGGAGCATCGAGACCTTGTGGCGTCCGGACAGAAAATAGCAGCGCTCGATGTTGAAGCCTTCGCGGCGCACGAGCTGGTCGAAATCGTAAACAGTCAAGAAATGGATGTTGGGTGAGTCATACCAATCGTAGGGGAACAACCCGGTTTTTGGAGCGCGGCCGGTAAACAGAAGGGCCAGCCGCACCGACCAGTGCCCGAAATTCGGAAAGGCCACGATGGCATGGCGGCCGATGCGCAGCATCTCGCGCAAGACCTGGAGCGGGTTGCGTGTTTCCTGGAGGGTCTGGCTTAAGACCACGTAATCGAAGGCCTGATCGGAGTAATCGGCGAGGACTTCTTCGATATCGCCCTGGTAAGCGGAGACGCCGCGCGCGATGGCGCGCCGCACCCGGCTTGCCGAGATCTCGACGCCGCGCGCCTCGACATTTTTATTTTGGGCCAGCCATTCGAGCAGCTCGCCATCGCCGCAGCCGAGATCGAGGACTTTGCTGTTGGGTTCCACGATGTCGCTAATGATGGCGAAATCGCCGCGACCCAGCAGCTCGCCGACGAACGGCTTTCGATGCGCCTCTGCCGCGGCGGCCATCAGACTTTCTCCCGGGTGGTACTCGCCAGAAAACCGCGGATCACTTCGGTCTGCTCGGCGACGTCCACCAGGAAAGCATCGTGACCGTAATTCGAAGGCAGATCGCAATAGGCGACGTCGTGATTGGCGCGGCGCAGGACGCGAACGATTTCCTGGGATTGATAGCTGGGATAAAGCCAGTCGGAATTGAAACTGATGACCAGAAACCGCGCCTGGATTTTCCGAAAGGCCGCGGCCAGCGAGCCGTTACCGGAGGTGAGGTCGAAATAATCTTCGGCCTTGGTGATGTAGAGGTACGAATTGGCGTCGAAGCGGTTGACGAACTGGCTGCCGCGATAGCGCAGGTAGCTTTCGACTTCAAAATCGACCGAGAAATCGAAGCCGAACTTTTCTTTGTCGCGCAGGCGGCGGCCGAACTTTTCGCGCATGGATTCGTCGCTCATGTAGGTAATGTGGCCCACCATGCGGGCGACGGCGAGGCCGCGAGCAGGCGGATGGCCGCTGTAGTAATTACCGTCGTTCCAATCTGGATCGGCCATGATGGCCTGGCGGCCGACTTCGTTGAACGCGATCTGCTGCGGGCTGTGACGTGCCGTGGTGGCGATGGGAATGGCGGCCAGGACGCGGTCCGGATAGCTCACGGCCCATTCGAGGGCCTGCATGCCGCCCATCGAGCCGCCGGCCACGGCAAGCAGGCGGTCGATCCCGAGGCGATCGATCAACTTAGCCTGCAACCGCACCATGTCGCCGATGGTGATGACCGGAAACGACATGGCGTAGGGACAGCCGGTTTGGGAATTCACAGAAGATGGACCGGTCGAGCCCTGACAGCCGCCCAGAACATTGGAGCAGATGATGAAATATTTTTCGGTGTCGAAAGCCTTGCCCGGGCCGATCATGTTATCCCACCAGCCGGGCTTGCCGGTTTCGGAGCTGATACCGGCGGCGTGTGCGTCACCCGAGAACGCGTGCAGGATCAGGATGGCGTTCGATCTGGCGCTGTTGAGATCGCCGTAGGTCTGGTAGGCGACCTGGACCGGCGCGAGGGTGGCGCCGTTTTCGAGTGAAATGGACTCAAACTCGGCAGTCTGCGTTTCAACCGTCATCTCGGGGAAGTTTTCTTATGATAGCAAGTACGTGTGAAGACGCCGGCGCGCGCGCGATTCCTGGTTATATTGTGTTGCACCCTGGCAGGGCGTGGCACGGAGGCAGATTCGTATCGCCTGGCGGTTCCCGGGTACCATTACGCCTTTCCGCGCGACCATTTCGAGCATCCGGATTTCCGCACCGAATGGTGGTACTTTACGGGCAATGTGCGCGACTCAGAGGGCAAACGCTTCGGGTTCGAGCTGGTTTTTTTCCGGCAGGGGGAGCGGCGCGGGGAACCGAACCGTTCGGCATGGCGCGTCGACGATTTGTACCTGGCGCACCTGGCGCTGACCGACATTGACGGCCGTCATTTTTACCATCACGAGCGACTCAACCGTGCGGGACCGGGATTAGCCGGCGCGAGCTTTGCCGAGAGGCGCGTGTGGAACGGAAACTGGTCGGCGCGGTGGGAAGGAGCGGAACAGGTGCTCGAGGCCACGGCGGACGAATTTCATTTTCGGCTGCGGCTGGCTGCGGCCACGGCGCCGGTGATCAACGGGATCAACGGCGTCAGCCAGAAGGCGGACGGAGCCGGCCGGGCTTCTTACTACGTTTCGCTGCCGCGGCTCATCACGAAAGGCGAACTCCAGCTCAATGGAGAAGCTCACGCCGTAACCGGAACGGCGTGGATGGATCACGAATGGTTCACGCACCAGCTTGACGAGAACCAAGTGGGCTGGGACTGGTTCAGCATCCAATTGGACAATGAGACCGAGCTGATGGTTTTCCAGATCCGGCGCAAAGGGGGCGGCACCGATGTGCACTCGTCGGGAACTTACGTCGACCGCCAGGGCCGCTCGCGGCACCTGTCGCGCGAAGATTTTTCCCTCACGCCGTTTGAATACTGGAAAAGCCCGCGCACCGGAGCGTCGTATCCAACCGGATGGAGGGTTCGCGTGCCCTCGCTCAAAATGGAACTGAATGCCAGGGCGGCGCTCGAGGATCAGGAATTGACCGGCCCCGCGGGGCCGGCTTACTGGGAGGGCGCGGTCAATTATTCCGGGTCCGCCACCGGCGTGGGGTATCTAGAGATGACGGGTTACACCAAGCCGGTGCAACTGGAATAGGCTGCCTCCTGCAACGCGGCGTCCGCTCCACCGTGGGCCACCAGCGCCATGCGAGCCGAGGCGGCTAGCGCCGTCCGGCACGGCTGAAAGCGATAGCCGATACCGAACACCGTTTCGATGTACATCTTGCCGTAGCGCCCCAGATTTTTGCGCAGACGGCGAATATGGACGTCGAGCGTGCGGGTGCGAATCTGCGCGCCGTAGCCCCAGATTGCCAGCAAAAGTGTCTCGCGGGAGATCAGTTGGCCGGAGCGCCGGACGAGAAAACCCAAAAGGTCGATCTCTTTACGAGGCAATCGTAAAAAAACGCCGTCCAACCGGACTTCATCGCGATCGAAGTCGATCCGCAGATGGTAGTCTTCGTAGGGCTCCACGGTTGGAATCGCGGAAAGAAACGTATCCATTTAACTCTCCTAACAGTTGTGAAATTTGATCACTGCGGTAAGACGTGGAGGTCCGTCAGCAGGAACGCTCTCAGCTTGCCGCAGAACGGCAGCCATCACAATGGAACGCAAGTGAGACTTCCGGGAAACAGATCGGATACGGAAAGCTGTTGCAACCGGGGGACTTACGGGAATTGATGACATGCCAGCGGGCGGCTGATAGACTCTCTAGATGCCCGGAGTGTAAACAAGGACACGTTCGCTGCTTCCCGCTCACGATCTCGTTCTGGGTTTCCCAAGGCATAAGCGAGCCAACTACGCCCGCATTGCGCACATACCGGTTCGGCCTCTTCGAGCTGGATCTCCGCTCGGGCGAACTGCGCAAACAGGGGCGCAAAATCCGGTTGGAAGGCCAGCCGGTGCAGATTCTGATGAAGCTGCTGGAGCGGCCCGGGGAGCTGATCACGCGGGAAGAATTGCGGCGTGAGCTGTGGCCGGGCGACACGTTTGTCAACTTCGAGCAGAGTCTGAACGCCGCGATCAAGCGGCTCCGGCACGCTCTCGCCGACTCCGCAGCCAATCCGCGCTTTGTGGAGACTCTGGCGCGCCGGGGGTACCGGTTCATCGCTCCGGTCGCAAAGCATCCGGCAGTAGCCGCCCACGTGCCTGCTCCTGCGCGGCCGATCGACTCGCTGGCGGTGTTGCCGTTTGAAAACACAAATCAGGACCCGGAGACCGAATACCTGACCGACGGGATCACGGAAAGCATCATTCACAGTCTTTCGCAGCTCGCCCCGGTGCGCGTGATGGCGCGCAGCACGGTTTTCCGGTACAAGGCCAAGGCCGTCGATCCGCGGACGATTGGCCGGAAGCTGAATGTGGAGGCAGTGCTGACCGGCAGAGTCGTTCAACGCGGGGAGGCGCTCTTCATCCGGACGGAACTGGTGGAGGTGGAGAACGGCTGGCGGCTCTGGGGAGCGCAATACAACCGCGAGCTATCCGACATTTTCGCGGTGGAGGAGGAAATCTCGCAGGAGATCTCGGAAAAGCTGCGGCTGCGGCTGAGCGGAGAAGACCGGAGCCGCCTGGTGAAGCGCTTCACCAGCAGCACCGAGGCTTACCAGGACTATCTCAGAGGCCGCTATCACTGGAACCGGATGACCGAAGAAGGGCTGACGAGGGGGATCGAATGTTTCCAGGAAGCGATTCGCAAAGATCCGAATTACGCATTGGCGTATGCGGGCCTGGCGGACTGCTACGGACACATGGGTTTTCTCGGCATTTTTCCTCCCAAGGATGTCATTCCCAAGGCCAAGGAGGCCGCGGCGAAAGCCATCGAGATGGACAGCCAACTGGCGGAAGCGCACACCTCGCTGGCGTTTATCCTGAAAGTCTACGATTGGGACTGGGAGGCTTCCGGACGCGAGTACCGGCGGGCGCTGGAGCTGAACCCGCATTACACACAGGCGCACCGGTCGTACGCGGCTTATCTTTCGGCGCTAGGAAACGCGGCCGAGGCGATGCATGAGATTCAACTGGCGCAGGATCTGGATCCGCTTTCGCTGACGCTCAGCATGGAAATCTCCTGGCATCTATATATGGCGCGGGATTACGACCGGGCGATTGCGCAGGCGCTGCGAACGCTCGATCTGGAGCCGCGGAACTCGACGGCACAGGGAATTCTTGGATCGAGCTATGAGCAGCAGGGAAATTATGAGGCGGCGTGCTCGGTGCTGGAGCAGGCGGTGGCGGCCTCGCAGAATCACACCTACCCGCTGGCGCAATGGGGGCACTCGCTGGCTCGGGCGGGCCGGATGGATGAATCGGCGAAAATCCTGGACCGGCTGACTCAATTGCGCGAGGAGTGCTACGTTCCTCCTTGTTGGACGGCTATGGTGTGCGCCGGGCTCGGCGAAACCCGGGCGGCGCTCGATTGGCTGGAACAGGCATACGAGCAACACGACGTCTGGCTGGTATGGATCAAAGCGGATCCGCGATTCGACAGCCTGCGGGAAGAGCCGCAATTTCAGGACCTGCTGAGGCGCGTGGGCCTTGCGCCCGGCCTGGCGAATGCGCAGCCTGCCGGGTAAGGCCGCCGGCGGCGTTTGCCGCCCATTTGAAAAAGCAGAGGCAGAAATTTCCGCCCTACGTTAAAATAAGAGTTACCAATCCCCCCAGGAGGACATCGTATTGAGCCGAGCAACCCTGGCCTTGGAGGACGGTAGCGTCTTCGAAGGCAGGAGTTTTGGTGCGCCCAGCGAACGATCGGGCGAGGTGGTTTTCAATACGGCGATGACGGGATACCAGGAAATCTTCACGGATCCTTCATACGCCGGGCAAATAGTCATTCTCACGAATCCGCAAATCGGAAATTACGGCACCAACGTCGAGGATAACGAAGCCGCGAAGCCCTACATCGAAGGCCTGGTGGTGCGCGAGTTCTCGCCGGTGGCGAGCAACTGGAGGTCGGACGAGCTGGCGCGGACATATCTCGAAAAACATGCCATTCCGGTAGTTTCGGAGATCGATACGCGGGCGCTGGTGAGGCACCTGCGCACGCGCGGCGTGATGCGCGGCGTGCTTTCGGGCAAAGAAGCGGACGCCGCCAAATTGGTCGAAAAGGCACGCAGCATCCCCACGATGGCGGGTCTCGACCTGGCGAGCCGCGTTTCGACGCAAAAACGCTATGAATGGACGCATGCCGTCGATCCGTGCTCGCCATCGGAGATCGTTCCACGGCCACCCGAGGCGCGATTTCACGTGGTGGCGTACGATTTCGGCATCAAGCAGAATATTTTGCGGCGGCTGGCGCAGGTGGGCTGCCGCACGACGGTAGTGCCCGCGCTGACTTCCTCCGATGACGTGCTGTCGCTCAAGCCGGATGGCGTGTTTCTCTCGAACGGACCGGGCGATCCCGAGCCGCTCGAGGCGCAGGTGGCCAACATCCGCAGGCTGATCGGCAAAGTGCCGGTTTTCGGGATCTGCCTGGGGCACCAGCTTCTAGGGCTGGCGTTCGGCGGCAAGACTTATAAGCTGAAGTTCGGGCACCGCGGCGCGAACCACCCTGTGCTGAACCGGGTCACGCGGCGCGTGGAGATCACGTCGCACAATCACGGATTCGCGGTGGAGCGCGATTCGCTCAACCCGGCCGATGTAGAGCTGACGCACGTGAACCTGAACGACGACACGCTCGAAGGCTTCCGCCACCGGCGGTATCCGGTGTTCTGCGTGCAGTACCATCCGGAAGCCGCGCCCGGACCACACGACTCGCATTACCTGTTCGACGATTTTGTGAAACTGATGGCAGACCAGAAACCGCAGGACCGATAACCCATGCCGCGACGAGACGACCTGAAGCGCATTCTGATTGTAGGCTCCGGACCGATCGTGATCGGGCAGGCTTGCGAGTTCGATTACTCGGGCACGCAGGCGGCCAAGGCGCTGCGGGCGGACGGCTACGACGTCGTGCTGGTGAATTCCAATCCCGCCACGATCATGACCGATCCGGAACTGGCCGACCGGACGTATGTCGAGCCGCTGAACCGCGTGTATCTCGAGGAGATCATACGGATCGAGCGGCCGGACGCGCTGCTGTCGACGGTAGGCGGGCAGACCGGGTTGAATCTTTCGGTGGAGCTGGCGGAATCGGGGGTGCTCGAGCGGTACGGAGTCGAGTTGATCGGCGCGAAGATCGACGCCATCAAGAAAGCCGAAGACCGGCTGCTGTTTAAGGACGCGATGCGAGGTATTGGCCTCGAAGTGCCGCAGTCCAAACTGGTGAACAACATTGCCGACGGCCTGGCCTTCGCGGCGGAGTCCGGTTACCCGGTGATTCTGCGGCCAAGCTTTACGCTCGGGGGCACAGGCGGCGGCATTGCGTATCACCGCGAGGACCTGGAGGAAATTCTGGAGCGCGGGCTGGCGCTTTCGCCGGTTCACGAAGTGCTCATTGAAGAGAGCGTGCTGGGGTGGAAGGAATTCGAATTGGAGGTGATGCGCGACCTGGCGGACAACGTCATCATCATCTGCTCGATCGAAAATTTCGATCCGATGGGCGTGCATACCGGCGATTCGATCACCGTAGCGCCGGCGCAGACTCTTACCGATCGCGAATATCAGATGATGCGCGACGGGGCCATCCGCTGCCTACGCGAAATCGGCGTCGATACCGGCGGCTCGAACGTGCAGTTTGCGATCCATCCCGGGACGGGGCGCATGGTGATTGTGGAAATGAATCCGCGGGTGTCGCGGAGCTCGGCGCTGGCTTCCAAGGCAACGGGATTTCCGATTGCCAAGATTGCGGCGAAGCTGGCCGTCGGGTACAGGCTGGATGAGATTCGGAACGATATCACCAAAACCACGCCGGCATCGTTTGAGCCGACGCTCGATTACGTGGTCGTAAAGATTCCCAAGTGGCAGTTCGAAAAATTCCCGGGCGTGGATCCGACCTTGGGGACGCAGATGAAATCGGTGGGCGAAGTAATGGCCATCGGGCGGACGTTCAAGGAAGCGCTATCGAAGGGCGTCTGCAGCCTGGAGACGGGCCGGGCTTTCGGTTCGGAGTCGTACGATCGGCAGCTCATCAAGCAGAAATTGATTACGCCGACGCCGGACCGGCTGCATTACATCCGTTTTGCGCTCGAGAACGGATACACGGTGGAACAGATTCACGAGTACACTTCCATCGATCCGTGGTTTCTGGAACAGCTTCGCGAGATTGCGGAACTCGAGAGCGAGCTGAAGAAGGCGCCCCTGGAAACCGCACCGGCGGAACTCATGGCCCGGGCGAAACGGTATGGCATTTCCGATGTGCAGCTTGCGAAGACCTGGGGCACACGGGAGACCGAGGTCCGCGCGCGCCGCAAAGAGCTGGACATCCGGGCCAGATTCAATCGCGTGGACACCTGCGCGGCGGAGTTCGAGAGTTTTACCCCCTACCTCTACTCGACTTACGAATTCGAATGCGAGGCCGAACCGACCTCGCGCAAAAAGGTCATGATCCTGGGAAGCGGGCCGAACCGCATCGGCCAGGGCATCGAGTTCGATTACTGCTGCTGCCACGCGTCGTTCGCGTTGCAGGGAGAGCAGGTCGAATCGATCATGGTCAACTGCAATCCGGAAACGGTCTCGACGGATTACGACACGAGCGACCGCCTCTATTTCGAGCCGCTGACGCTCGAGCACGTGCTGAATATCTACGACACGGAAAAACCGGATGGCGTGATCGTGCAGTTCGGCGGGCAGACGCCGCTCAATCTGGCCATTCCGCTGAAGAAGCTCGGCGTGCCGATCATCGGGACCGATCCGGAAAACATCGATATGGCTGAAGACCGCAAGCTTTTCGGCCGGCTGCTGGATCAGCTCGGCATTCCCTGCCCTGAAAATGGCTCAGCCACGAGCGTGGAAGAAGCCTGCGAAGTGGCGCGGCGCATCGGTTATCCGGTGCTGGTGCGGCCGAGTTATGTACTGGGCGGGCGCGCCATGGTGATCGCTTACGACGAGGGCACGGTCCGGCAGTACATGCGGGAAGCCGTGGTTTTCTCCCAGGAACGGCCGGTGCTGATCGACCGATTCCTCGAAGACGCGACGGAAGTGGACGTGGACGCGCTGGCCGACACCGAAGACGTGCTGATCGCCGGAATCATGGAGCACATCGAAGAAGCGGGAGTGCACTCGGGAGACAGCTCGTGCGTGCTGCCGGCCATGTCGCTGGCGAAAAAAGACGTCGCGACCATCGAAGATTACACGACTCGCCTCGCGCTGGCGCTTAAAGTAATTGGGTTGATGAACGTGCAATACGCGATTAAGGACGGGACGGTCTACGTTCTCGAAGTCAACCCGCGAGCTTCTCGAACCGTCCCGTACGTGAGCAAAGCGACCGGCGTGCCGCTGCCCAAAGTTGCGGTGAGCCTGATGCTTGGGCGCAAGCTGCGGGACCTCAGGCATCTAACGCGGGGCATTGCGTCGGGCCGGCTGCCGGTGCCGCAGAGCTTTGTGAAATCGCCGGTGTTTCCGTTCAACAAATTTCCCGGCGTCGATCCCGCGCTGGGCCCGGAAATGCGCTCGACCGGCGAAGTTATGGGTGTGGGCGAGAGCTTCGGCGAGGCGTTCGCCAAGGCGCAGTTGAGCGCCGGGACGCCGTTACCGGAAAGCGGAACCGTTTTCATCAGCGTGAACGACCGCTACAAGCCGGAGGCCGTGCGCGTCGCGCGGAATTTTGCGGAGATGGGTTTCAAGCTCGTGGCCACGCGCGGGACGGCGGCGGCGCTCGCTTCGGCGGGCCTTGCCTGCAAGGTGGTTTTCAAAGTGAACGAAGGCCGGCCAAATGCGGTCGATCAGCTCAAAGCCGGCGCTATTCAGCTGGTCATCTACACCGCGACGGGCGCGCTGTCGTTCTCGGATGAAAAAGCCATTCGCCGCAGCGCCATCCTGTTTCGTGTTCCTTGCATTACGACGTTGAGCGGCGCGCGCGCTGCCGTGGAAGCGGTTGCGGCGCGAAAGCGCGATCCGGTCCGGGTGTGGAGCCTGCAGCAGATCCACGAAGCCAAGCGAACGGCCGTGTGATGAGCGACGACCCGGCTCTCTGGGGCCGGAGTCGGACGTTCAGTACAGCTCAATATCCCTTACGAGACCGCTAAATAACAAAAGAGGCGCCCGAAGGCGCCCCTTTGAAGCAACAGGCGCGAGGCCTGTGCCGCGTCGAAATGAATTGACCCTGTATTCCGAACTTCTTGGTCCCCTTCTTGTCGGGGTATCGCATTCAACCTATCACAACTGACAATTCCCCGCTACAAGGCTATAATTATCCCACTTGCGGGTGGCAGGATTTGGAATTTCGGACCTTTGACGAAGAATATCTGCGGCGTTTGCGCGCGGGCGATCCAGAAACAGAGTCGCACTTTGCCGCGTATTTCGGCGAACTGATCCATTTAAAATTGCGCGGCCATGTTTGGCAGCGCCAGCTTCTGGAAGATATCCGGCAGGAAACCCTGTGCCGCGTTTTGAAAGCAGTTCGGGAAAAACAAGACGGCGTGGCAGATCCCAGAAAGTTCGGGGCCTTCGTCAGCGGCGTCTGCCACTTCGTCACCATAGAGCTAAGCCGGAATGAAGGGCGCTTTCAGCCTTCGGAAAATGAAGCCGAGCCGAGGGATACCAGCCAGGACCTGGACGCACCTTTGATCGATGAAGATCGGAAGCGCCAGGTGCGGAAAATTCTCGGCCAGCTTGAGGTGCGCGACCGGCAACTGCTGCGAGCCCTTTTTCTGGAGGAGATGGAGCCGGTGGAAGTTTGCCGCCGGTTTGAGGTCGGACCCGATTACCTGAGGGTGCTGGTGTTTCGCGCCAAGGCGCGCTTCCGGAAGGCATATGCTCGAAGTGCGGGAGCGTCATGAAACGTATCAGCCAGGTAATTCACTATCCTAATGAGGCGTCTTGCTGATGGACCATGAAACGGCTGTCCGGCTCCAGGCCGCTGAGCGCTATGTGCTGCGTGAATTCTCTTCCGAAGAACGCCGCGCCTTCGAGGATCATTATTTCGGGTGCGCCGAATGCGCCAGCGAGGTCCGGGCGGCCTCGATTTTAGGCGCCAATTTGAAATCGGTTTTGCGCGAAGATGAATCGCGAGCGGTTCGCGAGTGGGAGAGGAAGCGCGAAACTCGCAAGATTCCTTTCTTCTGGCCGCTGGCGGCTTCAGCCGCGCTCAATCTCGCCCTGCTTGCCGGACTGGGCTACCAGAGCTTCGGAATCAAGAGCGGCATCGACGCGCAGTTTTTCCAGTCTTTCGCGGTGCCGGCGGCTTCGCGAGGGGAAATTCGATCTTTCGCAGTTCCAGCCGGAAGCCGGTTTTTCGGCGCCCGCTTTGACCTCCCGCCGGGCCATCATTTCGAGAGCTTCAGTTACCAGATTTTGGATTCCACCGGCCGTGCCGAGTCCGCCAAGCGGCTGGATGCTCCGGGTGCAACGGACTTAGATCTGGAGCTGGCGATTCCGGTCGAGCCTCTTAAACCGGGCGTTTATCAACTCATTTTGCAGGGGACCGAGGACGCGAAGACGCTGGAGATTTCGCGCGCGCGCTTCACGATCCAGCCCCGGAAAGGAAGGTGAGCTATGGCTACCCAGACCAAAAAGGCAAAGCAAATGGAAGGCTACGTATTTCGCGCGCAAGCGGTGGCCGCACATTTCCGCTTTACGAACGGCCACGCGCCTTTCGGAGAAGAATTCACGCTCAGCGTGAGCACGCCGGAACCCGGACGGCACGAGAAGCACACCGGCGCGCGGAGCGGTCCGGAAATCTCGTTCACGGACAGCTCCGTTTCGATTGTTTGCGAAAAGGCTTCCGGGGTTTATACGACCACAGTCCGATCCAGCCTGACGGGCTTCAATGTGAACGATATTTTGACCGCGGACCTGCTCGAAGCCGGGCTCGTGACCGTTTACCGCGAAGAATGGTATCAGGACCCATCGAAGCCCAAACACGCGCGTGTTCTTCCGCAGCTACCGGTAATAAAAAACCTGAAAATTCACGGCGCGCTAATCCGCCCGGGCCAGGACGTGCAATTGCCGCAGCCTTTTGCTTTCAATGACGCCAAGCGGCAGAAATACTTCCAGGGCGAAGGCGCGGAAATTCTTCCTCCGGGGCAGCGTATTCCGACAGCGAAAGGTGAGATCCAGATTTCGGCCGACGCGCATAGAATCAGCGTGCCGAATTTTGGTATTGTCTACATCGCGGATTGGACGTCGTGGCAGCCGCCCAAAGACAAGTATCGGCAGGCCGAGCAGGCGCACTGGGTGCAATTGATCCGTCTTCACCTGTCCAACCCCGGCAGCGGCGGCGGCTTGGGGCTGGGCGGAGACGGTACGTCTTATCCATAACCATTCTGTTGGTTGCATGCGGCCGAACGCGGCCCGAATCAGCTGAAACTCTTTATCAGGCGGCAGAGCAGGCACGCCGCCAGGGAGAGCTGAAACTCGCGCTGGCGCGTACCGAACAAGGGCTGGCATCGTGCCGCGGGATTAGCGCATCTCCTTGGCCGGGAAGATTTCAGTTACTGAAAGCCGAGGTTCTCCTCAGCCAGAGCCGGCGTGACGAAGCCCGGCAGCTGCTGGAGGGCCTCCAAACGCTCAAGTCCCCCGAACTGCGTGCGCGTTTGTTAATGAATCAGGCGGAGCTTCGAAAACAATCGGGCGATCCTGCCGGCGCGCGGAATCTGCTTTTTCAAGCCCGGGAGATCGCTGCACAAGGCCAGGCCTGGAACGCGCTGACGTGGGTGGAGCTTCGGCTCGCCGCTTTGCTTGAGGATTTCGCGCAGGCCGACGCCATGCTGCGCCACGCCCTCACGCTGGCCCAAAGCCGGCACGATGCCTTCCTCACCGCGGGCGCCTTCGGAAATCTCGGCTATATCCGGCTACGGCAGTTTCGTTACGACGAGGCGATCCCGTATTTCGAAAACGCCGGACACGCCGCAGAAAAAATTCCGTCGAAGATCATCCTCGAAAAGAATCTTTTAAATCTCGGCTGGTGCTATTTTCGGCTGGGCGAGGCTGACCGCGCTCTCTCGCTTTATTCCAAAGCCGCCCAGCTTGCCGGCGAACAGGGCCTGGTCGACGACCAGCAGAAATCCCTCGGCAATATCGGGAGCATTTATCACGAACGCGGAATGTACGACAAAGCGAATTCGTATTATGAGCAGGCGCGCGCCATCGCCCAAAAGCTGGATAACCGCGAAGATGCCGCCACATGGCTGAATAACATGACCACGGCCCAAATCGACAATCACAATTGGGAAGCCGCAGAAAAACTTCATCAAAAAGCGCTCGAAACGCTCCGCGGCGCCGCCGGCGCAGGATGGGTCGAAGCTTACTCGCGTTTGAACGCGGGATTCATCGATACCGCACAGGGCAGGACCAATGATGCGCTTTCGAGCTTCGCTGCCGCCATCCGGCTGGCTCGCAATCCGTATCAGCCCAACGTCATCTGGCAGGCGCACTCCGGACTCGCGGAGTTGTATCGCTCGCGCAACCAGCCCGATGCCGCCGCGCGCGAGTATGCCGCGGCGATGAATGTGCTCGACCGCGAATGGCTGGCGCTCAGCCGCGATCAATCCAAGATCACGTTCCGCTCCTATGAGGCGAGCGTTTATCAGGATTACGTGGCGTTTCTTTCAGAGCGGCATGAAATCGAAAAAGCGCTCGAAGTGGCGGAGTCATCGCGCGCGCGTTTGCTGGCGCAAAAGCTCGATGGCCGATCCACGTCGCTTCCTCACTTTCGAGCGGCTGACGCTGTGCAACTCTCGCGGGCTACGGCCACTGTGCTGCTGGATTACTGGCTGGCGCCCTCCAGGTCGTACTTATGGGCAATTACGCCGCATGGCGTCGAGCAATTCAGACTGCCGGGCGAACGCGAGCTGGGCGCTTTGATTGATCGGCACCAGCGCGCGATTCAGAATCTCGAAGACTTGCTTGCTTCCGCAAACCAGGAACTTTACCGGACCCTGATAGCTCCGGCCGAGCCGCTGTTGCGCTCCGCCTCGCAAGTTATCATCGTGCCCGACGGCCGCTTGTACGATCTGAACTTCGAAACCCTGGTCAACGGCGAAGCCAAGCCGCACTACTGGATCGAAGATAAAATCATCGCGGTCGCGCCGTCGCTGAGTGTTTTGCATGCCCGAACCGCGGAGCCGCAGAACCACGCACGCCTGCTCATCATTGGAGACCCGCTGCCCGCCGACCCTCAATTTCCTCCGCTCGCGCATTTGAAAGCCGAGATCTCCGGCATCGCCGCCGAATTTCCGACTGCCGATCGCGCCATCTACACCGGTGCCGAGGCTTATCCGGAACATTTCCGGGAGGCTGGACCAAATAAGTTCACCGCCATTCACTTCGCCGCGCATGCCGCCGCCAACGAACAGAGCCCGCTCAACTCCGCCATCGTGCTTTCGCCGCACGCGGGGAATTACAAGCTCTATGTGAGCGAGGTGGCCGACCTGGCGATTCAGCCCGAAGTCGTAACCATTTCCGCGTGCCGCAGCGCGGGAGCCCGGGCATACTCGGGTGAAGGGCTGGTGGGCTTCGCCTGGGCGTTTCTGCAAGCCGGCGCGCAAAATGTAGTCGCCGGAATCTGGAATGTGGATGACGCCGCGGCGCCCGTGGTTATGGAGGAGTTCTACCGGGAATGGCGCTCGGGCACGACCGCTGCCGCTGCGCTGCGCGGAGCGAAGCTTAAATTAGTCCACTCCGCCCAGGCGTTTCGCAAGCCCTATTATTGGGGGCCGTTTGAGGTGTTCACGCGTCACGCCACGCGCTCGGCGATGGACTTGGCCTGGAGAAACAACAGCAGGTAATCGGGACCGCCCGCTTTCGAGTCCGTTCCCGACATATTGAAACCGCCGAACGGGTGCGCGCCGACCATTGCGCCGGTGCACTTGCGGTTCACATACAGGTTGCCGACGAAAAAGCGCTCGCGCGCCTTCCGGATGTTCTCGGGGTTTTTAGAGAACACCGCGCCAGTCAGCCCGTACTGCGAATCGTTCGCCAGATCGAGCGCATGCTCGAAATTCTTAGCCTTGGTCACCGCGAGAACTGGTCCGAAAATCTCTTCCTGAAAAATCCGGGCCTTCGAATCGACGTCCGCAATAACCGTGGGCCGGATGAAATACCCGTCGCCCGCCGCCGCGCCGCCGCCCGTCACAGATTTCCCTTCTTTCGAGCCGACCTGGATGTACTCGAGAATCGAGCGGCGCGCTCCTTCACTGATCACCGGGCCCATGTAGTTGGCCGGATCGTCCGCCGGTCCTACGGTGAGCGTTTCGGCCTTCTTCTTCAGTTTTTCGACAAACTGATCGTAAACCTGTGCGTCGACGATCGCGCGTGAGCACGCCGAGCATTTCTGACCCTGGTACCCGAACGCTGACGCCGCTACCCCATCCACGGCCTTGTCAAGATCGGCGTCACGGTCCACGATGATCGCGTCTTTGCCGCCCATCTCCGCGATGACTCGCTTGATCCAGCGCTGCCCCGGCTGCGTCTTTGCGGCAAGCTCGTTGATACGCAGACCGACGTCCCGCGAACCGGTGAACGCGATGAATCGGGTTTTCGGATGCTGGACCAGCAGGTCACCGATCGCCGAACCGCTGCCCGGCAAAAAACAGAACGATTGGTCCGGGAATCCGGCTTCGAGCAGCAGCTCGGCGAATTTCGCGGCCACCGTCGGCGTTTCGCTCGAAGGCTTGATCACCACCGTATTGCCCGTGACCAGCGCCGCGACCGTCATGCCGGTCAAAATGGCCAGTGGAAAATTCCAGGGCGGAATGACGATGCCCACGCCCAGCGGCAGATAGCGCATCTCGTCTTGTTCGCCGGGCATCTGCACCACCGGCTGCGGGCCGGCCAGCCGCATCATCTCGCGCGCATAGTATTCGCAGAAATCGATGGCTTCGGAAACGTCGGCCTCCGCTTCCGGCCAGGTCTTGCCGGCTTCATAAACCAGCCAGGCGTCAAATTCAAACTTATGCTCCCGCATCAGCCTTGCCGCCGTCAGAAGCTTCCGGATCCGGTCTTCAGCCCGCGTCGCGCTCCAATCGGGGAAATATGCATACGCCGCTTCCACCGCGCGCGCCGCCAGATCCGGCGTGGCCTTTTGATGGACTCCCACTACTTCCGACGGCCGCGATGGATTCAACGACCGCAGCTTTTCGGCGGTCTTGATGCGCTCGCCGCCGACGAGCAAATCGTATTCATGGCCGAACTTCGACCGTACTTCCGCCAGCGCGGCTTCCATGGCCCGCCGGTTTGATGCATCAGAGAAATCCGCCGCCGGTTCGTTGCGAAATTCCGGCAGCACTTGAAGAGCCGAACTCATGTTTCCTTTCCTGTAAGCGCAACAGACGTGAATGTCTGCCCGGTTCGTTCGATGCGCGCGAACGCCACCTCCGCATCGTGGCCGAACCCACAAATCCAGTTGTCGCGCGCGGCTTCGTTCATCCAACAGATCTTATTGTCAATCGCCTCGAGCGGGAATAGATCGAATGCCGCGATCCACGATGGTGTCACATGCGCTGCTGTCGGAATCAAGTCCGAGAAAAAGCAGAACGTCCGCCCCGCCGACGTAGCCGTCACCACCATCATGTCGCGATTGTGGCCCGGCGCGAGCTTCATCTCGACCCCGGGCGCGACTTCGAAATCCGCATCCAACAACTGCATCTGCCCGGATTCGACCAGCGGATCGTAATTGGCGTCAATATAGCTCACGCTGTCCCGGATGTGGCGCTCATGCGCATGTTCCCATTCGCCGCGCCGTGTGTAATACCGTGCCCGCGGGAATGCCGGCCTGGCGCTGCCGTTCGAGAGCATCGTATTCCCACCGCAATGATCGAAATGCAAATGGGTGTTGATTACGATGTCGATGGTCTCCGGATCGATGCCGCAGGAATGGATGATCTCCGGAAGCTGCGGCCGGTCGTCGGCCAGCTTCATCCGTTCACGCGCTTTCGGATCGGGCTTATCGCCGGCGCCGGTCTCCACCAGAATCTTGTGGCCTCCGGTTTGAATGAGGTAACAATTAAATCCGAGCCGCACGCGGTTTAACGCATCCGGCTCGAATTTTCTGTTCCAGAGAGTTTTGGGAACGACGCCGAACATCGCGCCGCCGTCCCACCAATAGAACCCCGCCCGCACCAGGGCGATCTCGAAATCGCCCAGCGCCAGGCGGGTTGTGATTTCCGGAGTTGTCAGCGCCTTAATCAGCCGCGCACAAGCCGGCGGCCGCGTTCAAACAATTCAGCCGCTTCGTCCGCGATCTGCTTGCCTTTGTCGTAAATTTCGCGGCCCTTCTCGTAAACCTGCTGACCGGTCTCCGACAGAGCTTCTCTTCCTTCATCGGTCTTCTTGTTGATGAACTCGCGCGTTTCTCGCCCCGACTTGGGAGCATACAGCAGCGCAACCGCGCCGCCCAGGATTGCGCCGGCCAGAAACCAGCCCAGCTTCCCGCCTTCATCTTGATCTGCCATCGAATCCCTCCTGATTCATTAGGTACCCATTCCATTTTACTGTATTGAGCCTGCGATATCCTATAAGTTGCTTATGGAAGAAGAATCAGATAATCCGGAAGTTGACTTATCGCACGATCTGGATATGGTGACGCTGTTCAGCTCCAGCAATTATGACGCGGAAATGGAGGCCAATGCCATCCACGGCGTGCTCGAAGCGAACGGCATCCCGTCCATCGTCGTCGGTACGGCTCAGATTCCCGTCCTCGAGTTCCAGGTTCAAGTTCCACGATCGCGTTTGACCGAGGCCGAGCAAGCGCTCGCCGAGGCCAGGGAAGCCGGTCCCAACGCCGCCAGCGAGGCCGAGGCAGCCGGCGAAGAATCAAGCAGCTAAAATTGATCCGCACGTGTCTCGATTTCTACGTGCCGTCCATCCGTACGGAACGTGACGGCGCCCATGCGGTCGGTGCGCAGCACCTCGGCATGCTCGTCCGCTAGCCGCTCCAATACATCTGCGTTCGGATGGCCATATAAATTTTCGTAACCGGCCGAAATGACTCCGAATGCCGGATGCACTGCATGCAAAAACGCTTCCGTGGTCGAAGTCTTGCTGCCGTGATGCGCGACTTTCAGCAAATCCGCGTGCTGAACAAGGTTCTGCGCCACGAGTCCCGACTCCACCTGCCGCTCCATGTCGCCGCTCAGGATGACCGATCGCCGCCCGAAACTCAAACGCAACGCCAGCGAATCATTGTTGCGCGGAGTTGAAGCTGGAATGTAATCGGCTGCCGGTGCAAGCACTTCAAAATGCGCGCCGCCATAATCGAACTGACGCCCCCGCTGGAGCGGCACGATCCGTATACCGCGCTCGGTCGCTTTACGGCGAACTGCTTCCCAACCGGAACTTTCCGGCGTCACGCCGGTCCACAGCTCCTTCACGTGAAAATTCTCGAGGACCGCCGGAAGCCCGCCGATGTGGTCCTCATGCGCATGCGAGAGAGCCACCACGTCCAGGTAACGCACCGACCGGCTCCACAGATAAGGAGAAACGACGTCCTCGCCGATATCCAGCTTCGTCCTGGCACGCCGCCCGAACGAGGCGATTCCGCCGCCATCCATCAGCATCAGGCGCCCCGCGGGCAGCGACAGAAAGATACTGTCGCCCTGGCCCACATCGATCGCGGTCACCTCCAGGGCGCCGGCCGTTACGCCTGGAGGAAATGGATGCCAGATCATTACGACAAGCAGCGCCGCCAGGCTCGTCACAGCCAGTGCGCGCAGAGTTCTCCATAGCGGGCGCGGCGGACGCTTGGCGGCCAGTGCCACGGCAATCAGCGCTGCCGAAATTCCCACCGCCAGCCACACCGGCGGATTCGGAATACGCCAGTTGGGCTCCCACCTTGCATGCCAGGCGGCCGCGGATTGCGAAAGCCCAAGCAGCCATCCCGCAAGCTTTGCCGGCAGGCTCCAGCCCGTAAACACTGCGACGAATCCGATCGGCACTACGAGCCCCAACAGCGGTACAACAACGGCATTGGCTGAGAGCCCCGAAAATGACACGCGATGGAAATACACGGCCATCGGCAGTGCGAGCCCGATCTGGATCATCGCCGAGGTCAGCATCAGCTCATAAAAATAAAAAACGACACGCGCAGGAATCGCCACCGCGAGCGCCGCAAACCGCATCGGAAGCCGGAGCCGAAGATTTATTGCTTCCGCCAGGAGCCGCATCTCAATGCGAAATTGCGCAGCGCGCGGCTCAAAATGCAGATCGCGGTCTGCGTTGTTCAAATCCGCAAGCGCTTTAGACAGCGGTCCGGACGTTCGCTCCACCAGCGGAACCGCAAATGCCGCGATGAACCCCACGGCTAAAAAGGAAAGCTGGAAGCTCGCGTCAAACATCTGGTCCGGATCGAGCACGATGAATCCGATCGCCACCGCCGCCAGCAGGTTCATGATGCGGCACTCGCGAAAAAAGAACCGGCCGATGGCAAACAGCGTAAACCCCGCCGCCGATCGGACCACCGGCGCCTGCCAGCCGGTGACCAGCGCGTAAAGCCAGCTCATCAGCACTGTCAGGAAAATCGCGGTTCCGCGCGGAATGAAACAAAGCCGGAGGAGAAATAAGAAAAATCCTGCGAGCACAGCGACGTGCGCACCCGAAATCACCAGCGCATGAAAGGTTCCGGTCGAGCGAAACTCGTCGGTCCATACTTTCTCAAGCTTCGCCGATTCTCCGATCAATACCGCCTGCATCATGCCGATGTCGTAAAGATTGCCCGCGTAGAGCGTTTCCAGCCGGTCGAGGGCCATGGTTCGCAACCGGTAAATTGCGCCCAAAAACACGGAGCCGCACGTGCCCGGCAGTTCCCGGATCGGTGCGTCGGCTCGTCCCGACGCTGTCCAGTAGATGTGCTGGCGTGCGAGGTAATGCACGTAATCGAATTCTCCGGGATTATTGAAATTGTGCGTGGCACGCACGCGCCCGCTGAGTTCGACGCGCTGCCCGTAACGCAAGACCGGCGGCGCCTGCCCCTCCCGTACATACAGGCTGACGCGTACGCGCGCGCCGGGCTCAAGCTCGAGTGTGAACTGGTCCCGATCGGTCGAGATGGCTGACGGCTCGACGACGCAGCCGGAAAGAATCAGCGGCCCGTCAGTTTCCAGCTCCGGCGCCCGCCCCGGCCTGTTGACCACATCGACCAGCGCTCCCGAGGCGATGAACGCCAGCAGGCAGGAAGACACCGCCAGCCCGCGCAATTGCCGCCACAGGCAAATCAGCGCAAGGATGGCGTACGCTGCAACAACCATTGCCAGCTCGTCGAGGTCGAATGAAATCAGCCGCGAAAGCAGAATTCCCGCAGCGATAGCAGCTAAAGGCGCAACCAGTGGATCCCGCAAGTATTACAGTGCCTGATATGTCGCTATCTCTCGCGAAAAGCAGCGTTTTGGTAGTTTTTAAGCCGGCACAGGCCTAGCGCTGGAAGCTGCAGGCACCGTCCGTTTTCGGACACCTCAGTTGCGGAACTGGCCAGTCAGCGCTTCCCACCGGCCTGCGCGCTGCCGTGCTCCTGGGAAGCGGCTATGATCTCGTCGGCCACGACTTGCGGCTCATCGATATGCGGCATCGTCAGGCGGCTCGATTCGCCCGAGGTCTCAATCGAGATATCGCCGACGCCTAACAGCCGCTGGCCGAGCGTCTGATCGACGCGCACATCCTGCACTTTGGACAATTGAATCGTCCGCGTGCTTTTGGACAGCAGGCCGGCCTCGTAGCGGAGCTTGTCGCCCGTAATGGTGGCTTTGGTAGCCTGCCTGCGGATGTGGCTGCGAAGCGGCAGCAAAAGGGAGAGTGCGGCGACCGCCGGCAGCCAGGGAGGCTGATTTGGCGGCATATAATTAACCTGCGCGACCACCGCCGCAACAATTACCATAACCGCCAGAAAATAGCCGAGCTTAATCAGCTTCATGCTCGGATGAATTACGCGATCTGCGATCGCCTCGCTCCCGGCCGGCATATTTTTCTATTATACGGACTGGTAATGATCGTGCTTTAGAGCCTTGGATGTCCTCCCTCCTGCTGGACGTGCGCTACGGGCTCCGCCTCCTATGGAAGAGCCCCAGTTTCACCCTCGTGGCGATCCTGGCGCTCGCCCTGGGCATCGGCGCCAACACCGCTATTTTTAGCGTCGTGGACTCGGTTCTGCTGCGCCCGCTACCGTTCCGAAATGCCGGCCGTCTCGCAGTGGCATGGGAGAGCAGCCCGGCGCAGGGATGGAACCGTATCGGGCCTTCCGGCCCAAACTATCTCGATTTTCGCGATCAGAACCGCTCATTTGAGGATCTGGCACTTCTCGAGCCCGGAACCGGTACGCTCACCGGTTTCGGCGAACCCCAGCAGGTTCCGGCGCTGCGGGTGACGACCAACTTTCTGAGGGTCATCGGATTCAAGCCCGCTCTGGGCCGCGACTTTCGCGCCGGCGAAGGCTGGAACCAGCGCGTCGTTATCCTGAGCGACAAGCTCTGGCAGCGGGATTTCAATCGCGACCCTGACATCATCGGAAAAACAGCCAAGGCCGACGGCCTGGCTTACACGATTATTGGCGTGCTGCCCCGGAGCTTTTGGTTTCCGGATCCGGCCGACATGCTGGTGCCCTGGTCCGATTCGGATTTGCGCGCCAGGGACCGCATGTCCCACGATTTCGGCGTCATCGGCCATCTCAAGCCCGGCGTCTCGGTGAAGCAGGCAACTGTGGAACTCTCCGCCATCGAGCGGCGCATCGGCGATCAGTTCGTCGGGATGAAGGGCTGGCAGGTAACTGTCGTCCCGATTCGCGAGGCACTCGATGAAAATATCCGCACGGCGCTTTATCTTGTGCTGGGCGCCGTGGCATTCGTTCTGCTGATCGCCTGCGCCAATCTTGGCAACCTGATGCTGGCTCGCGCAGCGGCTCGGGGACGCGAAACTGCGATTCGCATGGCGCTCGGCGCGGGGCGCTGGAGGCTGATCCGCCAGTTCCTCAGTGAGAGTCTGGTACTGAGCTTGATTGGCGGCGCGATGGGTCTGCTGCTGGCGGCTTGGGGCGTCGATTTCCTCGACCGCGTGGTACCCGAGACGCTACAGTTGAGCGGAGGCGCGGGCCAAGTAGTGCGGCCGGCCATTTCTCTCGATGGACAGGTATTGCTCTTCACTCTGATGATTTCACTGGCTTCCGCGATAATCTTCGGGCTGGCACCGGCAATTTTTCAGTCCAACACCGATCTCAACGAATCGCTCCAGTCGGGCGGGCGCGGCTTGTCTTCGTCGGGCGCGTCGATTCGCAGCCTCTTTGCAATTTCAGAAGTGGCGCTTGCCCTGGTCCTGCTCATCTGCTCGGCGCTCTCGCTCAAAAGCTTCTGGCATATTCAGCAGGTCAAGCCGGGATTCATTGCCGATCGCGTGCTGGCGCTCGAGATGGAATTGCCGACCGATTCCAAATACCGCACGGCCCCCGAGCAGTCGGATTTCTTCCGCAGGGTACTGGAGAAAGTGCAGCTTGTGCCTGGTATACGATCCGCCGCGGTGACATCGGTGCTTCCTCTCGATGGTTCGGAAGGCGCCTCGCTGGGATTTCTGATCGAGGGCCGGCCGCCGCTTGCCTCGGGACAGCGGTTGCCTGCGGATTATCGCGCGATCAGTCCCGACTTTTTCCGGACTATGGGCATTCCGCTGCTTCACGGAAGATACTTCTCGGAGCTCGACACAGCCGGCCGGCCGCTGGTCGTTGTCATCAACGATGCGCTCGCCAAGCGCTACTGGCCCGATGGCCAGGACCCAATCGGACAGCGCCTGCGCTTCGGCCGAATGGGACTGCGCGAGATCGTCGGCATTGTCGGGGATGTGAAACACAGCGGCCTCGACCGGCAGGCCACGCCCACTATCTATACCTGCTACCTGCAAAGCCCCGATAGCCGGATGAGCCTGGTGGTGCGAACCGCGGCTGAGCCGGCCAGCATGATCCGCGCCGTCAAGGATGCAGTTTATTCCGTCGATAAAGACCAGCCGATGTACAAAATTCGCAGCATGGATCAGGTAATCGCGGATGCGGAATCGTCGCCGCGCCTGACGCTGGTGCTTTTGAGTGTTTTCGCCGCAGTCGCGCTCGCGCTGGCGTCGCTCGGAATCTACGGCGTCATCTCCTTCTCGGTCACACAGCGGACGCGAGAGATCGGCATCCGCATGGCGCTTGGCGCGCAGCGCCGGCACGTGTTGCGACTGGTGGTCGGACAGGGATTGTGGCTTTCGCTGGCGGGAGTCGCCGCCGGGCTCACGGGCGCGCTGGGCGTGGCGCATTTGATGGCGAGCCTGCTTTTTGGCGTCAGCCCCAGCGATCCCGGCATTTTCGCCGGCGCTTCCGCGTTTCTTGCGGCTATGGCTCTGGCAGCCACCTACATTCCCGCGCGCCGCGCGACCAGTCTCGACCCGACGGCGTCGCTACGGCACGAATAGCGCTGCGCAATACGGCTTTGTCGCGAGCGCAACCACCCCGACGATCGCGCCCCGATCAGTGCGGCATTTTTCCAAGCGGCTGGCGGCGCTGGAACATCTGGTAGATATGGTGGGCTTCATGGTGCGCCATATATTCCACCTGGAAATGGACATCGTAATGCGGAAAGTCGGGATGCCGGCCTGCCCGGTGCCACTCCGCCGGCCCGAGTTTTTCCAGACGCGCGGCGAACCGGTCGCGGCTTTCTAAAAATGCCGCCAATGCCGCCTTGCCGGGACGCGCGGCCATCTTTTCAAACTCCTTGTCGCCCTCGGGATCATAGGACGCAATCGCCGGATTGTCCTGAGCGAGCATGGAATCGATGCGGCTTTCGAAAACCTGCTGCACGCGATCCAGATGGCAGACCAGCTCGTGGAGCGACCATTTGCCCGACTCGGTGCGTTTGGCGAGCGCGGCATCGTCTAATCCGGCAGTGATGTGGCGAACGTCGTCAGCCTGCTGCCGCAAACGCGCGACCAGGCGGCGATGGGCTTCGTGTTTATCCGTGTGGGAATGCTCCGGCATGGGAAAAACTCCTTCGCGATTGGATGCGCGAACTTGGGCTGCCGCTTCAAACGTTATCGCAAGTTTGCCGGGAATTGAGACTTGGGGGATTGGAAATGAGAAAAAACAAGGTTTGGCAGGCCTCGCGAGCCTGCCAAACCTGGCAGGGAGTTACTTCTTTACAGGAGCAGCGGACGCGGAGGTGTTCTCTTTCTTCGCGTTCTTCTTTACTTTCTTGTGATGCTTCTTAGTGGCCTTCGTGGTTGTGGTGGCCGGTTTCTGGCTGGTCTTCGGAGCATTCTGGGCGGCAAAAGCCACAGTGCCGAGGGCCATTCCGAGGCCGAGCACCATTGCGGAAAACTTTCTCATGACGATTAATTCACCTTTCCGGGGCGATTTCGTCGCCCTCAATCTGAGAGACGAGCCCGTTTCTGTACGCCACCTTAACGCGCCGTTAAATTTTGTTAAGAGCACCTTCCGCGAACTGGTGCGCCTGCTAACAAATCGCGCGGAATTTGAATTTTGAATAATATGTTGGTAGCCATATATCGGCGGGGCCCGTGGCGGCCGGCCGGTCTATCAGGAGTTAGCATTGGCGGAAGATAGCGCAACAAAGAAACCAGAAAAGCTGGCCTTTCCCGTCCCTCTGGTGGCCGGCGCCATCGTCGTGGTGTTGGGTCTGGGCGCGTGGGCCGTACTGGACTATCAAGCGCGCCGAAACCCCCAGCAGCCGCCTGCGCTGACCGCGGAAGCTAAGCAATATGTCCGCAATTTGCAGCTCAGCGACGTGCAGATCAAGGCCACCGAAAGCTACATGAAGCAGCAGGTGGTCGAGATCATCGGAAAAATCACCAACACGGGCCCGCGGACCGCTAAGGTCGTGGAGCTCAGCTGCGTCTTCCGCGATGCCTATGGCCGGGTAGTACTGCGCGAGCGCGTGTCCATCGTGGGCCGCACCGGCCCCCTCAGCTCCGGAGCCACAAAGAACTTCCGGCTGGCATTCGATACGATTCCGCAAAGCTGGAACCAGTCGATGCCCGATCTGGTGATTGCCGGGATTGTCTTCGACTGACTACTCGCGGCCCGAGTCGTCATCCTCGCCATCATCGTCGGTCTTACTCGGCGCCAAGGTGCCGAACAAACCGTGGGCTTCGTCATCCAATCCGGCCGCGAAAAACAATGTATTGCTCGGACCGGCGGCGGCATCGTTGCCGAATCCGAGACCCCACAGGCCGTTGATGTTGATCGGTTTGCCGTGCGGCCCGCGCAGCAGCCCTTCGAATTCACCGCTATTGGCGTTAAATGTCGCGATCTGACCGCTGCCGAACTGGCCGATGATCAACCGGTTGCTCCACTGGCCGAAGTTCGCGGGCGCATGCGCCATGCCCCAGGGCGCGTTCATCCATTTTCCGTGCTCGAGCCGCATCGTCAGGTTGCCCCATCCATCGAACACGTCTACGTAGCCCAGGCCCGGACCGTCTGATTCATCTTTGCGGTCAGGCTGCTTTTGCATAGCGAAAGAAACGAACAGCTTGCCATCGATGTTCATAATGTTGAACGGGGCGAAGCCCGCTGGAATCGTTCCATCGGTGAATGCCCCGGTAGGCATGCTGACCGGCTGAAAGTTGGCATCGTAAACTTCGATCGCACCAGTGTGAAAATTCGCCAGGTAAATGCGGTTCGCCGCCCCTTGCTGGCCGATGGCGATGCCCTTGTACACCGCACCCGCAGGTGAAGTAGAAGTGTCAATCGCGATCTGCGCATTGATTCCCGCCCCGGCCGGCCATACCGCAACCGTCCCATCCTCGGTGGAGAACAGGAAACGCGTCATCACGCCCTTGTAAACGAAATCCGCCGTGGCATTGAAAACCGTGCCGGTCGGCGTGCCCTGGCCCGTATTGCCCGGGCCGGGAATGTTCACAAACGGAAGCGCCGCGATCGAGACTCCCGCGCCGTTGTAGAGCGTCGAAACACCGGTCCCGTTATCCGCAACCCACCATGGCGTGCTTGGTCCGTGGACGATTCCCCAGGAGTTGACCAGACTGAGGTCCTGGTGGTCGGCAATGCCGGCGAGGTCGGAAACCAGATTGTGCTGTACGATGTGCGCGCCGAACATCACGGCCGGCGCAGCCAGAAAAGCGAGAACAGCCGTCAGTTTGCGATTGAGCATAGTCATCTCCGGTGCTTTTGGCATTGTAGGCGGGACATGCCTCGAGAGACTGTGAAGGAACAGCTACTCGCGCGTTGTTTACACTTGCTAACCGGACCCTTGTACGGAAGCGAACGGAAACCGCGCTCCGAGACCCCTATTTGCCGATGCAGAACGTCGAAAAAATACGGTTCAGAATATCGTCAGCCGTGGTAGCGCCGGTGAGCGCGTCGATAGGTCGAAGCGCGCCATAAAGATCGAGCAGGAGCATCTCGTGCGGGATGTTCTGCTCAACGGCGCCGCGCGCCTTGGCTAGATACTCGAGCGATTCGCGCAATAACCGCTCGTGGCGCAGGCTGGTCAGAAATCCGGATTCCTGCTCGAGAGCGCCTGCCGGCGCGAGCGCGGAAAAAATCGAATCGCGGAGCAGATCGATGCCCTCCCCGGTGAGGGCGGAAACAGCCAGAGCGCTTTCGGGATCGGCGCGGCGCGGTAAATCGCATTTGTTGCCGGCGACCAGCGAGCGTCCCTGCGCATGCGCGCGCTCGATCAGCTCATCGTCCTGCGCTTCCAAAGGCGATGAAAGATCGACCACCACGATGGTCAGATCGGCGTCCGCCATCGCCTGGTAGCTGCGCTCGATTCCCAGCGTCTCCACCAGTTCCCCACCCTGCCGGATTCCGGCGGTATCCACGAGCTTCACCGGGATCCCGCGGATCGCCGCAGCTTCGGAAACCAGATCGCGCGTGGTGCCGGGAATGTCGGTGACGATCGCGCGGTCCTGCTCAAGGAGACGGTTGAACAGGCTGCTTTTGCCGACGTTTGGGCGGCCCACGATGGCCAGTGTGAAACCCTGGTTTACGATGTGCCCATAGGCAAAACTGGCGGCCAGTTGCGCGAGCGGGCGTTCGACGGAGCCGAGCCGGCGAAGAATTTCTTCGGCTGGAGCGACGCTGACGTCATCCTCGGCGAAATCGATCCCTGCCTCAAGTAAAGAGATCAATTCCAGAAGTTGTTCTTTGATGGGCGCGATGCGGCGGGAAACCGAGCCATCTATCTGCCGCGCGGCGATGCGGGCCTGGTAGAGCGTGGTGGCATTAATGAGATCCCGGACGGCTTCGGCCTGCGGCAGATCGATCCGGCCGTTCACGAATGCGCGCAACGTAAACTCACCCGGCTCGGCGAGCCGCGCTCCAGCAGCCATGGTGCGCTCGACACAGAACCGCAGCACCACCGGCGAGCCGTGGCAGGAAATCTCGACGACATCCTCGGCGGTGTAAGAGCGCGGATGCTCGAAGAAGGTAACGACTGCGCGGTCGATCCGGCTGCCCCGATCGTCAACCAGCTCCGCGAGCCCTGCGGTCCATGTCTTCCAGGAATGCCCCTGCGGGAAACGAAGGACCTGCTGCGCAACCGCGACGGCGTCCGGCCCGGAAATACGCACGACACCCAAGCCACCGCGGCCCGGAGGCGTAGAAACAGCGACAATCGTATCGCGGAGATTCAAGAAGCCTGGAGAAGAATGCGGTTCACCGGCGCACGGCCCGGTCAGGGGCGCCCGCGCCCCTGCATGCGCGGCCTGCCCCGCCCCGGTGGACGTCCGGCGCTTTGATACGGCGGAGGCGCAGTTTCCGGCAGGCTCGCCATCCCGGCCGGATAGATGATCACCTGGCGGAATCCTCCGTGCCCGGTGCTCTCGCTGCGCACTTCCGTATCGTTGCGCAAAGACAGGTGGATGACACGCCGCTCCCGGCTGTTCATGGGATTGAATTTGAACGGAATGCCGGTGCGCTTCACCTTTTCTGCGGCAGTGGCCGCGCTCAGCCGCAGCTCTTCGATGCGCAGCGCGCGATAATCCTGGGCGTCGAAGGAAAGCCGCGAGTGGTCCTCTGACGGCAAGCCCAGCGCTTCCATCGTGATGTACTCCAGCGCCAGCAGCAGTTCGGCTTTGTTCGCCAGCAACAGGTCCACGTCGGCGCCCGAAAAACGCACCACCACTTCCGGGTTTTCGAAATCCGGATTGGCAGCCTCGCCCTCCGCCACCTCGTAATCCACACGAAATCCGGCGTGCCGCACGACAGGCTTGAGGAATGAATCGATGCGTGGCCCCATCGAGTCGACGGTATATTTTTTCTCGGTCACCGCCTGGTCCTGCTTACCTGTTTTTTCGCTACCGGCTCCGGCTGTGGAAGATCCGCTATGGTAACGGTCTTATTAAAAAACCACTGTTGCACGATGCCGACTAAATTGACAGTCAGATAGTATAGCACCAGCCCGCTGGGCAACCCGTAGAAGAAGAAGCCCATAATCAGCGGCATGAACATCATCATGCGCTGCTGGTTGGGATCGGGACTGGTGGATGGCGTCATCTTCTGCAGGAAGAACTGCGTGGCGATCATGGCCACCGGCAGTACGTGGATCGGCAGATGCTCAGCCGAGGATAAGTCCGAAACCCAGAGCCAGCTTGCGTGGCGCAGTTCGATCGCCACGTACAGCACCTTGTAAAAGGCGATAAAGAACGGAATCTGTATCGCCATGGGAAGGCAGCCGCCCATGGGATTGGCGCCGTGCTTCTTGTATAAGCCCATCACTTCTTCGTTCTGCTGCTGCTTGCGCGGGTCCCGGATGCTGATGCCCTTGTACTTGTCGTTGATGGCTTTGATCTGCGGCTGAAGCGCCTGCATTTTCTTCATCGACTTCAGGTTCGAAAGCTTCAACGGGAACAGCAAAAAGTTGATGAGGATGGTCACGATCACGATCGCCCAGCCGTAGTTGTGCACCCATTTGTCGTTGACGAAATGCAGCGCCAGAAACAGCGGCTTGGCCAGGAACGAAAACCAGCCGAAATCCACGATCTTCACCAGTTGCGAGCTGACTTTGCTGAGAATGTCGATGTCTTTCGGCCCTACAAAAATCTCGAAATTGTTGCGGCCGTCCGAGCCGATCGCCGAGCCGGCCCGCGGTTCCTCCTTAGGATTCACAACCGTGGCGACGGTATCGCTGTAGGTGATCAGCTTGAGGGGGTGGTTCTCGCTCGTAAGAAACGCGGCTGTGAAGAAGGTGTCCTCTATCCCCGCAAAAGCATAATTGCCTTCTGAAGTCGCCGGACCGTTCTTTGCCGATTTCGCGTCGCGGGTGATCACTTTCGAATCCGGCACGTCGAAATAAACGCTGTGAACGCTCGAGGCCGAAATGGCTGGGTCCCCGAAACCGCCGCGCCACTCGACCACATGCGGCACTACGGCGCCATGAATCAGAACCTCTGAGGAAAACTCCGTCACGTAACGATTCTTTTGAAAATGGAAACTCTTGCGCGCCACCACCGAGCCGTTGCCGTATTCGTAAGTGATGCCGAGGCCGTCCGCGGTCGGTGTTACCGCATAAAGTACGTTGTTGAGATCCATCGCCGGCTTCTGCTGCTCAAAAGCCAAACTGAACGGGAAGCCGACCTTGGCCGTTGCAGCCGTGTTCACCAGCTCCAGCGGTTTGCCGGCGTCATCCTGATATTTCTTTAAAATCCATTCCCGCACCACTGCTCCGCGGTTGGAAAGCACCACCTTGTACAGATCGGTTTCGACCGTAAAAGTTTGCTCGGATTGTGCGCCTGTATGCTCGCTCGAGTCCGGGACGTCCGGCGCTGGTTCGGGCACAACCGGCGCAGGCGGCTGCGCTGGAGCGCTTGCCGGCTTCTGGGTTTTGGCGGCCTCCGATTTCTTGCCCGGCGGGGGCGGGGGAGCTTTGAAAAAATACGGCGTGACGAACATCACCAGGCCCATCAGGCCCAGCGCCAGCAGCAGCCGCGTCTCCATCGAGAGGTCTTTTTTCTCGGCCGGCGGCTTGTTGTCGGTTGCGTCGCTCATGGGACCAGGTCTACTCCGCCCGCATGCAGCGGATGGCAGCGTGCCAGCCGCTTAATGCCCATCCAGCCGCCGCGCCGGGCGCCGTATTTCTCCACCGCTTCCCGCATATATTCGGAACAGGTCGGATAATACCGGCACGCCGCCGGCAAACACGGAGACACGAAGCGCTTATATTGGCGCAGGAGAAAAATCACGATTTGTTGCAGCGAAGAAAAAGTTTCTCCACTTCGCGCATGACTTCGGCAAGCGGCGAATCCATCGCCGCACGTCGTGGATTGAATACGATTTGCCACTCTGGACTTAATTGATCGAGCCGCAGGCGAACCGCCTCGCGAACCCGCCTTTTGATACGGTTGCGTACCACCGCGCCGCCCAGTGACCGGGGAACCGTGAATCCGATCTTCGGCCCTGCTCCTCCAGCCGCCCCCTCAGCGTCGCGACAGCGCAGATAAAATGCTGCAAACAACGGCCCCGAATAGCGCGCGCCCTGTTCGTACACTCGTCGAAAATCTGCGGACCGCAATAGACGTACACTTTTCGGGAAACCTGCGATTCGACTACCTCTCGGAGCTGACGGTGAGCTTATGGCGTCCCCGAGCCCGGCGGCGGGATAACACGGCGCGTCCATCGGCGGTCTTCATTCGTGTACGAAAACCGTGCGTCTTGGCGCGGCGCCGACGGTTAGGTTGAAATGTCCTTTTTGGCATTTTGCTCTAAGTTTTCAGTATAGAGCAGGTTGAGAGGAGGGGCAATCGGACGGACCGAAAGGAACTTCAAACCGACAACTTGGCGCCCTGGCGCACACCAATGTGTCAATTTGTCCGCATCGTTGCCTCAACGGCCCAGTGTCGGCGGCGAGGAGAGCATCGATAAAAACAAGCAAAAGATAACCATTCCTCCGAGAATCGTGGCGACCCACATACCTGAAGCACCTTCCGCCGTTTACAGAAGCAATTCACCTGCCTAACATTTGCTGGGACTTCGTTCACTCAAGTTATGGTACGTTGGCGCTATGCGGGTGGATTTCGCGTTCGGAAAAACAGGCCTCGCCGCCGACTTGCCTGACGGTTTTCGCTACCGAATTCTGGAGGCGCGCTCGGCTAAGCCGCTCCAAAATCCGCAAAACGAAATTGAACGCGCGCTCGATGCTCCAATTGGCTCGCCTCCGCTCGTCGAACTGGCACGAGGCCGCAACAGCGCCGCCATTTCGGTGTGCGACATCACCCGTCCAACCCCCAATCATTTGGTACTGCCTCCGCTCGTCGCGCGCCTGGAGCAGGCAGGAATTACGCGCGAACATATTACGATCCTGATTGCCACAGGATTGCACCGCCCCGCGACCCCAGACGAAATCCGTGAGATTTGCGGTGACACTGTGGCCGCCAGGTATCAGGTGGTCAATCACAATGCCCGCCATCTGTCGGAGCATCGACACCTGGGAGTCACCCGCTCCGGCACGCCGGTCTACATCGACGAGCGATTTGTCACTGCCGATTTGCACATCACGCTGGGGTTTATCGAGCCGCACCTGATGCTCGGATTTTCCGGCGGCCGCAAGCTGGTCGCGCCCGGCCTGGCCGCGCGCGAGACGATCCAAGTCCTGCACAGCCCGAAATTCATGCGCGATCCCCGCGCGGTCGAGGGCTCGATCGAAGACAACCCGCTGCACCGCGAGCTTCTCGAAATTGCCGCGATGGCGCGCCATGATTTTCTGGTGGATGTCGCGCTCGGCCGCGGCGCGCCAGGGCACCGGCCGATTACCGGCGTCTTTGCCGGGAATCCGGTCGAAGCGCATCGCCGCGGCGTCGAATTTGTGTCGGAAGTGATGCTCGAGACGCTCGACGAGCCCGTTGACGCCGTGATCACTACCTCCGCCGGCTATCCGCTCGATCTGACGTTTTACCAGGCCATCAAGGGCGTGACCGCCGCGTCCCACATCGTCAAGGATGGCGGAAAGATTCTATTGCTGGCCGCATGCGAGGAGGGAGCCGGCGCCGGCGAGTTCAGCCGGATGCTGCGCGAAAGCCCATCGGACGTCGAGTTTCTCCGTCAAATCGCCGGCGCACCAGTCACCATCGATCAGTGGCAGCTTGAGAAACTGGCGCTGGTCACCAGCAAGGCCGAGGTTCTGTTCTACGTGCCCGGGCTGCCTCGGGAATTCCACGCCTCGCTGTGGGGCCGCGCTTTTCCCACAGCGCACGAGGCCATCGCCGCACTCACATCCGGGCTCTCACGCAACGCGGCCATCGCGGTCATTCCCGAAGGCCCTTACGTGCTCGCCCGCGCCCACGCGGAGGTAGGCGTTTCATGATCACTCGTCGGAATTTCCTGGCTGCGGTTCCGGCCGCCGGCCTCCTTCGCGCCGCGGATGACGTCACGCACGTGCGCGTCGAAGCCGGCGAGGTGATCGCGCGCGTGAACCCCATGATCTTCGGCCAGTTCATCGAGCATCTCGGCCGCTGCATCTATGGCGGCATCTACGAAGAAGGCTCGCCGCTTTCCGACGGCCGTGGTTTCCGCAAAGATGTGCTCGCAGCGGTCAAGCGCCTGCGCCCACCGGTCCTGCGCTGGCCGGGCGGCAATTTCGTTTCGTCCTACCACTGGGAAGACGGTGTCGGCCCCAAGGATCAGCGGCCGCGCCGCTTCGATACCGCCTGGTTCGCGGTCGAGCCGAACCATTTTGGCACCAACGAATTCATCGAATATTGCCGCGCCATCGAGTCCGAGCCGTACATCACGGTCAACCTCGGCACCGGCACCATCGAAGAAGCGGCGAACTGGGTCGAGTATTGCAACGGCACGACCGATACGGCTTATGCCAACCTTCGCCGCAAGCACGGTTACGCTCAGCCGCACCGCGTAAAGTACTGGGGCCTCGGCAACGAAATTTACGGTACCTGGCAGGCCGGACACAAGAGCGCCGAGGATTACGCCAAAGTCGCGCTCGAAGCCGCCAAGATGATGAAGTGGGTGGACCCGTCGATTCAGCTGGTGGCCTGCGGCGCTTCCGATCCGCGCTGGAACGAAACCGTTCTCGATTCATTGGGCGCGATCGTCGATTACATTTCGGTCCATTTCTATACCGGCAGCGACGACTATTACGACGTCCTGGCGTCCGTGAAGCGCGTCGACGATCTGTTGCGCCTGGCCGACAGCGCCATCGAGATTTCGATGTCGCGACTGCGGGGCCATGAGCCGCGCGGCGTCGAGTTTCCGCTGCGCAAGGGTCGCGTCGAAATCGCCTTCGACGAGTGGAATATCTGGTACCGGCGGCGCGACGGACGCAACCGCGAGGTCACGAGCAAACTCGAAGAGCCGTACAACCTGCGCGACGCACTGTGGACGGCGTCCATGCTGCATCTGTTCCAGCGCTGGGGCGACAAGGTAACGATGGCGAATCTGGCCCAGATGGTGAATGTCATCGCACCGATTCACACGAGCGAAAAAGGTTTGTATCTCGAGCCAAACTTTTTCCCGCTCGAGCTATACCGCGCGCACTCCGGCGACCGCGTCGTGCATACCTGGAGCGAAGGCCCTGGCTACGATTCGCGGACCAATGGCCGCACCGAGTATCTGGACATCTGCCCGACTCTGGCCGACGGCCGCTTATCGATCGGCGTGGTGAATCGCCACAAAGACCGCGCGCTCGCAGCCCAGTTCGATATAGCGGGAGTGAAACTCGCCCGCCGCGGCAACGTTTTCACCATCAACGGCCCCTCGCCCGATGCCGTCAACTCATTCGAACAACCGAACCAGGTCGCCATCACCAGCCGCGAATTCGCCGATTTCGGCCCGCAGTTCACATTCGAATTTCCGGCGCATTCGGTGACCGTACTGGAAATCGGCGTCTAGCCCTTCCCTGCTATCTCGACCACGGCGGCACGATCCCATTCATCCGCGCATAGGCAATCGATTGGCCGAGGTGTTCGCTGGCATGATTCATGATCGAAAGATAAACTGCGCGCGGCGTGGCGTCCTGGCCGAAAAATTTAATGGCCTTCGACAGGTCCTCCTCGCTGGCTCTATCGAGCGCGGCGTGCACTTCTTTGAAAGACGCCTCCAGATCCGCGACTACCTTCGACTTTTCGGTGACGGTCCGCTCGCGCTCTTCGTTTGCCTTCACCGTTTTCATGAACGCCTCCCGCGGCGGCATACCGTTCATCACGGAGAGAAGCAGCCGGTTGCCGTTTGCGATATGAACGTAGACCTCACTCACAGAACGGACGCCCGAACCCGGCCTCCACGAGTATTTTTCCTGCGGTATGGCCTTCGCCAGGCTCAGCACTTTGGTCTCGACATCGGAAAAATTGATCAGATAATCATGCCGGAAGCTCGCCGCGGATTGAGGCGCCTGCGCCAAAGCGAGCGAAACGGCGGTGAGAAGCAAAGCGGAAAGTTTGATAGTCATGGTCGTATGGGACATGGACGTGGGCCGGGCAGATTCGTTATTTCAATCCCAACGCCGGGACAGGAATTCCCAGGGCCGAACAAACCGAGTTGGCGCGAGGCTTCTAACTTCAAGATCTGCCGTAGTATGGCGCTGGCACGCGGTTTGCCGGCATGCTTTAACCCTTATAGGAGGGGCTATGCCCAAAACCGAGCGCATCCGCGAAGAGCTGACCGGCGCCCCCGCGCCAGACTATTGGAAGAAGAAGGCCGACGCCGGCTGGCGCCTGGCCGCAGTCGAATGGACGCGCGAAGCGGCGGCCGAGCGGACCGGCTCCGGCGAGCTGGCTGAAGAGATTCCGTACGGGTTGAAGATTGGGGATGACTGCCTCCATCTCGAAGCGAATCCAGCCGAGCGCGAGGCATTGCTGCTGATGCTGGAGCTGATCGTCCATGACCGGTCTCTCTCCGAGGTAGCGGCCGAGCTGAATGAGCGCGGTTTCCGCACGCGCCGCGGCGCCGAATGGGGCCCTGCGTCGGTTTTTAACATGCTGCCGCGGATGATTCAGGTCGGCCCGCAGGTTTTCTCGCAGGACGAGTGGGCCGCGCGTCGCCGCCGCCTGTTCCGGGCCGTGTGATCCCGGCCTCCGAGCCGCAGCGGGAGGATAAACGTGCCGGACGCGCCGTATAAAATAACTGGCAGTGCCATGCCGGATTCGATGCCGCTCAGCGATCTTTGTCTTATTCTCGGTCGCTCTGCTCGGCCAGGAGCCTGCCGCCGGGCCTGAAGCCAATCCGGGACGCCCGACCGTTTCCACCCCGGCCACGTTAACTCCGTTGAAGTACTTGCAATTTGAGACCGGCGTCCTGACGGCGCGCCACTCGCCCGAGTTTTCTTCCCGGACCGGTTTGAACGAAGTCATCAAGCTCACCGTTCATCCACGCGTCCAGTTCCTTGTTTCCGTCGAACCTCTGGTGCATCACCGGGAGGCCGGACGCGCCGCGAACGGAACGGGTGAGGTGTTCCTCGGAACCCAGGCCATGCTGATTCACGGAGAAGGACCAAGGCCTACAGTCTCCGCCAGCTATTTCCGTCGGGTCTACGACGGCGGCGTTCCCGAACTCGACTTTGGCAGCCCGCGAAATTCGGGCATTCTGCTCGCGAGTGCGGACGTCAAGGGCTTCCACTACGACGCGAACGCGCTGTTCAATGAAATACACGAAATCGGCCGCCATCGCCTTCAGTTGGGGCAAACGCTATCGATTTCACATCGCATCGGCAGCCGGTTCAGCGTGTCTGGAGAGATCTGGCACTTTACGCAGCCGTTCTTACAAGGCGACGCGATCGGAAATCTCTGGGCGGTCGGCTATGCCGCGCGCAAGAATCTAGTCTTCGATGCCGGCGTGAATCGGGGGCGGACCGCGACGTCGACGCGCTGGGAAGTCTTCGCAGGCTTTACTTACCTTCTGCCGTATTCACTTTGGCGGTGATCAACCGACGTCCTGCTCATCGGCACGCTTCTTGTGCTTGGTTTTCTTGCGCGCTATCTTAGGCACGATCACTTTAGAGGTTGGCACCGTGCCAACCCGCTCGCGCGCCAGTTTGCGCACTTCCTTTAGCACGTCGAACCTGGGCTTCTTGCGCGCCATCCTACTTGCGCCGCGCGGTGGCGTCTATGTAAGGCGCGAATGCCTCTGGTTTCCCCGGCGGCGCGATTTCGAAATGGATGCCGACTTTGCCTTCTGCCGTTTTGGTGTAGGTTAACCGGAAGCGCGGTGACTTCGGTTCCGCGCCGCTGGTGAAGGTAACCCGGTCGTCCCCAATTTCAGCGGTGTAGTGGATAACGTGGCCTTCGTTATCGAAATAGACCGCGCGTGCGCCCGGACCTTCGGGATAGACGACCATCAGGTCATGGTGCGAATAGGCGGGACGATCTTTTGTGGCCGGGTAGTCGGCCCAGTTGGTTCGTACCAGAACGCGCCCCTCGAGATCGGGCTTCAGCGAAAACCCGCCTGTGCCCTGCCCCGGCTGGCCGGAGCCTTCGCCAATCCAATCTCCGATTAGAAACTGCCAGCGAGCCCAGTTCGGCGGGCTTTGGGCAAACGACGCCGCAGCGGCGAACAGAATTAACAGGAAGCGCGGGATCACGACATCAGCGCGTGCGCCACGCGCGAGGCCAACTGGTCAAAGGTGATGATTTCGTAAAGCGTCGGGTCGGACATAATGCGCGCCACCAGTTGGGCGTGCATGGCATGCCCGGCGCGCTCCGCGATCACGTGTCCTAACAGCGGCTTGCCGATCAGCGCCAGGTCGCCGATCAAATCGAGCGCTTTGTGACGGCAGCACTCGTCGGCGAAGCGCAAACCCTGGGGATTCATGACGCGCTCGCGATCGAAGCAGACGGCGTTTTCAAGCGACGCCCCGCGAATCAGACCCATATTGCGCATCTGGTCGAGCTCATAGAGAAAGCCGAACGTGCGCGCCGGCGCGATTTCGGTTGCGTATCGCTCCGGGGTGACCTCCATTTCCAGTACCTGTTTGCCCACCAGAGGGTGCGGAAATAGAATCTCGCAGGTGAGCCGGAAAGCCTCGTCCGGAAGAATCGTGATGCGCTTGCCGCGGTCTTCAACCGAAATTGGCCGCCGGATGCGCAGGTAACGCCGTTTCCTCCGGTATTGCCGCACGCCGGCCTGGCGGATCAGGTCGACAAACGGCAGGCCGCTGCCGTCGAGGATGGGCACTTCCAGATTGTCGATCTCGATATAGGCGTTGTCGATCCCGCTGCTGTAGAAGACACTGAGCAGATGCTCGGTAGTCGAGATCAGCACGCCTTTGCGCATCAAGCTCGTCGCGTAACTGACGCGCGCCACATGCCGCCAGCTTGCGGGAACCGGGAAATTATCGAGATCGGTTCTCAGAAAAACGATGCCGGTCGAAACCGGCGCCGGCAAAACCCGAATGGAAACGGGAACTCCGCTGTGCAGGCCAATGCCTTTAGCTTCGACCGGGCGCTGGATCGTGGTTTCAAAGCGCAAATTCTGCTCCTCGCAAGCCGGGGTAAAAAACTAATGAACTTTTGTTAATAGCAATCCAAAAGCCGGGTTGTAAGTTACTGATTTTACAATAAACGGCCGGCGGAACTGATGCAAAAAAGCCACAGATTGCCACGGCTTTCGTGGCCAACATACCTCTATCGAGTTCATGGGATATGATGGAAAACACGTGCCTCGACCGCGCTTGTTTCTGATTGATACGTACGGGTTTATCTTCCGTGCCTACCATGCCCGGGCCCGCACCGCCGCGCCGCCCATGCGCACCTCGACGGGGATCTCCACTGAAGCGGTCTTTATTTTCACTAACATGCTGCGGAAGCTGGCCAAAGCCTACAAACCCGAGTACATTGCGGCGGTTTTCGAGAGCATCGGTCCTACGCTTCGGGAGCAGGAGTTCGCGGAATACAAAGCCAATCGCGCGGAAATGCCGCCGGATCTGGGTGAGCAGATCGGTTACATCCGGAAGCTGCTCGAAGCGCAGCATATCCCGATTCTGGAATTCCGCGGTTTTGAAGCAGACGACGTGATCGGCACGATTGCTCGCCGTGCGGAAGCCGGTGGGTTCGATGTCGTGATCGTTTCGAGCGATAAGGACATGCTGCAACTCGTTACGGACCGGGTCTCGATGCTGAACCCGGCGAAGGACGACGTTGTTTATGACCCGGCCAAGGTTGCCGAGTTCATGGGGGTCCGGCCGGCGCAGGTGGCCGATCTGCTGGCGCTTAAGGGGGACTCGATCGACAACATTCCCGGCGCGCCGGGTATAGGTGACAAGGGCGCGAAGGATCTGATCGACAAGTTCGGGTCGGTCGAGGCGGCGCTCGACCGCGCTGGGGAAGTCGAGCGCAAGATGTACCGCGAGAGCTTGCAGAACAATCGCGAACGCATCCTGCTGAGCAAGCGCCTGGCGACCATCGAGACGGCGGTGCCGATCGAGTTTTCGCTTGAGCAGGTCAAGGCGCAGGAGCCGGACGTCACCGCACTCAAAGAGCTTTACAAGACGCTCGAGTTTCACAGCCACCTGAAAGAGCTCGGCCCCAGCGAGGACACACGCGCGCGGGATTATCAGGCGCTCGGGACGGCCGAAGCAGTCGATCATTGGCTGGCCGGCATTCCAAAGAACGCACCGGTGGCGGTGGCGATCGCGAAATCGCAGGAAGGCAGTTTTGCGCTCGATACCGTGGGCCTGGCGTGGAAGACGGGCGAGGCGCGGGCGGTGCCGCTCGATCTGATCGACCGGCTGCGGACGCTCCTGACCGATCCGGCGCGGCCTAAAGTTGCTTGCGACGTCAAGGCCGCGCTGCTGGCGTTCAAAAAGCTGGGCGTGGAAGCGCGCGGCTTTGCGCATGACGTCATGCTTTACGCGTTTCTGCTCGATGCCGATCCGGGCGGCTGCACGCTCGAAGAGATGGCGCACCGGCGGATGGATTTGAAGCTGGGAGCGGCGCCCGAGCAGTATGCGGATTTCGCGCTCGAGCTTTACGAGCCTTTGAGCCGCGAGATCGACACGCGCGGGCTGCGCAAGCTTTACGAAACGATCGAGCTGCCGCTGGCGGGCGTGCTGGCGCGGATGGAGCACACTGGCGTCCTGATCGATTCCAAGGAGCTGAAGCGGCTATCGGAGCTCATGGAAACGGAGATCGCGCGGCTCACTTCGGAAATTCACCAGCTTGCGGGAAAGCCGTTCAACATCGGCTCGCCGCAGCAGCTTGGCCGCGTGCTGTTCGAAGACCTGAAGCTGCCGGCGCCGGTGAAATACGGGAAAGGAAAAACGATTTCGACGGCCGCCGATATTCTGGAAGACCTGGCGGCCGAGCACGAAGTCGTGCGCAAGGTGCTCGAATACCGGCAACTGACGAAACTCAAAGGCACGTATGTGGACGCGCTGCCGGCGCTGATCGAATCACGGACCGGCCGGCTGCATACGAGCTTCAACCAGGCCGGCGCAGCGACAGGGCGGCTTTCTTCGTCGAATCCCAATCTGCAAAACATTCCGATTCGCACAAAACTGGGCCGCGAAATTCGCGCGGCGTTCATCCCGCGGCCAGGGTGGAAGCTGGTGGTGGCGGATTACTCGCAGATCGAGCTGCGGCTGGTGGCGCACATGTCGCGCGACGCGGTGCTGGTGGAGGCGTTTCGCAACGGCGAAGACATTCACACGCGCACCGCGGCGGAAGTGATGGGCGTTCCGCCGCTGATGGTGACGCCCGAAGACCGGCGGCGCGCGAAAGCCGTAAATTTCGGGATCGTCTACGGCATCAGCCCGTTCGGGCTGTCGCAGCAACTGGGAATTTCGCGCGGCGAAGCCGAGTTGTACATCAGAAGCTACTTCGAGCGGTACACGGGGGTGAAGAAATTCATCGACGCGACGATCGCGGAAGTGCGGCGGACGGGCGTGACGAAGACGCTGCTAGGCCGCGAGCGGCCGATTCCGGACATGAACAGCCGCAACCCGACCGCGCGCGGATTCGCCGAGCGCACGGCGGTGAATTCGCCGCTCCAGGGCACGGCGGCGGATCTGATCAAGCTCGCGATGGTGCGGATCGACCGGCGTTTAGAAGAAGAGAAGTTTCAGGGCGCGATGCTGCTGCAGGTGCACGACGAGCTGGTTTTCGAAGCGCCGCCCGAAGAAACGCAGAAGCTGGCGGCGATGGTGAAGCACGAGATGGAACATGTCTACGAACTTGAAGTGCCGCTGGTGGCGGACATCGGCGTGGGCGATAACTGGCGGGACGCGAAGTAAGGGAATTAGCTGCGGTCCGCTGGCGGTTATTTCGGCTGATCCGACTATACGGATCGCCGATTTGACAAAAAGTGCCGTTTGACCCAAACGCAGGTTTCACCATGGTCGCCTTCGATGTCGAGCGGCATGATCTCAGCCCATTGCTTCGTATAGCAGTCGATCGATACCAAATGTGTTGAGAGGCCTAAGGCGTCCCGAACGCCAGCTAAGAGGAAGCGCCCGTCAGGAGTCCATCCTCCTAGTCCGACGATAGCCCACCATTGATTACTCACTGTCTTTCGAGCCCCGGCAGGCAGCGTAATCAAAGTCAGTTCCCCGCGCTGATCAATGACACCCAGCACGTCACCGCTTGGGCATAAGGACGGCGAGCGTTCTTGACCTTGCAGAAGCACTCTGCGAAAGGGGAGATCGATCACCACAAATGCTTCGCGGGATGCCACGCACAGGCGGTCTCCATTTGACGAGATTTGGAAGCGGTGCACTTCAGAGAGATGAAACTGCTTAATGAGGTCGGTGACTTCGTACTCTACCTGGCCGCTGGCTGCATTCAATACAATTACGCGACGCTGGGCCGCCGCATCGAACACACTGATGACCGCAAGATGCTTGGCCTTTGACGATACGGCCACCTGGTTTGCGCAAATCCCTGGGAATCTCACGGTTCGGGTCCCGCCAGAGTGATCCGTGAAGCGGACGATCGGTTGCGCCGCAGGCATAGTTAGGACAGCTGAGTAAACTGATTGAAGAGGAACCCACGCCACTGAAGCACAATCCGGGGCAACAGACAGCCAGTACGGGCGATCTGGTAATCGCAACTCGCCAGCTTCGGCGCCCTTAATTGTGAAGGCTTCGGGCACAAGGTACGGGTTGGGACGCATACTGCGCCACGCCCCGATCATTGCGAGGTCCTCTCTCTTAGTGATGTTGCTAAGTTCGGCGAAGATTTGCGGCTGTCCTTTTGGTGCGCATGCCGGCGAACCGAGCGCACCGCACGTCAGAATGGACATTAAAGAGCGACGAGTCATTTTCGATCAAAGATCAGTCTATCTGACGTAATTGCCGTTCTGCGCGGCGTCGCCAGGATGCTGGGTGGCCGCGATGGTGAAGCACGAGATGGACCACGTCTACGAGCTCGCAGTGCCGCTGGTGGCGGATATCGGCGTGGGCGAGAACTGGCGTGACGCGAAGTAGGGGCGAAATCCCGGTTCGCTATTGACCTTCTCTCCCGATATCCGCGGGGACAATGCCTTTGGCGGCGAAATCGGCGAAACGGCCTACGGCGATACGGCATGCCTCGAGCGCTCGATCATATTCGGCGCGTGCCTGTCGAATGCGCAAATTAGAATCCGGGACGGGAATCCCGGAAGGTACGGCATTCAGAACGTCCTGAAACGCTTGTGCAGCGAGGAGCTTTCGCGCGCGGGCCTGGGCGATTTCCCGTTCCAAGCGCCTCTCGATGGACAGCCTGTGCATTCGGTCGTCGAAGGCCGGGGCCATACCGTTCCCCAATAAGTCAATGTTACAGGAGCCGGCAATGCGTGTCTAGAATCTCGAGGTCATTGACACGGCTCGAAGCCGTCCGTATTATCCACTCAGACTCCTATTCGTTCCGCGTCCGCGGAGATCACACATGAAAACGTTAGTTGTGTTTTGCATTTGCGCCGTGGCCGCTTGCGCACAAGGCGGCGGCACCGTCGTCGGAGCCGGGTATCATGGGTTCGCGCCCATCTCGGTAGCGCCGGGTCAGGTGATCACGGTGTTTGTGACGAGCGTCGGCAATGCGACGCAGGCGATTTCGGCGGGAAAGCCGCCGCTGCCGACGACGCTTGGGGGGGATTTCGGCAACGTTGAGCGAATTCGGCAATACTCCCGTGCCGATTGTCTCTGTGAACCCTGTCATCACCTGCTTCAACACGGGAATCGCCCCTCAGCCATGCAATACCGTTACAGCGGTGACCTTGCAGATACCGTTTGAGATTCACGTCGGCATACTCAGTAGCACGGCACCGCCGGTGATTGCATTTCTGACTATCGGCGATCAAATGAGCCACTCCGCTACGGTAGAGCTGGACCCAATCCCAAATCAGATTCACGTTTTAACCAGTTTCGACGGTTCTGGGCAACTTCGGAAAGTCAATTCCCGGCGGCGGGATCGTTACGCATGCGGAGGGAACCCTGGTGGATGCGTACAAACCAGCGCACCCGGGTGAAGAGCTGGTGATGTACGCAGTGGGCCTCGGCGCAGTAGATGCGGCGGTTAAAACTGGCGCGGCGAGTCCTTCGCCGCCGGTTCCGGCCAGTGGAAAGCCTGTTCTTACTTTCAACTTTCAGCCCAACGCGCAGCCCGTGCCCGCTACTTTGGCTCCTTTTTCACCTGTGACGCCGCTGTTCGCCGGCTTAACCCCGGGTTTTGTTGGGCTGTACCAAATCAATTTCGTGGTTCCCAGCCCACCGTCACCCCTCGCACCCTGTGTCGGCGATATAGGCTTTGTAGACCTGTTTGGGCACGTGAACACAAATTTGACGGTTACGGTCATGGGCGCGACTTCGTACGACGGCGCCGGAATTTGTGTTGCGCCGCCGCAATAGCCGGCTGGCGAATCGTATTCGGAATTCCGTTTGAAAACTGGTGCCCCTTGGCACGGGCCTACGATTCGCGTATACTTCCCCAAATCGCGGGCCGGATTACCGGGGCGGGCGGCTCGCATGAAGGAGTCGACCATGAAGTGCGTGACCGGCCCATTGACTTCCGCGCAGTTACTCGAGGAAATTCCTGAAATTGTGAGGCTGCTCGCGTCGAACGGCGTGGACAACGTCGTTGTGGAATACGGCTGGGGTTGCAAGCTGCAAACGGGCGAGCTCTGGCAAGATATCAGCATGCGGGTGGCGGACCTGGTCACATTCATTGCGTCCAGCATTGAAAAAGGGATTTTCCTGCCCGGCCAGGCGGATCTTCTGCTACAGGATCGCGATCAGAGCTTTGAATGCCTGCTCTGCCGCGATTCGGATATTCATCTCTCCACGGATAACGATGCCATCCTCGCCGAAGCGACGCGGCGCTGGATGGACAAAGGCTACGGCGGGTTCAAGCTGGCATCGGCGGAAGACTGGGAGCCGATCTGAGGCGTTCACCGCGCGCCGCGAGTTCCACATTTTTCGCGTCAAATCGCAGCCAACAATTCAAGCTCGAGAGCCGGTGTTGTATCATGTTGATTTGCGATGATCAGAAGCCTGCTTTCGGTGGCTCTGGGATACGTCGTGATGCTGGTGGCGCAACTCGGCGGAGATACGGTGCTGACGGCGCTGGCTCCCGCTGTGATGCCGCAACCCGGGGAACCTCCGGACCCGGCTTACTTCGCATTCAGGCTGGGCACTGGATTCTTTTTCGTTGCCATCGGCGGCTACATGGCGGCGGTGCTGGCCGGAAGATCCGAGATGAAACACGCGCTCAGCCTGGGGGCCCTTTCCATCCTTGCCGGGATTCTTGAAGGCTATTACTATCCCGGCGAGCAGCCGCTGTGGTACACGATCGCGCTGATGTTTCTCTCGATTCCCGCGGCGCTCATCGGCGGGCATTTTCGCGCACGGCAAGTGACGGAGGGAAAAGCTCGCGCAGCCGCAGCGGACTAGCCATTCGGCGGAGGCCGCGGGACCCCGAAATGCGTTCGACGGGCGAAGCCGCTGCGATACCCTGGTACGAGATGCCCCAGAATGACGCCTCGGTGGACTCCGCACGCCGCCGCCTGACGGAATTGCGCAACGGCCTGCTGCACTTGCACAAGACGCTGCTCGACTCGGAATCTTCGACGTACGATCATGACATCGCGCGAATCACGTCGCGGGGGCAGTTGCTCGAGCTGGTGCTGCACGATCCGTGGTTTGCCTGGCTGCACGAGTTATCCGGGCTGGTGGTGCTGATCGATGAATTGCTGGACGGAAAAGAGCCGGTGACGGAAACCGACGCGAGGCGGCTCATCGGGCAGGCGCGCGCGTTAATTGCGCCTCCGAATGCCGATGGTGTGTTCCGGCAGCATTACCTGGAGTCGCTGCAGCGGGATCCGAATGTTGTGATGGCGCACTCGGAAGCCATGAAGTTGCTGGCCAGTTTGGGATAGCATCGGTACGTTTTCAAACAGAAGCCGGAGGCAGCAAGTCCTGGAAAATTGAGCTCGCATCTTATGCTGGAGACGAAAGGGGGAGGCATGCAGAGCAAGAACGATCCGCTCGACCGGCGGCGGTTTATGGCGGGGCTGGCGATGATTTCGGCTGCCGGCAGCAGTGCGCAGGCGGCCGCAAACGGAATGATCTACCATCCGTTCGGGACCAAGCGCGAAAAAGTTTCGGCGATCGGGCTGGGCGGATATCACATCGGCATTCCAAAGGATGAAAAAGAAGGCATCCGGGTCGTTCGCAGCGCGCTCGACCGCGGCATGAACTTTCTGGACAACTGCTGGGATTATCACGACGGTGAGAGCGAAGTTCGCATGGGAAAAGCCTTGCGAGATGGGTACCGGCAGAAGGCGTTTCTCATGACCAAGTTCGACGGGCGCACCAAGGAGGCGGCGGCGAAGCAGATCGACGAATCGCTGAAGCGGCTCCAGACCGACCACATCGATCTGATGCAGTTTCACGAAAACATCCGGTTGGAGGATCCGGACCGGTTCTTTGCTCCCGGAGGGGCGGTCGAGGCGGTGCTCGATGCCAGAAAGGCCGGCAAGATACGGTACATCGGATTCACGGGCCACAAGGATCCAGTTGTCCATTTGCGCATGCTGGATTTGGCGACGCAGCACAAGTTTCGTTTCGACTCATGCCAGATGCCCCTCAATGTGATGGATGCACATTTCCGCAGCTTCACCCATGAAGTGGTGCCGAGGCTGGTGAAGGAAGGCATTGCCGTGCTTGGAATGAAGTCCATGGGGGACGGCAACGTGTTGAAGAGCGGGAAGGTCACGCCCATCGAGTGCCTGCACTATGCGATGTCGCTGCCGACGGCGGTGGTGATTAATGGATGCGAGTCGATGGAGCGGCTGGAGCAGGCTTTCGAGGCGGTGCGGACGTTCAAGCCCATGACCAAAGAGCAGGTCTCGCAACTGCTCGCCAAGACCGAGCAGGCCGCGATGACCGGGAAATACGAGCCGTTCAAGACCAGCTCACAATTTGACGGCACGGCGCAGCATCCCGATTGGATGGGATAAACGGCACGCGTTTCGCCTCCGTTCTCACACGGCTTTGTTTGCGCCCTTCGGCTGCCAGCGAGTAAACTAGTTGAATTCCAATGGCATTCGGCAAGCTGGGACAAGCTCTGAGCGCGAAGGAAGTCTTCGAGCTGGTCAAGCACGATCTTGCGCGGGTCGAGAAGGAAATCAGCCGGGAGTCGGTGGCGTCGGTCGACGCCATCACAGCCATCGGACAGTATCTGCAGGAAGCCGGCGGAAAACGGCTGCGTCCGTCCCTGCTGTTGCTTTCGTCAAGATTAATTGGCGAGGTTGGGGAGAGCGCCATCCGGCTGGGCGCAGTGGTCGAGATGATTCACGCCGCTACGCTGGTGCACGATGACGTAATCGATGGCGCAGAGACGCGGCGCGGGCGGCCATCGGCCAACGTGCAGTGGGGGAATCACACCTGCGTGCTGGCGGGTGACTGGCTGTACATGCAGGCGTTTCAGATCGCACTGCGAGAACGCAATTTTCATATTTTAGATTTGCTGATCGGGCTGACGCAGATGATGGTTGAGGGCGAGCTGCTGCAGCTCGAGCGAATCGGGCGCATTGACGTCACCGAAGCCGATTGCATGGAGCTGGTGGACCGTAAAACGGCCTGCCTGTTTTCTGTCTGCGCGAAGCTGGGCGCGCTGGTGGCCGGCGCGGATTTGCAGACCGAGGAGAAACTCGGGGAATACGCCTGGAATCTGGGCATGGCATTTCAACTGGTGGACGACGTGCTCGATTTCACGGCGCGCGAGAAAACGCTCGGCAAACCGGTGGGCGGCGATCTGCGCGAGGGAAAAGTGACGCTGCCGCTGGTTTATGCGCTGGCGCGTGCGACGCCGGAAGAACGGCGGCTGGTCGAGCGGGTGCTCGCGGACCGGCACTACGATCACGTTCCTCTAAGTGAAATTATGGCGCTCATTGAAAAGTACAACGGGATCGAGCGCGTGCGCGACCGCGCGCAGACGTTTACGGACAAAGCGCGGCAGGTGATGGGCGAGTTTCCGGAATCGCCATACCAGCGCGCGCTCTACGCGATCACGGACCTGGTTACCGACCGCGATCACTAGCCCGCAGTAACTCTATTGGTGCTTCCCGCTGGAATGGCTGCTGGAGTCGTCGTGTGATTTCGCGCCTTCTGAAGCGGATGCAGGAGCACGTGATGGCGCGGATGGCTCGACATGGACCGCGGGAGGCGGAGGCGCTTCGTGCTGATGCACAGGTGGCGGCGCGGGCTCGGGATGATGCACGGGCGCCGGCTGAGCGGGCTGCCGGTTGTCACCGCGCGGCATGCCCAGGCCCGGCTTGGAGTTCGACGGCTGGCCGGGCTTTTCCCGATCGTGATCGTGCTTCTCCGGCGGATTCACCACGATGATTCCCGTATATACCGGCGCCGGGTAAAGAACATCCACCGGCTCAGGCACTGGGTAGGCGGGCGGCGCTGCCGCGGGCGGCGGAACCGTCGCATCCGGAGCGGCAGCAGGAGCGGGAGGCGGCTCGGGTTCAGGAGGTTCAGGCGGAGATGGCGGAATGCCGGCCACTTCCGGAGGATAGGTTACACCGGGCAGAACCGGCACGATCCGTGTGCTGCCTGCACGCAGAACGGGGCGGGTGACATCGAGACGCGCCGCATTGAAAGCGGGAGACGGCGGCGCCACGACGAACACGGCTTCGGAGTTCTTGATGGGCTCAGTGACTTCGGCTGGAATCAATTCGGCAGCGTCGGGCGTCCAGCGGGCGCGAGTGGTGTTGCTGCGCAGGTAAAGACGCGGCACCGCGCGAGCATCCCATGTTTCGCCCGGAGCGAGAGGCCCCCAGCCGGCAAGATTTGGCTCCTTCAGCCAGTAAACGTCGCCGGGTTTGAACGCCGCGCTCTTGCCCGGAACCCAGACCCAACCAATGCCGCTCGGCTGCGCCCACCGGCCGAAATGAAACGGCAGCCATCCCCACGGTTCGTTCGCGACCCAAGTGTAGCCGAGTTCGTCGTACCAAAGCCATTGGCCGTCACGGTAAGGCACCCAATTGGCGGCCACCTTGGGCTTCCAGACTGAACCGAGGTCGCCGGCTTCGATCCACGACCCGGCGCCATCCAGATCGACCAGCCCATATGGCAACCCTGGGACGTGGCCGCCGGAGCCGCTTGACGCCAGCACTTTGTCGCGCTGCTCGTTCCAGCGGTCGGAATCGAGCGGTGTGATTTCGCGGTACAGAAAGAATCGCGCGCGGCTGGCGCTTTCCACGCGAGCCGTTTGACCTTCCGGCAGATCCATCTCGGCAACCGGTGATGAAAAACGCACCATTCCTTCTAGAACTGCAAACTGGCTGGCATCGCCGCGAGCTTCCAGGCGCACCCGCGCGCCGGTACGGATGGTAACCTGCGCGCCGGGAACGGCAAGAACAACGGCGTCGTTGCGGTAGGGTTCGCCGGTAAAATACGCCAAGCCATGATCGAGCGAGAGTATGGTCACGCGCTGGCCGGTCGACAGCCGCGTGTAGTCAGAAAATTCGCATAAGGCATCGCCGACCAGGCGGAAAGCACTGCCGTCGTCGAGCTCGATTTCGACACGCGCCTGGGGGGCGGTGCGTATCCAGGTGGACTCAACCAAAGGTAAATTGCGCGTCGCGGGACGCCATAAATCCGCGGCGTGAAGCTGGACTTCAACTTTGCCTTCGAAGTCACCCACGCGCGCTACGCGTACCGGACCCGAAGCGGCGCCGGCCATTGGCAGCAGGAAAATCGCCAGGATTTTGCAGCGCGCGACGTTTTTCATAGCGCGACCTCGCCGTTTGTTTGACGACCAGGATACTCTGAGCGTTGCAGTAATTCCAGGCCCGGCCAAGCTTTTTCCTGCGATACCGGTAAAGCCGGCTGCCCGGGACTAGTACTATGGGCTATATGACCGCGGATGACCTGCTCGACCATATCCTGCGGCTTCCACACGGTAAGGCCAATTTGAAGCAGCTCATCCGCGAACTGGGCGCGCGCATTGCCAATCGCCAGGAACTTGAGACCCTGCTGGCACGCCTGGCGGCGCGTGGCGAGCTCATTGAAATTCGCGCCGGCCATTTCGTGGCCACGAGCGGTAGCCGCGAGTTCGCGGTGGGGCGTCTTTCCATGCACCGCGACGGCTACGGCTTCCTGATTCCCGACCGGCCGCTCGCAGGCATTGCAGGCGACATCTACATTCCGGCGGATTCGGCCCATAACGCCATGCATGGAGACCGGGCCGTGGTGCGCATCGCACGCATCGAGCGAAGCGGCCGCGCCGACGGCGAGATTGTGAAGATTCTGAAGCGCGCGCACCCCACGGTCGTCGGCGAATTTCACGTGCACCGGCGCGGCTTGTTCGTCATACCGCACGATGAGCGACTGCAGGATTGGATCGAGATTCCCGAAGAGCTGGCCATTCCCGCGCCTGCCGGGCAGATCGATCGCATTGGGCCCAAGCCGGTCGAGGTCGGCGATCCTGTAAGCCTCGACGGCATGATCGTTAATGTCGAACTGCTCGAATATCCCGAAAACGGTGAGCGCGCCGTGGGCCGCGTCATCGAGATTCTGGGTTCGCCGGACGATTTCGGCATCGACGTCGAGATTGTCATCCGGAAATATCATCTGCCCCACCGTTTTCCCCCTGAAGTCGCGGAACAGGCCGAAAGCGTTCCGGGCGTAATCGCCGGTTGGGAACTCGAAGGCCGCGAGGATTTCCGCGCGCTCGATATTGTCACGATCGACGGCGAAACCGCCCGCGACTTCGACGATGCAGTTTGGGTCGACCGACTGCCCAACGGAAATTTCGCGCTCCAGGTGCACATTGCCGACGTGAGCCATTACGTGCGGCCCGGAACGCCCATCGACATGGAGGCGCGGTTGCGAGGCACCAGCGTTTACTTTCCCGACCGCGCCGTGCCTATGCTGCCCTTCGAGCTTTCCACCAACATCTGCTCGCTCAACCCGCACGTCGACCGGCTGGTTTTTTCGGCGCTCATGGAGTTCGATCATCAGGGCGACATGGTGGCGCAGCGTTTCGTGCGCGGCGTAATCAGCAGCGCCGAGCGCATGACTTACACCGACGTTCACCTGCTGCTCGAGGGAGACGCCGGACTCCGCGACCGCTATCGTCCCCTGGTTGACCGCTTCGAGCTGATGCGCGAGCTGGCGCTCGTTTTAAATCGCAAGCGCGTGCGCCGCGGCTCGATCGATTTTGATCTCCCCGAACCGCTCATCGAGTTCGATCAATGGGGGGAAATGACGGGCGTGACTCGTGCGCCCCGCAACTTTGCACACCGGCTGATTGAAGAGTTCATGCTGGCCGCGAACGAGGCCGTGGCCGCGCATTTGCAGGCGGGCGGGCTGCCGTCCATATATCGTATTCACGAGCAGCCTGATCCGAAACGGGTGATGGAATTTGAAGAAGTCGCGGCGCACTTCGGCTATTCGCTCGGAGCCGGAGCGATTCCGGTAAAAAAATTCAGTTACGCGGATAAGAGGCGCGACGGTCACAAAGTCAGGCGCGAGATCGTGCTGCCCGGTGAGATGAAAATATCGTCACGCAATTACCAGAGGCTGGTGGCCAAGATCGAAGGCAAGCCCGAAGAGCGGATCTTGAGTTATTTGATGCTGCGTTCTCTCAGACAGGCGCGATACGCAACCGATAATGTCGGCCACTTCGCGCTGGCCGCTCAAACCTACACGCACTTCACTTCTCCCATCCGCCGTTATCCGGATCTCATGGTGCACCGGCTGCTGGCCGCCTCGCTCGCGGGCTGGTCGTATTCTTCGGCGGCCGAACTGGCCGACATTGCCGAAGAATCGTCGCTGACGGAGCGCCGCGCGGCCGATGCCGAGCGCGAGCTGGTCGAATGGAAGAAAACGAAATTCATGTCCGAGCGCCTGGGCGACGAATTCAACTCGCTCGTCATCAGCACCACGCGGTTCGGGCTGTTCGTCGAGCTCGAGGATCTGTTCATCGAAGGGCTGGTGCCCATCGATTCCCTGCCCGGCGACCGTTATACCTACCACGAGAACGTGCGCAAGATCATCGGCCAGCGATCCCGCCGCGAATTTTCGATCGGCGATCGCGTGCGTGTGCTGCTCGAGCGCGTCGATACGGTCGAGCGCAAACTCCAGTTCTCGCTCGTGGAGCCCGAGCGCCAGCCGAAGGCGCGAGCCAGGCGGCGGAAGTAGGATGTTGAAATGGATCTTCGCGGCGTCGGCCCTCCATTCCCGAACATAGATCCTAAAGACCTGCTGAAGGAAGTCGCCGAAACCGTGAATAAGTCCGGGCTTCTCCCAAGCGGGGCGGCTCCTTCCGAAGATACGGTAGCCACTTTGCTCGAGGCACTCGCGACCCCCGAGATCACGAGACTGATTCAGTCCATCGATCAGCGGCGGGCGCCGGAAAATTCTCCGCCAATCGACGATCTGCTGCACGCTGCAACCACGGCTGTTTCCGAGGGAGATGCGGCTACGGCGATTGCGAAATTATCGGAGCTCATTCGAGCGGCTCCAGAACAGGCCGAAGTAATCGTCAACGATCCCGCGCTCCAGCCCATCCGCAGCGAAACCGCCGTTTTGCTTCGCAACCTGACATCGGATGCCAGGGGCGACGCAGAACAGAAGCTGGCAGAAGCGGGCCAGTTAGTCGAAAACGAAGGGCCGGTCCGCCAGCAGAGTGAAGGGCTGAATCTCGAAACGGTTCTGACCGTTGCCAATCGTTTTTTCGAACAGGCGCAATACTCCGGTTACGTGCGCGCTCGCGACCTTGCCCAGGTCGTCATCGATCGCTACACTCCCGTGCAGGCCGCCAGTACTGCAGGACCGCTGCGCGCGATACCTACTCAGGACACCGTCGCCACGCTTCTCCAGGAAATCGTTACACCTGAAATTGCCGGATTGATCCGCGCCATCGAGCAGCGCCGCCTTCCGGAAAACACGGCGCCGCTTGTGGATCTGATGCGCGCCGCGACCGAAGCCGTGTCGAACCGGGACACTGCTACAGCGATCGCAAATTTGACGGCGCTGGTCCGGGCGGCGCCCGACAAGGCTGAGACCATCGTGACCGAGCCGCGCTTCCAGCCAATTCGCGGGGAGATCGAGACTCTTGTCCGGCGGCTCACGTCCGAAGCCAGGAGCGATGCGGAACTGAAGCTTTCGACTGCAGCGCGGCTGGTTGAAACGGGCGCAACCAGTCGATCGGATGCCGGCGGCGAATTGGATTTGGATGCCGTTCTCGCGGTCGCCGGCCGGTTATTTCAGCAGGGGCGGTACGCAAGTTATGTGCAGGCTGGTGACCTCGCTCAAGTCGTGATTGATCGTTATGGTCCTGTCACGAATGCGGTCATTACGGGAGTGCCGGTTAGTATTGAAACTCGCAGGCTGGAGAGAGCGCGGCTCGGCCGGCAGCCAACTGGCTTACGCACCGCCGCGCCCGCCACTGGGCATCAGCCGCAGCAGCCAGCACGACGGCTGAAAACTTTGTGGCGGCGGGCGCCGCTTCTGATCTTGCTGCTCGGTTGGCTGGGCCTGGGGCTGGCCGGCGCGATTTCATCCATCGTAGGCCGAACTTTTTGGCCCGGCGCTTGGGATGCTTCGTGGGTCACATTCGGATTTGAAATCTGGGGAATCGGTTTTCTCGCGCTCGTGGGTTTCGGATTCTATATGCGGATCCGGAATGTCAAATTCTGAGACGCCTGACGCTCACGTCAGCCATTCATCCAAATGCGCGCGCACAAAATCGTCGTCGTTCAAATGCGGATACGCAGCGTAAACGCGATCGATCTCATCCATTTGACACGCTGAGAGATCCTCGGCCGGATTCAGACACCATCGGCCGGCCAACAGGCCTTGCCGCCGCAGCACCTCGTGGATGCCCGCAATCGAGCCGCGAAAGTCGTCGGCCACATCGAAAAGCGCCGCATTGGAATCGGTAATTTCAGCCGCCAGGGTCAGCCAGCCGCTCCACTCCGGTTCGCGGTGAACGCGATCGAGTAATTCGACCGCGCGCCTGGTCCACACGGCCCAGTGTCCGAGCAACCCGCCACCGATCCGCACCGTGCGCCCGCCGAATCGGAACGGCGTCAACAGGTCGGTCACAATGGCATCGTCGTTGCCCGTATAAAGCGCAATGTCGCGGCCGGACTCCGCCACAGCCCGCACGACATCCAGCGTCTGGTACCGGTTGAACGGCGCCATCTTGATGGCCACAACGTTTTCGATTTCCACAAAACGTCGCCAGAACTCGTATGGCAGCACACGCCCGCCTACCGCCGGCTGTAGGTAAAAACCGAAAAGCGGAATGATCGACGCCACAGCGCGCGCATGCGCCGCCAACTCCTCGACGCTCGCGTTTCGCAGCGCTCCCAGGCTTAACAAGCCCGCATGATACCCGCACCGCGCGGCGAATTCCGCCTCGTTCGTTGCCTGTGCGGTCGGGCCGACGATTCCCGCCACGCGAATCGCATCGGTCGCACGCAGTTCTTCGATCGCCAGCTCTAGCACCGGACGATAAAGATCGACGTGCGGATCGCGAATCTCGAATTGCGTGGTGTGAACTCCCACAGCCACCCCGCCCGCGCCGGCCGCAAGATAATAGCGCGTCAATGCGCGTTGCCGCCGTTCGTCGAGCTTACGGTTCTGATCGAGCGCCAGCGGGTGCGCCGGGATCACCACGCCGCGCCGCAGTTGTTCGCGCCATTTCTGTTGCGCCATTAAAAGCGTCCGTCCCGCGTTTCAAAGTGCGTCGGCTTCGCGTGGGTCGCGCCGCCCATGCCGATCCAATCCGCGACCCATTCAATCATCTGCTCGACCGTGACCGCTGGATAGCCGAAAAGCCTATGGCAGTGCGCTGCATTGTTGATCAGCGCCGTCTCGGCTTCCCTGCCCTCGATCGCCGGTTCCACGCCAAAGCGTTCGCCGAAGCGCTGCGCAATCCACCGCACTGCAAGAATTTCCGGCCCGGTGACGTTCAGCACTGCCGGCGGCGCCTGGCAGTGAGCGAAGGCACGAAGCGCGATTGAATTCGCGTCCCCCTGCCAGATCACGTTGACATGCCCCATAGTCACATCCACCGGGCGGCGTTCGAAAACTTTCTGGCCGATATCGAGCAGCACGCCATAACGCAGATCGATCGCATAATTCAAACGCAGAAACATCATCGGTGTTCCGTTGCGGTGCGAAAAGAATTCGAAGATCCGCTCGCGGCCCAGCGCCGACTGCGCGTACTCGCCGATCGGGCCGGCCGGTGTCGTTTCGCTCGCGCCGCCGCTCGTTACCGGAACCAGCGGATACACGTTGCCGGTCGAAAACGCCACGATCCGCGAGCCGGCATAGCGATCCGCGACTAGCGCCGGAAGCATCGTATTCATGGCCCAGGTCAGATGCTCCTGCCCCGTCGAGCCGAATTTTCGCGCCGCCATGTAGAGCACGTTCGGGGCATCCGGAAGTTTTGCCATGGCGCCGGGTTCAAGCAAGTCAAGGCTCACCGTCTCTATGCCCGCTGCCTCGAGCTCCTCGCGTACTTGCGGTTCGGAAAAACGCGCCACGCCGATGATTCTTTTGGGAAGCCGCGCCCAATCGCACGCCCGGCGGGCGCGTTTTGCGAGACTCGGCCCCATCTTGCCTGCCACACCGAGAATGACGAGGTCGCCCTCGAGATAAGACATGGCGCGCGCGTCGGCCCCCGAAGGTTCCGAAAGCAAATCTTCCAGTTGCTGTTCGCTTGCGATCATTCAGCGCTTGTACCCGATCTTTCGGAGGAAATCGTGGCGCCTGGCTGCATCGTCGGCCGTTTCCACGCCCTTGGGGCGAAATCCGTCGATGACGCCCAGTACGCCGCGGCCCTGCTCGTCTTCAGCAACGATCGCGTGAACCGGATTTGCCGTGGCGCAAAAAATCGAGCAAACTTCGGGAACGTCTTTGATGCGCCCCAGCACGTTGATCGGATAGCCGTCGCGCATCGCAATCACGAAAATGTGCCCTGCTCCGACTGCGGTGGCGTTGCGTGCCGCCAGTGACTTGAGCGCATCGTCATTGCCGTCCACTCGCGTGAGGCAGGGCCCGGACGCCTCGTTGAACGCGATCCCGAATTTCATCTGCGGAACCGTGTTGACCAAGGCTTCGTACAGATCTTCCACGCTTTTGATGAAGTGGGTCTGTCCGAAGATAATGTTGCCGCCTTCGGGGACTTCCAGCGAAACCGATTTCAGCTCCATGAGAATTATTTAGGATACTACCGTGCAACCATAGAATATGGCCGACCGCCGCCGCGCCGTCAGCGAAAACGTCGCCGGCGATTTCTTCGTCGACGAGACCTGCATCGATTGCGATGCCTGCCGCCAGCTCGCGCCCGAGGTTTTCGCCGATGCCGGCAGCTATTCGTTCGTCCACGCCCAGCCGGAAAACGCGGAAGCTACGCGCAAGGCGTTACGCGCATTGCTGGCTTGCCCGACCGGATCCATCGGCACGCTTCAGCCGGCTCGCGCCCGCGAAGTGAAAGCCGATTTTCCGATGCCCGTCGAGCAAGACGTCTACTACTGCGGATTTCATTCCCCCAAATCCTACGGCGGCGCCAGTTATTTCGTCGAGCGGCCTGACAGCAACTGGCTGATCGACTCGCCGAAGTTTCTTCCGCATCTGGTCGACCGCTTCGATGAAATGGGCGGCATCGATTACATTTTCCTGACCCATCGCGACGATGTAGCCGAGGCCGAAAAATACGCCGCACGGTTTTCGAGCCGCCGTATCATTCACCGTCTGGAGCTGGCCGCTCAGCCGCGCTCCGAGATAGTCCTGGAAGGTTTCGAGCCGGTGGAAGTCGCTCCGGGCTTCCTTGCCATTCCTACACCCGGCCACACGCGCGGCCATTGCTGCCTGCTCTATGGCAAGCGTTTTCTTTTCACCGGCGATCACCTGTGGTGGAGCCGCACGCTTCATTGCCTGAACGCCGGCCGCGACGTTTGCTGGCACTCCTGGCAAGAGCAGACGCGCTCCATGGCGCGGCTTGCGGGCTTCACTTTTGAATGGGTGCTGCCGGGTCACGGCGAAAGAGTCAAATTGCCGGCGAGTGAGATGCGAAGCCAGGTGGAAGAGCTGGCGCGCCGGATGCAGAGCGGAGATTAGGGCGCTCCGCAAGATGTGCTGGATGTGCCACCGGCACCGGGCGCGGTGCGGTGTCGGAGCGCCCAAAACAGATTGTGGGGCAATCAGGTCGTTAAGGAAATCGGGCGATTACCTGCGGGCTTGCGCCCTTTGCGTTAAAATTTCCGCAATTCGTCGACGAGCGCGTTGAGACCCTTGGTGCGGTAGAGGTCGGTCAGCCGCTGCTCTTCCGGTGATGGCGCCAGGATGCGCAATAAGCGCACATTTTCGAGCGACAACCGGTTCGGCACCCATACGGTGCCATCGGAGAACTCCACTTCGCTGACGAATCCGGCCATCCCGGCGATGGCTACCGGCTCGCCGGCATTGCGGGAAAAGCGCAGCGTCGTGTCCTGGAGCACGCGGCCGGTTTTGCCCGGCGGCAACAGCACGTCGCTATCCGCAGCCGGGACCGAACCGGCAAGAAATTCCCTGCCCTGGCGGTCCTTTATGACCCAGCCGATTTCGACATAGCTCACCGGCTTGGACGACCGGTTCCGCACCTCGATTCGCGGCGCTCGCGCTTCGTTGCCAGCAATCTCCGCCCATCCCTCCACGGGCTCGATGGGCGAATCCGGGAATTTCAGAAAAGCAAATTGCGCGAGCTGATCCGGCGCTGCCGCCGCCGAAGTCGTCCGGCCGCTGTGCAATACGCGAACATCAATGTGCGGCCGTTCGGACTGCCGCTCGAGCGAATCCAGCACATCCCGGCGCAGGCCCTCAGGACCAGCCGCGGCCAGCACGGCTTTGAAATGCTTACGGTCCCGCTCGGCTTCCATTTCCCATACGGTCATCGAGCGGCGTGAGTTCAGACGGTTCGGCCCGTAAAAACCGGCGTTTTCAAACAGCACGCCGTCCACGCTCACCTCGACCAGCGGCCCATTGTTCATTTGCAGCGGCCGGAGCAGGCGCAAATCGATCCGCACGGGGAAGGTTTCACCCTGCGCGACGTTCAGGCTCGGCACTGCCACGGAAGCCTTGCCCCCCGGTGTCATCTCCTGCGCCAGTACCAGCAGCGTAATCCCACGGATGTGCCGCGCATCCGTATTGCGTAGGGAGAGCGCCATGTGCAGATCCACGACCATGGCGCCACCCCGCGGCGTTGCACGGGATTCGCCGATATTGGTCTTGACCGGAACCACCGGCGAATCCGGCGGGAAATTGATCCGGATCGAGCTGTGCAGATCGAGCGGAGTTTCCTGCGCAGGCAGCGACTGCAGTGTAGCCGCCCAGCACGCCCCTGCTACCACCGCAAATACCGCCCGGGCTCGGTTGCTACTGCACATAGACGTTGTTGATAGTGACGTAACCCGTATCCGGATCGACGTAGCGGGCGCGCATGGCGTCACCGGTCGCCGAATAGTGGATATCGCGCGCGCCATGGTTGAGCAGCATCAGGGTCTGCTCGCCTTCCTTGACCTGGATCCCCATGCCCGTCGCCTCCAGGACTGCCGTGCCCGGCGTTTTCACCTCCGTGGCGCGCGGCGTTGGCCGCTCCAGTAGAAATGCAGCCACCAGCAATAACAGGCTTGCGCAGGCAGCCAGCGCCCGCGGGCTGAACGCAATCCGCACCGGTTCCGGCTTTTCAACACAAGCTCCGGCTTCGAGGCCCAGCCGGATATTGGCCTTCATTTCGACAGCCAGACGGCCCCAGTTCACCGCGGGCGTGTCGGTGGCGGATGCAACTTCGGATCGTAGAGCCGAGAACTCCGTTACGTCGCGCTCGCACTCCGCGCAGCCCGCCACATGCCGCCCAACCCGCCAGGCGTCGAAGCGGCCCAGTTCTCCGCCGGCGTAGAGCGCCAGCAGGTTCTCGCTGGGATGCCGGCTCATCGCTTCCTCCCCGCCATATAGCGGCGCAGTTTGATTCGTGCATTGGCAATGTGGGATCGAACCGTGGCTTTCGAACAATCCAGGCGCTTCGCCACTTCCTCAGCGGTGCAGCCCTCCACGTCGCGCATCATCAGCGCCGCCCGTTCGCGCGGAGTGAGCAGGCGTAAGCCGTCTTCAAGATAATCGCGGTGCTCGCTGCGCAGCAGGCTCTGTTCGGGCGATTCTTCCTGGCTCTCGGTGTGCACATCCACTTCGCAGAAAGCCACGCGCGCGTGCCGGCGCAGAAAGTCGATCGCGGTATTGGTGGCAATGCGCGAGAGCCAATGCGCGGCCTTCTGCTCATCTTTGAGCTGTTCCTGGCGCTGCAGGGCCTTGATGAACGCTTCCTGCGTTAGATCCTGCGCATCGGCCATATTGCCCACGATGCGGTAGATCTGGACGAAAATGCGCCTTAAGTTATCGGAAACAAACCGGTTTTGCCTCTCGACCAGCTCGAGAGGCGGCGGGACGATTTCGCTCATGACCTCGCAATACACGGTTCAGCTTCCCTCACTCAGCATGACGCTGGGGGTCGCCGAACGTGGAGACTAAATTCAGCGCTAAGCTAATTATATGAGACCTGTAGCGGTCGCCGGGGTGGGAAAAACGCGATTCGGCGCATTTTCTGACCGCGATTTGCGCTCTTTGGCCGTCGAAGCCGGGGAGAAGTGCTTGAAAAATGGGCATGTTAGCCCATCCCAGGTAGATGCGTTTTTCTTAGGTAATTTTGCCGGCCCTGAGTTTGTGAACCAGAACCACCTGGCCCCCTATATTTCGACAGCTTTGGGCATCCGCGACGTTCCCGCCACGCGAATTGAGGCCGCCTGCGCATCGAGCGGCGCGGCGTTTTTTCAGGCTTTCCTGACCGTCGCGAGTGGCGTTTATGACGCCGTACTGGTCGTCGGGGTCGAGAAAATGACTTCGCAGCCGACCGCGCGCGTCACCGAAATTCTCGCGGCAGCGGGCGATTGCTCGGGTGAGATCAAGGCCGGATCGACGTTTCCGTCGCTTTTTGCCATGATCGCGCGGCGCCACATGCACCAGTTCGGCACCACCCGCGAGCACCTGGCGGCGGTGGCGGTAAAAAATCACGCAAATGGGGCACTGAATCCCGACGCGCACATGCGAAAAGTAATCACCATGGAGCAGGCGCTGAACGGCCGCCCGGTAGCCGAGCCGCTCGGGCTTTACGATTGCTCGCTGATCAGCGACGGCGCCGCGGCCGCGCTGGTGATGGCCGCCGACCGCGCGCGGGATTTTACGGAGAAGCCCGTGCGCATTCTCGGCATGGCGCAAGCCTCGGATTTCGTGGCGCTCGACCAGAAACCGGACATCACGACGTTTCCGGCAGTGCGGCGCGCGTCCCAGAAAGCTTACGAAATGGCCGGTGTTGAGCCGAAGGACATCCAGTTCGCCGAACTGCACGATTGCTTCACCATCGCCGAGATCATCGCGATGGAGGATCTCGGGTTTGTGGAGCGCGGCTGCGGTGGACCTTACACCGCGGCGGGAAAGACGGCGCGGACGGGCGAGCGGCCCATCAACGCGTCGGGCGGCCTGAAATCCAAAGGGCATCCGGTGGGCGCAACGGGCGTGGCGCAGATTTGCGATATCGTCGCGCAGATCCGCTGCGAGGCGGGCGAGATGCAGCTCAAGCGGCATTCGCTCGGGCTCGCGCAGAATCTCGGCGGCTCCGGAGCTTCGTGCGTGGTGAGCATTTTGGGCAACGTATGACCGGCACGGTCTATACTGAAACCGTCGTGCACCTGGCGCCCGAGGCGTTCGCCAAGGACGTTCCTTACCAGGTGGTGATCGTGGCGCTGGAGGGCGGCTCGCGTGTGACGGGACGCATCGCCGGCGAGCGGGTCCAGATCGACGATCGCGTCGAGCAGGTTGAAGTTCGCGGCGGGGTGCCGTTTTTCCGGAAGGTCGCATGAAATTAGCGGAGCGGATGAACCATATCGGGGTGGAGTCGGCCTTCGAGGTGCTGGTGCGCGCGCGCGAACTCGAGCGCCAGGGCAAGAGCGTGATTCATCTTGAAATCGGCGAGCCGGATTTCCCGACGCCCAAGCACATCGTCGAAGCCGCCAAGCAGGCGCTCGATGAAGGCTACACGCACTACGGCCCGACGCAAGGGTTGCCGGAGCTGCGCGAAGCGATCGCGGCCTACATCTGCCGGACGCGCGGCATTCGCGTCGGCCCGGAGCATGTTTCGGTCACGCCCGGCGGCAAGCCTATTATCTTTTTTCCGATGCTGGCGCTGGTGGAGCCGGGCGACGAGGTGATTTATCCCAACCCGGGTTTTCCGATTTACGAATCGATGATCCGGTTTTTGGGCGGCGTGCCGGTGCCGATCCCGCTGGTGGAGGAGCGCGGCTTCTCTTTCGATCTGGATCTGCTGCGCAAGCGCATTTCTTCGAAAACGAAACTCCTGATTTTGAATTCGCCGCAGAACCCGACGGGCGGCCTGATTCCGCCCGATGATATCCGCGCCATCGCCGATCTGGTCCGCGATCGCGACCTGATGGTGCTCTCGGATGAAATCTACTCCCGGATTTATTACGGCGAGCCGCCGGTTTCGATTTCGAGCCTGCCTGGGATGCTCGAGAAAACGATCATCCTCGACGGATTTTCGAAAACCTACGCCATGACCGGCTGGCGCATGGGCTACGGCGTCATGCCTGCCTGGCTGGTGGAAGCCGTGAACACGCTGATGGTGAATTCGAACTCATGCACCGCCAGCTTCACCCAGCGCGCCGGGATCGCCGCGCTCACCGGACCGCAGCAGCCGGTGGACGCGATGGTCGCGGAGTTCCGCCGCCGCCGCGACGCATTTTGCGCAGGTTTGAACCAGGTGCCGGGATTCCGCTGCGCTTTGCCCGGCGGCGCGTTCTACGCGTTCGCAAATATCAAGGGAACAGGCATGAGCTCGAAAGAGCTCGCCGATTACCTGCTTTACGAAGCCGGCGTTTCGTGTTTATCGGGCGGCGCGTTCGGCGAGTACGGCGAAGGCTACATCCGCTTCAGCTACGCGAATTCGTACGAGAATTTGATGCAGTCCGTGGAGCGGATCAAGGTCGCGGTGGGGAACAAAGTGGGCGTGGGCTCGCGATAACAGCGCGAGCCAGGTTGCGCCGGATCTAAATCGACTCGAAATACCGCGCCAGCTCCCAATCGGTCACCGCTTTTTCGAACTGCCGCACTTCCCAGTCGCGCGTCGCGGTGTAGTGATCGACGAATTCATCGCCCAGCCAGCAGCGTGCCATTATGCTATCGCGGAATAACTTTGTTGCCGCGCTTAATGTGCGCGGCAGGGGCGCGGCGTCAGTGCCGGCGTAGGCGTTGACCGTGGCTGGCGGCAGCGCGAGCTTGCGCTCGATGCCGTCGAGCCCCGCCGCGAGCGAGGCAGCCATCGCCAGGTATGGATTGATGTCCGCGCCCGACAGGCGCAGCTCGACGCGCGTCGACTTCGCGCTTCCGGGAATGGCACGCACAGCGGTGGTGCGGTTATCGATTCCCCACGTCGCGTTCACAGGCGCCCAGGCGCCAGGGACAGTGCGTTTATAAGAATTGACCGTCGGACAAATCACGGCGGCGAGCTCCGGCAGGTTTGCCACCAGGCCGGCGAGATAATGCTGCATCAGCGGCGACATGCCGCTATCCGCGTGAAACAGGTTTTTGTGCTTCTCGCGGTCCCAAAGGCTCTGGTGCAAATGGCCGCTCGATCCGGGCAGCTCCGCATTCCATTTCGCCATGAATGTGGGAATGAGGCCGTGGCGGGCGGCGATCTCCTTGACGGCGGTCTTGAACAGCGCGGCTTTATCAGCGGCAGCAATTATGTCATCCACCGCGATCGCCGCTTCATAAACGCCCGGGCCGGTTTCGGTATGCAGACCTTCGAGGGGACAGCGGAACTCCGCGAGCTGGTCGAGCAGATCGAGCACCAGGGTCGAGTTCGCTGACGCCCGCAGTACGCTGTAGCCGAACATGCCGGGCGAGAGCGGCGTCAAATTGCGAAAATTTTTCGCGCGCAGGCTTTCCGCCGTCTCGCGGAAGAAGAAAAATTCGTATTCGGCGGAAAATGTCGGCGCATAACCAAGCTCCGCTGCGCGATTCGCCACGCGGTCAAGCACCTGGCGCGGGGCGATAGGAAGCGGCCGGCCGTCGCGCAGGAAATCCATCAGAAAAAAAGCCGTGCCCGGCTCCCAGGGAATCATGCGGAACGTATCGAGCGCGATCCGGCAGTGCGCGTCCGGATAACCGGTATGCCAGCCGGTGAATTTGGCGTTGTCGTAGAGCACGTCGCCGATATCCCAGCCGAAGACGACATCGCAGAAGCCCAGCCCCGAACCCGCCGCCGAGAGAAATTTTTCCGTGCTGACGTATTTGCCGCGCAGCGCGCCGTCGATATCGAACGCGCCCAGTTTCACGCGCCGCACGGTGTGCTTCTCGAGCAACGCGCGGACTTCAGCCGCTTCCATCAGAGCGCCACCCAGACGGATTTTACATTGGTGTACTGCTCGAGCGCGTATGCGCCCAGATCGCGTCCGAAGCCGGACTGCTTGTAGCCGCCGAACGGCGTGGCGGTGTCGAAGCCGTTATAGGTGTTGATCCAGACGACCCCCGCTTTGATTTCGCCGGCGACGCGGTGCGCCAGCCGGTTGTCGCGCGTCCACACCGCCGAAACGAGTCCATAGATAGTCGAGTTGGCGATGGCGATGGCTTCATCGGCGTCGCGGAAACGCAGCGCCGCGAGCACCGGCCCGAAAATTTCCTCCTGCGCGATTTTCATCCCGGGTTTGACTTCGGAAAAAATTGTCGGCTTGACGAAAAAACCTTTGCCTTTCGCCCCTTCGGTATCGCGCTCGCCGCCGCACATCAGCTTCGCGCCCTCGGTTTTCCCGGCCTGGATATAGCTCAAAATTCGTTCGAGCTGCGTGGCGGAAATCTGCGAGCCGAGCGTGGTGGATTTATCGAGTGGATCGCCCGCTTTCAGCCGCCTGGCGCGCGAGACGAGTTCATCGAGGAAGCTGTCGTGAATATCGGCGTGCAGCAGCAGACGCGATGCGGCGCTGCAGATCTCGCCCTTGTTGGCGAAAATTCCCCAGAACGCGGATTTGAGGGCGGCTTCGCGGTCGCAATCCGGAAAAATGATATTGGGCGATTTGCCGCCAAGCTCCAGGCTCAGCCGCTTCAGATTCGATTCCGCCGACGCTTTGAGCAGCGCGCGTGCCGTGCGAATGCTGCCGGTAAAGCTGATCTTATCGACATCCATGTGCCGGCTAAGCGCTTCGCCCGCCGTATGGCCGTAGCCGGTGACCACGTTGACCACGCCTTCGGGCACGCCGGCTTCCATGCAATATTCGGCGAGCTTGAGCGCGGTGAGCGGCGTCATCTCCGAGGGCTTCAGCACCACGGAACATCCGCACGCCAGCGCCGGCGCCAATTTCCAAACCGCGATTTGCAACGGATAATTCCACGGCACGATCGCGCCCACCACGCCGGCCGGCTCACGCAGCGTGTAATTCAGAAACGGGCCATCCACCGGGATCGTCTCGCCGAAAATTTTGCGCACCCATCCGGCGTAATAACGGAAGGCGTCGATGGCCGGACCGACATCCGCGCCCGCGGCCTCGCGCACCGTCTTGCCGTTTTCGAGAGACTCAAGCACGGCCAGCTCTTCTTTGTTTTTGGCGAGAATTTCGGCCAGATCCCAAAGAATTTTTTCTTTGCGCGAGGGATCCATGCCGCGCCAGCTTTTCTTTTCGAAGCTCCGGCGTGCGGCGGCAACGGCGCGGTCGACATCCGGACCATCGCCATCGGGTACGGTGGTGAGCAGCTCGCCCGTGGCGGGATTCCGCACCTCGATGGTCTTGCCGCTGGCGGCGTCTTCCGGGCGGCCGTCGATAAATAATTTTCCCGGCTTCAGGTTTTGCTTGACGGACTCGGCCATCGAAATCGATTCTGCGACGCTCATGGCTTCGATTGTCCCACGACGGCCTCGTGATGGCTCCACTTCGGCCCACGGTACTTATGCCTCGCGACCAACACGTAAAGGAGCGCCAGCGCGATCAGCAGACCAGCCAAAGTCTCCCCGGCCAGCTCGTTCGGCGGCATCATGAGCACGATCGAAATAAACACAGCGAACGCAATCGCGATGACGTTCAATGCCGGGCCGTACCGGCCGAGCGTCCACACGGCGGATGTAGGCCATTCGGATCCCAAAAAGCGTGCGCGCAGGCCGAGCGCCACCGGGATGATATACGCCAGATACAGCGCCACGGTGCTGAGCGAGGTCACGACCGGTACGGCCTTGGTCCACATCATGGCAGCGATCGAAGCCAAGACGATGGTCCAGATCGCCGGTGCGGGGGTGCCATGCCTGGCATTGACGGCGCGCAGTTGCCTGGACCAGGGCGTGCCTTCATCGCGCGCCAGCGAATAGAGCGCCCGCGAAGTCGACGTAATGCACGAAAGCCCGCAGAACCACATCGCCATCGAGGCGAGAGCCGCCATGGCATTGCCGGCGCGGGCGCCAAGCGCGTGGTCCAGAATGGCGATCACCGCGGGAATTGTATTGCCCTCGGCGTCCTTGGCGCCCAGCACCGCCGGAATGCTGTGAATCGCGAGCGTGAGCGAAATCAGCAAAAGATAGCCGACCACTCCCGACACCGCGACTGATAGCACGATGCCCCACGGCGCTCGCCTCCGCGGATCTTCGGTCTCTTCCGCCAGGTGCGCCGATGCATCGAAACCGGTGTAGGTCCACTGCGCTTGCAGCAAACCGAGCACGAAGGCCCACCAGTACAGCGAGCGGCCGTTGCTGTTGATGGGCTGCGCGAGGAAACTCAGGGGCTGCTTAGGCGCGAGCAATAGCAACGCTGCAACCAGGATGACGACGCCCACAATGTGAACCGTAACGCTCAGGTCGTTGAGAATCGCGACAAGTTTGACGCCGTAATGATTCAGCACGCCCTGCGTGATCAGAATGAAAGCGAACATCAACAGGAGATTGCGCGGCGTTGAGGCGACGCCCAGAAACGGCAGGATGAACTGCGCGCAACTGAAGTTAATGCCGGCCTGGGCGGCGATCAGCCCGAAAATGTTGAGCCAGGCGACGAACCAACCTGCGCCGGCGCCCCCCAGATCCGCAGCCCAGTGATACATCGCGCCCGCGGTCGGATAAGCCGAGCACAATTCCGCCATGCTGGCCGCAACCGTGAGCGTAAAAATTGTCGCCAGCGGCCAACCGAGCGTCATCTCGAGCGGCCCGCCCATTTCAAGGCCGTAGCCGTAGAGCGTCACCGCGCCGGTAAGAATGGAAATAATCGAAAAGGAAATCGCGAAGTTGGAAAAGCCGCCCATGGAGCGGAACAGCTCCTGGGCGTATCCGAAACGGCGGAGGTCAGCGGTATCCTGGTCCGGACGAGCCGCGGACACTTACAAGCTCACTTCTTCTTTCAACTGCTTGCTGATGACGCGCTCGATGAGTTCCTTGAGCGTATCGCCCGACTCGGTGTGCACGAACGCATTCTCTACCACGTCCCAGTCCAGCTTATAGCTTTTGGCCAGCGCGGAAACCCAGATCTGCCGGACCGGCGTATTCGGACTGACAACGAACTTAGCCGGTGGATCTTCAAACTCGATTCCCAGCGCACCCGAGTTGAAATCCACGTCGAAACCGTAATCGTCCGCAGCGGCCGTCAGCGCGCGGTGGAGCGCATGGAGCGCTTCGTCGGCGTGTTTGCGGAACTCCTGTTCATCCATCATCGGGCGCTCCCGTCAAAGTCCCCGAATGCTGATGCCGGCATAAGCGAGCGACAGCCCGATCATGATCACCACCGTAATCCACGACGCCAGGTTGTACATTCGCGAATTGACCCACTCCTGCATGATGCGGTGATTGTTGGCAAGCAGAATCATAAATATCAGGACGATAGGTAATAATACGCCATTAATCACCTGGGAAAAAAGAATCATTTTCACCAGCGGAAAGCTCGGAATCAATACGACAGCCGCGCCAATCACGATCAGCAGCGTGTAAAGCCAGTAGAAAATGGGGGCTTCATTGAACCGTTTATCCACGCCCGATTCAAAACCCAGTCCCTCACAAACCGAATAAGCTGTCGAAAGCGGAAGAATGCAGGCAGCGAAGACTGAGGCGTTCAAGAGGCCAGCGGTGAATAACAGGGCCGCGTACTGGCCAAACGGCAGCAGACCTTTGGCGGCCTCGGCGGCGCTCTCGATGTCGCGTGGCCCGTTGGCCCAGATGGCGCCGGCGCAGGCCACGATGATGAAGAACGCCACAACGTCGGTTACGATGCAGCCGAAAATCACCTCCACGCGCGACTGCACGTATTCTTTGGCCGTGATCCCCTTCTCCACTACCGCCGCCTGCAAATAGAACTGCATCCACGGCGCGATGGTGGTGCCCACCAGGCCGATCAGCATCTCGATGTAATCGCGATCGAGCATCAAGACCGGTTTAAAACTGTAGACAGCGGCTTCAGTCCAGTTCGGCTTTACCAGAATTCCCGAAATGATGTACGCAATATAAATCACGCAGGCGAACAGGAAAATCTTTTCCGCGCTCTTGTAATTTCCTTTGACGATCAGAAACCAGATGCCCACGGCGCCGATCGGCACGGAAACGTACCGCGGCACGTAAACTTCGAGCGAGCTGGCAATGCCCGCAAAATTCGCCATGACGTTGGTCAGGTTGACCATCACCAGCAAGGCCATCACGACGAACGTCACGCGCAGCCCGAACTCCTCGCGGATGAGATCCGAGAGCCCTTTGCCGGTCACTGCGCCCATGCGCGAGCACATTTCCTGCACCAGAATCAGTGCAATGGTGATGGGAATCAAGGTCCAGAGCGGGAGATAACCCCAGCGTGCGCCCGCCTGGGAGTAGGTGTAGATGCCGCCGGCGTCGTTATCGACGTTGGCGGTGATGAAGCCGGGGCCGAGGACCGCCAGAAAGATCAGAATGCGCGAACGCAGCGATTTCAGCATCGGCGGTTTCCATCACTTCTGCCTCAGCACCGAAATTATGTCGTCCGCAGTGATCACGCCAGCCAGTCGGCGCTCTTCGTCTACCACCGGGAGCGACAGCAGATTGTACTTGTCGAACAGCTCCGTGACCGCGTCCTGCTTTTCATCCACCGCGGCCGAAATCAACGTCTCCGTGGCGAGCTGTTTGAGCGGCGTGGCGCCTGCAGCAATAAACAGCCGCGCCAGCGGCACGGCACCCGAAAGCCTTCCGTCGGCGTCCACCAGAAACAGTGTGTTGGTGTTCTCGAGCTGGTCTTCGTTGCCTTTAAGCGCCGTCATCGCGTCTTCAACCGACGATCCGTCGTGCAGCGCAATGTACTCGGTGTTCATCATGCCGCCGGCGGTGTCTTCCCGGAATTCCAGCAGCTCGCGCACCTCCGATTCCGGCGCCACTTCCATCTCTTCCAGAATCTCTTCCGAGGCCGATTCTTCCAGCTCGTTGAGCGCGTCGGCTGCCTGGTCGGGCGCCATCTCTTCGACGATGTCCGCGGCTTTCTCCGGCTCCAGAGACTCCAGGATGCTGGCCTGCATCTTGGGATCGACTTCCACCAGCGCCTCGGCCGCTACTTCGCTATCGATACTTTCGAAGATAGCCTCCCGCTCGGCCGGACTCAGCTCTTCGACAATGTCGGCCAGGTCCGCCGGATGGATCTTCTCCAGCTTCTGGTGCGAAATATTCAGGCGCAGCCGCCGCTGCGGGTCGGCTTCGATAATGTTGCAAAACTCCCACCGAATGGAGTTGGGCGGAATGGGCCGCTGGAGCCTCCGCACGACTTTAGGCGGCAGCACGCCCTGCACAAGACGCCGGAAAATGCTCCGGATCCCGACATCCACCTCGAGAATGTAAAGCGAATTGCGGCCGTTTCCATCCCCCGCCTGCCCGTTGTGGCCGTTTCCGTGGCCGTTCGCATGGCCATTGCCCTGAAAATTGCCGTTCCGATTGCGGATTTCGAACGTTACGTCGTTAACCCGGACCACCTTGCGCCCATTGACGTCGATGATCTGCTGATCGAGCAGATCGCGCCCGATCCGCAGCATGTATTCGTCGGAATGGTAGGGCAGAAGCTGCTCGTCACTCAGCCGGATTCCGTCCAGCGAGATGGACGCAATCTGATCGAACCTGATAGTCAGCCAGGCCCAGCCGCCTCCCACCAGAAAACGGTCGATGCGTGCCGGATGAATCAGGGGAACCAGCGCGGCGTCGCGGACACGGCCAATCCGCCGGCCTCGGATATCGAGGACCGGCAGGCCTACCAGCTCGGTAAAGTAGAGGAGCTGCTCCGCCATCGGCCACGTCCCGGCGCATCCTGCGAGGTGAGCGCGAAGCGGGCGTTACCGAAAACCGGCCGGATGTGATGCGCTCTACATCGATTACTGCGCCTGTTTTCAATATGACGCAGCGATCAATAAGTCGCAAGAAAATTCTGCAAATTTTGGCGAAGATTCTGTTCGTGCGCAGTGATTTGCCGCTTAGGATGCTGTCGCACTCGCCGCAGGGTTAATGGACCTCGATAGTATACGGCGCCAGGCGCATCATCCCGCCCTTCTCCCAGAGCCGCAATTGCCAGCCTTTGACCATGCCCCGCAAGCGGGATTCGAGGGAGCCATCCGGCGGCTGCCCGAACAGCAGCTCGATGATGCTGCGCTTTGGCGGGTACGTTACCAACGTTACTTTCTCGCCCCGGGGAATCCTGGCTTTCTCCTTCACCAGCTCGATGGCCCGGTCGATTCCGCCCAAGTCGTCGATCAGGCCGTTGGCTTTCGCCTGTGAGCCCAGCCACACCCGCCCCTGGGCCAATGGCTCGATCTGCTCAAACGTGCGGCGCCGCGCCGCCGCCACTTTCGTGACAAAGCTGCGGTAGTTTGCGTCAATGTCCGTTCGCAGCTTATCCCTCGCGGCGGGACTCAGCGGCTGGTAGTCCGAATCCGCCGTGGCGAAACGCCCCCGCGACAGCGTATCTTTCGTAATCCCCAGCTTGTCGTAGAGGCCGTGCAGGTTGGCCTTGCCGAAAACCACCCCGATCGAGCCCGTAATCGTCCCCGGATAGGCAATCACGGGGTCCCCGGTCATGGCAATGTAGTAGCCGCCCGAAGCGGCCACGTCCGACATTGAGATTACCAGCGGCTTTTTCTTGCCCAGCAGGTTCATTTCACGCCAAATCGCGTCGGAGGCAAAGACTTCCCCGCCCGGCGAGTCGATGCGCACCACCACGCCTTTGATCGAGTTATCGCCCTCCACGCGGCGCAACAGCCGGTCGAAACTCTCCGACGCTATGCCGCTGTCGCCCGAAAAGTCCTGGGCGTCCTCGCCGTGCGTTATACCACCCTCGCCCGTAACCAGGGCGATACGCTGCCGGCCCTCCACGCCGGCCACCGGGACTTTCAGATAATCGCGAAACGCCAGCTTCTTCACCTCTGCATGCAGCTTGCTCTTGACCTCGCCCCACATCTGGTCCTCGTAGAGCAGCCCGTCGACCAGCCCTCTCGCTTTGGCCTGCGGGGAAAGAAACGGCCCGTCGTCGATGATGGCCCGTACGTCGGCCGGGTTCTTTTTCCGCCCATCGGCGATCCGCTGCACCAGGTTGCCGTAAAGCCCGTCCAGCACGCTGTCCAGTACCTCTTTGGTCTCGGGGCTCATCGAGGTCCGGGTGAACATGTCGCCGAAGTCCTTGTACTTTCCCGCGTGTTCGATCTCGACCTGCACCCCGAGCTTGTCCAGCGTCTTCCGGAAATACATCAGCTCGACGCGCATGCCCTTGAGATCGAGTTCGTCCTCCGGCGCCATATAAACCCGGTCGGCGGCCGTCGCCAGGTAGAATTCCCGCGAACCGGGCGTCTTCAGATACGCATAGAGCGGTTTGCCCGATTTTTTGAAATTTTCGAGATCGTTTCGGATCTCCTGCAGTTTGCCCCAGCCGACCACCAGATCGTGCGGCTCGAAAACGATGGCCTTGATCCGGCTGTCTACCGCCGCCTTCCGTAGGGTCAGCCAGACTTCTTCGACAGTCGGCGGCGTGCGCTGCTGGAGGAACGGGATCGGGAATTCCACCGGCGCCCGCTCCGGAATTGCTCCTTCCAGCTCCAGAACGAGCGTCGAGCCCTCGGCAACCTCCGGCGGTTTTTCCCGCAGCCTCGCGATGGCGAAAATGGCGATGAACACGAACAGGAACGTCAGAATAATGCCGGTCAACACGCCGATGAGAAATTTGGCCATCGCGGGAAATCTCCTATGCTCCGGAAAGGATCAGGTCAAAACGCCGGTTCACTTCTTTAAGATAAGCTTCATCGCCGCCTTCCAGCTCCACCGTCGCCGAACCTTTGTAGCCGATCTCACCGAGCGCCTTGTAGATCTCCGGCCAGTCGATCTCGCCCTCGCGCAAAGCCACCCATTCGGCGACCCGGTGATCCTTGAACCGGAAATCCTTGATGTGCAGCTTCACAATGCGCTTGCCCAGCGTGCGGATCCAATCCTGCGGATAGCCGAAAATCACCACGTTGCCTACGTCGAAGTACGCCCGCACCCACGGGCTGGAAAATTCATCGACGTAATGCGCGAACTCGAGCGGGCTGAGCAGAAACTTGTTCCATACCTCTTCGATCCCGATGATGACCTTGAGCTCCTCGGCCATGGGAATCAATTTGCGGATCTCGCGCTGGGACCGCACCCAGGCGTCCTTGTACGTGGTTTCGGCATTGACCACCGCAGGCACCAGCAGCACCGTCTCTGCGCCCCAGAAATGCGCGTTGCGCAGGCTGGTCTGCATACCTTTGACGCTTACCGCCACAACCGCCGGGTCGCTCGACGAGAGCGGGTATTTCCAGTGCGCCTGGTTCATGACCGAATGAATCCGCAGTCCGGTTTTCTCCGCGGCTTTCTTGATCTCCTCGGCCTGGCTTTCGTCCGGCGTCGTATAGCACTCGATCTCTTCGAACCCCGTGTCCCGCCCGAGCTGAAACCGGTCGGCAATGCTCAACTTCTTCGGCAGCATGCCGAACTCCACGGCTTTCTTGATTTGCAGCTTCGTGCCCGCGGCCGCACCCAGAAACGGCGCCGCGCCCGTCGCAAGAAATGTTCGTCTGTTCATGATGTCTTTATGCGTCCTTTAAGCGAAGGCTAGGCCCAGTTCACCCGCTATTTTCTGAATGTAGCCTCTGCCTTCGTCGTATTCTTCCGCGGTCTTCAAATGCTCGAGCATCAGCGGCGCATCCACCGGCAGCTTGGACAATTCCCGCAGATACGTGCGGTAATCCACCTGGCCGCGGCCCGGTACCACTTCGAGGAAATGAACGTTCATCTCCGGAATCCATTGCAAATCCTTGGCGTGGCAGGAGGCGATCCATGGACCGAGAATGCGAAAGCATTCCGAAATGAACTCGCCGCTCTTGTAAAAACGCGTGGGCGAATTGATGCCGTTGCACACGTCCATGTGAACCGCAAAACCCGTGCGATCCACCGCCCGGATGAGCTTCAGGTAGGATTCCGGACCATCGGGAATACTCCAGCCCATCATTTCGATCGTGAACTTGGTGCGTTTCGGCTTGATCTCGTCGATCACCTTGCGGCAATTTTCGACCGTGGCCTCGAAAAACTCGTTCGACAGATTTTTTGGATTCGGCCCGTACCACACAGTGGGGTTGTACGAGCCCGCAATATCCGGACAGCACCGCGCGCCCACAGCCTCGGCCAGTGCCAGCCGGTCCATAACGTAGCGCAGATTCTTCGCGCGCTTTTCCGGATCCGGGTCGAGCATGTTGACCCATGCCCCAACCTCGGCAATGACGACGTTCTCTGCGGCGAATGCTTTCTCGATCTCGCGCACGCGCTCCGCATCGTCGGCCTTCGCCTGCGGGCAGTACGCCGCGCTATAGCCCAGCCGCCGGTGCTCTCGCGCCAGTTCCCGCGGATCGTCGCTTTTCAAAAAAATCGGTCCGCCCAGGCGCATGGCGCGTGGACTGGCCGCCGCCATCGCCGCCGCGATGCCGCCCACAAAACTCCGGCGAGTCATATGTAGAGATTCTATCAGCGCGCGTTAGGGAGAGTGGAAGGAGCGTGAAGATTCGCCCGACAGGGCTCAATTCGCCATTAACCGATCAATTCACCGCCCGATTTTTTCGCTGTTTGCTTCCATTCCGGCTTTCAGGTTGGTTGTGGTCTTCATGATATTGCTCCTATTAGGCTGCTTCCCGGACTTTCTGCACACCCGCTCGCATGTTCGTTCTCGTCTTTCACCCGGCGCCGCAGGCTAATTGGCGTACCGGTCGTGCGAGTCCCGTACTTCACCAGCCTTCAAATTCGTCTTGGTCCTCATTCGCGTCGATCCTTTCCTTAAGGCAGGAAAGCGGCAGCTTACTTCCCGGCCGTGCCGGAATCACCGCCCGCTTTGCGCATGCCGGCTTTCAAGTTGGTTTTGGTCTTCATTTCCATATCTCCTTTCGATGAACTCGACGAAGCACGCTGCTTACCAATTGAAAATCCGCCGCGAGCCGCTGCTCAGATTCATTGAGTTGAATCGAGATGGCGACGAACCCTCGTTCGGCGAAAACATAGAGCGGGCGCAAAGTCTATCCGAATAGATAGCTGCGGGAACGAACAGATAGGAAAAGAAAAAGCGACAGACTGACCTGCGCAGGTTTTCAACGTGCGCGAAATGGCCGTGCGGGCTACCTCCAGAACTGTTCGCCCTGCGGCACGTACCTTCTATCCAGGTTCTTACCTGATTTTCTTGGATTCTAAACGTTGCCTAATATAAAATTTATCACTCGTCTTCGTGGAGGCATCATGGCGAAACTCACTAAAGGCATGATTAAGGCTATGGAAATTGATCTCGGGTGCGGGCCGCACTTCGTGGCGTTGTGCCACCGGTTCTTCTTCTCCGAAAACGCAAGATTTCTGCTGGCCGTGATCCGGTATCAGCGCAACCCGACTTTCAACGCGGCGTTCGCCATCTACGACGAATTCATCAGCAAAGAAGCCAAATCCGAGGTGAACCTCCCGTCTCAAACCTCCGAGATCATTGAAGGATACTTACGAGGCTGGAAGGGTGTGCGGGACGGAACGACGGGCGGCAAGTTGTATGGACGCGTGTACAATGGCGGCCGAGGCACCGCGAGTCCAACCCTATACGACACGGCCTTCGATGACATCCTGAAGTTGGTCAACGCCAACCAGCAGACGCCTGGCTTCAGAACCGGGTTGGAGCAGTTGATGAACAGCTTCGAGGTCGAACGCTGGGCCCAGCCGTAAAACCGGAGCCGTAAAAACCGGAAAACCGGGGACAGTCCGCCCGTTTCCCCCTGTCGCGCCGACAACTTGCGCCGGCCGGGGACAGACCGCCCGTTTGCCTTTGCTCGGCGCTTTCACTCCACCACCGCAAAGTCGAGCAACTCCTGCTTCGCCCTGCGAATCTGCCCCCGCGGGCGCCCGCCCTTTTGCGGCACCAGCGGCCGGCACAACGTGCGCTCCATCTGTTTCACGAACGCCTCGGAACCGAGCGGCCTGCCGGTATGCGTATGGTTCCGCATGGCTTCGATGTCGCTGTCCGCCTCGTCGCTCAAAAACCGCTTCCACGACTCCGCCGTCCACTCCGCCATCCATAGCGCGGTATCAAGCACCCGGTGAACGTCCGGTGCGCCACAATGCGCGGCTGCGCTCGACCAGACGTACTCTTCCGCCCGCGCCGCCATGCCGGCCCGCAAGGGGTTTCGCTCGACGTAGCGTAGCGCCGCCCAAAGATGCGTCCCTTCCAGCGGACAGGAAAAGTATCGGCCCTGCCACACGTGCCCTGTGGCACCTTGCCGTCCGTTGAGGTAGGCAGCGTACCGGCCATGTGTGTCACGCAGGGTCCTGGGTAGCGAATCCGCCCGGCCGGGCACGGCGATCAGGTGCACGTGATTCGACATCAGGCAATACCCAACCAGCGGGCAACGGTGCAGGGTGGAATACTGGCGGAGCAGACCGAGGTATACCAGACGGTCGGTATCAGAGGTGAAAACCACGCGTCGCGCATTTCCCCGCTGCGTGATATGGTGCGCCACACCTTCGGCAATGACCCGCGCCATTCTGGCCATAGAATGAGATAGTCCACGGGTGCACGGAATTCTCTCGGAAAACGTGCGGTCTGTCCCTGGTTTAGATTTCTGGTTTAGATTTGTCCCTGGTTTAGATTTGTCCCTGGTTTAGATTCCTGGTTTAGATTCTGGTTTAGATTTGTCCCTGGTTCCCGAGTTCTCACCCGACGGGGAGGTCTTTGCAATTGGGCGTTCCGTCACCGCTTGGGATGTGTTTGACCTCTCCCGCGATGCCGGCGGCGAACTCGACATCATTCAAACCAACCCTCTCAAAGTTCTGCGAGTCATTCCGCTGAAAGGTGAATGCGGCTCCGGGAGTGTTGCCATCGATCATCGGAATGGAAAAACGACCGTGCTGCAGCGACGTTGTGGCAAGTGGGAACGGGATGAGTTCTGGATACGATAGCGATGACACCGGGGAGAGACTTGCTCGTTTCCATTCACTCGACAGCCGCGAGGCGAAACCGCGGCAGCCCGATCCGCGCGTGTTTTTCGATTTTCGCGAGCCAGACTGTTCAAATGAGGGTCACGCGCAACCCCGTGCAGCGTAACCGCAGGCTGGTTGCTTAGCCGGCTCGATCGCGGCTCCGGCGCTAATTCACCGCCACCGGAATCTTGATCACCTTTTTCTGCACCGCGTACTGCACCAGTTGCGCCTTGTTGTGGATGTCCAGCTTCCGCATCAGGTTGAACTTGTGCGCTTCGATGGTCTTGACGCTCAGGTTGAGCGTGCAGGCGATCTCTTTAACGGAATTGCCCTCGGCCAGCATCTTCAGCACTTCTTTTTCGCGCTGCGTGAGCGTGGCGAAGCGCGGCAGCCGGTCGGTCGACTTTACGCGCGAGCGGAAATCGTCCACGAGCTGCGCCAGCATGCGCGGGCTGAGATAGCTGCCTCCGCGGTGCACCTCGCGAATGGCATTCAGCAATTGGTTGGCCGGGCTGTCCTTCAGGACATAACCGGCCGCGCCGGATTCCATGCACTCGACCAGGTAATCTTCGTCGTCGTACATCGTCAGGAACAGCACGCGCGTCTCCTGCCGGTTTTTGCGGATCTGCCGCGTCGCTTCGAAGCTGCTTAAACCCGGCATGCCGATGTCCATCAGCACGACGTCCGGTTTGATCTCCGCAGCCTGTGCGATCGTGTCCACGGCGTTCGACGCCTCCCCCACGATCTCCATGTCCGGTTCGGCGCCGATTAACGTTTTGATTCCCTGCCGAAACAGCGTGTGGTCGTCAGTCAAATAAATGCGAATCTTGGCCATACTTGGTTATGCGCTTTGCCTTACTGGGGCAACAGGTCCTTTCTTGTGTCGAGTGGAGATGGGAAGCTCAACCGAAATCCGCGTCCCTTCGCCGGGCTGGCTCACTATCTCGAATTTCCCGCCAAGCAGCGCCACTCTTTCCCGCATACCCACCAAACCGAATGAGTTCTGCTTCTCGAGCGCCGCTTTCACTTCGAAACCAACGCCGTTATCTTCGACGCTGAGCCTCAGGTATCCATCGGTTGAATGGAGAGTCAGGTTTACGGTTGTCGCCTCAGAATGTTTCGCAATATTGTGGAAACACTCCTGCACCAGCCGGTAAGTTGCAATCTCGATCTCCCGGCCGAACGGACCCAGGCGCGGCTGCATGTGAAGGCTGACACGCCCCTGGTAAATCTCGCGGAATCGTGTGGTCAACTGGCGCAGCGCGGCCGCCAGTCCAAGCTGATCGAGCACCGCCGGGCTCAGCGCCGAGATGATCCTCCGGATGCCGGAAATCGTCTGCTCGGTCATCTCGCGGGCCTCCGCGACCGGGTGGCGTAAGTCCTTTGGAATCGTCTTCCCCAGCAATTCCAGCTTCAGCCGGACGCAAAGCAGCCCTTGGCCCGCCTCGTCGTGCAGTTCACGGCTGATGCGCCGCCGCTCCTCCTCCTCGATCCGCATCATGTGCTCGCCCAATTCGCGGACCTGCCGCTCGCGGCGCGCCAGGTCCTCCATAAGTCTCGCTTTTTCTGCGGCTTGCAGACAGCGCTCGGCAGCCGCGTCCAAAAGCTCCAGCTCGCGCGGTAGCCAGTGGTACTCGGTTTCGAATGCAAGTTGCAGAATCCCCGCCACTTGGCCATTCTCAGCCAGCGGCACCGACCAAAACCACGGATATCCGGCGCGCAACCCAGGATCGAGGATGAGATGGTCTTCGGGACTGCCCCGCACGATCAACCTGGGCTTCGCCAGGCGCTTAATCAGCCTTGGCGGAGGCCCTCCCTCCCGGGAGCCGTCAAAGAGGTGCAGCCGCCCGTCTTCGGCATGGCAAAACCGGCTCAGGGTTTCGAGGAAGCGGGAAAGCAGGTCATCCAGGTTCTTGGCCTGCAATTCAGCCCGGAAAAGATCGTAGAAAGCCTGGGTTTCGGCCTCACGGACCTGGTAATAGGCGTTGTTCAGCGTCAGGATGACGGCGAATTGCAGTTGCTCGCGCGCCCAGCGGAAGTTCTTGTACTCATCGGGATAGGAGAGGACCAGGACCGGATCGAGCACACGATCATACTCGCGTAAAGCCCGGACAATTCCAGCGGGCGGGACGTTCAGCTTGGCCAGGCGGCGGCCGCTGTACTCCACCAGCTCGAAAAACTCAGACGCCGGGCGGTCGGAAGAGAATACCTGGGCGGCAGCTCCCGGTGTAATGCTGCACAGAGTCTTGATCTGCCGGGCATCGAAACGGCGCTGTCGCAGGCGGGCGCGAAAACGGCGGTCAACGTCGGCAGAATGAGGCTGGAGCACATGGCACAGGCGCTCGAGATGGATCCGCAACTGGTCGCTCAGCACATCGGCGGCGTCGGCCAGCACGGCGGGAGGGTGGGAAGGGCGCAAGGGTAGCAAATGATAGTGCGGCGGGCGCTCCGGGACTCTCGCGGAAGTGGCGGGTACGAACGCCGCTAGTGCTTTTTTTCGCTTGGCGCCCCATGGCCTGCATGAATCCGCACAATGAGCCGGGCCACATTGGCCGCCCATTTGCACCACAGGCAGTAGCCACTTCCAATTGATTTGACGGGTTTTGGTTCTGGAACTATATGCCAGAAAAAAGGAGACTTTCTCGTTTTCTCAGTACCGTTCTGACACTCGGACTTGCGGCCGGCAGCTTTACAACCGATCGCAGATACCGCCCGCCGGCGGACCGGCCGGATCCACCTCAACCGGATCCACGGGAGCCGGCAGAGCAGGAACGGAAACCACCTGCGCGGCGCTCGGGCATCCTTGCCGCATATGACTTTCTCTGGAACAGTATCGGTCATTTCATGGACGATGACTGCACCACCATGGCCGCATCGCTTGCGTACTACACAACATTTTCCATTGCGTCGGTGATATTAATCCTCGTCAGCATCGTCGGACTAATTGTCGGACGACAGGCGGTCCAACACCAGATCCAGTCCCAGATTCAGGATCTGATCGGCAGCGCCCCGGCGACTCAGATCGGCGCCATCGTCAGGAACGCAGCCGAGCACAGGCATACAGGAATTGTGAGCACGATCCTGGGCAGCATTGCGCTGCTGCTCGGCGCGACCGGTGCCTTTGTTCAGCTTCAAAAAGCACTGAACCGAATATGGCGCGTGAAGCCGGATCCCAAAATCGGCGACATTAAGAATTTTTTCCTGCAACGCATGCTGTCTTTTGGCATGATCCTGGCGATTGCTTTCCTTCTTTTCATCTCGCTGGCCGTCAGCACGACACTAGAAGCATTCGGAAGTTTTGTGTCTTTGTATCTGCCACGCGGTTTTTCGGGTCCGTTGTTAGTCGCCATAGGGTTCCTGGTCTCTTTGGGGATTATCACGGCCCTATTTGCCGCCATCTTCAAAGTGTTACCCGACGCGCAAATCCGTTGGAGAAACGTGTGGGTTGGCTCGGTGCTGGCAGCTCTGCTATTCACCGGCGGAAAGTTTCTTATCGGCAAGTACCTCGCCCATAGCGGCGCGGCGACCACGTACGGAGCGGCCGGATCTTTCGTACTGATCATCCTGTGGATTTATTACTCGTCGCTGATTTTCCTGTTCGGAGCCGAACTGATTGCCGCCTGGTCGGAAGGACATGCCGAATCCGTGAGGCCCAAGCGGGGGGCGGTTCGAGTTGACCGGCCGCAAACCGCCGGCCCCAGACAGGCCGCCTGATTGGGCTGAGATAACCCGCGTTTTTGCAGCATTCGATACAGACGGGCGCCTTTGAGTCATGGTTTGATACCGGGCGGAAATTTCAGAGGCTGCAAAATTGGCCGGCATTTCCTTCGACGGCCTGCGGGACAACCGGCGCCCGGGCTCGATGGGCGCCTGGATCTGATTCGGCGCAGACCGGCGTAAACTCCAGCACTTTGGAAACCGGTCTGCACCGGTCATTAGGCAAGGCCGAACCGAACCACCAAAAATACGGAACGGCTAAGGAGCGAACGGGTATGTCAAAGATTTACGGAGATCAGAGCCCATACGAACGGACGCAGGATCAGGGCACAAGGGCGAAGAACAAAGCGGATGAACTGGCCCATCGAGCTAAGGACGAAGTAGAAGACGTTGGGTCGAATGTAGCGAGCAAGCTCGATGAAACGCGGGCCGCAGCGGCCGAAACCCTGCATGAAGCCGCTTCTACCCTTTACGAAAAAGCCGACGATTTCCCGGGCAGCGAAGCAGCCGCCGGGGTGGTACGCCGGGCTGCTTACGCAACGCAGGCAACCGCGAATTATCTTTGCCGGAACAACCTGCGAGACATGGCGAGCAGCGTCCGAAGCTTCATCGGGCGTCACCCGGGACCATCGATTCTTGCCGCCGCGGCATCCGGATTCTTGATTGGCCGCGCCCTGAAACTTAACGACTGAAAGGAGCTCAAATGACACCGAGTGGTGATCGCTCAATTTCTGAAATCCTGGATGACATGGCAACCAACGTTCAGCGAATCATCCGGTCGGAGGTCCGCCTAGCCAAGACCGAGGTCCAGGAAGAAGCGGTAAAAGCCGGTAAAGGCGCGGCGGTATTAGGATCCGGGGCGGTGGTTGCCGCTTACAGCGCCGGATTTTTGCTTTTGGCAGCGCTGTTTGCGCTGGAAATTGCCGTCCCAAGCTGGCTGGCTGCGTTGATTGTAGCCGTGTTTTCCGGCACGATCGGGGCTGCTCTGGTAACCAAAGGCATCACACGAATCAAGCAGGTTCATTTTCGACCTGAGAGAACCATCAACACGATGAAGGAGAATCTTGAATGGGCCAAGAACCAAACCAGATAACACAGGATATCGCACAAGCCCGCGCCGAACTGGGATCGAACCTGGGGGAACTGGAACACAAAGTGAAGAGTGTGGCGGACTGGCGCTGCCAGTTTAAAAAAAGGCCGATGGCAATTCTGGGCCTGGCATTCGGAGGGGGCCTGCTACTTTCCAGACTGATGAAGCACACAAACGGCCGGCGCGGCAAATGGCGGCGGCATAGCTGGATACCGGTTATCTAAGAGACTGGACTTGTCAGTGCGCGCGGTTTGCACGCAAAGTCCGGGCCACCTGATCAAAACCGTTGGCTACGGCTGCACTGAGCGGTGTAGCCCCGGACTTGTTGGCCAAAGTCGGATCGGCTCCGCGCGCCAGCAGGAGCTTGACGGCGTCGAGACGGCCCATGGATGCGGCGTTATAGAGAGCCGTCGAGCCGGAATCGGTTTCCCGGGCGTCGCGATCGGCGCCGTGATCGAGCAGCAGCGACACCAGATCGCACTGGCCGCTTAAAGCCGCGTCATGCAGCGGAGTCGCGCCATAGGAGTTTTTCGCATTCACGTCCGCGCCATGTTGGATCAAGAGGTTTGCGATTTCCAAATTGCCTTTGAGCGCAGCGGAATCGAGCGCCGTTCCGCCGGAAGCACCGCGGGCGTTCGGATTGATGCCTCCATCCAGAAGTATTCCGACGATCCCAGTCTGGCCCTTGAGTACGGCTTCTTCGAGGACATTCGATCCCGCACCGGCGCCTTTGGACAACAGAAACCGGACGACGTCACCATGTTCCAGACGAACGGCGTTTTCAAGCGGCGACGCGCCCGAGTTGTCCCGGGTCTCGAGCGCCGCGCCGTGCTCAGCCAGCATCTCGACGACATCCAGGTGCCCGCGCAAGGCAGCCAGGTTAAGCGGCGTAGCGCCGGTCTGCGGGTTCTTCCTGTTGGCCGGCGCGCCACGCGCGATGAGCAACTCGGCGGTATCGCGATAGCCTTTCTCGGCAGCATGATCGAGCGCCGACGCCCCGGATTCGTCGCGGGCGCGGATGTCTGCGCCATGGTCAAGAAGAAGCTTGACGATGTCGCGATAGCCGCGGTCGGCGGCCAGATGCAACGCCGTTGCGCCGGAGCGGTAAGTGGCTTTGAGATCGGCTCCGTTGGCCAGGAGCAGCTCGACGATATCGGCATGGTCTTTGATAACGGCGTAATGCAGCGGCGTGGAGCCGGCCTCCAGATGCCGCGCATTGACGTCGGCGCGATATTCAATCAGAAGCTCTGCAATTTCTTTGAAGCCGCTCCAGGCGGCGTCATGAAGCGGCGTGGCTCCCAGTTGATCGTGAAAATTGGGATCGACGCCGGCATTCAGCAGCGCGCGGACGCGCACGGCGTCATTGGCTTTGACGGCCTGCGCGAGATCTGCCGGGCCGGGCGCTGCAGCCGCAGCCAGCGCCGCAATGAGCAGCGCGATCATGGCCGCCGGCCGTCGTGAAAACCAACGTACTGCACTTCTTCCTCGAGAGTAATGCCGAATCTTTGGGTTACGCGCGATTTCAGCTCATTAATCAGCCAACGCAGGTCAGCTGCCGTGCCCGCGCCGGCGTTGTACAGGAGATTGGCGTGATAGCTGGCGACGTGAATATCGCCGCGCGTCATCCCTTTCGCGTTCACGGCCTCGAGAAAGTACGCCGCCGGGATTTTGCCTTCGCGCACCACCCGCTCCGGCACGGCGCGCGCCACTGCCTCGGGGAGATCGGCAAGCATCAGGTTCTTGAAAATGCTTCCCGCGCACTTCATGGTGACCGGAAACTTTTCATTACGGACTTTGACGATCTCGCCGGCGATCTTGCGGAGTTCCGCGGCATCGGCCGTGTCCATCACCAGCTCGGTCGAAAAGATGATCCAGTCTTTGTGTTTTTTGAAAGTACTTTCGCGGTAGTGAAATTCGCAGGCCGAGTTGTCAAACACGCGCACGTCGGAGCCGTCGAAGAAACGCACGGTGCGGACGCGCTCGGAAATCGAATGCCCATATGCGCCGGCATTGCCGTAGACCGCCGCGCCTACCGAACCCGGGATGCCGGCCAGGGTCTCGAGACCTTTGAGGCCGCGGTCGACGGTGAAATCGACGAGATCCTGCAAAACCGCACCGCTATAAGCAGTGACGTGGTGGCCGGCAGCACGGATCGCGTCGGCTGTATAGCGCAGCACGATGCCGCGGAAGCCGTCGTCAGATACAATGAGGTTCGTCCCTCCACCGATGACAACATAATTCTGGCCGCTCGCGCGCGCGACGTTGAGCGCGGCGATGAATGCCTCTGCCGTGGCGGTTTCGGCGTAGATGTCAGCCGGGCCGCCTATGGCGAATCGTGTGTAGCGGGAAAGCGGCGCGCCGGTGAGGACGGTTAATTGCGGAATCGCGGTGAGACGTGCCAGCGTCTCTTCCGTGTGGACCATTACTTTTGATTATAGAGGAGGCGGCAAAAATCTATGGCAGCACAAGCCCCGCGCATGGCGAAGGCGGGATTCGGCGGATTTCCCGAGCCAGGCATGCAATTTCTGCGCTCTCTCGCACGCAATAACCGGCGGGAGTGGTTCCAGCCGCGCAAGCACATTTACGAGGAGCAGGTGAAGGCGCCGATGGCGCAACTGGTGGCGGCGCTTACGGCGGAGATGATGAGTTTTGCGCCGGAATACGTCACGGAGGCCGACAAGGCCATCTACCGGATTTATCGAGATACCCGTTTCAGCAAGGACAAGACGCCCTACAAGACGCACATCGCGGCGATTTTCCCGCGGCGCGGCCAGGCGAAGCACGAAGGCGCCGGACTCTACTTCAGCGTGTCGCCAAAAGAAATCGAAGTGGCGGCAGGCGTTTACATGCCCGGGCCTGACACACTGCGGGCGATCCGCTTGCATCTGAGCGAAAATCACGCGCAGTTCCGGAAGATCATGGCCGGGCGGAAATTGCGCACGCTCGCCGGCGAATTGCAAGGCGAACAGCTTTCGCGCGTGCCCAAAGGCTTTCCCGCAGAACACGCTGCGGCCGATCTCTTGCGCTACCGGCAGTGGCTGCTCTACATCATGCTTGATCCGGCGCCGGCGACGACGCCTCGGATATTGAGCGAGATTCGCAAGCGCTTCGAAGTGATGACGCCCTTCAATGAATTCTTGAATGCGCCGCTGGTCGCTCGATCCAAGCAACTCCGCAGTCAGGAAAAGATCGGCCGAACGCTGTGGTAAGGGCTGTTTCATAAGCATAGATGCCGCCGGTAGCGTTCGAAGAGCAGACCCGCCCTCCACGTGTCTTTCTGGCGTGCAAAATAGCGATCCTCATCTTTGCATTCGCTATCACCTGGTACACCGGCCACCGCGGCGTATTTCTGATGGACCAGTCGACCGTCTTCGATGGAGGCTGGCGTGTGCTCCAAGGCCAGACGCCATACCGGGATTTCTACTTGGCTTTCGGCCCGCTGACTTTCTGGATTCAAGCCGCGTTCTTTCGCATCTTCAGCGTTAATTTCTCTTCGATGGTGCTGGCGGCAGCGATCGTCAATGTGATTGCGGCGGCGTCGGTCATGAGGATGGCGCACCTGCTCTGGAAAGGGGCCACGTATTGGACCTTAATACCCGGGTGGATCACCGCGATCTGGTTTCAACCGCCGCACGGCACGCTCTCGGTCGAGCAGGTAGCTTTTCTGTTCAATGTGCTTGCACTGCAATGTCTTCTGGAATCGGGGGACCTGGCTACCTTGCGTTCCTGTCTTTTCACCATTCTTTCCGGTTATTTGGCTGTGCTGGCCTGCCTGAGCAAACAGAATGCCGGGGCTTTCTTTTTCCCCGTTTGCATTGGCGTGATTTTGATCCAGAGCCTGGTCTCCATCAGGCGCCTGATCGGAAGGTTATTTTTGTTTGCCGCCGGCGCCGCCGGTATGGGGTATCTGTTTTATTTTTGGCTCCAGAATTACTCGGACCCGCAGATGTTCTGGCGGCACGCGATCGAAGTTGCCGCCGAGATTGGAAAAACACGGATTGCAGGTCATCCGCTGAGACTGGCAGAGAATTTATTCTTTTGTCTGAAAACTCCCCGGTCCGCGATTCTGCCCAGCCTGCTCGGGATCCTGATAGGTCCCGGGTTGTTGATGCTGGGAGCGCTCAACCGCCGGCTGGGATTGCAGCGGCTCCGTGCGTTGACGGTTGCCGGCTTGCTCCTGCTGGCATTGCCGCTCTACCAGAATCTGCTCGTCGCTGTGACTTTGACCGAACCTTTAAACACGGAGCCTTTTATCGGCTTGCTGTTGTTTCTTCTCATTTTGGTTTTGGTGTCCCTCCTTCGATTTGCTTACGCTATTGGTTTACCGCTCAGTGACACGGTCCTTAGTTTACGCATCCCTTCGCGGCGATTCGTGGGTGGCGCCATTGCGGCGGTTTTATTAATAATGATTGGCTGGGTAACGGCCGCGGGAATCAATATTGCGCGTTTCGGGATCGTGCGGGGGTTCAGTTACAACACCAGATTCATCAGCCGGCTGAACGTTCCCGGTATGAAGCTGGTCTATTGGGCTGAGCCTACCGATATACCGGAGAAAAATGATCCGGTGATCATACGAAAAGAGGATTTCGAAGAGCTGGTAAGGTATCTCGAATCGCGAAGTGGAAACTTTTTCGTCGCCGGCGATGCCACGATGCTTTACGGACTTTTGCAGCGTCCGTCGCCTCAGCCGTTGCTGTACTGTCAGCCGGAGCGCAGTTTCACTGCCGGCGACATTCCGGCGTTGGATCAGAAAATTTTGCGCGCCCTAGAAGCACATAACATTCAGACAGTAGTCCGGGAGCAGTTTGCTTTCTTTGGGACCCAGCCGGCCTTCGCGGCATTTCCGGAAACATGGTCCTGGCTCAACCGGCAATTTCAGCCGGCTCGGAAGTTTGGCATTTTTGAAGTGTGGGAGCGCAAGAGTGGCAGCCCATCATCTTTAACATCGGCCGCACCAATGTGAGATCCATCGGCGCATTGGACATACAACGCGGGCTGTCCTAACTTAGTGACGATGCGTTCGCGTCGCGCGTGGTGGGCCTACGTGGTGCTCGCGGCCGAAATTCTCGTCTTTTACCGACGCGTGCTTTTCATTCCCGGCTATGCGATCCCGTGGGATCTGCGTTTTTACCACTACCCGATCGCGGCGTTTGCGGCGCGATGCCTGCGTCAAGGCCAATGGCCGCTGTGGGACCCGTACATTTATTGCGGCATGCCGGTGTACGCGAATTTGCAGGCGCAGCTTTTTTATCCGCCGGCGCTTCTCGCGATCTTTTTGAGCAACTGGCTGGCGCCGGATCACCTGGTCTATTTCCTTGAGCTGCAGCTTGTGGCGCACGTTCTGGCGGCCGGCCTGTTCACATATTGGCTGCTGCGCGAGCTCGAACTTCCGGCCGTTGCCGCGGTGACCGGCGCGACCGTATTCCAGCTCGGCGCATTTTTCGCGTCACAGACACAGCATTTGGGAGCCATCGACGGCGCGGCCTGGCTGCCGCTGGCGATGCTGGCGGTCTTACGCTTGCGGCGGGAATTCAGCCTGCTATGGACGGGCGTGCTCGCGCTCAGCCTGGCCATGTCGATTCTGGCCGGGTTCGCGGCGGTGACGATCGTGGTGCTCGGCGGGTCGGTACTGCTCGCGGTCGTACTCATCGGGTTTCGCGAGGCATCTTGGAAGCTCGTGCCCGCTGTTCTCGCAGCGGGTGCGTGGGCGGCCCTTCTCGCGGCCATCCAGATTTTGCCCACGCTCGAGTTGACCAGTCGAAGCGTTGCGAAATACCGCAGCGATTTCTTGGGCACGGGAGGCGGAATGCCGCTCGAGGCGCTGGTCTCGCTGGTCCTGCCGAATCATTATTCGGTTTTCGACCTGGCGCATTATTCCCTGCCCTGGAATTTTACGTTCGTGTATGCATATTGCGGCATGATTGGACTGTTTCTGGCGGTGCTTGGCGCGGTGCGCCGGTCGCGTATGAGCCGGGTATTTTTGATCGTCACGTTGTTCGCGGCGCTGGCGATGCTGGGAGACGCGACGCCTGTCGGCCGGGCGATTTTTCCTGTGCTGCCGCGTATACTCCGCGCCTCGATTTATCCCGAGTACGCGCTGGCACTGTTCACATTGGGTATCGCTGTGCTGGCCGGGTTAGGCTCGCAGAAATTCGGCACAGGAGTGCTTGCCGGCGTGCTGCTCGCTGCGACGGCCGCCGATCTGATTGCTGTCAGCGCGAACCGTCCGATGAATACGGCGTCCGAGAACGAATCGCCGGGGATCTCGCGCGACGAGCTCGAAGGCCATCGTGAAGGCATCGCACGCGTGCGCCGGCTGGTCGACCAGGCAAACCCGCCCTGGCGCATCGATACGGTCGACGATCTGATGACCTGGTCGTCGGCCGCGATGCTTTTTGAGATCCCGGATGCCAACGGCAATGACCCGTTCGCGCTCGAGCGTTATATGCAGGTCCGGCTGAGCTTCGTCGCGAATGGCGCGCGCTGGGGCCGCTATTATCAGGTCGCCGACGCGCATTCGCCGGTGCTCGGCCTGCTGAATGTGCGGTATCTTTTATCGCGCAAGCCGGTCGAGGGACTGGCTAAAGTCGAGGACATTCCCGGCAGCAACGTGTATGAAAACCCGAGCGCGCTGCCGCGATTTTTTCTGGTTGACCGGATCGAGCGCGTTCACGACATGGCGCAGGCGCTGGCCTTGCTGCGATCGGCGCAGTTTCAGCCGCGCGAAGTTGCGGTTGTCGAGGGTGCGCCGGCATTCGCGAGCCACCAAGACGCGAGCGTCCTGCCTCCGGTTCGTGTGCTGCGCTATGAGCCGCGCGCAATCGAGCTTGAGACTAATGCGCCGCACGCGGCTTACCTGGTGACCAGCGAGGCCGATTACCCGGGCTGGCGCGCGTGGATCGACGGCAGCCAACAGCCGATTTTCACCACTAACGTCGCGTTTCGCGGTTTGCCCGTGCCCGCCGGACGCCACCGAATCGAAATGCGCTTCGCGCCGCCCGTGTGGCGCGGCGCGATGATCTCCGGCATCGCGCTCGCCGCGCTTTTCTGGTGCGCCGGTTCGGCGATAATAAGCAGACAAAGGCCATGGACTTCGTAGAGCAGCTCAAATCCTCGGTCGACATCGTGCAAGTCATCCAGGAGTACGTCCGGCTGCGCAAGGCCGGGCCTTCGCGCTACGTGGGCCTTTGCCCGTTTCACAGCGAAAAGACGCCTTCGTTCTCCGTGCACGCGGGACATCAATTCTATAAATGCTTCGGCTGCGGCGTGGGCGGCGACGTACTGAAGTTCGTGATGGAAATGGAGCGCCTCAGCTTTTACGAAGCGCTGAAGCTGCTGGCGGAGAAGCACGGCATGCCCATGCCGAAGCGCTCCGAATACGCCGATCCCGAAACCAAGCTGCGCGCGGCGATTTACCAGATGCACGAACTGGCGGCGGAAACATTCCGCGCCCATCTCGAGGGTCCGGCAGGCGCGGAGACGCGCGCGTATCTCGAGCGCCGCGCCGTAACGCCCGAAACCGCGCGGGAGTTCGGTCTGGGCTATGCCGAGCGCTCCGGCCAAGGTTTGGTGCGCGTGTTCGCCAGGCACAATTTCACGCCGGAACAATTGGAAGCTTCGGGCCTGGTGCTGAAGCGCGAGGATGGCACGTTTTACGACCGCTTCCGCCACCGGCTGATCTTTCCGATTCGCAACGAGTCGGGCAAGATCATCGCCTTCGGCGGGCGCGCGCTCGACGCCAACGAGCCGGCCAAATACTTGAACTCGCCCGAGACGCCGATCTATCGCAAGAGCTACGTGCTTTATAATCTCGACCGCGCCAAGCACGGCATCCGGCAGAAAGACCGCGTGGTGCTGGTCGAAGGCTACATGGACGTGATCGGCGTTTATGCGTCGGGCGTCCACGAAGTGGTGGCCAGTTGCGGGACAGCGCTGACCCCACAGCAGGTGCAGGCCATGAAGCGCCATTCGGGAAGGATCGTGGTGAATTTCGATCCCGATGCCGCGGGCGCGAATGCCGCGGAGCGCTCGATTAACCTGCTGCTGGATGAAGGCATGCACGTCCGCGTCCTGGAGCTCGACGGCGGCCTGGACCCGGACGAATATTGCAAACAGCGGGGCGCGGAGGCGTACCGGGCGAAGCTCGATGGCGCGAAAAATTATTTCTATTGGCTGGCGGACCGGGCGCGCGGCAAGTTCGACATGAAAACCGCCGAGGGCCGCGTGGCCGCGTTCCAGTTTCTGCTGCCGGCGATCCAGAGGCTTTCCGACAAACTCGAGCGGCTGGCGGTAGTCAATGACGTGGCAGGCTACCTGGGAGTAGATGCCGGACCGGTTCTCGAAAGTTTCCGCAAGGCTGCCGCCGAGCGGCGCGAAAAAACTGTCCATGCAGCGGCCGAACCGGTACGTGCCGTCGAGGGAATTCTGCTCAATCTTGTTCTGGTCAATGCGGAGGCGCGGGCGAATCTGCTGCCACGCCTGAAAACCATGCCGGCGGTTGAGCACTTCTCGACGCGGCGAATTTTCGAGGCGATTTTTGCGCTCGACGAGGCGGGCAAAACTGTTGTCTTTAGTGAACTGGATGCGCGCCTCGAAGACAACGACCGCGCGCTGCTGGCTGCGGCGGTGCTTTCGAGCGAAACCGGCGAAGAAATGCTCTCGCTCGAACAGGGCGAAGCCTGCCTGTTGAGCCTGGAAACGTTGCAGCATGAGAGCGATCGAGCCGCTTTGAAAGCCCGGGTGAAGGCGGCGGAGCGGGAAGGCAACTTGCAAGAGGCCATCCGCCTCACGCAGGAACTCGCGCGGATGGAGCGGGTTTAGCGCCCTTTTTCCTGCCGGTTTTTGCGGCGGGGCGTGTTGTACAATGTGAGAGATTGGTTTCAGGGCAGTTTGGAGCACGGGGGCTCCAAGGTGGCAGTCGAGGATAAATACGACCGTCTCGCGCGGCTCATGACCATGGGCAAGGAAAAGGGCTACGTCCTCTACGACGAGGTCAGCGAAGTTCTGCCGACGGAGTTGAACGGCGGCGCTGAACTCGACGATCTTCTCGCCGGTCTGGACGTCGCCGGCATCGAGATTCTGGAAGAGCCGAAGCTCGACGCCAAGCTCGAAGAATCCGAAGAACTGCTCGATCTCGAGCTGCCCACCCCGGTTGGCGACAAGACCAATGACCCCGTGCGCATGTATTTGCGCGAGATGGGCGCGGTTCCCCTGCTCACGCGCGAGGGCGAGGTCGAAATCGCCAAGCGCATCGAACGCGGGCAGAACGCAGTCATCAAAGCGCTTTCCCGCTCGCCGCTGGTCATTCAGAAAATCATCACCATGGGCGAAGAGGTCGAGCGTGGCGCGCTAGCGGTGCGAGACCTGGTACAGATATCGGACCCGCTCGTCACCGATGAAACTCTCGAAGAAAAAAAGCGCGAATTCCTGAATGCCGTCGACGAAGTTCTGCGGGTTTACAAGAAGGTCCTGCAGGGCCGGCAGAAGCTGTTGGCGGTGCCGCGCGGGATGAAGCCCAAGCAGCACCGGCGGCTCCGCTGGGAACTCGGACGCCTCATCGTCAAGATCGGCCGCCAGGTGCGTGGCATTAAATTTCAGAGCATCGTGCTGCGGCACCTGATCGAGTGCATCCGCTGCGCGGTTGAAGAAGTCAAGCCCATCGAGCGCGAACTGACACGCATCCAGAGGAAGCTCGAACTGCTGCCCGGTCTGGTAGCCGGCGCCAGCAGAACCAATGGATTTAAAGAACTGCGCCGCGAGCAGCGTTCCCACATGCAGCACATGCAGCAGCTCGAAGAAATTCACGGCGCGTCAGCCACCGAGCTGCGCCGCACCTATCTCATCATCACCAAGGCCGACCAGCAGGCCGAAGCCGCCAAGAAAGAGCTGATTGAGGCCAACCTGCGCCTGGTGGTGTCGATCGCCAAGCGCTACACCAACCGCGGGCTGCAATTTCTCGATTTGATTCAAGAGGGCAACATCGGCCTCATGAAAGCCGTCGACAAATTCGAATACCGGCGCGGCTATAAATTCTCGACCTATGCCACGTGGTGGGTGCGTCAGGCAATCACGCGCGCTATCGCCGACCAGGCGCGCACCATTCGCATCCCGGTGCACATGATCGAGACCATTAACAAGCTGATCCGCACGTCGCGCCAGTTGATCCAGGAACTGGGCCGCGAGGCAACCAACGAGGAACTGGCCGAGCGCATGGAGATGCCGGTTTCAAAGGTGCGGAAGGTGCTGCGCATCGCGCAGGAGCCGATCTCGCTCGAAACGCCGATCGGTGAAGAGGATGAATCGCACCTGGGCGATTTCATCGTCGACCGCTCCGGCATTTCACCTTCCGAAGCGGTGATCAACCTGAACCTCCGCGAGCAGACCGCCCAAGTGCTCAAGACCCTCACCCCCCGCGAAGAAAAAATCATCAAGATGCGCTTTGGCCTGGAGGACGGCAGCGAGCATACGCTCGAAGAAGTCGGGCAGAATTTCGCCGTAACTCGCGAGCGCATCCGTCAGATCGAAGCCAAGGCCCTGCGCAAACTGCGGCACCCCAGCCGCAGCCACCGGCTCAGGACGTTCCTGCAAGACGGGATGCGGGAAGCGTAAGCTCGCCGCAATTCCCGCCCCCATTAAACGCTCCCTTAACGCCGCAACCCCGAGGGCCAACCGGATGGTCCAAGCCGAAAATCCCGGCCGTAAGAGCTGTGGAAATGGGGCGGTGGAAAGCGTGGAAGGCCAAAAGCAGGCCGCATTGCTGCAGCAAGGTACTCTATTGCAATCTTGTAAAGGGCCTGGAACGATGAAAGTTCCCTATGCGAAGAAGTGGCAGAAGGAAACAGATAAGCTGCGGCGGATCGCGCTCGAATGCGACCTGATCGAAGAACGCAAGTGGGGCAAACCGTGCTTCACCTTTCTGAAGAAAAACGTGGCGATCGTGATCCCGCTCAAGGAATCGTGCGCGTTCTCGTTTTTCAAGGGCGCCCTGCTCAAAGATCCGAAGCACGTTCTCGAAAGGATTGGCGAGCATACGCAAGCCGGGCGATGGATTAAATTCACCTCGCTTTCGGAGATTGCGGCCCTGCGATCGACCCTGAAGGATTACCTCTACGAAGCCATCGAATTGGAGGAGTCCGGGAAGAAAATAGAGCGCAAGAAACCTTCCGAGTACCCAATTCCTGACGAGTTGCAAAGAAGGCTGGATGACAACGCGGTTCTCAGGTCGGCATTCGCCATGCTCACACCAGGCCGGAGGAAGTCATACATTTTCCACATCTCATCTGCGAAGCAGGCAAAAACCAGACGAGCGCGGGTGGAAAAGTGCGTGCCAATGATCCTGAGCGGGCGCGGGTTCAATGAGTGGCCGCGCTGAGGCTTGAGTTGGCGGCGGCGCCCGGACTCGCGCACCATGCCTGATGATCAGCGATCGAATCGAGGAGGCCGCCGGCGCCAGGCGGCTGATTAGCAGCGCAAATGAAAACCCGGCGAGTTTGGACCTCGCCGGGTCGAGAAGGAACGGCAGTCAGATAGCTTGTTTATTCCGATGGCGCCTGGAAGCTCGCTACAAACGCGCTGCGCTTGTCGGGGCTTGACCAGGTTTCGCCCAGGCCTTTTCCGTTGAAGCTGTTCGCCAGGGCATATGCCGGCATGGCGTGCTGCACTTTGGTCAGCGGCAGGTACCAGACTTCTTCGTTATGGCAGATGGCATCGTTTTCGTTGATCGCCCGGGTCTGGATCTTCGCCAGACTGCCGGCGGTCAGCGTAGCCTTCATGCTATGCACGCTGCCATTCGCCAGGGTCAGGTCGATCGGCTGATAATCCACCCGTACCACGTCCTGAAGCAGATCGCCACCCATGCGTTTGGCGAAGCTCATCAGAGCGAGACGCTGCTCGGCATTGGCGCGGCTGTCCACGATTAGCACCGATTTCACCGGATATGCCGAATGGTAGACATCGCCGAGAGTCGCCGAAGCGCGCACGACGCCCACGACTCCCAGGCCATCGAGCGCCACGCCGTTCCACGAGCCTTTGTTCACTTTCCAGCCCATCACCGCAAGCTCGCCAACCTGGCCGACCTCTGCGTTCGCGAAACAAGGGCCGGTGTAGACGTCCGCCGTGCGGGCCTCTACGTAATTGCCATTAATTGTGCCGGAGGGAATTGCTGCGGCAAAAATTGGACAAGCAGCCAGGGACAATGCCGCCATTGTCCACACAAATCTCTTCATCCCAAGCCTCCTCAACGAAAGTATACACCCGTTGGATGGTACCCGGCGCCGCCCGGTCGCAACAATTGTGAATCTTATAGCGCCTGATAGCACCCGCGGGCCGGATTGCACTCGTAATCGTCTACGAGCTTTTGGTCCGGCCCCAGGCACGTGTAGGTATGCTGGCACCAGAAGGCACGGTCGTTCGAGTGCTGGACCGTTGGGTCCCAGGCCGCCTCGATATACATGCCTTTCCAGCGCAGATTGGCGCAGCGGTCTTCGCCGATCACCGTCAGCCCGGTGCGCTCGCCCGATGCTTGCGGCATAGGCTTATGTCCTCGCGCGAACCGCCTCGAGCAGCGCCCGCTTCACGGCCACGCGCGCCAGTTGGACTTTGTAGCCGTTCTGGCTGAGCGGCTTGGCGTCGGCAACCGCGGCTTTAGCGGCTTCCTCCGCGGATTCCGCCGTGACCGCTTTGCCGGCGAGCGCCTGGCCGGCCGCTTCTGCCAGCCAGGGCGTGGGCGCTACATGGCCCAGCACAACCCGCGCCGATGACACCGTGCTGCCCTTCATCCGGAGCGCCACCGATGCCGCAGCCAACGGCCAGTCGAGCGCCGTCTTTTGCCGGACTTCGTAGGTCGCGTTTTTCGTTCCCTCGTGCGGCACCAGGATTTCGGTCACGATCTCGTTCGGCGCCAGCGCGATTTCCCGCGCGTTCTCATTCTCCGGCGTGACGAAGAATTTCGAAGCCGCCACGTCGCGATGCCCCGACCCCGAAGCCACCCGGATCTTGGCATTGAGCGCCACCAGCGCCGGTCCCAGGCTCGAGGCGCTCACAAAATATGCCGGCCCCGAGTTCCCCAGAATGGCGTGGTAGCGGTTCTCACCGTCCGGAATGAGCGACTTGCCGTCTTTCATGGCAAGCAGCCCGAAACCCTGCCGGAAATACCAGCAGCGCGGCCGCTGGCATAGATCGCCGGCGACGGTGCCCATATGGCGCATCTGCGGGCTCGTAACGCCCCGCGCAGCTTCGGTCAAAGAGGGAAATGACCTGTGAACCTCGGCCGATTCGGCAAGCTCGTCAATGGTCACCGTTGCGCCAATGCGCAGCCCGGTCTTGGTGGATTGAATCCCGCCGAGTTCCTTGATGCCCTTAATATTAACCACGCGTTTGGGCGTGGCGAGATATTCTTTCATGAGGCTGATCAGGTCGGTCCCGCCCGCCAGAACATCGGCTTCGCCGTGCTTCGAAGAAAGCAGCCCCAGCGCTTCCTGTAAGGTCGATGGATTTGCGTATTCGAAGGCTTGCATCTATGCATTCCTCCTTTCGAGCGCCTCGAGCACCCGGTTGGGAGTCAAAGGCACGTTGGCGACGCGCACCCCAATGGCATTCGCCACGGCGTTCGCGATGGCCGTAATCCCGGAGATCGCCGGCGGCTCACCCAGGCCGACCACTCCGCGCTTATCGTGCTCCGGCGTAATATCCAGATGCGCCACGATCTCGCCGACATCGCCGATCCCGGCCAGTTTGTTGAACTCCATGTCGGGATTCAGCATGAGGCCCGTCTGCTCGTCCATGATGCGTTCCTCCATCAGGGCCGCGCAGATCCCCATGATGCAGGCGCCGTGGATCTGGCTTTCCGCCGTCTTGGGGTTGATCACCAGTCCCATGTCCTGCACCGCCACCATCTTGTTCATCTTCACGATGCCGGTCTCGGTATCGACCGAAACGTCGGCCATCTGCACGCCGCCGACGCCGCTCGAGTTGAGCCCGCCCGGGTTGCGCTGGTTGTTCTCTCCCATTTCGGAGATCTTGTTGACCCCCAGCTTCTGGCAGGCCGCTTTCCACGTCAGGCTCTTGGACGAATTGCCCTTCACCTGAATGCGCCCGTCGAGCGCTTCGAGCTGATCGGCGGACGTCCCGAGCGACGGCGCCACAGCTTCGAACAGCTTGTTCAAAGCGTTGGTGGTTGATTTCCGGGTCGACGAGGAAACGCCGCCGACCGTAGTCGATCCGCCGGAAGGTCCCGACGGCGGAAGCGAGTTGTCGCCGATCTTGAGCGTGATCGCGCCAAGCGGCAGCCCCAGGGTCTCGGCCGCGACCATGGTAATTACGGTTCGCGTGCCGGTGCCCAGATCCTGGCTGCACAGCTCGACTTCCACCGTGCCATCCGGGTGAATGTTGGTGCGGCACTGGCTGTTGTGGCCGCCGCCGCCCCAGGTGTGCACCGCCAGGCCCAGGCCGCGCTTGACGTGCCCGGAACCGGCGTCGCCCCGCGGATGCCAGAGCTTTTTCCAGTCGATCAGCTCCGCGGCTTTTTGCAACTGCGCGCGGTAGACGTCGCCGCGTGCCGACAGCCCGGCGTTTTTCGAGAAGACTTCGACCGGGTCCATATTCAGCTTGGCAGCCAGGTCTTCCAGCGCCGTGCAGGTCAGGTAGCAGCCCTGCTGGTTGTTCGGAGCGCGCCAGGCGCGCTGCCCGCCCGCGTTGATGGAAACGGCGGTGTGCGTTTTGCGCTGGTTGGGAATGTCGAAAACGTACGGCAGGGGCGGGCTGCCTCCACCGCCATAACCGCCGGTGGCCCAGGATTCGGACTGCCACACGGTGATGGTCCCATCCTTCTTCGCTCCAACCTTCACTTTGGCGTAGGCCGAGGGCCGATTCCCGGCGATCATCAGCTCGGTAGCGCGCTCGAGGAACAGCTTCACGGCACGCCCGTTGCTGGCTTTAGAGAGATGAGCGCTTTCAACGCCCCAGCGGTCGGCGGCAAACTTGCTCCCGAAACCGCCGCCCACAAACTGCATGTTCGTATGGACGCTGGACGCCGGAACTTTCAGATTTGTCGAAAGGTCGCCGCCTATGCCCGATACGTTTTGGGTGGAGGGATATAGATTGACGCGATCGCCCTTCCACTCGACCGCCTGCCCGTGCGGCTCGAGGCAGCAGTGCGTGATTACCGGGATGCCATACTCGCCTTCGGAAACCACCTCGGCTTCCTGGAAGGCTTTATCTGGATCACCTTTCACCTGCTCGCCCGCGGACTTCGCGCGCGCCCCGGCTTTCGAGAGATCGTCTTCGCGCACCAGGTGAGGCAGGACTTCGTATTGGACCTTGATTTTGCGGGTCGCGTCCTTGGCCACTTCTTCGGTGGTCGCCGCGACCGCCGCAATTTCCGCTCCCTGCCACATCACTTCGGTGCCTGCGGGCGCAATCACGCGGACCGCAGTCACGCCCGGAAGTTTTTCAGCCTCGGCCGTATCGATGCTCGTCACGCGCGCATGCGCGTGGGGCGAACTCAGCAGCGCCCCGAAAAGCAGATCCTTCTGATTCAAGTCGGATGCGTACTTGGCGCGTCCGCTGGCTTTCATGCCGCCATCCACACGCTTGGTGGGCTTGCCGATCACCCGGCGCTTATCCATAGGAGGCCAGCTATAGTCAGGCATTTCGTCCTCCTCTCATTTCCTTCGCCGCTTCGAGCACCGCCGGGCGGATACCCATGTAGGTTCCGCAGCGGCAGAGATTGCCGCTCAGCCCCTTCTCGACGTCTTCGAGCGTGGGATTCGGATGCTTATCCAAAAATCCCTTGGCCGCCATCACGAAGCCCGGCGTGCAGTAGCCGCACTGCTGTGCGTCGTGATTGACGAACGCCGCCGAGACGGGATGCAGCCTGCCATTCTGCGCGATGCCTTCGATAGTCTGGATGTCTTTGCCTTGCGCATCGATGGCCAGCACCGTGCAGCTATAGACCACTTTGCCGTCCATGATGACGGTGCACGCGCCGCAGGTCGCGCGGTCGCAAACTTTCTTGGCGCCCGTGTGATCCAGATGATTGCGGAGCGCGTCGATCAGAGTGACCCGCGGCTCAATCGTCAGGTTATAAGGTTTGCCGTTGATCTTGAGAGTGACTGGCACCGCTCCCGGTCCGGCGACGTTGCCGGCCGGCGCTGCATTGGAAGCGGTTTGGAGCAGCCCGCTGCCCAGCGCGCCCGAACCGATGCCCACGCCGCGAATGAAACCGCGCCGCGAGAAACCGTTGCGGGGCTTCGCGGGAGCGTCAGGATCTTTCTTGGAACTCACTCGACACCTTCCTTTCGCGTACCTCGAGGTTGGTTGAAATACGAAAATTCCGGTCTTGGAAACGAGTTAACTATATCAAAAATGGAAAGTAGCGTACAACGAGCAGGGCGTAACAAAGCACACAGGCCCGGAGGGCGACCGGTCCGGCGTCTAAATTTTTCAGCGGGTCTGCCAGAGCCCCAGGCCGGGGATATCGCGGAAATCGGCGGCGTTAAGCGTCCACAGCGCACAACCTTTGCCGATGGCGTGCGCCGCGACCGCGAGGTCCATTTCGCGGCCGCGCGGACGTCTCACGCGCCTGTAGAGCGCGGCGGAGATTCCGGCTTCTTCAAAGCCGAATGCCAGCGCTGTTTCTTTAGGAAATAGCGCCTCCTGCGCGGCTAGTTCTTCGCGCCGCCGCGGACCACGGATATTCGTATAACAGGAGAGCCGGGATGGCAGGCGCTCGCCTTCTTCGAAGGTGCGGCGCAGGTCGGAGGGATGTCATATCCAGCCGCATGGGACAACTGACGTTCGCACAAACGGAAAATCCTGGCTTGCAACAAAATGGAATTTAGTTCAGGAGGCCAGAAGAGATGGGCAGGACCGGCGCAATCGCCTGACCTGCCCCATGGAGCGTTTAGAAGTTGAGCCGCAGAACCAGCTGGATGTTGCGGGTGTTGCTGTCGGTCGTGCTGTAATAGCCGAAAGTCGACCGCCCGCTCAGCCTCCAAACCGTGGTTCCCGGGCTGAACGTGGTGTTGTTGAACATGTTATAGAAGTGGCACTGGAACTGAGTCGAAAGGCGCTCGAAAATCTTGAAATCCTTTCCCAGGACCCAGTCCGCGTTGATATTCGGATTCAGGCGCAACGAATTTCGCCCAAGATTTCCGAAATGCCCGACCAGCGGCTGCGCCAGGCCCGAGTCGGTGACCTTGTTCGGATTGTCTCCGCCCAGACCGGGATCGGGTGAAAAGTGCAGACTGATCGGACCCACAACGTTGGGTCGCTGCGAAGCCGATCCACCCAAAAGCAAGGCATCCGAAAGACCAGCCTGCGAACCTGAGTAGATATTGACGGGAAATCCGGACTGCGCCTGGAAAATGCCGCCGAATTGCCAGCCGCCTATCACTGTTCTAAAGAATCGGTTGGAAATGCCGGTGCCCCACTCGGGCCGGAAGTTGTGGGCAATCACCAGCCGCTGCGGCACGTCGAAGGCCGAGACGGCGCGGTTGTTGCGATTGTTGAACGGATCCTGCTGACCCGAGGTGTCGTTGAACAGCACACCGAGAGCATCGGAAACGTCGTCAATCGATTTGGCGTAAGTATAAGCCACGCTGAACGAGTAGCCGTGGTGGAACCGGCGCTCCACAAAAAGCTGAAGCGAGTTGTAACTGGAATTGGCCGAGGAATCGACGTATTGCATGCGGTTGAAGCGGGGATCGATGCGAATGCTCGAATGCGTCAGGCTGGCGTTTAAACCCGAGTTAATTTTCTTGAGGAGACCATCGGCACGCATTTGTGCCTCCTCATCAGCGGTCGCGGGCGGTGTAAATACTCCCGGCGCGATGGTGTTGAGGTCGTGCGAGCGCTGAAGAAAATTGCTTTTGGTGCCGACATAAGAAGCGCGGCCAAACAGGCCCAGAGGCAGCTCGCGCTCAAACGTCAGGCTCCACTGCTGGACCTGCGGGTTTTTCAGGCCTTGATCCACCGGCGAGACATTGCCGAAATCGTGGATGGTCGTCCCAAAGCCGCCGACCGTGGCCCGGCCCGTCTGCTGGAAATCAGAGCTTCCGGCAATCAGATTGGCAAATGAGTCGCTGCCGTCGAATGTCGGCAGGCTGAACTGGAACATGAACGGCGGCAGGAACCGCAGGTTGCTGATCGGGTTGAGATAAATGAAATCGTAGGCGATGCCGTAGCCGCCCCGGACCGCCAGCTTACCGCCATGCGGATTCCAGGCGAAGCCCAGCCGCGGCGCCCAATTGTAATTGTTGTGGAATGAGGTTCCACCGGTTTCGAACGCGCCGAACGGGCCGGTACCGGCGGCTCCCAGAGCATCCTGTTTATTTAAATTCAGGTTCGACAGGATGCCGTTGACTTCGGAAACACCGCCTGAGGCCTCGAGCCGGATTCCCAGGTTCAAGGTAAACGTCCGGCTGATCTTGAAATCGTCCTGCGCGAAGTAGTAATGGTTCCACACACGGTACCCGCGCACCGAGTTGCCGAAACGCTGCGAGTATAGAAACGGATTGCCGGCCAGAAAATCATCCAGAGAAAGGAACGTGAAAGTCCCTCTCACGTTGGCGTCGAACATGCCGTTGGACTGGATGCGGTTAACGTCCCCCCCGAACTTCAGGTTGTGCTTGCCGGCGGTGTGGGTCACGGTATCGCTGTACTGGAAGGTATTCTGCACACGCCCCTGGGGAAGGCCGGACCAAGTGCCGAATGCGTCCGTGCCGTCCAGAAAGTCGATCTCCGGCCCCCCAAATGTCTCGAGCGGAGGGAAATTCGGCGAGCTGCGGCCGTAGGACGCCAGGAACTGATTGACCGTTCGGGCCGAAAACGCGTGCGTCTCGGAAACCGTGGCATTGACGTCCCGGTTGGTGACCGAAGCGCCGTTGGTCGGCAGGTTCGAAGTGATGAAGGTCAGGTCGGGCCGCTTTTGGTCCAGTTTGTTTGTGCCCAGGCGGGCAAAGAAGAAATCGTTCTGGCTGAGATTGATATCCACGCGTCCTGAATACGCGAGAGAATTCAGGGCATTGGGCGCCGACTCTGTGACCGTTCCCGAATCGGTTACCGGAACTTTCATGCTGCTGAGCAAGGCCGACGCTGTGGGATCGATGGAGCCGTTCACCTGGGCCGTCGACGGAACCGTGGCCACCACGGTGCCGCCGGCGCCGCGCTGCTTGATCTGCTCATAGGTGCCGAAAAAGAAGGCCTTGTCCCGCTTGATCGGGCCGCCCACTACGCCACCCCAGTCGTTGTATTTCGTCGGAGTGGCCTCGCCGGTGGTGTCGAAGTAATCGCGGGCATTCCACGTGTCCCGCTTGGCGTACCAGAATCCCGTGCCATGGAATTCATTGGAGCCGCCCTTGGTGACAATCTGGACCTGCGCGTCGGCATTTCGCCCATACTCGGCGTTGAAGTTGTTGGTGATGATGTTGAACTCTTTGACGCCGTCAATCGGAATCGTTCCCAGTCCGGCCTCACCGGTGGTGGACACATCGGTGGCCGTCGCGTTGTCGACGGTGATGTTGTTGCCGCGCCCGCGCCCGCCGTTCGAGTTGAAGCTGCCCAAACCCAGGAAGGGATTATTGGGGGCCACCGGAATAACACCGGGCGCGTCGCCCGCCAGCGCCATCACGTCATTGAGCACCAGGGGCAGCTGCGTAATATCCTGCGCCTGTACGGCATTCTGCAATTGCGCGTTGACCGTGTTCAGCGCCGTCGCCGTCTCGGTAACCACGACTTCCTGCTGGGCCGTGGCAACTTCGAGCGTGATCGGCACCAGCGTGGCGCCGCCGCTCGTTACTGTCGCGACCGTCTTGAATGTGTTGAAGCCTCCGGATTTGGCTTCTACCTCATAATCCCCGGCGGCCAGTTGCGTAACTCGAGCGACACCCAGCGCATCGGTCTGCGAGGTGCGAGCGGTACCTGTCTCCCGGCTCCGCACCGTAATGTCGCAGTTTGGAATGACCGCCGCGGATGAATCTGTAACCTTAATTTCGAGATCGCCACTGATCTGCGCGAACGCGTGCTGGCTGCTCAACAGCGCTCCCAGCACGACCGCCACGAACGTTAACATTAGGCGACAGCGCATACTTACACTCCTTGAACGTTGATTTTTCACCCAAACCGGGGCAAGCAATCGTAATACCTTTTACAAAACTCTATAGGACTGCTAGAGTTCGGCTTGGGCCGTCTTCCGAAGCCCATAGAATATCCGTACAGGGCCTACCATTTTTGAGATAGCGGCTTAGAAATGTTACTCTTATAGGCCGCCGCCTCGACTCTTTAGCCCGTTTTTGCTAAACTAAGGAGGACGGTCACGCTATCCCTCTTAGCTAGCGATTTTTTCCCGTCCAGCATGAGAACTAAAAGGAGCCGAACGTAGCCATATGGCTGCCAATCCATATAGTCAAGGCGCCCAGGTCGAACATACAATTTTCGGCTTGGGAACCGTAATGTCCAGCAACGAGGAACGAATCGTGATCAAGTTTGACGATCATGGCGAGAAGAAGTTTGTAACGCCGATGGTTGTGGCGTCGTTGAAGAAGAGCGACCGGCAGCCGCCTCCCGAGAAACGGGCTTCCCGCCGCAAAAAAGCCGCTCCCGTGAGCGCGTAGTCCCCACCAGGAAAGATTACCTTTGAACGCACGACAGAAACGTTTATTTGAAGACGCACGCAAGAAAAACCCGCAATTGAAAATCCCCGAGGTCCAGCCGGTATCGAGCTGGAGCGAAGAAGATCTGGCGCTAATCAAGCAAGGTGTGGGCGATAAGTCGGGGCGGCCGGCCTCGACCGGGGCTTCGGCCGAGGGTGAGGCAGATGCCTCGGGTGCGGAAAGCGGAGCCGTGGTCACATATTTTGAAGACAAGGGCTTTGGATTTCTGCGGCCCGATAACGGCGGGCGCGACGTATTTTTTCATATCTCGCGTTTAAGCGAAGGACAGGCAACCGATTTGGTGCCTGGGACGCGCGTCATTTACGAGCTGGGCATGGACCGCGCGGGCAAAATGGCGGCCAGCAGCGTCCGCGTGGTTCCTAAAGAAGCCTAATCCACCAATAACCAGGCAGAGGCAAGTCTTGGGCACACGTGTACCCGGCCGCCTGCGGGCCCACCGTGCTCTTGCAACGCGGCGGCGAACGTGGTTCGATGGAATCCAGCGAAAGGATGGCAAGATGCACCGAAGAGATTGCTTCCGAACGTTGATAGCAGGCGCGGCCCTGGGGCTGCCTCGCGTCAGCCTGGCGCGTACGGACAAAAGCTGTTTCCGGGCGGCGATTTGCGCCTACTCGTTTCGCGAACAGTTCAAGAAAGGCTCGATGACGTACGCGGACCTGATCCGCATGGCGGCAGACGCGGGCGCCGACGGGATCGACATGACCGCCTACTGGCTGAAGGACACGAGCGACGAGACGCTGTTCGCGCTGAAGCGGCTGGCCTACCGGTCGTCAGTGGCGATCTATACCATTGGCATCGGCGCCAGCATGGCACGGCCAACGCCGGAATTGCGGGAAGCCGAGGTACAGACGGTTCGAAAATGGCTGGATGTGGCGGAGAGGCTCGGGGCGGCGCACATGCGCGTTTTCGGCGGTGATGTCCCCAAGGGGGCGAGCGAGGATCAGGCGGTGGCCTGGGCCGTCGAAACCCTCAAGCACTGCGCGGAGGAGGCTGCCAAAAAAGGCATCACGCTGGGGGTCGAAGACGACGGCGGGATCACCACCAACGCGGACCGCACCGTCGAGATCGTGAAGAAGGCTGACTCGCCCTGGGCGGGCATCAATCTCGACATCGGCAATTTCCCCAACGATGGCTACGCGCAGATCGAAATGTGCGCGCCCTACGCCACGAATGTGCATTTCAAAACGCACGTCCATATCGATCACAAACCGGAGCCTGTGGATTTCGCGCACGTGCTGAAAATTCTCGGCCATACCGGGTACCGCGGCTATCTTGCCATCGAGTACGAAGCGAAGGACAACCCGGTCACGGCAGTGCCGGCGATGGTGGCGAAGCTGCGCGCGGCGATCCAGGCAGCGTAAGCCGTTACTCGCAGCGCAGCGCGATCATCGGGTCGACCCGGGAAGCGCTGCGCGCGGGAATATAGCAGGCCGCGAACACCACCGCGAACAGGAGCACGGCGGCGCCGGCAAAGATGCCGGGATCGAACGGGGTAACTTCATAGAGCAGGCTGGAAAAAATCCGGCCAAGCGCCAGCATTCCCGCGAATCCGACGGCGATCCCAACCGCCGCCATCGCGCTTCCCTCCCCCAGAATCAGCCGCAATACGGATGACGGCCGTGCGCCGAGAGCCATGCGAATGCCGATCTCGTGGGTCCGGTGCGCGACCGACTGTGCCACCACGCCGTAGACTCCGACGGCTGCCAGAACGAGCGCCAGGGCGGCGAAAATGCCGAGCAGCACCGACTGGAATCGCGGCTGGGCTACGGTCGCCGCCAGACGCTGCTCGATGGTTTTCACATCGTAGAAGGGCTGGCTGGGATCGAGCGAAAAAACTTCGCGGCGAACTGCCGACATTACGCCCTCGTCAGAAGTGCGTATCACGAGCGACATCGAACGTGTGGGCGATTGCGCGAGGGGCACGTACATCTGGGGCAATGGCGCGACGTCGAGGCCCGAAGTGCGGACATCACCGACAACGCCGACGATCGTCAGCCACGCGGCTCCGGGCCGGGGGGCGCCCAGCAGAATATGCTGTCCGATCGGATCGGCTTTCGGCCAGAAGCCGCGCGCCATGGTCTGATTGACGATCGCCACAGGCTCGGCCTCCCGCTCGGAAAACGTTCGGCCGGCCAAAAGCCGAATCCCAATAGCGTGGAAGTAGTCCTGAGCGATGACCTGCTGATTCGCGACTTGAGGCGTGCGGCTGGCGGCATCATAAGGGCGGCCCTGAATGCTGAAAGGATCGCCGCCCCGGCCGCCTGAAAGCGGAAGTTGGGACACGGCGCTGGCGGATTCGACGCCCGGCAACGCGCGGATGCGTTCTAGAAGCGTACGGTAAAACCGGGCGACGCGATACTGATCGCCATATTGGTCCGGCGCGAGCGAAATCCGGCCGGTGATCACGTTTTCGGTGCGGAACCCTGGATTCACGCTGAGCAAACGCGAAAAACTTTTGATCAGCAGGCCGGCGCCGATGACGAGCGCCACGGAAAGCGCGATTTCGGAAATTACCAGTAATTGCCGGATGCGGCTGGCGCGCGCGCCGCCTGAAGTGGAGCGGCCGGACTCCTTGAGAGACTCGCTCAAACCGGCGCGCGAGCTTTCAAAAGCAGGCGCCAGGCCGAACAAAATGCCGGTCATCAAAGATACCAGCAGAGCGAAGGACAACACCCGGGCATCGAGCGGAATTTCCGTGAGGTGAGGGAGGCTCGCAGGAAGGATAGCTTGCAGCAGCCCGACTCCCCAGAATGCCAGGGCCAATCCCGCAACACCGCCGGCGAGCGATAACGACACGCTTTCCGTGAGAAGCTGGCGCATCAGCCGCAGCCGCGCGGCTCCCAGAGCCTGGCGGACGGCAATTTCGCGGCGGCGTTCCGCGGAGCGTGCCAGCAGAAGATTGGCCACGTTGGCGCAAGCAATCAGCAGCACGAAGGCCACAGCGGCCAACAGGACCAGCAAGCCCTGGCGCAGCCTGCCGTAAAGCTCGTCACGCAGGCCGGTGACGCTAATCCCATAACCCGCGTCTTCGCCGTGCGGCCCGCGATACGGGTGATAGCGCTCCTCGACGCCGTGCGCGACCGACATCATATCGGCGCGGGCCTGATCGAGCGAGACGCGGGGTTTCATCCGGGCGATCAGTTCGAGCGTGCCGCCGGAGCGGTCAGGATTGGCGACGAGCGCGACGGGGGTCCAGATTTCAGGAGCGTCGGGATGGCCGGCGGAAAATGAAAACCCGGCGGGCAGGATGCCGATGACCGTGAGCGCGTTCCCATTGAGCGTGATGCGCTTGCCGACGAGGTCCGCGGAGGCGCCGAATCGGCGGCGCCAAAGAGAATCGCTCAAAACCGCAACCTGATCCCGCCCCGGCTGGTTCTCTTCAGGCAGAAACAACCGTCCGTGCGCGGCCGAAATTCCCAGCATGGGAAACAGGTTCGCCGTGACGCGCATCGCCGGCACGCGCTCGGACTGGTCGCTGGTCGAAAGGTTGAACTCGGAATACCAGAACGCGGCCATCTCGTCGAACGAGCGTGCGGCGGTTTTGTAATCCAGATAATTCGCCGTAGAAACCGGAAACTGGTCAATGCCCAACCGGGCGAGGCGGTCCCAGATAATGACCAGGCGCGAGGCGCCGCGATAGGGCAGCGGAAGCAGAAGCGTGGCGTTCACCACGCTGAAGATGGCCGTATTCGCGCCGATGCCCAGGGCCAGCGCGATAACTGCCAGGAATGTGAAACCGGGGCGGCGGGCCAGCGTCCGCAGAGCGTAGCGGAGGTCGTGCATGCGTACCATGATAGTCGCAAGGGGCGGGTCCGATCGGTTCATAACCCTTCGGTGCGCCCCTGCGAGCGATCCACAGGCGAAAGCGACAGTGCTTTAATGGAAGCGCATGAAATCTGAAGTGGAAGACCGGGCAGCCGCGGTTCAGGCCATTCGAGCGGGAGACATCGAGAAGCTCGAGCGGCTGCTGTCTGAGAATCCGGAACTGGCGAATGTCCGGGTCGACGGGCAGAGGACGGTGCTCCACGTAGCGACGGACTGGCCGGGCCATTTTCCGAACGCGGCACGTGCGGTCGCGGTGCTGGTGGCGCGCGGCGCGGATGTGAATGCAAAGTTTATCGGACGCCACACGGAGACGCCGCTTCACTGGGCGGCAAGCAGCGATGACGTGGCGGCGCTCGACGCTTTACTCGATTGCGGAGCAGACATTGAAGCTCCCGGGTCGGTCATCGGCGGCGGCACGGCGCTGGCGGATGCGGTGGCGTTCGGGCAATGGAAAGCCGCGCGGCGGCTGATCGAGCGCGGGGCCAGGACCACGCTCTGGCAGGCGGCTGCCCTGGGGCTGATGAACCAGGTCGAGGAATTTTTTGCGCGGGATCCGGCGCCAACACAAGATGAGATCACGAATGCCTTCTGGTGCGCGTGCCACGGCGGCCAGCAGCCGGCGGCGGAGTATCTCGCGGCGCGCGGCGCCAATTTGAACTGGATCGGATACGACGAGCATACGGCCCTCGACGCGGCCGACCGAAGCGGCGCTCAGGCGTTGGCGGAGTGGTTGCGCAGCGTTGGTGCGAAACCGGCGAAAGAGCTGAAATAGCCGGGCGCGGGCCAGGCCGAAGAACTGATTGGGGAGAAAGCTCCGCACTTTCCCGGCGTGAACCCGCACCAAAGTCCAGAGATCGCCCAGGCCACAGGGGCGATGGTCTTAAGCCGCACGAGGCCGGTAACTCGCGATTCTGACCGAGGCGGTGACAGTCACGGCATCTGGAAGGACGGCTATCCGTTGGGTCAGCTCGGCGGAATCCACGTGCCATGCACTGGGACCCATGGCCACGACGGTTGCGATCTCATCGCGCGTCAGGTGAAGCGCCTGCTCGAGTGCCTGGCTCGCGATCTGCTCAAAGCGGGAATCGAGAACCCGCGCAACCGCATGTTCTTTTTCGGGCGGCACGGTAAGAAGCTTCAGCGCGCCGACGAGTTCCGCCAGGTGACCGGCGCCGGGGGTGACCACGATCAGAGCGCCATCCGGAGCGAGCACACGCGCGAATTCGGCGGCATTGCGTGGCGCGAATACGTTGAGCAGCAGCTTTACCGCATGGTCTACCAGCGGCAATTGCCGCCACGTGTCGCAAAGCACTGCCGCCGCGCGCGGATGGCTGCGGGCCGCGCGGCGCAGCGCAGGTTTCGACACATCGAGCGCGAGTCCCTGAAAATCCGGGAATGAATCGAGCACGACGCCGAGATAATAGCCCGTTCCGGCGCCGGCATCGGCGATGAGCCTCGGACCATGATCTGCGGCCCGCTCCGCTGACGAAGCCCGGGCTGCGTCTCGAATTCCGGCTGCCATGAAATGGTAATGGCCGGCGGCCAGGAAATTCGCGCGGGCGGCGACCATTGCAGCGGTATCGCCGGAGTGCATGGCGCGGCCGGTCTGGAGATTCACGTAGCCCTGGCGCGAGATATCGAAGCTATGCCCCCGTGGGCAGCGGAGCGCGTGTCCCGAACCTGCCACGACTTCGCTCAATCCCCCGGAGCAGATGGGGCATCGGAGCGACGATACAACTACGGAATTCATCAGTTATCCAGATCATGCTGACACATCGGGAGTGGCGCCAACAGTCACTCCAAAATAAAAAACGCCGGAACTCGCGGCTCTCCGGCGCTTGTGTATGATGCAGCTATTCCATGCCGGTTTGGGCCGGCGCCAGCCGCCGCATGAATCACGTTTTCTATGAGGCCGCAGGCAGGCTGCTCAGTTAGAATTAGTTCGCGAGGTTCATGACCAACGTTCAAGACACGACCAGGGCGATTCGCCTGGGTGCACTATCCATCGCTTTGGTCATCCCGTTCGGGCCGGCTAGCACTTACTTGACGTTGCTTTCCGCGCAAGACCGGCACGCATCCGGTGCAGGGGATTTGTCCAGGCGGATGGCCGACGACAGAGAGTGGACAACACACAATCTGAATGTCAATATTGCCCGGTCTTATTGCTACGAAGATGCCGAGCTGAATTGCCGCCGATACGGCCGGCTGTACACGTGGGAGTCGGCGCGGCGAGCGTGCCAGTCATTGGGCGATGGATGGCGATTGCCTAGAGATGCCGAATGGCGGCAGTTGGCGAAGCACTACGGCGGAGTGAGCGCGGATTCGGAGGACAAGGGTAAAGCGGCGTATGCGGCACTGCTGGCTGGAGGCAGTTCTGGTTTCAACGCTATCCTCGGCGGCGGCCGCTCCCAGGATGGCCAGTATGCACGACTGGAAGCCCACGGATTCTACTGGACGGCATCAGAAACGGATCGGGCCCGCGGATGGTTCTACAACTTCGGCCGAGGTGGGCAAGCTCTGCACCGACAAGATGGGGGCGAGAAGCAGAGGGCTTTTTCCGTTCGCTGTGTTCGGGATGGGGAGTAAAAAAGAACGCCGGAGACTCCCTCGAATCTCCGGCGCCGGAATGTTGATTTTGAAGAAACCTATTCGGCCAGCGTCTCCTCGCCCGGTCCCATATCCTCGCTGAGGCCGCCGGTGTACTGCACGCGGGCCTCCTCGTCGTAACCCGGGATGGTTTCGAGCGGCGAAGGCTCGACCACGGGCTCTTCCACCACATCTTCGCCCGCGATCTTCACCTGGCGGTAATACTCCATGCCGGTTCCCGCCGGCACCAGGCGGCCCATGATCACGTTCTCTTTGAGGCCGCGCAGGTAATCCACCTTGCCGTTGATGGCGGCTTCGGTGAGCACGCGCGTGGTCTCCTGGAACGACGCGGCGGAAATGAACGAATCGGTCGAGAGCGATGCCTTGGTGATACCCAGCAGGATGGCCTTGCCCTGCGCCGCCCGCCCGCCGTGGTCCACCACACGCTGGTTTTCCGCCCGGAACTTGAACTTGTCGACGACTTCTTCCGGCAGAAACTCCGTGTCGCCGATGTCCTCCACCTTCACCCAGCGCATCATCTGGCGGACGATAACTTCCAGGTGCTTGTCGTTGATGTTCACGCCCTGCAGCCGGTAGACTTCCTGGATCTCGTTGACCAGATATTTCTGCAGCTCTTTTTCGCCGAGAACGTCCAGGATGTCGTGCGGATTGCGCGGCCCGTCCATCAGCGGCTCGCCGGCCTTCACTTTTTCGCCTTCCTGCACGTTGATGTGCACGCCGCGCGGCAGCGAATACTCGCGCTGCTCGCCGTCGTCGCCGACCACGTAAATCTTGCGTTGTCCCTTGGTCACTTCGCCGTACTTCACCGTGCCGTTGATTTCGGCGATCACCGCGGTTTCCCGCGGCTTGCGCGCTTCGAACAGCTCAACCACGCGCGGCAGACCGCCGGTGATGTCTTTGGTCTTGGTGGTTTCGCGCGGGATCTTCGCCAGCACGTCGCCGGCATGCGCATCTTCGCCGTCCCGCACCATCAGGTGGGCATGGGTCGGCATCAGGTACTTCTTGGCTTCGCCGCGTCCCTCCGGCCGCACCACGATCATGGGCTGCCGCTTCTCATCGGGCGAATCCACCACGACAAGCTGCGACATACCGGTGATTTCGTCGACCTGCTCCTGCATGGTGATGCCTTCCTGCAGGTCTTTGAAATGCACCCCACCGCTGACCTCGGTCAGAATCGAGAACGTATACGGGTCCCACTCGAGCAGAATCTGGTTGGTCTTGACCGGCGCGCCGTCTTCGACCGTAATCTTCGCGCCGTACACCACGTCGTAGCGCTCTTTTTCGCGGCCTTTGTCGTCGACCACCACGATCTTGCCGTTGCGATTCATGGCGATCAGTTCGCCGTTCTTGTTCTTCACGCTGTTGATGTTCAGGAACCGCGCGAAGCCGTCCGATTTAGCGTCCTGCGTAGATTGCTCGGAAACGCGCGTTGCCGTTCCGCCGATGTGGAACGTGCGCATGGTGAGCTGTGTTCCCGGCTCGCCGATGGACTGCGCGGCAATCACACCCACCGCTTCCCCGCGCTCCACCAGCCGTCCGGTAGCCAGGTTGCGCCCGTAGCACGCTACGCAAACCCCGCGTTTCGATTCGCACGTCAGCACCGAGCGGATTTTCACGCGCTCGATGCCCGCCGCCTGGATCAGCCCGGCCAGTTCTTCGGTGATCTCCTGGTTGACCCCGACGATCAGGTTGCCCTCGAAGTCGCGCTGGTCTTCGAGCGCCACGCGGCCCACAATGCGGTCGCGCAACGGCTCGATGATTTCGCCCGATTCGATAATCGACTCGACGAAAATGCCTTCCGTCGTTCCGCAATCGTTCTCCGCGACGATCACGTCCTGCGAAACGTCCACCAGACGCCGCGTCAAATAACCTGAATCGGCCGTCTTCAACGCCGTATCCGCCAGACCTTTGCGCGCGCCGTGCGTGGAGATGAAGTATTGCAGCACGTTCAGGCCTTCGCGAAAGTTCGCCGTAATCGGCGTCTCGATAATCTCGCCTGAAGGTTTGGCCATCAGCCCGCGCATGCCCGAAAGCTGGCGGATCTGCTGCTTGGAACCGCGCGCTCCCGAGTCCGCCATGATGTAAATCGGATTCAGATAGCGGCCCGTCCGGTCGTCCTCTTCCATCGCCGAGAACATTTCATCTGAAACGCGCTCGGTAACTTTCGACCAGATTTCGATGATCTTGTTGTACCGCTCGCCGTGCGTGATGGCGCCGTCCTGATACTGGTTTTCGACGTCCACCACTTCCCGCTCCGCGTCCTTTACCAGCGCCTGCTTCTCGCTCGGCACCACCATATCGTCGATGCCGATCGAAATTCCCGCGCGGGTAGCGTACAGGAACCCGAGATTCTTGATCTCATCGAGCATCTGCACCGTGGTCTGCAGCCCGAAATTCAGGTAGCAGTACTGCACCAGCTGCCCCAGGCCTTTTTTCTTCAGCAGGCCGTTGATGAACGGCATGTCGTCGGGCAGCTGATCGTTCAGAATCACACGCCCGACCGTCGTGCTCATATATTGCTTCGCATACTCCGCCGGCTCGGTATGCAGCACGTTCTGGTTATCGAAAGCCTTGGTCAGTTCGATGACTTTGCCCGTGTAGCGCAGCTTGACCGGCGTCAGCGTTTCCACCTCGCCCATCTCGAGCGCAATGAGCACGTCTTCGGTTGAGGCGAACGTGCGTCCCTCGCCCTTGGTTCCCGGCCGCGCTTTGGTCAGGTAATAGCAGCCCAGCACCATGTCCTGGGTCGGCACCGCGATGGGCGCGCCGTGCGCCGGCGAAAGAATGTTATTCGACGCCAGCATCAGGGTCGCCGCCTCAATCTGCGCCTCCGGCGACAGCGGAATGTGCACCGCCATCTGGTCGCCGTCGAAGTCCGCGTTGAACGCCGTGCAAACCAGCGGGTGAATCTTGATGGCTTTTCCTTCGACCAGCACCGGCTCGAACGCCTGAATGCCCAGCCGGTGCAGCGTGGGCGCGCGGTTCAGCAGAATCGGATGGTCTTTGATGACTTCTTCGAGAATGTCCCACACCACCGGGTCCTGCTGCTCGACCAGCTCTTTCGCCTGCTTGATTGTGGTGCAGTGGCCCCGCTGCTCGAGGCGGTGATAGATAAACGGCTTGAACAGCTCGAGCGCCATCTTTTTCGGCAAGCCGCACTGGTGCAGCCGCAGCTCCGGCCCCACCACAATCACCGAGCGTCCCGAATAATCCACGCGCTTGCCCAGCAGGTTCTGGCGGAAACGGCCCTGCTTGCCCTTGAGCGTATCGGAAAGCGATTTGAGCGGCCGGTTGTTCGCCCCGCGCAGCACGCGTCCACGGCGCCCGTTGTCGAACAGCGCGTCCACCGCTTCCTGCAGCATGCGCTTTTCATTGCGCACGATCACGTCCGGCGCGTGCAATTCGATCAGCTTCTTCAGCCGGTTATTGCGATTAATCACCCGGCGGTACAGGTCGTTCAGATCCGACGTCGCAAACCGCCCGCCGTCGAGCGGCACCAGCGGCCGCAGCTCCGGCGGAATCACCGGCACCACGTCCAGAATCATCCACTCCGGCTTATTCCCCGATTTGCGGAACGATTCGACCACGCGCAGCCGCTTGGCGAATTTCAGCTTCTTCTGCTGCGACGCCTCGGTCTTCATTTTTTCGCGAATCTCTTCGCTCAGCGCCTCGACATCGACCTTCTTCAGCAGCTCCTTGATTCCCTCGGCGCCCATCATGGCGATGAACTTTCCGGGAAATTCCTGATCGAGCTGCCGCTTGCGCTCGTCGCTGATGACTTCGCCCCTCGAAAGACCCGTCACCTCGCCCGGATCGACCACGACGAACGCTTCGAAATACAGCACGCGCTCCAGTTCCCGGAGCGTGATGTCCAGCAGGTGGCCGATGCGCGACGGCAGTCCCTTGAAAAACCAGACATGCGAGCACGGGCTCGCCAGCTCGATGTGCCCCAGCCGCTCCCGTCTGACTCGGGCCAGCGTCACTTCCACGCCGCATTTGTCGCAAATGACGCCGCGGTGCTTCATCCGCTTGTACTTGCCGCACAAGCACTCCCAATCCGTTACGGGACCGAAGATGCGCGCGCAGAACAAGCCGTCCCGCTCCGGCTTGAATGTGCGGTAATTGATCGTTTCCGGCTTGGTTACTTCTCCATGTGACCAACTGCGGATTTTTTCCGGCGACGCAAGACTGATGCGTATGGAATCGAAATCCGCAATCATATTGGCTCTATCGTACGGAGAGGATCGCAAAATAACCTCCAGATTTTCTTGTGCAAAGGCGGGATTAACCCGCCCCTGCGTCCCCACTTAATCCGCCGCCAGCGCAGTGTCCGCCGGAACCTCGCGCGGCTTCTTCATCAGCTCCACATCCAGACACAATGACTGCAACTCGCGAATCAGAACGTTGAACGATTCCGGCACTCCCGGCTCGATGGCTGCTTCGCCCTTCACGATGGCCTCGTAAATCTTGGCGCGGCCATAAACGTCGTCGGACTTGGCGGTCAGCAGCTCCTGCAATATGTACGCCGCGCCGTAAGCTTCAAGCGCCCAGACTTCCATCTCGCCGAACCGCTGCCCGCCGAACTGCGCCTTGCCGCCCAGCGGCTGCTGCGTGATCAGCGAATACGGCCCGATCGAGCGCGCGTGAATCTTATCGTCGACCAGGTGCGAGAGCTTCAGCATGTAGATGTAGCCCACCGTCACCGGCTGCTCGAACGCCAAACCCGTCATCCCATCGAACAGTTGCGTCTTGCCGGATCCCGGCAGCTTGCTCTCCGCCAGTTGTTTCTTGATCTCGCGCTCCGTGGCTCCGTCGAACACCGGAGTCGCGAAATGCAGTCCCATCGCGTGCGCCGCCCATCCCAGGTGGGTCTCCAGAATCTGCCCCACATTCATGCGCGACGGCACGCCCAGCGGATTCAGCACGATCTCCACCGGCGTTCCATCCGGCAGATACGGCATGTCTTCGTCCGGCAGAATCCGCGCGATCACGCCCTTGTTGCCGTGCCGGCCGGCCATCTTGTCGCCCACCGACAGTTTGCGCTTCATCGCGATGTAGACTTTGACCAGCTTGATGACGCCCGGCGGCAGTTCGTCGCCTTTGCGCAGCTTGCCGATTTTTTCATCGGTGATTTTTTCGAGCACCGCGATCTGCCGCGAGGTCATCTCCTCGATATCGTCGATCTGCTCGTTGAGCCGCGGATCTTTATCCTTGAGGCGCATGCGCTTCAAATCGCGCGAGCGGACTTTTTCGATCACGTCGCGCGTCAGCGGCGTTCCTTTGGCCAGCAGCTTCTTGTTGGTCTTCTCGTCGTGCAAATCCGCCAGCAGCTCCTTGCCTTCGAGCAGCGCGGCCAGCCGCTTGGCGCGTTCATCGGTCAGAATGCGGATCTCGTCTTCCAGATTGCGTTTCAGCCGCGCAATCTGCGAGTCCTCGATCGCCTTGGCGCGTTCGTCCTTTTCCTGGCCCTTGCGCGAGAAGATCTTGCAGTCCACCACCGTGCCTTCGATGCCCGGCGGGCAGTAGAGCGAAGCGTCTTTCACGTCGCCGGCTTTTTCGCCGAAGATCGCGCGCAGCAGTTTTTCCTCCGGCGTCAGCTGCGTCTCGCCTTTGGGCGTCACTTTACCCACCAGAATGTCGCCCGGCTTCACCGTGGCGCCGATGCGGATCACGCCGCTCTCGTCCAGATTGCGCAGGAACGAATCGGCAATGTTCGGAATGTCGCGCGTGATCTCTTCCGGCCCGAGCTTGGTGTCGCGCGACTCGATTTCGAACTCTTCGATGTGGATCGAGGTGTAGTAGTCTTCCTTGACCAGTTTCTCGCTGACCAGGATCGCGTCCTCGAAGTTGCAGCCGCGCCACGGCATGAACGCCACCAGCACGTTCCGCCCCAGCGCCAGCTCGCCCCGGTCGGTGCAAGGCCCATCCGCCAGCACCTGGCTCTTGGCCACCCGCTGCCCCTGGTACACGATCGGTTTCTGGTTGATGCACGTGTTCTGGTTGGAGCGCTTGAACTTGGTGAGCTGGTAGATGTCCGCGCCCACCTCGCGGGAAAGCTGCCCTTCGTGCGCGCTGCCTTCGACGCGCACGATGATTCGCTCCGAATCCACCGAATCCACCACTCCCGGGCGCTTGCAGAGCACCACCGCGCCCGAATCGCGCGCCGTCACGTGCTCCATGCCGGTGCCCACGTACGGCGCATCGGCGCGCAGCAGCGGGACCGCCTGCCGTTGCATGTTCGATCCCATCAGCGCGCGGTTGGCATCGTCGTTTTCGAGAAATGGAATCAGGCTGGCCGCCACCGACACAAGCTGCTTGGGACTGACGTCGATATATTGGATTTCATCGCGCGGTTTGAGAACAAAGTTCCCCGCCTGCCGCGCGTTGCAAAGATCCGGAACGATGCGGCCTTTTTCGTCCAGCTCCACGTTCGCCTGGGCGATGATGTACTTGTCTTCTTCCCACGCCGACAGATACTCGCAGTGCGCCTCGTACTCGGCCGCCTGCTTCTTCGAGCTCAAGTCGCGGTTGGCCTTCTCCACCTCCGCGCGGCGCACGATGTCGCCCACTTTGTAATCCGTATCGCCCGGGTTGAGAATCTTCACCTCGTCGATGACCACGCCCTTTACCACCTTGCGGTAAGGGCTCTCGATAAACCCGAACTCGTTGATACGCGCAAAACAGGAAAGCGATGAAATCAGCCCGATGTTCGGACCTTCCGGCGTTTCAATCGGGCAGATGCGCCCGTAGTGCGTCGGATGAACGTCGCGCACTTCGAATCCGGCGCGCTCGCGCGACAAACCGCCCGGTCCCAGGGCCGAAAGACGGCGCTTGTGCGTGATCTCCGAGAGCGGGTTGGTCTGATCCATGAACTGCGAGAGCTGGCTCGATCCAAAAAATTCGCGGATGGCCGCCATCACCGGCTTGGCGTTCACCAGGTCGTGCGGCATAGCCGTCGACATTTCCTGGTAAACCGACATCTTTTCCTTGATGGCGCGCTCCATGCGCACCAGGCCGATGCGGAACTGGTTTTCGAGCAGCTCGCCTACGGCGCGCACGCGGCGGTTCCCCAAATGGTCGATATCGTCCACCGCCCCGATGCCTTTCCGCAGCTTCAACAGGTACCGGATGGTCGCGTAGAAATCGTCGGGATCGAGCGTGCGTTTATCGAGGGCCGTTGCGTCGGCACGCTCGAACAGCTTGATGTTGAACTTCATGCGACCCACGCGCGAGAAATCGTACTTCCGGTGGTCGAAGAACATTCCCTGGAAAAGCTGCGTGGCCGTGTCGAGCGTCGGCGGATCGCCCGGCCGCAGTTTGCGGTAGATCTCGATCAGCGCTTCGTTCTGCGTTTTCACGCTGTCTTTGCGGATCGTGGAGGAAATCACCGTGCCCACGTCGTCGCGCTCGGCAAAGAAAATCTCGAAGGTGTCGATCCCCGCTTCGATCAGCCGCGCTATGGCCGTGGTGGTCAGCTCCTGGTTGGCGTCGATAATCACTTCGCCTGTCGACATGTCCACAACATCGGCGGCGATGTAAGCGCCTTCCAGATCGTTCGCTGCAATCTCGACCTGCTGGATCCGCGCCTTCTGGATTTCCTTCATCAGCGAAGACGTGATCTTTTTGCCCTGTCCGACGATCGTTTCCCCGCCCTTGGTCGAAATGGCGTGCGAAAGCTTCATGCCGATCAAGCCGTCATCGACCTGCCAGTAAAGCTTCTTGTCTTTGATGTTGATCCGGTCAATCCGGTAGAACGTGCGCAGAATCTGCTCATCGGTTTTGAGACCCAGGGCGCGTAAAAACACCGAGCCGTAGAACTTGCGCTTGCGGTCGATGCGCACGTAAAGCAGATTCTTGGTGTCGTATTCGAACTCCACCCAGCTTCCGCGATAAGGAATGATCTTGCCGAGATAGTATCCCTGCGCCGGAACGCGCTCGAAAAACACGCCCGGCGAGCGGTGCAACTGCGAAACAATCACGCGCTCGGTGCCGTTGATGATGAACGTGCCGTTGTCGGTCATCAGCGGAATTTCGCCGAAGAAAACTTCCTGCTCCTTGATGTCCCGCACACTCTTCGCGCCCGTCTCCGGATCTTTGGCGTATACCGTAAGCCGGATAGTGACCTTGAGCGGAGCGGCGTAGGTCATGCCGCGCTCCTGGCACTCCACCATGTCGTACTTCAACTGCAAGCCCACCGGGTCGCCGCACTTATTGCAGAATGTAACGACGTTCTTGTTGAATGTGCCGCAGTGTTCGCAAAGCACATCGCCCGCATGGAATGGATCCGTGCGGATGGTCGCGCCGCAGGCCGGGTTGCGGCACGTCGAGCGCAGGTGGTGCAGCCCTTTCAGGTTGCCGCACTTGCACTCCCAGTTGCCGATTGAGTAATCGACAAATTCCAGTTGGCTGACGCCGCGAAAGTCCGAGATCGGAAAAACCGAATTGAACACCGTCTGCAGCCCTGTGTCTTCCCGCTCGTTGGGAAGCAGGTCCATCTGCAGAAACCGGTCGTAGGATTGCTTCTGCACCTCGATCAAGTTCGGAATCGGAATCGAAGTCTTGATCTTGGAAAAATCCACTCGCTCGGGGGCGGCGCCGTTTTGCTGACTATTCATTCATTGCTCCTGAAGGACGAAGAGCTAGGCTCAACACTCGAGTTAAAGAACCCAAAAAACACTAACAGGCCGCCGAAAGCATCGCTTTCGCAGCCCGCCGGATGTCGTACGCGCGTAGGGATGAAACGTTACCCGAAAAAAATCGGCGTCGCTGATTGGCATCAACGAAGCCGCAGTCTGGAATGGAAGAGCAAGAACCGGTCGGGACCGCAGAATTCCGTAGTTTGCATGCAGGCCGAAAAATGGGCGCAACTGTCCCGTGTGCAGTTTCGCTGGCACTGCAATCAAAATGCCAGAATTCCAGATTCACAGTCACCAATCCGGCGTTTGGTCCGGTTGAAGCTTTAGCCCGAAATAAAAGCTTATCAGATCCTTACACTTCCAGTCAAATGCCTGCCTGACCGGCCACACCCCCGGTCCCGGCAAATCCGACACCTGCCGCGTCACTTCACCTCGACGGTGGCGCCGGCGTCTACAAATTTCTTCTTGATCGCCTCGGCCTCATCTTTGCTGATGCCTTCCTTGACGGGTTTGGGCGCTCCGTCGACCAGATCCTTGGCTTCCTTGAGGCCCAGGCTGGTAACTTCGCGTACCACCTTGATTACGTTGATCTTGTTCGCCCCGGCTGCCTGGAGAACCACCGCAAACTCGGTTTTCTCCTCTTCTTTGGCAGCCGCCGCGCCGCCTCCTCCACCGGCCACCATCACCGGCGCGGCCGCAGCCGCCGAAACACCAAGCTTCTGTTCAAGCAGCTTGACCAGTTGGGACGCTTCGAGCAACGTAAGTCCTTGAATCTGTTCCGCTATTGCGTTAATGTCCGCCATTTTTCAAAACTCCTTCATTCAAAATCATTTACACGGGACAGTCCGGCCCGCGCTACTGAAACTTGTTTTCCTTGCATCCCTGGTCGACGACCACCGCCAGGTTCCGCCCTACTGCATTCATGACCGTCACCAGCCGCTGCGCCGGAGCGTTGATCAAATAGAGCAGTTTGGCAAAAATCTCCTCTTTGGAGGGCATGGCGGCCAGGTCCTGGATGGCCTTCACATCGATGACACGGCCCTCCACCATCCCGGCCTTGAAAGTAAACGTGGGATTGGCTTTAGCGTAGGCAGTCAGCGCTTTGGCCAAGGCCACCGGGTCGGACGAAGTGTAGGCCATCGAAGTCATGCCCTTTAGATCCTTGAAGATCGGTTCCGAGGGCGTGCCTTCGGCTGCCTTTTCGACGAGATTGTTTTTGACCACCCGGTATTTCCCGCCGGATGCACGAATGGCTTTGCGAAGGTCGAAGTCCTGGCTGACCTTCAGTTTTTCATAGCCGGTCAAAAAGAGATTTTGGGAAGCCGCCAGCTCTTTACGCAGCGCTTCCAGATCTTTCTTCTTGTCTTCCTTCTTTTTCATGGTGTTCCCTCGCGCCGCTAGCTAGCTGCTTTTGTGCTGAACTCCGTCACGTCGATCGAGATGCCCGGACTCATGGTCGAACACAGGGTCGCGCTTTTGACGTATTTTCCTTTGGACGTCGCAGGTTTGGCCTTCATCACCGCCGAGATCAGAGTCGCGGCGTTCTCCACCAGCTTCGGGGTGGCGAAACTGGTCTTGCCGACCGGCGCATGAATGATTCCGGTCTTGTCGACACGGAATTCGACCTTGCCGGCTTTCACCTCTTTGACCGCCTTGGCTACTTCCATGGTCACTGTGCCGGTTTTCGGGTTGGGCATCAGGCCGCGAGGCCCGAGGATCTTGCCCAGCTTGCCGACTGAGCGCATCATATCGGGCGTAGCGATCATAGCGTCAAACGCGGTCCAGTTTTCCGACTGAATCTTGTTGACCATATCTTCGCCGCCGACAAAATCCGCCCCGGCCTCTTCCGCCTCTTTCTGTTTGTCGCCGCCGGCGATCACCAGAACCTTCTTGGACTTGCCGAGGCCGTTGGGCATTACGACCGTGCCGCGCACCATCTGGTCGGCATGCTTGGGATCGACGCCCAGCCGCAGATGCAATTCCACGGTCTCATCGAACTTGGCGTACTTGATCTTTTGCAGCAGGGGAACAGCCTGGTCGAGCGGATACTCGCGCGCTTCCACCTGCTTGGCTGCTGATTGATATTGTTTGCCTGGTTTATCGGCCATGTTTCCTCATTGGTGCAAGCGGTCCGTAGTAAGGCACGGACCTCCCATTGAGCTTAATTCGGGACTTCCCGAAGAATACCACACGCGCCGGCGTTTGTGCAAAAGCAGACGGCGGATGTCAAGTTGCCGGCCAGGGTCGCCATCCGGCCAGCAACGCTTTTTGCTTGTCCGGCCGCAATTGATCAAACAGGATGACAAAGGCGGCGTTGGTCCAGCCGAAGCCCGGTTCATTGGAGCGGTAGCCGTAATGAATATCGCCGCTCAGATTCGAGGTGCGGCGCACCACGTCATATTTCTCGACGATGGCGCCATGTTTCAGAAACTCCTGGAGCACAAGCGAGAGGAACTCCATGGAGATCCGCTCGGCATCGGTTTCGTCACCATAGCGGCGCAAGGCCTGAACTGCGATGAGCTCGAGCGGCGCCCAGCCAAAGGGTGCGTCCCACTGATTGCCGCTTTCATAAGTGCTGGTTTCCAATCCCCCGGGCCGTTCGAACCTCGCGAGGTTCTTCTCTACCTGGGCTGCCTGCCCCGCGGTCGCTATTCCCGCCCAGAGCGGGTAGAACGTTGTGAGAAACGGATAACGCCGAACGGTGTTGCGCTCGAAATTGTAATCGTAGTAGAGACCATCGCGGGCGTCCCACATCAGACGATTGATCAGTTCGGCGCGCCGCGCGGCACGCTTCTGCCAGTTGGCGCGCTCTTCACCGCGGCCGAGAATCTTCATGATTTCCGCCGACTGAATTTCCATCAAATAAAGCAGAGAGTTCAGGCAAACCGGGTTGTAGTGGATGATGTCGGCATTGAAAGGGCCAAAGCGGTTCGAAGGGTCGAAACCCGACTCGCGCATCGAGCGGTCGCTCTTGTAGAACAAGGCGGTGAGCCGATTCCTCTTCGCATCGTAGTATTGCGCCACATCGTAATCGCTGATCGGGTGAGCGCGGAAGAACTCTTTGACCAGATCGTAATGTGTTCGGCCGTGGGCGTCGCGCTCGGCAGATACGACTTCGGGCGCCGGACCTTCACCGGAATCCCAATAGCGCGATAAACCGGTCGCGGTCATGTGAGGACCGGTGGTCCAATAGCGATAATATTCCTCGATCGCCGGCGCCGCTGCGGACAGCCACGAGGCATCGTGAGTTCGGCGGTACACCGCGAGCAACATTTCGGTCAGAAACGGCGGCTGGGAGCGTGTGAGATAGTACGTGCGGTTGGCATTGAGAATCTTGCCGTAGTTACGAATCTCATAAAGAAAATTGCCGGCCATGTCTTTGGCCAGATCGATCCTCCGGTCCTCGATCAGGCCAGCCTGGATGAAGTAGCTGTCCCACCCGTACATTTCGTTGAATCGCCCGCCGGGTACGACATAGGGCCGCGGCAAATATAAGAGGCCGGGTTCGGTAAGTTGAGCCGGGTTTTGCGGCAGGACACGGATGGCAATTTTTCGGAAGTCGGCGGGATTCATTTCACTCGCCAGTTGTTTGGCAAGGCGCGGGAGATCTTCACTTCGGGACGCATACACTGGCCACGGCGAGTGCTCAGACGGGAATTTGGGATCGGGCGCTGCGCGTGCCAGGCCGCGGTTTGAGCGTGTCAAGACGCTCCAGGTTCGCTGAATGTAGTTAAGAATGGACGCCGGTTGGGCAGCGCCTGCGGCGAAGACCGCGAGCGCAAGCCAGCACCAAAGCAGCCGTGCTTTATTTCGTCGAACCATGCGTCCGCCGGAATCTTGCGCGAAACCATTATCCGGGGAAACCCGAAGAGGGGCGTGACGGAAAATGGAACCGCTGCAACGAGACGGGCGGGTTTTCACGTTTTTACGGACGCGGGCCGGTTCACACGGGTGAGCAACCTGACCCATCCAAAATTCGTGATGTTACCGACAAGATGAGTGAAAAAGCGAGGTTCTACCTGAGAAGAGAGCAATCAGGATGGTTGCGGCAGTAATCTAAGGGTTAGTGAATCATTTCGATCTGATCACCTGTGTTCCACAGAATTTTCAACATGGCAGCGGTTGTTATGTGGGCACGCGCACGCTGATGGACGGCCTGGGCCGTTTTGAAACCAGTGTAAACCTGGTGACTCCGCAGGTTGTTACGCCCGTCTACACGCTGACACGGATTTTGTTCAACGAATCTTTGCGCCGGCGAAACTTCCGCTCCGCGGTTACGATTGGCGTCGATGCAGACGGATATTCCATCGCAGGAAAGAACCATACAATTCCTCATGTAGCGTGCATCAAAGGGGTCGTGGGAGATGTCCTCCCGTTCGAGAGGGGAGCGACGCGGGCATCCATGGCCATTCAGGCGCGATTCGAGGCGAAGCACGCGCAAAGGGCCGATCTGGTGATTACGGTCAGCCGCTACTGTGCGGAGCGGCTGGAAGAGCTTTACCATGTCCGAAACGCCGTGGTGGTGCCGGAACTGATCGATCTGGAATCCTGGCGACGCCTTTTCCGGTTGAATGCGGCTGTTCCCGACCGGCAGAAATTTACGGTGCTCTCGGTGTGCCGTTTCTATCCGCGCAAGCGGCTGGAAATACTGCTCAGAGCGGCGGCGCAGTTGCGCGAATTCATTCCGCAGCTTGAGGTCCGGATCGTGGGAAACGGGCCGGAATATGGCAGGCTGCGGCAACTTTGCCGCACCTTGAATCTTGCGCCCGTTGTGCGCTGGCTCGGAGATCTTCCAATCGGCAAGCTGGCCGAGGAGTACAATCGAGCGCACATCTTCTGCCTGCCGAGTGTTCAGGAAGGCTTCGGTATCGTATTTTTGGAAGCCATGGCCGCGGGCAAACCGATTGTAGCGGCGCGTGCGGCGGCGATTCCGGAAGTGGTTCGTAACGGAATTTTGGTGGAACCAGACAGCGCGGACGCTGTGGCCGAGGGCATCGCTCGCCTCTATTGCGATCCGAAGCTGTGCCGTTCGCTCGGACTGGCGGGACGGCAGCAGGTAGAGGAATTTGAGATGACTCGAGTGGCGAGGCAGTTCTTGTTCGAAGTGGCAAGAATCGCTCCGCATGTCCAAGTCCCGGAAGCCAGAAAATCGGCGGGGCGGGTTATTGAAGAGGCGGCGGGCGACATCCACCCGGCCGTGCCGTAGGCCGCCTCTAGTACATCTCTGTTATTGAAGGAGTAAACGACCTCCTGTAGGATACCTGGGACCGCATGTCGACGCTAGAAGCCAGTACCCAGCCGGTGGCCACCGAGGCTTTGCCGGACGGCGCTCCCTATCTGGAGCGCTGTTTCTTTTTTGACGCCAAGGAGAAATCGTACGAGATCACGGGGATAGAGGGCAAAATCCCGGCATGGCTGCGGGGCTCGTATTACGTGAACGGCCCGGCGCGCTTTGAACGTGGTCCCGTTCGCTACCGGCACTGGCTGGACGGCGACGGCATGGTGTGCGCCCTGCACTTCACCGCCGAGGGCGTGGAATTTCACAACCGTTTCGTGCGGACCCGCAAGTTATGCGGGGAAGAACAGGCGGGCAAGGCCGTATACCGTACGTTCGGTACGGCGTTTTCGGGCGATCAACTGCGGCTGAACGTAATGCTGGAAGCCCCGGTAAACGTGAGCGTGTATCCGTACGCCGGAACGCTGCTGGCTTTCGGGGAGCAGACGCTGCCGATCGAGCTCGATCCGATCACGTTGGAGAGTCGCGGACAGTACGACTTTCACCAGCGGCTGAACGACATCAGCCCGTTTGCGGCGCACGCGAAATTCGACCCGGCGACGGGACACCTGTTCAATTTCGGCGTTCATTATTCGGCGCAGCCGTCGCTCCAGACCTATGAATTCGACGCGGAGGGGAACCTACTCTCGCGGCGGCGGCATCCGCTGGCTCACGCGCATTCGATCCACGATTTCTGCATGAGCGACCGGCATATCGCATTTTTCCTCAGCCCGCTCTTTCTCGACATGAAGCGCTTTCTGGGGAGCGGGCTGCCGCTCATCGACGCTTTGCAGTGGGAGCCGGGCGCGGGCAGCCAGATCCTGGTGATCCCACGCGATGGCGCCGCAGCATTTTCCGTGGAGGCAAACCCGGGGTATTGCCTGCATACGATTCACTGTTTCGAACAGAACGGAAGGCTGGCAGTGGATCTGATCGAATTAGAGGGGCCGATCTATCCTGAATACCAGCCCATACCAGACCTGTTCGCCACAGTGCCGCCAGGGCAGCCGGTGCGGTACTGGATCGATCTCGACTCGCACAGAGTGGTGGAGCGAATTCGGATGGATTACGATCGCACACCCGACTTCCCTTCCCTGGACAATCGGCTGCTCGGCAAGCCTTACGACAGTTTCTGGATGCTCGGAATCTCTTCATCCGGCAAGCGCGGGCGAAAATTCTTTGACCAGCTTGCGCGGGGCTCGTGGCGCAAAGGCTCAGTGGCGGATCTCTATCAAACGCCAGCGGGCGAGTATCTGGGCGGAGAGCCGATCTTCGTTCCGAATCCCAACGAACCGGAAGACGGCGTGGTGATCGTGCAGCATCTCAAACCGCGCTGTTCCGCGGTGGACTATCTGGTATTTGACGCGGCGCGGCTGCAGAGCGGCCCGATCGCCCGGCTGCCGCTCAAATACCCGGTGCACCCCGGTTTCCACGCCAGTTTTCTTCCCGGCGCCTGAGCGCTCAGGCCTGCGCCGCGCGCGCGCGAAAATTGCGGCGGGCGGGAGCGGTACCGTCCAGCACGCGTCCCCAGAAAATGTGTTTTCGCCGGGCCCGCATCTGATCGATGTTCTTCTGCATGATTTCCTGAATGTAGCGGCTGAACTCGTAGACGAGGTCGGCGTTGTCGGCGTCAGCGGGCGTGAGACCCTGAAGGGGCACGGGCTCTAAGATCCGCAGGTGCCACTTGGAAGGAAGGGGAACCGGAGCCAGTGGAAACATGGGGGCGATCGGCAGATAGGGCCAGCCGAATTGCCTGGTGATGAAGCTGGAATTGATTCTGGCAAGAATGGGAAAAATTTCGGCGTGACCCACAACCACCGCGGGAATTACAGGCGCCTGATTCACGATGGCGATTCGGGCAAACCCGCTTCTCGAGAAATCGCGGAGCTGGTACGCCTGGCGATAGGGAGTGAAAGCCCCGCGAATGCCCTCCGGGAAGAAACCGACGAGATCTTCGCGCGCAAAAAGACGGGCAGCGTTTTCCTGGCTGGCGACCACGCCACCGACTTTTGTCAGGAAGTTGCAAAGAAACGGCACGCGCAGCAGCGACGGAATGATCAGGAACCGCATGGTGCGCCGGCGCTGGGTGTGGACAATCGATAAATGCATCACGCCATCGAGCGGCATAAAGCCGCGGTGGTTGGAGACGTAGAGGGCGCGACCGGCCGGCGGAATATTTTCCAGGCCCTCGAATTCGATCCGCCAGTAGACTTTTCGTAAAAAGGCAAACCACCAGCCCCAGGCTTCGAGGTAATCGAGGTCCAGCCCGTAGTCGTCATACTGAGCCGCGAGCGCGTCGGGATGCGATCCACGTTTGGTGCGCAGGAAATCGGCAAGGGCGGCGACGCTTGAGAATTCCGGAGTAAACCTGAGCTCTCGTTGCGCGCGCTCGCTCGAGACCGTCCAGTTGTACTGCAACTGCGCGAGATCGTCGGAACGAGTGAGCGGCTTCAAAAGAGGAATTCTGCGGACGCCGGCGGCGCGCATGGCTTTTTTCAGAGGGATCGCGCCGTCGCCGGCAGCGTTGAAAATTCCGGTGCGATCGGATTCCACGGCGGAAACCAGAGCGGCGGCGGCGTCCTGAAGGCTTAAGAACTGGACGTTGGGATCGTGTCCCGCCAGGGCGACGGCCGATCCGGCAGAGAGCTTTTTCGCAAGTACGTCGCCTTCACCGGGCGCGAGAACCGTACAGAGCCGGACGGCGGCCCAATTGGGACATCGCGAAGCCACCGTTTCTTCGGCCCGCAGCCAGTGCTGCGCGGGGTCGTCGGCCGGGAGCATCGAGACGCGCTTTTCGGCCATCATGCCGGGATTTTTAGTGCTGGCGCCGTAGGCGTAGGCGTGGCTGCGGAGCACCACGCGACGAAACGGGCTGATGCTGAGGACTTTCTCGAGCTCGTGCGGGTCGCCCGGGAAATAGACCAGGCAATCGGCCCCCATATCCACAATCTGGTGGCCGCGCGATGTCAGCCGGCCGAGAGTGGCCTCGGCGAGAGGACCACGAAAACCGCGAATCGAAACGCGCATCAGACTCCCCGTGCCATGGCGCCGGCGCCTGACGAAACCGGCGAGAATGGCCCCTCGTCTTCGAAAGTCCGCCCGGTGAGAATTTTCCGGGCAGCCTGTTGTGCGGAAACGATGACCGGTGTGATGCCGCCGCCCGGTTGCGCCCAATGCCCGACAAAATGCAGGTTCTGCGCAGGAGAGGAAACCGACAGGCGCGCGGCACCCAGTTGTTCAGGCGACATTTCCCAGCCCAGCATGGCTCCGTGCCAGTTGTTCGTAAAACGGAACGAGGTCAGAGCCGAGGCGCTCAACTTTACCACAATGTGCTGGTCAATGCCGGGCAGGATTTCGCGCAGCCGGCCCATAACCTGATCTTCGGTCTGCTGCTTATGTATGCCCCAATCCTCCACTTCGCCGATGCGGGCGGGCGTCACCTTCTGAATGATCACGATCTGGCAGCCGGGCGGCGCGATGGAGGGATCGTATTGCGTGGGAACGAAAACTTTGAATACGTTGCGGACGACGTCGTTCGGATCGTAGCAGGACCAGTAATAGCCTGCGGCGGCATCGAGAACGGCCGGATCCATGCCGCGGAGCCCGAGGTGCATCAGGTAGCAAGGATGGCTCGGCGTGCGCGCTTCCAGCCGTTCGATGGCTTCGCGGCCGCAAAGCTCTTCACCGATCAGGTTCCGATACGTGTGCAGCGCATCGGCATTGGAAACGACTACGGGCGCGCGGAAAACGAACTTTTCAGAAGCAGCCTTGGAAACGGTCGAAATCTCGACGCCGGTAACGCGGCCCTTCTCGATCAAGATGCGGTCGGCCGAGGCGCAGCGCAGAACCTTACTGCCCTGCGTCTCGAGAGCGCGCCCCAGGTCATCGGCGAATTTCTGCGAACTGCCGCGCGGATAATAATTTCCGAGAAAGTAAGACAGACGGAGCAGCGCATCGAATAGATAGGAGGTGCGGCTGGGAAGCGATCCCCAGTGCGGCGTATCGGCCATCAGCAGAGTCTTGAGGCGCGGGTCGCGGAAATGTTCATCCAGTTTCTGCGTGATGGTATACGTTTCAAAGCGCCGGGCCTGCTCGGTCTCAATGCCGCGAAAATAATACAGCAGGCCATACATTTCCGCGGCGTGCAGTTCGGCGAAGTAGGCGTCGATCGCTCTTGTTTCTTCGGGAAACCAGTCTTTGAGCAGGCGGACGTACTGGTCGTAATCGGCGGGTACGGCGAAGGTCGGCAATCCCGGGAGGTGAAATTGATCGACAGGATCCATGCGGACCCACTCGGTGGGGACGCCAAGTTCCTGAATGAGCCGGCCGGTCCGCGTTGTAGGATTGCCCAGCAGCGGATAAAAATGGGTGGCGGCGTCGAAAAGAAATCCCTTGCGGCGGAATGTGGAGCAATAGCCGCCGAGCATGTAGTGGCGTTCGAGGAGCAGCACCTTCATGCCGCCGCGGACGAGCAGATTGGAGCAGACCAGGCCGCCGATGCCGGCGCCGATTACGATGGCGTCATAGGATTCGGGATATTCGCGGCCGAAGATGACGTAGGACATCAATCAACCCTTAAGCCCGGCTATCAAACCATACCGCCATCGATCGTGTAAACCTGCCCTGTAATATAAGCTGCATCCTGGCTGGCGAGATACGCGGCCAGTTTCGCCACGTCACGCGGCGTGCCTGGCTTTCCGAGCGGGATGGCGGCCCGCAGGTTCTCGCGAGCCTTTTCATTGAGCGACGCGGTCATATCCGATTCGATCAACCCGGGCGCGATGGCGTTCACACGCACGCCGAAGCGGGCTACTTCTTTGGCCAGCGCCTTGGTAAACCCGATCACGCCGGCTTTCGATGCGCTGTAATTGGCCTGGCCGGAGAGGCCGGTGATGCCGCTGACGCTGGTGATGTTGAGAATCGCGCCGCCGCGGCGAATCATGCGGCGGATGGCGATCTGGCTGTAATTGAAAGTCCCGCTGAGGTTGGTTTCGATGACATCGCGCCAGGCCTCCGGAGACATATTGTGGAGCGCCGAGTCGCGGCGGATGCCGGCGTTGTTCACCAGGACTTCGACGGGACCGAGATCCTGCTCGACTTCGCAGAGCACCTCTTCGGCGCGAGCGAAATCGCGCACATCGGCGCGATAGGCTTTCACTTTGGTCCCGTTTGCCGAGAACCGCCGCTCGAGCTCGGTTGCGTGATCGGAACTTGCGCAGTAAGTAAAGCCGACGGCGCGTCCGGTGGAAGCGAACTCTTCCACGATGGCCCTGCCGATTCCGCGGCTGCCTCCCGTCACCAGAACCGAGCTCATTTGGGGCGGTTCCTTCCGTAGCGTTCGTGCGCGGCTACAAATTCGCCGGCAGCGATGGCCGCGCCCATGGAGAGTTCGCCGCCAAGCAGAGCGGCGGCCACGATTTCCGCAAATTTCCGGGCCTTCCCTGCCCCATAACAGCCCATTATGGCCAGCGCCTCGCGCTGCGTCGGCAAACTCGTGCCGCCGCCAATCGTGGCGACCGAAAGCGCAGGCAAGGTCACGCTGGCAAAAATTCCTTCCGAATCGAGCTCGAAACTGGTGATGCCGCACGCCGAATTGGCCACATTGGCGACATCCTGGCCGGTGGCGATGAAAATCGCAGCCAGGCCGTTGGCATAATGCGCGTTGTAACCAATGGAGCCGGCGTAGATGTGGCCGATGACGGTCGAATGCCAGACGTGCGCCAGCTGCTCCGGCGTAACGTGAAGGTAAAGTTTCAGAATCGATCGCGGAATCCGTGCGCCGGCGGTGACGCGCTTCCCTTTACCGCGGGCAATCACAAATCCGCTGGCGCGCTTTTCGGAACACATGCCGCTAAACAGCAGATGGCTGGACGATGGGAACCGGCTTTCGATCCAGCGGCAGATGGCATCCGCTGCCTTGGCGATCATGTTCATTCCCTGCGCGTCGCCGGTCGAAAATCGGAGATCGAGAATTACCTGGCGGCCGGTCTGAAAGCATTCACAGGCGACCAACCGGCCGTGACGCGTGGTCGTGGCGGCAGCCGCCTGGAGATCGGGCATCTGTTGAGGAATCCATTCGGTGAAGGCGGCGGCCGAAGAGACATCGGCGAAGAAAAAACTGGGTGAAATGTGATTTTCATCGCGAAGAACCGAGACCTCGACACCTCCCGAGCGCGTGAGAGCGGCCATTCCACGCTCGTAGCTGCGGACCAGCGCGCCCTCGCTGGTGGCCATGGGTACGTAGAATGCGCCCTGCGCGTACTTTCCGCGAACGAGGATCGGGCCGGCGACTCCCACCGGTACCTGGGCGACACCGATGGGATTTTCAATATTGCCGCGGAGGTCCTCGGAATCAAACGACAGGCGGCCGGTGTGATTGAGCGCAGCGCCGGTTTGCGACTCAAGCCACGCACGGCGGCGCGCAACCTGATCGAGGCTGTAGCCTTCGTCGCGGAAGCGCGGAACCAGATCGGAAATTTCCAGACCATTACGGCTGGTTTCGGGGACCGCGGGCGGCGCAGCAGCCGGCTTGGTGCGGGCCGGAGATTTGAGACGGGAGCTCATGCGGCGCGCCTCAAGATCAGGGCGGCATGGTTTCCATCGCAGCCGAACGCAGTGACGAGCACATAATCTCCGTTCAACGGCTGGGCTTGCGGAGAGAGCTTCAGATCAGCCGGCGCGTGATCGCAAGAAGCGGTCGGAGGCAGGCTTCCCCGCACCAGCGCCAGGGCCGCGGACAACGCGCACATCGCGCCTGAAGCGCCCAGAAGTTCACCGGCAGCGGCTTTGGGCGCACAGAGCGGAACATTTTTGAGGCGCTCGCCGAAAATTCCCAATAGGGCGCGCAGCTCGGCTTCGTCGCCGGCCGGACTGCCGTTCGCGCCGGAAACGATGCCGGCGATATCGACGGGCTCGATACCGGCATCGGAGAGCGCTTGGCGTATGGCGCGCTCGGCGGCGGCGGTTGAACTGTGCAAATTGCCGTTATCCGCAGCCTGATACGCCGAGCCGAATCCGGAAATCTCAATCCAGGGACGCGAGCCGCGCTTGCGAGCGTCCGTATCCGATTCGAGGACCAGGAAGACTGCGCCTTCGCCGGCCAAGGCGCCGTCGCGCTCCGGCGAAAATGGGCGCGCCGAGCCGGCCGCAGAAAGCACCGAAACTTTTTGAAGCGCGCGGATGGATTCTTCGGACAACTCTTCGGCTCCGCCTGCCAGCAACGCCTTGGCGCGGCCCAGGCGCAGGAACTCGGCTGCATAACCGATGGCGTACAATCCCGAGGCCATGCCCGCGCAGAGCATGGAATTCACGCCGCCAAGCCGGAAGCGAATGGCGGCTTGAGCGATCGGCGAATTGATGACCGTGTTGGGGAATTCGAGCGGGCTTACGTATTGCGGACCATCCGTGAGGCCGCTCCAGTCAAACGCCACGATGCTGTGCATGCTGCCGAGCATGGTGCCGCAGATCAGCCCGATATCGGGATCGCCGGAAGTTTGCTGCGGGCACAGGCCGGCGTCGGTCAGCGCCAGTTGTGCGGCAACTGAGACCAGGCGAGCGGCTCGGTCGAGACCGCGAATGCCTTTGTTTCCGAGCCAGCGCTCGGGCGCGAAGGAGGGAACTTCGGCGGTCGTGTACTGCGGACCGAAAAGGCCGCTGGGCGAAGCAGCACTCGTGCCGCTATAGAGAGCGTCGGCAAAGTCGCTCCAGCCGGCGCCGAGAGGCGAGATCACGCCGGCGCCTGAAGCTACAACCCGGACACTCATTTGGTTTCCTCAATTGGCGTCATAGCGGGCCATACATAGCGAGGCGTTATTGCCGCCGAACGCATAAGCGTTGTTCAGCACGATGCGGGGGTCGGTTTTGCGCGCCTGATTGGGCACGCAGTCAATGTCACATTCCGGATCCGGATTTTCATAATTGATGGTCGGAGGAATAATGCCGGTCGAGAGAGCGAGTGAACAGGCAGCGGCTTCGATGGCGCTGGCGGCTCCCATCGTATGCCCCAGCATGGATTTGATCGAGCTCATGGGCAGTTTGGAGGCGCGTTCCGCAAAAAGAGTCTTGACTGCACAGCACTCGACGCGATCGTTGGTCAGGGTGCCGGTGCCGTGAGCGCTGATGTAATCCACTTCCTCGGCGGAAACACCGCTCTCTTTGAGAGCGCCGGTCATAGCGCGAATTGCGCCGTCTCCCCGGGGATGCGCCGCGGTCATGTGGTGCGAATCGCAGCTTAAACCGTAGCCCAACATCTCGGCGTAAATTTTGGCGCCGCGAGCGCGGGCAGCCTCCAGGGGCTCCATCACCAGCACCGCCGCGCCCTCCCCGGGAATGATTCCCTGGCGCTCGCGGTCGAAAGGCCGGCAGCGATCGGGCGCAATGGCCCCCAGGCGTGCGAATCCCATGTAGGTAATCCGGGAGAACGCGTCCGCGCCGCCGGCCAGGACCATCTGGGCTTCGCCACGGCGAATCCAATCGAAACCGCACCCGATGGCGTAGTTTCCCGCCGCACAGGCGGTGGGAATCATCAGGCAGGGGCCGGACAAACCGAACTCGGCAGCGATACGGCCGGGAATGACATGGCACGGATATTTCGGCGGAAGCTGCGCCGGGACGGCATCGACTCCCGAAGATCTCCGGATGTCATTGTAGTTTTCAATGAACTGGGGTTCGCCGGAGGTCGTGCCCATGCAGACGCCGGCGTTGACCATGCCGCCGGGCTCGATTCCGGCATCCGCGAGCGCCATACGGGCTGCGGCGATGGCGAGCTGAGAGCCCCGGCCCATACTCTCCGGAGGCTGGCGGCGCAGATGCTGTTCCGGGAGGAAATCGTGGATCTCGGCCCCCAAATGGACGGAAAAGGCAGACGTATCAAATCCACGAACGGGACTGATTCCGCTCCGGCCCTTAATGAGCGCATTCCAGAAGCACTCACGCCCGGCGCCGATTGGCGTGATCAATCCGATTCCGGTGACCGCAACCCGAGTCATGCGGATAAATTGTCAGTTGGATGCCGGAATGTGGCGTCGCACCACGTCCACAGCATCGTTGAGAGTACGAATGGTCGCGAATTCCTCTTCGGGAATGTCGATTTTGTATTTTTTGTCGACCGCCACCATCACTTCGAGCGCCATCAGGGAGTCCAGACCAAGCTCTTCTGCCAGCAAGGCTGTGTCGGAAATCTCCTCAGGTTTACGCTCAGTCACGTCGGCCAGAAGTCTTCTGACCTCGCCGCGAATATCCTCCGTCTGCATCCGGTGGTTGCCTACCTCCGTGTGTAGATTTCTAGGGGCCATTGCCACATCGCCTCCGCTTGGCAGCACGTCCCACGGTCACGGGAACTCGCCCCTATTCCCGGACCTGCGATTCTAAAACAGCGCCGCTCGGTCAGTTTACCTCATTGAGCCTGCTTTTTGCTCACCCTTGCGTAAAAGAACATCCTCCGGCGGTAGCTGCCGGAAATCCCAGTTTGAATTAAAAAACGGCTCCAGGGATTCCGTGATTTGCCTTCAGGTGATAACCTTCATTGCAGGGAATCTTCGGATACCCGAAAATAGTGAAACGATCACTTGCAGAGCCTGGAGGTTTGCATTTTGAGTAAGGCTGAAGTGTATCTTGCGGTGCCGACCCCGCAGGAAATGCACAAGCTGAACCTAAATGGGGGCGGGTATTGGACCATCGGCCGGGATGCAGATAACTCTTTCGTCTTCAACGATCAATCCATGTCGCGCCGGCACGCTGTCATCCAGCAGATGCAGGCCGGCAAGTACTTTTTTATCGATCTAGGCAGCCGCAACGGTTCGATGATTAATGGCCGGCGGGTTACGGTTCCCTTGGAAATGCAGGACGGGGATTCGCTGGTTTGCGGACAAACCGAGATGATTTTTCACTGCCCGGCTAGCGAGCCGGAATCCGAAAGGGCGCAATCGGCGGCAACCAACATCCTGTACGCGCGGCGAGTGATCACCGTCCTGGTAGTGGACATTCGCGATTTTACGCGATTGACGCAGCAATTGGATCCGGGAGTTCTGGCCCAGGCGATCGGCACTTGGTTCCGCGAGGCAGGCCAGATTATCAGGCGCCACTGCTCCTCGGGCGGCAAGTACATCGGCGACGCGGTCATGGCGGTATGGACTCACCCTACGGAGACGCCGGAACCGAGCGAAATGCGCCGCATCCTGCAAGCGCTGGCAGACATTCGCTCACTGACCGCCGGCCTGCACCAACAATTCCCGTTGCCGGGTCCGGTCCGCATTGGCGCCGGAATCAATACCGGCCTCTCGATTGTGGGCAACACCGGGGGTCTGGACAGTCCGGAATTCAGCCCGCTGGGCGACAACGTCAACGCAGCTTTCCGGTTGGAGACAGCCACAAAGGGTGTCGGAGTCGACATTGCCTTGGGCAAGATGACGTTCGATTGCCTGGGCGCCGATCCCGATCCGCAACAATATTTCGAAAAACGCGCGGTCCAGCTGAAAGGGTATGATCATGCGGTAGAAGCATGGTTGACATCCTTCGAGAGCCTGGAAGCGTATCTGAAAAACAGCCGCTGAATCTGATCTCCACCCCAAGCAGGAATCTGAGAGACCCGGGATTGCGTGCCGACCGGAGGAAGCATTGCCGCTAAGCCGCACGCGCACCGGATGGTTCTCGTACATCCGCCGTGCGTCTCGGGTTATGCGAACTTGCTTTCGGAATCTGGCGGAAATCACGTACGATCGGGTGCGAAAGCGTTCACGCATCTCCGGTCCCGAACGGCTCCGGCTTATGTTCGAAGAACTGGGCGGGTCGCTGTTGAAGTTCGGCCAGATTCTCTCTTTGCAGGTCGACACACTTCCCCGCGCGTATTGCGATGCATTGCTCAGTCTGCTCGATCGCGTGCCGCCGTTTCCATCGATCGAAGTGAGGCGAGTTTTTGAAGAAGAGCTGGGCAAGGCCCCGGAGGTCCTGTACCGGTCGTTCGACTACATGCCCTTTGCTTCCGCTTCGATCGGGCAGGTGCATCGCGCGATTCTCGCGGATTCCACGGTGGTTGCTGTAAAGGTACAGCGCCCCGATGCGCGGGAAACGTTCACCCGGGATGCGGTGCTGCTTCGGATCTTCATTCGATTGGTGCTGCTGTTCCGCATTCGGACCCTGTATTTCATGCGCGACCCGATCGAGGAGTTCAACGAGTGGGTGCAGGATGAGCTGGATTACCGGCGCGAAGCAACCTACGCCGAGGCGATTGGCGAGAACGCCAACGACACGCCGTCCGAAAAGGTCCCTCGGGTTTACTGGAATCTGACCACCCAGCGGGTCCTGACCATGGACTACCTGGCGGGCTACAGCGTTACCGACTACTTGCGGGCACTGGAATCGAAAGATCAAAAGAAACTATCGGAACTGGCGGAACTTGGATTTAACCCCGGCCAGTTCGTCTCCAACATCATCACCAATTTTTTGAGCGACGCGTTCCGGCACGGAATTTTTCACGCCGACCTCCATCCTGCCAACCTGCTGATCCTGAAAAACAACGTCGTAGGGTACGTCGATTTTGGAATCGTCGGTGTGCTTACGCCGGAAGCGCGCCGCCGGCAGATCGAGCTCAGCCTGGCTTACGTGCAAGGCAAAGCGCAGGAGATTTTCGACGCCTTCCTGGGAATTTCGACTCCTTCGAAAGAGACCAATTTTCAGGAGCTTCGACGGGATATCGAACGCTCGATCCCCGCATGGTACCGCGAGCCGGCGATCGGAGGAATCCCGCATTTCCAGCAGAGCCTCACGGTGGCCATGATGGACCTGCTGCGAATGTGCCGGACCAACGGGCTGCTGGTCAACCGCGAAATGATCAAATACATCCGCTCGCTCATGCTGGCGGATGGCCTGGTATCGCGGCTGGCGCCAGGGCTCGACCTGGCGCCACAGATCCTGAAAGTCTGCGAGGAGTATCTGACGCGCGAGGCGCGTGCTAAAATGGCGTCGCCGGCGGCAGCGTTGAGCTTTGTTTTGGACCTGACCGGCTGGTTATCCGCCGGGCCCAGCCGCATGTTGCAGGTGTTGGACCGGATCGACCGGCGGCAGTTGAGAATTCAAACGCGCCCCAAGGAGGAGCGCAGGCCGCCGGACAAGTTATGGCTACAGTCGGCGCTGGTTGCAGGCAGTTGGCTGGCGCTGACGGCGGTACTCGCCACCAGCCGCTGGCGGCTATCCGCCAACGCGGTTACGGCATCGGCTCTGGCCGCTTGGGCTGCCTGGACTACATGGCTGGTGTTCACGTTGCGCCGCCTGCGGAATTACGGGAGGTAACGATGCAAGAATTGGTGATTTCGATGGTGCGCCTATCAACGGCCTCGACGCTATTTGGAATCGAGCAACTCCAGTCCACCGTGAATGCCGGTTTCAGCGGAGGCTCGATTTCCCGCGTGACCGAATCGGTAGCCTCAGCCTTCGAAGGTATGGCCGACGGAATTGCCGGCAAAATGGACGAATCCATGCGGGCAACGCTCGATACGGTCGTCAAATCGGGCGGCCGGATCATTGCAGACACCTTCACGTTTTTGGACCCGATGCGGCCGGCACGTACAGCCAGCAGCGTGGTGCGGGGTCTGGTCCGGAGTTTTTCCCGCAGGAATGGAATGAAGCCCGCAGCAGAAGGAGGACCCCGGCTAGCCGTGGACGCGCTTTCGCCCTCCTCGTAAGGGCAGGCGCAGCACGGCGCGCGAGTAGTTCGACCATGCCACTGACCATGTTTCGGAGTGAGGCGTCGCGCACGTTCGCGGCGCCGCCCAATCTGATCTACGAGATTCTGACCGATTACGACACCTATGCGGAATGGATGCCGCACGTCAGCAAATCCAAGCTCCTGGCCAAAGAAACGGATCTTGCGATCGCGGAGCTGGAGCTTAGCGCTCCGCATGAGGAGACTGTCGCGGTCGAATGTATCCACAATAAAAACAAAAAAGTTCTCAGCCGTGTAATTCGCGGGCACTTTTCGTTATCCCAGCTGGAGTGGACTCTGGCCCCAACCGAGGAGAACGGGTGCCGGGTCACGCTGGCGATTGAAGGTAAACGAAACTGGGGCTGGCTCACCGGAGTGCATCGTCCCATGCTGCGCGCGGGTAACTGCTTGTCTCATCTTGCTTCCCAAGTTTCCGCTTTTCAGCCGGCTGTCGAAAGCGGCGGCGAACTGATCCTGGATATTTCAGAAACCGCGGAGGGCCTGGTCTGCTCCCTGATGGGAAAGCGGTATATTTTGACTCCCGCCAAACAGGAATCTCATGGTTAAAGCCGTCGTAAACGTCCCAGCTCCGCGCCAGCACGTGTTTTCGATTCTGACCGATTATGCGCGGTACAAAGATTGGGTCCCCGGCTGTGAGCGCTCGGACGCGGTGCAAAAGAGCCCCACCGTTTCGGAAGCCGACGTGGTGATCAACGGCATGAAGAGATTGACTCTCGGGCTTCGCTTCGAGGCCCAGCCGCCGCAAAGCCTGACTTTTCGCATGGTCCGAGGCAAGGACGTCAAAGCTTACGCCGGGTCGTACCGGCTGATGGATTCGGCAGATGGAACAGGGACCGTGGTCATAGCTGAGCTGCAGGTCGATGCCGGCGGCATGGCCCCGCAATTCATGGTCGACCGTTTCATCAGAAAATCGTTCGACGACGTCGGCGCCGCCCTGATACGCCATGCACCGAAGACGCTCGCCACCACCGGCGTCACATTCGCCGCTCAGCAAGCCGCGGTCGAGGCCAAACCTAAGCGCGTCAAACACCTGTTCAGAATTGCGAAGGTCGCCGGGGGCTACCAGGTATGGGTAAAGGGCGAAACATTTTCCCTGAAATCCGGCGCCGCACCGGCCGGGCGCTGACGTTCTCACGGCGCCCATGAGCCCACTCGAACGCCGGCCGAAGCTGGTTGTCTTCTGCGGAAAGGGCGGGGTCGGCAAGACCACCCTCAGCATGGCGTTTGCCCTCACGCAGGCAGAAAGCGGCAGACGCGTGGTGGTCGTTACCTCGCATCCGCTCAAAGAACTGGCGCTGTCGATCTCGTTAGCAGGGCTGAAGACGCAACACCCGCAAAGCGCGCAAAACCTGTTCGTCATCTATCTGAATCCGCAGGAAATTTTGAACGAAAAGCTGGGGCAGGCGATCCCGTCCGCGTTCTTGAGAAAAGCCGTGCTGGCCAGCCGGATTTACAAAAGTCTGATTGAAGTCGCGCCGGGCCTGAAGGAGATCGCGTTTCTCAACCGGCTGACGCAACTGGCGCGTGGACAAGCGCAGGACGCCAACGCACCGGAATTCGACCTGCTGGTATGGGATGCGCCGGCCACCGGACATTTTTTGCAGACCTTGAAAGTTTCCAGAAACTTCCCCACGTATCTATCGGGGCCGCTTGCCGCGCTGGGAACCGATATCGCGGATTTTTTTTCGCAGCCGGACAACCTGTTGCTGTACGCGGTTACGACGTTCGACGATATGGCGGTGGAAGAAACCGGTGAGCTCTACGCATCGCTTGTGACCGACGTTCGTATCCACCCGGCGGGCATCATCGGCAACATGGCTTCGCCGTGGCTCGCGGCACAGACCAATTCAGACGGCATGCACGCTGACCGGCCGCCAGAGTCCCTGCAACTGCTGTGGGACCGTTTTCAGGTGGAGCACGCGTATTTCGAACGGCTGGCGGAGTTGAAACCGCCTCAATTTTTAGTGGTCGAGCGAGTCGCAGAGACCGAGCCATCCACCGAATTTCTATTCGGCATATCACAGCAACTGAACTGTGTTATCGGGTCCGTTACATGAAGATCCGAATTTTCGTAGGCGCGGGAGGCGTCGGCAAGACTTCGGTCACTGCTGCATGCGCGCTCGGCACAGCGCTCGCCGAGAAAAACAAGTGTCTGGTGCTCACTATCGACCCGGCCTTACGCCTGCGAACCGCACTCAACTTGCACGGCGGGCTGGCATCTGCTGAAAAGATTCCGCTCGATGCCTACGCGCCGAAGGGTGAATTGTGGGCGGCGTTGCTCGATATTCGCGCCAGTCTGGACCGGATGGTTCGCCGTGACGCGCCAGGCGATCGGGCGGAATCGGTTCTCAAGAACCCGATCTACGGTTTGCTGGCATCATCGGTTGCCGGAATGCAGGAGCTGATGTCGGTGGAACGAATTCACCAGGCCATGGAAGACGGGTTCGAACACCTGTTTGTGGATACTGCGCCTGCACGCCACGCCTTTGAGTTTCTGGACAAGCCCGAGTTTTTCGTCGAGCTGGTTACTTCGCCCGTCGTTCAGCTTGTGGGCCGCTCGTACAAGTGGTGGGAGGGGTCGCTGTTGCAGAAGGCCGGCCGCAAGGCCATGCAGCTATATACCTCAGTCGAGAATCTCATCGGCATAGAACTGACCCGCGATGTGCTTACTTTTTTTGCCGCATTTCAAACCATGGCGGAAAGCTACGCCCAGCGAAGCCGGAAAATCTTAGGCATGTTTCGCGATCCCGAGATCACCGGTTTTACGATCGTGAGTTCGCCTCTCCAGGCTCCAAAAGACGCCGAATATTTTTGTGAAGAACTGGGCCGGCGGCGCTTTTTCGTTCAGGGGCTGGTGGTCAACCGAATCTGGCAGCCGTTGCCGGATGAAAGACTTCCAGAGATGCAGGAGTTGTTGCGCCGATCCGTCGAGTGGTATGAAACGGTTCGCGCCGCTCAGATCCGGAAATGGAATGCGTTGAGCACCGCGTTTTCAGGCAGGATTCCTGTAATCCGGCGGGTTCCGGAGCTTGCGCCCAACCTGCATGGGCTCGAAGCGCTCCAAACCATGGCTCAATCGCTCTGATCCGGCGAATGGGACAGAGTGGCCGGTTCGATCCAGGGCTCCGCCGCGTGCGGAACATGAAGATAGAGCGTTTGATTGCGGCAGACGCGGCCTTTCAATGTATAAAGAGCGCACCCGGCGGAAGATTCGGCGGGGCGCATGATGGTCGCGGTGTACACGCCGTCGTCAAATGGCAGGATCCGGATCACCTCGTCTTCCGCCGCCGGGAACAGGACCAGCTTGACGCCATGCACCACGCTTTGGGCCACATCCGGTCCGGCGGAGAGCGATTCGACACGGACCGGGCAGCCGATGAGAGCGGCGGAAAACCGCGTCATGGCCTTGACGAGGTAAATGAAGCCGAACGAATTCACCAGAAAATCTCTCACCTGCTGCTTACCCGGGATGAGGCTGGTCTGCTCTTCTTCGGGAGGCGAAGGCGCCGGCGCGGCGGAAGCCGCTTCCAGGGCTGGGACTGACGGCACGGCTTCCTGCGCGCCGGGACGTTCCCCGAGCTTTTCGTTGGCGGCGCGAAGCCGGCCCGCCAGCGCGGTTGCGATTTGCAGGCCGATCTCGGGAAATTTGTCGACGAGCTTAACAAAGCTGTCACGGGTCAGCACCAGGCAGTGCGTGTCTTCGGTGCAAATGACGTGCGCGGAACGCGGCTTATTGTCGATCAATGAGAGCTCGCCGAAGAAATCTCCCGGCTGAAGTGTAGCAACATTAATCCGTGTGGCATTCTTCTCGACATCCACCTTTACGCTGCCCTTGAGGATAAAAAACAGCCCCAAACCGGTGTCGCCCTGCTTGACGATGTAATCGCCGCCGCTATAATCCAGCTCGGCGCAGAGCCTCGCGATCTGCGCGATGATTTTCGAATTAAGAGCTTCGAAGAAATCAATCTTGCGGAGCAAATCCGCAGCGGGCGTCACTGGACGCGCCTCGCTTGGGTCATCTTGGAAGACTCCTTAACCGCGGGATAGTGCTTGGTGACCATCTGCGGGTTGCCCTCGGTGATTTCAACAATCTGATTGGCGGAAACGTTCGGGAAGCGCTGCACGATTCCCGAACGCGGCCAGCGCACGGTGAGCTCGTCGACCGCCATCGCGTTGTTGAGCCCGAAATATTGCCGCAGGGAGTTCTGCGAGCCGTAGCCATCTCCCAGCACGATCTCGCGCATTTGCTGCTTGCCATTCACGCGGATAGTGATGCGTGCGCCTACCGCGTCGCGATTCGACCGCACGCCCACCAGTTCCACTCCCAGCCAATTGCGCTTACTGCCTACGAGATTTTTGAGCAGCGCATGGCGATCGGTGGATGCCGAAACGGCAATATCCAGGACACCGCGGTTCCAGAAATCCGCCACCGCTACACCGCGGCTATTGAGCAGCAGATCGGTTCCGGCGCCGCGGCCGATTTCCGAAAAGGTGCCGTCGCCATTGTTGCGCAGATGGCGATTGCGTTCCCATCCATGCCACGAATTCCTGCCGAAATAATTCGGATCGAAAAACAAGCCAGTCTTGTAAGTGTCCTGCCGGGTCACCACGTTGTTCAGGAAATCGAGCTCAATATCGGTGCCGCGATCGTTGTACACCCAGCCGTCGGCCGCGTAAATATCCTGCCAGCCGTCGTTATCGAAATCGGCAAACGACGCGCCCCAGAACCATCCCAGTGGATTCGCTTGCGTTTTTTCGGTTACGTCCTCAAAGGTCCCGTCGCCTTTATTCCTCAAAAGAGTATTCCCGGAAGCCATCTGCTGGAACACCTCGACAAATTGAAATCCGGATTGGCGGAAGATATCGAAGTACAGCGGCATGTCGGTTTTCCAGACGCCCTCGCGAAAAGAATTCACCATGTAACGCGACACCGTAGGCGACGCAGCGAACCAGGCCTCTTCCGAGCGGATGTGGGTGCAGTAGAGATCGAGGCGCCCATCGTTATCGTAATCCGCAAACGAGGCACTCATGCCTGCGCCGTAGGCGAGGGTGCCGCTTTTGACCGTGACATCGGTGAACGTGCCGTTGCGATTGTTGTGAAACAGGGTGTTCCGGCCGAAATCGTTTACGACATATAAATCCGGGTAGCCGTCGTCGTCGTAGTCGCCCCATACCGTTCCCAGGCACAAGCCCGGGTCGCCCACTCCCGCCTTTTCCGTTACGTTCGTGAAAGTGCCGTCGCCATTGTTGTGATAGAGCTGGTTAGGCTCGCCGTTTCGCGAATAGAACGTAGTCGGGATCCGTTTGCGCGGGTCAAGGTAACGGCCAACATAAAGATCGAGCAGGCCGTCGTTATCATAGTCGACCCAGGATGCCACGGTGGTACAGCAATCTTCGCCGATGCCCGATTTCGCGGTGACGTCGGTAAACGTGCCGTCCCGGTTGTTATGGAAAAGCTGGTTATGGCGGAAAGTCCGGCTGACGAACAGGTCTTTGTAGCCGTCGTTATCGAAGTCGGCGAAAAGCGCGACGCTGACGCCATCCAGACCCGCGAGGCCTGCTTTGTCGGTTACGTTCTCAAAGGTTCCGTCTCCGCGATTGCGAAGCAGGCGGGACTTGACGCCGTCGGGAATGAAAAGATCATACAAACCATCGTTATCGTAATCGACCGCCGTGATGCCGGCCGGACCGTAACGGATCATTCCAAACTTGAGCGGCCGGCGGAGAAACTCGGGATAGTACTGATTGACGAAATCAACTCCCGCCGCCTTGCCTACGTCCACAAATTGCGGTTGATCGCTGATCATACGCTCGCCTTCGATCAGCGACGCCTCGCGAATTTTCAGGACGCCATCCACACGCTCGAACTTCATTCGGAAATAGCCGCGGTCGATGCCTGCCTGGCGGGCGCCTTTCGGCGTTCCGATCACTTCGAATCGGATGATGCCAACCGGACCGTCCGGCGCATCCCAGTCATCCAGCCGGTGCAAATGCAGGCCGGCTTCCTCGATGGACTCGAACGCTCCCCGGTATGCCATCCACTCGGCCACGGCGGAATCGGCATCCGGCGCATCGCCGTTGGAATGAAATCGGTACGTGCGGATGCCGTCCTTTTCACCGGCGGCTTGGAGATCCGTCAGGCCCAAGCGGCGGCCGCGAAATCGCGGGGCATAGAATTGCTTTAAAGCCTGAGCGTCGCCGGATTGCAGCTCGCGCGCGAAGTCCCGAAAGTTGGTGACGATCTCCTTGCCCGTGGCAAAGAACAGGCCGCCACGCTGCTCGGTGCGGTCCGCTTCCATGTTGAACGCGAGGTACACCGCGAATGGTGAGATCAGAGAGGCCAGAATGACGCCTCGGGAACGTCTCATGGTGCGCATGGGATCCTCCTGGCCGCGCCGTACAACGCCGCGCGCTCTGCGTCATTATAACGTCAAACTATGGTATTTGTAGAGGCCGGAAAACACAATGCGCGGCGCACATGAGGCGCTGGTCGAACCATCATGCATGACATTCAAACCTTTCTAACCGGCTCGCCGGTGTTTCGCCATCTGACGCATGAGCAGTTACTGGAAATCGCTCCACTGTTTCGCCGGCAAAGCTATCCCGCGGGAAGCGTCATCCTGCATCAAGGCGGGCATAGCAGCGCCATTTACTTTCTGGTATCGGGACGGCTGGCGGTGCGCGTGCAGCGCGCTGAATCGCGGGAAACCGTCGCTTACTTAACGCCGCCGGATGTCTTCGGTGAATTGTCTTTCATCACAGGCAGGCCGTGCGTTGCCGATGTGGAAGCTGTGGCGGACTCTGACGCGATTGGTCTGTCGAAGGACGCTCTCGCCACCCTTTCGCAAAGCCGCGACGCCATCCTTCGCGGGCTGATCACACCGATCGCAACACGGCTGCATGACACCGTCGCGCGCGGCGGTACGGCCGCGGAAACGCCGATTGTTCTATTGAAGAATCACCCGCATTGGGAAGCTCCCACGTGCTTCGCCGCGGAACTGGCGCGCTCGCTGGGGCGGCAAACCGGCCGGGCTACCTTGCTGGCCAATCTGGGAACAAGCGGCGAACAGGGGATGCAGGAGATAGGGCCCCGCGCGGAAGTGTGTGGCTTGACAGACGCCGGCGGAGCGCAAGAACTGCACGGCCGTCTCGCCGCACAGGTGGAGGATTGGAAAGGACGTTACCGGCAAATCATTCTTAATCCGCTTCGCTCGGCTCGCACGGCGCTCGAATCGGCCCAGCCGTTTGCAACTCTTAATGGAGAGATGCTCGGGCCGGGCGATCCGGCGCCCGACGAAATAGCCGAGAACTCCTTCGCCGTCCAAAGCGACAAGGCGCCCACGCTCCCGTTTCTCAGCGGCCGGCAGCAGTTGATTCAGGACGCCGCCGAGTCCGAAGCAGCGTACCTGTCGGGCGCAAGCGCCACGCCCGGATTTCTCCGCACCGTGGACTCTATCGCACGCGCCGTGGCCGGCGTTCAGGTCGGACTGGCACTGGGCGGCGGGGCGGCATGGGGTTGGGGGCACATTGGAGTTCTCAAGGCGCTCGAAGATTCCGGACTGCCGATTGACATGATCTCCGGTTGCTCGATGGGCAGCGTCATCGGGGCACTCCGCGCTTCCGGACGTACCGTCGAGGAATTAGAGCAGATTGCGCTCTACTGGCGCACCCACACCCGGCGCTTCATCGAATGGAGATTGTGGCGTCTGAGTTTGATCAACGATTCGGCAGTTCGAAAAACCTTTCGCAGTTACTTTGGAGCTTGCCCGGTCAATCAAACACCGACACCGTTCTGGGCGAATGCCGTGGATGTCGTCACCGGGCGGGAAGTTACCATACGCAACGGCCCCTTGGTGGACTGCCTGCGGGCCTCCATCTCTCTGCCCGGTCTGCTGCCGCCATTTCAACACCAGCCGCACCTGCTGGTGGACGCCGCCATCATGGATCCCATACCAGTGCGGCTGGTACGCGCCATGGGTTCGAACTTCGCCGTCGCCGTGAATTCCATGGCCGATCCTGAAACGACGACGATGCGCCACCGTTATCCGTTCAGCCGGTTCGAAATCATGACCCGTTGCATGTTTCTTTCAGGCCACGCCATGGGCCAGGCTCGCGCCGAGCCGGCGGCCGATGTCGTGTTCACACCGGACTTGTCGGGCGTTTCCATGTTGGATTTTGCCCGCAGCGCCGAGATCATGGAGCGCGGGCGCCAGGCCGCGGAAAAGTACCTGCCGTCGATTCTTTCCGGATACCAGCGCCTGTGCCGCCAACATACCAGCGACTGATCTCCGGCATTCACTCGATGCGCGAGATGAATATGGAGATCAGCGCGGCCGAAACCAGAATAGCCGCCGAGAATAGCCATTCCGCGTGACGGCCCGCTGTCCCGAAAGCCACGGACACCAGGAATGCGAACAGACCAAGCGCAATGGACGCCGCAACGAAGGAGCCTATCCGGCGGACGGCCAGTGCCCGGTTCCTTGTTTCATCCTCCTGATGATCGACCGTAAGGGTCACATCGTCATCGCGAAGCTGGTCGAGACCCAGAGCGATCTGCCGCACCGACGCCATTGCCAGCAACCCGGAACCGAAGACCCATTCGCGCGCCTTTTCCACCGTGAGATTTTGATCAATGCGAAAACGCAGGAGCCGCCCTAAGACCGCCCAAAGCGATTGGACGATCAGGTCCGTCGAGGGCGCGATCTCGCCCTGCCATTGGGCAAGAACCGTCATCTGCCTGTGAAACGATTGCACAAACGCCGGCAACTCCAGGTCGGAGGCGGCATGGGCCTGCCAATAAGTCTCAAACACCGAGCCCGAGCGTCTCGATGAAACACCGACTTTGAGCTCAGGGCGCAGGCTGGAAAGGTGTTTGAGAAGAATCTGCTCGGCATTTTGATGCCCGGACATGCGCGCGAGGTGGTGTACCGCACGCGGCGTTTCACCCGCGATCGCACAGACAATGTACTGCAAGAACTCCCCGTGCCACTCCACTGGAACCGACCAAAACGCGGGCACGCACCTGAACGCGATACCGCCGGTACTCGATAAATAGTTCTCGGTCTGCACATCGGCATCCACAACCGACAGGAGCAGCGCCTGCTCCAGAAGACCTTCGGCGAGAACCTGCAAACTGGCGCGGGCCGGGTTTGGGCGGATACGAAAATCGTCCTGAATCGGCCGGCCCTCGCCGGCCTCGTACGCCAGGTAGTGTGGTGAATCGAGGCTTCGAATCAATGCTGGAAAGCGGGTCACAATGCCGGCGGGAGAAGTTCGCAGGTTGTCCAGCAATCTGCGCTTCCGGTCCACGTCCGCCTGCACGCGCAGCCAGCGGCCGAAATCCTCGATCACCGGAGCGCGGACCGCAGCCGCTTCCGGTCCATTCGCGAGCAGGCGTATTTCACGCTGAAACTCCTCCCAGGACGATTCGTTATAGGCGCTGGCCTCCGGGTGGTACGACTCAACCACAACCAGGCGGTTCTCATGAATCGCCCCGTAAACTTCTGAGCAGGCGCCCGTGCGAATCAGGTGGAAGGCCGAGATGCGGTCCCCTAAATCGCTCTCGAGCGCCCGCGCGCCGTGCGGCTGATTGTCTATCTTAAGTTGACGAAGTTCTTCGAGATAAAAGCCGGAAAGAAGATCTGCACGGCCGGCCAGGAATTGGCCGAAAAAAGGAAACAGACCGCCCCTCTCCTCGAGGGCCTGCCGAAACCGGCGCTCCCGCGCAGCCTGCCCGGACGCCGGCGGGTCTGCGCCCTGGTGGACACGCCTGGAAGCGATCAGACCGCGGCTGGACCAAACAGATTGCCTGCGGCGGTCTGCCCGCTGAACCATTCCGGAGCCCCGGGGCAGTTACGCCGCGGCAACGCTAGGCTGCATGTCCGTTGCCCGATGTGGCCTGCTTGCTCGCATCTTCCACGGCGGCTGCGGCCTTGGAGATCCATTCTGAGGTCGCGCTGGTGGTCCGCTTCATGAGATCGTTGCTCGCCTTCATCATTTCGCGCGGATCCAGCACGCGCATGCCGTCGAGCGTGCGTTTCACCATATCTTCAGATGCACTGGTTACGGAGCTCAACGTTTCCTTCTTGTCCGCGTCGATCTTCGACGTCAGGACATCGGTCATGGCGTTCATCGCCTCTTCGAAGTTGTCCATGGTCTTCGACAGTGCCGCGTCTCCCTGGATGGCGCTCACCGCGCGCTCCAATTGCTCCAGGCTGAAAAGGCTGATCGCCGCTGAAAAGCGAACCATCGAGTTGATCAGGTTTTGCATACGTAGACTCCTTTTCCCAACTGGCGTGTTTTGGCGCCGATCTGCACGCGGATTAAAAGGCAACCGCCAGTTCCTGCCAATGGTACAATGGCGCGGTAACTATCGCAACCGCCATGGAGGAGGCGGGTCCATTGTTTTGTCTTCTGCTCGCGTGTCAGAATAACCTGCTCAGTCGCTATGGTTTGGCGTGATCGCACCACCACAGTTGTAATCCTCGCGGTCGCGGTGGCGGGTCTGGCGCGCACCGGTCCCGGCAACAACCAGGCCGCCGGCCGCTGGTTTGAAGATATCACCCAGGCTGCGGGTATTCATTCCCGCCACACCAATCGTGTCTTCGAGAATCCCTACGCCAGAATCATGGCCGGATACACGGCGCTGGGCGCTTCGGTGGCGGTGGCCGATTATGACGGCGACGGTTTGGAAGATGTTTTCGTGACCGATTCGAGCGTCAACGGAAAGAATCACCTCTATCACAATGACGGCCATCTCTCGTTTTCGGATGTGGCCGTGGCCGCGGGCGTGGCCAACGGTAACGATGGAGAGAACGCCTCCGCCGCCGCCTTGTGGTTCGACTACAACAACGACGGCCGCCCCGACCTCCTGGTCGTACGTTTCGGCCACAATCAACTATTCGAGAATATCGGGCACGGACGGTTCAAAGAAGTAACCCGGGAAGCGGGACTTTATCGCTACCTGAATGCCATCAAAGCCATCGCTTTCGATTACGACCACGATGGGTACGCGGATCTGTTTGTGGGCTGCTATTTTCAACCCGTCAATGTGTTCCACCCGGAGACGCCGAGGTTTTTCCCCGAAAACATGGAAACGGCGAACAATGGCGGCGGCGTGATCGTGTTTCACAACAATGGAAACGGCACGTTTGCCGACGTTACCGAAAAGGTGGGCTTGCAGCAGAGCGGTTGGGCGCTCGATCTTGGGCACGGCGACGCCAATAACGACGGATGGGACGATCTGTATGTGGCGGACGATTTCGGCACCGATCGCTTTTTCGTGAACAACGGCAACGGCACGTTCACCGACATTACCAAAACCGCGATCGGGTTCGACACCAAGAAAGGCATGAACGCGGAGTGGGGAGATTTCGATAATGACGGCCTGCTGGACATCTTTGTTACGAATGTGACCGATGATTATATGCGCGAGGGAAATTTCCTCTGGCACAACAACGGAAATCTCACCTTCAGCGACGTGTCGCGCGAGACCGGCACTTACAACGCGGGCTGGGGCTGGGGTGCAAAATTCTTCGATTACGATAACGACGGCTGGCTGGATCTTTATGTCATGAACGGATGGGTCTCCGCCGGCAGCGAAAGCTACGTGCCCGACATTTTCGAAATGCTGGTCAAGCCCGGCCTGGACCTCGCCGACGCGCGCAACTGGCCGCCCATGGGCAACAAGAGCCTGAGCGGTTACGAAAAAAAGCGCCTATTTCACAACCAGCACGGACAGTACTTTATCGAAGAGGCCGCACGGCACGGCCTGGATTCGGTGCGCGACGGGCGGGGCGTGGCGGTGGCGGATTTCGATAATGACGGCCGTCTCGATCTATTCGTTGCCAATGCCAATGCCGAACCGTATCTCTATCACAACACCCTGCCGACAGGGGCTCATTGGATTGAATTTCTGCTCGAAGGAACGCGCTCGAATCGCAGCGCCATCGGCGCCCAGGTCCGGCTGACTGCCGCCGGTCAGACGCGGTTGCAATTCGTCAGCGGCGGAAACAGTTTTGCCGGCCAGTCCTCTAACCGGGTGCACTTTGGATTAGGGGCAGTGACCGCTGTCGAAAAAGTCGAGGTGCGCTGGCCTTCGGGCAGAAAGGAAACCTTCAACGGACTCCCTGCCGATCGTTTGCATCACATTGTCGAAGGGCAGGACGCTTCGCGGAAATGACCCTATGCCAAAAATCCGATTCTCAAACTTCGTCTTACTCGCCTCCATCGTAACCTCGCTGACTGCAGCGCCCGCGTCGCCGGAAGGCTTGTTCCAGACCGCCGTCAAAGCCCGCGGCGCGGGCGATTTCCCCACCGCACTGTCGAATTTCGAGGCGGCCCTTAACTTGGAACCGGACAACCTCCGTTACGGCAGCGAATACCGCCAGGCGGTCATCCAGGCCAAGGAGTACGACCGCTGTCTGAAGTTTTATGAAAAGCTCGTGGCCGATCACCCCAATGCAGGAAACGCTTATCTGAACTATGGCTTCGCCTATGTCGATAAGATTCCCGCTTCGGGATCCATCACTCAGGTGATTCTCGCGAACACCGCCCTGACCGAATTTACCAAAGCCATCGAAGTCTCCCAAAGCTGGCTGGCTTACTATACGCGCGGAAACAGCTATCTTTTTTGGCCTACAATTTTCGGCCGGGCGCCCTTGGGCGTGGCTGATTTGGAAAAGGCGCTCGAGATGCAAAAGAAAGGACCGAAAAAAAGCTACCACGTCCGTGTTTATATTTCGCTCGGCGATGGCTATTGGAAGATGGATAACCTGGCTAAGGCTCGGGCTCTGTGGAGTGAAGGCCTCCGTGAATTTCCCGGCAATCAGGCCCTTGAGGCCAGGCTCGCTCGTGAAGGTGATCAGCTCAAAGCTTATATAGACGATGTGCTCGATCCCAACAAGCGGGTAGATACCAATCTTCAGGAAATCTGGGCGGGCAACTGACCACCATGCCTCAACACTCCATAGTGCGCGGCAGGCGTCTTACCTCCGGGCAAATCGGCTGGCTGACTCTCCTCGGCTTGAGTGTGCCTTTGAGCGTGTGGGCCTGGAACGGCCGCGGTCAAATCCGCTTCACTCCAGTGAACGACTCCGGCCTGACCCATACTCACCATTCGCGCCAGTTTAGTGGTAAGAACGGCGACGTTCTCCACATTTTTACATCCGGTGGCGCTTCGGTCGCCGTTGGCGACTACGACAACGATGGCTTGGACGATATCTTTCTGACAGACTCCCGCCTCGGCGGCAAGTGTCGCTTGTTCCACAACGATGGGAACTTCAAGTTCACCGAGGTGACGGAATCAGCGGGCGTGTGGCAAGGCAATGACGACCGTTCGATCGTCGCCGACGCTTTGTGGTTCGACTATGACAATGACGGCCGCGACGATTTACTGGTCGCCAGGTTCGGTACGCCCATTCTGTATCACAACGAGGGCCACGGCAAGTTTAAGGATGTAACCGCCGCTTCAGGGCTGAACCAGTTCGCCAATACGATCGCCGTTATTGCGTTTGATTACGACAATGATGGTTATCTTGACTTGCTATTTGGCAACTATTTCCCTCCGGTAAACTTGATCGAACTAAAGACACCCCATGTCCTGCCGAATAACCTTGATAATGCCGTCAACGGTGGAGGCGTAACCTTATGGAGGAATACCGGTAAAGGTTCGTTCGTCGATGTTACCAAAAAAGCGGGTCTCGATAAACATACCGGCTGGACCACGGACGTCGGCCACGGCGACTTGAATAACGACGGCCTTCAGGATATCTATCTGGCTTGTGACTATGGCACCGATCGCATGTATCTCAACAACGGCGATGGAACCTTCCGCGAAGTAACCGAAAAAGCGATTGGTTTTGACACAAAAAAGGGAATGAACGTCGATATTGCTGATTACGATAACGATGGCTGGCTCGATGTCTACGTGACTAACATCACCGACGACTACATGAAAGAATGCAATATGCTCTGGCATAACAACGGTGATGGCACATTTACAGACGTCTCACAGGAAACAGGCACCTGCGCTACGCTTTGGGGTTGGGGTGCTAAGTTCGGCGATTTCGACAACGACGGCTGGCAGGATATTTTTGTAGTCAATGGACTTCGTTCCGCGGGTCCTGAGAACTATATCCCCATTTTGGTCAATATGATCGTCAAGCCTGGCGTGGACTTCAGCGATGTGAACAGCTGGCCTCCGATCGGAAACATGACCTGGAGCGGCTATCAAAAGAAGAAATTGTTTCAAAACACCGGCGGTCAGTCCTTTCAAGAGATTTCTCAGCCCGCCGGAGTGGACAACGACAAAGACGGACGCGGAATTGGGATGGCGGATTTCGACAACGACGGCCGCATCGACCTGTTTCAAACTAATGTCGATCAGCCGGCGATATTCTATCGAAATGTTACTGGGCGTGTTGGCAACTGGGTTGAGCTGCTTCTAAGTGGAACAAAGTCAAACCGCGACGCTATCGGCGCACGAATCAAGCTGACCGCTGGTGGGCTCACTCAAATTCGTGAAGTAAACGGGGGAAATGGCTATGCCGGCCAAAGCATGCGCCGTGTTCATTTTGGTCTCGGTGATGCCGATAAGGTGACCTCCGTTGAGATACACTGGCCAAGCGGCACTGTGGATAAAATTACGGTTCCTCTCAACCGCCTGACTTACGTTCGGGAAGGGGCTGGCATAGTCCAGAGGTAAGCACAGCTCCGGCTGTCTGCTGGATAGTCAATGACGCACGCACTGAAAGAACGCTACGACGTGGTAATCGTCGGCGCCGGTTTAGCTGGCTTGACATTAGCCCGCCATCTGCTGCTCTATACTAATCAAACCGTCTTACTGATCGATAAGCGCGCCAACCCCGCCCGCGAGGCGCCGCAAAAATTCGGCGAGTCACTGGTGCAAGCCAGCGGATATTACCTTGCCAAGGTGTTGGACCTGGAAGACTACCTTCTTACGAATCATTATATTAAGTACAACCTGCGTTTCCATTGGCCGACTTACGGCTTGGAAAATCTCGGGTATGAAGATTACTCCCAATCCTATATTCGATCGATGTCGAACATCGCTACATATCAGCTCGATCGAAACCTTTTGGAAGAGCACCTGCTCGCCGCCAATCTCGAAAATCCGCGCTGTCAGTTCATCGGTGGCGCGCGCAATACAGCCGCCGAACTTTCAGAAACCGGTGGCTTGCACCGTGTTCACTTTGGTGGCGGCGACGTCCGCTGCCGGTGGTTGGTGGACGCTTCCGGCCGAGGCAAGATTCTTCAGCGCCAGCTTGGTCTGGCGGAAATGAATCCCATCCGGCACGGCGCCATTTTCTGCTGGGTGGATGGCCTGGTCAACGTTGAAAAACTGACCGGCCGCCCCCACCCGGATATTCTTTATGATTCGCGCCGCCGCCGCACGGGCCATCTTCCGGTTTTTCTGGGCACCAATCATTTTTGTGCCGAAGGGCAGTGGCTATGGGTGATTCCACTGCACCACAAAACCAGCCTCGGCCTGGTTTACGATCATGGCGCTGTAGATCCAGACAAGATTTCCAACACACGGAAAATGATCGACTATGTCTGCCGGACCTGGCCCTTGCTGGCTCGAGACCTGCCCCACCGCAAAATTATCGATGAAGGCCGCATGATCGATTTCTCTCACAGTTGCCGGCAGACGATCAGTCCCCAGCGCTGGGCTTTAGTGGGTGATGCCGGCCGGTTTAGCGACCCTCTCTACAGCCCGGGTACCGATCTGATTTCCATCTACAACACTCTGATCGTAGACGCGATCCAGGCCGAAGACGACCGGGCATTGGAAGAAAAATGCCGGCTTGCCGAGCAGATTCAGCGGGTCATGTACGAATCCTATGTTCCCAGTTACTCCATAAGTTACGATTGCCTGGGCGATCAGGAAGTCTTCACTCTCAAATACAGTTGGGAGCTGGCTATCTATTTCGGATTTTTTGTGCTGCCGATGATTAACAATCTTTTCGCCAATGCCGAGTTCATGCCCGTGTTTCTTCGCCGGTTCGCCATCCTCGGCCCGCTGAACGCCGGTTTGCAGCGCTATCTAAGCGCGTTCTTCCAGTGGAAAAAGCGGCAAAGCTGTCCGAAGTCAGATGCTCCGAGTCTTTTCGAGCTATACGATGTGACCCCGCTTCGGGAAGCCGAAACTCTTTTCTACGAAGCCGGCCTCGGGCCTCAAGAGGCCATTCAGGTTGTGGACCGCCATCTCGAACGCCTGAAAGAGTTCGCCCGTTACATCCTCACCCACGTTCACGCCTCCGTGATGGGCGATCGCGAAGTGCTCACCAACGCTGCTTTCATTGCCAGCCTCAAATTGCGCGATGTGACTTTTGATCCTGCGCAGATGAAGGCGGCTTATTCTCGCTACGCCGGTGCGAAAGAGACTTACCGTTGGAACCTCAACCCGTTCGCCCTGGATCGATTTGTTCGCCAGCCTGCGGCTGAGCCTGTGGGCGCACAACACCGCATGTGAGCCGATGACCTGCGCCGAAACCGTAACCAAGCTTCTGGCCCGGGCTGATTCGGCTCGCCGAACATTTCTTTCCCGCATCGACACCCTATCCCAACAGCAAATCGATTTCAAACCGGCCAGGAGTGAATGGTCCATCGGCGAGGTGGCACATCACGTCGTACTGACCGAACAGACGATGCAGGCCACCGTTAAAGATCTTCTGGAGCGCGGAGCCGAAACCGGCAGCGCCACTAAGACCATCGGCTTCGAAGAACAACCTATGGGCCCGCGGTTGATTCCACCCGGCATACTGCGGCTTCCCGTGGTGAACATGCCCATGTCGATGATGATGGGCATGATGCCGGGCTTCATGAAATCCTTTATGCTTGCGAACCCTATCATGAAAATTCGCACGGCGCCTTCGGTCGAACCCCGCGCCGGCATGCCGCGCGAAGAATTGCTGGGTCTGCTGGCTCGCGTTCGCGCACAAACACTAGCGCTGATCGAACCCGTGCGGGATAAAGACCTGTCACGCTATCGCTGGAGCTATCCTTTTCTCGGTACCCGCAATATCTATTCGACTCTCGAAATGCTGGCCGATCACGATCATCGCCATGTAATTCAGATCGAGCGAATCAAGCGAGCGCCGGCGTTTCCAACGGCGTAGACGGAATTCCTCAGCTTTCCACCGCTCCCAGCCCGAGTTTATTCAGTTCGCTCGTATCCATGTTTCCATCGGTGATGTGAAAAATGCCTGGAAACTTTCTTTCCCAGGCGCGGTTCGCCTCCGGCATGTACTGCCGCGAGTTGGCCTCGATCGCCGCAACACCCGGCACGTGCGCCGCCAGACTCGCCGACTGAATCAGCGACGCGCCCGGACACGTCAGGTCTTGCACGCAGAGAAACATTTTTTGCTTCTCGGCAAGCGACCCGATCACCATCATATGGCTCTGCCCCTTGCAGGCTTTCAGTGCCGCGCCGGTGTAGCCCATTTTACGCGCCAGCAGCAAAGCCTCGACGCTCGTCAGCGATTCATCAATCACCACCGGCTTCAGCTTGGCAGCTTCGTGCATAACGTTCTCCGGATGCAGTTTCAAATCCCGCGCCGTGGGCTGCTCCACGTACTGGATGCGCTCGTATCCCCGCGGGCTCCTGGCTTTCACTTCGTGCAAAAAATCCAGCAGGTATTGAACGTTCGGGCATTTTTCGTTGAAATCCAGCGAATAGACCCAGTCGGTTACACCGCGCTCCTTCTGCGTCTGCGTCGTGACCCTGTCGACGCGCAGAACGCGATCCACATCCCACTTGCGGTCATCGCCGTTGAGTTTGATTTTGAAATGCGTCAGCCCGTTGTAGCGGATCCACTCCGGCAGCGTTTCCGGCAAACCGTCATTGATCCGTTTCGTAATATCCGAATCCTCGATGGGATCTATCGCCGAGACGAGGTGATAAAGCGGCATCCGCGGCTTCGGCTCCTTCAGAATGTAGCGGCTTGGATATTCGCCTTTATATTCAGGGCCAAGATAATGCGCGAGATCGTGCGTCATGAACTCCGGTCCATACGTGTGGTAACAGTTCAGCCCGTGCGCTTTGCCGAATGCGTCGTGCACGGCGGCGTCGAACGCGCTCGCGGTCACCAGTGTGCACAATGGTGGAATCGGCTGATCCAGGTGCAGGCGCGCGGAAACGTCTGCCGCTTTCTTGTGGTAAACCGGATCGACCGCCCAGTTGATATCGATGGGGTGGCCAAATTCTTTGTAATCCCGCGTCACCTTGCCGATTTCCTCCGCCAGCGCCTGCATGGCGCCAAGCGTTTTTTCATAGGACATCGTTTTCGACGGGAACGCCCAGATGTTGCCCAGCGGCATCGAGCCGAATCCCTTCGAAACCTTGCCCGCTGCGGTCTTGACCGAGCAGTTCACGTTGAGAATCGTCGCGCGATCCACCACGTGGCCGCCGAATTTGATCGGTGCACGGTACTTGTACTCTTCGTAGGAAATCGAAATGTCTTCCACACGGATGTCGGTCTTCCGGACCGACCCGCGCAGAATCTCAAACGCCGGCGCCGCGCCCAGTATGCCCGCGGTTAGAGCCCCTGCTTTTTTAAACAAGTGTCGCCGCGTGGTCAGGGTGGTTGCGTTCGCCGCTTTGCCTTCGGTTGGATGAGGTTTCACTGATCCAGCATATGCCTTTCTGTGCGCCGGGTGGCAGAAGGCCTGCGACGCCTCTCTGGCCTCTTAAGCCGATTCGTATGATTCACGCATGAGTGACTTGAGGTAATCTAGATCGCGCTTGGCCGCGGCCATCACTTCGCTACATTTATCCTTCGAGAGGGCGATGCCTTCCCTGCTCGATATGCCCGGAATTTCGTATTCCACATGCAGCGAGATCGGACCGTGAAATCCTCCCGCCGCGGCCAGCTTCAGAAAATCTTTGTAATGGCACATGCCCTGGCCCAGCGGGCAGTCCTGCGCGCGCCAGTCGCCGTTCTCCAGTTTTCGCCAGTAGAGATCTTTTACGGCCATCATCTTCATGCGCGGCATCACCAGATTCGTGGCGATTTTCCATCCACCCACGCCGCCCTCCGAAGTCGCGTGCTGCAAGTCGAAGTAATACCCGGCCCACTTCGGATCGAGCGTGTCCATGATCCGCGCCATGTCCCACACCGGCGCGCCGACGTACCCGGCGTGATTGTGGTATCCGACTTGCACTCCGTAGTCTCGCGCCAGGTTCACCAGCCCGCGAAATTGTTCGCCCGCCTGTTCCAGTTCCGTGCGCACGTCAACCAACTTGTAGTGATAGTAGCCGGGCTTCAGAAAGTGAACCGAGAGTTTGCTCGCCGCCTCGACAATTGCCTTGGCCGTTGGATCCTCCGCACGCAAAAGCTCCGTCGTGATCATGGGAACGTCCAGGCCTTCTCCGCGAATCGCGGCCACAGCCTTGGGCAGGTCTTCCGTCACGCGTTGGGGCAGTACGTGCCCTCCGCCCCGCACCGTCAGATCGATCCCGCCGAATCCCGCGCGCTTGGCACTCTGGGCCAGTTCGCCCCAGCCGAGTGGCGCCATAGGCTTCGAGAAAAGACAAATCGCTCCGCGATAGGGGCCTCGCTCCGCCGCCGGCGACGCAGCCGAACCGGCGCCTGCTAAGGCCACCGCCGCTGACCATTGCAAAAACTCGCGCTTCGATATCTTCTTGTTCATCGAAATCTCTCTCGTGCTTGATTGTATACGCCTCGCAGCGCCGCTCAGGCAATCAGTGGCGGCAGCAGTTCGCCCGCGGGCCCCCGAAGGAAGCAATCCACTTCGCCCGAGATCGCCGTCTCTTCAATGTTGATCTCGATTACCTTTGCTCCGGCGTGCCGTGCGACACTCACCAGACTGGCCGCCGGGTGGACGGTGGCTGAAGTGCCGATCACCAGCAGCAGCTCGGCTTCACCGGCCGCGTGCTGCGCCTCCAGCCACATGCCATCCGGTAGTGATTCCCCGAACCACACCACTCCCGGCCGCGCCATCCCGCCGCAGCGGCAGTGCGGCGGCAGTTTCGGCAGTGGAACCCGCCGGTCCGGCCAATCCGACCGGCAATCCAGGCACCGCATCCGCCAGATATCGCCATGGAGCTTCAAAATCCGGCCGCTGCCGGCGCGATCGTGTAAGCCGTCTACATTCTGCGTGATAAGGGTGAAATGCGGCTTCCGGCACTCGAGTTCGACCAGCGCGAGATGGCCTGCGTTCGGCTTGGCTGGCGCAATCGCCTGCCGCCGCCAGTCATACCATTCCCAGACCAGGCGCGGATCTCGCAGGAACGCCTCTGGCGTTGCCAACTCCTCTGGTTTGTATTGCTTCCAGAGACCTTCCGGACCGCGGAAGGTCGGGACGCCGCTTTCCGCTGAAATCCCGGCTCCTGTGAGAACGGCAATTTTCGATGCTTTTTGAATCCATTCGTGGGCTTGTTCCACAGGCCCTATTATCATAAAGAGGTTGGCTGGGCGCCAGGCGCTGGCAACTCCCGGAATCGGGTGAAATTAGTGTTTTTACCCGAATTTTCATGCATGTTTACTAAGGTATACTTGAGGAGCAATTAATGCTGACGTATATACCGCCTGTGTTACAGGTGGTGCTGGTGTTAGTTGTTGGAACCGCAGCTATTTACGACTTGAAATACAGGCGCATCCCCAACCGGCTGGTGTTGGTTGGGCTGGTGCTCGGCGTTGGGCTCAATCCGCTGTTTCATGAATGGATGGGACAAGGCTGGTGGGAAGGCTTGAAGCATTCGGCATTCGGGCTGGGACTGGCTTTTTTGATCTATTTCCCGCTGTACATGCTTCGAGCGATGGGCGCCGGCGATGTCAAGCTGATGGCGGCGGTGGGATCGATCGTAGGTCCTGGAAACTGGATCGTTCTCTTTGTGTTGACGGCGATCCTCGGCGGCGTGACTGCGGTCATCGTGCTGTTTTTCGCAGGGCGAGTGCGTAAGACATTTTGGAACTTAGGCTGGATCGTGAATGAAATCAGGCATTTTCGAGCGCCTTACCACAGCAGCGAGGAGCTGGACGTCCGGAGTGCAAAAGCCATGCGGCTTCCGCATGGCGCGGTGATCGCGCTGGGATCTTTTATATTTCTGGCAGCCAAGGCCATTTGGGGGGGAAAGTAGGTTCCATTTCCAGACAACGGGATGCAGAACTTGGTCGAGGGTGAAGCGGTAGTCTATCTTCAGGTCTTCCTTTATTTGCAGATATTGGATTTTTTGACCACGTTGGTAGGACTCAAGCTGGGGATCGCGGAAGCGAGCCCGTTCATCCGGTCGCTGCTACATTACGGACCGAGCATCGCGGTGGCGGCCTCGAAGATCGTCGCACTTGGATTGGCCGGGTTGTGCATCGGGTTGCACCGCAGCTATCTGGTCCGGTGGATCAACTACTGGTATGCCGGGCTGGTGATCTGGAATCTTTGCAGTATCCTCAATTTCTAACGGTAGTTTGGTAGTTGCGCAGGCCGCCAGCCGCTGGGAAGATAACCCAAGTTACTCGGCTGGTATTTACTCCACATAATATTGCCCTCCCAAGTTCCTGCATGCTGTAATGCTTCAGTAGTGTCCTCGCGCGTCCTCCGGTTATGAAGTTTTTACGCGCTTTCCGCGATTTCGCCGAAAATACTGCCGCGCAACTGGAAAAAGGACGGTATTTCTATCTCATCTGTTTTTCCATTGTCTTTCTGGGTTTCACTGCCCTGCGAGCCCTGAACAAACCCTTCTGGTCCGACGAGCTATATACGTACTACATATCCCGGTTACCTGGCATGGACACAATATGGTCGGCACTCAAGGACGGCGCCGATTTGAATCCTCCCCTGTTATATGTTGCGACGCGAGCCTCATTGCGTGCCTTTGGAGATGGGCCCGTTGCCACGCGGCTTCCGGAGATTCTCGGTTTTCTCACGATGCTGCTGTGCGTGTACCGCCTGGTGGCCGTTCGCTGTGGATCGACGTATGGCTTTACAGCACTGTTGCTGGCCGCTGTCAGCGGCGCCTACGCGTATGCTTATGAAGCCCGCTCGTACGGAATGGTGTTGGGTTTCGGTGCACTCAGTTTTGTTTGCTGGCAGTCGGCGGCTGAAGGCCGCGTCCGGTGGATTACGCTGCCCGGATTGACGTTGAGCCTGAGCGCGGCGCTCGCCAGCCATTGTTACGCGGCGCTGCTGGTGATTCCACTCGGGCTGGGCGAGCTTGTCCGCTCGCTTCGCAAAAAACACGTGGATTGGGCCGTCTGGACCGCGCTGTTGATAGCCAGCTCCATGGTGCTGGTGTATTTGCCGCTTCTCGCGTCAAATCGAAACTTTGCATTCGACAACGTGACATTTCGGCCGACGCTGCGTGTGCTCGCGGAAAGTTACAGCATTCTACTTCATCCACTCCTTTGGCCCGTGATCGCAGCACTGGTTGTTATCGTGGTTGCCCGCCAGCCGCAAGCGGCGAAGGAGCGGAACCTAGCCGGCCCGGCGGGATTTTTGCCACATGAAATCACGGCCGCCGCGGGGTTCCTGCTGATTCCCGTGTTTGCTTTCCTGATGGGCAAATTCATTTCACATGTATTCATGACGCGCTACGGTTTAGCGGCGATCATTGGTTTCACCGTTTTGTTTGTCGCATTCCTGCACCGTTACGCGGACGACCGCCGCCTCACCTCGGCAATTCTGCCGGTTCTGTTTGCGGTCTGGTTTGTGGCCGGGTTCTTCGTATGGATGGCCGGCGCCACGCGAGGGAACACGGCGGCAGCGGCTACGGGCAGTCCTCAGCACGTCTATGAGCTTCCGCCCGAAGCCGTGGAGCCAGGGCTTCCGTTTGTGGCGTCCAACGGACTGTTCTTTCTCGAAGCCGATCACTATGCCCCGTCCAGTTTCCGGTCGCGCCTGGTGTACCTGACCGACCGCAAAGCAGCCATCCGATACACCGGCTCAGACGTCTTTGAGCTCGGCTTGCCAACTTTCAAGAAGTGGTTTCCGATTCAGGCGCACATCGAAGATTATGCGACCTTTGTGCGCGAGCACCGGCGCTTTCTGGTATTCGGGGGGTTCGACCACCCGCTCGGTTGGGTAATCAAAAAGCTTCTGGATGATGGCGCGCGGTTACGGTTCCTGGGCCAATATCACGGGGCGTACGGGGAGAACCTGCTGCTGGAGGTCGATCTGCCCACGGTTGAGCCCGCGCTTCCACCAAAGTGACAGCAATATCGTTACGGCGATAGCGGACCAGCAGATCGCCGGTGCGCTTACCGAAAACCATTCAAACCGCAGAGCGGCCATCCACACCAGCGTGAGAGCGCCACTCCCGTAGCAGGCCGTGCGGCGTTCCAGGGAGGTCCAAGGACTGGACTCGAGGCAGGCAGCTTGCATCGCCACCGCAAATGGCACGGCCACAACCAGATCGACGAAATAATGTTCGCCGAAGCCGAGGGTGGCGAAAAACGTCATCGCCATGAGCACGACGGCAAGCGCACGCCAGACGCGGTTTAGACCCGCCGTATTCCAGACGATTAGCAGTGCGCATGCGAAATGCAGGGATGGCATGGCGTTGCGCGGTTTGCCGGCGAGGAAAAGAGGCTGAATCGCCAGGCCGGAGACGGGCGGCAGGTGATCCGGGAACCTGGCTCCGAAAACATAAATAGGACCACACGCCGGGAGCACGCTATAAAGGACAGCGCCGACGACACCCACGCTGATGAACAGCCGCATGGGATCAACCGAAAAACGGTCCGGCCGCGCGCGTTGAAGCGCCAGCAATAGGCAGATGGCCGTTGGCAGGTACTCGTAGACCAGAATTCCAGCTATCCGGAGCGGGAAGGAGACGGCGAACACATGGCCGATCCATGCGCCGGCATGTATCTGTAAGGTTTCATCAAATCCATAGAGAATCAAATCGTAGACCTTCGGGCGCAAGGCGGTTGTCAAATTCAGCGCGAATGCCAGAATGAATGTGAAATAAGGAAAGGCTGCCGCGGCGATCAGTGTGTTGCGCACGTACGCCCGATGCGGTCTTGTAACGATGCACAGTTGAACCGTCAGCACCAGGAGGCTGCCGACGCCGGCAAATGCAGCGCAAGTACCGAGTGTCGATACCCAAAACGTCCCGAATCCGTGGTGCCGGATCCCGTAGATTATGCAGCCGGAGGCGCCGATGAGCAATGCCGGAAGCCAGGCGGTCCATTTCGGCCTGGTCCACAGGTGAATGATCGCGGCGCCGATCAGCGCGGCTTCCAGAGCCTGATTGCGCTCAAAATCCACCAGCCCATGGCTGGCGCCAAGCCATACGGGCAAAGCCACCAGCACTGCGATCACGGCGCGGCAGGTGCGCTGGACAAGATGATCCCCGTACGCGGTCTTATCGAACTCGATCACCGCCGCCTCGCAGGAGTTGTTTGAGCGTTGGGATGGCCGCCAGGTTGGTGTTTTGAGCAACCGAGCCGGCCTCGAGCAACCGCGTTTCGAGATGGCCGTTAAGGAAGTAAATCTCGAACAAAGGCGTGTCGGCGGCGTTCACTACGTAGCGCCCGTTTTGCATGGCATCCGAGTCGTCATAGGACGACGTAACGATCGCGTTTTGCGGCAACGCTCGAACGCGAAACCACGCAGTAGAAGGCTCGTAATTGGCATAGCTGTAACAATGACCGATGCAAGGCCGGTCGATGACGTGCGCCAGTGGATTAATGACGGTTTGGGGATCAGACAGCCCGCTGATCACGCGGGCATTAGCGGGCAGCTCGGATATGCGTGCCTCGGCGGCAACCTCTATTCGGTTGAGCGCCCGCGTGTCCACATAGAGGAAGGAGAAAAACAGAACAGCTAACCCAGCGCAGGCGGCCTTTTGCCATTTTTGAGCCTCAACCTCTCCCAGGAGCGCGCAAACGAGAATGGCAACAAACAACGAGATGCGGTCATTGATGAAGCCCAGTGCGTGGTGGGCCTGGGGCAACAGCACCTGCGAGGGCAAAAGCAGCGTGGCGGCCGAGGTAATGAAGCAAACCTGGAGCCGCACATCGAAGAAATTCAGTCTGGCTTCTCTCAACCGGGCTAACAGCGCGATCCACAGAGCCAGCGTCAAGCATGCAATTGGATAATATTTGACGCCGAAAACCGACACCTGGTCGGCGCCGGTACTGGTAAGAATTTGTCCCACGATCCAGCGATACGGGAAGCGCGCCATGAGGAAACCGCCGATGGCCGCCAGACTGACAACCGCCGCGGCAGTGAGAAGCAGTCGATTATCCGGCCGGATGCGGCGGGCGCTCCAGGTGTAAATCATGATGCCCAGCGCCCAGGCCACCGGCAGCGCATGCGCCAGATACGCCAGTCCCAGCAGCGGCGCCGCCCCCAGCGCGCACTTCCAGTTCTCCCGCCACAACAGCGCCAATGCCCAGAATGACAGCCCCATCGCCAGGTAAAAGTTCATGAATCCCATGTGAAACACCCAGCCGTGCGCCAGCATCGCCAGAAACGTCAGCGTGAACCACGGCCGCCGCCGCGAGATGGTGCACACCAGCACGAACGCTCCCCAGAAGAAATTCAGCACCAGTAACGCAACGGCGATATGCTCG
>DATEFW010000026.1:0-78075 GCA_035280425.1 Bryobacteraceae bacterium | reverse complement strand
AGAAGGCTACGTCAATGGAGTGAGTTGGTTTCGCTCCCACCCGCCGTTTTATCAACGCATGGTGGATTCGCAGCGCGAAATCATGTATCTGTCCAAGCAGGCCAATGCCGTTGTGACCACGACTGAATTCATGGCCATGAAACAGGCAGTGCCGGTTCTTAGAATCGATGGGGATCGCGAACTCAAGTACATATTTTGATTTGAAACGTCTCTTTTAGAGAGAATGGCCAACACATTAGAGGAGTACCGGGTACCGGGGCCGATCGCTGCAGCGGACGTCCTGGCGGCGGAGATTCAAAGGACGCGGACGTTGCTCGAAGCCATCGTCGATGGCTCCCAAGCAGTGATCTATGTCAAAGACATGGAAGGCCGATTCCTGTTGGTGAACAAGCAGTTTGAATCCTTGTTTTACATCACGAAGGATCAGGCCAAAGGAAAGACAGACTACGATCTATTTCCCGTCGAGCAGGCGGATACGTTTCGCGCTAATGATGAGGCGGTCGCAAGAGCCGGTCAGCCGATGGAGTGGGAAGAAATTGTTCACGTGAATGGGGAACAGCGGACCTATATTTCTCTCAAGTTTCCGCTACTCGACGCTCTCGGGAATCTATGTGGCACAGCGGGCGTTTCCACCGACATTACCCAGCGCAAACGGACAGAAGAGGCATTGCGTGAGAGCGAAGAGCGGTTCCGGCAGTTGGTTGCGAGCATTCAGGATCACGGCTTGATTATGCTGGATCGCGCCGGAATGGTCATTAGCTGGAATACCGGAGCCGAGCGCATCACAGGATACAAGGCGGAAGAAGTTATCGGTGAGTATGGTTCTCGCTTTTACACTGCCGAAGATATTGCGTCCCGCCTGCCTGAGGAGGAGTTACAGGCCGCGGCGGCACGCGGGAGGTCCGAAGCAGAAGGCTGGCGCGTCCGTAAAGACCACTCACGGTACTGGGCGCAGGTTATCACGACGGCTCTGCACGATAGGTATGATGCATTACTGGGCTTTGCCCGCGTCATCCGGGAAGACGTCAGCATCAAAACGGAAGACAGCGGCGTCCGCCTCGTCGGACAGGCTGCGCATCCGGTCCGGCCGGTGATCGCCGAGTCGCCGGTAATGGTGGATGTGCTGCGGTTTGCCCGGCGGGTAGCGCAGAGCGAAGCCAACACGATTCTATTAGAGGGTGAAAATGGAACCGGCAAGGATTTGATCGCTAAAATTATGCACGACCATAGCCGTCGGCAGGCTGAGCCTTTTATCGCGATCAACTGCGCTGCCATCCCGGAGACCCTTCTGGAGAGCGAGCTTTTTGGTTATGAAAAGGGCGCCTTCACCGATGCCCGTGCGCAAAAGCGAGGCACGCTTGAGTTGGCGAACAAGGGTACGTTGTTCCTGGACGAGATCGGCGAACTTCCGCTGGTATTGCAGGCGAAACTGCTGCGCGTGCTCGAAGAACAACGCTTTCGGAGGCTCGGTGGCCTGCAGGATATTCAAGTGGATCTGCGCGTCATCACGGCCACGAATAGAAACCTGTTGGATGCTGTAGGCAATGGCGCTTTCCGTCAGGACCTCTACTTTCGCCTGAACGTCATCGCGATTTCACTCCCTCCGCTGCGCAACCGGCGCGAGGATATCCTGCCTTTAGCCAACTTTTTCATCGAACAACTCAACAGGAAGTTCAGGCGCAAGGTAGAGGGCATTTCCCCGGAAGCCTCAAAGGTGCTAGTGGCACACTGTTGGCCTGGGAACGTGCGCGAATTGCGCAACGCCATAGAACGCGCCATGATTCTGGAGGATTCCAACGTACTAACACCTCGAAGCTTGCCTGTCGAAGTTACCAATCCTGATACGGCGAAAGCGTGGGCACCTCCTCACGAGTACCGGAATCGAGATGAATTACCTTCGCTCGAGGACAACGAGCTAAGCCTGGTTAGGAGAGCGCTGGAGAAAAGCAGCGGCAATCAGAGCCGCGCCGCCCGTCTGCTACGCATCACACGTGACACACTTCGCTACAAGATGAAAAAGTTTGGCCTGCGGTAGCTCCATAACCGCCGCCCAAGCAGCATACTCGAAAGCCAGCCGATCGATACGTGACCACGGCGCTGAGCGTCAAAGAAGACTTGGTCATCCTTCGTTGCGATATTGGTTGTAGAGGCCTCAGGGCCATTGCGAATGTCCATTTCGACGCCCATGACCGAGAAGAGTTCTCCTGCCGGCTCCGCGACCGGCCTCAGTGAAGATGAGGCGCAGGCCCGACTCAAACGCGACTGCTTTAACGAGTTGCCGAGCGCGGGCAGGCGTACGCCCTTCCGTATTGTCCTGGAAGTCACGCGCGAGCCGATGCTGATGCTTCTTCTCGGTGGCGGCGTCGTCTACCTCGCGCTCGACGATCTTGAGGAATCAATAATCCTCCTCGTGTTCGGCATGGTCTCCATCGTTATCACAGTCGTGCAGGAGACGCGGACCGAGCGCGTGCTGGAGGCATTGCGCAATCTTACAAGCCCGCGTGCCCCTGTAATCCGCAACGGCGAGCGCAGGCGAATTGCGAGGCGGGAAGTCGTGGTGGTGGTGGTGGATGGGTCCGTGTCAAAACCGTGCCAAAACTTTTCGCATTGTAGCGGCTGGGGATAGCTCGAGCGAAAAGCAGATTCCCCAAATTGTTGGAAACATTAAGGTGGAGAATTAAAAGAACCGTTGGAGCCGGATGGGATGCGCCCAAGACAGCTGCGCGGGCCAGGCGCATTGCGCCTCGAATGCAACGCAATCGTTTTCTGATGGATGATGAACTGGTGAAGGGCGATCAGACTGAGAGCGACGAGGTTGACGCACTCCGCCAGAAATGCCGCCAGTTGGCCGAGGAGAACGAAAGGCTTCGGAGTCTGCTTGCTCAACACGGCATTGCGCCGGATCCCGTTCCGAGCCCGACGCAGCAACCAGTTGAGCCGGCCCGGGACAGGCACAAGCTCAGCCCGGCGGAAAAGATTGCATTGTTCAGGTCCCTGTTCCGTGGCCGCGAGGACGTGTACGCGCAGAGGTGGCAGAGTCCCGACGGACGCTCCGGCTACTCGCCGCGAGCCGAGCGTGACTGGAAGGCTTACAACGCGGCTAGCGCCGCAAACCGAAAACGCGTCGATAAAGAGACCCGCAAAGACATTCCGCTGAGTGACGAAGCAATTCATGCACACCTCACGGGCAAGCATACGCTTGGTGTGTATCCGCTCCTGCTGGACGAAACCTGCTGGTTTTTTGCCATTGACTTCGACAAAAAGACGTGGAAGGACGACGCGTTGGCATTGCTTGCAACTTGTCGCGAGTTGAACGTGCCCGCGGCGTTGGAGTGTTCCCGTTCCGGTAACGGTGCGCACATCTGGTTCTTCTTCGACCGCCCTGTTCCCGCCTGCGTGGCACGAAGACTGGGTTCATTGCTGCTGACCAGAACGATGGAACGACGTCATCAATTAGGCCTTGATTCGTATGATCGATTTTTTCCCAATCAAGATACGATGCCGAAGGGTGGCTTCGGCAACCTAATCGCTCTCCCACTTTAGAAGGTCCCCCGCGAATCGGGGTTCACAGAATTTCTCGATGACGAATTGCGGCCGCATGCTGACCAGTGGAGCTACGTCGCGTCTATTCAGCGCATGTCCCAGTCGGCAGCGGAACGGTTGATTGCGGGTGCCCTCCGACATGGCGACTTGATCGGCGTCCGAATCGCCAGCGTAGACGACGAGAACGAACCTGATCCGTGGACGTTACCTCCTTTCCGAAAGCGTTCGGACAAGCCTATCAGAGGGCCGCTGCCCTCAACGATCGAGATCGTTCGATCTAATATGGTCTTTGTCGAGAAGAGGGCCTTGCCGCCGGAAATGCTGAACCGCCTTCTCCGGATCGCGGCGTTCCAGAATCCGGAATTCTACAAGGCGCAGGCAATGCGGCTTTCGACTTTCGACAAGCCGCGCGTGATCGCGTGTGGAGAGGACTTAGGTCGGCACTTGGCCTTGCCTCGCGGTTGCCTGGCCGAAGTCCTTTCGCTTCTGGAAGCTCACGGCATCAAGACGATCGTTCACGACCAGCGCTTCGCCGGGAAGCCGATTGAAGTCGAATTTCACGGGACGCTACGGACAACACAACAGGAAGCGGTCGCCAAAGTCGTGCGTCATGATGAGGGATTGATCTGTGCGCCGACGGCGTTTGGCAAGACCGCGGTCGCTGCATGGTTGATCGCGAAACGGAAGACGAACGTCCTGGTGATCGTGCACCGGCAGCAGTTGCTAGATCAATGGCGGGAACGACTGGCGATGTTCCTCGACATCCCCATGGACGAAATCGGGCAAATCGGCGGAGGCAAGACCAAGCGGACTGGAAACATCGACGTAGCGGTGATTCAGAGCCTGCACCGCGATCAAGAGGTAAAGGATTTCGTGGCCGAATATGGACACGTCATCGTCGACGAGTGCCACCATCTTTCAGCCTTTACACTTGAGCGCGTGATGCGGCAGATCAAAGCGAAGTTCGTGGTTGGATTGACAGCGACGCCCACCAGGAAAGATGGGCATCATCCGATCATCTATATGCAATGTGGACCGACGCGATACAGTCTCAGCACACGCGCGATAACCGATTCTAGCCCCTTTGACCATTTGGTCCTACCGAAGCTTACCGGCTTCCGAATGGACGGCGATAGGACAGATGCGTCAATCCAGGATGTCTATGCTGCTCTGGTTACCGATGAAGCGCGCAACGAGTGCATCGTTCGAGACGTGATCCACGCCGTGGAATCTGGACGGTCACCGCTTGTTTTGACAGGGAGAACCGATCATCTCAGCCGGCTAGAATCTGCTCTCGTGGGTAAGATTCGAAATGTCATCGTACTCAAAGGAGGAATGGGCCGGAAGCAGCGCCGCGCGGTTAGCGAGGCGCTCGCCGGCGTACCGGAAGGCGATCAACGCCTAATTCTGGCAACCGGGAGTTACACCGGTGAGGGGTTTGACGACGCGCGTCTCGACACGCTCTTCCTGGCGATGCCGATTTCCTGGAAGGGCACGCTCCAACAATACGTCGGGCGACTCCATCGCCTGCACGACAGCAAACGTGTCATCGAAGTTTATGATTACGTCGATGCCAACGTTCGTATGCTCGCCCGGATGTACGACCGACGACTAAAGGGCTATGGGGACATGGGCTACAAGGTCCTGTCGACTGCACAGCAGCGCCTGAACATGTAAGCGGCGCGATCCAGCAGGAACGGACTTGGCCCGACGGTCGGAGGTAGCCGAATCATAGGGCGCGTCTTCCAGGAGGAGCCTGAGCAGGTCAACTCGGAATGCGGGGGATTGTAGGTTGGCGCTCCGTCTGCACGCGATGGGCACTCGCTAACAGGCGCGTCTCCCGCAGACGGAGAAGCTAGCGGGGTTCACCCCATCCGTTCTTGGCTGTATCAAAACCCTTCGCTTGCGCTACTTCCGGAGCGCCGCTGACGAACAACTTGCCTTGGATCAATCGCTCACGCCGACTGTCCGCCATTTTTTCGCGAAAAACCTTTTATTTCCTTTCACGATAGGGGTCCGAGATCGGGATTCTGTCGGCGCTCAGGTGCCCCGTTTTGCAAAACAGTAGAGCGCCAGGCGCGTACGAACGTAGATCCGACCATCGAGAATCGCCGGCGTGGCGAAGGTGTCTTCGTCAATATTGTTGACGGCGAGAATCTCCCATTCCGCGGCTGCCCGCAGTACCACGACTTTCCCGTCTTCGCTCACCACAAAGATTCTGCCGTCAGCGGCGATGGGCGAAGACCAATAGCGGCCAAGTGCGCCGCTAAGGCGCGCCTGCTTGAACACCGTGCCATTGTCCGGATTCAGACTCGTAAAGATCCCATCGCGGATCAGATAGATCACTCCCTCGTAGAGCAGGGGCGATGACGTGTTTGGTATTGCCTTGCGGTATCTCCAGAGCACGTGGCTGTTGGTGACATCGCCGCGGCCGCCGCCGCGAATGGCCACCAGACAGTTCTGCGAGACATGGCGCGCTTGGTAGAACTGCCACTCGCGCTCGTCGATGTATCCGTCATGGTTGAGATCGCTATCGCCGAACCATTCTGCATCGAATTTCGTAGGCAGCTCGGTGCGCGCCAGCTTCCCGTCATGGTCCTTGTCATACTCCGCGAGAACTTTGGCAAATTCAGGGACTTTGGCGGCCTCCCGGTCACCTTCCGTTTCCCACCCGGTTACAAATATGCGATCGCGGTCGATCAGCGGTACCGTCTTGAGTTGCCACGCCAAGCCGCGCACCCACCACAATTTCTCGCCCGTCTCGATGGCGTATGAGGCCACTTCGAAGGATCCCGGAACGATCAGCTCTGCAGGCCCATTCTTTGGCCGGTAGACCGCGGGTGTGGCGTAACCCCGCGTGTATTCCGGCCGCATTGTCTTCCACAGCACGCGCCCGCTCGGGGCATCCACCGCGAGCAAGTACGACCCAGTGTCCTGATCGCAGATCAGCACCAGCCGTCCATCGGCAAGGATCGGCGACGAGCCGTGGCCGTTTACGTTGTTGAAGGGACCTAGCGGCAGACGCCAGCGTTCGGTGCCTCCCGTCCCGTAGGAGAGCAACCCGAAGTCGCCAAAGAAAACGTATACGTTGGCGCCGTCCGTGACAGGGGATGGCGATGCCGGTCCGTTGGTGGGCTCGAAAGACTCCTCGCGTTCTCGAGGAGCCTCGCGCCGCCATAGCACCTTGCCGCTGGCTCGGTCAAGGCAGATCGTGAGCAACGTCTTGCCCTCGAACGCGGTGACAAAGATATGGTCGGCCGTGAAGACCGGCGAGGAATGTCCCGGCGGCAACGCCGTCCTCCACATGATATTCTTTTGCAGGTCGAAGTGATCTGGAAGACCTTTCGAGGGGGAGACGCCCGAGCCGTTCGGGCCGCGGAATTGCGTCCAATCGGCCGCTGCAAGTACGACTTGAAGCAGTAGCCAGCCAAGCCAGCGCATGGCAATTAGTGTACCTTGACAACCGCGTGATGACCTCGTAGCGAGTCGCGAACAATCGAGCTGTTTGGGGCGGCCGGATGCCGGGAATGTTAATCTGGGCTCATGCGGCTTCTGATGCTCCTGCTTTGGGTCGTGCTCATTTCCTGCTCTTCGTCGGGACCGGCGGCTGTGGATTCGGCGGCGTCGCGGGCCTATCTTGAGAAAGCAGCTGCCATGCCGGGCGCTATCCGGACTGCTACCGGTCTGGTCTATCGGGAACTAAGAGCAGGCACAGGCGCCTACCCCAAGGCAACCGACGAGGTGAAGGTCCACTACCGCGGCACTTTGGTGAGTGGGGTTGAGTTTGACAGCTCTTATAGCCGCAATGAACCGGCGACGTTTCCTCTCAATCGAGTAATTCCTTGCTGGACCGAAGGCGTCCAGAAGATGAAGGTCGGCGGTAAGGCGCAGTTGGTCTGCCCTTCCAGCATCGCGTACGGCGATCGCGGAAGTCCTCCTGAAATTCCTGGCGGTGCCACGCTAATCTTTGAGATCGAGTTGCTCGGAATTGCGGGCACGTGATTGACCGGGACCGGTGCAGGAAAAAGCCAACCACGAGGTTCAGGAGATAGCCATTCGAGCCAGGCCGTTAGCTCTAATTGGAGATCAGGCGGGATGTAAACGCTCGCATCCGACGCGGCGGTCTTCACAGGTGCTGGCGCGCCTTCGACAAGAGCTTCGTCGATGCGCAACATATCTTCGAGGACGTCATCACGCCGGAGCGCAAACAGTTCTTCGGACCGCAGACCCAACTGGATCAAAATCCGAATGGCGAGATGATCACCTCCCGAAACAGCCGACAGCAGCAGCCGGCATTCCATCAGGCTCAGGTAACGCTCCGAGACCTGCTTTCGCGACTTCGCTTTCAGCCGATAGCCGGGGTTGCGCGCAGGGTTCGCCTGAATGATCTTTTTCACGACCGCATGATCGAAGATATTTCGCATGTAAAGCAGCATCTTCGAGAGTTTGGACCGGCTTGCCTCTGCAGAGACGTGCTCGTTCAAGAATTGCTGAAGCTCGATCTCGGTTATTTCAACCACGGGACGGTTCCCAAGTTTTCCACCGATCAGCACGCCTTGGATCAGGCCTTTCGACGTCCGTGCGGTGTGAGGACCCCAGCCCGGCTCCGCGACGACAAGATATTCTCGCGCAATTTGGGCGAAGGTCGCCGCCGTATCCGGCGGTGTGTAAGCCCCAGCGTCCCGCGCGATCAGCAGATCCAGAACGCGTTGAGCATCATCCTTCGTTAGAGGGCCCGCGTACTCCGTTCCAATTCGCAAGCTGCTCGCGAGCTCTTTCGTTATGATCTTTTCACCGGGACTTCGTTTCTCACTTCCGTCAGCCTGCCTGACATAGCGATACCACCTCGCCCAGTACGCTCCACGCGGCAAGGGTCTTTTCGGCTTTCCTCTTGCTGCCGGCACGAAGGACTTCAGGCTTCCGCGTTGATAGCGCTGAGGTGACAAATGCACCCCGACTTTCCTGAGATCGAAGCCTCCTAGAGACTCGATCATGCGGCCCTCCCATTTTGACTCAGAGCTGCGATCCATTCAGAAACTCGCCGGGGATCAAAACGCAGGGATTTGCCAAGATTGATGCATGGAAGGATTGGCCGCCGACGCCCTTTCGCGTGATCGCGCACCCAAGACGGCGAAACGGCGAGCCATTTGGAGACCTCCGCTACTTTGAGAAGGCTCGTTTCACCCATACCTACATCACCAATTCGGGCTCCGTCGGAAGATCCCGCCCGCCGAAACGCGATTCCATCGCCGCGTTGACAGCGCGTTCCGCAAAGTCCGCGACAAGCAACCACGCATCGCAATCTGATCAGGGACCTTCTTCAGCGCTGTCCCAACCGTGATGCCTTGCTGCTGAGCAACGAATGCAGCACACATCTTTCGTCCAAGTTCCTTGTGAAACCTTGATTGCCGCAATTCTTCTAAAGTCATCGACATAGATACCTCCAACGCCACCTTTCGGGGCTCACTGCCTGAACACCAGCTTCCCAAGCTGGACGCCGTGGGTTCGAATCCCATCTCCCGCTCCAACCTTTTCAACGACTCCATAACCCAGTTCCACCCTGTGCTCCGTTTGTGCTCCGATTACATCACTTGCAGACTTTTTTCTAACTGGTTGACAGCCGCTTGCCGAACTTCAACAGGCGACTGCGTGTAAACGTTCTGATTGACGTCCAGGCTATGCCCAAGCTGATCCGCAACGAGCTTTCCATCTACTCCCAAAGCCTTCATCAGCGTGGCGTGGGTTCGGCGCATCACCTTTGGAGTATGACTACGACCTTTTCGGGACCCTCAGCGGAATCGTGAAGGTTCGGTACGGCCTTTTGGCGGAGGAAGAGGGATTCGAACCCCCGAGCGAGTTACCCCGCTAACGGTTTTCAAGACCGCCGCCTTCGACCACTCGGCCATTCCTCCGCCTTCCATCTTAACCCGGTTCCCCCCAATGCCCGGCTGCCGGAGCCATCATCAGCTAGAGCCGCTTTCCCGCACTTGGACTAACTGCTCCCGCGCCTTAACTCACACAAATTTTATGCCGTCATTTTTCGTTTAAAACGGAGGCGAGCGCCAATGCCGGCCAGACCCGTCGTGAGCAACCCCAGCGTCGCCGGTTCCGGTACCGGAGCCGTGCTGGTTCCGCCCGTTCTTCCATCCGCGCTCGTCAATTGAATGTTGGGATCGAGCGAAGTGACCGTGACACCGAAGGTGCGGAAGGCATCTATAGAACCGAAGAACGTTTCCGCAGACATGCTCTGGTTGTCCCCGGAAGAGAAAGGACATGATGAGACGCCTGGTATGTTGTTACAAGATGATGGCATACCGGTCGCGATCGAATACTTTACTAAAAAACTGAGGGTGCCATCCTGGTTGTCTGTAAAGGCAACTGGAATATCGATGTGTGTCCCGTTGATAAAGTTATAGCTCGCGTTGGCGCCCACGCCGCCGTCTGCCTCATCGAGAAAAAAGCTAAAACCGTCACCGCTGTCGATTGAATAGGAGGCTTTCATTTGGGCATCGAGCGTGGGGCCTAACGACAGAGTGCCTTCGACCAGGATCCCGAGCGATATCGGCGCTGTCGAGAGACCCGAACAGCTACCTGAGCACGACCAGGTATCTTTGTGGCTGGCAGTTGCATCGGCTCTGTTCGAGGGGCCGGACACCGTTTGGACCCCCATCTTGCCGCCCCCAGCATTGATGAAGGACTTCGCAAAGTTATTGGTGTCGATCGTCGCGGAACTGCTCGTAGGGTCAGATTGGCTAACAGATGGGCCGCTAAACAGAAAGACATCGGCGGTAGTAAGAGTATCCGCCTGCGCGCAGGTGACGACAACACACAAATACAACAACGTTAATCCGGGAAAGTGCAGCCTCATATTGACCCCCGAAATTCAACTGCCATGCGTACCATCAAACCGGCCGCCAAAAAAACGGATGCGGGCAGACGGCTACTCGCGGCGGCGCCGATACCCCATGGAATTGGCTTTCTGGACAACAAACGTATGGTCATTTCGTCCTCCGGCAGCCCGGCCGGCGCGCCCGATCATCGCGGACACGCCGTATTTTTCCGGGCCCGTTTTCTATGTCGCCCGCCCAGTTGCGCCCTTCTCTTCAATGACTTAGGAGCGCCTGGCCTCCGCACGAGCGATTAGTACGCTATAGACGCGTAAATCGGCTGCCAATTCACTCACGAGTGCTACAATTTTTGCTGAACAGCCAAGGGGGCCGGCATTGGAGGGTATTACCGAGTTGCTGATCGGCTGGAACCAAGGTGACGAAGGCGCCCTGGACCGCCTCATGCCCCTGGTCTACGATGAGCTTCGCAACGTTGCCCGCCACCACCTCGCGGCCGAAGACACGCACTCTCTGGAAAGCGCAGCCTTGGTCAACGAGACCTACCTGCGACTGGTGGACCAGCAGCGCGTCGAGTGGCGCAATCGCGCCCATTTCTTCGCTATTTCCGCCCGGATGATGCGGCGCATCCTGGTGGATCATGCCCGCCAGCGCCACGCCGCCAAGCGAGGCGGAGACCGGCCCATGCTTTCGCTCGATCCGTCGCTCGGCTTGCCGGAGCGCAAGGATCTCGATGTCGTCGCCCTTGACGAAGCCCTGGGCAATTTATCCAGGCTCGATCCGCAGCAGGCGCGCGTCATTGAACTCCGGTTTTTCGGCGGCTTGACCATCGAAGAAACCAGCGAGGCCCTCAACATCTCACCCGCCACCGTGACACGCGACTGGGTCACCGCCAAGGCATGGCTTTTTGACCAGCTCCATCGCGCTGGAAATGAGGACCAGGGCGCCAGCCGATGACGGCGGAACGGTGGCATCAGGTCCGGGATCTGCTCTACGCCGCGTCGCAACTGGACGCCGGAGCCCGCTTGGCGTACTTGAACGCAAACTGCGCCGATGACGCGGCTTTGCGGGAGGAAGTGGAACGGCTGCTGGCGGCGCTCGATCGATCGGGCGGATTCCTCGAGCCTGATTCCCGCGACCCGCAGAACTCCCGCAGAATAGGCCACTACCTCATCCTGGACTGCGCGGGCCGCGGCGGCATGGGCGTTGTCTACCACGCGGTGCGGGAGGACGACTACCGGCAGGAAGTGGCGATCAAGCTGGTCAGAGCCGGCGCCGAGACGGATTTTCTGGTTGCCCGGTTCCGCCTGGAACGCCAGGCGCTGGCACTGCTGAACCACCCCAACATTGCGCGGCTGCTGGATGGCGGTACGACGCCGGACGGCCGGCCTTACCTGGTGATGGAATGGGTCGAAGGCCGGCCGATCACCGAGCACTGCCGGACGCATCAACTTGGCCTGGGCGAAAGGTTGCAGTTATTTCTCGATGTCGGTGAAGCCGTCGAGCACGCACACCGCAACCTGGTGGTGCATCGCGACTTGAAGCCCTCCAACATTCTCATCACGGCCGAAGGCAGGCCGAAGCTGCTCGATTTCGGTATTGCCAAAATCTTTACCCCGGAAGTGACGAATGAGCCGGTCACGATGACCCTGGCAGGTGCGCGTCTGTTAACGCCCGACTACGCCAGCCCGGAACAGGTTCGCGGGCACGCGGTGACCACCGCGACCGATGTCTATTCGCTCGGCGCCGTGCTCTACGAGCTAATGACCGGCGCGAGGCCGCTCCGGTTCGAAACCCGCGCGCCCGCCGAAATTGAGCGCGCCGTTTGCACCCAGGAACCGCTGCCGCCGAGCGCCGCTACCGGAGCTTCCGGCATCGCTGCCCGTGAACTGCGCGGCGATCTGGACAACATCGTGCTCAAGGCCCTGCAAAAGGAGCCGCAACGCCGCTACGGTTCGGTCCACCAGCTTTGCGAGGACATCCGGCGGCACCTCGAAGGCCGTCCGGTCGTGGCGCGGAAAGACACAGTGGCGTATCGCGCCGGCAAGTTTGTTCGCAGACATCGGGCAGGCGCGGTCGCTGCGGTGCTCGTATTTACCGCAGTGCTCGCGGGCGCCGGAACGACGCTCTGGGAAGCGCGGGTTGCCGTCGAGCAGCGCCGCCGCGCGGAACGCAGGTTCAACGACGTTCGCCGGCTCGCGAATTCATTTCTGTTCGAGTTTCACGATGCCATCCGGGACCTCCCCGGCTCGACGCCGGCCCGTTCGCTAGTGGTGAAGCGCGCGCTCGAATATCTCGACAGCCTCGCCGCGGAGGGCCGGGGAGATCCATCGCTACAAGCGGAAATCGCGTCCGCTTATCAACGGGTCGGCGAGCTTCAGGGCGATCCCATGTTTCCGAATCTGGGCGATTCTCGAGGCGCCCTGGCGAGTTCCAACAAGGCGCTGGCCATTCGGGAAGCGCTGGTCCGCGCGGACCCGCGAAATCCGCAATTACGCCTGGCGCTGGCGTCGGTTCACCAGCAGCTCAGCGGCATACTCCATTTTACGGGCGACTCGGCGGGGGCCATCGAGCACTCCGGAAAAGCGCTGCAAATATATGAGGACCTGGCCCGAACGCTGGCGAACGATCCCAAGTTTGCGACCAACCTGATGACCCAGAACTATCGTCACGCGGATCTTCTGCGGACAGCAGGCGATCTCGATAGAGCAGCCGCAGAATACGCGCGGGCAGCGGAGCTGAGCGAGCGATTCATAACGGCACATCCGTCCGATCGGGAAGGAAAAATTCACCTGGCCGCCAGCCTCGATGGCCTGGGGGGCGTTCTGCAAGAAACGGGCGATACCGCTGCGGCGCTCGCGAACCGTCAAAAGGGGCTGGCCATTCGGGAACAACTGGCCGCCGCCGATCCCGATAACGCCCACTTCCGCCGCCAGCTCGCCTTTTCGCATCACAATGTCGGGTTATCCTTGGTCGAAACCGGCGACCTTTCCTCCGCCTTGTCCCATTTCCGGCGGGAACTGAGCCTGTTTCGATCGCTGAGCGCCGCCGACCCGAAAGATGCGCAGGCGCGGCGCAACCAGTCGCTCGCCTACAAACAAATCGGCGACGTTTTGATGCGCAACGGGGACCCGAACGGAGCGCTCGTCGAGTACCGCAAGTCACTCGATATCGATCACAATCTCTCCGCCGCGGATCCCGGAAACTCGCAAGCGCTTCTGGACCTCTCGTTCAGCGAAAGTAAAGTCGGATCCGCGCTGGGGCAGTTGCGAAAAGTTCCCGAGGCGCTGGCAATGCTGCGCAGCGGCGTGGCGCGGCAGGAAGCGCTGGCGGCGAAAGATCCCGGCCACATCCTGCTCTACGGCCATCTGGCCAACAGCTACACGCGGCTGGCGCATTGCCTGTTGCAAAACGGGGACGGCAGGACGGCCATCCCGTACTACCGTAAAGCCGTGGCGGCACGGCTGAAGCTTGCGGAAAAAAATCGTGCCAGCCGCACCAACCGCGGCGCTCTGGCGGAGTGTCATACGAATCTCGCGAAAGCCCTCGCGGCGAGGGACAGTATGGATGCCCTGACAGAGTACGGCAAGGCGATCGCCTTGCTCGACCCTCTCTCCGCCACCGACCACGCGAACGCGCAATATCGCATCCATCTGGCCGATGCGCTCACAAACGCCGCGCGGCTTTACGCTCGTATGGCTTCGGCAAACAATACGGCGCTGTCCCTGCGCCTGGAACAAGCCTCGAAAGCCCAGACTTTTTACCAGCGCAGCCGGCAATTATGGTTGGAACTGGAGCGCGGCGGCAGACTCCCCGCCCCCGAACGCCGCCGGCCTCGCGACGTAGAACGGGAACTCGCCGGATTGAACGAATCGCTGGCCAAGCTACAACAGGTTCAGTAGGCCAACGGTCATCGTTCGCTTCCGAACTGATAGATTTCCATTATTCCCTGCCCCTAGCTCATTGCCTGCAAGAAATTGTTTTGAAGGATCTTAACTCATCTATCGCGCATGTCGATTAAACTGGTGATATGCGGATAGCATCCCCCGCCGTGTTGGTGTGCCTTGCGGCGGGCTTGTGCGCGCAGCAGCCTGCATCCGCCCCGCCAAAGCAGCCCAGCGAGGTCGAACGCGCTGTCCAGGAATTCAAGATCCAGACCGCCAATTTAGGCCTGCGCGGGGAAAATTCACGCCGCAAGCCGCGCAACATCGAGGCGCTCAAAGACTGGCACGGCCGCCTTTACGAAAATTTCCGCAACGATTTTCTGGACGCCATCCCGCACGAAATCCGGCAGCGCGGCGAGAGCAAATCCCTGCTGCGCCGCAACCAGTTCGGATTTAATATCGCCGGACCGTTCGTGTTTCCCGGCCTGACACACGGCAAGAACGGCACCTATGTTTCGCTCTCTTACGAAGGTGTGGATGAGCACATCTCGCGCACCCGCCTCGCCACCATTCCGACCGTTCCCGAGCGCACCGGTGATTATTCCCACGTGGTCGATCAGGCGGGCAGCCTGCTGCCCATCTTCGATCCGCAGTCGACCCGTCTTAACCCGGCCTTCAATGCTTCTCAGCCCGTCTCGCTGACCAACCTGCAGTACCTGCGCGATCCTTTTCCCGGCAATGCGATTCCCGCGAATCGCCTGAGCCCCATTGCGCTCAACGCGCTTCCGCTCTACCCCGAGCCAAACGTCGCCGTGGGTCCGTTTTTCCAGAACAACTATTTCGTCAACACGCCCGAAACCAATACGGCCGGAGGCATGATCGGCAAGGTGGATCACGCCATTCACGAGCGGCAGCGCATCTCGGCCGAGTTGGCTTTCTCGAATGGACTGCTGGATGCCGCGCCGTGGTTTCCGACGATTGCCAATCCCGGGCCGTCGAATAACGTCTTTACGACTCGCCGCGGGTCCATGGAACACGTATTCACCGCATCGGCGCAGACGGTCAACACCGCGACGGTGGAAGCCAGCTCCTCGACCTCCCGCAGCGGCGTGGACAGCGCGCCTTTCCCCGATTACCAGTTTCAGCCCTATCTCTCGATGGGCCGGTCCTATCCCGCCTCGAAGAACGCCCGCAATACATACGTCTTTACCGACGGGATTTCCACGCGCTGGGGCAAGCACTCGCTGCGCGCTTCTGCCCAATACGTGCTGTACCAGGTGAACACGTATTGGCCGCAGTATCCCTCGGGTTACTTTCGGTTTTCACCGGGATTGACCAGCCTGCCGGGAATTATCGATACCGGCCACGCGTTCGCCAGTTTTCTGCTTGGGCTGCCGGAATATGCCGAGCAGAGTTTCGTCGGCGCGCCATCCTACTTCCGCCGCAATGACGCTTCCCTGTCTTTTCGCGATCACTACGATCTCCGCAAAGGCCTGGCGCTCAGCATCGGGCTTACCGCCGTGCGCCAGACGCCGCGGGTGGAAAAATACAACCGGCAATCCACCATCGATCTCAGTGCCGTTAATCCCGCCAACGGACTGGATGGCGCGCTCGTCGCTGCCGGACTTAACGGAGAAAGCCGCGGCTTTCGGCCCGTCGTGACACGTTTCAACCCGAGCGCAAGCCTCGCCTGGAACCTGACAGGAGATTCCAAAACTGTATTTCGCGCCAGTTATTATCGCTCGTACTACGCCGTTCCCATTTATGAGGGCCAGTGGGGCACCCAGGGCTTCAACGGCTACGAAACGTTCATCTCGCCCAACGTGCAACTGGCGCCGGCCACGCAGCTCGCCCTTCAATTGCCGCCGCCCGCTCATCCACTGCCCGATCTGCGGCCGGATGCCGCCAACAACACGGTCGCCGATCTGATCGATCAGAGCAGCCGTGAGCCGCTTTATCAATCGGCATCCGTTTCCATAGAGCGCGAACTGCCGGGATCGATGGTCGTTTCCGCCGGCGCATCCTATTCCGGCGGCCGGAACCTGGCGGTCAGCGACGACGCAGCCAACCCCAACGCCATTCCGCTTTCGGCGCTGAGCTTTCGCGACCAGCTCAATGACGAAACTTTCAATGCGTCTTTGCGGCCTTATCCGCAATACAAAGGTTTCCAGCTCTATAGCTCCTATCCGGTCGGCCGCTACCAGCGCGATGCCGGCTTTGTGCGAGTGGAGAAGCGCGCCTCCAAAGGGCTCTCCGTCAGCGCTTATTACGAATTCTCCAAGCAGCTCGACGATTATTCCGGCCCTTACGGCATCCAGGATTTTTACAACCGCCGCAACGACTGGTCGCTCACGGCTTACAACCAGCCGCAACGTCTGCAACTGAGCTACAGCTACGAACTGCCGCTTGGGCCCAACAAACCGTTCCTGACGTTTCCGGACTGGCGCCGGTATCTGGTGGATGGATGGTCGTTCAGCGGAACCGCGGCGGTGGCGAGCGGCACGCCGGTCGCGCTCCATCCGGAATTCAACAATACCGGCAACGTCGTCAGTGCATTGAATGTGAACGTGGTGCCCGGCGTCGATCCGCAGGTCGCCAATCCCGGCCCGGCGCAATGGTTCAATCCCGCCGCCTTCGATCAGCCGCCGGATTTCACTATCGGCGATGCCTCGCGCACCAGTCCCACGCTGCGCAATCCCGGTACTCAGGATTACGACCTGAGCCTCAGTAAGCGGTTCACGGTGGGCGCCGATCGGGCCGTCGAACTCAATGCCTCCGGCTTCAATTTCCTGAATCATGCCAACTGGAACGATCCCGATCCGGTGATCGGCCCCGCCAGCGCTCCCAACGTGAACGCCGGCAAAATCATCGGTTCGCGCGGCGGGCGCGTGATTCAGCTCGGTGTGAGGTTTAGCTTTTAGTGCGCCTGCTCTCATGGCTCATCTGCGGAATTGCGTTGTCGAACGCCGCGCTTCTCTGGGCCGCGCCGCACACCAGAGAGCGGATCACCCAGATCCACATCCCGGTTTGGATGGAGCCCAAAGCCGCGGGAAGTGACGTACAGACGGACGATCCCGCGCCCGAAGATTTTCACGCCACGCTCGACGGCTCGGAAACCCGCGTTTTAAGCATCCAGTGCCCGGACGACGACCTCATCATCCTGCTGGTCCTGGACCTCTCCTCCGACGACCTGACGGTGGCCGATCCCGCTAAAGACACGCTGGCCTCGGAAATCCGCAAGCTGCCGCCCAAGACTTACGTCGGCCTGCTGCGCGCGCAGGACGGGTTGCAGGTCCTGGTCGACCCCACGGCCGACCGTGATGCCTTGATCAACGCCATCCAGCAGCAGACGCTCAGCGGAAAAACCGGGCTGCTCAATACCGTCGATACCATCGGCCGCATCGCCGACGCCATGCTGAAGAAATCCGATGTCCGGATCGGCGTGGTTTATATCACCGACGGCGATGTGCGGAACTACCGCGAAGATTTTGCGAATCCGGTCATCAATTCGAGCGATTCGCACGATCTGAGCCGCCGCTTTCCCGAGACGCTGGTGCAGGAAAAAATCGCCAAGCTCGAAACCACGCTCGCCAGGCAGCAAACCCCGCTGTTTATCGTCAATCTCACGCAGCGCGGCGGCCGGTTGAGCGAGGCCTATCAGAATGGAATGAAGCAACTGGCGGAGACCACGGCCGGCACGGCGTTTTTCAGTCCCACCAGCACGGAAATACCCGGCCAGATTCGCAGGTGCCTGGAGGCCGTGCGGTCTCATTACAGTCTGACCCTGGCTCTGCCGGAACGCGTCTCCGCACGCCCGCAGATTCATCTGACCGTGCCGGATGGCGATCGCCTGCTGAGCTATCGTACTCGTCTGGTTTTGAAAGAGAGGTGATCCAAATGCCTGTGCCGGAGGTCAAGCGAAATCGAAGAGGCTTCCCGTTCTGGCTCTCGCTTCTGATTTGTGCCGTGATCCTTGCCGTGGCCGGCGGTGCGGTTTATTGGGAGCTTGGCGTAGTGCGGAGCCAGACCGCACAACTGGACGCACGGATGCGCGAAAACGATGCGCTGCGCCGCCGCGTCGACCAGTTGTTGCACGCGCAGCCCGCGCCCCCGCGCGTGGAAACGCCGGCTCAGGAACCTCGCACGGCGGCGCCGGGCTCGGCTTCCGTCACCGCTGAGGCTCTTTCTGCCGCGCGGCAGCAGGCCGACCGTCTGCGCGAATCGCTGGCTCAGTCCGCAAGCGAAGTATCGCGGTTACAGGCGCGCATCACGGAACTCGAGTCCCAGGTGGACAGCCTGGCGGAGCAAAATCGCCGGCTCACGGCTGCCGGCGACGAGCTGAAGCGCAACCTCGCCGATGCAAATCAGACCATGGGAATGATTCGCGCGGATATGAAAACCAACACCGGCCGGATCCAGCAATTGGAGACTGCCAATACGCGCCTCCAGGAAGAATCGCGGACCGCCAAACAATCCGGCGCCGAAACCCATCAGGTGGTGTCGGATTTGGAAGGGATTTTCCGGCGGCGGGAAGTGTACCTGAATAGTATCCTGCGCCGGTATAAAGATGTGACCGAGCAGTACCGCGCGCTTTCGGGCGTCTTGGACAGCCGCCGCGACCGCCAGGCGACGCCGATGTCCGGCAACGAGATTTCGCGTGTGCAGAACGCCATTGCCCTGGCGGAAGAGGATCTGCGGCAGATCCAGGCGCTCAACGCGCAGGCGCAGCGGTTGGAGAAAAAACTGCCCGTGAAGTAACGCGCGATCGCGTGGAAGCTCTTACTGGCCCGCGCCGCCCGCCTTGGCCTCCAGTTCTCCAATCCGCCTGAGCAGCGGCGATGGAGGCGGATCCAGCGCCGCCGCGGCCTTCAAATACCGCAGCAGATCTTTTCCCGAATCCACTGGAAGCTCGATACGCGTGCCGCGATGCAGCGCATAAGGCTTCGCCCCCTTCTCGATCACCAGACATGCGATTCTGCCCGCCGCATCGTAGACTTTCGACAGGCCAATGTCGATGAGAAGCACGCGGCCGTCAAAACGAGGCGTGATCACGGCGTCGCTGTTGGGTGTGTGGCCCATAACGATGCGTTCGACACCGTAGTTCTTCAGGGCCTTTTGGAGCACAGGCTCAATCGAATCGTCGCCCTGCGCCAGCCCGCGGTACCAGAGCGGGCCGTCGACATCTTTGACCAGGCTGTCCGGAGCGGGCGGCACCTGCTTCAGTTCTTCCCGTATCCGTTGGTTGATATCTTTTAACTTCGCGGGGGCATACCTGGCGCTGATGCCGCCGTGCACAAACAGGCTGTCGTTGATCTTGATCACGGCGTCATGAGTCAGGATCCACTTCCCGTAAACGCCTTTAGGGCTGTAGGCCTCGCGCTGCTCGAAGTATCCCAGCGGATGCGCCGCTTCCCACTGGGCGCGGTCCCTCGGGTGCTCTTTTTTAAGAGCGGCCTCCCGGGTTTTTTCCGAGCCTCCATCGCGGAAGTTGGCGTACTCGGCGGCAGGCACGTAGCGCAGGTCGCCATAAACGTTCATGGCCTCGTGATTGCCGATCAGCGCGTGCATGTAGCCTCCCGCTTCGGCTGCCTGTTTTTCGAGCTTCATGAGCAGGTCCATGCATTGCCGCGATGCCGGCCCGCGGTCGAGTACATCGCCGGTTTGGACCAGGTGCGTTTTTCCGCCGGCCCAGTTAGTCCGATCATCGATTAACCCCGCGGATTTGAGCACAGCGACGAGCTGGTCGTAATCCCCGTGAATATCCCCTACCGCGACGACCCGCTCAACACCTGTCCATACGCCCGGACTCTGCTCCGGCGATGACCGTGCCAGCGCCAAAATGCTAAACGCGAGCGCCAGGCTGATTAAGGATGCCATGCGTCTCATGCGGTCCTCCCCGTTCCGGCTATCCACACTACCGTAATCCAGTAAACTGCGCTTGTAAACTAAAAACCGGACAGGCAACGTGGGAGTACTATCGTCCTGGACCCATTTTGTTCTGAAACCAGAACAAAATTCTTGAATCCTCCCGAAAACTCTGATAAAAAACAGGGTAGCGCTTCAGTAATCGCAGTTTTGTTCCATTCACGGAACAACCGCAGTAGGCAGAGGAAGCGCATTGCATGCGCGCCATGATCCGGCACTTGCAGTCTCGAATTCTCGGTCGTGCGACGACATGCCAACTGATTCGGAGGACAGGATGCCGCTAAAGATTTTGCTGGTTTATCGCTACCCGCTGGTGTTTCAGGCGCTCAAGGCGCTGATGGAAGGCGAGGGTTTTCGCGTAATGGGCCACGAAAACGGCCCGGAAGCCGTCAGCTTCGCACAGCGGTTTCAACCGGACATTGTGATTGTGGATTTCGAGCTTCCCGGAGCCAATGGCCTCGATTGCATTCGGCAGATTCTCGAGGTCAGCCCCTCAACCAAGATCATCCTTCTGAGCACCCATAGCGAGGAGTTTCGCGTGCGTGCGGCTCTGGAGATGGGAATTCGGGGCTACGTGCTCAAGACCAGAACCGCCGACGAGCTTTTGCGGAGCATCGACGAAGTGGCGCATGGCCGCACCTACTTCTCGCCGGAAATTGCCCACATCGTCGCGGAAGTAGTGCTCGAGCCCTTCGTGTTTCGCGGCGGCGCGCGGCGTTCCAACCAGTTGACGGACCGGGAGCGGCAGGTCGTGACCCTGATCGCCGAAGGGAATTCCACCAAGGAAGTGGCGGCGCGTCTGGGGATCAGCGTAAAGACCGCGGACTGCCACCGCACCCGCATCATGGACAAGCTCAACCTGCATCAGACTGCAAACCTGGTACGGTACGCCATCCGCCAGGGATATATCGAAGCCTGAAGCTCTCCTCGGTTCACTCCAGCGGGCGGCCGAAAGGCCGCTCGCGCCCTTTGCGTCCCGGAAATTCCAAAAATCCGCCTGCCGAAGAACCGGATTTGTCAAAAATCCGGCCCGGTATTCCGTTAGGCCTTAGCGCGCCGCGTTGACGGGGCCGGAAACGCGGTCACAAGACATCCGGAAAAATCGCACTTCCCAATAATTCCATTAGTCATCAGACTTTCAGAGAATGCTTATCCGTTTTCAAGGATAATCCTAGTGTACTGGCCTGTATTGTGCCCCTTATAATCGAGGCATCCGGGTGGAAAAATGCCACTTCACACAGGCGAAGCAGCGGAACGAATCGAAAATCTCGAAATAGTTTCATTTGCCAAAGGCGGCGCCGACCGCTATATCATGTGGGATTTTGACACATTGCCCGGCAGATTACGTGAGGAAATATGAATTTAACGAAGATTTTGGAGGACTTGCGCCGGGAGCGGCAGCAGATTGATGAAGCTATTTTCAGCCTGGAGCGGCTGGCCAGCGGGGCGCCGCGCCGCGGCCGGCCACCAGCCTGGCTCAAGAACCATAAACCTGGCGGGCGGTTGGCGGCTGCGCCCAAGGAGCGTCCGGCTGCAAGTAAGGAAAAGGCTGCGCCGGCAGTAAAATCGGCCTCGGGCGATTGATTGCAGGTATCTGATCTCTGCCGCTCCAATCGAGCCATATAACCAAGGAGAACAAGAGATAGGGGCGGCACCTTACTTCTATCGCAATGAAATCTATGGTTTAGCCGCACTTTTTCGCAGTATAATATTGGGATGCGCCACTGTTTCGGACGCGTGTGCGGGGCGGCATCATGATGAAGTCGGTTCTGAAAACACTTGCGCTGAGCTTCGGCGGCGGACTGGCCATCGGCGCGGGGATCCGGCTGACTCAGGGTAGCGGCACCAGGACGCGCAAAGAACCGGGCATCGATTTCGATCCGCTGTTGCGGCGGCTCAAAAACGTTGAAAACCGGATTGTTGAGATAGAGTCGGGGGCTCATGCGGAGGCGCCGGAACAGGCGGCGACTTCGAGCTCGCATCCCGAGATGGCGGCGGCGTTCGAGACGCTGGGCGCTTTCGAGGCCAGGCTGGCTGCACAATTTGCGGATATCGAGCAGACGCGCGGCGCGATCCGCCAGTTGGACCGGCGGCTGGCCGATATGGATTCCCGCATTCCGGCGACGGTTCAGTCGCTCGACCGGCGGTTGAGCGAACTGGATGCCCAGATTCCGGTGGTGGTCCAATCGACCGTGGACCTGCGATTCCGCGAAGTCGAGCAGAAACTGCAGCACGAGTTCGAAGAAGCGCAGACGCGCTCGATGGAAGCCTTCGTCGCGACCTTGCAGAACAAGGTGGTCGACCGGATCTCGACCCTCGAGACCAATCTCGCCGACCAGTCCGATGCAATCGGCAAACTGCGGGACGCTTCGCTCAAAACCGACGAGAATCTGCAAAAAATGCTGGCCGGAATCGAGCGGCTGGTGGATCAGACGCGTGGATTTCCATCGCCCGCCGTAGCCGCGGCGAGCGCGCCACCGCCCTCCGCGCCTTCCGAGCCCAAACGAGAGGCAATCGCCGAGCCGGCAACTCCGGCGCGGGAAGAAAAGGCCTCTGTGCCGGTTTCCAGCATAGAGGGCGATGTGGAGAGCCTGGTTGCCGAAGTGGCGCCTGACGTTCCCGTGCTGGCGCGCATTCCAGAGCTCCCGCACGAAGAAGCGCCCCTAAAAACGGCTGCGCACGCAAATGGCGTCAACCAGGATTCGACAGCTCCGGAACACGCGTCCAATGAGGCGGCTGTGGCGACGCTCGAGCCTCCGGTGAAGGAAGAGAAACCGGGCGCCGACGCCGAATCTACCGTGGCGCCGGCTCATGACGAAAAGGCGGAAGAATCTTATGAATGGGTGAATCGCATCGGGCTGGAACTGCTTGCGCCGCGGCCGAAGCCGCGCAGCCCCTGGAAGATTCCCGTGGCGGTTGGGCTGATTGGGGGACTGGTCATCATCGCGGCGCTGTTTTATACGGGTTTTCTGAAGGGCTATCTCGACCCGGTTTCGCACGCCCCGGCCACGCTGGCGTCGACCGCTCCGACCGCCGAACCACCGGCTCCAGCAACAATTCCTGGCGATTTGCAAACGCTCGAGCAGCGCGCTGCTGCCAAGCCGGGTGATCCGGTCTCACTTGTGGATCTGGCGCGCGAATATGCACGCCAGAAGAATTGGAGCAAGGCTGAAGCCACCTACCGCTCGGCCCTCGAAGCCAGCCCCGGAAACCGCGATGCCGCGCTCGGGCTTTCCGACGTGCTCTACCAGGAACAGAAGTATGAGGAAAGCGCAGCGGTCCTCAACAAGCTCTCCTCCCAAAGCAAGGCTCAGTAGTTCCTTCCGGCAGTATCCAGAACTCACACATAGCAGGCGGTTTTCGTAATCGGTATTACGCTCATGACCTCTATATACCTTTCTGCCGGTATTGGCAGGGCCCCCACCGGTTCGATAAAATCTTGAGAGATTTCCATACCATAAGGAGCATGCCGATATGTTTCGCCTGGATGCCGATAAGCCGGTGCAGTTCTGCGACGGTTTGCGGCGGCGCGATTTTCTGCACGCCGGTTCGCTCTCGATGCTGGGCCTGGGGCTGCCGCAGATCTTTGGGCTGAAAGCGCTGGGAGCGGTAGACGAGTCGAAAAAAGACCACAACTGCATCATGCTGATGCTGGTAGGCGGCCCGTCGCAACTGGACACCTGGGATATGAAGCCCAACGCGCCGGTGGAGATTCACGGGCCGTATAAACCGATCAAGACCAATGTGCCGGGCATCGAAATTTCTGAAAATTTTCCGCGGATGGCGAAAAATGCGGACAAATATGCGCTGATTCGCAGCGTGTATCACACCGCCGCCGCGGTGCACGACACCGGGCACCAGATGATGCAGACCGGACGGCTGTTTCAGGGCGGCATCGAGTACCCGCATATCGGCTGCGTACTGTCCAAGCTGAGAGGGCCGAAGGGCGATGTGCCGCCACACGTGTTGATGCCGCACCCGATTGGAAATACGGGCGGCAACATGCCGCACGGGCAGACCGCCGGATTTCTGGGCAAAACGTTCGATCCATTTGTGCTGAATGCCGATCCATCGGATCCGAATTTCCGCGTGCCGGATCTGCTGCCGCCGGATTATCTTTCGGCGCTGCGGGTCGACCGGCGCCGCAACTGGCGCGAGATGGTGGATCACACGGTGAGCAAATTCGAGACGTCGCAGGACGCGCGGCTGCTGGATGCCACGTTCCACCAGGCTTACACGCTGATGTCTTCCGAGAAGGCGCGCGAAGCGTTCGAACTGGCTAAGGAGCCAGAAAAAGTGCGCGAGCGCTACGGGCTGAACCGTTTCGGGCAAAGCTGCCTGCTGGCGCGGCGGCTGATCGAAGCGGGTGTGCGCTTCGTGACGGTCAATATGTTCGAGACGGTATTCGATGAGATCACGTGGGACATTCACGGCTCGAAACCGTTCAGCCCGATCAGTTGCTACCGGGATCTAGTGGGCCCGATGTTCGACAACGGATTCAGTTCGCTGCTCGAAGATCTACAGGACCGCCGGCTGCTCGATACCACGATGGTGGTGGCGATGGGCGAATTCGGGCGTACGCCGAAGGTGAATCCGGCGGGCGGGCGCGATCACTGGCCGCAGTGCTGGACCATCATGATGGGCGGCGGCGGCGTGAAAGGCGGCCAGGTGGTGGGCGCATCCGACGATATCGGCGCAGCGCCGAAAGACCGGCCGACGACGCCGGCCGAAGTAGCGGCGACGATCTATCACTCGCTGGGCGTGCCGCTCGATCTGGAACTGCCGGGCGCGCAGAGCCGGCCGATTCCGCTGGTGGATCGCGGCGTAGAACCGATTAAGGAAGTGTTTGCGTAGCACGGCGAGCTCTTTGACGTTATTTGAAAATTGATTTCTTGGAGCACTCGCTCCAGCGTACGCGCGAGCGGGGCATAAGTAGGGAGCTGGTCCTACAAATTTTGAAACATACGGTTCCATTTCGCTACGCGCACGGCGGCACCTGGAAGCTCGGCTATTATGATGGCGCGCGAAAGATTTTCGTGACGGTTAGGAGAATACGCTAATTACCGTTATGGCGCACGTCGAGGAGCGCTACATACAAGGTCTCCGGGCCAGCACATTATGAACCTCAAGTACGATCCGGAAGCGGATGCCGCATATATCTACGTAGACGGCCATATCGCTGACGGGCAGGTCAGTAGAACCTACCCCTGTGATCTTGCAGGCGTGCACGGTTCCGTGAATCTCGATTTCGATGATTCCAGCCGGCTGCGCGGGATCGAGATTTTGGGCGCCAAGGCACTCCTTTCCGCCGAAGCGCTGAGGAAGGCGGAATTGCCTGCAACACCGGGGCGTTAGGCAAGGGTGATGAAAGCTATTACAGTCGCTTTTTTGTTTCTGGCTACCTCGCTCTACGGCGCGGATCTGGCCATTCTTCCCAACAGTATCGACCTCAACGGGCCGGAGGCGCGGCACCATCTGCTGGCCGAGGCGGCGATGAGCGATCACCAGGAGGACTGGACGAGGAAGGTGGAGTGGCGCTCGTCGAATCCGAAGGTGGCGATCGTGGATGCGAACGGCGAGGTGCGGCCGATCGGCGACGGCGAGGCGACCGTTACGGCGAGCGGGCAGGGCCGGACCGCGACAGCGGCGGTGCGCGTGAAGAATTCTCAAGTCCCATACACATGGAGCTTCCGCAATGACGTGATTCCGGTGATGTCCAAAGTGGGATGCAATCAGGGGGCGTGCCACGGCGCGCTGGCGGGAAAACATGGCTTCAAGCTCACGCTGCGGGGCTACGATCCTGTGGTGGATTACGACACGCTGACGCGGCAATCGGACGGCAGGCGCGTGGATCTCGAGGAACCGGCGCGCAGCCTGATGCTGCTCAAGCCCACGATGACGATTCCGCACGGCGGCGGGCGGCGGTTCGACACGAAATCGCTCGAATACAAGATTCTTTCGGGATGGATTGCGCAGGGGACGCCGGCGCCGCGGGATGACGATCCGCAGGTAACCGGCCTTGAAGTTTATCCGGCCGCGGTGCGCCTTGCGCCGGGAGCCGAGCAGCAGCTTGTGGTGCGGGCGAAATATTCGAACGGGCAGGAGCGCGACGTCACGCACTGGGTGAAATTCAGCTCGACGGACGAGGGCGTGGCTTCGGTAGACAATCTTGGACGCGTGAAGATGAACGGCGACGGCGAAGCGGCGATCACGCTGTGGTATTCGAGCCGGGTGCTGTACTCGCGGGTGAGCGTGCCGTATCCGAACAAAGTGGATGCGGCAGTTTACGACCACTTTCCGCGGCACAACTACATCGACGACCTGGTGATCGCGAAGCTGAAGACGCTGAACATTGCACCGTCGAAGCTTTGTGACGATTCCACGTTTATCCGCCGTGCGTATCTGGATGCCGCGGGCATTTTGCCGACGGCGGAGGAGGTGGAGAATTTTCTGGCGGATAAATCGCCGGATAAGCGATCGAAGCTGATCGACAGCCTGCTCGAGCGGGACGAGTTCATCGATTACTGGGCTTATAAATGGTCCGATCTGCTGCTGGTTTCGAGCCGCAAGCTGCGCTCGAACGCCATGTGGGCGTTCTACAACTGGATCCGCGACAGCGTGAAGGAAGACAAGCCGTGGGACCAGTTCGCGCGCGAGATTTTCACGGCTTCGGGCGATACGCGGCGCGATGGAGCGCTGAATTATTACGTGATCCACAAAGACCCGATCGATATCGCCGAGAATGCCACGGTGGCGTTCATGGGACAGAACGTCAAATGCGCGCGCTGCCACAATCATCCGCTGGAGAAATGGACGCAGACGCAATACTACGCGTTCGCCAATCTGTTTTCGCGGATTGGAGAAAAGAACGGCGACCAGCCGGGCGACATCGTGATTTTTGCGAAAGCTTCAGGCAACATCAATCATCCGCACCTGTTGAAACCGCTGCCGCCGACGCCGCTGGACGGGACGCCGATTCCGCTCGATTCGCCGGTCGACCGGCGGCTGGCATTCGCCAAATGGCTGACGTCGCGCAACAACGTTTATTTCCAGGAAGCGCTGGTGAACCGCGTTTGGGGAAATTTCTTCGGGCGCGGCATTGTGGATCCGGTCGACGACCTGCGGTCGACGAATCCGGCGTCAAATCCGGAATTGCTGGATGCGCTGTGCAAGGATTTCGTGGACCACGGCTACCGCGTGAAGCACATCATCCGCACGATTATGAATTCGGCGGTTTATCAGCTTTCTTCGGACGCCAACTCCACCAATCAGAACGACAATAAATATTATTCCAAGTACATCGTGAAGCGGCTTCCAGCGGAGGTGCTGCTGGATGCGATGTCGGGAGTGACGGGAGTGCCGACCGATTTCAGCGGATATCCGGTGGGGACGCGGGCGCTCGAGTTGCCGGACACGCAGGTGAAGTCGGTGTTCCTGGCTTCGTTCGGCAGGCCGCCGCGGCTGCAATGCGATGCCGCGGAGCGGTCGAGCGCGCCCAGCGTGGCGCAGGCGCTGCATGTGATCAACGGCGAGACGCTCAACCGGAAGCTGATGTCACCGGACGCGCTCCCCATGCTGGCCATCAAGCTGGGGCTTTCGGATTCGAAGATTCTGGATCACCTGTTCCTTTCGGCGTACAGCCGGTATCCGACGGCGGCCGAGAAGCAGCCGATGCTGGCGGCGCTCGAAAAGGCGCGGACGGTGGCGGGGTCGCCCGAAGCCCAGCGCGAAGCGAGGCGGCAGGCGCTCGAAGATATGATGTGGGCCATGCTCACCAGCAAGGAATTTCTGTTTAACTACTGATGCGACCGGGATTTATTTTTCTCAGCGCAGTTTTATTGACGGGTGCGCTCGCGCGCGCACAGAGCGCTCCTTCGTTCGCGAAAGATGTGGCGCCGATTTTCCAGGCGAACTGCGCGGGTTGCCATGCTGCCGCCGTTCGCATGGGCGGGCTGGATCTGGACACGTACGAAGGCGTTGAGAAAGGCGGCAGCAAAGGCAAGGTGATCGAGCCGGGCAAAAGCGCTGAAAGCCGGCTGTACCTGATGATCAGCGGAAAAGCGTCGCCCGCCATGCCGCTCAGCGGAAAGCCGCTGGCGCAGGGCGACATCGAGATCATTCAGAAGTGGATCGACGCCGGCGCCAAGCCGCCGACCGCGGAAGAAGCCAAGGAACTGGCGGCGCGCCTGGCGAAACCGGCGATCCCGGATATCAAGCCGAAAGCGGGAATCAAAGCGCAGATCGGCGCACTGGCGTACCGGCCCGACGGAAAACTGCTGGCGCTGGGAACGTACAAAGAAGTGCGGCTGTTGGATCCGGCAAGCGGCAAAACCGTGGCGACGCTCACGGGGCAGGCGGAAGCGGTACGGGGCGTGGCGTTTTCCCCGGACGGGAAATGGCTTGCGGCGGCGGGAGGGCTGCCGGCGCGCTCGGGCGAAGTCAAGATCTGGGACGTCGAGAGCCGCAAGGAACTGCGCACCATCAAGGGCCACGCGGATTGCATTTACGCGGTGGCGTTTTCGCCGGACGGCAGGTCGATCGCGACCTCGAGCTACGACAAGCTGATCAAGCTCTGGGATGTGGCGACGGGCAAGGAGATCCGGACGCTGAAGGATCATATCGACGCGGTTTACGCGCTGGCATTCACGCCGGACGGCAAGCGGCTGGTTTCGGGAGCAGCGGACCGGAGTGTGAAGGTGTGGGACGTGGCGACCGGCGAGCGGCTGTACACGCTGAGCGAGCCGCTGGACGGGCTGAATACGATCGCGCTCGATCCGACGGGAAAATTCGTGGCGGCGGGCGGCCTGGATAAAACGATCCGCATCTGGTCGCTTGAGCCGACAAAGGGCACGCTGGTTCATTCGCTGATCGCGCACGAAGACGCGATCCTGCAACTGGCGTATTCGCCGGATGGGAAGCTGCTGGCATCGAGCGCGGCCGATAAAACCATCAAGATTTTTAACGCCGAGGATTTGACGGAAGTGAAGACGCTCGACCATCAGCCGGACTGGGTGCTGGCTCTGGAGTTCGCGCCCGACGGCAAGACGTTCGCCGCGGGGCGTTACGACGGTTCTCTGGAAATCTACAACGTCGGGCAGTTGATGAGCGCGCCGGTGCACCAGGCGCGAAATCTGCTGCACTGAGGGGATGTATGAAACGCATTTGGCTGTTCGCCGCGATGGCTGCGGTTGCCGCAGCACAGACTACCACGGATTGGCCGACCGGTAACCGCACGACGCCGCCGACGATCAACTCGGTGGCGCCGCTGGGTGTGGCGCGCGGGGCAACGCTCGAGATGAATGTCGACGGCCTGAATCTCGCCAAGACCAGCGCAGTGTATTTCAGCGAGCCGGGGATCAAGGCGCGCATCCTGCGCATCAAGGAGCTTCCCGATCTGCCGGACATCCGGTTGGGATCGAACGGGACGCCCTCGACGGTGGATCTGGGGCCGCTGCCGCCGCGCAACCAGGTGACGCTGGAACTCGAAATAAGCCCGGACGCGCCGGTGGGGCCGGTGAGCATGCGGCTGCAGACGCCGCTCGGGACCAGTCCCTCGGCACGAATTGAGGTTGAGCCTTATTACGGTGAGAGCCCGGATAAAGAGCCGAACAACACGCCGGAGGACGCGTTTGAAACCTATCTGCCGACGATTCTGGTAGGCACGATATCCAAGCCCGGCGACGTGGATTTTTACAAAATCAAAGTTAAAGACGGCGAGCAACTGGTGTTCGACAACTCGGGGCGCGAGCTGGGATCGACGTTGCAGCCGGTGGTGGGGATCTACGACACCAATCAGAATCTGGTGAAGGAATTCGGCGACGATGGCGGGCGCGACACAACGGCATTCGCGTGGAGATGCGAGAAAGGCGGAACGTATTACATCCGGGTTTCGGATTATGAAGAGGCCGGCAATGCGCGCCACTTTTACCGGATCAAGGTGGGACGTTATCCGCTGGCGCTGAGCGCGTTTCCGCTGGGGCTTGAGAAGGGCAAGAGGGCGGAAATTCATTTGACGGGCTACAATCTCGGCGCGGGGAACATCGAGGTGAAGGGCGAGCCGTCTCCGGAGGACCGGCGCGCGGTGATTCTGCGGCCGAAGGCGCCATCGGGGCCGGCGTTCAATCGCGTGAAGCTGGCGCTGGGCGAGGAGCCGGAGATTCTGGCGGGCGATAAGAACACGACGCTCGCGGCGGCGCAAAGCATCACCGTTCCGGTGACGGTGAACGGCAAGCTCGAGGCGGCGGAAAATTACTACCGTTTCCACGCGCGCAAAGGCGAAAAGCTGGTGCTGGAAGTGGACGCCAACCGGCTGGGATCGCCGGTCGATTCGCTGCTCGAGATTCTGGATACGCAGGGGACGCCGGTCGAGCGCGCGACGATACGGTGCGTGCTCGAGACTTCGATCACGCTCGCGGATCGCGATTCGGTATCGCGCGGGCTGCGGCTGCTTTCGCCGACAGGACTTGCCGTAGGCGATTACATGATGGCCGGGGCGGAAGTCATTCAGGTGGAAGCCATGCCGCGCGGGCCGGACGACGATTTTCTGTTCAACGGATTCGGCGGGCAGCGCCTGGCTTATCTCGACACGACGCCTGAAGCGCACGCGGTCGACCAGCCGGTGTACAAGGTGCAGATTTATCCGCCGGGAGCGAAATTCGCGCCCAACGGGCTGCCGGTGGTGCGTCTTCCGTATCGGAACGACGATGGCGGCCCGGGCTACGGCAAGGATTCGCTGCTGCACTTCACTGCGCCGGCGGATGGCGATTACATCGTGCGACTGCGCGATGTGCGGCGGTTGAGCGGGCCGGATTACGCATATCGGTTGACGGTGCGGCATCCGTCTGCGGATTTTTTGTTGAGCGTATCGCCGAGGAACCCCAACGTGCCGCTCGGTGGCCGCATTCCGGTGAATGTGACGGCGCTGCGGCTGGATGGGTTTGACGGGCCGATCGAAGTTTCGATTAAAGATCTGCCGGCCGGGCTGAGCGCGACGCCCGGCACGATTGCTCCGGGACAGGTTTCGACTACGCTGTTGCTCAGCGCCAGTGAGAATGGCAAGTTCGACCGGGCGCAGCCGCTCGTGGTGGAAGGCCGGGCGCAGCTTGCGGGCGGATGGGCGGAGCGGTGGGCGAATCCCGAGGATAAACTGAAGCTCATCTCGGTGATGCCCAAACCTGATATCGTAATGACGGCGGAGACCAAAAAGGTCGCGATCGCTCCGGGAGGAACCGCGGAAGTGGAAGTTGCGATCCAGCGCAATAACGAGTACGGCGGGCGCGTGCCGGTCGAAGTACGCAATCTGCCGCCGGGAGTGCGGGTGCTGGATGTCGGGTTGAATGGCGTGCTGATCAACGAAACCGAGAACCGCCGGAAGTTTACGCTCCAGGCGCTGCCGGATGCCAAGCCGATCGAGCAGCCGATCATCGTGTCGGGCGACATCGAGACGCGCGCCGACGGCCAGCAGACTTCCTATGCGGCCGAGCCGATCCTGCTCGAAGTGAGACCCAAGCTCCAGATGAGTGGAGCGCTGGTGAATCCCGCCGCCGACAAATCTTCGGCAAGGAAATAAATGTCCAACACGACGCTGGTGAAGAACGCCCTGGCGGCGGGCGAAGGATTGGTGCGTCTGGCGCCGTGCTGGGTGCCGCGGTCGTTTTTGATGCCGGGTGGGCGGCTGAAGCTCGATCCGCGCGATCTTTACGCGCTGGGCGCGCACCGCGGGGGAATCGACGAACGCTGGTTTTCGTCCACCACCAAAGCGGACAACGGTCCAGGCACTCCCGATGACGAAGGGCTAAGCTATATTGCCATCGACGGGCGGCGCGTGCTTTTGAAGGAGGCGATCGAAGAGCTCGGCGATGAATTTCTGGGCCGCGATGTGATGCGCGCCGAGCGCGGCTGGAACGTGCTGTGCAAGTTTTTCGACAATCTTGGGCCGATTCCGCACCACATGCATCAGCTCGAGAAGCATGCGCGCAAGGTGGGCCGCCGCGGCAAGCCGGAAGCCTACTATTTTCCGCCGCAATACAATTTCAAAGACAACAATTTTCCCTACACGTTCATGGGCCTGGAGCCCGGCACCACGAAGGACGACATCCGCCGCTGTCTGGAGCGATGGAACGACGGCGACAACGGCATCCTCTACCATTCGAAAGCCTACCGGCTGCAGCCGGGAACAGGATGGCAGATCGACGCGGGCATTCTGCACGCGCCGGGGTCGCTGGTGACCTATGAGCCGCAGGTGAACTCCGACGTCTTCGCGATGTTTCAATCGATGGTCGAAGGCCGGGCGGTTCCGTGGGATCTGCTGGTGAAGGATGTCCCGAAGAAGAAGCATCACGATCTGGATTACATCATTGGTATGCTCGATTGGAACGCGAACGTGGATCCCGAGTTCGGTAAGCACCGATTGTTTCATCCGCGGCCGGTAAAGCCGGAGAAAGAAATGGAAAATGACGGTTACTCGGAGAAGTGGGTAGTCTATTCGACTAAGTACTATTCGGCCAAGGAGCTGACGGTTCACCCGGGCCGCTCGGTTTCGATTTCCGACGCCGCGGCCTACGGGCTGATCGTGGTGCAGGGCTGGGGATCCATCGGGAAGCTGGAAGTCGAGACGCCGTCGCTGATTCGTTACGGGCAGATGACCAAGGACGAGCTGTTCGTGACCGCCGCGGCCGCCAAGCGCGGTGTGACGATTATCAATCGCAGCGACAAGGAAGATCTGGTGATGCTGAAGCATTTCGGCCCGGGCAATCCGGATGCAAAGGGATTGAAAAAATGAAATTCGGCGTCAACACGTTCATCTGGACAGCGAACTTCACGCGCGAAAATGTGCCGCTGCTCGCCGAGATCAAGCGCCGTGGATTCGATGGAGTGGAGGTACCGCTGTTCCGGCCGGCCGATTTTGCGCTTCAGGATATCCGGCGCGGGCTGGAGCAGAATGGCCTTGAATGCACAATCTGTTCGGTGATTCCGGGCGGGCTGAGCATCATTTCCGATGACGCCGCGGTGCGCCAGAAAACGCGGACGCACATGGAAGATTGCGTCAAGACCGCCGCCGAAGTTGGGGCGAAGATCATGGCGGGGCCGCTCTATTCTCCGGTGGGTTATCTGCCGGGGCGCCGCCGGACCGCAGACGAATGGAAATGGGCGGTGGAATGTTACCAGTCGCTCGGGCCGGTGCTCGAGCGGCACGGCGTGACCATCGCCATCGAGCCGCTCAACCGCTTCGAGACGTACTTTCTGAACACGGCGGCGGATGCAGTGGCGTTGTGCGACCAGATCAACCATCCGCAGGTGGGCATTCTGTTCGACACCTTTCACGCGAATATCGAAGAGAAGAACATCGGCCAGGCTTACCGCACGGTGGCGCCGCATTTGAAGCACGTGCATACTTGTGAAAACGATCGCGGTATTCCGGGATCGGGCCATGTCGAGTGGAGGGACGTTTTCGATGCACTTCGCGACATCCGCTACGACGCCTGGCTGACGATCGAAAGTTTCGGCTTCGCGCTCGGCGAGCTTTCGGCCGCGGCGTCAATCTGGCGGGACATCGCGCCGACGCCGGAATCGATCGCCTTCGAAGGCGTGAAATTTCTGAAACACAACATGGCAAACGCGGCCAAGGTATGAAACAGACCCGCCGGCAACTGATCGGTATGATGGCTCCGGCGGCAGCGATGCTGGCCGCCCAAGGGAAAAACAACGTGACCAAATACATTCGATACCGGCACGGTTCCACGACGGCGTACGGCATTCTCGACGGCGAGACAGTCCGCGAGCTGCGCGGCGATCTCTTCGGTGAGCGCAAGGAAACTGGCGTCAAACACAAACTCGGGGACGTGAAATTACTGCATCCATGCGAGCCGCCGAAGATACTCGCCGTCGGCCTCAATTACAAAAGCCATCTGGGAGACCGGAAGCCGCCCGAGCACCCGGAAATCTTTTATAAGCCAATCAGCGCGCTCCAGCACCCCGAAGAGACGATTGTGATTCCGCCGACGGCGAAGAACGTGCACTACGAAGGCGAGATGGTGCTGGTCATCGGAAAGCGCGTTCGGCGGGCATCAAATGATGAAGCGCGGGAGGCTATCTTCGGAGTCACCTGCGGCAACGATGTCAGCGAACGCGACTGGCAGGGCGGCGCGCAGAAAGACCTCCAATGGTGGCGCGCGAAAGGCGCCGACACCTTTGCGCCGCTCGGGCCCGTTATCGCCCACGGTCTGGATTACTCGAACTTACTCCTCCAGACACGGCTTAACGGTAATGTCGTTCAGAAGCAGTATACTTCCGATCTGATCTTCGACGGACCGACTATAGTAAGCTGGATCAGCCAGTACGTTACACTTACTCCGGGCGATGTTATTTACACCGGTACACCAGGACACACAACCCGCATGAACGAAGGCGACGTCGTGGAAGTCGATATCGAAGGTATCGGCGTACTTAGGAACAGAATCGCCGTCTAGTAAGTTCCGGTTTACCGCCAGGATGTCGCCGCGGCCTTTGCGTTGGCGCGCTGCACGTTCAACACGCTCTCGATCCGGTCAACCAGGCCGTCGGAAGTAAAAGGCTTGGGCAGGAAGCCCAGAGCACGATCCAGCACTTTGACGCGCACCACTTCGGAATCGGTGAAGCCGGACATAAACAGCACCTTGAGGTTCGGCCGAATGGCCAACACCTTCTCGGCGAGATCCGGACCGCTAACATCCGGCATCATGACGTCGGTAAGCATCAGGTCAATGGCGAGGTCTTCCCGCTCCACGAACCGCAGTGCCAGCTCAGCGCTGTGCGCCAGTAAGATATTATAATTGCCGCTCTCGAGCATCACTTTGATGACGCCAAGGACGGAGAGGTCGTCGTCAACCACCAGAATCGTTTTCGGCTCAGGTACAAATTCAGGCATCGTATACATTGTTGTCCTCAAACTAACTTTAGCAATAATTGTGGCGCTGGATCACGGAATATTCAACAAAAACCTTCCGATCTCTTTGGATAGTTAAGCTTAGTTAGTTATTTTGGAGTTAACCTTGGTTAGTAATTACGGCTGAATTTGTCATCAAGCTAACTAAAGACCTTGTCGATCACCTTACCGCCGAAATCGGTGAGTTTCTCGTTGTGGCCGTTGTGCAGGCACCAGAGCTGGTTCTGACCGCTAGATTTTCTCCGCCGCAGTGATGTGTAACGTACGCTTCTCGGTTCCGCGCAAGATCCCGACTTCCGCGACTACGCCCACTTGTGTCTCGGTCAGGAGCCGGTGCAGGTCGTCAATTCCTCCGACGGGCTGCCCGGCAAACGCCACGATCACATCGCCGCGCTCGAGTCCGGAACGCGCGGCGGGACTGGATGGCTGCACTTCTTCTACCCGCACGCCGCTTGCGACCGGCAGGTTGTGAAAGCGCACGATCCTTCGCGCGAGCGGCACATCCTGCCCCACAACGCCGATATACCCGCGCCGGATCACGCCGTCCTTCATGAGCTTCCCGGCGACGAACTTGGCGGTATTGATGGCCGTCGCGAAGCAGATGCCCTGCGCCGGAAGAATCACCGCGGTGTTGACGCCCACCACTTCACCTGCCGACGTAACCAGCGGCCCGCCCGAATTGCCCGGGTTAAGCGCAGCATCGGTCTGGATCACGTTGTCGATAAGCCGTCCCGAGCGCGATCTGAGGGACCGGCCGAGTGCGCTCACCACGCCCGAAGTCACCGTGCATTGAAATCCGTACGGATTGCCGATGGCGATCACCAGTTGTCCCGGCCGCAACCGCGAGGAATCGCCGAGGGCGGCGGGCATCACGTTCGGCGTGTCAACACGAATCACCGCGAGATCCGTATCGGGATCGTCGCCCACCAGATCGGCGCGCAGGCGGCGGCCGTCGCCGAGTGTCACATCGATCGTCTGCGCCCGATGAACTACGTGGCTGTTGGTCAGAATGAAACCGTCCGGCGTGTAGAGGAAACCCGAGCCGCTTCCGCCCGCTTCCCTGCCCCGGAGGTTCTGCCGCACTTCGATATTCACCACCGACGGGCTGATTTTCTCCGCGGCGGTGATCACCGCGCGCGAATACGCATCGAGCAGATCGTCGTCGACCGTTGAGCTTTGAGACACGAATCCAACTGTGGGGACCATGCTGTTATGGATGCCGGAATTGTGCGCCCGGATTCACGCCCGCGCTTTCGCCCGCCGCCAGATGTAGTAAACCGGAATGCCGCTCAAGATAATCAAAAACGCAACCGTCGAAGGGCCCGGTTGGGTGATCCACGTGTTCGCCACAAACCAAAACGCCACCGCTGTAAAAAGCCACGGCGTAACCGGATAGCCCCACATGCGATAGGGCCGCGCGCGATCCGGATATTTCCGGCGCAGGATCACAACTCCCGCCACCGTCAGCCCGTAAAAGAACCAGGCAGCGATCATGGCGTAAGACGCCAGCGTTTCGAACGAGCCGGTCACGATCAGTACGCCCGTCCAGACCGCCTGCGCCGCGATCCCGAATGAGATCGTCCGGTACCGCGGATGGATGGAAGCGAACTTTTCAAACATCAGCCCGTCGCGCGCCATTGCAAAACAGATTCGGGGCGCGGTGATCACAAACCCGTTGATGGAGCCGACGATAGAGAGCAGAATTGTGATCGACAGGATCGCGCCGCCCGCCTGACCCATGGTGCGCTCCGCCACGGCGGCGCCGGTTCGGTCCGTGGCCGCCATCTGCGCGGCCGGCAGAACGCGCAGGTAGGCGATATTGGCAATCGTGTATATCGCAATGATCGCCGTGAGCCCGAGCCCCAGCGCGAGCGGCAGGTTCCTGCGAGGATCGCGAACCTCGCCCGCCACGTAGCTGATGTTGGGCCAGCCGTCATAGCACAGCACCACCGCGATCATCGCCACGCCGAATGCACTCCAGGAAAATCCTGCCATGCTGAACGACCAATCCGTTGCGGCGCGTTCGCCTCTGCCGAAAAGCGCACTGCCGGCGATAATGGCCAGGCCCAGAATCTTCAGCACTGTAAAAAATTTCTGCACCGCCGCGCCCAGGCGGATTCCCCGGTAGTTCACCATCGACAGAACGGCAATCAGCGCCAGCGCGATCATTTTCGACACCACGGCCCCCAGCGGCAGGAAATATCCGAGCGTGATCGAAAAACTCACCGCCAGCCACGCCATCGCGGCCGAGAGAACAACCAGCGCGAAAGTCCATCCGCAGAGAAATCCCGCGAGCGGTCCGTAGCACTCGCGTAAGTAAACGTAGTGGCCGCCGGTCTCCGGCATCATCGCGCCCACTTCGGCGTAAGCCAGCGCGCCGAAAAAACATAACACGCCGCACACGATCCACACCGCGAGAATCATCGGCGCTGAAGGCAAAGCTTGCGCCACAAGACGCGGCGCCAGAAAAATACCGGCGCCGACCACGATGCCGATCACCACCGCGGCCGAATCCGCCAGCCCTAAAGCACGAGGGAGTTCTGCGGGCGCCGGCTGCACGGCGCTCATTGGCTACTCATCCCGGTCTTTCACTATGGACGTGAGGATAACGGAAACAATGCTGACGATCAGCGCGCCCCAAAAAGCGGCCTCGAAACCGTTAATGCGAAAACCTACGTCGAAAAATCTGACCGCAATCACGGATGCCAGCCACAGCGTCACAGCGTTAATGACCAGGATGAACAACCCCAGCGTCAGGACAATCAGCGGGCACGACAGGAATTTCAGGATTGGCCGGACCACGGCGTTGACCAGCCCCAGAATGATCGCCATCACGGCATATGCCGGCCAGCCGTTCCGCCGGACATGAATGCCGGGAACGATCCAGGCCGCCACAAACAGCGCAAACGCAGTGATGGCCCAGCGGATCAGCAGCTTCATTCACTCCCTCCCGCTGCTCGCCCGTTTACCTGGAGCATCCAGGAATTCTATCGCGCGGCGGCCGCCATCTCTACGCCGGCAACAGAACGCCGCTTTCTTCCACCGCAAATTCCACGTCCGTCAGCACCGGCGTTCCAAACAGGAATAACGCCAGCTCCGGCGGCGCATCGAACGGCACGTGCTCTCCGTGCCCCACGATCGTATACCGCCCGGCATTATCGACATGCGAACCGATGAACCGAATCGCGTCCAGACCCGCCGGAAATGCATCGGCTACCGGCTTGGGCTCAGTCGCGGTCGAGCGGATGAACCGGTTTTCCGTGCTGAGCGTCATGGTCGTGCGCCAGTTGTAGACCACCAGATCGTTCGCATTCGCGCCGGGCGTCACACCGATGAGCGAATCGACCAGGCCGTGCGTAAGCCAGCCGGTCAGGATGCCGACCCGCGGAGCCGGCGATCCCGCGGGCGGCTCGAACAGGAAGCCCACACGAACCTGCACCTGAAACTCGGTGTCGCGGGTCACGGCGAAACTCCCGCCGGCCAGTTTGGCTTGAATCACGCCCGGTGTCGGCTGGAAATGCCCGATCGCCACCAGAAACGGCCCCGTGTTCTCCGCAATGACCTTCGCGGGCACCGCACCGCCCAGCACCACCTGAATCGCGCCCACGACCTGTGCGGGCGCCGGTAAGTGTGGAAAGCCGGGCGGTTCAACAACATAGGGCAGCAGCTTCACTGGCGCCGACCACGCCGCCGCATATTCGGTCGGATTCGGCCGCGTCGGCCGGAATCCGAAGGTTTCGCACGGCGGCGTCAGAATCAGCTCATTGGTCGGCGCTCCCGTCGCGGCGTCGATATAGATCCCCGGCGGGATGCTGGGATCCGGTTCCTCGAATAACGCATAGTGCGTCATATACAGCCGGACATGGTCGACCCTCTGGACAAAGCCCGAGCGGATGAAGACTTCAGCGGCGTCGCTGGAGCGCGGCAGCAGACCGGCAGCACCAGCCAGTCCTGCAAATTCAACAAATTTTCGGCGATTGATGGCGCGAGCGTTCACTTTTCCTCCGTCATACTGCTGCCGCACTCGAAGCAAGCCTTATTTTTCTGGTGACACCAAGTTACTGGCCTGAGGTACGGGGATCGATTCTATAACAGATTTGGCGATTTGACTCTCAGGAAGTTGCCCGGCTGGACCGCATGGCGGTCAAAGTCTATCTGAACAGTTAGGCCGCTATCGGATCGGATAGCTAAAGCTTTGAGCGTGCAATGCACCCAGTGACGGTTGTATCCGCTGTGCCCAGTCGTTATCTCTATTGATTCAAATAACTTGCGAACAAGAGTGCCGATCCCGCTGCACACCACGCAATCGTGGCACGGGGATTGCTTTTATCAGAATCGAAAGGAGCAAGGCAATGAAAACCAGAACGAACGTAAAAGCAGGCCGTCCCCGAAAGTAAGCAATTTCTGATAGCCCGGGCCGAGAGACCCGGAAGACTGAGGCGCAGGCAAAGAGGGAGAAACGAAAATGAAGACCAGGACAAACGTAAAAGCGGGCCGTCCCCGAAAGTAAGCGGTTTACGATAGCCCGGGCCGAGAGACCCGGAAGACTGAGGCGCAGGGCAACGAGAGGATCAAAAAATGAGAACCAGAACGAACGTTAAAGCAGGCCGCGGAAAAAAGAACTAGGCTTTAGCACACGCAGGGGCGTTAGAAACGATGGCCAGTCAGAACCAAATGAAAAACGGGATTTGCAAAAGATTTTTTTCAAACTGCGGCGCGGCATTCCGCGACGCAACGCGCGGTGGCAGGGACAGCCGGTCCAGGCATCCCCTTGAAATCCCTGCCGCCCGAGAGCGTTAATCCTTCCCTCCCCTCTTTTCTAAGGTATGAGATCAGGAATCAGCGTATTCGTGTCCTTCGCCAGCGGCCCGACGGCCTGTTTGCCCGGATGATCCGGAACCGTCACGGTAACCTGCGTGACGTTGTTCTCGAAATCGGATTCCGGTAACTGATGGCAGACGCCGGGATGGAGCGGGTCGGCATTCCGGCAGGGCTCGCCCAAGGCGGGAATGAATCCCGGATTCACCGTGATGCGAATGATATAGTTTCCAGGCGGCACCGGCGGCTGCCCGTCGCCGCCATCCAGCACAAAATACTGGCCTTGGAGCTGCCATACATAGAGATCGGCGAAACCCACGGAAATTCCCTGGTTGCCCGGTACGCCCGGAGCCCCGCAAGCAGCGAACTGGCGCTTGGTGTCGTTGGGTCCCGGATAAGGGTTGTATTTGACGATGTCTTCCATGCAAAATCCGCGTTTGGCCGCGCGCCACGTTAACCCGGTCAGCGGGTCGACTAATTCGTAAAGCGCGTAGTGCCGGAAATGAAAGTGGTGATGGCAGGGCGCGAACTCAAACAGGCCGTCGTTAGCGGCGATGTGCTCATTAGGGTCGCCCACCACCAGCGGAGCGTCGCCGATATTCGGCGTGCTGACACTGAACCGCATGATGAGGTGCTCGCCCGCCGAAATTCCGCCTTCGACGGCATCGCACTGGTTTGCGGTGAAGGTCTCGTTGCGCACAATCCAGTTTTCCCGTAGCAGTTTCGGATCGACGATCAGGTCGGGCATCGGCTGGCTTTGGGCATAGGCAGCACCCAGCGCCAATAGCAGCCCGGCGCAGTGAAACAGCAGTAGCTTGGACATGGTCTCCCCCCTCGGTCGAGAGATTCGTCGATTCTATAACAGATTTGGCGATTCTATGTTCGGGGATTCTCCCGAAGGCGAGCGGCTATCGAGCCGGCTCATCGGCGCACGTGTTGCGCCGGATCGTGTTGGCGGCGAGCGACACTCCAGATGCTGCGGCGATGCAATGGGCTCTCATCCCAAAACCCGATATCTCATTGTCTTCAATGAGGTTAGCTCGCGCCGGAGCGAAACGTTCGCCCCTGGAAGCCAGATAAATGCCGGAACGCAGCAGATCGGGCTGTTCGGGGGCGTAAGCGCATGCCGCGAGCCCTCCTTCGCCGCCGCAATGCGCAAGGTTGATCCGGCGCAGGTGGTTCCGCGCGATGTGGTGGTGTTCCCCGATCACGAAAATGCCGCTGAAAAGCGTGCCGTCGAGCCGGTTATCGGTCAATTCGATCCATTCCGATTGCATTGCCGGATCGCTATTATTCAGGACGATTCCCTGGTTGCCAAACGGATAATGCTCCGCCCCGAAACGGTTGATACACGAATTCGCGCTGACTTTGCCGTTGTGGAACCCGTCGAGGTCGATGCACTTTCCGTTGACTTCCTCGAACGAGTTGCGCGTGTATACCGAGCGGCTGGTATTTCCCGCGGTGTCGAGCGCAACCGGAGTAGCGCCGTGCTCGATATCCACATCTTCGAGCGGCCAGCCGATTTCCGAGCCGCGATTGTCTTCCACCCGGATAGCTGTTCCCTCGCCCACTTGAATCGCATCGCGCCCGATTCGCACGAACTGGTTTCGGGCTATTCGCCCGTTCGAATTCGGAGCTGCGGTCGCGAGCGAGTGCGACCAGACGCCGTTGCCGCGGATGTTGCGCAGTTCGCAGTTGGTCACGGTGAAGTCGCGCGTGCCTTCTTCGAGCAGGATGCCGCCGGTTGTGTTGTTGCGGCCCGCGAGGGTTCTCGAACCCGAGTTCTCCACCTCGACGTGGTCGATGGCCACCCCACGCGAGCGGCTGGCAAGGATCGCGAAACCGGCGACGTTCGCGAATTGTACGTTTGAGATCTCGAGGGACGCTGTTTCCACCGCGAGGATCCCATTTCCTGACGCAAGCCGCGCGAACGTGGTGCTGAAACCCGGCAGCCCGGTTCGCCGCTCGTTCGCGCCCCGGTTCCCGTCTATGCGGAAATTCCGGAACCGAATGCGGCTCGCGCGGTCGCAGCGGAAAATCGCGCGCCCGCGAAAATGATCGGACGCACGCAGCGTGGTGCCCGGCGCCGCGCCAAGGATTTCGAGATCGTGCGCGCCATCGGGAAGATCGATCTCGGCTGCAATCTCGATGATTCCGGCAGGCAGTTCGATGGTTCCGGTTCCCTTCACCAGCGCGCGGCGGATGGCGGCTTCGCCCGGCGACGATTCCCGTTGCGGCGCCTGCCACATCAGCCACGCCGCCACGGCGATCACGAACGCCAGGCCTGCGGCCAGGCGCAATCAGGCCACCTCGATCGCGACCGCCGGGAATCGCCGCGAGCCTTGGCGCAATTGAACCTCGTGCGCACCCTTTCGAAGTTCTTCGGGCAGCCGCAAGTTGATTTCGCATCGCCCGGTCAGCTCGTCGGTAACAAACCACTCAATGCCGCGCAGCGGCTGGCCATCCAGCATCGCGTCGATCGAAGCGGGATTCTCCACATCTTCCAGAACCAGCTTGACTATTCCGCTTTCAATGCGGGTTGCGGCCATCAGGTTGGTTCCGTCGCTCACTGAGCAAACCCGCGGCACCGCGGGTCCGGGCGGAATCACGCGAAGCCACGCGGTTTGGCACAAGGGCTTTCCCAGCCAAAGCAGTTCGACGGGAACCAGCCCCGTGCGTATCCCGGCGGGCAGCAGCACGTTCAATTGATTGACACCGCCCCACTCGGGCGGCCCGATATAACAACCCACACCCGGCACGCTGTCGAAGGTAATGCGCAGATCGTTCAGATCGCAATCCTCGGGGAGTTTTTCCATCCGGAATGAAACGTAGGCAAAGCGCCCGGATTGCGGCACCGCCGGCTCGCCCGTGTGCGCGTCCCCGCTGCGCTGGATCTCGGCCGGCGAACCCGGATTCTTGAGACTCGCGCGCCACCCCGCCGGCTGCTTCCGCCACGTGGTCCACATGTATTGCGTGCCCGCGCCTTCGAGCGCCAGAAGCTGCAGATCGTGTGCCCGCGCAAACTCCCCGACTTCTTCCCGCGACAATCGCACCCCCTCCCAGGTATCCGGCGCTTTCATCCCGGCGGGCAGCCCGCTCAACTGCAAACGCGCGATGCCGCCGTTTTTCAACACGCGGCGGATCTCGGCGAAATACGCCAGCACGACTTCGCGGCTCGGAATGTGCTGGAACACGGCGTAGGAGTAAACGAAATCGAAGTAGTCGCTCGTGAGCGGCGCCAGATCCGCGCCGTTCGTCACATGCAGATGCATGCGCGACGCGCCGTGGAACCGCTCTTCGGCCAGCCGGATCATTTCGTCGGAGACATCCACGCCGTGAATTTCGCCGAAATGCGCGCTCATGGGCCGCATCAGCCGCCCCGGCCCGCAGCCGACTTCGAGAGCCCGGCGCGATTCCGGCGCGACGTGGCGGTCCAGGCGCGTGAGCTCGCGCTCGAGATCGCGCATGACGTCCGCGGCCGAAGCGAAAAACTCCTCTTCCTGCTGGCCGCGGCGGCCGAATGCCACGTAATAGCGGGCATCCTCGCGGGCGCGGTCGTTCCAGTCCCCGCGCATGCGCTCTAGAACGTCCGCTTCAGGCATTTTCCGTTATTCTACACGCGGCGGGTTTCGAGCTTGCGGAAAGCTCAGCGCTTATCCAGAACCTCGCGGACCTTTTTCCCCAGATCCTCCTGGTTGAACGGTTTGGCGAGGAAATCGACCCCCGGATCGAGCACGCCGTGCCGCATCACCGTGCCTTCGGTATAGCCGGATAGATAAAGAATTTTCAGATCGGGCGTGGCGAGCGATAGAGCGTCGGCCAGCTGCTTGCCGCCTTTTTCAGGCATGACCACATCGGTCACCAGCAGAGCAATCTTCCCCGGGTGATCGCCGCGGACCGCAATGGCTTCGTCCACCGAGCCGGCGGACAGCACGTGGTAGCCCAGGCCCTGCAGCATCGTGATCATCAGGTCGCGGACCGAATCATCGTCCTCCACAACCAGAATGGTCTCGTTCCCGCGGTATGCAGTGCGGGCCGGGGCCGGAACCGGCTGTTCGACAGGCGAATCGGAAGCTGCCGGAAAATACAACTTGAACGTCGTGCCCTTTCCCGGCTCACTGTAAACCCAGATATCGCCGCCTGCCTGCTTGACGATGCCGAACGCTGTCGCAAGTCCCAGGCCGGTTCCTTTGCCTTGCGCCTTGGTGGTGAAAAACGGCTCGAAAATGCGGCGCCTGGTCACCTCATCCATTCCTTCGCCGTTGTCGGTTACGGCGATCATGACGTAATTTCCGGGCTTCACGTCCAGATGCGTTTGCGCATAGGCGCTGTCCAGCCGCACGCCCTTGGTCTCGATGGTAATCCGACCGCCGCGGGGCAGCGCGTCCCGCGAATTCGCTGCCAGGTTGAAAATCACCTGTTCCAGCTGGCCCGGATCGACTTTAATATGCGCGACCGCGGGCTCCAGGCTGAATTTCAGCTCGATGTCCTCTCCAATGAGCCGGTGAAGCATCTTCTCGATGTTCGAGAGCAGCACATTGGTATCGATCACGCGCGGTTTTGTGATCTGCCGCCGGCTGAACGCCAGCAATTGACTGGTGAGCGCGGAGGCCCGGTCGGCAGCTTTGAGAACTTCTTCGCTATAGGCGCGGAGCGGGTCTCCGGCCGGCAGGCGGTCGGCTATCATGCGGCTGTAGCCCGAAACGATGGTCAGCATGTTATTGAAATCATGCGCCACTCCGCCCGCCAGCCTGCCGATGGCCTCCATTTTACGCGCCTGGATCAGCTGGTCTTCCAGCTGTTTGCGGTGGCTGATGTCGCTGACGAAAGCAATCGCGAACAGCCCTTCGTCGGTCTGCACATAGCTCAAGCTGATTTCGACCGGAAATTCGCTGCCGTCTTTGCGCCGCGCCAGCAGGTCCATTCCGATTCCCATCGGCCGGACGCGCGGGTGGGCAAAATATTCGGCGCGGTGATCGCTGTGCGCCTTGCGGAGCGAATCAGGTAGAAGGACCTCGATCGCGGCGCCTCGCAGTTCGTCTATCGTATAGCCGAACATTTCCTCGGCGCGGGCGTTGGCCAGAACGATGCGGCCTTCCCGATCGGCGCCGAGAAGCGCTTGCGCAGCAGACTCCAACAGCGCGACTACGGTCTTTTCGTGGTTCTGCAAAATGCTTGAGACATTCTTGCGTTTGACGACTCCCAGGCCGCCTTCGGTTAGATCCATAGCCCCCTCGTGGCGCTCCCGTCCTGTGGGGCCGACTCCCCGCAAAAAAGGCGCGAAATGGCGAATTTAGCATCAACAAATTCCCACCGGATATGCCATCAATGCTAAACGGAAACGGGACTGGAATTCAATGATAAATCCCGGATTCTGCACCAATTTAACGATGCAAAGCCGGTTAAAATCTCGTACCGCGATATATGCCTGCGGCCGCTGCCGCCATTTACTCCGTTGGCTAACTATTGCCGCTCACTTTGTTAACATTCCTTACTGATGAAGCGCTCGATCCTCATTCTTTACGTGCCGATAATGGCGCTCGCCGCCACAAAGCCTGCGGACGCTCCCGACCCTTACAAGGAGCTCAAATTCCGCCAGATCGGCCCGTTCCGCGGAGGGCGCGTGGTCGCGGTCGCCGGCGTCGAATCGCAGCCCTCGGTCTACTACTTCGGCGGAACCGGCGGCGGAGTGTTCAAAACCACCGACAGCGGCATCCACTGGGCGCCGGTTACAGACAGCCAGGTCAAAACCGGTTCTGTGGGCGCGATCGCCGTCGCGCCGTCCGATCCCAACGTGCTTTACATCGGGATGGGCGAGGGCTGCGTGCGCAGCAATGCCTCACACGGCGATGGCGTTTATAAATCCACAGACGCCGGCCGGACCTGGAAGAACATAGGTCTGCGCGACACCCAGCAGATCGGCCGCATCCGCGTGCATCCCAAAAATCCCGATATCGTGTATGTCGCCGCGCTGGGCCACATGTCCGGACCGAACGACGAGCGCGGCGTTTTTCGCTCGGCCGACGGCGGCAAGAACTGGAAAAAAGTGCTCTTCAAGAGCAATAAGGCCGGCGCCATCGATCTGATTCTCGATCCTTCCAATCCCGACGTTCTTTATGCGTCCATCTGGGAGATCGTGCGCAAGCCGTGGACTTTCGAAAGCGGGGGCCCCGATAGCGGCCTCTATAAATCCACCGACGGCGGCGAAACCTGGACCGAAATCACGCGCAATCCCGGCCTGCCGAAAGGCATCATCGGGCGCATCGGGATCGCGGTATCGCCGGTGAATCCGGAGCGTGTCTGGGCGCTCGTCGAAGCTGCGGACGGCGGCGTCTTCCGCTCCGATAACGGCGGCAAAAACTGGACGCGCGTCTACGAGGAGCACAAGCTGACCCAGCGGGCGTGGTACTACGCGCACATTTATGCCGACCCGCTGAAACTTGACACCGTCTACGTGCTCAACGTCGGCTTCTTCCGCTCGAGCGACGGCGGCCATAAATTCGACGCCATCCCCACGCCGCACGGCGATAATCACGATCTGTGGATCGCGCCCAACGATTCCGAGCGCATGATCGAAACGAATGACGGCGGCGCCAATATTTCTTCGAACGGCGGCAAAAGCTGGAGCACCATCAACAATCAGCCGACCGCTCAGTTCTACCGCGTGGCGCTCGACAACGATTTCCCTTACCACATCTACGGCGCGCAGCAGGATAATTCCACCGTCGAAATCGCGAGCCGCGGCAACGAGGGTTCCATCACCGAGCGCGAATGGCATGACGTGGGCGGCGGCGAAAGCGGCTGGATCGCGCCCGACCCCCGCGATTCCAACATCGTCTACGCCGGCTCCTACGACGGCTACCTTTCGCGCTACGATCACCGCACTGGTTCCTCGCGCAACGTCACCGTCTGGCCCGACAATCCCATGGGCTACGGCGTCGAAGCCATGAAGTACCGCTTCCAGTGGAATTTCCCGCTGATATTTTCGCCGCACGATCCCACCCTGCTCTACGCCGGCGGCAACGTGCTCGTTGCCACGCACAACGAGGGCCAGAGCTGGACGCCCATCAGCCCCGATCTCACCCGCAACGATAAATCCAAGCAAGGTCCCGCCGGCGGCCCCATCACCAAAGACAATAGCGGCGCCGAGTATTACGACACCATCTTCACCATCGACGAATCACCGGTCGAGAAGGGCGTCGTCTGGACCGGCTCCGACGACGGCCTGGTCTACGTCACCCGCGATGGCGGAAAAAACTGGTCGCACGTCACGCCCAAAGATCTGCCCGAGTGGATCCAGATCAACTCCGTTGCGGCGTCTCCCCACCAGAAGGGCGCCGCCTACTTCGCGGCGACTATGTACAAATCCGACGACTTCCGTCCGTTCCTTTACAAAACCTCCGATTACGGCAAAACCTGGAAGAAAATCGTCAACGGCATCGCGAACGACGATTTCACCCGCGTCGTCCGCGAAGATCCCAACCGCCGCGGCCTGCTCATCGCGGGCGCCGAAACGCATCTTTATATTTCCTATGACGACGGCGAGAACTGGCGGCCGTTCCAGCTCAATCTTCCCGCCGTCCCCATCACCGACGTCGCGTTTCAAAAGCGCGAAGACGATCTGGTCGTGGCGACTCAGGGCCGCGCGTTCTACGTTCTCGACGACATGCCGCTCGTCCGCCAGCTCGATCCGCATGAGTTTCCCTCGGGCGATGCGCGTCCCGAAGCGCGCCTGTTTCAGCCCAAAGCCGCCTACCGGATCCGCGGGGGCTTCGGCTTTGCCGGCGGCGGCGCCGGGCAGAACCCGCCGAACGGCGTCGTGGTCCACTACTGGCTCAAAGAGAAACCGAAAAGCGACATCGCGCTCGAGTTTTTGGACGCCTCCGGCAAGCTGATCAAGAAGTTCTCGAGTAAAGAGAAACCAAAAGAGCCGCCCTGCCCCGGCGCCGAGCCGGAAGAAGATGACGAAGAAGGTCCGCCTGCACGCCGCGGGGCTGCCGAGCGCGCTCCGTCGGAAGCCGGCATGAACCACTTCGTCTGGGATATGCGCTATCCCGACGCCGCCCGCTTCCCCTGCATGATCCTGTGGGCCGGCAGCGTGCGCGGGCCGCAGATCGTGCCCGGAAAATACCAGGTCCGCTTAACCGTCGATGGAAAATCCGAAACCCAATCCTTTACGGTGAAAAAAGACCCGCGCTCGCCGGCCACGCCCGCGGATTTCGCCAAGCAACTCGTGCTCGCTCTCCAGGTCCGCGACAAGCTTTCGCAAACCGACGAAGGCGTCATCCGTATTCGCGATGTCCGTAGCCAGCTCGAAAAATACGAAACCGGCGAGAATAAATCGGTCGCCGCGGCAGCCAGGGAATTTTCGAAAAAACTCACCGCGGTCGAGCAGGAACTCTATCAAACGAAAAATCAGGCAAGCGAAGACCCGCTGAATTTTCCGATCAAGCTCAACAATAAGCTGGCCGCGCTCGGCGGCGTGGTCGCATCCAGCGATGTCGGGCCCACCGCGCAATCCGAAATGGTTTACGAAGACCTCGCCAGCCAGGCCAATGCGCAGCTCGCCAGACTCGACCGGCTTCTCAAAGACGATCTCGCGGCATTCAACAAACTCGTGCGCGACCAGAACGTCCCGGCCGTAGTGCCCAAGCCGGTAAAGGCCGAGTGAGCGCCAACCGGCCGGCTCAAGCCGGCTTCTTCACTTTGGCGGTAAATTTGTCGCGGAATTTCTTGAGCTTCGGCGCCACCACAAACGAGCAATACGGCTGCCGCGGATTGTTTTGAAAATAATGCTGGTGATAATCCTCGGCGCGGTAGAAGGCCGCAACCGGCCGCAGCTCGGTCACGATCGGATCTTTCCAGATCCGGGCGCGGCTGAGCTCCGCGATCGTCTGTTCGGCCGCCGCGCGCTGCTCCTCCGATAAATAAAAGATAATCGACCGGTACTGCACGCCCGTATCGTTGCCCTGCCGGTCGCGCGTCGTGGGGTCGTGAATGGCGAAGAAAACTTCGAGAATGTCGCGGTAGGAAGTGACGCCGGGATCGAATGTGATGCGCACCACTTCGATGTGCCCCGTATCGCCCGCGCAAACGTCCTGGTAGGTCGGCTCCGGCTCGTGGCCGCCCATGTAACCGGACTCGACCGAGATGACGCCTTCCATTTGCTCGTAAACCGCTTCCAGGCACCAGAAACACCCGCCGCCCAGCACCGCTTGTTCCGAACTGGCCATATATCTCTGTTTTAACCGATGACCCGCTTGCCGCGCTCCACCACCTGAGCACTGGATGCTCTACAGACCCATCCGGAAACTGCCGATTCATCCAACGGCAGAACTCTATGCTACGCCGAAGACTGGTGTCAATCGCCCTGGCCGTAATGGCAACAGCGCCGCTGGCGCCCGCTTTCGCGCAGACTTCCGAGCCGCCTCAGGGAACGTCGCCTGAATCGGTGCTTTTTGAGGATATGCCGGTGGTCGAGGCTGCCACCCTTCACAACCAAACGCTTCAGGAGGCGCCTGCCAGCATTACGATTATTACGGCCGAGGATATCCGGAAGTATGGATTCCGCACGCTCGGTGAAGCGTTGGCCGCCGTCCGCGGATTTTACGTCACCTACGACCGCTCCTATCACTACGCAGGCCTGCGCGGTTTTTCGATTCCGGGCGATTACAACACCCGCTTCCTGGCGATGCTCAACGGCCATTACCTCACCGAGAACATCTATAGTTCCAACAACTTTTTCGGGCAGGATTTCGATCTCGATATGGACCTGGTCAAACGCATCGAGATCGTGCGCGGCCCGTCCTCGGCGCTCTACGGCAGCAACGGCATCTTCGCCACGATCAACATCGTCACCAAATCGCCTGTGGAAGCCAAACGTCTGCGGGCCTCCACCGAGATTGCCAGTTTCGGCGAGCGCAAGGGCATGATTTCGGCGGGCCTTCCGCTCGGGCGCGGAGCCAATCTGCTGCTTTCGGCGTCGGTCTTCAATAACGGCGGCCAGTCCCTGTATTTTCCGGAGTTCGACAGCCCGGCGACCGATTACGGGCGCGCGATAGGCGGCGATGGCGAGCGGGGCTACCATACCTTCGCCAACCTGATCTGGCGCAACTGGACGTTTACCGGATATTTCGGGGCGCGCGAAAAGCAGGTCCCCACCGCGTGGTATAGAACCGTCTTCAACGATCCCGCCAACCGGATTTTGGATGCCCGCGGGTTTTTCGAGGCAGCCTACTCCCGCGATCTTTCATCGGACCGCAAAGTGCGCTGGCGCATTTATTACGACCGGTACCGCTACCGGGCGCGCTACGACTATGCCGATGGCGGCCTGGTGCAAGACTGGCGGGATCTGGGCGCGGGCGATTGGGTCGGCACTCAGTTGGCCTATGATTTTTCGGTTCCGCACGTCGGCGTGCTCACCGTGGGCAGCGAGCTCAATGCCGACCTGCGGGCGCTTCAGCATTATTACGAAGCTTCGCCGGATGCGGTTATGTACCTGAGCGCCGATCATCCCGATATCTCTTACGGCTTTTTCGCGCAGCAGCAATGGCAGCTTTCTCCCAAATGGAACGCCTATTTCGGCGTGCGTTTCGATGACTCCAAAAACCACCGGCATTTCGTTTCGCCGCGGGTGGCGCTGGTTTACCAGGCATCGGCGAAATCCTCCTACAAGTTCCTGGTGGGCCGGGCTTTTCGCAATCCGAACGCCTATGAGGAGTTTTACGCAGACGGAATTTCGCAGGTCACTAACTGGTTCCTGCGCCCCGAGAAAGCCGATACCTATGAAGTCTCCGCGGAGCATCGCTTCACCAGCGCGATCAGCGGATTGGTGACCGCCTACCATTACCGGCTGGGCGATCTGATCCAGGCAACGACGCTCGATTCCGGCATGACGCAATACCAGAACGTAGCGCGCAGCCATGCCAGCGGCGTGGAAGGGGAGTTCAGCGCGAAACCGCTGGGGCCACTCGAAACCACAGCCAGCCTGGCAGTCGAGCGGGCCGGTTTTGATGAAGACCACGACGCCCCTGGCAATTCGCCTCGCACCATCGGGAAACTGCGGGCGGCGCTGCCGCTGGCTAAAAACAAGCTGAAGGCGGCGGCGGCGGTCCAATATCTCAGCAGCCGCTACACCATGACGGATGCCGTGGTGCCATCCTACTGGCTGGCGGATCTGACGTTCACCACCAACCGGCTTCACCCCGACTTTGACCTGCAATTCGGCGTGCGCAATCTGTTCAACCGCGCATATTACGATCCGGTCGGAGTGGGTTTGCCCGAGGACCGCATATTAGAGGATGGCCGGGCCCTATTCGTGAAGCTGATATGGCGGACGCGCGAGTAGGCATGCGCTTTGGCGGCGCGATCCTCGCGCTGGCGGCGCTCGCTGCGGCCTGCCCCGCCCTGCGATGCGATGACGATGACAGCTCGCGTCCGCGGGCTGCGGCCGTAACGATCGTCGCCAGCCTGGGTGTTGAGGCACATCGTGAGGCTGTAGAAGGCATTCGCGGCGCGTTCGGCGATTCCGTTGAAATTCGTATTGTCGACCTGGCCCAGGCGGGGAGCACAGACCGCGTCGACCGCCCGGGTACTCGCTTGATCATCGCACTGGGAACCGGCGCGCTCGACCGGATCACTGCCGAGGGCGCGAAAATTCCTGTCATTTCTGCAATGGTGCTGCGGCATGTTCCTTCCAACCTTCCGGAGCAGCTCACCCCGGCGGCCACCATCGCTCTCGACGTTCCGGTGCAAGTGCTGCTCGCGCGGCTCAAGCAGCTGTTCCCCGGAAAAACACGGCTCGGCTTGATCCGCAATTCCAGCCTGGGAGGCCCGGCTGCTGCCGCGATCGCGGCGCGAGCCGAACAGGCAGGCTTCACGGTCCAAGTGATCGACTGCCCGGGCCCGGAGGCATTAATGCCTGCGTTGCTGCGGCTCAAAGGAGCAGTGGATTTCGTGTGGTGCCTTCCCGACGGCGCCCTTTACAACAGCGCCACCATCAAGCCTCTGATCCTGGCCTCGATCGAACAGCGCCTGCCGCTCATCGGATTCTCGGAAAGCTTCGCGCGCGCCGGCGCCGCAATCGGCGTGTACCCGGATTTCCGCGACGTCGGTCGGCAAACGGGTGAGGTCGCATTACAGATCCTCAACGGCCAGGCGGTGCGCCCGGTTGAAGGCCCGCGCAAGTTGAAAATAGCGGTGAATCAGAGCGTGCTCCGCCTTCTGGGGCTGCGATATTCGCCCGAAGCAGCACGGGGAGGGGATTTCTCTATTCTCCAATGAACCCATGACTCCCGCCCCTCCAACCCGGCACACCAGCCTGCTGACGCGCGCGCTAGCGGCGAATACTAGCCTCGTGGGAATCTCGGTTGCCTGTCTTGTCGGACTCTTTCTGGTAACGCAGCGCTCGGTCTTGCAACAGCAACTGGAGGCGCGCGCCGGACTGCTGGCCGAATTTCTGGCCAGTCAAAGCGAGCTCGCCATGCTCGTGCGCAACCGGCCGGAGCTCGAGCGCACGGCGCAGGCTGCGCTGGCAAGCGAAGACGTGCTTTATGTGCAAATGACCGACGCGTCCGGCCGCGTGCTGGCTGCGGTTGCACGCCAGGGTTTCCCCCTGTCGGGCATTCCGGTGCGACCGGAAATCCGCGGATCTTCGCCGGCGGCGATCTTCCGCGGCGTCGCAGGCCGCAGCGCATTTTTGGACATCGCCTCGGAAGTATCCACAAACGGTGCGTCGCAGTTGCTGGACTGGGAATCCTCACAACCTAAGAAGACCAGAATCGGAGTCGTCCGTGTGGGGTTTTCCATGGCCAAGCAGAGGACCCTGTTCATCCGTACCGTGGCCAACGGATTGACGGTCGCCATCCTGGCGCTGATGCTGATTTTCGCGGTCCACTACTTCCAGCTCCGCAGGCTTCTTCAGCCCCTCAATGATCTGGTGATCTTCAGCCGCAAAGTAGCTGCCGGAGACCTCAAGCAGCGTGCCCCGGTGGTGAGCATCGACGAAGTCTCGGATCTGACTGTGGCCTTCAATCACATGGTCGAGGAACTGGACATCTCCCGCCAGGAGCTGATTCATCTGGTCCACGAAGCGCAGGAGGCCAACCGCCTGAAGAGCGAATTCCTGGCCAACATGAGCCACGAGATTCGCACTCCGATGAACGGCATTCTCGGCATGATCGAGCTGGTCTTGCAAACGGCCCTGACACCGGAACAGCGCGAATACGCCTCCACGGTCAAAAACTCGGCTCTGGTGCTGTTATCGATCATCAATGACGTTCTCGACTTCTCGCGGATCGAGGCAGGCAAGATGGTGCTCGACCCGGTGCCGTTCGGTGCCGAAGACCTGCTTGACCAGGCGTTCCGGACCCTGGCGCTGAAGGCCCACCAGAAGGGATTGGAGTTGTTGTGCCACATCGCGCCGGAAATCCCCGGAATGCTGGTGGGGGATCCGGTCCGTCTGCGCCAGATCCTGTTGAATCTGGTCGGCAATGCCATCAAATTCACCGAGAAAGGAGAAGTTATCGTCTCGGTGGAGGTCGAGCGCCAGACCGATGCGTGGGTTCTGTTGCACTTTACCGTGAGCGATACCGGAATCGGAATCGCCCCGGACCGCCAGCAGGCTATTTTCGAGGCGTTTATCCAGGCCGACGGCTCCACCACGCGCAAGCACGGAGGAACTGGACTGGGCCTGAGCATCTGCACGCGACTGGTCGAGCTGATGGGGGGCCGAATTTGGCTCGAAAGCCAGGAAGGCCGGGGCAGCCGCTTCCATTTCACCGTGCGCGCCAGCCGTGCGGCTGCGGCGCCAAACCATGCCGGGTGCGCGGAGTTGGAACAGTTGGCCGGCATGCGGGTTCTGATCGTGGACGACAATGCCATTAACCGCCGCATTTTGAACGAAGTCTGCACCATCTGGGGCATGCGGCCCGACCCCGCCGATTCCGGGCTGGTCGGCATCAGCATGATGCGGCAGGCGAAGGCGGCAGGAAATCCCTACAGGCTCCTGCTCCTCGATGCGCAGATGCCGGACATGGACGGCTTCGACGTCGTCCGGCAAATTCGGGTGGATACGGATCTCCAGGACGCTGTGGTGATGATGCTGAGTTCGGGCGACTTGGCCAACGACGCCGTGAGATGCCGCGAACTGGGGATCGCGAGATACCTGGTCAAGCCCGTGATGCAGTCCAGCCTGCTGGACGCGATTCGCTTCGCAGTCGGCTTACCAACTCAAGCAGCACCGGCGGCAGTGGGAGCGTCTCAGCCGGCTGAGCACAATCTGCTTGCAGGCCGCCGCATCCTGGTGGCGGAGGATCATCCGGTAAATCGAAAACTCGTTGCCAAGTTATTGAATAATAAACAGATGATCCCAGTAATGGCTTCGAATGGCAGTGAGGCGCTTCGCGCCATAAGAGAAGATGCCTTTGACCTGATTCTGATGGACGTCCAGATGCCCGGGATGGACGGGCTCGAGACCACGCATGCAATCCGGGAGATGGAGAAGATCGAGGGAGGGCATATCCCGATCCTGGCGATGACGGCGCATGCCTTGACGGGGGACCGCCAGAAATGCCTGGACGCGGGCATGGACGGATATGTTACTAAGCCATTGAACGCGGACGAGTTGTATAGTGCTATCGAAGGGCTCCTCAACAGGCCGGTCCCGGCATCCTGACGCCCACATTTTTCTGAGAGCGCGGCAGAACCCCGCGCACGACCCCTTAACAGGTAAATTCACGATGCGCGTTTATGGTTTTCATGTGTTGCCCTGCCTGCCAGCCAGGCTGCAGTGTCTCCACGAGTTATCGCTAAACCTGCGTTGGTCGTGGGACCACCCGACGATCGAGCTGTTCCGCAGGCTGGACAGCGATCTTTGGGAAGAGACGGGTCATAACCCGCGGCTGATGCTGGGCAGAATCGACCAGAAACGGCTGGCGGAACTCGAATCCGACGAAGCCTTTCTGGCGCAGATGGATCGGGTTTGGGGAAGCCTCGCCGAATACCTGGGAGGCACGGGCTGGTTCCGGCGCGCGCATCCGGACGCAAACGGCCTCACGATCGCCTACTTTTCCGCGGAGTTCGGCTTGACAGAGTGCGTGCCCAACTACGCGGGCGGGCTGGGAATTCTGGCCGGCGATCACTTGAAATCGGCCAGCGATCTCGGACTGCCTCTGGTGGGCGTGGGGCTGCTCTACCAGGGCGGCTACTTCCGCCAATATCTCAGCGCGGACGGCTGGCAGCAGGAGAAATACCCGACCAACGATTTTTACACGCTGCCCGTCAGCCCGATGGCGGATGCGGAGGGGCGCCCGCATCTGGTCGAGATCGATTTTCCATCCAGGCGCGTCGAGGCACAGATCTGGAAGGTGCAGGTGGGGAGGGTGCCACTCTATTTGTTAGATACCAACATCAAGGAGAACGCGCCCGAGGACCGCAGAATCACCGGCGCGCTCTATGGAGGGGACCGGGAGCTGCGAGTGCAGCAGGAAATTGTTTTGGGAATCGGCGGACTGCGCGCGCTCGAATCGTTGGGAATCCGCCCCACGGTGTGCCACATGAACGAGGGGCACTCAGCGTTCCTGGGAATCGAACGCGCCAGAATGCTGAAAGAAGAGCTGGGATTGACGTACTACGAAGCGCGACAGGCGGCATCGGCCGGCAATGTGTTCACGACGCACACGCCGGTGCCCGCGGGCTTCGACCAGTTCGAACCCTGGCTGATGGAAAAATATTTTCGCGGTTACCTGGAACAACTGGGGCTGAGCTTTGAACGGCTTATGTCATACGGGCGGCGGAATGCGGCGGATGCCAATGAGCCCTTCAATATGGCGTACCTTGCTGCGCGTCACAGTTCGTATGCCAACGGCGTGAGCCGCCTGCACGGCGAGGTCACGCGCAAAATGGTGCACGCGATGTGGCCAGGCTACCCGCTCGCAGAAGTGCCCATCAGCTACGTGACGAACGGAGTCCACACGCGATCGTGGATTTCAATGGAAATGAGCGGGCTGTTTGACCGGTATCTGGGGCCGAGGTGGGCGGAAGATCCGGCCGACCATACGATCTGGGAGTGGATCGAGCGCATTCCTGACCAGGAGCTATGGCGCGTTCACCAGATCCGCCGTGAGCGCCTCATTCACTACGCCCGCGCCAGACTGGCACAGCAGATGAAGCGGCGGGGTTCTTCAGAGGCAGAAATGGCGCTTACCCGCAGCGTGTTGGAGCCCGATGCGCTGACCATCGGATTCGCGCGGCGGTTCGCCACCTACAAGCGGGCGACACTCATCATGCATGACTGCGCGCGCTTGAAGCGAATCCTGACGGACGCAAAGCATCCCGTGCAGATTCTGTTTGCAGGAAAGGCGCACCCGCACGACCACGAAGGCAAAGAACTGATCCGGCAGATCATTCACTTCGCCCGGGATCCGGAGATGCGCAACCGCGTCGTATTCCTCGAAGATTACGATATGTCAGTGGCGCGTTACCTGGTACAGGGAGTGGATGTGTGGCTCAACACGCCGCGCCGTCCGAACGAAGCTAGCGGCACAAGCGGGATGAAAGTCCTGGCCAACGGCGGGCTAAACCTTTCGGTACTGGACGGCTGGTGGGATGAAGGCTACGATCGCGAAAACGGCTGGGCGATCGGCGCGGGCGAAGAATACGACAACGCGGATTACCAGGACCAAGTGGAAAGCGAAGCGCTTTACAACCTGCTGGAGAATGACGTGGCGCCGCTTTTCTACGAGCAGGATGCCTCGGGGATTCCGCATGGCTGGATCGCAAAGATGAAAGCGTCAATGAAAACGCTGACGCCGGCCTTCAGCACGAACCGCATGGTCGCGGAGTACACCGAGCGGTTCTATATTCCCGCGAGCCAGCGGCATCTCCGGCTAACGGCGGAGCGGGCGGCCAGGGTGCGGCCGCTGGTCGAGTGGCGAAAGCGCATGCGCACGCATGGTTCAGAGGTGCGTGTGATGGAGGTGACTACCGGAACCACGACGGAAATCTTCGTCGGCTCCAAGCTGAAGGTGAGGGCGAAAGTCCTGCTCGGCGGCCTGACACCCGGCGACGTGCGCGTGCAGCTCTTTTTCGGTGCGGTGCGCGAAGATGGCGAAATTGTTTCGGGGCAATCTGCGGATATGGCTTACAGGGGAACGGCGAGCCCCGAGCATGTCTACGAAGCCGAAATCGATCTGCGCGAGAGCGGCTCCTGCGGATTTTCGGTGCGAGTGGTTCCGTACCACGAAGACGCCATAGCGCCGTATGAGCTGGCGTGGGTCAAATGGGCGGAGTGAGGAACTGAGTTCACGCCACGGCCAACTTGATGCCGCCTTCCATTACGAGCGAATCAGCAAATTCTATGTGCAACACCGGGCGGCAGGCCGCGCTTCGTACTTTGATGAGGCGTGTATCAGAAGCCGCATCGCGATTACGCCGCCCCTGCGGTGACAGACACGCGACGGATTCGTGTCTCGCGAGGTGATCCATCACTTCCCAATCAATTAGGACTCCAGCGGCGTGCGAGCCCGGCACAACCCGCAGCGGCGCATTGTCACGCATGGGAGGCATCGATGCGCACACACAGTGCAATCACACCGGACAGCGCCGACGAAGGGGCGGGGCAGCAGGCCACAAGCCAATTGGTAGATCCCGATTTTCAAAGAGTGTCGCGAGGAATGGACCCGCCGAAGCACCGAGTCCACTCGCCGGCTATTTTCACTAATACCTTGCTGTTCGCAAGGGCATTAACCGCCGAATGACTCATGAAGCGCTGCGCCCCGGCGCGAGTCCGTGAAAGGCTTCCATCCAACAACAGAGCCACGACTGCGTCGCATTCACGTTCCGTAAGACATTCCGGAGTTAATTCCGTAGCCCGAGTCGATCATGTCTTCTCAACGCACCAACACAATACGACCGTACTGGAGCCCGGGCCGGAGGCGCCGAGTCTCATTCCCGGCGAAGGATTGCAGTGTCGGATGAATCAGGGTCGCGATACACTTGGGCAGGAGATCTGCTGTGTACTGCCCAAAATGCAAGGCCGAATACCGCGAAGGTTTCACCGAATGCGCGGACTGCCGCGTCCGTTTACTGAACGGTTCGCCCCCGCCTGACCCGCCCAGCCGCTTCGATCCGAATCTAGACCTGGTGGTGGTGCTCAAAACCCACGATCAAATCCAGCTTGCACTGGCGAAGGGGATCCTTGAAGATTCCGAAATTCCCTTCTTCATTTTGGGTAGCATTGCCACACTGGTTCAGGACATCGATCCGTTTCTGCACAAGGAAGTCCAGGTGCAGGTCCCGCGAGACCGTGAAGCGGAAGCAAGGGAGCTTCTGGCGGCGATTCTGGAGCCGCAGGCGCCGGAAACCCAGTAGAGCGCGCAACTGGGAAAACGCGGGATGTTCAGCACGTTCTTTTGACGCCACGAAGCGCAGGGAGGTGTATACTTTCGGGAACGTCGCAGGAGGTGTGACATGACTTCTCGTAGAAGTTTTCTGGCGGCCGGTGCGGCGGGCGCCTTTCTGACCCGCGGTGCCCGCGCAGCCCGGAGCGAATTCCATTACAGCGAAATCGAAGCACGGATCGCACGGCGTGATTTTCACGGCCTCACGAAAGAGGATCTGGGCACGCCGGCGCTGATCCTCGATGAAGCGCTTTTTGAAAAGAATCTCAACACCATGGCGGCGCACAATAAAGCGACGGGGCTCAAGCTGCGCGCACATGTGAAGATCCACAAGTGCGTCGATATCAGCAAACGGCAGCTCGCGCTGGGAGCGACCGGCGTCTGCTGCGCGACGACCGCGGAATGCGAGCTGATGGTCAACGCGGGGGTGAAGGGCGTGCTGCACACGTGCCAGCCCGCGGGCCGCAGCCAGGTGGCGCGCACGGTCGCGCTGGTGAAGCGGGAGCCGACCTTTACGGGAGTGCTCGACGATCCGATCACGGTCGACGCGCTCGAAGAAGCGCTCGCACCGGCGCACGCGAAGATGAATGTGATCGTGGATGTCTTCGCGGGGCTTGAGCGTCAAGGGTGCCAGCCTGGCGAGACGGCATTGCGGCTGGCGCAAAAAGTCGATCAATCAAAGCACCTGAAGCTGGTGGGCATCATGGGCTACTCGGGCGGAGCGTCCCATACGCACGGCTGGGAAGCGCGAAAAAAGAAGTCGACCGACGATGTAGCGGCCATGCTCGAAACGGTGGAGTTGTGCCGGAAATCCGGACTGCCGGTTGAAATCATCACGGGTGGCTCGACCGGGACTTACAACATAGACACGGAAAACCATCTAACGGAGTTGCAGGCAGGCTCGTATATTTTCATGGACACGCTGTACCGCAGGATCGGCGGCAAAAACGACGAGAGCGTGTACAGTGATTTCGAGCCGGCGCTGAGCGTGATGACGACGGTGATCAGCAAGACGCGTCCGAACCAGTGCGCGGTGGATTACGGAAACAAAGCCTTGCTGCGCGAGACCGATGAAGTGAAGGGCGCGCCCGGCGTGAAGATCAAAAGCGGGGGCGCCGAGTACGGCATGCTGCTTTGGAACGACGGCGACCGCGACTTGAAGCTGGCAGACCGTGTCGAGATTTATCCTTCGAACCTGGACACCAGCGTCAATGTCTACGACCGCATCTATGTGGCGCGCGGTGAAAATATCGTGGATGTGTGGCCGATCATGGGGCGGGCGGGGGCGGTGCAACGATAGGCTGGGCCAGCACGCTTCCCGAAACCGGGCCGCGATAAACGTCGTGAAGTCCGAGCCTTTTTTCGACCGCGGTGCGGTCTTGCGGGATGAGCGCGTAGTAGTCCGATCCAGCAACCGGCGTTTCTCTCCTAAGTTCCATCCAAGACCAGTTTCGCAGGTTCATGTAAAACGAAAGCGACTCCTGCAACTGCCACGAGCCGCCGATGCGCACAACCGGCTGGTTGGCCGGGCGGTGGGCGGCAATGTATTCACCCATCGAGCGCGTGTCGGCGTCATACTCCCAGACGAGGAATTTGCGTGTGTTGAATTCGGTGGCGAAATGCACGACGAAAACGGCGCTCAAAGCGTAAAGCGCAAATGACACTAGCTTGAGCGGTCGCTTATCGGCTTGCAAGCAATACGCGAGGCCCACAAGCACCAGTGACGTGAGCGGCAGGAAGTACAGGCCGGTGCGGTCTTCTGGATACGGCCAGTTGAGCAAGAGGCGTAGAGCCAGGCAACCGGCGGCGGAAAACACGACGGCCACCGATACCACGATCAGCAAAACGTTGCGGCGAAGGGTTCCGATGACGAGCCCGGCGGCGACAGCGAGAGGTGCGATCGCGAGCGCGACGAGGTCACTCCAACGGCGCACCCAGGGCTGGTTGCGCAATGGTCCCGAGTGCGCGAGCGAGGACGCGGCCAGACTGCGAAGGCTCTGGGAAATGCTCGCGGCGCCGGTGTAAAAATCCTTGGAACGCATACTCTCGAACGGCGCCAGATTGAAAAATAACAGCCCAATGAGGGCGATCGGCAATACGAACCCGGCCCATCGTGGAAACCCGGACTTGCGCGGAGAAAGAGCCGCGGCAGATTTTTTCTTCGTACGCGCGCTCCGCGTGCGAGGCGGCGGCTGAGGAATCTTCTGCGGTGCTTCCGCCGCGGCGATGCTCCCACCGCGGCGAATCAAATAAAGAGCGGTTCCCGCGAGGGCAGCGGCGGGCAGGATGAATACAAGGTTGGCGGTCACCGAGAGCGCCACGGCTGCTCCCGCGGTGGCCATCTGTTTCGGCAAGAAAGCCCTGCGCGAGAACGCGTCCAGCAATATGGCGGCCGCGTACATCCACAGAGCCAGCGCCAGGCCGTAACCGCGGGCTGCCACCATGAAATCCAGAACGAACGGGTTGAGCGTGACCACGGCAACGGCCAGCAGCATGGAAAAACCATCGCCGAATGCCGCTCGTGCCAGGCGATAGCATGCCGTGAAGTAAAGCGCTGCGCCAGCGAGCGCGGGAAGACGGAGCGACCATTCCGAAACGCCGAACAACCCCGTCGAAAGGCGCATGAGTACCGTGTTCAAGAAATGATGATTCGCATCGAAGTAGTGGAAGATGTTTTCGATCGGACCCGCAATATACAGTTGCCAAGTCAGGGCTTCGTCGAACACGATTGACTGCGTGAAGGCACGGTACACACATACGGCAAATAAACATGCCAGCAGGGCTTGTGCGACGAACCGGTAAGACTTCAGGGACACGAACGCACATTGTCGCAAAATGCGAACGACTAAGCGCTTTGGCGAGGAGGAGAGGAAACCTCACCCAAATAAATTTCGGCTATTAGACTGGCGTCGGTAGTTTGAAAAGCAAACATTGCCGAGTGACGGTGACTGAGTTTTCCAGTTTCCCAAACCTCTTAACCCTTAGGAGGCCTCCCCCAGCCTACACGGGCGAGGGCCTGTATATGGCAACGACCGAGTTCCCGCAGGAATCACGTCGCTCTTCTCATTCGAGCATCGATCTCTACTCGACATCCGCCAAGCCGAATCTTCAGTTCGTCTCCGACAAAAAGTGCGCGGCCGATAGCCGTCCACGGGCTGATTGTCCCTCCTCTGCACAAGGCCGACTGATCACGCCAGCACAGGAAGGGAGCCCAGAAAGGCCGTGAGAACGGGAACGAAACGACAACCTTCCGAATGCGCGCCCCGCACTCCTTCGATCCGAGGAGTGAGAAAACGTGCTCGGCTTGGTGTGCTCCACTGGGTGCACAGAAGTGACTGCAACTGCCGCGCGAGCGTTTTGGATCCGGCTCCGGGGGGCCCGGCGGCGACTGCGCAAATCGCTTGACAACCTTGACCGGGAAATTCGGAAAATTCAGCTGGCGCTCAACGCAGGAACAGCGGCTCCTTATCGACCTCTACCTCCGTGGGTGGACTGCGCAGGAGATCAAGGAGAAGCTGACATGGCAGCCCCTTCCATTCCTAACTCAACTGCTTTTCGGGGCGATTGTGTAGCCCACCAACCCTTCGACCTTCCCTTTGTCGTTGCCCTTGCCCGGGCGCCCGAACTTGTCGGCGAACAGATAATGACTCTGCAACTCCGAGAATGCCTCCGTCTTGCGCCGCGTCCCGTCTCCCACCTGTGTTCATAAAACACAATGCTATGGAAATGTTTGATGGAACCAGTTGCTCGGCGGTCTGGTTTTGCTCCGCCGCAAACGCCGCTCACGCGGCGTTTGCTGGTCTATTTTGCATCCGGCGCTTATCGCAAACTCTTAACGGATGCAATCCACGCCGGGAAATGCGTCCTTTGCGTGGCCTGCAGGCTGAGTTTACAAGCGACAGAATACAGCGTCAAACGTTTGGCGGGTTGTTTTCGCGCAAAACCCTTTCATTTTATTTCATCCGACCGAACGCTCTTATCAAGTTCGCCGGTATCCGTGACTGCTCCTGGTTTGACCGGCACGGACGCAATGCACACGACCATTTTGCGTGATATAAGATTAATGTTGCTTCTCCAGATTTAATCGGAGCGTTGTACTAATGGACAAGAATTGGATTGACCGCATGCGGGAAGATTGGAACAAACGTGCTCGCGAAAACGCCCGTCATTACGTGCAGAATGCTGCGTTCCAATGGGAAGATCGTGAATTTTTCCGTTCAGGTGAGATTAATGTTGCCAACGAAGTAATGAGCGATGCATCACGAATCTGCGGGGGGAACCGATCTCCGCTGGACCTCCGGATGCTGGAAATCGGGTGTGGGGTTGGACGGATGACGCGCATGCTGGCGCGCATTTTTCAGCACGTGACGGCGGTGGATATCAGTGAGGAAATGATCTGCCAGGCACGCAAGAATCTCGGCGATTTGCACAACGTCACACTGATCGTGGGGGACGGACATTCGCTCGCAGGGCTGGACTCCGAACATTTTGATTTTGCGTTTTCGTTCATTGTGTTTCAACATATTCCCAGCTATGATGTTATTCGGTCGTACTGTCAAGAAGTATTTCGCGTTCTGAAGCCCGGTTCTCTTTTTAAATTCCAACTGCAGGGAGACGCGTCGTTGCGTCCCGAGAGCCTTGACACCTGGCTTGGCATACCGGTTTCCGAAGTGGATGCTTACCGGTTGGCCGAGGAGTCCGGGTTTGATGTAGAGCTCACAGCGGGAGCCGGGTCCCAATATTTCTGGCTCTGGTTTCGAAAGCCGGTGGCCGTGAAGTGATGTTGCTTGAGCAACTTGCTTTCGTACGAAACCAGGAACCAACAAGGCAATATGTAGACGGCGCGCCGCTGGTCGGTAAACCAACTGGGTGCGAGTTGGAATCTTGGTGATTCATGTCAGCGCCTCCTGCCATAATGCCGAACGAAACCGGTCCACTAACCCGAAACCAACCACTGTACGATGGCATCTACTCGGCCTGTCGTCTCCATCGTGATATAGCCAGGGGGCCCAGAGTCCGTTCGTTGTCCGAGAATCCGACCATCACTCCGGATCAGCAAGTGCCAGCCCCTTGACCCCTGGCGATCATTACTGGAGTGTCGTTCAGAATTGCTTACCCGAGTAGTAATTGTAGAGTAAAGGCTGAGCGGTGTCTACAAGAGGGCATGTCTTCGCAGGACTAAGTGGCCACTGCGCCAAATAAAACACTGTCTGAGCCGGGTTGGCCTGCATTGCGTTATAAAGGTCGTTAGCCTCGGTTGAATCTGAATCATTGTAGAATGCTTCGCCAATGATCCAGCCAGTGTTACCATAGCCCCACAGAACAGCCTTAGACCTCGCCGTGTTAAATTTGTTATACGCGTCGCCGTAAATGTGGATGTCGAAGAGGTACGGTGGGCCCCATTGAGAGCCGTATGCGCCCTCAAAATAGTGGTCTATTGTCGTAGAGTCGTCCACACCGAATGAAAAACCGACGGTGTCGTTCTTGCCAAAGGTATAGTTGTAATCACCCCATAACCGCACATCATACGCCTGCAGTTGACAACCGCAGTTTGGCGTTTGCGTGCATGCCTGGGTAGTGCAGATGCTGGAACCGGCGGAGACGAAGTTAGCGCCCAGCGGCGTTGTGCATGCTCGTCCAACTGCTTGCGCTCGGGCGTTCAGGTCCAGATACGGAACCACTGGAGGCGAAACATCTCGATCGCGGAAGATTCCAGCGAAACAATCGTGCATTGGAGATGGCCACCCGGTGGGCGTATCGCGCCAAATACTGGAGCACTTGCTGCGGGCCGCTGAAAGGGGCTTGGCGTAAACCAACCCACTCGTGATCCCGGGGCGACGAACGGAAGTCCGCGAAGCGGATCGGGTGGGCGAGTTTCCGAAGTCGCCCGCCGAATTCGAGACGGTTACTTTCTTCTTGCCGGGCTGTGATCCACCTCTGCCCGTCAGGAGACAACCCTCCGGGGCACGCCACATGGGAGATGCGGCTGGACCTCGATTCCGTGCTGACACTGATCGTATTTTTTGCGCTGTTCGTATATCAGACGCTCACTGGCCGGACACGAAATGCAGCCCGCTGGGCGCTGTCAACACCCTCGACGCGACCTCCATGCAAAATCTGTGCTCTACGGGGCCATGACGCCCGCCCAGGCTTCGTTTGGGTTGGCTGCGCCGACTGTCAGCGTCACGCATCCGGCAAGCTCGGTGAGCACCTCTGAAGACTGCATTATCGTCACCCTGACCTACCCGGTGAGCTTGATTTGGGTCTTTCTGGGGACAATCCGCCAGCTGGTTCGGGAGCACCGTTCCGAGCTGGAACTTGCAGATTCAAGCCAGCACGCCCTACGAAGTGCCCAGTTTAGCCGAGCGCCGCATTACAATCCGCGCCGTGCCGGTGTACACTACTCGTGTACCCGGTTTCGTGCTGCGGACCAAAACACCTACGGGCCCCGGGCCTCATTCGTCGGCCGAAAATCAGATTCTCCCCCCGGATCAGCAGCTTCGCGCGCGCCCTTCGGGGCGATGGTGGCAGAATCAGGCCGGCGCCGCAATCGCCCTGCCGCTTTTGATCGTGCAGCCTCTGCTATTCTTCCGCAAGGTTCTGTTTAACCCCAGCATGTTCATTCCGTTTGACCTGGTAGGGTTTCACCTGCCCCTCGCAGCTTACATCGGCCGCTGTGTCCGCGAGGGTATTTTCCCGTTTTGGGACCCCTATCCGCTGTGCGGCATGCCGATTCACGCCGATCTGCAGGCGCAACTGTACTATCCGCTGACGTGGATCTCCATTCTGCTGGGCAATCTGACGGCGGGATACAAGCTGTTCTACTGGATCGAGTGGCTGGTCCCTCTGCACATGATTCTGGCGGGTGTGTTCACTTTTGTGCTGTTGCGTCAAGTCGGGGTTCGTGCGCCGGCAGCGCTGTTGGGCGGCACCGTCTATCAGCTCGGCGGATACTTTGCCTCACAGGCCCAGCATTTGGGAGCCGTCTCGTGTGCCGCCTGGTTTCCCCTGGTGCTGTTGTGCGTCTTCGAATTGAGCCGGGGCGTCGGCATCAGGTGGACTAGCCTGCTGGCCATGAGCGTCGGGCTGTCGATTCTGGGAGGCTCTTCTGCGGCGACGCTGGTGGTTCTTGGCTCGGTGGCGCTGGTGGCAATCGGCCTCGGTATATCGCTCGAGAGCCGCTGGAAATTCGGCGGTGCAGTCGCTGCCGGTATTTTGCTCGGCGGGGGGATCACCGCCGTCCAGCTCATCCCCACGTATCATCTTGCCGCCCGGAGCGTCGCGGCCCTGCGCTACCAATGGCATGAAACGGGCGGCGGCCTGCGATGGCAGAGCCTGGCGTCCCTGATCGTACCGAATTACTACCACATCTTCACGCCATCCGATCTCTCGCTCTACACGCTGAAGATCAATTTCATTTTTCTTTATGTGTACTGCGGCATCATTCCGCTGGCGCTGGTGCTCGCCGCGCCGTTTCTGCGGCGCGCGCGGTACGCCCGGATGCTTGCGGGTTTCACCGTCCTTTCGGCCATCTGGATGCTGGGTGATTCGACGGCGCTCTATCGCTTTGTGTATACGCACCTGCCGCGGCTGGCTCGCGGCGCGCTCTACGCCGAGTTTGCGCTCATGGCGTTTTGTATGTTTATGGCGCTCACGGCCGCGGTTGCGCTCGAGCGCATCGCCAAACGCGCGCCGGCACTGCTGCTCTGGGCCGTAGCCCTGGTGACTTCCGCGGATTTGATGCACTTCGGCTCCGAGCGGCCCATGAACTCGGCTGAAGGCAGCTATAAGTGGCAGAACTCCGAGTACCAGATTTCCGGTGATCCTCGCGCGCTCCGAAAAATCCGGGAACTGGTAGACATCAGCACGCCTCCAGTGCGCGTGGATTATGGGGACCAGGATTTCTGGCCGGGCATCTGGGGGTCGGAAATGCTGCAACTGCCAACCGCGGACGGCGATAATCCGTTTATGTTGCAGCGGATCCTGTCACTGCGACGGATCTTTTGCGCCGGCGCCGTCTGGGAGCGGCAGATTCCGGTGGCACGGTTCGCGTCGCCGCTTCTCAACATGCTGAATATCGGGGTGCTCGAAAGCCATGTCAACCTGACGGCGCAGCAGCTCAAGGGCACCCGTTTCGAATTGATGCACGACCAATGGGGCTTCCGCTTCTATCGCAACCCGGACGCGCTGCCGCGCTTTTACCTGGTCCGGCGGCTGCATCTCTCGCGCAGCGAGGCCGAAACATTTTCCTATCTTGCCTGTCCCGGCTTTGCGCCGGCCGAAGAGGCCGTGGTTGAAGCCAAAGATCTGCCTGCGGACGCGCCACTCGCTGCCGGCGTCGTGCGCGTCGAGCGGTATTCTCCAAACCGGATCGCGCTCGACGTCGAGACTGGCGGCCGGGCGTTCCTGGCGAGCTCCGAAGCCCTCTATCCCGGCTGGAGGGTCACCGTCAACGGCAAGGCCTCCCGCTTTTACATGACCGACGGAGCTTTTCGCGGTGTGCTTTTGAATCCGGGCGCCAGTCACATTGTAATGACCTACTGGCCGGAGCACTATCTAGTGTGGGCGGCGATCAGCGCGGTGAGCCTGCTCGTTGCCGTGGCAGGGCTCTTTTTCAGCGCCGGAGAAACCCGCAGAATTCACGTACCGCAACAACCAAAAGCCGATGCAACTGCATAGCTCCTCTGTATCGGAAGTACAGTCCGGCAAAAGGCCTCTCTACGCCAGATGGTGAAAATGACCCCCTTCACATAACTGAAAACCTCCGCAGCGTGTGGGTCAGATTCTCAAGCCGTCTATCGGAATCGGGGAAGAAGCGTTCTTAGTTAGCGCAAAGCACGACTGGGCTGCAAGAGCTATGCAGGTCCACCCCAGGAATGGCACTATATTCTCACACCCTGTCCTACGTGTAATCCTGTTATTCCGTATTGCAATACGACTTACGGCGACGTGTGCATTAAGTGAAGTCAAAAGAATACCTGGGCGAAGCGTGGTCATCATAAACCTCCTTAATTGTTGATTTGGTGCGCGTTTCCTTGGCGCTTGTAGGCCATTCGCCTACAGCGTCGGCAATCCGATGTTTCCGGTTAAACTATCGGAAAACGCAATTCCAAGATTTTGCCAGGGCAACTCATCATACTCAACAAGGTGTGGTGACCAGCTCGGCCCGGTTTCGGGCGAAGAGGCCATAGTCGGAGCGACAGATCTACAGCCGGAAGGGACTGGTTACCGGCGTGGTCCACGTGGAGTTCGACATCGAGGCCGTCGGGCGTTCCTGGCCAACCCTCCAACCCGGCTGGCGCGTCGCCTGACGGTCCGCCCCAGGAATGGCCAGAGCTTTCCCGGCTAGAATAATTGCTGATGAGTAAACGGGCCGGGCTCGCTCTCATTCTGGTTGCCGCCGCGCTATTTCTAGTCCTCAACCGCACGGCATACAAAGGCTACTTCCAGGACGACGATCTGGACACGCTCAGTTGGACGCAATTCGTTCCGGCCGGCACATACTTCAGTTACCTGGTCACCCCCCGCTTTTCGGCGATCAATTTTCGCCCGATGGGTCACCTGTATTATTTCATCATGGAAAGCGTTTTCGGCCTGGATTTTCCCAAGTACCTGATCCCGCTGCATGTCCTGCACCTCGTGAACATCTGGCTCTTCTGGCTGCTGGCGCGGAAGTTGGGTCTGGGCCCGCTGGCGGCATCGGCGGGCGCGTTTTTGTTCGGGTTCCATGCGGTGCTGACCGACGCCTGGTGGAAGCCGATGTACGTTTTTGACATTCTGACTACGGCGTTTTGCCTCGCGAGCCTGCTGCTCTACATGGGCAATCGCTGGGTCCTGAGCCTCATCGCGTTCTGGCTGGCGTACAAGTCGAAGGAAGTCGCCGTAGCGCTGCCGGTGGTGCTGGCGTGCTACGAGCTTTTCCTCGGCGAGAAACGGTGGAAGCGGCTCATCCCTTTTTTTGCGACTGCGGTGCTGTTCGGCGTGCAGGCGCTGACCCAGCAGCCCCAAGAGGGCGCCGACTATCAGTTGCATCTCGCCCCGGCCGCGCAGGCGGCCACGATCGGCTTCTATTCTTCGCAGTTATTCTTTCTGCCCTACGCTGCTCTGGCGCTCGTCATCCTGCCGTTTCTGATTCGCGACCGGCGACTGTGGTTCGGATTCGCCGCTGCGTGCCTGTTTCTGGCTCCTCTGCTTCTGCTGCCGGGACGCTTGTACGCAGTCTACTGGTATCTGCCGCTTACCGGAGTGGCCCTCATGTTTGCCACGCTCGCCGATGGGCCTTACCGGCTCGCCGTACCAATATTTCTGGCCCTCTGGATTCCCTGGGACTTTACGCATTTCCGCGAGACACGCCGCATCGACGAAGACCGCGAGCGGCTGAACCGGGCGTATGTCGGCGAAGTGGTGAAATTCACGAACGCACAGCCGGGACAGACATTATGGGTTTACGACAACCTGCCGGACGGATTCCACCGTTGGGGCGTCAACGGGGCTCTGGTGTTCGCCTGCCAGCGGCGGGACATTCGGATGATGCACCTCAACGCACCCGGCGCCGAAGAATTCATCCAGAGCGGCGATGCCGTCTGGCTGCACTGGGCCGAACGCGAGCATGAACTGTACATCATTCGCTATCCGCGCGTGCGGGGCGCCGCGTCTTACCTGACCATGGAGTTGGGCGCTCCCGCATCCCAACTGGTTTCGGGCTGGTATGGGCTGGAACCGGGGGTTTTTCGGTGGACGAAGCCGAAGGCGAGGGCTACGCTCGAACGGCCGGCGGGCGCGTATGAATTCGAACTGGTCGCCAACATCATGCCGGCACAGGTCGCGAACCACCACACGGTCGATTTCCGGGTGCTCGCGAACGGGCAAGTGCTCGGCCGGCACGCCTTCATCCAGCCCGGCTGGCAGACCGTGCGTTGGCCGATTCCGGATGCCCCCGCCGGCCAGGTGGAAATCGAATTCCATACGTCGCCGCCCTACCGCAGCTCCAAAGGTGATCCGCGCATCTTTGGAGTCGCGGTGAAGAGTTTCGGATTCGTGCCGCGATGAGCGCCCGCCATTTTCCCCGCGGGGAAGCGTCGGCAGTCGGGTTCTGTTCAGAAGTACACTTGGTCGGCGCGCGCCCGTGAAGATTGCCGAATATGAGCTCACAGTGTCCTGAACTCCAACCCATCTCGGCGGCCATCAGCTTCGCTCTCCAGTGCGTGCCGTTGGCTGGCATCCACTCCAACGCCTTCCTAATGACCTTCTCAATCTGCCGATAGCACTTGTTTGCGCCGCAACGAGGGTGCACCGGCCGGGATTCACGCCGGCTGTTCATTGCTTTTCCGTCCTGGTGTACTCCTTTGGCTTCGGCAAGGCGTCTAACACCTCCGCCGCTGTCGTCCGGCCGCCGTGCTCTTTCACAATTTTTCGCCCGCGCCGCGTGGCGCCGTACGGCAGGCGCAGCACAAGCACCTTAGTGAATGGATGGAGCGCTATCAGCGAGCCGACGAAGCTGCTCCTGGGAACGGCGAGAATATAACGGCGCGCGTGGAAAGTAAAGGCTGTCAAAACCGTCCGAACTTCTCGTAAGCCTTAACCGGGTGCATTCCGCCCAGAATCGCCTGCCGCACGGCGTCCTCGGCGCGCACGACCTCTTCGGCTTTGGCGATCACTTCTTCGGCAACCGCCTGCGGAATCACGATCACGCCATCGCGATCGCCCGCCACCAGGTCGCCCGGCTCGATGCTGACTTCACCGATCGTGATGGGCACGTTGTAATCGACCAGGCGCCAGCGTCCCACGATATCCTGCGGCGTGCGGTACCGCGCGAAAATCGGAAATCCGAGCTTGAGAATATAATCGACATCGCGTATGCCGCCGTCGATCACCGCGCCTCGGCCGCCGCGATGCTTCGCCGTTTCCGCCGACAGCTCGCCGAAATGCGCGATGGAATGATCGTTTGGCTGGCTTATCACCACGTCGCCCTGGCCGACCGATCCCAGCATGGTGAGGAAGGGCCGAAAATAATCGTCGCGTTCGCGGCCCGCGGCACGCTCGCCCACGGCCGTCAGCGCGCGGCCTGCGAGCGTCTGGCCCGGTTGGAGCGCCTGAATCTCGGCCGGCAAAACCTGGTGCGAGTATCCCATCTCGTCCAGAATGTCATTGATTGCGCCGGTGTAAGGAATGGCCGCAAGACGCTCGACCAGGCTCAGGCCGCCGTCATTCGGCATTTAGCTTCCCGCGATCGTCCAGCGCGTGCCCCTTCACCTCGACCGTGGCATCCGGAAAGAAAAACCAGCGGACGAAATCGCCTTTTACCTTTCCGCCGAGCTCGGTGTTATTGCCGACGCTCATCCGGACCACACCCGCGCCGTAGCCGTAGTAGGCCAAGGTCGAGCCGGCGACCGGATTTTCCAGCTTCGGATTAAAACCCAGGCCGAATTCGCGGAACCGGTAAGCGGCATCGCCGGCCGCGGTGAAAGCTGCTTCCGCTGCAGCCAGGTTCGCGCCCGCCGACATGCTGGTAATATCGCCATGCTGGATTTCGAGCTTGAGATTTTTGGCCACGCCCTGCGGAAAACGCGCGCTGGGAATCACAATCACGCCGTTTACGCTCTCTTCAATAGGCGCGACACGCAGCACGCCCGCCGGCAGTTCGATTTCGCGGTCCACACGCACTCGCGCAGTGCGCATGCGCCGCGGCGATGCGTTGCCGTCCTGCTTATTAAACGGGCGCACGCCAACGCGGAAACTGACGTCAGTGCCCTCCGGCGTCTTCACGCGCACCGTGCCCGAGCGCAGCAGCTTGATGGCCCGATCCTGTTCGGCCGAAAGCGCCTCGTAATCGATATCCAGAGCGTCCTGGTACACCGCGTCGAGCGCCGGAGTATGCACGCCGGGAAGGCCATCGGCATCCACCGACCCTTCCGCCCAATGAAAGTGAATCTCGCGGTGCATCCCGCCTTTTTCCAGCCATGCAGTCAAACTTTCCCGCTCTTCGGGCGAGATCACGCGCTTTTTGAGAGGCAGCCAGAGATAAATATCGGCCGACGCAAGGTTCTTCGCCTCCGTGACGCCCGCCTCGCTCAGGCGCTTGCGCAGAGGCGCAATCAATTGCTGGAAATAATCCGGGTCGCCGCCGAACATCACGCGCTCTCCGCGCGCAGGCTTGAGCGCCGTTACGATGCGCTCGGCCATATTGTCGTAATCAAGCGCGCCCAGCCACCGGCTTTCGAACAGAAAGAAATCGTAAGCCGATCGCGCAATCTGGGCGATCCCGCGCTCCCGTTGGGCCACAGGTTTGTCGGACGACTTCACAAAAACGCTAACGGCCACATGGCCCGCGCCGTATGGCAGCGTAATGATGCCCGTGTCATTGGTCGTGCCGCCGATCGATCCAGTCTTGTGCGCCACCTCCGTGCCTTCCGGAAGAATTCCTCGCAAACGCGCTTCGCCGGTTTGGCAGCGGCGCAGAATATCCAGCAGCAGATCGGCCGATGCGGGCTTCATCACCTCCGGATCCTTACGCCAGATGCGCGAAAGCAGCGTGCTCATGGCGTCGGGAGTGGCGGTATCGCGCGCGTCGCGGTCGAATTCCGCGGCAGCTTTTTTGCGATCGGCCTCCGGAACGGCGTCCAGCACTTTCGGCCACATCTCGGGCGACCACTCTTTTTCCGGCGGCAATTTCGCCGCACCGCGCCAGTCCGCAATCAGCAGCGCCGTGGGACGGTTGACGCTGATACCGGTGATCCCGAGCGAGCGCATCCGCGCGGTCACCGCCTCCGGTCCCCCGGCCAGCCGGAGCAGGAGGTCCGCGGCCGTATTGTCGCTGATCAGCAGCATCAGCTCCATCAGGTTCCGGACCGAAAGCGAGACGCCGGGCTTGCTGAATAGTTCCGTGAGGGTGCCGCTTCCGGGATGGAGATCGGAAGCATGCAGGTCCACCATCTGATCGAGTTTGATCTCGCCCTGATCCACGCGATGCAGCAATTGAACGGCGACCGGAATTTTGAACGTGCTGGCCATGGGAAACCGTTCGTCGCCATGGAACGAGACTTTGCGGCCGGTCTCGAGATGGATCGCACTTGCGCCCACGGTGCCGCCGGCGATCGCTGAAACGCGCTCGATTTCATGTTCGAGCTTATCCAGTGGAACTTCGGTTGCGGCGAAAAGGCCCCAGGCCAGCGCCAAACCGGCAAGAATAACCCGGCGCATCATCGCGCGCCGCCGCCCATGGGCCGCTCGATGAACTTTGGTGTCGCCGATGCGTTGGCGAATTCCCATCCAGTCAGGTAAGCAAGACGTAAGATTTTTTGCATTTTGATGAAGTTGATTTTTTCTACGGTGTCGGTCGGCTGGTGGTAGTCGGGATGAAAGCCGGTGAACCACCAGACCGCGGGTATATCGTGCAGTGAAAATGGAAACTGATCGCTGCGTTGAAAAATGTTCAGTGCGGCGTCGCGGTCCCATTTGTAATTGAGCTTGAGGCCGACATATTCGTTTTCGTGCTCGACGGCAGCGCGGTATGCGGGGCTGTTGATCGTGCCGATCAGGTTCAATTCATTTGAAGTGTCCGGCGCGATGTCGATCAGCCCTTCGGTCTGCCGGCTCGGCGTTTCGTTGCGGCCGATCATGTCGAAATTGATCACGGCCCGCGTGGTATCGAGCGGGCGCAAAGGATGCGCGGCGTAGTAATACGAGCCAAGCAGGCCGCGCTCTTCGGCGGCGAAAATCGCAAACAGCAGCGACCGTTTGGGTTTTTCAGGGCTGGCGGCGAAGGCCCGCGCCAGTTCCGTCACGCCCACGGTGCCCGAGCCGTTGTCGTCCGCGCCGTGCCGGATGCTGCCGTCGAAGGCGCCGTCATGATCGTAGTGCGCCGTGAACACGATGGTTTCGTTCCTGAGTGCCGGATCGCTGCCTTCGACCATGCCGATGACGTTATACGAAATTCCGCGGCGCTGTTCCGAGAGCACCACGCGCATCTCGGCCCGCGTATCCGGAAGGACCTGAGAAACGGGCTTGAGTGTTTGATCGATGGCGGCCTGCAGCTCGCCCGGCTTTTTTCCGCTGGCAGCCAGCAGCTCAACGGCCACGGCATCGCTAACCGAAAACGCCGGGAGTCTGTCTTCGTGGTCCGCTAATGCCTGCGGCGCAAGCCTCCGCGCCCGCAGCGTGCTGCCGGGAACGCGCGCCACGCGCTCCTGCCCGGACGGATGTTTCCGGTTAGGCTCCGCGACGAACAAGATGCCAATTGCCCCGTGCTTCTTGGCAATCGACATCTTGACCAGGTCGTTCGCATAGCGCGTGTTCCCCAGGCCGTTGAAGATCGAGTTGGGATCGTTCTCCTGCGGCTCGTGCTCGAAGACCAGCACGATCTTGCCGCGAGCATCGAGATTCGCGTAATCGTCGTAGCCGAATTCCGGCGCCGTGATGCCATAGCCCGCGAACGCCACCGGCCCGGCGGCGCTCGCCTCAAACGGCGAGCCGCCGAAAAAATCCACGCCGTGTTTTTCAACGTGCCGTGATGATCCGCGCTCAATAGTCAGGCCGGATTCGTTCGGATCGACGCGGTATTCGACAAGCGGTACCGGCTGAAGATACGAATCTCCCACGAGCGGCTTCAACCCGGCTTTGGCGAACTCGGCGGCCAGGAACTGGATGGCGACTTCGGAGCCGCGGTCGAGCGAGCGGCGGCCCTCCAGCGCATCGGAGGCCAGGAACGTCAAATCGGCCTGGAGATCGGTGATGCGAATGCGGTCGATCCCCGGCTGCTGGCCGAAAATCGCTGTGGCGGCCGCGAGCGCCGCCGTAGCGCACGCAAGCTGTGTGGTCATCGGGAAAGAACAAAGATAGCACTTCGGCAGGCGGGGGTAAAAAACAAAACGGCCGCCGCGGAGAAGGTAGCGGCGGCCGTTACTCAGGAGTGAAGAATGATCTACGGTTTAGTTCTGTTTGCGCAACTTCCGTCGAAGCAGTGCGACACAGCCAAGCAGGCTCGTGCCGAACAGCGCGATGCTCGACGGCTCCGGAACCTGCGAGCCGCCCCGGTTGGGAGTTCCGCCGATGACATTCCAGTTGATCGACTCGTTGCCATCTTCGCCAAAGGCGCCGTTATTCACGAAGTCCCAGGCGCCGGTGTCCAGAATGTGTCCCGTGTCATTAAAACTGAACGGCGTGTCGGTTGAAGTGACGTTGTCGTGTACCGTGAAGGACACTACCGGTATGGCGGCGTTGCAGTTGGTCGTTTGACCCGCTGCGGCGATGAGCGTGGCGGAACTGGAACAGCCCCCAATCAGGCTGGTATTACCGTTGCCGAGGAAATTGTTGGGGTACAGCAGAGAATTGTTCGGGAAGGCCCCCATAAAGCCAAAATCGCTCGTATCCAGGTTGAACTGGGTGGTCTGGTCGAATATCCCGACCTGGCCAGGAAGAAGGGTCATCGGCCCCCACAACGCTGCCGTCTGCGCGCCACCGTTCAGCTTGATTGTCAAATTACTGATGGTAATGGAGTTTGCGCTTGTGTTGTCGATCCGTACAGCACCCGAGTCGAGTTGTAAAGTGCTGCCATCCTGTCCCGAAAACACAACGCCCGCCGATCCAGCCCACGGGTTCGGAAAGAACCCGCTGGCCCGAAGGTTGTCCGCATACCCGACAAAAACTTGGACTGGGTCTGCCATAGCCGGCAGCGCGAACAGGAAAGCCGCACATGCCAAAAGCACGGTTACTTTTGTCTTTGAACGCATCTTCAAATCTCCTCCTTGATCCGAGTGCGAAACGCTTTAAGCAATTTTGGTTCCTAGTGCAACTCGTTTGCGTGCTGTTGGATCACTTAGAAAAGAAAGAGGAATGTGAAGTACCGCGCGTTACCAGTACTGTCTAGTACCCGATGCTTTTTCGACCGAAGTTTTGTTAAGTTTCCTACATTGTTTCACTCGCGCCGCGGCGCCATATAACCGCGCCGTTCACGACTGTCGCCACGGGTCCTCCCCGAAAAGTCCACCCGTCGAACGGCGTGTTCTTGCTTTTCGAGTGCGACTGGTTTACGTCGTAGGTCCAGGGAGTTTCGGTGTCGAAAATCGAGACGTCGCCCGGTGCGCCGGCGGCGAGCGTTCCGCGGTCGAGGCCCAGGATCCGAGCCGGGCCGGTGGTGAAAAGCTCAACCAGGCGCGGGAGCTGGATTTTGCCAGAGTGGAAGAGCTTATCGAGCGCCAGCCCCAGGGCTGTTTCTAACCCAATGATTCCAAATGGGCATTTCTCGAATTCCTGCATCTTTTCACTGCCCGGGTGGGGGGCGTGGTCGGTGGCGATCGCGTCCACGGTGCCGGAAACGATGCCGTCGATGACCGCCGCCACGTCGCATTCGGAGCGCACCGGAGGCTTCATCTTGAAGCTGCTGTCGTAAGCTGTTATCTGAGAATCACTTAGTGCGAAATGGTGCGGCGTGGCCTCGCAGGTGACCGCTAAACCCTGCTTTTTGGCGAACTTGACCATATCGACCGAGCGGCGAGACGAAATGTGCGCGACGTGGAAGCGGGCGCCGGTCGATTCAGCCAGCAGAATGTCGCGAGCCACCATGACATCTTCGGAGCAGGAAGGGATACCGCGCAGGCCGAGGCGCGTAGATTGCACGCCTTCATGCATGTTGCCGCCGGCGCTCAGGTGCAGATCTTCGCAATGGTCGATCACCGGCAGGTTGAACGACCGAGCCATCTGCATAGCGCGGCGCATGACCCGCGCATTCATGACCGGCTGGCCGTCATCGGAAATGGCTACAATGCCAGCGTTCTTCATGGACCCGATGGCGGCAAGCTCCTCGCCGGCGCTCGATTTGGTGATCGCGCCGATGGGAAACACATTGACCACAGCATGCTGGCGGGACCGCTCGATGATGTAACTGGTGACCGTCGCGTTGTCGTTCACCGGTAAAGTGTTGGGCATGCAGCAGATGGAAGTGAAACCACCCGCCGCCGCGGCACGAGCGCCGGTTTCGATGGTTTCGGAATGTTCGATGCCCGGCTCGCGGAGGTGCACATGCATGTCGATGAAACCCGGCGCGACGACCATGCCGGAGGCATCGAAGATCCCGGCGCCGTTTGGCGACGCCAGATTGGTCCCGACCGTGTGGATACGGCCATTTTCGATCAACACATCCGCTATGGCGTCGAACTTCGAGGATGGGTCGATGACGCGGCCGTTCTTGATGAGCAAACTGGCCATCACGCGAGCCCTTCGCCGGAGCCGGCCCCCGGTCTTTTGAGCCGAGACCCGAACCCAATAAAGTCTTTAATGTGCGCCGCCGGCATTTGCACGCTCTCCCACAATGCGCTCGAGCACCGCCATACGCACGGCGACACCGTTTTCCACCTGATTCAGGATGACCGAACGTTGAAAATCGGCGACCTCGCTCGCCAGTTCGCGGCCGCGATTGATGGGCCCGGGATGCATGACGATGGCGTCCGGCTTGGCCTGAGCCAAGTGCTCGAGGCGAAGTCCGTAAAATTGAAAGTATTCACTGGCGCTCAGCGGCGGATCGTGCTGCCGCTCCAGTTGCACGCGCAGCATCATGATCACGTCGGAGCGCTGGATAGCCTCGCGAATATCGTTGGTCAGAGCCACTCCGGGCGCAATTTGAGCCAGTTCCGCCGGCAGCATAGTGGCGGGGCCGCACAGCACGATGTCGACTCCAAATTTCGAGAGCAGATGCACGTTCGACCGCGCCACGCGGCTGTGCGCGATGTCCCCGATGATGGCCACGCGCAGACCTTCGAGGGCGGGCCGCCGGTCGAGAATCGTCAGGGCATCGAGCAGCGCCTGCGTGGGATGCTCGTGCGTGCCGTCACCGGCATTTACGATGGGGATCGCCAGATGGCGCGCGAGAAAATGGGGCGCCCCGGAAGCCGAGTGCCGCATAACGATCGCGTCCGGATGCATGGCTGCCAGGGTGTTCAGCGTATCGACCAGAGATTCGCCTTTGGAAACGCTAGACCCGGAAGCGGTGATCGAAACCGTGTCGGCTCCGAGCCGCTTGGCGGCAATCTCGAAGCTCGTGCGCGTGCGCGTGGAGGCCTCGAAGAACAGGTTCACGATCATCTTGCCGCGCAGCGTGTCCAGCTTCTTAAACGGCTGGGTCTGCAAAGGCTGGAAGAAGCGCGCCCGCTCCAAAATAGCCTCGACCTCCTCGCGCGTGAGTTCCTCGATGCCGAGCAGTCCGAGCATGATTCAGGCTGTCTCCGCCGCCGTTCGCTCGACCAGCAGCACCTTTTCGGTCTGGTCGATCTCCTGAAATTTTACTTCGATGATTTCGTCGTCTGTGGTGGGCACCGTACGGCCGATGAATTTCGCTTCGATGGGCAGCTCGCGGTGGCCGCGGTCGATGAACGCCAGCAGCGTGACGCGCGCCGGACGGCCATGATCGAACAGTGCGTCTAAAGCCGCCCGCACCGTGCGGCCGGTGTAGAGCACGTCATCCATCAGGATGATATCTTTACCTTGCACGGAAAATGGAATCTCGGTGGCGGCGACGACCGGCTGGATGTCCACCGTGGTCAGGTCGTCGCGGTAGAGATTGATATCCAGAATTCCCACCGGAACTTTGCGGTGCTCCAGGGCTTCGATTTTGTTGGCCAGGCGCTGCGCCAGCGGCACGCCACGGCGCCTGATTCCCACGAATGCCAGGTTATCCAGGTCGGCGCTTTTTTCCAGAATTTCGTGGGCCAGGCGGACGAGCGTGCGGTCGATCTCGGAGGCGCTCATCA
>DATEFW010000025.1:0-280240 GCA_035280425.1 Bryobacteraceae bacterium | reverse complement strand
ATGTATGACCGCATAGGGAGCCGACGCGCGCGACCTCCGGCCGGCAGGTTCTAGGAAAAGCTTTGCCCGAGGGATCTCAACCCTGGGCGCACCGAGATAAAACATCGCAGATGCCAGATGCTCCGCCGTGTGCACCTTGCGCTCGACACGCAGAATCTCCTGGGCGCGCGGGAGCTTCACGTTGTAAACCGGAGAGTAGCGAAAGTGCGCAAAACCAGCTCGAATCTTGGCTGCTGATAACGCCGTGAGCCGGGCGCTTGCGACGCCGCCGTGCAGGTTGAGACATAGATCGGGGCGTACGCGGCGCAAAGCAGTCCATCGGGGAGTAAGAATTTCGCTGACGTCCGGGTTGCCTCCGAAAATCGCCCGAAAGCGTTCCTCGACCACCACACCGATCCACAAATCCGGCCGCGCGCCTTTAAGAATGGAAATTGCGGGAGTGGTTAAAACACAGTCGCCCATCGAGCGGAGCCGGATTACGGCTACTCGCCCGCCCTGGGGGACGCGTTCGAGAATGGAGCTCATGCCGGTACGGCGCTACTCCTCAATACGAGCTTCGTCGATCAGCATGACCGGAATGTCGTCGCGAATCGGGTAGACGCGATGACATTGCACGCACTTCAGCCCGCTCCCATCCGGTTTCAGCTCGACCGTCGCTTTACACAACGGGCAGACGAGTATCTCCAGTAATTCTTTGCTGATGGGCATATATATGCGATGTTCAGTTTACCAGTTTTCACGCCGCGGACTTCATTTCCGAGCGCGCCCGCGCGATTACCGCCAGGTACTGGCGGGCACGGTCTTCGATCACGTCGAACCGGCCCTCCCGGACGGTTTTGGCGTCCACCAGCTCGCCGCCGACCGCCACTGCGCATGCGCCGGCCTTCAGAAACTCGCCCGCGGTTTCGAGATTCACCCCGCCGGTCGGGATCATCTCGATGTGCGGGAACGGACCGCGCAAGGCCTTAATGTATTTCGGCCCTCCGACGTTGCCGCACGGGAAGATCTTGACGATGTCCGCGCCCGCTTCCCATGCCGAAACCACCTCGGTGGGCGTCAACGCTCCCGGGCAGATGACCTTGGAGTAACGTTTGGCCATCTCGATAGTCGAAAGCCGTAAGCTGGGCGTTACGAAAAACTCCGCGCCGGCCAGCATGCAAGCGCGCGCCGTCTCGGGATCGAGCACCGTTCCCGCTCCCAGCACGATCTTGTCGCCGAACTGATCGGCCACTTTTTCGAGCGCGCGAATCGCCCCCGGCACGGTCATCGTGATTTCGGCCGCGCGGATGCCGCCGCGGTAAATGGCGTCGATGGACTTGATGGCTCCCTCGGCGCTCGAGGTGCGCACCACCGGCACGATGCCGACCTCAGTAATGAACGACAGAATTTCTTCTCTGGTCATCAGCTTCAGATTATCAGGTTACCGGGCCGAGCTTGCAGCTCAGAAATCGAGTTACCAATCCACCACTGACCCATCGTCGGCGTCGTAGCTCTCCTGGTTGCGCCAATCGTGGCCGATCTTATCGGCCATGGCGTTCTCGTCAAGCTCGATGCCCAGGCCCGGCCCGGTGGGTAGGTCGAGGTACCCGTCCCGCACGGTAAATGGCTTTTTGATATAACCCTCGCCAAGCGATACCTGCTCCTGGCATAAGAAGTTCGGAATAGACGCCGCCATTTGCACGCCCGCGGCGAGATTGATCGGCCCGAGCGGATTATGCGGGGCGACATCCGCGTAGTAAGCCTCGGCCATCCCGGCGATCAGGCGCACTTCCGTGATGCCGCCGGCATGCGAAATATCGGGTTGCAGGACGGTGGCAGCCCTTTTCTCCAGAACCTCGCGGAATCCCCACTTGGTGAAAACGCGTTCGCCGGTCGCGATCGGCAGAAATGTGCCGCGGGCGATCTCCGCCATCACATCGTGCTCCTGGCAATTGATCGGCTCTTCGACAAACATGGGGCGGTAGGGCTCCAGGGCTTTGATCAGCAGCTTGGCTGTCGCCGGGCTGATGGCGCCGTGAAAATCGATCGCGATATCGGCATCGTTTCCCATGGCGCGGCGAAGCTCCGCGAACTGCTCGGCGGCGTAATCGACGGCGGCAGGGGTTTCGATGTAGCGAGCGGGCCGCTTCTTAGCCGGGCCGGTCTTGAATGCCGTGAAGCCGCGAGCGCGGGCGGCCTTCATCTGTTCGACCGTGCCGGCGTGTGCGTAGACCCGTACGCGGTCGCGAGTCGGCCCGCCAAGCAACTCGTAGACCGGCACACCCAGGGCTTTGCCTTTGATATCCCACAGGGCCTGATCGATTCCGCTCAGAGCGCTGGTCAGAATCGGCCCGCCTCGGTAGAACGCATGCCGGTAGATGGCCTGCCAGTGATGCACCACCCGGCGCGGGTCTTTGCCGACCAGATACGGCTCGATCTCTTTGACCGCTTCGGCGCATGTGAGGGCGCGGCCTTCGGTGATCGGCTCGCCCAAACCCACAATCCCGGCGTTGGTATGGACTTTGAGAAAAAGCCACCGCGGCTTTACCAGGAAAGTTTCCAGCTTGGTGATCTTGAGATTGTCTTTGGGTGAGACCGGTGCGCCCGAGCCTGCACGCTGCTGGGCAGCGGCCTCGGCAGTGTCAAATGCTGCCAGGCCCGCGCCCGCAAAGGCGCTTCGGATAACATTCCGTCGATTTATGAATTGCATATTTTCTCCTCAAAACTGTTTAAAAAGCTCATTAGCAGACCGGCTGCATCGCAGCCATTATCCACCACGATCAGGTGGTGGTATTATGGAATCGGGGTGATTTGAATATGCCTCGCACAACCTCGGTTGTCGAGCCTCCCGGCTTGACCACGAATCAGGCGCCGTTCATCGAGCAAGCCCAGCAGAACGGCGAACTCTATATACACCAGCCTTACGAACTATACTCCGAAGAAAACCACCACGCTTGGCGGCGGCTTTTTGCCCGTATTGCGCCGCGCTGGGACAAATACGCCAACCGGCATTTTCTGCAAGGGATTCACAACCTGTGTCTGGACCCGTTGCATGTGCCGAAGCTGGAAGATGTGAACCGCTTTCTTAAGCCGCTGACCGGATTTCAAGCCAAGGCGGTCAGCGGGTATATTCCGGCCTTTTTGTTTTTCGATTGCCTGCGCAACCGCAGATTTCCCACCACGATCACCATTCGGCCCTCCGATAAGCTTGATTATCTTCCTGAACCCGATATTTTTCACGACGTCGCCGGGCACGTGCCCATGCACACCGATAAAGCATTTGCCGAGACGCTGGTGCGGTTCGGCGAGTGCGCGCATACTGCCGCGGAAAGGGCCGCTGCGATCCGCGACGAAACCGAGCAGATCAAACGGTTGACGAGCATCATCAAGGCCATGGCGCGCTTTTTCTGGTTTACGGTCGAGTTCGGTCTGATGCGCGGCAAAGACGGGTTGCGAGCTTATGGCAGTGGCCTGTTGAGCTCATACGGGGAAATCGAGCACGCGATCGATTCGCCCGACGTGCAGCGGTACCCGATTCAAATCGAGTGGGCGATCAACCAGGCCTTCGAAATCAACCACTACCAGCCGCTGCTGTTTATCGTGGATTCGTTTGACCACTTGTTCAGCCTCGTCGATCAGCTCGAGAAATGGATGCGCTCGGGGAAACTTGATCATGTCGCGCCGGGCGAACCGGAAGTGAACGAGCGGGATCTGAAGAGTTTCCTGCACGCCGCTTGACGGTACGCCGGCTTCACTAGAGAACCCAGGACAGCTTCGCTGAGAATTCAAGGGCAAGAACCGCATGGTTTGCGAAGGCATCCAGCGGTTTGGGAAAGCTGGTCCCGACGAAATAAGTGAAGTTTTCCAGCTCCACGAGGCGTTCGCCCGGAGCCACCAGGCGACCGACGAAGTAGAACCAGCCGCCGTAGCTGCGGAAGCCGGCGGGGTCAGGCCCGATCTCGTACGCTTCCCCTTCCTTCTTCGGATCGATGCCGAGCTGGTGAAAAACCTGTAGAACCTGATCCGGGTAAATGCGGTCGCGCTGCGCCGCGAAATTCCGGCAAGCGTCGCAACCGCAGCAAGTGGCGCCTCCCTCGGCAATTTTCTCGTAGGCGGCCGCAGTTAGTTCGCGATCATAGACAACGGCCTGATCGCCGAGTTTGATCTCGCGCTCCATGTCGGTAGGATCGCCGGACCGTGGCGGCCGGCGCAAGGAGGGCGGACTTACTGAGGGATTTTCCGGCTGTTTTCTAAAGGGAAGGCCCGATTCAGTTTCATCGCCTTTTCCAGGATTCATGCACAGGGGGTACGTGTGCCCGGATTTCGACGAAACCTGGTGCTTTTGATATGTATCGCGTTTGTGGCCGCAAGCGCCGCAACGGCGATCTTTTATGGATTGATCGGGGGAAAGCTGCGGGAGGCCGCGCGCGATGTTCCGCGGCAGCGGATCGTGGTAGCGGCACACAACCTGGAACGCGGCGCCGTGCTGAAGGCGGCGGACGTGAGGCTTTCGGTATGGAGCGGCGCGGAACCAATGAAAAGCAGTTACACATCCGTCGACCAGGTGACCGGAAAAACGGTTTACAGCGCAATCGAAGAGAATGAGCCGGTGACCGGGGAGCGAATTGCGGCACAGGATGGCGTGGGCGGGCTGGGGATCCCGGTGGGGATGCGGGCGATCTCGGTGCGTCCGTCGGATTCGGCGGGCGTCGTCGCCATGCTGCGCTCAGGATACAAGGTGGATATGCAGGTGTGGAGCGAAAAGCCGGGCGGGGAAGTCAAGCTTCGGAGAATCGCCGAGAACGTCGAGGTGCTTGCCGTTCAGGCGCGTGAGCCTGGAAAGCGCGATGCACCGGCGGTTACCTTGCTGGTGACGCCGCGGGATGCGGACATATTGGCGCTGGCCGACTCGGCGGCGCGGGTTCGGCTGCTGCTGCGGAATCCGATTGATCAGGGCGAAGAGGCGCGGCAGGTGATGACGATGGTGAAGCTGTTCGGGGAGAGCAACGGTGGGCGACAGGCTGGGGGGAAACGCCCAACGGCCCGGTCCGCCGGCGACGGACGAATCGCGGCTCGGGTGGAATTGCTGGTGCGGGTGTTTACGGCGGACCGCAAGGCGCTCACCGAGCTGGCGGGGCGGTCGGCGGATACCGCGAGCGCGACGCAGGTGACGGCGCTCGCTTCTGACCGAGAGCGAGTGCTTCGCAGGCTTCTCGGCGACCGGCGCATCAAGGCAGTGTCTACGATTCGCCTCGGCGGGCAAAGCGGCGAACGGCTCGGCATGCAGGCGGTTCTAGGGGCGGGCGGGGCCGTCTTGGATATACAGTTTGTTCCAGTAATCAAGCCGAGCGGAGCCTTGCGCGTGCGAGTGAAACCGGAGATCCATGGCTCACCATCCACGGTATTTTCGGTTCGCGAAATGGAGACTGAAATTGAAGTCACTGGCCGGCAGAGCTTCGCGATCACCGGCCTTGACCAGGGATCAGAAGAACTTGCCATCGTCGTGACACCGGAGCTCGACGGGGTTTCCGGAGCCTCACTGGCGCGCAGGCGTTAGATGCTGGCAGCGATCCTGATCCTGGTGTTTCTGGCAACATTTCTCATAGCCGCGATGGCGGCGGCCGGCGGGACAGTGTTGCTCAGGCTACGCCGCGCACCCGGCGAGGTCGCCGATGCGGCGAGCGCGGGGCAGGACGCCGTGACGCCACTGTTGCTGCGGGAGCAGGAACTCAGCACCATCTCGCTTTGGCACCGAGTGCTCGAGCGGTTCGACTTTGTGGAAGTTTTGAAGCTGCGCACGGCAGAGGCGGGTCTGAGGTGGTCGGTGGGACGGATCACTCTGGTGATGCTGCTGGCGGGATCGAGTAGCGCGGCGGTCCTGTTCTGGCTGGACTGGATGCCGCTGGTGAGCGCTCCGGTGGCTGGAATTGCGTTGGCGCTGTCTCCCTACTTCTACATTCTGAGAAGGAGGAGCCAGCGCTTCGCGCGAATCGAGGAGCAATTTCCGGACGCTCTGGATTCGCTCTCACGTGCGCTGCGGGCAGGCCATCCGTTCGCAGCCGGTATGCACCTGGTGGCGAATGAAGCGCCGGAGCCGCTGGCTTCCGAGATCCGGCGGAGCTGCGACGAATGGAGGCTGGGGCTGGCCTGGAACGAATCGCTCGAAAATTTCGCACGCCGGCTGCCGATATTGGAAATCCGCCTGTTTGTCGCGGCGGTGGTGCTGCAGAGCCGGTTCGGAGGAAAGCTGAACGAAATACTCGAAGAACTGGCGAAGACTATTCGCGATTCGATCGCGCTGCGCGGCGATGTGCAGGCGATCTCGGCGCAGGGGCGGTCGACCGGGACGGTGCTGACCATTCTGCCGGTAGCCATCACGGCCATCATGATGGTGACCAGCCCGTCATACATCGGGGTGCTGCTCGGCCATCCGTACGGAAAGTATCTGATTGTGAGCGCAGTGGTGAGCCTGGGGCTGGGGCATGCGACGATCCGGAAAATCGTGAGGATCAAGGTTTAGCACGATGCACGCGCTGCTCATCTTCGGCGGGTTCTTTCTGGTGGTGATGGCCGCCACGGGCCTGCTCGGATATGCGGTGGTCTATCGCGAGCGGGCCGGAGATGGCGAGAACACGTTCCTGCGCACGCTGGGGCGGATCGGCGGCGCAACGCCGGTGCGCGCGGAGGAATCCGGCCGGCTCCGCGAGCGGCTAAGCTTTGCGGGATACCGGCAAGCGTCGGCCACGACGGTCTATTCGGGTACCCGGGTGGCGCTGGCGGCGTCCATGGCCCTCGTGCTGCTACTGACCGTCGCCATCCATGCAGGCAGTCTCTATCGCGCTTTGCTGGCGGGGATCTGCGCGGCGCTTGTTGGATTCATGCTGCCGGACCGGGTGCTTGATCGGCATATCCGGCTGCGGGGAGAGAAACTGCGGGCGGGGCTGCCGACGGCGCTCGATCTGCTGGTGCTATGCCTCGAAGCGGGGCAATCTCTCGACGCCGCGCTGATCGAGACCTCGCTGGAGTTAAAGCAGCCGTTCCCGGAGTTGCATGACGAACTGAGCCTGGTGCAAAAAGATATTTTCGCCAGCCAGAGCCGGGCCGAAGCGTTTCGCAATCTGGCCAAGCGCAACCGGGAGACCGAAATCCGGAGGCTGGCGCAAGTGTTGATCGACGGCGACCGTTTCGGCACGAGCCTGGCCCCGGCGCTGCGCACGCACGTGCGTTATTTGCGGTTACGGATGAGGCAGAAGGCGCGGGAAGCGGCGCGAAAGGTCGGGGTCAAGCTGATCTTCCCGCTCTTCTTCCTGATTTTTCCGGCGCTGCTTTTGGTGACGCTGGGCCCTGCCGTGCTGCAGGTGATCTCGCAACTGGCGCCTATGCTGACCAGTGCAGCCCCGTAATAAGCCCGCGATTACGCCGTGCGCATCAACTCCGCGCGGTCGCCCGAAATAGCCGCCTGCGCGGCCGCGAGACGCGCGATGGGCACGCGATAGGGCGAACACGAAACGTAGTTCATTCCGACTCGATAGCAGAACTGAACCGAGCTCGGTTCGCCGCCATGCTCGCCGCAGATGCCGACTTCAAGATCCTTGCGCGTTGTGCGCCCGGCTTTCACGGCCATCTCGATGAGTTTTCCGACGCCCTGCTGGTCGAGCACCGCGAATGGGTCGTTGGCGAAGATTTTGGCCTTCTCGTAATCTTTCTGGAATTTGGTGTAATCGTCGCGTGAGAGACCCATGGTGGTCTGGGTCAGGTCGTTGGTGCCGAAGCTGAAGAACTCGGCTTCTTTGGCCACCAGGTCGGCGGTGAGCGCGGCGCGTGGAATCTCGATCATGGTCCCGACCATGTACTTCAGATCGCTGCCGGCTTTGGCGAGAACTTCCTTGGCGACTTCGACCACGATTTTTTTCTGATTCTCGAGCTCCTGCACGCTGCCGATCAGCGGGATCATGACTTCGGGAATGACCTTCACGCCTTTTTTAGCGACCTGCACGGCGGCCTCGAAAATAGCGCGGGCCTGCATTTCGGTGATTTCGGGATAGGTGACGCCGAGCCGGCAGCCGCGGTGGCCCAGCATGGGGTTGAACTCGTGCAGCTCTTCGACGCGCGCGAGAAGCTCGGGTAATTCCTTTTTCAATTTGCCCACGGAAATACCGTAACGCTCCGACATTTCCTTCTTGGCCTTGGCATTGGCGTTGGGAAGCCGCGCCAGATCGACCATGAGGTTTTCGCGCTTGGGGAGAAATTCGTGCAGCGGCGGGTCGAGCGTGCGGATCACGACCGGAAAACCATCCATGGCTTTGAACAGGCCGGCGAAATCGGCGCGCTGCATGGGCAGCAACCTGGCGAGGGCCTTGCGGCGCGATTTCTCATCGCGCGCCAGAATCATGGCCTGCATGTGCGGGATGCGGTCTTCCGCGAAGAACATGTGCTCGGTGCGGCAGAGGCCTATGCCTTCGGCGCCGAAACGGCGGGCGACTTTGGCGTCGCGCGGGATATCGGCATTGGCGCGCACACCGAACTCGCCGCGGAAGCTGTCGGCCCAGCCCATGAAGGTAGCGAGCACGCCGGATGAGGGGTCGGCATCGATAGTGTTGGCCTGGCCGGCAAAAACTTCGCCGGTCGAGCCGTCGAGCGAGATCCAGTCGCCCTCGCGCAACACCAGCTTTTTGCCCGGGACGGCCATTTCTTTTTTGCGCTCGTTGACTTCGATTTCACCGGCGCCGGCCACGCAGGGAGTGCCCATGCCGCGCGCGACCACGGCGGCGTGGCTGGTCATACCGCCGCGCGACGTGAGAATGCCTTTCGCGACTTCCATGCCGTGAATATCGTCGGGAACGGTTTCGGCGCGCACCAGAATCACCGGCCCGGTTGCAGCTTTTTCGACGGCTTCATCGGCGGTGAACACGACGCGGCCCACGGCGGCGCCGGGCGAAGCAGGCAGACCTTTTGCAATGCCTTTCAGCGATTTCTTGGCGGCGGGATCGAGCACGGGATGCAGAAGCTGATCGAGCTGCTGCGGGTCGACGCGTAGCACGGCTTCTTCCTTGGTGATCAGGCCTTCGTTCACCATATCCACGGCGATGCGGACGGCGGCCGGGCCGGTGCGCTTGCCGTTGCGGGTTTGCAGCATGTAGAGCTTGCCTTCCTGCACGGTGAATTCGAAATCCTGCACGTCGCGGTAGTGCTTTTCGAGATTGGTGGTGATTTCGCGGAGCTGGTTGTAAACTTCGGGCATCCATTGCTGGAGCTCCGAGATATCGCGCGGCGTGCGGATGCCGGCCACGACGTCCTCACCCTGGGCGTTGACCAGAAACTCGCCGTAGAAAATTCTCTCGCCAGTGGAAGGATTGCGCGTGAAGCCCACGCCGGTGGCGGAAGTTTCGCCCAGGTTGCCGAACACCATGGTCTGCACGTTCACCGCGGTGCCGAGATTATCGGGAATCTGGTTCATCTTGCGGTAATGGATGGCGCGGTCGTTATTCCAGGAGCGAAAGACGGCATCGCGCGCCATGGTGAGCTGCTCGCGGGCATCCTGCGGGAACGGTTTGCCGCTTTTTTTCTGGACGAGTTTCTTGTAATCGACGATGATGGCTTTGAGATTGTCAGCGTTGAGATCGGTGTCGACCTTGGCGCGGGCTTTTTTCTTGCGGGCATCGAAGATTTCGTCGAAATCGTGTTTTTCGATGTCGAGCACGACGTTGCCGAACATCTGGATGAAACGGCGGTAGCAATCCTGGGCAAAGCGCGGATTGCCGCCCTTGCGCTCGAGCGCGATGACGGTCTGGTCGTTCAAACCGAGGTTGAGAATGGTATCCATCATGCCGGGCATGGAGAATTTCGCGCCGGAACGGACGCTGACCAGCAGCGGGTTCTGCGTGTCGCCGAGCTTCTGGCCCATTTTGGATTCGAGAGCGGCGAGCGCCTGATTCATCTGGGCGTCGACTTCCGACGGCACCTTATTGCCGCTCTGGAAGTAGAGATTGCAGACTTCGGTCGAAATCGTGAATCCGGGAGGCACGGGTAATTTAGCCCGCGACATCTCCGCCAGTCCGGCGCCTTTGCCGCCCAGGACGTCTTTCATCTTGCCGTCGCCGTCGGCCTCGCCGCCGCCGAACGAGTACACGTACTTCTTCATGCTTCTCTCCTATGTGTTGGTGACAATTTCAGAAAAATCCGCGATGGTGGAAAACTCTTTCAGTAACGTGTGCAGGAGCGTCAGCCGGTTTTGCCGGATCTTTGGGTCCTGCGCGTTGACCAGCACTTTATCGAAAAACAGGTCGACTTTCGGGCGCAGGGAGGCGATGGACTCCAGAGCCGGCTGATACGGCAGATTGGCCGCGCGGCTGCGCACGTTTTGAAATTCTTTAAAAAGATCGTCTTCAGCGCCGGATTCGAGCAGCTTCGCATCGACCTGGCCGCCATTTCCAGCAAATTTCGCCTGCTTCAGAATGTTTCGAATGCGCTTGAAGCTGGCGGCAAGCGGCTCAAAATTCTCGGTGGGGCGCACGGCCTGGATGGCTACCAGGCGCTCTTCGACGTCGACGAGATCGTCCCAACCGGAAGCGAGCACGGCGTTGACCTCGTCGTATTTGAAACCGCGAATGTCCTTGAAGTAGTAGCGGACGCGGTCGAGGACAAAGTCTTCGAGCTTTGCGTCGGCATTGAGCAGTTTCCGCATGGGAAGGCGGAGCTTGCCTTCGACCAGAATTTTGACGATGCCTTGTGCCGCGCGGCGCAGGGCGAACGGATCCTTCGAGCCCGTCGGGATGAGGCCGATTCCGAAGCATCCGCGCAGCGTGTCGAGTTTATCGGCTATCGAGACGAGCTGCCCGGAGGCCGTTCGCGGAATTGAGTCATCCATGCTCGCGGGCTTGTAGTGATCGTAGATAGCGGTCGCGACTTCTTCGCTCTCGCCTTGCGCGCGCGCGTACAGACCGCCGACTATGCCCTGAAGCTCGGTGAACTCCTTGACCAGTTCAGTCGTGAGATCGCATTTCGAGAGCTGCGCGGCGCGAACGGCGGCAGGGTCGCCGCCGAGTTCCTTGACCAGCGCGACGATGCGGTCGGTCTTTTCGAGATAGGAGCCGAGCTTGGCTTGAAACGTGACGTGCGCGAGATCGGGCAGGCGGTCGGCGAGTTTTTTCCTCTGGTCGGTTTCCCAGAAAAAGCGGGCGTCGTTGAAGCGGGCGCGCAGGACGCGCTCGTTGCCGCGGCGGATCAGGCCATCGGGGTCGCCGTTGGTGTTGATGACGGCAACGAACTTGGGTGCGAGCTTACCGTTATCATCCTCAACGGAAAAATACTTTTGGTGATGCCGCATCACGGTTACGAGGACTTCTTGGGGCAGCCTGAGAAATTCCGAGTCGAAACTGCCCAGAATGGCAGCGGGGGCCTCGGTTAGGAAAACCAGCGTCTTCAGCAGAGCATCGTCACGCCGGATGCGAACACCTAAAGATGCGATATCACTCTCGATCTTTGCGCTTCGCTTCGTTGCATCGACGACTACTCCATTGCGCTCAAGCTGGTTTTCGTAATCATCGACGGTCACAGGGTACTGTGATTTTCCGAGCACGCGGTGACCTGAGCTGGTCCGGCCGGACTTAACGTCGGCGATTTCGAATGGAATCACGTCGTCACCCAATAAAGCCACAATCCAGCGGATAGGCCTTATGAAACGAGGGCCATTTTTGCCTGCCCAATACATCGTTTTCGGAAAGTAGGTTTTGAGGATGATGCCGGGCAAGGACTCAGCGAGGATGTCCCGAGTGGGTCGACCGGGAATCGTCTTCAAAAAAATGTAGCGCCCGTCTTCCTGGCGGAGTTCGCCCAAAGATGCACCTTGTTTTCGAGCAAAACCCGCCACGGCAGCCTCGGGTGCTCCTACCGCCGGACCGGAGACGCGGTTCACGACATCCCGTTGTCGCTCTGGAACACTCGGGACCTTCACGATCAGTCTTCGGGGCGTAGCGTCTAAATGAAAATTGTCCATCCCCGGAATTAGCGCGATTGCATGATAGAGGCTGTCCAGGGCCCCATCGATCATCCAGTCCGGAATCTCTTCGGTCCCGATCTCCAGCAGAAACGGCAGGCTCACCGGACGGCCTCCATTTCGGCTTCGGGCGGAGCGGCGCCGGCAGAATGCTGATCCATCCACGCCTGCGCAACTCCTACGGCCAGTTTGCGGACACGGGCGATGACGGCGACGCGCTCGGTCACCGAGATCGCCCCGCGCGAGTCGAGCGTGTTGAACAGATGCGAGCATTTGAGCACGTGCTCGTACGCCGGGAGCAGCGGGAATCGGGATTTATCCGCCGATTTCGGGTCGTAGAGTTTGAGCAGCCGCGTGGCTTCGCCCTCGTGCAGGTCGAAGAGTTTCCAAAGCGTCGCGACGTCCGCCATTTCGAAGTTGTAAACCGAAAATTGCAGCTCGTCTTCGAAGCGGACATCGCGGTAGGTGAATCCGCTCGTCCATTCGACGTCGTAAACGCTGTCCTTGAATTGCAGAAACGCGGCCAGGCGCTCCAGGCCGTAGGTCAGCTCGGCGGGGACCAGATCGAGATCGATGCCGCCGCACTGCTGGAAATAGGTGAACTGGGTGATCTCGAGCCCGTCGAGCATCACCTGCCAGCCGATGCCCCAGGCTCCGAGCGTGGGGGATTCCCAGTTGTCCTCTTCGAACTTGATGTCGTGCTTGCGCAGGTCGATGCCGATGGCGCCGAGCGAGCCGAGGTACTGATCGATCACGTCGGCGGGCGAAGGCTTCAGGATGACCTGAAGCTGCATGTGCTTATACAGGCGATTGGGATTATCGCCGTAGCGGCCGTCGGCGGGACGGCGGCTGGGCTGCACGTAGGCCACGCGGTAGGGCTTCGGTCCAAGAACACGCAGAAAGGTTTCCGGGCACATGGTGCCGGCGCCGACTTCGACGTCGTACGGCTCCTGGATGACGCAGCCGCGGTCGGACCAGTACTTTTTCAGCTTGAAGATCAGCTCTTGATACGAATCCATTCCCTAAGCAGCTTCCAGTACGGGCGCGGTGATCAGCCGGCGTTCGATGTGGTGCTCGATCTGGCGGACCAGGAAGTGGCGGAGGTCGGCGGCGGTTTCACGGCGCCAGTCCGCGTGACTCAACTGTCCGATGGGCTTGTGCAGCATCTGTTCGGCGATATCTCTCGACAGCAAACTCAACTCCCAGCTTGTTCCCAGGTTCGCGCCTCTCCGGCAATGCGCGCAATACAGCCCGGCGCGATAGCGGCTGAAAAACGCCGGTTCGCGCGCCTCCGGGTTATCGAGCCAGTTGCCGCATTCGAGGCAAACGTGCAATTCCGGCAGAATGCCCGCCAGGCGCGCGGCCCAGAGGCTGAAATAAGTCACCGCGCGCCAGACACATCCCGGCTCTCGGGACCGCAAATAATCGAGCACGGCCAAAAGCAGCCGGAAATAACGCTCATTCGGCTCGCCCGGCGGCAGCAGTTGCTCGGAGATCTCGGCCAGATAATCGAGCGCCACGGCCGTCTCGTAGTCGGCCAGCAGATCGAACTGCGAGCGAACCAGATCGCAAGTGTCTAAATTCACCAGCTCGCGGGTTTCCCGCTGAAAATAAGCCATCTTCACCTGGGACAGCCGCTCCAGCCCGGAGCCGAATGCGCTTTTCGGCCGGCGGGCCCGCTTGGCGATGCCGCGCAGCCTGCCCTGGTCGCGGGTCAGAAAACTGACCACGAGGTCCGACTCTTGGAACGGGTAAGTTTGCAAAACGATGGCTTCGCTCAGGCGAGCGGGCATATCCGCGTCATTGGCTGAAACTTCAAGAGTAGCACGCAAGGCGGGCACGCTGCGGAGTGCTATCAGTGGTTAGCCCTAGAAGGACAACCAAGCGGAAGAGGCGCGCATCCGGTAATTTTGAATCAGCGAGATAGAACCGTGAAAATTTTTCTTAGAGATTTTTTCACAAATTCCGATAATATGAGTGTAACGAGATGGTTATTTTCCTTACACTCTTTTTGCTTCTGGCTTCCTTGGGAATTGCGGCGCCACCGACTTCCCGGGACCGTGTCATTTCAACCACGCCGGTCGTGACCAATGAGCAGGTACACAACTGGCTCCATATCTGGCAGAAACGCCTGAAATTGGAGGACTGGCAGATCGACGTCCGGATCGTCCGGGTTTGGGACCTGGAACACGGCACGCTGGGCCATATCGACTGGTCCATTCCTCACAAAACGGCCGTCATCAAGGTGTTAAGCCCGATGGATTACGAGCTGCCGAAGGACAAAATCCCCGCCGACATGGAGCTTTCGATTGTCCATGAGCTGGTCCACCTGCAGCTCTCGGCCTTGCCGCTGAACAAATCGACGCGCAATGCCGAGGAACAGGTTGTCAGCCTCCTCTCGGAGACGTTGTTGAACCTGGAGCGCAGCCAGACGCCCTACGGGATCACGGGCAATCCGAACGAGACCACGCTCGAGACGTCGGCCCGCTGAAATCCGCTATTGACCATGGAGAGCGCAATGGTGCGCTTATAGAGGAATAAAGCGCGCACCTGAAACTCTCCGCCGTAAGTCACGGGAAACCACAAACCTTCATCAAACTTTTTGTACGCCACCTTGAAGCCCAGGTGCTTCAGATTTGTTCCCAGCAGGACCTGAACCGCGACCGGAACGCCCTGAGCCAGCCAGGTGGTGACGAGCACCGGCTGAAATTCGCGCGCGTCGATCAGCGCTTCGCCCGCCCAACTGGACTCGTCGCCGGTTTCCGGATCGAGCGCAGTGCGCTTCTTGGGCTTGAAGGTAATCTTGAAAACTTCGACTCCGCGATAGTTCTCCTTGCCGCCCAGGCGGAAAGTGTACTTCGGAAGTTCCTTCGTCGTCAGCGGGAAGACATCACGGGCCAGGCCGTCGCGGGTGTTGTCATTGACGAGATCGCTGGCCATATCGTTGGCCAGTTCGCCATCGATATCGACGTCCTTGTACTCGTAGCCGGGCTTGTCGTAATCGATGTACTGGCCGTGGTTTTCGTACTTGCCGGCGAAATGCGTTAGTTCCTTGGCGAAACTGGCGGCCGTGGGGGTCACGGTGTACTCGCGCTGTTCCTCGCGCGCCAGCTTGCCGTTGCCGCGCTGGAAGCGGATCAGCACACTCTGGTGATAGACGAAGGCCGAGCGCATCTGCTGGGCGCGGTCCTGATTGGCGGCTACTTTGGCCATAATGGCTGCGGCATCTTCGGCGTGGACAAAGCCACAGAGAGCGAGCGCGAATAGGGGCCACCGAGTGGTTCGCATCGACTACTCCTAATCGGGCAATCCGGCAGGTTTTTCGAATCGGACGGTACTGGTGACCTCCGAGCGCTGAAAGCCGGAATTGATCACTGAGATCGCGAAAGTACGTTTGTACAAGAACAGGCCGCGCACACGAAACTCGCCGCCGTAGGTGACCGGAAACCAGAGGCCGTCCTCAAACTTTTTGTAGCTGACCTTGAAACCGACGTGGGTAAAGCTGGTGCCCAGCAGAACCCGGACGGCCCTGGGAAGATCTTTGGCGAGCCAACTGGTTATAAGGACGGGCTGAAACTCGCGCGTATCAATGAGCGCTTCACCGGCCCAGCAGGTGCTCTCACCGTCATCATCGCAGTCCAGCAGGCTAAGTTGCTTTGGCGTGAAAGTGATGCGGTAGACTTGGGCGCTCCGGTAGTCCTCTTTGCCCTCGAGATGAAATACAAATTTCTTCTGCTGGGCAGCGGTCAGCGGAAACAGGCTTCTCGAAACGCCGTCGCGCGCATTCTTGTCGTCCGCCAGATCCTTGGCAAGGCTGTCGGCCAAATCGCTATCGATGTCGACGCCTTTGTAGTGATAGCCGGGTTTGTCGTACTCGAAGAATTTTCCGCCTTTTTCGTATTTTCCAGTAAAGTGATCCAGGGTTTTGGTGAATCCCTTGTCGCTTGGAGTTACGGTGTATTCGCGCTGCTCCTCACGCGCCAGCTTGCCGCCGGACCGTTTGCAGCGGATCAGCATACTCTGGCGATATACGAACAGGGAGCGCATCTGCTGAGCGCGATCCTGATTGGCAGCCACGCGCGCCATGATGATGTCGGGGTCCTGCGCGTGGGCGGCCGCGTACCACGCAACCACCGCCAGAACTGCGCCGGCGGTGCCCATCAGTCGTCCTTTTTCGGCGCCTTGCTCTTGTCCAGGGACTTCTCGACCTCGATTTTTGGGACGCCGAGGTTGCCGCCCAGATCGCTCAACTGATCCAGATCGATCTTGCCGAGAATCTTCACAATCGTCAGCTCGGTCGGCTCGGTGCAAATGATGGTCAAACCTCCTTCGCCTCCGGTTCGCAGATAAATTTCGGCTGTTTCCTTGTCTTTTTTGCTGCGCACACCGACGATTCGCGACCATTCCGGGGACTTGAGCTGGTTGCGGATGGCGGCCACGTCTGCATCCGCGTACTCGCCCTCTTTTTCGAACTCGAAGGTTTTGACGTAGATCCCTTTGAGACCGGCCACCAGATTTTTGATCTTGGCCTCATCCGGATCGCTGGCAGAAAGGAACTTGGCGCCGAGTTTCAGTAACGCGCCATCGAGCGTGACATCGGTGACGTTGCTGGCCTTTGCCGTAAGCCGCTCGAGGTTCTTCAGGTCGAGAGCCTGTGCTCCGCAGTTTACGGCCAACAGCGCAAACAGGACGAGATTGCAAAGGATTTTCATAAGCGACTTTCCGCCTGGCTGACTTCCAGGACTTTTTGCTGCACTTTATGCAGCTTGCTGCCGGCTGTGCGAAGGGCGAAAACCAATTCCTGTTTGGCCGCCTCGCCCTGGGCGCGAAGACGCTGTTGGCGATGATATTCGATGCCGGCGACGGGAATCAGAACGCTGGCAACAAGGCTCAAGGCCACCCACTGCATACGCGGCGGATGGAACAAGACTGCCAGTTCCTCCCACCACGCCCGGTTCCGAGGTGGAGCGTTCAACCGGGCCAGCACACGCGCAGTGAAATCTTCGGAAGGCTCGGCGCGCTGGAGCGCCAGTTTCAGGTCGTCTTCGAGATAACTCATATGGCAATTTCTCCTACAGTTCGCGCCAGCTTATCTCGCAAAATGGCGAGCGACCGCTGCAGGTGGCTTTTCACCGTCGCGAGCGGCATATCCAGCACATCGGCGATTTCGGAGGGATTGAGATCTTCCTGAAAGCGCAGGATCACTACCATGCGCGGTTTTTCGGGCAATGATGCGACCAGCCTGGCCAGCGCACGGTTTAACAGCGGGTCGGATTCCTTGGTGCGCGCCGGCGGCTCCGGCACTTCATCCAGCCGAAATTTGGGCCAAAAAGCCCGGCGGCGGGTCTGATCGATGCAACGCCGGCTGGCCACCTTTCGCAGCCAGAAGACCAGATGGGCCGGCGATTCGATCGATGCCAGATGGCGATGCAACTCCAAGAAAACCTCCTGCGCGAGTTCCTCGGCGAGGCCGCGATCACGGAGAAAGTAATAGGCCAGACTGAATACCATGGCCTGGTGTTCCCGTACGATCTCGGCGAAGGCGGGTAGGGCGCCTTCGGCCGGCCGTTCGGGATCTTCCTGCACGCGAACTGCTATCCCTTCTGCGCTGCTCGCTCTCACTTCGCGCTTCTCACAGACATATTACGCACGGCAGAGGTACGGCGAACGCAGCTTTTTTGTGCGATCCAGCGGTGTCGTATATTGGGAATTATGAGCACAGCAATTCAAGCCCAACCCTCCCCTGCATTATTTTTCGACACTATGAATGCCTACCAGCGCACCGCGGCGCTGAAAGGCGGCATCCAACTGGATGTTTTCACTGCGATCGGTGAAGGCAATAGAACAGCCAAGGCAATTGCCGAAAGATGTCGAGCTTCCGAACGAGGTATGCGCATCCTCTGTGATTATCTGGTGATTACCGGTTTCCTGGCCAAAGACGGCGGGAGCTACCGGCTCACTCCGGACAGCGCCATGTTTCTCGACCGCCGGTCGCCTGCATATCTTGGGACGGCCGAGCGGTTTTTGACTTCTCCCCTGCTGACGGGCGCGTTTGAAGACGTGGCGGCGATGGTCCGTAAAGGCGGCGAAGTGATGAGCGAAAAGGGAACCATGGACCCGAACCACCCCGTTTGGGTCGAGTTTGCCCGCTCGATGGCCCCGATGATGGCCATGCCCGCCGAGGCGATAGCCAAGATGCTGGGCGCCTCGCAGGGAGGCAAGCGGAAGGTGCTCGACATCGCAGCGGGCCACGGCCTGTTCGGCATTACGATCGCAAAGCACAATCCGCAAGCTACAATTTTCGCGCTAGATTGGCCTGCCGTGCTGGAGGTAGCAAAGGAGAATGCGCAAAAGGCGGGCGTGACGGCACGGTACCAGACCATTCCCGGCAGTGCATTCGAAGCGGCCTTCGGGACGGGATATGACGTCGTACTGCTTACCAATTTTCTGCATCACTTCGATGCGGCCACCTGCGAGCAGCTTCTTAGAAAAGTGCACGCGGCTCTGGGTTCCGGAGGGCGGGCGCTGACACTGGAATTTGTTCCGAATGAAGACCGCCTATCGCCTCCGGCGGCCGCAGCGTTCAGCTTCACGATGCTGGGCACAACCCCAAGCGGGGATGCGTATACGTTCTCAGAATTTGACCGGATGTTTCACAACGCGGGATTTACACGCAGCGAGCTGCATCCGCTGCCTCCATTTCCGGGCCAGGTAATCATTTCTCAAAAATAACGATTTACTCCCGGCGCTGCTGATTAGCTAACTAAGGTTAACTTACCGCGCAACTGACTTAGAAGTTATAATTCAGTCGGAAAGGTGACCAGCTTGGCTCGGGGGACAGCGCGCCGGAACTTACTTAGTATCTGTCTCGTTGGCTTTTCCATAACGCTCTCAGCAGCCGACGAGTCTCCGGACGATTCCGCCGGCTCTGCCAAGCTAACGATCACCCTAAGCACGCGCGGAGCCGCCGAGGTTTCTGTGCGTGCTTACGATCGGCATATTGCTGCGGGACTGACCCAGCCGGCCAACCAGCTTCTGGGGTGTATCCTTCAGAGCGTCAAAGAGCGCGAATCGGAAGATGATTGGGTCTTTTCCGGCCGATGCGACGACGCTTTTCGGAGGCGCGGGCTGCTGGCCGGTGGAACAATCAATCTGGGCCCGGTCGTCACCGTGCTCCATGAGGCTAAAGTTGGGCGCATCGATGTAACCATCCGGCATCCCCGAACAGGATTCAGCACGTTGACCGATACCGCGTGGAGGTACGAGAGTTCCTCCCAATCGGCCGACTATAGTAAGAGCTTTCCGACCGAAACCGCGCCTGGAGCAATTAATCTGGCATATGGTTACCGCGCAGTCAATTTCTTACCGTTGACATTGTTATTATTTCCCGTCGCGCTGGCCATGATCTTACGCTGGGCCGCGGCGCGTTTTAAACAAACCGACTTGCCCAGCGTCTGGTTCACCTATTGGCGTCTGCTTGGTTGGGTAATTACGGCTGGGTGGCTGCTTTGGGTGCAGGGTTCTACTGTCATCGATTGTGCGGCGCTGGCGCGCTTTCTGCTAAACGACTCGCCGAAATCACCGCTGTTGCAACTGGCGTTTTACCTGGTTCCGCCCGTGCTCGTCCAGTTCGTTGTCACAGTGGCTTCGGGCGCCGTGCTGGCGCGTGTGAGGGGCGAGGCACAGATGCTTCCAGTTACTGCCAGGCATGCATTCTGGCACGAGCCGGTGAATGTGCTGCCGCTGCTGTGTTTACTTGCGGGCGTGGCCTCCCTCGCCCTATTCGACGAATGGCTGCTGGGCGCAGCGTGCCTCGCCGTGGCATACGGGAGCCATGTCGTCCTGGTTTGGATTTGGTTCCAGTTTCAGGCCCTCCGACGCTACGAACTGCCAGGAGGCGATCTTCGCTCGAACATTCTGGCACTAGCCCAAAAGGCCGGGGTGAAATTGAAAAGGATTTATCTGCTGCCGGCATCGGAAGGGAGGCTGGCATCGCCGTTGATGTTTCGCAGAGGACGGCTGTTATTGTCCGATGTGCTGATACGTGCTTTGCGACCCGGGGAAGTCGAAGCAGTATTGGCGCGGGAGTTCGTTCACATCCGGAGGCATCACCGCGACCTGGTACTAGGAGGAGTCGTGCTGGCGCTGCCGATCATTTACCGTTTCTCGCACATGCCGTTGCTTGCGGCCAAACTGCCGTGGGCGGTTCGCGGCCCGCTGCTGGTCTGGGTAACTCCAATTTTGCTCTATCTGCTCTGGCGGCGTTTTGAAGCGCAGGCGCAACAAGAGGCGGTTCGGCTCGTGGGCCGCGACGCAATGGCCGGCGCGCTGCCTAAACTGGTCCGGTTCAATCTCCTTGGGCTGTACTGGAAAAGCTTTGAGCAGAGATTTTTCCCATACGGCATTGTGTGCGATTGGCGGCAAAGTCTCGAAGCAGACGAGTCGCCGGCGTCCGGAACGCCCGCAATGGCAACCGCGGACTCCGGAGGGCGCTCCCGGTTTGTTTCCGCCGATTAGTCGCCGGGGCTCGCTCCGCGCAGGGCTTGATCGAGCGCTTCGAGAAAAAAGTATTCTCCCCACATGACCGATTCGTTGACACCCAAGTTCTTGGGCAAGTGGTAGACGCCGCCCTTGAGAACACCCTCCCACTGGGCGTCGCCTTCAGCCAGGTAATGCTTCGAGAGCGTGCTCAGGATGCGGCGGGCGGCTGAGTCGTAAGAGTATGCCTGAACGCGATCTTGCACGAGCAGCGCCAGTTGCAGGAGTCCCGATGCGGCCGCGGCCGCTGCCGAAGTGTCGCGCAATGAACGGCTTTCAGCGGGCGCATCGTAATCCCAGGGAGGAACACCATCGGCCGGCGTTCGTTGAATGTAGAAACGCGCGCACGCCTCGGCTGTTTCGAGCAGGCGCGGGTCGCGCGTACAGCGGTAAGCCGTGCCAAAGCCATAGAGAGCCCAAGCCAGCCCGCGCGACCAGCACGAATCGGAGCGCCATCCCTGCTGGGTCGATTGGCCGACGAAGGCGCCGGTTTGGAGATCAAACAGTCCTTCATGGGCGGTCGAGCCATCGCCCCGCACCAGCACGCGGCGCGTGGTCAGGCAGTGCCGCAACGCGATGTTCATGAGCTTGGAATCGCGGGTTTCGAGCGCGGCGTAAAAGATAATGCCGACGTTCATCATGATGTCGATGAACAGAGAATTCTCCCCTAAAAACGAGCAAAGGTATTCACCTTTTTCCTTGAAACGCATGGCCAGAGTGCGGCCGGCCTCGATCAGCACGTCCTGGAGTTTTGGATCTCCGGTCAGATTGCGCCACCGGTAATACGTGGACATGAACAGAAAGCCCAGGTCGTGGACTTCGCGATCGAACTGGCGCAATTCAAGTGGACGCGAATAGCGAATCGCCTGCTCGCGCCACCAGCGGCCCTCCGCGTCGTTGGGCTCGCGTGCAGCCACGATCCAGAGCATGCCGGGAAGGAAACCATCGCACCAGTGAGTCCAGGTTTCGCCACTGTGGCGCCAGCGGCCGTTGGAGGTGTACATGGGGTAAAAATCCGGGTCACGGTCGATCAGCGCGCGCAATTGACGGCGCGCGAATCCCAGGGCGTGTTCGTAGAGTGTCCGGTCGTTGCTCAGAAACTGGATCATGAAGGCTCCTGGCGCATGTTATGAAATCATCCGTGCGATCGCGAATGCGGCGGCCGCGGCCAGACCGCCGATACAGGCCGTTTGAACCCCGGCTTTGAGCGCGGAAACGCCGGTGAAGCGGCCTTTGATCATGCCAAAAATGAACAGCGCGGCCGGAGTAACGCCGGCTGAAATCCAGAGCGCGGTGCGCACCTGGCGCCATATCATGTAGGGGAATAGCGGTATCAGGCCGCCGACGATATACGAAAGCGCGATGAGCGAAGCGCTTTTCCGCGCGCGGGCGGGATCCGGCCTTTCCAGTCCGAGCTCGAAGCGCATCATGAAATCCACCCAGCGTTTCGTGTCCGAGCTGATGGCGGTGACCACGGGTGCAACCTGCTCTTTGCTCATGCCGTATCCGCGAAACAGGTCGGCTACTTCCTCCAGTTCACGCTCCGGTTTCTCCTGGGTTTCGAGATATTCTCGCTGCTCCTCGGATTGGTAATGCTCGAGGTCTGTTTTGGCAGCCAGATATCCGCCAAGTCCCATAGCAATCGAACCGGCGGCGATCTCGGCCAGCCCCGCGATGACCACGATTCTGGTGGATTGGACCGTACCGGAAAGCCCTGCGGCCAGCGCGAAAGGCACGGTCAATCCATCCGACATCCCGATCACGATGTCGCGAACCACTTCCGTCGCGGTGAAGTGATGCTCGGTATGGTCCATTGTCGATACAGGCTAGCAGAACCGGAGCGGCCGCGTTAGGCGCAGGGTCGCTCGTTGCCGTAACTCGCTTTGACCGCCGCGCATCGTAGAATAATGGACGGATGCGGATACTGGTCGTAGAGGACGAAAAACGGATCGCGGACTTTTTGACCCGCGGCCTCGAGGGGGCCGGGTACGCCGTTGATGCCGCACCGGATGGCACAACCGCCGTCGGTTTCATCCACTCAACCGATTACGATCTGGTGATTCTGGATCTGATGCTGCCCGACATGGATGGCTTGAAGGTGCTAGAACGCATTCGCAGCCGCAAGGTCGGGCCACCGGTACTGATCTTGAGCGCTCGCGGCCAGGTGGACGATCGCGTGAAGGGACTCGAGCAGGGCGCGGACGACTACCTGGTAAAGCCTTTTGCATTCGTTGAGTTGCTGGCGCGTGTGCGCGCGTTGATGCGTCGCGGCCAGCCGGCGCCCGAGAAACTACAAGTGGCCGACCTGACGGTCGATTGCGTGCGCCGCAAGGTGACGCGCGCGGGCGAGCCCATCGATCTCGCGCCAAAGGAATTCGGCATCCTGGAATACATGATGCGCAACAAGGGGCGGCCCCTCAGCCGGACCATGATCGTGGAGCACGTCTGGGATATGGATTACGACGGGCTCACGAACATCGTGGATGTTTACATCAGACACTTGCGCAGCAAGATAGACGACCGCTTTCCACAAAAGCTCATTCAGACGGTCCGCGGCATCGGCTACATGATCGAAGGGCCGGACAAACCGGCGGCGCCGAACCCTGGCGAGACGGCCGCCGAACACCAGGTGTAAGGTGTCACGCCTCGAACAGTTCCGCCGGATCACGCGATCTTTGCGTTTTCGCGTTACGGCGGGATACGCGCTGTTTTTCTGCGTGATGCTGATCGGAGTGGGCGCGGTTTACCGCCAGAAGCTGGCGGCCAGTCTCGACACGCAGATTCGTGATGGCCTCGAGCAGGAGTGGGCCGCGGCTAAGGGCTATCTGCGGATCGAAAACGACCGCCCTCTCTGGTATTTCGACCACAACGATCCCGATGAAAGTTTCATTGTCGGTCGAATCCAGCGCGTGTATATGCTCGCCGACGCGCAGGGCAATGTGCTTCAGATTTCACAAATTTACCGCTCGATTGGCCCCGATCCTCCGGCGGATATTGCGGCCGCGACCAGGTCTCAGCAACCGATCTGGAAAATGCGGGATGGCCCGCAGAACACACCGTACCTGATCCATGCGGGAGCGGTCTACGACGAAAATCACGAAAAGTTGTACTTCCTGGCGATCGGACGGAGCCTGGCAGATAACCGCCACATCATGGAACAATTTACCTGGACTTACATCGGCCTGATCCCGCTCGTGATTCTGAGCGGCTGCCTGCTGGGCTGGTACCTGGCGGCGCGAGCCCTGACACCGGTGCTCGAAGTGGCTCAGGCAGCCCAGCGCATCTCCGGCTCGAATCTCAGCCTACGCATTCCGTCTCGCGGCGCGCACGACGAATTGGATTATCTGATCGAAACCTTTAACCGCATGATCGGAAGGCTGGAAACCTCTTTCAACCAGATTCGCCAGTTTTCAACCGACGTTTCGCACGAGCTCCGGACCCCCATCACCGCGATTCGCGGCCAGCTTGAAGTTGCACTTTTCACTGCGACGGGGACGGAGCAGTACCGCGAAGCCATGCTCAACGCCCTCCAGGATATCGAGCGGCTTTCGCAGATCGTGAGGGCCCTTCTGCTGCTCTCGCAAGCGGAGTCCGGGCAGCTTGCCTTACAGAAATCCCACCTTGATCTTTCAAAACTGGTGGCGGATGTGGTGGATCAGTTCCAGATTCCATATGAAGAAGCGCAGGTTCGGCTATCGGTTGAAGTGCCGCCGGATTGCGTTGCGGATCTCGACCGGATTCAGATCGAGCGGATGGTTTCCAACCTGCTTTCCAACGCCATGAAATTTACGCCGGCAGGAGGACAAGTTTGGGTACGGCTGGCCCGTGTCGAGAACGGCATCGAACTGATCGTCGAGGATACGGGTTGCGGAATCGCGCCGGACCACCTACCGCACATCTTCGACCGTTTTTATCGAGTGCCAGGGGGGGAATACGCCGGCCCGGAGCGCGGACTGGGGCTGGGATTGAGCTTTGTGGCCTGGATCGTCAAGGCGCACGGTGGAACCATAAACGTCGAGAGCACACCGGGGAAGGGGACGCGCTTCAGGATTTTTCTGCCGGTCGAACCAGCGGCCTTAATCGCGGGCGTTCCGGTGGCTTCAGGGATGAACGAACTTTAATTCCCTGTTCTGTTGCCGATTCGTCTGTTTGGAATAAGCTGTAGAAGTGCAGTCTCTCCTTACAGGCGCCTTGCTCCTGATTCTCTCGCCTGTCTCTCCCGTGTCCGTGCGCGCTCAAACCGCAACACCCACTGAACAGCCGCGCAGCGAATTTTTTTCCGGAACCATCACGGCGCTATCGGATGACAAAATTACGGTATTCAAAAGTGTGCTTGGGAAAAACTCAGAGCGCACCTTTCTCATTGACCAGAAAACGCGCGTGGAAGGGAAGCTGCGAGTAAAAGCTCGGGTGACGGTGCGGTATTCTGCAGCCGAAGACGGCGACCACGCACTCCACATCATTGTGCGCACATCGCAACGGAAATAAAGAGGCGTTTAATCTCCCGGCACACGGGAGGGCAACGGTTGCGGCCTCCAGAAGTTACTGAAGGATCCCAGCCACCGGCGATAATTCGTCCGTGCCGCCGAGAGCAACACCATGATTCCGATCATGCCCGCTGCCGCCGCGGTCGATTCTCCAATCGTGAGATTCGAGTGCCAGGCGCTGAGCCATCTGCCGTACACTAACTCGATGTGAACCCAGTAGACCAATAGCGATGTTGTGCCCAATTGGCGGACCCAGCTCCATCGTTCCGGCGCATGTTTGGTCCAGAGAAACGCAAAAGCCAGCAACAGCAAAATCACACCAAGCTTGATGAGAATCAAAAACGGACTGTTCAGCCAGAATTCTGACTTTCCGTAGAGCGACGGCAGGTCCGATAAGTGCTGGGACGCCACAATGAGGACGCATCCAGCCAGTGCGCACCATTGCATGGCGCGCTCGAGCTGTTCATGAGTGAGTACACGGATCAAGCTTCCTGCGCTCAGACCGAATGCAACGAACGCTGCCCAGGGGAAAAAGCCGAACGAAACGTAATCGGGGGCGATATATTCTTTGACCAGCGCGGGCGCACCGGACCAATCGATCTGCGACACCAAAGGCGAAGCAGAGGCGATCGCGACGCCTAGTAGCGCACAGAAACGAATCCGCTCGAGCGTGGTAAACACCGCCATGACCGATAACGTGGCCAGCGCCAGCCCCATGCAATTGAGCACATCCACGCGCAGCAGGTCGGTCCACGCGCTCCCCGGCCAGGCAAACAGCCAGAGTTGCAGCCGGAAAAGAAACGCCAGGCCGAGGATATAACCGGCGCGCCGAAGGGCTGACCACCACCGCCCGGCAGCGCCGACACCGTGCCGTTCGCGGCTGTCCATCAAAAACGCTAACGTAACTCCGGTCAGAAACAGAAAAACAGCCGACGGCAGGCCACCCAAAAAATCGGACAAAACGAAGGTGCTCGAGGTCCTCAGGTCCTGGCGCAACAACGAGTGATAGGTGTGGCCCTGCAGCATAATGACCGCGCCGAAGCCGCGCAGCCAATCTAAAAATTGCAGTCTCGAGGTGGTCTTCGATTTTTTCATGCAGTACAGGTGGATTACTTTTGCGGAAAAACGCGCTTGACGTCCTTCGGCAGCTTTAGTTTCAAGTCCGCGTCGGACAGAGGAAGGTTCATCTTTACACTAGTATACGTGACCAGCTTGTAATCTCCACCAGGAAGGTAGAATTTCTGTTGAACCGGATACAGTTCCGAGGACATCCATAAGTCCAGCCTCTTTAAATTCCTCAATATCTGCGGCGACTTGGGAATTAACTCCAGTAACGTGGTTTGCTGCCCGCCGATTTCCTCCTGGCCCAGCACTTTTACGTTAAATGTTGCGGACAGCTCCTTCCCCGATGTGCCGAATCCCACCACCAGAAACACCTCCAGCAGATCACGGTGATTGCCGATGTCGTACTCATCGACACTTTGGATTTTGGGGTAGTAAATTTCGAGTTTCGACTCGTGCAGTGCGACGGATTTCCGGTCGGGCTCATTAAACTCTACACGCATCCGCATGTCGCGTTTGGAACGCTTCAGAAACATGCTACCCGTGTCCACAGTGTCTTCATTGATCACCGCGGTATGGGCCACCCAGCGGACGTCGGCGGAAAGGGTGCGAAATGAAGCCGCGGTTTGATCCATGCGCGCCAGCAGGCTTGATAGCGCCTCGGTTTCGGCGTGGACCAGTACGGAAAAGTTAAACGCGAGCGATACTGCGATGGCCGCTCGTAGACCCATAAGTCTCCTGTTTAAGATACGCAAACGAGTCGTAAACGGGGTACGAAAGAACCGTTCAAGGCTTGGCAAATGCCATGTAGCCCTTGATTTCCTTCTCAGAGTCGACGATCGGCTCCACACGGGTAATGACCTGTGTTTTGCCGGTCCGGCTCTTCAGAATATGGGTCAACCGCGTCACGCGCTGATCTTCAGGCACACCCGCAAGCAGCTCGGGCTCGATCCAGAAAACGCTGCTGCTGCGCCCCGCGCCGAGCAATGCCACGTGGCTGGCCACGGGAGTACGCGGCTGGTCGCGAAACCACGTCCGCGGCGTTAGAAAAATGAAGACTAGTATTAGTCCGACCATGACGTCGTACTGTACGGAAGCTCGCCGGTAATCCCAGAGAATGAATCGCTTGATGCCGCCGCGCACACGTTCAGTCTAGCATTTTCGCGTGTGCGCAGTAACGCGCGCTTCAAGCGTTCCAATGCCGTTGATACGCGCGCGGACACGGTCACCGGCCTGAATTCGCGCGCCCTTGGGACACCCGGTTGAGATGAGGTCGCCGGGATAGAGCGTCATATAATCGCTGTGAAAACGCACGAGCTCGAACGGAGGCGTTCGCATATTACGTACGAAATCGCGCGAGCAAACCGAATCATTATGCTCGGTGATCACTTCGATGGCGTTTACGTCCGGAATCTCATCTGCGGTTACAACCACCGGGCCGAAACTGAAGAAGGTATCGAAGCTCTTGGCGCGCGTCAGATAACGTGGATTTTTCCGGAGCACGTCGAGCGCCGTCAGGTCCAGCGTCGTGGTGTAGCCGAAGATGACTTCGCGGACTGAATCGGCCTGAACGAAGCGGCATTGGCGGCCGATGATGACGCCCAGTTCGCCCTCGGCATCGACGTCGCTCGACAGTTCGGGCGGCGGAAGCACAATGTTTTCACCCGGCTCGAACATACATGACGCGGGCTTCATGAAACTCCCCGGTTCTTCCGGCTGGACGGCCTGGATATCTTCGGCATGCGAGCGGTAGTTGAGACCGATACACCAGATTTTCGGCGGCACGGCATACGGAAGGCGCAGCTTCACTTCGGTGAGCGGAATGGTTTTCACGCCATCGGCGAAGATCACGGCTCCCGTCCGGATGATTTCCAGCAGGTCGTTCGGCACCCGCGTTCCGTGCTTGGCGTTGATCTCCTCGACGGGTGCCACGCCCTGATTTGTCAGTACACCGGCGTGGGTCCGGCCGCGATAGAGAAAGGTGAGCAGCTTCACCTAGTCAGGGTAGGATAGGCGCAGCGGGCTGTCTACTGCCGGCGCAAAATATCCAGCAGGTCGCTGAACACGCCGTAAGCTGTTTGCTCGACGGCCGGTGAAATTGAGACGATTCCGATGGTGCCCATCAGATCGGTGTGCAGCAAGAGCACATTCGAGGTGCCGTGCACGCAAGCCAGCAGGTCGCTTTTGTCCAGCACTTCGCCCCGAACGCGCATCGAGATGCCGTCTTTAGTCCATTTAGCACGGCTTACCAGTCGCACCGTCTTCGCGTCGCGGTTGAGCTCCCGCATGCGTTCGGTAGTGAGCCGCGTAATGCCACGCGTAGGGATCGATTGCGGCGTAGTTCGGGCGTCCATCAGCACGTTGGCCAGCGCAGCGGTTTTCGCCGCGGAATCCCAGCCCTCCACGTCGTAACTGGCATCGGCTTCGGCAATCCCCATGCTCCTTGCAGATTCCAGGCCCTCCTCAAATGTGCCGCCTTGCTCCATCGTTTCGATGACGATTTTCGATGTCGAATTGAGCGCGCCTGTGAACCCGAGAATCTTCACGCCCGGCAGGTTGTTGCGGACCTGATTGAATACTGGAGCGCCATCCATAACCGTCGCTTCGAACCGGAATTTCACGCCGCGCCGCGCGGCCTCGTCGCGCAGGTCCTGGTAAGCGTGCGCTATCGGCCCCTTGTTCGCGGTGACCACATGCATTCCACGCGCGAACGCCGCGCGGATGTGCCCGATAGCCGGCTCGCCCGTTACAGGGTTCAGCGTGGACAATTCGACAGCAATGTCCGCGCCCGACGCATCCAGGAACTCGTCGACTGGCTTCGACGGCCCGAATGCAGGCTCCGGCGGTAGCCCGCGCGGATCAATCGCGGTCCCGTGGCGGGCTGTTTGAATGCCGGTAATCCTGAAAGGAAATTCTGATTTTTTTCGGTCCAGGAGCGCGGCCAGCGACCGCCCCACATGGCCGTAACCGATCAGCGCGAGCTTTTCCAGGAAACGCTCCTTCTCAATGTCGCGCTGGCTGCCGAATCAATCTTCATCTGCCCGGGCCGTGGATTCAGAACTCCATTTTTTCAATCAGCGAATCGAGTTCCGATTGTAGCGCGGCTCGCCGGCGCTCGAGTTCCGACTGCCGGTCGCGCAGCGTGGCGAGCTGGCCTTCCTGTTCGGCAAGCTGGCGCGCGTATTTTTGCACCTGCTCCTGCTGGCCGCCCACATGATTCAGGCTGTTGATATTTTGCCGTATCCGGTCCTGGTCGCGAACGATGGCATTGACCTGGGCTTCGGTTCGGCGCACATTCGCGTCGGCATCGGCAATCTGCCGCTTCCGGCTGACGAGGTCGCTTAACTGCCTGCGTGCGGCGTCGCTCAGGTTCTTGTTCTGGATGTAGGTGATCAGCACATCGGGAGTCAGGCTGCTTACCGAGACCGAGTTATCAAAAACCCGCTCTTCGGTTACGGGGAATTTTTCTGTGGCGCCGGCCGCAAGCCTCACTTCGAAGCGATACGCATCCGCGGTTTTTTCCGCCGGCTTGCGATCCAGCAGCGTGTACTGCGGGCGCGCTGGATGCTCGATAATCAGCGTCTTCGGTTTCTGATCCACATTCTTTATGGTGTAAGTTTTGGTTTCCACCAAAGCCGTACGGGCCGTGAGCACGCCTCGCCGCAGGTGGATTTCCCTCACGATGTCTCCTTTGGAATCGAACTGCGTCGTAATCCGCGTGCCCAGATCGATCGCATAGCTCAAGAGCCGCTTGTCCCCGGTCTTTACGGTTTCCATCAAAGCTTCGCCGGCATAAGCGCCAGCATCGAAGACCGTGATCGGCCCTCCATCGAGCGTTTTACCCGTGGAGTTGACGATCTCGGCGGCGTTGAACGGATGCGCCGAGCTCGCATCGGAATAAATCAGAAGCTGGCGCGCCGTAATTTTATCGGCGAGAAACGGCAGCATGGCCGATTCGCTCTTGCGAATCGTTACTGGAGTGGCAATCCTGTATTCGAACAGCTCGCCAAGCTCGCGTGCTTCCATCGTGGCGGCGATCGAACTCGGGGCAACGCTCATCGGCGGTGGCGGAGCCGGTACCGGCGCTTGCATCGCCATGGATTTCGCCCGCGCGAGTCTGTTTCCTAACAAGCCGCCTGCCGCGATTCCCCCGGCGGCTCCGGCCTCTTTCTTCTCCTCGTCCAACGCCCCTGTATCCACCACCGGCCCCTGTGCGCGCTCCTCCGGCAGCTCCGCTTCAGGGCGGCTTATGTAGCGTGGTTCGTAGAGCCGGCTGACGAACGATATCGGCCGGCCCGAAATCAGTGCCAGCCGCACGTTGGTCCAGTCGTCGCCGGTTGTGTTGTCCACGATTGCCCATCCTTCGAGCGTCGGCTGGGCGCGATCCCCGAAAATCAGCCGGTAACTCGATTTCCATACCGGCATCGGAATCATGTAGCTGGCGGTAATCTCGCGCGCTTTGGAATCGGTGGAATCGATATAGACGCTCCGTTTGTCTTTCGAGCGGGATTGCGCAATCGTCGACAGGTAATCCTTGAGCTGCGTCTGCAGCACGGGATCGGAAAACCGGATACCGGCAACAGCTCCAAGATCGAAATTCCTGACTTCGCCTGAGTCCATCAGCAGCGTGATCTGCTCGTGTTCCGGCTGATTCATGGAAGCCGGCACGCGGCGGGCGCCCACAATGGCTCCCGTTATGGTTTCGGAACCGAACTTCAGCTCAATCCGTGCGCCTTTCAGTTGGTCAAGTACGGCGCTTAGAGGCTGTTGGTCGCCGATGCGAAATGGAAATTGCTCCAGCTTTGTGCCCAGCGGCTCGCTCGAATCGTACCGCAGGCCTAAAATTTGGCCGCCTCCCTTTTCTTCCAGAGTCAATGACTTCAGGACATCGTTCATCTCGTCCGCTTTGAAATCCAGCCGCGCGGTTTCGCCCGGACCGAGTTGCCCGGAGCGCGCGAAAAAGCCGACGCCGTGTTTGAACAAGACCACCTCGCGGACCGGGATTTCCGCCGCCGCGAGCACCGCCGCCGACGCAAGAACACAAACGAGTTGGCGCATAAACACTCCTCCAGAGCACGGCACTAAGATTCTCATTCGCCCATCACTTTAATGACGACGCGCTTGGACCTCTGGCCGTCGAATTCTGCGTAATAAATCTGCTGCCACGGACCGAAATCCAGCTTCCCGCCGGTCACCGGCACAATCACCTGGTGATGCACCAGCAGGCTTTTCAAGTGCGAATCGCCATTGGTTTCGCCGGTCCGGTGGTGCCGGTAATCCCGTCGAAACGGCGCCAGCTTTTCCAGCCATTCATCGATATCGGCGATCAGGCCGTCTTCGGCATCGTTGACCCAAACGCCCGCCGTAATGTGCATGGCAGATACCAGGATCATTCCCTCATGAATGCCGCTGGCCGCTAGAATCCTTTCAACCTCCGGAGTGATGTTGATGTATTCGCGGTGTTTTTTGGTGTGGAATGTGAGGTGCTCGGTGTGGAACTTCATACCGGCGATCATACTGCACCGGGGTTGCCGCACCCGCCGGCGTGGCCGATCACAGCATGTCGAATACGACGTTGGTTAACCGGCGATCTGTTTCACCGCCGCTACGGCTCGGTCCAGCTCGTCCATCGAGTTGTAAATCTGCGGCGAGAAACGAAGCCCCTCGGAATCCCCCGAAGGCGTCATGGCGATCGCCAGCCGGTATTTTTCCCAGAGCAGGTCGTAAGCGCGCTTGGTCGGTACATTCTTCAACCGGAACTTGATTACACCTCCGGAAAGCTGGGGCTCGAGATTGGTCTTGAGCTCGACCGATGCAATCTCATGCAACTGCGCTTTGGCCCGCGTGGCCAGTGCCTCGACACGCGCCTCGACCGCCGGCATACCGATCATGTTGATGAAATCGACCGCGGCTTCTAGCGCCACCACCCGCGGATCGTCACGCTGGCCGAAAACCTCGAACTTGCGTGCGCCTTTCAGGTGATCGGACCATCCGGCAGTCACGATCGACGGCCAGATCTGCGGAATGCGCTCCTCCCGAACCCACAGAATCCCGTTTTCGAGCGGGCCCATCAGCCATTTATGCGCACTCGCGGAGTAGGAATCGCAGCCGATTTCGCTCAAATTGACATCGAGCGCGCCGAAAGTCTGTGCGCCGTCGAGGTGGACAAAGATATCGTGCTTGCGTGCGAGCGCCGCGATTTCCCGGGCCGGATACCGGATGCCCGTGGTACTGGTCACGTGCGTCATGGCGATCACGCGCGTGCGCGGGGTAATGGCCCGCTCAAAATCGGCAACGAGCTGGTCCGCGCTATGAGCGGGAATCGCCACGGGAAGCGATTTCACCGTGAACCCGTCGCGGCGCGCCCGCACCCGCCAGGAGTCGTTGTTCGACGGATGGTTGTGATCGGTGATCAGCACTTCATCGCCGGGCTTCAAATCCACGCCCTTGACGATGATGTTGCTGCCTTCGCTGGTGTTGCGCGTGACCGCGATTTCGTCCGGTGAAACGCGCAGCATACGCGCCACCTTGCCGCGCAGCGATTCGCGCATGGCTGTGTATTTGTCCCGGTTTTGAAACGACGGATTCGCGTGAAAATCCCGTAAATATTCCACGTGCCGGTCGAGGACCAGCCGCGACGCGGGACAGACGTTCGCGGCGTTGAGGTAAATGAGGCCGTCTTCAAGCGGATACTGGCGTTTCACCATCTGCCAATAAGCTTCGCTAGTGCCATCCGGGAGCCGCGATGCCGCTGCCGCCTTGAGCCGTGTCTCAAAGGCCTGCCAGGCGACCGGCAAGGCAGCCAAACGGAAAAAGTCGCGTCGCGTGTCGGTCATAATGGCCTCCCTGGGGCTACATTGTACTCCGAACGCGCCGGCGGAAAGCCATTTACTCCGGGACTTGGTTTTGGCACCCCGGCCTGTTAACTTGGAGTGCATGAAACGTCTGGAGCCCGTGATATGGACCAAGGGCACCTTTCTGACGCCACAGCACCTGCAGATCCAGGACCGGTTTCTCGAAAACGTGTTGCATTTCGAACTCGAGGCGCTCTCGTTCCGGCCTTGGGGTCTGCGCCGGTTTCAGATCAACCAGGAGTTGCTTGCCGCCGGGACGTTCTCCCTATCGATCGCTTCAGGCATTTTCCCGGACGGCCTGTTGTTCGATATACCCAATTCCGATCCGGCGCCCGAACCCAAGCCGCTCGCGGACCTGTTTCCCGACGATTCCGGCGAGCTGGCCGTCTATCTCGCGATTCCGCAGTACCGCGAGCGCGGTTTGAACATCTCGGCTCCGCTTCGCAACGCCGACACGCGATATCGCGCGGAAGTGGAAACATTCAAAGACGAGAACACCGGGATGTCGGAAAAGCCGGTCCAGGTAGCCCGCAAGAATTTTCGCCTGCTGGTCGAGGGGGAAAGCCGGGACGGCAGTTCCTCGCTACGCGTGGCCGTTGTGAAGCGAACGCCCGCCGGCACGTTCCAGCTCGATCCTCGCTTTGTGCCGCCTGTTTTGGATATCACCGCCAGCGAGTACCTGGTCTCGATTGCGCGGCGCCTGGTGGAGATCCTCTCGGCCCGCAGCAGCGTTCTGGCAGGCGGCCGGCGCCAGAAAAACCAGAGTCTGGCCGATTTCACTACCGCGGACATCGCCAATTTTTGGCTACTTTACACGATTAATACCTATTTCCCGATTTTGCGGCATTTGTTTGAAACGCGCGGCGGCCATCCCGAGGAGCTGTACTCCGCCATGTTGTCGCTGGCCGGTGCGCTGACGACTTTTTCCCTGAAAATCCATCCGCGCGATCTGCCGCTTTACGATCATGAAGATCTTGGTGGATGCTTCACCGACCTCGACGAAAAGCTACGGCTGCTGCTCGAAACCGTGGTGCCGAGCAATTTTGTTTCGCTGCCGCTCAAGCTCGTGCAAGCAGCAATTTACGCCACTTCGATCGACCAGGATAAATATCTGCAAAACACCAGGATGTATCTGGCGGTGAACGCCGAGATGAATCAGGCAGACCTGATTAACAAGACCCCTCATCTGATTAAGGTCTGTTCGGCAAACCACATTGAGCACCTGGTCCGGCAGGCGCTGCCCGGAGTGCCCTTGACGCACATCGCGACACCCCCGAGCTCGATCCCCATGAAGCTCAATTTTCAGTATTTCAGCATGACCCAGACGGGACTTGCGTGGGAGGCCATTACACGAGCCCGCAATCTCGCGGCGTACGTTCCCGGCGATTTCCCGAATGCGCAGCTCGAATTGATAATCCTGCTTCCGCAGGCTGGATGAGCCGGCTCTCTGATAAAATAAAACCGTATGGCAATTCCCAATGTGAAGCGGTTTCGACCCTTCTGCCCGACCTGCAACGAAAACTTCACCGTGATGGCCGTTTTGCCGCGCGAAGCGGAAGTGGATAAGTACCTGGCCGATGTCGTGGCGCGCCACGATCACAAGGCGTTCCAGGAATCCAAAGTCCTGCACTTCAAAGTGCGCGTCGGCCAGCAGAAGCAGAAGAAAGCCAAGTAGTTCTTATAGACGGGCCTTTAGCGTGCGCAAGGCCCGCAATCCTTCCTCGGCTACCTGGTCGTCGCCATCGTGGCTCAGCTTTTCCAGATAAGGCACCGAATCCTTGCCGCCGCTGTGGGCCAGGACGCGCGCCAAATACACCTTTTCGTCCTTCGTGCCGTTGTCTAGCGCGTGATATAGCGGGGGGCGCAGCGCCGGATTGCGAGCCAGTTCGATCAAGTAAGCGTACGCCACGCCACGCCAGGAAGCTGAATCCAAAGTATTGATCAATAACTGAAACGGGCTGAATTCGGAAATCCCGGTTTTCCCTAGCATTACCTGCGCGAAGGCCAGCGCGAGCCGGGGGGGCGTTTTCCCCTCTTCCTCGAACGCTTTTTCGAGCACGGGCAAATCCGCCGGGTTTTTTAGCCGCGCGAAACCCTCAGCCGCGGCGGCCCGCAGGTCTTCATCTTTATCGTGCAGATACCTCGTGTAAACCTGGCGGCTCTGCTCGTCCGGGAGCATGGCCAGCGAAGTCAGCGCCGCGCGTTTTACTTTCGTATTGCGGGAGTGCTCGAGCACGCCAAGCAGCTCCGGCACCGAGGACTTGTTCTGCAGCAGGCCTACCGTCTCAATAGCGGTAATCTGCACCTTCTGGTCGAGATCATGCAGCAGAAAGGCCACACCCGAAGCGGCCGATTCGTCCCGGATCTTCTGCAGGGCGTTTAGCGATTCATAAATCACTTCGGTATCTTTGGAGCGCAGCGCCGCTACCAGATCCGGAACCGCCGGTCTGGCACGCAGAATCCCGAGCGCTCGTGCGCCGTTCGCTCGCGCGTCCATGCTCCCGCCGCTCCGCACTAAGATCGCGAGTGCCTGGATCACGTCCGGCCGCACGGTGACAAAGGGATCGATTACCTGGTCGTTGGTGTCGGTGAAGTGTCCCTTGATGCTGGTGCCGACGCGCTTGATCGAAGCGCCAAAGCCGTTCTGCACGTACCCAGGCAAGTAGAAATTGACGAGCCCGTCGGTAGCCCGAATCTGCACTTCGGGGTCATTATCGGCGGTCGCTTGAATCAGCGGCGCCAGGCTGCCCTGGGTGCCGATTTCGGTGATGGCTTTCACGGCTTCAATTCGAATGTCGAGATCCGGATTTCGCAGAATTTGCTGAAGACGGGGAAGAGCCGACGACCCCTGTTTTGCGAGGTTTCGAACGTCTTTCGCGCGAAGAGCCTCCTGGGCAGAAGCCGTGAAAATTACGAATGCAATGGCGCCTGTGAGGATAAAAACACGACCCATGTTCTTAAATTAACACGGGCGCGGATGGGCGAACGTGCCCTACCGGACAAACTCAACTTCGATGCGATTTGGAATCAGGCCCGCTTCATGCCCCATATCGAGCAATTTCTGGGCGGCCTTCGGCACGGTATCCCCGCAGTCGACCGTGTAATGGTTCACGTACATGCCGACGAATTTGTCGGCCAATCGCGCGTCCATGTCGCGGGCAAACTGCAGCGCGTAAGCCAGCGCCTCGTCGCGATGATCGAGCGAATATTGAATGCTTTCGCGCATCAGGCGGCAGCATTCGGCCTGCACGTCTGCGGGCAGGGAACGGAGAAGGGCGTTGGCTCCCAGCGGAAGCGGAAGATCGTACATCGTCTTCCACCAGTTGCCCAGGTCGAGAACGCGATGAAAGCCGGCACGGTGATAAGTCAATTGCGCCTCGTGAATAATGAGGCCAAGATCCACCGAGCGTTCGCTCACGACGTCGAGAATCTTGTCGAATGGCGTGACGACTTCTTCGAAGTCCGGCTCATAAAGTTTCAGCGCCAGGTACGCACTGGTGAGCTTTCCCGGGATGGCGATCCGTTTGCCGCGAATCTCTTCCGGGTCCACCGGGCGTGTGGCCACCAGCATCGGCCCATAGCCGTCGCCAATGCTCGAGCCGCTTGCCATCAGGACGTACTTATCGGCTACGTGTGGATATGCGTGATAGGAGATGGCCGTCAGGTGATAGCGGCCCTCTACTGCTTTCTGGTTAAGGGATTCGATGTCTTCCAGAACGTGCTTGAAAGCCACCGAAGAAGACCGCACCTTCTTCGTCGCGAGGCCATAAAACATGAACGCATCGTCCGAATCCGGACTGTGCGCCGTGATAATTTCCTGAAACGGCATAAGTGGCGAAAAAAACTTTCTCCAGTATCACACGGCTTACAGGCGGGAACAAACCGCGCGGAAGGAAATGAGAAATGGAAAAAGGGCGGCCGACAACCTCAACTCCTCGGAGCTGGAAGAATGTCGTTGCCGATCATCGGTTCTGCGCAAGAGCGCAATCTGCGGGCGAATCACCTACACGCCACGCTCATCCGATCGTTCGTCACTCTTCGTACTGCCTGCCCCGGAGAATCAGGCGCGACCGCCCTCATCCTTGCCCGGTTCTATTTCTTCACCTCCGCCGCCAAACTGCAAGCGGCCTCGATGCTCTCTCAAGAAACCATACTACCGGTTCCTTTGACTAAATTCTGCGCCCGGTCCTGGTCGTTGTCAATATAGAAAATCTTCTAGGATAATGGTACGGTTGGGCACAAAGTTTTTAATGTTTTCAAGCTGGTTTCGCCGGAAGTCACCACCGCTCACTGGAGCACCGGCAGTGCGTCGGCAAAAGACTTACTCCGCGCAAAGCGGTTACGTATACCAGTATTACTACCAAGGTCATCGTCCTTCAAACTCCGGGCGGGGAACAGATTTTGTCTTCGATGTTTCCGCCGACCGCAAGACGTCTTCGCCGGTAGCCGTTTCGATTACCGATGAAGCGCTCGCCAGCTGGCGGAATCAGCGCGGCAGAGATTTGAGCGCCACCGAGCGGTATGCTGTCGCAAAGTTGGCGTTATTCCAGGCGTTCGATGAGCGGGAGACGCCCGCCGCGATGCGGGAGACCGTTTCGGTAGCCGCCACCGACATGCTTGCGTTTCTGGCGAAGCTCGGGATCGACTGAGCTATCATAAAAACGGCGCATGTCCCTGCCACCGATTTCGGCTTTAGAGCAGCTCGGCAACCGGCCATTCTCTTTCTATCCACCCATCGTTAATGTCGAATCCAACGAGTGGTTTCTTCGCCGCGGCACTTGGTCGGAAATTCTCGTGGTCAATTCGCGTACAGGGCTGGAGCTTTGGATCCCGCGGCGATTCATGGGGGAGGTATCGCAGATTGAAGATCCGGTCGTGATTGTGGGCCTCGCAAAGGAGCTCGAATATAAGGCCGGCGCCGTGTGGCCGCACCAAAGGCGGGTCATCGAGATGCCCCTGGCAGTGGGGGAGCGTCCACGCAGCGCGGTCCCGGCAACGGATTCACCTGCACCGGTGATCGGCATTCGAACCGAGTCGATCACCGATACGCGCATTGGAAAGCTGGTGGGTTTCACCATGCTGGTCGGCGTGGTGGCGAGCTTTGTCGCCGTGAATGTTCTGCGGGAAGGAGTGCTTCGCCCCCGCAGCAGCTATGTGGCGCGCGACCAGCTCTATCTCCAGCTTACGCATGAGGACGATTACTGGGGTGTGATCCACAAATTAGGCACACCCACGGAAGACCGTTGGCAGAGCGAAACCGGCGCCATTCAATTTCGCAGCCTGTCCTATCCGCAGCGCGCCTACACGGTGATTCTGATGGGTGACAGCCGCAATAATACGCGTTATATCGGCACGATGGACCAGAATTGGAATCCCATCGCGTGGATCACTCTCCGCACCGGTGGTGACACGCAGTCTACGCTGCGGGGGTTAAAGAAATTCTGACCTTCGGCGGCGATCGATGAAAAAGCTTCTCGGCCATGTCCTTTGGGCCGCGATCGCAGTAGCCGCCGCAATTTGCCTTGGCGCCATCGCCCTTTCTCGCGGCGAGCACATCAACAGCATCTGGCTGGTGCTGGCCGCGGCGTCGACTTACGCCGTCGGGTTCCGTTTCTACGCTAAATTCATCGCCGCACGCGTGATGGCGCTCAACAACGAACGCGCGACACCCGCGGAGCGGCTGCGCAACGGCCACGACTTCGAGCCGACCAATAAGTGGATTTTGTTCGGCCACCACTTCGCCGCCATTGCCGGTCCAGGACCCCTGGTAGGACCCGTGCTGGCCGCGCAATTCGGCTATCTGCCGGGCACGTTGTGGATCATTATCGGGGCGGTCATCGGCGGCGCCGTGCAGGATTTCGTCATTCTGTTCGCCTCCATGCGCCGCGATGGCAAATCGCTCGGCCAGATGGCGCGCGAGGAAATCGGCAAATTGGGTGGCTTCGTCGCGCTGCTGACGGTGCTGCTCATCATGATCATCCTGCTTGCCGTCGTTGCCCTGGTCGTCGTGAATGCGCTGGCGGGCAGTCCGTGGGGAACGTTTACCATCGCGGCTACCATGCCCATCGCTATCGTAATGGGCCTGTACCTGCGCTACTGGCGGCCTGGCAAGGTTCTGGAATGTTCGGCTCTGGGTTTTGTTTTGGTGATCGCCGGTATTTTCGGCGGCCAGTGGATCTCGCAGTCGCCATCGTGGGCGCCGGTGTTCACACTTTCTTCGGTGGCGCTCGCGGTCGCGATTATCATTTACGGATTCCTGGCCAGCGCGCTGCCCGTCTGGCTCCTGCTCGCGCCACGCGATTACTTGAGCACCTTCGTCAAGCTGGGAGTCATATTTCTGCTGGCTGTTGGCATCCTATTCGTCCGGCCGGAACTCGAACTGCCGGCCTTCACGCGCTTCACCGATGGAAGCGGGCCGATCTTCGCCGGGAAAATCTTTCCGTTCTGCTTCATTACCATCGCCTGCGGCGCAGTCTCTGGATTTCATTCACTGATCTCTTCCGGCACGACGCCTAAAATGATCACCAAAGAATGGCATACCTGGCCGGTGGGATATGGCTCGATGCTGCTCGAAAGCTTCGTTGCGGTAATGGCCATGATCGCCGCATGCGTCATGCGCCCGGGCGTCTACTTCGCGGTCAATTCTCCGGCGGGCATCGTGGGCGCCACGCCCGCGGCCGCGGTGGCCACGATCACTTCCTGGGGTTTTCCGGTGGGTTTGTCCGAGATGCAGGATCTCGCCCGCGGCGTCGGCGAGCAGACGCTGTTTTACCGCACGGGCGGCGCTCCATCGCTCGCGCTCGGCATGGCGCATATTTTCGCCCGCTCCGGCGGCGGCCAGGCGGTGATCGGCTTCTGGTACCACTTCGCCATCATGTTTGAGGCGCTGTTTATCCTGACCATTATCGATGCCGGAACGCGTGTCGGCCGTTTCATGCTCCAGGATCTTCTCGGCCATGCGCACCCGTCGCTCGGCCGTACGAGCTGGATGCCGGGGGTGATCGCGACCTCGGGCGCCATCGTCCTGGCATGGGGCTATTTTCTCTACCAGGGTGTGCGCGATCCGCTGGGCGGCATCAACTCCCTTTGGCCGCTGTTCGGTATCGCGAACCAGCTGCTGGCTGCCATTGCTCTGTGCGTGGCTACCACCATTCTGGTCAAGATGCATGGGGCGCGCTATCTCTGGATCACTGGACTTCCGCTCTCCTGGCTTGTCATCGTCACGTTCGCAGCTGCCTGGCAGAAGATTTTTTCGGCCGTGCCCCGCATCGGTTTTCTGGCGCAGGCGGACCAGCTCGAACGGGCTCTGCTTTCGGGAGCCGTCGCCGCCGCTAAGGTAGGAGAGACCAGAACGTTGATTTTCAACGCGCGCCTGGATGCCGCGGTTTGTGGAATCTTCCTGATATTAGTCGCCGTGATTCTGGCCGATTCCGTGCGCATCTGGACCGGGATCCTGCGCGGCACACGCTCGGCTCAAGTGTTGGAGGCGCCCTTCGTAATTTCCCGCCTCAGGCCGGAGGAAGTATGAGGTTTCTGCGCACGCTTCTGCGCCTTGGGATCGGCCTGCTGCGGGAGCTGTCGGACGAAAATGCCTACCAGCGCTATCTCATCGTCCATCACGTCGCGCATTCCGGTGAACAATGGCGCAAATTCTCCGACCAACGGCTGCGAGCCAGATATTTGCGGGCCAAATGCTGCTGACTTTCGGCTCCGCGGCACCGATGTCCTTGCCCCGCTGCGGTACACTGACGAGTTCATGCCTGCCCGGTTAGACACCCGGCACGCGCTGGCTCTGGTAGTGCTGCTTTCAATTCCGGCACAGTCCTTCCAAACCAGCGCCGCGCACAATGCCGGCGTGCTCCCGCACAAAGAGGGCCTCAATTACACCGTCGAGTGGAGACTCATCGATGCCGGCAAAGCCAAACTGACCTGGAACTTGAATTCACAGCCCTCGCATCCAGGCTGGGAGGTCAAATTGCATTTGGAATCCACCGGCTTGGTTTCCAAACTCTACAAGGTCTTCGACGATTACACTGCCGATCTAACGCCCGATCTTTGCGCTCAGGATACTCACCTCAATGCGCACGAAGGCAGCCGGCAGCGTGAGACCTCCGTCCACTATGATGCCGGCGCCAGAAAGGCGCATTATCTCGAGCGCGATCTGGTGAAGCACAATGTCGCGCTGGCCAAGGAATCCGAGATTCCGCGATGCGTGCACGACGTGATCGGCAGCCTGTTTTTTCTTCGCACACTCAACCTGGATCCGGGACACTCGATCGAAGTATCGGTGAGCGACGGCAAGAAAAGTGTGTCGGCCAAGGTCGAAGCGCAGCGGCGCGAAGAGATCAAAGTGCCGGCCGGCACTTTTAAAACCGTCAAGTACGAAGCCTACCTGTTCAATAACGTGCTCTACAGACGCGACGGTCACCTGTACGTTTGGCTTACAGACGACCAGCGCAAGGTGCCCATTCGGATCCAGGTTCGCCTTCAGTTCGCCATAGGGACCATTACCGCTCAATTGGAGAAGGAAGAGAAAACATGAAGTGCGCACAATTACTGGTTGCGGCGCTCATAGCCGCACCCACCGTTTTTCCCCAAGCCCAGCCGGTTCGCACAAACGCCTCGTCCGCCAGCGCGTTACTTCCTGACCGCGATGCCGTCGCGCTTTTGAGGCGTATCTCGCAGTTGATGGAATCGACCACGCTGGCGATGCCCGGCATGCTCCGGGCCGCGGCGCCGCTTATGGAAAACGTCCGCCAGGCCATGGCCAACATCGATGCCAGTTCCGCACGGAATGCCGGCGAGATCAATCTTCTGATGTCCAACGTGCGTGCTTACCTGGCCCTTGCCGATGCTCTGCCCAAGCAGTATCCCTTCGCCGATCAGGGGCTTAAGCAACTCGCCGAACTTCGCGACGCCATGGCGCGCATGGATGTCGATTTTCAGGCTCTGCTTGAATGGACGCAGCTTCAGATCCGCAACGCCGACCGTGACAACCTGAAGCGCTATGCCGAGGCCGATAAGCAACTGGGACCGCCTTCTTCTCAGAATCCGCGCGTCGTCTTTCTCGGCGATTCGATCACCGACGGCTGGCATCTGGAAGAATACTTCAGCGGCAAAGATTTTGTGAATCGCGGCATCAGCGGCCAGATCACCGGCGAGATGCTGGGCCGCATGATGGCGGACGTGATCGATTTAAAGCCGAAAGCCGTAATCGTGCTGGCGGGCACCAACGATATCGCCCGCGGCGTGCCGGTGTCGGCCATAAAGAACAATCTCGTCATGATTGCCGATCTCGCCGACTTCAACCAGATTCGGCCGCTATTCGCCTCCATTCTGCCGGTCAGCGATTACCACAAGAACGTCAACCCGCGCTTTGAGATGACGCGCAACCGGCCGCCATCCACTATCGTGGCGCTGAACGCGTGGCTGCGGCAGTTTTGTTCGCAGCGAGGCTACGTTTACGTGGATTATTTTTCTTCGATGGTGGATTCCGCCGGTTATTTGCAGGCCGATTTGGCCGACGACGGGCTGCATCCCAACGGAAAAGGCTACCGGATCATGGCGCCTATCGCACTCAACGCCATTGACCGGGCCCTCGCGGGCCAGGTCAAGAAAAAGAAGGGCCGACGCCTGTGACGGGACGTTTTGAATAACGTATTTCGGCTATAAGATGTGGCCTGGAACCGGTCAATTCCTGGAGGCAGAGCAACCGGGAGGGCTTCCGCGTCATCAACCGGAATATAGCCGCGTGAGAAAATAAAAGGGTATGCGGGTCCGTCTCGTCCTAGGCGCATTTCTCATTGCGGCCTGCGCTTTGGCCGGGCAGGCTCTGACAGTCGATCAGCTTCTCTCGTTCATTCGTTCTGCCATCCAGTTGAAACAGCCGGACAAGCAGGTCGCAAGTTACGTAGCCAAGCTGAAGCTGACCGAGCGGCTGGACGAGCGAACTGTCGAGGAACTGCAGGGCGAAGGCGCCGGACCCAAAACCGTTGAGGCTCTTAACGAACTTGCTGCCGAATCGGCTTCGCTCCCCAAACCCCAGCCCAAGGCCCCAAAGCCTCCGCCTCCGGTCATTCCTCCGCCTTCACCCGAAGAACAGCAGGCCGTAATTTCCCAAATGCGCGATTACGCGATGAATTATTCCAAATCGCTGCCCGATTTTATCTGCGTGCAAGTCACACGGCGGTACGTCGATCCTTCGGGTCTCGAGTTGTGGCATTCGGAGGACTCATATACTGCCCGCCTCACCTACTTCGAGCAAAAAGAAAATTACAAGCTGGTGATGGTGAATAATCAATACGTCGATCTGCCGTACGAGGCGCTAAGCGGCGCCAGCGCCGCCGGGGAATTCGGCAGCCTCTTGCGGGAGACGCTCGACCGCAAGGCCGACGCTCTGATTGAATTCGATCATTGGGCGACGCTTCGCGGCAACCGAACGTATGTATTCTCCTATCGCGTTTCGAGCGCCAATTCGCAGTGGAGCATTCTGTGGGAGCGCTCGCTGAGAATCATCACCGGCTACCGCGGGCTGATCTACGTCGATAAGAACACGCACGCGGTCTTGCGCATCACCATGGAGGCCACGGAGATTCCGCCCTCCTTCCCCGTCCAGGGAGCGAGCCAGGTGCTCGATTATGGTTATGTAAACATCTCCGGCCGCGAGTTTCTTCTGCCGCTTAAATCCGAAATGCGCATGCGGCATGATAAGTACCTCACCAAAAACGACACCGAATACCGCCTGTACCGGAAGTTCTCCGCCGAGGCGGAGATTAAATTCGATACCCCGGAGCCCCTGCCTGAGGATCAGACCAAAGAACAGCCGCCTAAGTAGAGTTGCATGACTGCTCAAGGAAACGCAGCCGGTACCGACCAAGCTCTCTACACCCGGTAGCAGATTCGGGAAATATTCAGCAGGGCTGAAGACATCCCATAGAGTCCACATCACCGCCCGGAGTTCCATTAGCAAGAATCAACGCAGCCCATGTTACAATCCCCTTTTTCATGTCCGATTCGGCTCTTGGGGTGGCCCTTGCCCGTCACGATTCACGACTCAATACAATACCCACCAACTCTGGCATCAACGCGCGAAATGCAACGTAATTTATTTCGCCCCGCCTCGGATAAAATAACAGGCACGCCGCACGGCGGCTCTATGCCAAGATCGAGACTACAGCCGGCTCTATGACCATGCTGGAGGCCTTCGCTTTATCCGACGTCGGACGGGTTCGCACCAACAATGAGGACTGCGCCCTGGTCCTGCCGGAGATCGGACTGTACCTGCTGGCTGACGGCATGGGCGGTGCGCGGGCCGGCGAAATGGCGTCGCGCATGGCGATCGATACGGTGGCCGAGATCGTCCGCCAGGCGTGGCAGCGGGATCCCCAGGTTCTGCTGGGCGCGGTCGAGGAAGCGAACCGGCGCGTCCTGGAGGCTTCCAACAGCGATCCGCAACTCGAAGGAATGGGCACCACGCTGGTCGCGGTGCTCGAAACCGGCCGCGAGCTGGCCATCGCCAGCGTGGGAGACAGCCGTGCGTATCTGCTGGACGATGACGGCTTCCGTGTCATCACGGAAGATCAGACCTGGGTCCATGAAGTGGGCCGGCCGCTTGGGCTGGATGAGGAGAGCTTGCGCCATCATCCGATGCGGCACGTGCTGACCATGGCCATCGGTGTGGGCGGCGCTCTGTCGATCCACTATTACATGGTGCCGTTCCGGCCTTCCGCCCTCATGCTGTTGTGCAGCGATGGCCTTCACGGCGTCGTCGAGCCGGATGTAATCGAAAATGTCTTGCGGAACAACAAACCCGGCCACGATACACTGGAATCCAAGTGCCGCCTGCTGATCGAAGCCGCCAAGGATGCCGGCGGTCCAGACAATGTGACCTGTGTGCTGTTGCGGGGTGCTGGCGACTGGCCGGCGCAGTCCGACCATAATTAGTATTTCAACTCCTGTCGCATTTCATTGATTCGCCGGAGAAGTTTTCCCGCCTGAATTCACTCAGTTCTTAAAGACAGGAAACCTCAGGTGCCCGAAACTTCTCGAACCGTACGCACGTTTCTCATGGCGGCGCTGTCGCTGGTTTTTGCCGGGCTCGCCTTCGCGCAGAGCGGACTGCACATTACTGTGATTTCCGGCGATGGCGCCGTTTATACTGCGGGTTCCCGCGCCGCCAAACCGATTACCGTCGAGGTCACAGATGAAACGGGAAAACCTGTCGAAGGTGCGCGGGTGAGCTTCCAGGCTCCTGCCGAAGGCCCCGGCGGGCTGTTCACGAACGGTTTGCGCACCGATCTGGCAGTCACAGATTCCAGCGGGCGCGCCGTTCTGCGCGCCATCCAGCTCAATCGGATGCCCGGGCCGTTCAGTATCCGGATCACTGCCGCCAAGGACCAGGCACGCGCGGGGATTGTCGCCCGGCAATTGATCGGTAACGCTGAACCTGCCCGGGCACTTGCTGCCGCGGCCCCAAAACAGCCTGCGGTAGACAGTGGCGAAACTGCCGCTTCGCCCTCCAAGCCGGCTGTCACAACGACTTCAGCCCCGGCCCAGGCGCAAGCGCGGTCACGAACGGCTCCGTTAGAGGTTTCGCCCGGCAAACGGCGGCCGCAGCCGGTCATTCTCAAAGACGCGGCGCCTGCTGTCCCAGGATCCTCGAAGCCCGCTAACGAACCGGCGACGAGTGAGGCGCCCGCGCGCTCTCGCACGGCTGCGGTACCGACCATCGTTTTTACCGAAAAGACGCCGCGATCCGGTTCTCCAGCCGGCCTCACCAGCGGGAGCGGATCGCATAAGAAGTGGATTTGGATAGGACTGCTTGCCGCTGGGGGCGCAGCCGGCGGATTATTCGGCTCAGGAATGCTCGCCACGGGTGCGCATGGCGTGGCCGCTGCCTCTACCGCGAATGCTGCGGCCGTCACGATCGGCGCTCCTACTATCAGCATAGGGAAACCTTGATGCGCCGAGGAATTATTCTTTTCATCCTATGCACTGCATCCGGATTCACCCAGCCCAACCTCGGCTTGCCACTTGTGGGATTGGCTCGGGACCCGCATCACCGCCTTCGCCTTGTCTACGGTGTAGCCGGAAATTTTGTCTCGCGTGACGTTGCCGCCGGGAATGTGACCACGTGGTCTTTCGCCGGGAATGGCGGCCTGGTGAAAACCCGAGGAGAGTTGCTGCAATTGGACCGAAACGGCAGGACTCTCAGGCGCACATCCGCACCTGGGGAGAACACGGTGCTCGACGCGGGTAATCCCCAGGCTCCGGCTTTGTCTTTCTTCCCGAGCACGGGCGAGCTTTGGAAAGTGCTTCCGCAGGGAAACCGCCGGGTGCCGCTCGATTCCGATGTTCTCGGTGGAACCGTCATAGCTCTCGGTGCATCTTCGTTCCACAAAACGGAAGTGGCATTGTGCCGGACAAACGATCTCTGGCTGCTGACCGTTGACCTCGACTCGGGACGCGTTGCTCATGAGACCCTGGTGAGCGGCGCGATTGGCGAGTCGGCCTGCCGCTCGGCCCAGCCGGACTCGCTGCTACTGGTCCGCACGTCGCTAGTGCTCGCTACTCCGAGCGAGCTGATCGTTCAAACCACGGCGGGTGGTGAGCATCGCGTCCCACTTGGCGCCGCCAGGAAATCTCCACCAGCTTTGCACCGCAGCGGAGACGACTGGGTACAGGTTGATTCCGCCGATCAACCTCCCTTGCTGGCTCATATCACTCCCGGCGGGCTGAAACTTTACCAGTTGCCACTCGCAGAGGTGAGCCAGTGATCCGCCGTCTTCTTGTGACCGCGTGCTTTACAGCGTGTTACCTCCCGGCTCAGTTCAGCCTCCTGCTCGTGCAAAATGGCGCCGCGGTTCCCGTTCCCGGCCAATACGGCTTCGGCACGCTCTCGCTCGGCGATCATCGCGACGTGTCGTTCCGCCTGCGGAATACCAGCTCATCGGCCGCTAATATTACCGTCTTTGCGCTCGCCGGTGTCGCTGACTTTTCCTTTCTGAATCCGCCGTCGGTCGGGACCAGCATCGCAGCCGGCAGTGCAGTGGATTTCCAAATTCGTTTTCAACCGAGCGTCGCCGGGACTTCCAGCGCTAATTTCACTGCGGACGGCGTATCCGTAATCTTCTTTGGCTCAGCTCTGGCCGCTGCGCAGGTTTCCGTTGATGATGGCAGCGGAGCGCCTCCGGCGCTGCTGGCCGATGCAAGCATCGATTTTGGCCGGATTGTTCGAGGTGCAACAGCGGCCCGCCACTTGAAGCTTTCGAATCCCGGGAGTGATCCCCTGACGGTACAGAACATGGCCGTGGTCGGATCATCGTTCCAGCTCAAAGGCCCCGCTCTGCCTCTGCTGCTCGCTCCAGGGGCTTCGGCTTCGATGGAAATCGATTTCACCCCCACGAGTGACGGGCCGCAGCAGGGGGCTCTCGAAATCGATCAGCGGCGCTTTTCGCTCACTGGGGTTGGGCTTGCCCCGCCGTTTCCGCAGCCGGAAATTTCGATTAACCTGCCTGCCGTCCAAAGCGCCCAGCAGGGCCAACTGACCGTGCGACTGCCGCAGGCCTCGCAGGCCAGCGGCGCCGGCCACGTCCTGATCGACTTTCATCCAAGCGTTCCGGCGGTTGACGACAGCGGCATCCAGTTTCTTTCGAACGGCGGTAAGACTGCGATGTTCACGGTGAATCAGGGCGACACCGTCGGACATTTCGGCGGGCAGGACAGCATTGGTTTTCAGACCGGGACCACTGCAGGCGACATTATCTTCACGGTCACTTTCGACAACTCCGATGTAACCGCCCATACGACCCTGACGATTCCGCCGGTAATTATCTCGCTCGATTCCACCACCGCCCAACGCACCTCTGCGGGCCTGGACCTGCGCATCAACGGCTTTGACAACACACGCACGGCCTCGCAACTGACGTTCCGGTTCTACGATCTGAGTGGAAACCTTCTGAATCCAGGCGCGATGACCGTGAATGCCTCGAACTCATTTGCAGAATTCTTTAATGCATCCGACCTGGGTGGCGTTTTTGCTCTTCACGCCTTCTTCCCGGTAAACGGAGATCCCGGCCAGGTCGGCAGTTTCGCCTTGGAAATGGGAAATGGCCAGGGAGCCTCGCGGACGCAACGGGTAAACTTCACTACGCCATGAACATGCCGCCGTTAATCTCGATGGTCTGACCGTAGATGAAACGCGCGGCGTCCGAGCAGAGGAAGACGATCGTGTCGGCAACTTCCTCGTTGGTGCCGAGTTTTCCCGCCGGCGTGGCCGCCACCACTGAATCCAGGATCTGCCGCGTCGAAAACCTGGCATGGAAGTCGTTATCTACCGTCCCGGGAGATACCGCGTTTACACGGACTCCGTGCGGCGCCAGTTCCTTGGCGAGTCCTTTGGTAATCGCTGAAATTGCCGCCTTGGCGCCGGCATAGATCGTGGCGCCGATGCCACCACCGTTTCGTGCAGCGATAGAGCCGACGTTGACGATGAAGCCGCGGCGCCGTTCGATCATGCCTGAGGCCACGGCTTGAGCAATGAACCAGGCGCTCTTGACGTTCAGATTGATCACCCGGTCAAAGAGTTCCGGCGTGTACTGGGCGAGCCTGGCGCGCTCGACCAGCGAGCCGGCATTATTAACCAGGATATCTACCGCGGCCCCGGTGCCGGCCAGTTTCTCGAGAAAAGCCCGGATTCCGGCATCTTCGCCCAGATCCGCCTGAATCAGTTCGCCGTCGGCGCCGGACTTTCTAACGCAGCTAAGCGCCTCTTCAGCCCCGCCGCGGTAAGAATTGTAGTGCAGCACAACGCGGCTGGCTCCGGCCTTCGCCAGAGCGACAGCAGTCGCCGCACCGATGCCCCGAGAGGCGCCTGTCACCAGGGCCGTCAGCCCATTCAGTTGAAGGTTCACGAACTAGAGTATAAACTGGGACGGCTTGGGGTGGGCGTTTGCGCGTCGTTGATGCTACGCAGTCTGATGCCGCAGCCAATCTTTGAGTGCCTCGCGGTAGAGCAGAATACCCTTGCGCGAGTAGCGCAGATATCCCTGGCGGCGGAACTCGTTCATATAATGCGTGACGATCTCGCGTGATGTGCCCACATATTGGGACAAAAGCTCATGAGTGAACGGCATCATCTGCACAGCGCCGTCCTCTGATTTCTGACCCAAACGTTCCGAAAACCGCACCAAAGTGCGCGCCAAACGACGGGCAATGTTGTCTACCGAGAAGCTCTCGATCCGATGTGCAAATCCCACGGATCGCCCCACCAGAATCTGCAGTAGAGCGACTGCCAGCCTTGGCCGGCGGGTCATCAGATCTTCGATTTCGGCTGTCGTCCAGGCCATCACCTTCGTGTTCTCCAGCGCGATTGCCTGTTCGTCGCGCTTGGCGGTGCTTAAAAACGCTGATTCGCCAAAGAACTCATCCTTCTGGTATATGTCCATGACGACCTGATGGCCGTCATCGGCCAGCCGACTAACTTTCACTTTGCCGTCTATGACGAGAAAAATGCTGGTTGAAGGCTGGTCCTGATTATAAATGACTTGCCCTTTGCGGAACTCGATGATGCTGGAGCAAGGGAGGTGCGCAAGCGGGTCTTCGAGTCTTTGTGGAATTGCGTATGTCGTTGGGCTGGTTGCCATGTTAACTTTCTCCATTTTAAGCTCCGGCGCCAGTGACGAGCTATACAGTTCTTTCTGTATTTTGCCTGTTGCACCTGGCGTGCCAAATGGCGGGGCACTCGTCAATACCCTAGTATTCCGCTTGTGCGGGCGTCACGGGTGCAATATATTTCGCCCATTTTTCGGTCTTTGAGACTTTTTTACAAGCTCGAAGCACGTTCGCCCATCGTTCTGACGCTCTACTGTTAAGCTGTGGAGGTGCGATTGAGGGCAACATGGGTCTCTTTTGTTGGCTGATAGTAGCACTCGGCGTTCCACTGGCCGCCGCCGACTACGCCGCTCCCGCTGGAACCAGGCCCGCTATCCGGCGCCCCGGTGCACCTAGCATTTTGCCCGGGGGCCGGATCATTGTGCCTGCGGGTAGACAGTTTGTGACCGGGCCCGGCCCATTCGGACTCGCGGTTAGTTCTGACGGCCGAACGGTTGTCTCCGTGAACAGCGGTCCCGAGCGCTTTTCGGTCACCGTTCTCGAGCGCGACAAGAAGGGGACCCTCCTTGCTCACCACTTCACCGCAGCTGCCGCCACGGAGGGAGACAAGCAGAGCCATCATGAAGAACCTGCCGAATGGCGCAGCGTATTCATGGGGGTCGCGATGGTGGGCAATCATTCAGCCTATGTTTCGGAAGGGAACTCCGGTCGAGTCGCGCTGATGGATCTGTCCACGGGCAATCGCCACAAGACTTTCGACCTCAATCAGCAGGGTTTTTCTGATAGCTATACGGGTGATCTGATATTCGATCCCGCCAGGGCTCTGCTTTACGTCGTGGACCAGGCCAACTTTCGCCTGGTCGTCATTGATACCAGAAAGGGCCGGCTGCTGGCGTCGCTTCGCGTCGGGCGCCTGCCGTTTGCCATCGCGCTTTCGCCGGATAAACACACGGTTTATGTCACAAACATCGGCATGTTCGAGTATCAGGCCGTGCTGGGGGCTGACCTGAAAAACGCCGTGGAAACCGGGCTGCCATTCCCGGCGTTTGGATTTCCGTCGGCTGAAGCTGTGAGTGGCGCGCGCCGCGAAACGCGCCGGGGCCCGGTGGACGTAGCCGGCTTGGGCGATCCGAACGTCCGGGAGTCCAATTCGCTCTACGTGATCAACGTGGATGACCCGGGAGCGCCGCGTGTGGAGGGGGTCATCAGAACCGGAAAACCGTTCGGCGCGGGAAGCGATGGCGGAAGCAGCCCGTCCGGTGTTCTCGCCACCGCAGATCGGATTTTTGTTTCGAACTCGCACAACGACACGGTAACCGCGATCGACGCGAAGACCCGGGCTATCGTTGGCGAAGCGGCGATCCGAATCCCCGGCCTCGAAGATTTGCGCGGAGTAATGCCGGTGGGAATGGCGTTCGACGAGACTCACGGATGGTTGTTTGTAGCCGAAGCCGGCATTAACGCCGTGGGTGTGGTTGATGGGCACACGATGCGGGTTCTTGGCCACATCCCCGTGGCCTGGTTTCCGACACGCGTGGTGATCAACCATGACTCGGTTTACGTTACCAATGCCAAGGGACATGGGACCGGCCCTAATCTCTACCGGCGCCAGGCGGCGAACGAATCCTTCGTCGACGTGCTGCACAGGGGGACAATTTCCATCTTTCCGGTACCGGACGCGGCGACGCTGGCCTCGGACACGACCCTGGTCATCGACGCGAATGGCTTTCGGCCGCGTCCTCTGGCGGCGTTGCCCGTGCCACCCGAAGTTCATCACGTGGTGCTGATCGTTAAAGAAAACCGGACGTTCGATGAAGTTTTCGGAGACCTGGCGCAATCGGGCATTGGCCCGGTGGCGGGCGTGCCGGCTCTGGCGCGGTTTGGTATGCACGGAGATGCGGACGGCGGCAGGAGGATTCTGAGCCTCGAGGACATCGCGGTTACGCCGAATCATCACGCGATGGCGCGGCGCTGGAGCTTCAGCGATAACTTCTACGCGGATTCAGAAGTGAGTGTAGACGGCCACCACTGGCTGGTCGACAGTTACCCGGATGTCTGGACGGAGAGTTCCCGCATGGCATCCTCCGCCGGTGAAAAGGATTTCCGGTTCCCAACCTCAGCTCCCGGCCGCCTGCTGTTCGCGGAAAGCAATTCCTCGGTCCATCCCGATGAGCAGTTGGAAGCCGGCACGATCTGGCACCATTTCAAACGGCACGCGGTTTCATTCCGCAACTTCGGTGAAGGATTCGAGCTTGCCGGCAATGTGGAAGACCCGGGTGAGAAGCCCTCTGGCGCCCGTTTTCTTACCAACGTCCCCATGCCGGCGCCGCTTTACGATCACACTTCGCGCGAGTACCCGGGCTTCAACATGAACATTCCGGATCAATACCGCGCGGACCAGTTCATCCACGAGATTCAGGAGAAGTACGAGAAAACCGGCGATCCGCTCCCGCAGTTTATTTTTATTCACTTGCCGAATGACCACATGGCCAAGGTGCGGCCGCAGGACGGCTATCCTTACCAGGCTTCATTCGTTGCGGACAACGATTACGCGCTGGGCCGAATCGTCGAGTTTCTGTCTCACTCTCCGTGGTGGAAAGACATGGCGGTCTTCATTACCGAAGACGATGCGCAGGGCGGGCTCGATCACATCGATTCTCACCGGACGGTACTGCTGGTTGCGGGTCCTTACGTGAAACGAAACTACGTCTCGCACGTCCACAGCAGCTTTCCGGGAATGTTAAAGACGATATTCCGGCTGCTGGGCGTTCCGCCGCTGAATCTGTACGACGCCACTGCTTCCGATCTGGCGGACTGTTTCGGCGGCACGCCCGATTTCAGCCCGTATCAGGTCTTGCAAATCGATCCGCGGCTGTTCGATCCGGCCAAGGCACGGGAGCCGCTTGATCCTGAACCTTCGCCGCGCATGGACGATCCGAAAGTCATTCGGGAGCTGCAGCGTTAGGGAGTCATTTGTTAATCCGGCCGGTTCGTTCGAGCCAGTGGCGAAACATATGAACGAAATCGATGGGCTGCTTAAGCGAATACAGCTCATCCAGGCGAAAGTGCATCTTTCGGCTCCAGTTTGGGCACTGCCAGGTGGTCCCGGGAAGATTCTGCTGCTCCGGCTCTTTGGTCAGGTCCTCCTGATTAATCAGCAACAGCATGGACGGAGTAGAGGCCAGGAAGCCGATGACGGCATTGTGAAGCTCACCCGTCAACTCGGGGATTTCATGTGCCGAGCGCGGAAAACCCGGGGGAAGCAGGCCTTCGCCGTAAAGCACGTCCAGCATCTTCTGTTTTTCCGAAATACGAACCTCCAGATTCTCCCGATAGTTCGCTTCGTTGGGGAAAATTCCGGCCTTGTGTCGAGCTTCGATGTCCTCATTGGTCCAGAATCCGGCAAGGGTGGGGAGGTCGTGCGTAGTGGACGAGACCAGCGCCTGTTCTGGATATTCGTGCATACTGCGAAATTCACCGCGCTGGTCTTTCTCGAAGTAGAGCAGCCGGTAGCTGAGGATGCCGAAGCGAGCCAGGGTTTCGCGCACGCTAGGCTCGACCGTGCCTAAATCTTCGCCGACGACAACCACGCGCTGGCGGACGCTTTCCAGCGCCACGATGCGGATCAGATCGTCGGCGTAATCGCGGACATACGCGCCGCGGGTCGCGTCGGCGGCATCGGGAATCCAGTACAGACGGAAAAAGCGCATCACGTGGTCGATGCGGAGCGCGCCGCCGCGACGGCAATTTTTCCGGATCGACTCGATAAAGAGCCGGTATCCGGACTCGCGATGGCGTTGCGCGTTCGGCGGCGGAAACGCCCAGTCCTGGCCCTTGGGCGAAAAATCGTCCGGCGGAGAACCGACACGGCAGCCGGTGGCGAAAAAAGAGCCATGCGCCCAGAGGTCGGAACCATAGCGATCGGTCGCCAGCGCCAAATCGTGATACAAACCGATGGAAAGTCCTTTCGCGAGCGCGTGCTGCTGCGCCCGGTCGAGCTGCAGGTCGATTTGCCACTGCAGGTACTTGTTAAACAAAACGCTGCGCCAATGTTTTTTTCGGAACTCGGCGGTTTCTTTCGATTCCGGATGGCGATAGGGCTCGGGCCACTCGGTCCAGACCCAGATATCGGGATTGCGCTGGTGGATCCATTGGTCGAGCGCGCAGAAAACGGCGTAGCGTTCGAGCAGATCGCCTTCGCGCTCGATATATTTGCGGAACTCACGCGCACGCGGGGAATCGCTGCGATATTCCCGCAGAAACTCCACAAACAGAAGCTTCAGAAATTTCAGTTTGATGGCATTCACGCGCTCGTATTCGACGAAGGGCGTCTCGCGGAGCTGGCGGATCTCTTCCTGAATGGCCGGATCGGACCAGAGACGCTGCGCGCGCGCCGAACTTTTGAAATCCGGAATACTTTCGACGTCCAGATAAAGATGGTTCTGATAGAACACCGAATTAGGCAAGTATGGGCTGGTATTGTAAGGACGGCGGTTGTGAATGGCGTGCAGCGGGTTAAGGGCCACGAAGCTTGCGCCCACTTCGTCCGCCACCCAGTCGATCAGGCCGTTCAAATCGTCAAAATCGCCGCAACCCCAGTTGCGTTTGGACCGAACGCCATACAGCCCGAATGCAACCCCGGCGGCACGAAGGCCGGTTGGCAGATATGCGCGGTCGGGCGTCACGATGACGCGCATGGAAGCCGACGAACCTTCGACCGTGATTTGCAGGTCGTGATATCCCAACGGCAGATCTTCGGGCAGGTTGAAAGGCTTCCGCGCATAGCGGTGGCCGTCGAACTCAGCCGTGGCAGTGGCCTGCAGTTGATCGAGCGCCAGTTGATAGGTGTCGCAAGTCCCGTCCTCGCGATGTACGTTGACGCACGCCTGAACGTGTTCGAGCCGGTCCGGAACGTTGACCCAGGCCTGCTTAGGGCGCGAGTTTTCGCTGATCACCAGGCAAGGAGGAAGAAGGCGCGACCATTCGTTGCGTGCGTGCTCTTCGATGGCGCGGTCGATCGCTTCGCGGCTGTCCGCACGAACCCCGAAGGACTCCAGGATCGCCTTCTTCGTCTGCGAAGGCGTGAGATGACGTTTGCCCCAGATGTCCCAGTATTCCTGCTGGATTCCCCAAAGCTCAGCGGCTTGATCGAGCGCCTGCTCATAGGTTGCGGATGGCATCACAGGCGTGCAACTTCGATTCTAGCAATGGATGCTATGCAGCCTGCTGCGGGTCGTGAGAAAATAAATACATGGCAGCAAGTCCACTGGCGAGCGGTCCGCCGGAATTGTTTGCGCGCATTGATGACCAGTACCTGGAGCGCACCGCGGCATCCGAGGGCATCATTTTGACGACGCTCGACAAAGCCGTCAACTGGGGGCGGAAAAATTCCATCTGGCCCATGTCGTTTGGCCTGGCGTGCTGCGCCATCGAAATGATGTCCATGAGCGCCTCGCGGTTCGATATCGCCCGCTTCGGCGCCGAGGTATTTCGCGGTTCGCCGCGCCAGTCCGATCTGATGATCATCGCCGGCCGGGTCGCCAACAAGATGGCGCCCGTGATCCGGCGTCTTTACCAGCAGATGCCCGAGCCCAAATGGGTCATCTCGATGGGCGCCTGCGCCACCTCGACCGGCGTGTTCAATAATTACGCTCTCGTTCCCGTGAACCAGGTGATCCCCGTGGATGTTTATTTGCCCGGATGCCCGCCGCGTCCCGAACAGTTGATTCACGCGATCATGCTGCTGCAGAAAAAAATTCAGAACGAGACCGGGACGGTAAAAGAGATTTTGAATATCGGGTGATCAGCCGGCGAGTTCCTCGGCCGGCTTCAGGGCCGCCGCATCGGGCTGGAATGGTTTGAGCCACTCCTGGATCTTGGGAATCGCCGCTTCCACGGCGCGCTCGCCTGCTTCGATCATCTGCGTGCCGCTTTCAAAGCCGTCCCATTTCACCGAGCGGACATCGGGGGTGATGACCAGGTCGGAATACTGGCGCCATGCTTCCTCATTGCGGCTCTGCAAAATCTGGAAGCAGCGGTTGACGACCTGTAACATGTTTTGCGGCGTGACGGTCGGTCCTTGCATCGGCATGCCCACGGAAATAATGTGTGTCGCGCCCATCTTCCGGGCCAGCAGTGCCGGCACTTCCACGCACATAGCACCGTCGACCAGCAGCCGGTCCTCGTACTTGATCGGCTGAAATAAACCAGGGTAGGCGCAACTGGCCCGAATCGGCAAAATCACGTCGCCTTCGTCCCGAAACAGAACAGGTTGTCCCGTTCCGAGGTCCGTAGCCAGCACTCCGAGCGGAATTTGCATTTCCTCGAATCGGTGCTTTTTAAGCAGGCGCTTCAAAAACCGCACCATACGCTCACTTTGCATCAGGCCGAGCCAGCCGATGGTCCAACGGGCGACGTCATTAAAGCGCATGGCGCAGCCGATGCGGGCGATCTCATCAATTTCCGTACCACTGGCATATGCCGCCGCAACGATTGCTCCGGCACTGACCCCGCTAATGAAATGAATCGGAATATTGGCCCTTTGGAGAGCCTTCAAAACGCCGACGTGAGCGATGCCACGAGCGAATCCGCCGCCCAGTGCGACGCCGATTTTCGGAGGTGTTGGAAGGGGCGAAACGGATGGCCGGCGGGCGTGAGAAGGTGCTAGTTTCCTCAGAATCGAGCGAAACCGGTCGACCGTGGCGCGTGGTTTCACTACCTTCTCCTCGAATGGCAACCGCTATATAGGCTACCATTTACTTTGATGAGCATTTTCCATGCCAGGTTGCTGAACCCCTATATATCTCTGTTAATTCTGGTTACATGCCGGTTGTTTATGGCCGCTCCGGCACTCTGTCAGCAAAACCTTGCGGGAACTCCGGAAATGGAACTGGCGCTTCATAAGCTGAACACTTTAGGCAGTGTTTTAATGATTGCGGCGCATCCCGATGACGAAAACACGGCTTTGCTGGCCTATTACGCTCGGGGGCGTTCGGCGCGGACAGGTTACCTTTCGTTAACCCGGGGCGAGGGCGGGCAAAACCTCATCGGCCCGGAGCAGGGCGAGCAACTAGGTGTCATTCGGACACAAGAGCTGCTGGCGGCGCGGCGCATCGATGGTGCGGAACAGTATTTTACTCGTGCCATTGATTTCGGTTTTTCAAAGACGGCCAATGAGACGCTTGAAAAGTGGGGCCGAGAAAACGTACTCTCCGACATTGTTTGGGTCATCCGGCGGTTTCGTCCGGATGTGATTATCTTGCGTTTTTCGGGCACGCCGCGCGACGGGCATGGTCAACATCAGGCCTCGGCGATTTTGGGCAAAGAAGCGTTTTCGGCGGCCGCGGATCCGAAACGTTTTCCGGAACAGTTGCGTTACGTGCAACCTTGGCAGGCGAAGCGGCTGATGTTCAACGTCTTCAGTTTCAGCCGGCAGCAGGAGCAGGAAGCGCGGGAAATGCCCAATCGGGTTGAAGTCGACACGGGCGAGTACAACCCGGTGCTTGGGAAATCGTACACCGAGATTGCAGGTATGAGCCGCAGCATGCATCGCAGCCAGGGGATGGGAGCTGCGGAGCGGCGCGGGCCTTCGCGAAATTATCTGGTGACAATTGCCGGACCGCCGGGGGAACACGATACCTTCGACGGCATCGATACGACCTGGTCGAGGTTGCCGGGCGGTGAAGCGATCGGAAAGATTTTTTCTGAAGCGCTCGCGGCGTTTGTTCCCGAGCATCCCGAAAAAACGATTCCGCTGCTGCTCAAGGCGCGGCCGCTCATCGCCGCGATTAACGATCCCTGGGCGCAGCGCAAGCTTGCCGAGCTTGATGAAGCTCTGGCCCTGTTCTCGGGGTTGTGGCTGGACGCCACGACGGACCGCTACGCGGCTGTCCCGGGGTCATCGGTCAAAATCGATCTCGAGGCCATCAATCGCTCTCATGTTCCTGTGGAATGGACTGGCCACGGGCTGGTGAACAGTGCAGATCCGGCAATGGAAGTGGGCGGCGCAGTCAGCACTCGTCCCCTAGAACTCGCCGATAACCAGCCCCAGCATGTGGCGCTCACGTGGTATGTTCCGCCCAACGCGCCTTATACCCAACCATACTGGTTGCGGAAACCACCGGCGGGCGACCTCTACGAAATCGACGATCAGAAACTGATCGGCCGGGCCGACAGTCCGCCGGTGCTGCGCGCTCAATTTGCGCTGAACTTCGATGGAGCAAAGATCATGCTCACCCGGCCGGTTCACTATCGATATGTGGATCACACCGAGGGCGAGTTGACGCGGCCGTTAGTGATCGTTCCAGAGGTTGCCGTGGACTTGCCGGAACGAGTCATGATTTTTTCCGATGGATCACCGAAGAAAATGGAAATCCAACTGGCGGCCAACGCCGCGGACCTTCATGGCGAATTGCGCCTGGATCTTCCGGATGGCTGGCGCGCCGAGCCGAACTCTCGCGAGTTCCACCTCGCCGAAACCGGAGACGAGCAGGAAGTGAGCTTCTCGGTTGTTCCGCCGCAAGCGGCCGCGGAAGCCACGCTGCGCGCTGTGGCGAAAATCGATGGCCGGGAAATCTCTTCCGGAGAAGCGACCATCAGCTTTACGCACATTCCGCCGCAGGTCTTATTTCCGGATGCGGTCGCAAAACTCGAGCGAGCCGACGTCCGGCTGACCGCCCACAAAATCGGCTATGTGATGGGCGCCGGTGATCAGATGCCCGAATCGCTCCGGCAGCTTGGCTGCCAGGTTACGCTGCTTTCCTCGCGTGACCTTGCCGAAGGCAGTCTACAAGGGTTTGACGCCATCGTTACGGGCGTGCGCGCTTACAACGTCCGGCCGGATCTGCGCGCCAACCAGGCGCGGCTCATGGATTACGTACGCGACGGCGGAACGCTGATCGTGCAATACAACGTGCTTCCCGGTGGATTTTTCGGGCGCGACACGGGCGAGCTGGCGCACATCGGGCCATACCCGATCACCGTCGGCCGTGCGCGGGTCAGCGTCGAGGAAGCCCCGGTTAAATTTGTCGAACCGCAGAGCCCGCTGCTGGCCGGGCCGAATCACATCGACCAGCACGATTTCGACGGATGGATCCAGGAGCGCGGCCTATATTTCGCATCCGGCTGGGATCCGCACTACAAGCCGGTCATCGAGTGCCACGATCCCGGGGAGAACCCGCAGGAAGGCGGCATGCTCTATACGCGCTACGGCAAAGGCGTCTATATTTTCACTGCGTATTCGTGGTTCCGCGAACTGCCTGCCGGTGTGCCGGGCGCTTATCGTATTTTTGCCAACCTGCTGAGCGCCCGCGGCGCCCGCTGATAAGATAAACTTGATCTTCCAGGAGGTTATGCCATGCCAAATCGCCGTCGATTCTTGCAGGGGATTTCCGCGGTTCCGTTTCTCGGGAACGTTGGCCGCAGCGCGCCGGTAAAGCGCGATTATTTTGCAGAGCTGGGCGTCCGGCCGTTCATTAATGCTGCCGGCACATATACGGTGCTCACAGCCTCGCTGATGACTCCGGAGTGTATGCAGGCTATTGACTACTCATCCCGACATTTCGTGCACCTGAATGAGCTGCACGATCGCGTGGGCGAGCGTATTGCATCGCTCATCGGCTGCGAAGCCGCGATGGTGAGCGCGGGGGCAGCATCCGCGTTGACGCTCGGCACCGCCGCTTGTATGACCGGGGCTAACGAAGAATTTGTCCGCCGCCTGCCGGACACGACCGGCATGAAGACCGAAGTCATTATCCAGAAAGCTCACCGTTACGGTTATGACCACGCGGTGCGCGATTGCGGCATTCGTTTCATCGAGGTCGAGTCACGCGAGGACCTGGAGCGTTCCATTAACGAGAAGACGGCGATGATGCTGTTCTTCAATGCCGCCACCCCGCCCGGACCGATCAAAGCGGACGAGTTCGCGCAGCTCGGCAAAAAGCACAACGTTCCGACCTTCAACGATGCCGCGGCGGATGTGCCGCCGGTGGAAAACCTTTCGAAGTACATCAAAATGGGTTTCGACCTGGTGACGTTCTCGGGAGGGAAGGGAATTCGCGGGCCACAGAGCGCCGGTCTTCTGCTCGGCCGCAAAGATCTGATCCAGGCGGCGCGCATGAACGCCTCGCCCAACAGCGACAGTATCGGGCGCGGCATGAAAGTCAACAAAGAAGAGCTGCTGGGCATGATGGCTGCCGTCGAAACGTATTTGAAGAAAGATCACGAAGCGGAGTGGCGCGACTGGGAAAAGCGCGTCAAAACCATCGCCGATACCGTCGGGCCGATCCATGGTGTCCAGTCGGAGCGTTTCGTTCCGGAGATTTCGAATGCCGTCCCGCACCTGCGCATTACCTGGGATGAGAGCCAGGTGAAGGCCACGTCGGAAGAAGTAGTGAAAAAGCTGCGCGACGGCAATCCCTCGATCGAGCTGCGGCCCGGCGCGGCCAAAGGGATCGAAGTGGCGGTCTGGATGCTCCAGCCGGGCGAAGCCGAGATCGTGGCGCGGCGGATTCGCGAAGTGCTCAAGGGCGGAGCTTAGTTAACGGTTGCCATCCGTCAGTATCACTCTGATTAACTGACGCGCCGGCCGTTTTGTGTATCGCTGATAACCCGGCTTAAGGAATTTTCTCGACTGACCGGTGGGCTGGTGCTCTCTACACTGGAGAGAGGCAGGTTATGCCATCACGGCTTACTGAATCGAGAAAATCCCGCCGGCTGCCGCTGCGCTGCTGGGTAAAGCTCACCGCCGATGACCTGCTCATGTGGGCCCGGGTGGTGGAAACAAGTGCCACCGGCGTGACTCTTGAATCGTTGTTGCCGGTTTCGGCTGGCTTGGCCGTCAGACTCCGTTCCAGAAGCGTACACCTAATTGCCGGCTGCGCGCAGGTCCGCCACTGTACGCGTCGAGGCCTGAAGTTTCGCATCGGCTTGGAATTCGACACGCCCGTGACATCGCGCTTCTAATTTCCCACTCGCTTCCCCGTTTCTCCGCTGCCCGTCGTAAAATAACGCAGATCTGAGGAGGCTTCAAAATGGCAGGACACGCTCCGCAAACGTACGCTAATCACACCCGGTTGGATCCTTTATTTCACGGGTTCATACTGCCGGTCGCCGGCATCAGCGTGGTTGTGGCGATCTGGAACGCGGTAAAGAATTTTGGCTGGGGCTCCGCATGGTGGGTGGTCATCTCGATCGCCGCCGTTGTGGCGGTGCTGAAAATCCGCCTGTACGCTCTCAGAGTGCAGGACCGGCTGATTCGCCTGGAGGAGCGGCTGCGCCTGGGGCAACTGCTCAAAGAGCCGGCGCGATCTAGAATCGACGAGCTGACCGAGGCGCAACTGATCGGCTTACGCTTCGCCTGTGATGCCGAGCTTCCGGCTCTGACGGAAAAAGCGCTCGGTGGAATGACTAACCGCGAGATCAAGAAGGCGGTCGGGAGTTGGCGGCCGGATTACTTTCGCGTGTGAGGGCCGGCGATCTCGCTGAGTAATTTACGCCAGCGCTCGCGCTCTTCCTGCGGCCGGAATAGCGGCTTCAGGTGCGCGCAGTGCTGCCGTAGGCGACGGTAAAATGCAGAGTCGTTTTCTGCGCGATGGAGCAGTTCCGCCAGAGCTTCGGTATCCCCGACGGGAAAGTAGCCGATGTAATCTTTACCGAGCAGGCCGACTGAGCCGGGAATACGGGAGGCCAGCACGGGAACTCCGTCCACGACGGCCTCTGAAATCACGTTGGCGCCGCCCTCCATGCGCGAGCTGATCACCATGAGACGGCTTTGCGCAATCAGGCGGCGAGTTCGTTGGGCGCTGAGTGGGCCAAGCCACGTGTAACGCGGATTACGCGCTTGCTCGGCGCGCGCCTTTTGCTCCATGGCCTTGGTCATGGCACGGCCTGCATGCAAAACGCGAATCCGCGAAGAACCCGGCAACCGGCGCACCGCATATGCCGCGCGGAACGGATCCTTCACCGTGCGCAGATGACCTGCGACCGAAACGTCGAAGGATTTTGGCGAGCGGGTGATCGAGCCGTTCGACGGTTTGGCAGATTGATAAATCACCCGGACTTTATCGTGTAATGCCGGCTCGAGTTCCGCCGTTGCCAGCGGCTGCAGCGCGACGATGCGGTCTGCTGCGGCAAGCGCGCGCCAGGGCGTCCGGAAGCGCCGGAGGTCCCTGTACAAATCGGTGCCGGTCAAGGCCACGACCAGCGGTTTTTGGGGATAGCGCGCGCGAAATGCGAAAACTGCCGGGGCGCTCCGCCTGGCGTGCAAGGCGATCAGCAGATCGCATGGTTCGTCGCGAAATCCTGAAACAATTCGCACGCGATGACCGAGGCTCTCGAGAATCCGGCGCCATCGTTCCGCCGTCACCCTGTTACCATAAAGACTTCCCGGAGGGGCAGGGCAGACCATACGGATCAGCATGTTTACGTCGCATCATACAATCGTTCGCAGGGCGCCCGCATGACGCGAACATCTGACCTGATTGCGATGCTTTGCGATGCGCGCAAGCGCACGCTTGCGCTCGTATCCGATCTCACCAGCGCCCAGATGAGCGTGCCCTGCATGGACATCATCAATCCTCCGGTCTGGGAGATCGGGCACGTGGCATGGTTCCAGGAGCGATGGGCGCTGCGGCACCTACGCGGCCTGGATGCTATCCGCGCCGGCGGCGATTCGTTTTGGGACTCGGCCGCGGTGGCTCACGACACGCGCTGGACTGTGCCTCTTCCCTCGCGCGAAGAAACGCTCGGCTACATGCAGAGTGTTCTCGATCGTGTGCTCGAGCGTTTAGACCGTAAACGGGAGATCCCCGAGCAGGAGGCCTACTTCCACTGGCTTGTGGCCATGCACGAAGATATGCACGGCGAAGCGCTGGCTTACACGCGGCAGACGCTCGGGTATCCGGCGCCGCAGTTGCTGGATTCGCTGGCTTCGAAATCTTTCACCGCCGAAACGGTCTCCGAAGATGATGTCTTCGTGCCGGGCGCAGTTTTTTGTGTGGGAGCGCAGCCGGCAGAATTATTTGTCTTCGACAACGAGAAATGGGAACACCCGTGCGAAGTTCAGCCGTTTGCGATTTCCCGAACGGCGGTCACCAACGGCCAGTTCGCGGAATTCGTAGACGGCGGCGGCTATCACCGGGAGGAATTGTGGAGCGAGGAAGGCTGGAACTGGCGGAAGCGCGCGGGCGCTTTCAGTCCCGTTTACTGGATAGCGGACGGGAACCAATGGCTGCTTCGCCACTACGATCAAACCATGCCGCTGCCATCGGATCTTCCGGTAATTCACGTCAACTGGTATGAGGCCGACGCCTATTGCCGCTGGGCGGGCCGCCGTCTGCCCACGGAAGCCGAATGGGAAATGGCCGCGACGGGACTGGATCGCAAGCGCCGCTATCCGTGGGGCGACGAGGCGCCGTCTTCGGAGCGCGCGCATCTGGATGCCGGCGCGAACGGCTGCATACCCGCGGACGCACTTCCAGATGGCGACAGCCCGTTTGGCTGCCGTCAGATGGTCGGCAACGTGTGGGAATGGACCGCAACGGATTTTCTGCCGTATCCGGGCTTCACCGTAGATCCCTACAAAGAGTATTCGGAGCCGTGGTTCGGAAGCGAGCGCAAGGTGCTGCGCGGCGGATGCTGGGCCACGCGCTCGCGCCTGATCCGCAATACTTACCGGAACTACTTCACCAAAGACCGGCGCGATATTTTTGCGGGATTCCGCACCTGCGCCGGGTAATCACTTCGGCTCGAGTCCAACTGCGGTCACCACAACACCTAGCTGCCGCTGGTCTGCCGCGCTTGGCTTGAAAGACTTGTCGAGCGAAAAATCCACTTCCACGGCGTCACCATGCAAAGCGGAAGCCGGAACTTCGCGCCGGTATTCGTGCGCTCCCGGCGTCGTGTATGTTTCGGCCGATAAGAGCGCGCTGCCGGCTTTGGCGGCGAGCGTGATAGTTTTCAGTTGCTGTGCCGCCGGCTCGGGAAAGCTGAATGCGAGCCTGAGCCACGCGCCGCTGCGGCTCGCGCCGGCCGGCGTGCCCAGGAACACGGCGAATTTTCGGGCCGTCCAGCGCCACGAGTTGGCTTCGAGGCTGTAGAAACCGTCGACGAGCTGTCCGGTTGCCGTGGCATCCGCCATGCGAACGGTCGCGGCCATATTGCGCGCCGGTCCGATCCATTCCCAATCGGTTTTTTCGCTGCCAAGCGGCCTCGTGTGGGTGTATCCTGCGCCGCGGATCAGTTGAGCAAGATCGTCGGCCGTAGTGTGAAAGCTGGCGAGTTGCTCCGGTACTACTTCGACCACCAGCTTCGGATGAAAGCGCCGCAACGTTTCGAGTGCGCCCCGGAGCACCGAAACCTCGGCCCCTTCGACATCCACTTTGATGGCGTCGACGCGCGTCAGGTTCAGCTCGCGGATGACGTCGTCTATCGGCCGGCCGCGCACGTTGTACGGCCTCGGAGCCTCAGCGGGCGATATTGAAGCGTTGTGGAGAGCCAGCGATGACGCACCGGTATTGATCTCGGGAGCGGCGTAAAGCGTCAACGTCTGTTCGCGATCGGTGCAGGCGATCGGCTCGACGATCACGTTCTCCGTGCGATTGGCGGCAACGTTATCGCGCAGCAATTTCAGAGTTTCCGGATTGGGCTCGAATGCCAGAACACGCCCGGTCTTTCCGACGCGCTTTGCAGCTTTCATCGAGAAATAGCCGATGTGCGCGCCAACATCGAGAAAGACGCTGCCCTCGGAAAGAGACGGCGCGAGCGATTGCCAGATCTCCGGCTGCCATTCGCCGGTTCTCAAAATGGTGGCCGGCACCAGATCGCCGGGATCGAGAAAGAAGCTGACGCCCGGCTCTACCTGAACGCGAGCGGGCCCGAGGATTCCCACGCGGCATAGGAGCGGAACGAGATCACGGACCTCCCAGCGGCCGCGCTCGAACGGCCAGTGGCGGATCCAAAGGCCTTCCAGCCGGAAGTAACTGCGCAGCGCCGCGGGCCGGTTGGTATGAGCGAAGATCCAAAGCGAACCGGCTACGGCCAGCAGGACGAGCGCTACGCGAGCGATTTTCCGAATGAGCGGGCTCCTGTCCGCCACGGACAGTTCCAGTTTCCCGGCCGGTTATACTTTCTCCGGAACAACAAACGGCTTGCGGTAATCGCGGTGGAACATGGCGTTGGCTTCGGAATCGCCCTTGCATGAGTAGGTGTCGGCGTCAAAGTACAACGTGCGGCCCAGCCGGTACGAAATATTCGCGAGATGCACCAGCGTTGTCGAAATCGCGCCCTCTTCAATGGGCGCGTTCAGGTCGGAATGTTTGCGGCTGCGCACCGCATCGATGAAGTTGGCCCAGTTGTTGCCCTTGTCGTGTCCCGAAGGACCTGGCTCCTGGTTCTTCCCGAGGAACGAATAGTAGGTCGCGTGATCTTCATCCGTCACCACCATGTAGCCCTTTGAGCCATAGAAGATCGCGCCTACTGTATTGATCTCTTTTCCTTCACCCGTTTCATTGATTCCGCCTTCGTGGTTGCTGATCCAGTGGCGCACTTCGAAGGTCATGTACTTGCGCTTGCCGCCGCCATCGAATTCGAACATGGCGGTGATGTCGTTGGGTGTTTCCTGATCGTCGTCGAACATGAAATGACCGCCCATGGCGCTGACCTTGACGGGATATTTCACGCCGAGGCCCCAGCGCGCAACGTCGACCTGGTGGATGCCCTGGTTGCCGAGATCGCCGTTGCCGTAATCCCAGAACCAGTGCCAGTTGTAATGGAAGCGGTTGCGGGTGAACGGGTGCTCGGGCGCCGGGCCGAGCCAGAGGTCATAGTGCACGCCCGCCGGAACGGGTTCAACGGGCTTGCGGCCGATGGTATCGCGCCACTTGAAGCACAGCCCGCGAGCCATGTAGAGGTCGCCCACCACTCCTTCGTTCAGTTTCTGGACGGCTTCGCGCGCGATGCCGGAGCGGCAGTTGGTGCCGTGCTGCACGATGCGGTTGTACTTCTGCGCGGCGGCCACGATCTGGCGCGCCTCGAACATGTCGTGCGCGCACGGTTTTTCTACGTAAACGTCCTTGCCCGCCTGGCAGGCCCACACGGTCTGGAGCGTGTGGTTGTGGTTCGGCGTAGCAATCGAAATGGCGTCGATGGATTTATCCTCGAGCAGCTTGCGGATATCGAAAAACGAAGCCGGGCGCTTCTTGCCGAGCTTTTCCACGTCGTTCAGCCGTGCGTTGAGCACGGATTCATCGATATCGCAGATCGCGGCGATCTCGACGTTGGGCATCTGGGCGTAGTGATGGATATGCGCACGCCCCTGGCCGCGCACACCGACGCAGGCGATGCGAACGGTGTCATTCGGGCTGGCGAGACTGCTGGAGCGAATCGCGGCTGCCCCGGCCGCAACCGAGCTCATGAGAAAATGTCGTCGATTCATAGCTGTTCCCTGTTTATGCATCGTACCGCAGGGAAGGCAGGGGTGGCGTGAGCGAGCAGATCTTGGCCGATCTGCGATGGGATGAAACCAAACATTGAGCAATCCGTGGTCCCCTGGCTTTGGATCAGAACCTTGTGAATTCGACTGACATGGCCTCATCAACGGCGGCGGTTTCGACACGACACTCTGTTCGAGCGACAGCGGCGATAACGGCTAACAATTATCAGGGACACTGAACTTTGCAAACGTTGCGCGCCTCTCGCGATCAGTTCGGCTGCCGGCTGCATCGACGATTGATGTCGCCAAAGACCGCCGGTTAATCGCCGCGATGCGCTGACGGCGCTAAACATTTCGCGAGACGACGGCGATAATGAAATTAGTGGGTTTCTTTACGCTGGATCTCGCCGGGGCTGGTTCCGCGGTTGGCAGATAGATGCGGTGGGTCGTGGAATCCACGCCCATGGTTCTAGCGCCTTTGGGCGTCTTGATCGTCTCGACGATTGCGAATTTGCCTGGCGATGTTTCGCCGGCCACGGCCAGCGTGCCGTCCGCGCAACTCGCGAAAATCTGGCCCCCATCGATTTTGACCGCGTCGACGTGGTCGCCAATCGGCAGGTCCGCCAGCACTTTGCCGCTATCGGTGCTCATCACGATCAGTTTCTGCGGCTTCCGGCACCCGATGAGCAGGCGCCGTTTGGCTGTATCGATGGTCATCCCAACCGGCGCACCACCGGGCGCGACGGACCAGCGCGCTACAACTTTCCTCGCCTTCATGTCGACGACGGCTACTTCGTTCTTGTCCATCAGATTCACGTAGACTTTGCCGGCTCCGTCGGAGGCCAGAAATTCCGGAGCTCCTCCCAAATCAATCGGAGCATCGATCTTTCCATTTCTGGGATCGATGTCTGGCTTGAGCGTCATCAGCACTCCGTTGTCGCCCGATACCGCAACGACCTTGCCGCTAGCGGGATCATAGATAATTCCATCGGTGTCCGGCTGCGAGACAATCGAACCCAAGACGGCATTCGTCTTCAGATCGAAAATTACGATGGCGCCGTTTCCACCGCCGTCGCTAATGAATCCGCGGCCCGCCTTGGGAACTACGGCGACGCCATGAGCGATCTTCTGACCCGGGATGTCAGCGATCGTCTTACCCGTTTCGGCGTCGATTACCATAGTGTGAGTGCTTCTTGGAACGTACAGCCGGTGGGTTTGGGGATCGACCGTGAGATAGTCCCATCCCCCTGAACCTCCGACCTTAAGGGTTTTCGTGACCTGCCAGTCGGTCTGCGCATGCGCTGGCAGGAGACCCACCAGCGGGATCGATAAGAACATCAGGATTTGTTTCAGCATTGTTCTACGTCAGGCCTCGTTCTTCACGGTTTGAATGATGGCTTGGATGTAACCGATCTCGAAGGCGAAAGCCAGTCCCGATCTGTCGCCTTCAATGTGCGGTGCATGGTCCGGCATCAGCATCCCGTCGTATCCGACCTCGCGGTATACACGGGCGCATTCCAGAAAATTGATATCGCCTTCATCGGGAAAGGCCTCGCGGAAATTCAGCCGGTGTCCCACGATGTTACGGAAGTGCACGTTGAAGATCTTCTTGCGCGAGCCGAAATAGCGGATCGCATCCATAATATCCTTTGCCGGGTTATCCAACATTTCGCTGACCGTGCCCTGGCAGAAATTCAACCCATGGTAAGGGCTGGGAGCGATGTCGATAAATCTCTTCAGGCCTTCTACAGAACTAAGAACGGAAGGCACGCCGTGGAAGCCGCCTTTGGGCATTCCGGGATCGTTCGGGTGGCAGGCGATTCTTACTTTGGCATCCTCGGCCACCGGGACGACGCGCTTCAGGAAATACTCGATGCGTTCCCACATCGTGTCGTCATCGGCCTTCACCATTTCAAATACCTGCGGATCGACTTTCGCTTTTTCAAAAACAAAGGTGCTGCACCGCGTATCCCCGCGGCCCGGTGTGTAGCCCGAGCGCACCACTCCCAGATACGTGAGGTTGTACTTCACCGCAGGAATACCAGCCTTGCCGGCATTGCGGATCATTGTGCTGATTTCGTCGATCTCACGATCGCGCTCGGGACTCTTGCCGAGCAGGATATTGGGGTAATTATTTTTGTTGATGGTCACCGAGGACATGGGCAGCGGGACCATCGCGAGACTCAGGCCGTAAGATTCTACCGCCTGGCGAAGCCGCGCCAGGCCATCCACCGACCATTTCTCATCCAGGCGCGGCGCGATCTCGCCGCTGCAAATGTGCTTCAGTCCGAAAGCCGCCATGGAACGCAGCACTTCGGGCGAGTGGCCCTGTTGCGTTCCTGCGTGAAACAAAACGGGACGCGCGGGAGAGGCCGGCGCCGCCCGGCCGGGGCCCGTGCCTGCGGCCGCGCCTGTCGCCGCAATTTGTATGAAGTTTCGTCGTCTCACGGCTGGGAAATGGAGTTCAGCACAATCTGATTCCCCGACATCATACAACTTCACATCTGCAAAAGCTTGATTTCCTCGCAAATTGTGAAGTTTGTGATTTTGCAACGAAGGATATCGTATGTCAAGAAAGCTAAATCTTTCGGGTGGTGGCCGCTCCAGGCGCAGCCACGCGAGCGTTCAATCAGAACACAACCCGGCTGCGCCAAGGAACAACCCGGCTGCGCCAAGGAGATGATAGACGCTTGTTGGATTCGAAGACCGATTCGGCCCGACGGGCGGTATTGTACGCGTCTCGCGCGCGCAACGCACCGGCAACGCCGCCCGGGCAACCGACGGTCCGTTAACTAGCCGAAGTGTTGGCCACTACGAGATCCGAGTTGGCCGAGGTCCAGATGCCGGCCACGCTTCCACCCGCGCCAATGAACAGCGCCGCGGATGCGAGGCATACAAACGCCAGCAATAGGGTGTACTCGATCAGGTCCTGCCCTTGCTCATCCAAAAAGAATTTGCGTAACATCACGGTTTCAATTCCTCCTTAAGAGATAGTTGATCTGGAAAAGCCTCGCGGTTTGCGCCCGAGTCGCCTCTGCCCGCTTCGTCGATGCTAAAGCCTTGCCGCAAAACTCGGATGGTATCTTTTGGAACGGCGGACGGTATCTTTTGCTTGTGTTATTTGGATAGCAGTGCACTCTTAACCAGCTCGAAGAGTTATTTCCGCTATCGGATGGAATGGTTGACGGTAAACGTCGATAGTCATTTCCGCGGGTTTTCCCCAGGCAGGTGCGCCGCCCGCCCTTTCTGCGGTTCCGGGCAGCGGCTGGTTGCGTGTGGCGTCCGCTGAGGCGGTCACAAGGCTTCCGCACATCTTCGATCATCGGAGTTCCGTCCAGCGGCGGGCTGACCAGGCTCGAAGCAGCTTGCGTTGCCGCCGGCCGCGCTCCTGGTCAAACTGTAGAAATAGCGGCCATAACAAGATTCGTTCTGTTCCTAAAGCCTCCAGCAATGACGCGATTTGAGAGCATACCCCTTTTAACCGAGATGTCGGGCGCGAATTACCGGCCCGTTGGCACGTGACACGCGTGCTACACTGATGGTGGCCAGATGCTCCTCCGAGCAGGCTGGAACGAGCGCCCGTCGTAACCTTTTCCGATTGCCATCCAACCGGGTTGTACGCCCATCGTGAGCGGCTGTGTCTCTCGACAGGCCGCTGCTTCAGAGGATTGAATGATTCAAACGAAACACCCCGACGTCCATGCGCCATGGCAGGCGTGGTCCGGGGAGCAAACGCTTCACGTAGCAGTCGCGTACAGCAACCCGGTTCGCTGGGCGCGCCGCCGCATCCTGATGAACGATTTTCGCCAGCACATGGAGGCTAGTGCAAACGTGGTTCTGCACGTGGGCGAACTGGCTTACGGTGCGCGACCCTTTGAGGTGACTGGCAATGATCCCAATGACGTGCAGCTCAGGACTTCGCACGAGTTATGGCACAAGGAAAACATTTTGAACCTGGTCGTGCAGCGATTTCCGCCTGGGTGGCAATACGGTGCGGTGATCGACGGCGATTTCCACATGACCCGGCGGGATTGGGCGCTCGAAGCCATTCATCAGCTCCAGCACTACGATTTCGTGCAGCTCTTCTCCAGTTACGCGGACCTCTCGGCGGAGCAACGGCCGTTTCGCATGATGCCGGGTTTTGCGTTCAGTTATCTGAAAGGACGTTCGCAGCCCGATTACCGGGCGACCCTGCGCGCTGCAGCCGCCGCGTCCTATGGATATTACGGGGCGGCAAGGGCCGGGGCTAAAACCCCGGGCTGGTCCGTGGGTGCTACAGGAGGCGCATGGGCATTCCGGCGCTCGGCATTTGATGCCGTGGGCGGGCTGCTCGATACCTGCGTTCTGGGATCGGGCGACTGGCACATGGCCTTTGGTCTCGTGGGCGCGGTGGATGCTGCTGCCGAGGTCAAATGGTGCGGCCGGCCGTATGTGGACGCGGTCTTACGCTGGCAGGCGCGCGCGGCGGCGCTCAAACAGAACATCGGGTACGTGGAAAACCATGCGATCCACTATTTCCACGGATCGAAAGTCTCGCGGTCTTACGGCAGCCGCTGGCGAATCCTGCTGGACAATAACTTCGACCCGCGGACGGATATCGCGCGCGATTGGCAGGGCGTTTATCAATTGACTGGAAACAAGCCGCGCCTCCGCGACCAGATCCGCGCGTATTTTCGCGATCGCAACGAAGATTCGCCGGAATTGTCGCCGCAGGAGAGCCACATCGTGTGAATTGGGAGCGAATCCTGCGTCCCGATTTCCGAGGCGTTACGATGGTTTTTCGGAAACCACGATGGCTATCTCCCGCCGCGACCTGTTTGCGCTTTCCGGCGCTTTGTTCGGCAATCCGGCACTATTCGCCACGCCGGGCGACGAGCGCACTCCCTGGTACCGCACCATGCGGCGCTGCGGGCAGATCAATTTCAACGAGCGCGATCCGATCGAGCTGGATATCAATGCGTGGCTGGATTACTGGACGAGCCTCAAGATCAACGCCCTGCTGCTGAACGCCGGCGGCATCGTGGCGTTCTATCCCACCCGCATTCCATATCATCACAGAAGCCAGTATCTGGGGTCGCACGATCTGTTCGGCGATTTTTCCAAGGCTGCCAAGCAGCGGGGCATTCGCGTAGTGGCGCGCATGGATTGCAACTATGCCTGGGAGGAAGCCTGGAAGGCGCATCCGGAGTGGTTTGAACGGAACCAGGACGGCTCGCCGGTTCGCCACGATCAATCGCCGGAGCTTTTCAAAACCTGCATGTACTCGCCGTATTTCACCGAGCAGATGCCGACGATCATCCGCGAAATCAACTCGCTTTACGACGTCGATGGCTTTTTCACCAACGGGTGGCCGGGCACCGGAAGGCCGGCAGCCTGCCATTGCGCGGAATGCCGCGGATTTGGGGATCCGAACAATCCCGAATTCCGCGACCGGCACCTGGCGCGCGTGCTCGAGATCTGGAAATTATGGGATGGCGCGGCGAAAGAGAAGAAGTGGGACAGCGTTTACGTCGGGAATCTCGGCGGTGGGATTCACGCGTCGCTGGATTTGAAGCAGGTGGCCGGAGTCGCCGGATGGTTCAATGCGGATCACCAGGGGCGGAGCGGCTCGACGCCAATCTGGGATTGCGCGCAGCAGGGGCGCGTGGCGCAGTGCGTCATGAAGGGCCGCACGATTACTAATGTGACCGGGTCTTATGCAACCAGCCATCCGCTCTGGCGGCACACCTCGAAAGCGCCGGAAGAAGCCACCATGTGGCTCGCGCAGACGACGGCCAGCGGCATGGTGCCGTGGTATCACTGGCTGGGCGGCGCGCCGAAAGATCAGCGCTGGCGTGAAACGGGGCGCCGGTTTTACGACTGGATCGCGGCGCACGAGCGGCATTTCGTCAACCTGCGGTCGATTGCCAATATCGGCGTAGTCTTTTCCGAGCGCGGGAATGCGTTTTACAAACCGGAGGGCGGCGGCGATGCGACGGAATTCCTGCAAGGTCTGTATTATGTGCTGCTCGAAACGAGATACCCATTCGATTTCGTGCATGAAGACGATTTGGCTCCGGAGACGCTTCGCAAGTATGCGGTGCTAGCGCTGCCGAATGTGGCGCTGCTGGACGATGCGCAGTGCCGGCAAATCGAGGCTTACGCGGCTGCCGGAGGGTCGGTGCTCGCGACTTTCGAAACCGGCTTGTACGATGAGCGCGGGAAGACGCGCGGCGATTTTGGGCTCGCGAAGCTGTTCGGAATGCACAAGACGGGCGACATCGAAGGGCCGAAGGGCAATGCGTATTACGCGCGCATTCTGCGGAATCACGAAATCCTGCGCGGATTCGAGAATACCGCGGTGCTTCCCGGAGCGGAATTTCGCGTGCCGGCCGAAGCGCCCGGCGCGGAATTGGTTCTAGCGGTGATGCCGCCGTACCCCGCATATCCACCGGAGATGGTTTATCCGCGGACGCCGGTGACGAATGAGGCGGCGATCGTGCTGCGGGAGCACGGCGGAAGCCGCCTGGTCTACATTCCGGGCGACATCGGCCGCAGCTTCTGGCGCTCCGGCAATCCCGATCTCAGCCGGCTGTTACGGAATGCCGTGCGGTGGCTGGTCAGGGATAGCGCGCCGGTCACGGTCGAGGGCGATGGCATGCTCGAAATGTTCGCCTGGGAGACGGAGCCGGGGTTTGCGCTGCATCTGTTGAACTACACCAATCCCAACATGCTGCGCGGCTGGTTCACCGAAACGTATCCGGTTGGAGAGCAGCGGGTTCGCGCCGAGCTGCCGGAAGGCGTAAACGGAAGCCGGGTGGAGCTGCTGCGCGCGGGAATAACGGTTGGATTAAAGCGTGACGGCCGCTTTGCGGAGTTCACCGTTCCGGGCGTCCGGGACTACGAGATCGCGGTGATCGAGCGCTGACTTGCCAGCGCGAAAGCGATCAAGGTTTTGCCGCGTTCTCCGGTTGTGGTTCCCAGTTGGTCCAACACTGTGCGCTCGACTCCGTCAGGGTCAACATCCATGCGGCACGATTCGATCTCCTGCTGCGATGCGTTTGTGAAACACAAGCGGCAGTGCGGAAGTAGCTGGTCGCCGACCTGGACGGGAGGGCCGAAGGTCCGGCAAGTGAGCGGCCGCGCGGAATAAAGTTCGCACGCGCCGGCGTCCGGATCGAGAGCCGGGCAGGGAAGATCGCCGTGGCGGGCCCAGAACGGATGATCGGTCCCGACACCTTCATGGAGCACGCCGCTCTGCGGGTCGCCTGGAAAATCGGCCTTCATCATCGCGGCATTCTCACCGGCGCGGCGGAGGATTTTTGCAGCACGCGCGGGCTCTTGCGTTTCCAGTTCGGCGAGGCTGTTGCGCAGCCGGCGGGCATCCAGCATGGTGACGGGGAACGGGCCGATGCAGCACTCCGTGCAACCGACGCGACATGCAAGATGGTTCCCACTGCGGCGCGCGGCGTCGGCGAAGGAAGAATCGATGATTTGGAGCAAAAGCTGGTCGGCAGAATCGAGCCGCTTTGATGATCCCGAAGCGCTCATCCGGCTTTCATTATCAGGATAGGCCCCGGTGCTGGGTGCCCGCTAAGCACACGGGGCCGCCGGCAGTTGGGCCTCGGGCATACGAGACAGGAGTTCCGCCAGGCGCACCGCGGGCATGGTGAAATGCCGATCTTCAGGCGCCGGTGCTTCGAGCAGCGGAACCGCGCAGGCCTTCGGCGAATTGAGCTCTTGGAAAGATTGAGGTGAAAAGCGGCGGACAAATTCCCGCGCCTTCCGGGCGCAGAGGCCAGTGGCACCGGCGAGGCGCTCCATCGCCCGCCGCACCGCTTCTTCGGACATGTAGGGATGCGCCGCAGGCTCGTCACGTTGGATAGTTTTAACGTCTTGTGCGCAAAGGGCAACCGCTGCCAGGCACATCAAGACTCCGTGCTTGGGCATCCTCATATGCCCGACCATTAGAGACGATCGTATCAGATCTGAAAGTTTCCGGCGGCCGCTTTCAAAGATACTGACGAGCAGTTACCCCTCGTGGTTGGATGACGGAGCTGAGACTTCCAATTCATCCTCGGTCTGCGGCGCGTCGACAGATTCGGAACCTTCGACGCCCGGAGCCCCGCCGGCCTCTAGTGCACGCTTTTCCAGCTTGCGCTGCATCCGCTTAGCAGCTTTTTCGCGCTGCTTTTCCTGGCGGTTGAGTTCTTTCTGGCGTTTCTTAAATGTAGTGCGTGAACGCGAGGCCATACCTTACCCTTTCTTTTCGCCGACTGAGACGCAAGAGGCGTCAGCCGGTCCGTAATTCGCTTTGCTTACCAGCGCGGTCCGCGGTCACGGCCTCCCCGGCTGCCCCCATGGCCAGCCCGATCGACCTTCGGACGTGCTTCGTTGATGTTGAGAGAGCGGCCGCCCATATTGGTGCCATTCAATGCCTTAATTGCTTTATCTGCATCGGCATCCGCCATCTCGACGAACGCGAAACCGCGCGAACGGCCCGTGTCCCGGTCGGTTATCAGGTTTACACCTTCCACGTTTCCGTACGGCGCGAAGAGCGTGCGGATCGTATCCTCGGTCGCGCCGAAATCCAAGTTGCCCACAAAGATTCTTTTCAAGTGAAACTCCTTACTGTTTGATAGCTAGCTCTCCGAGGCAGGACGGAAATCGCGGCCGGGTTTTGCGGGCCAATCAAACGCGATTCTATGCTATCAACTTTCGAAGGCGCATGCTACGGGGCGATTCCCAAGCTCCAGGCAGGAGCGCTTTCGGCTGTGCAACACACTGAAAAATATGGATTTACGGGTGGGGTCCGGCCTCTTTTGCCACCGGCGTGAACAGCAGATCCTGAAAATCGAAGCTGAAGTCCGTTAATGGAGAGATTGGAACCATCTTCATCTGGCTGATATTTCCATCGGGATTCAGGGCAAAGGTCACAAAAGCGTCGGCGTCCAGGCTGCGGTCACGCCAACGGGCTGCGAAGGTGTCGTACTGCCAGTGCTTCAGATCCGCCACCAGACTCGGGGTGTGACCGAATCGCAGCACGAGGGCGTCGCGCTCGAACGTGATGGCCACGTCACCATACCAGCGGTCGCGGTATTCGCCCGCATATTTGGGAAGCGGGAGGGATGGCTTGGAGGCCGTATTACGCGCAGTGCTCAGCTTGGCGACCTTTTCGGCTGCGTCCGCGCGCTGCTTCTCTTGAAGCTTGTAGTAGCCGGCGATCCAATCCGTGTCGGACGCGCCGAGGTAGCGATCGGCGATGTGATGGCCGATCGCGCTGAACGCGCCGGTGGCTTCCTGATTGGTCAGCACGATGATGCCAAGATGAATGTCCGGGATCATCATGACCAGCGAAACATATCCCGGAAGCCCGCCGGTATGCCAGACCACCTTGTGAGCGCGAAACTCGCTGAGGCCCAGTCCAAGCCCGTAAGCGGAAAAATTTTCACGCAGCGCTTCGAGGCCGGCTGGCGGGTCAGAAACCGGGAGGATGGTCTGCGCGGACCACATTTCCTTGCTGACCTTTTCGGAGAACAGGCGTTTTTCTCCTGGGGCGCGGGGAATGCTGCCGTGAGCCAGTTGCGCCAGCACCCATTTGGACATATCCGTAACGCTTGAATTGATTGCGCCGGCCGGGGCGGAATTGTCTAGATTAGTGAAGGGAATTGCCTGGAGCTTGCCTTCGATTCTTGTATGCGGCGTGGCGACATCGTCTCCCGGGTGAAGCGACGCGACGCTGGTGTTGCTTTCATTCATTCCCAATGGCGTGAAGATGCGCTGCCTGATGAATTGATCCCAAGGCATGCCGCTGACCGCCGCGACAACCTCACCGGCCGCGACGAACATCAGATTGCTGTAGGCGAACCGGCTACGAAAGCTGTGAGCGGGCGTGACGAAGCGCAGCCGGTGCAGGATCTCATCGCGGGTAAATGTGGACGGCGGCCAGAACAGCAGGTCTCCGGCGCCGAGGCCAAGCCCGGAGCGGTGACAGAGCAGATCGCGCACCGTCATTTCGCGCGTGACATACGGGTCGTACATCTGAAACCAGGGAAGGCGGGAAATTACCGGATCATCCCAGGAGAGTTTGCCTTCGTCGACAAGAATTCCGATTGCGGCCGCGGTGAATGCTTTCGTGTTCGAGGCGATGCCGAACAGCGTGTGAGCATCCACGGGCGCCGCTTCACCGATGTGCCGTACGCCGTATCCTTTCGTCACGACGACTTCGCCGTCCTTGACTACGGCCACGGCAATTCCGGGAACATCAAAGGTTCGCATCGACTGGGCGACGTAGGCGTCGAGATCTTCGAGCGGCGCCTGTTGCGCCAGAAGCGGCAGACTAAGGGCGGCCGCGAGGATCAGGATAGTGAGGTGGCGCGCTTGTTGCAGGCGATCAGAACGGCGTCGAGGCATTGAGAGATGATATCGCGACAGAAACGGATTAGTTCTTCAGGGTGCGGTTCAGCCACCGGACCATGTCCGTCTTCCAGTTCTGTTTTGCCGGATCTTTGTCCCAGCCCATCATGCCGTGGCGTCCGCCTGGGACGGTAATCACTTCGCAGACTGCCCCGGCCTTGCTCATGGCCTCGCACATTTTGGGCGACTGCTCATAAGGCACCTGCTCGTCATCATTACCGTGAATGAAAAGGAACGGCGGCATGCGTTTCGAGATGAACGAAGTCGGAGAGACGGCACGGAGCTTTTCGACCACGCCGGCATCGTGCCAGCTTTTGAATCCCATAAACTCCAGTAATCCAGGATCGTGCGGTTTCGAAGGATCATCGGGCTCGCTGCGGCGCTTTTCGGTTTGGAGCACCAGATCGTTGGGGCCGTAGAAATCCACGACTGCGGCGACCTCCGCGCCCCGGCCGGGATGAGCGCCGGCATATGCCACCAGGTATCCGCCCGCAGATTCGCCGATCAACGCAATGCGTTTCGCGTCTACATGATATTTCGCAGCGTGGGACTTCACCCAGCGGACGGCGTTTTCGACATCATCTACCGCCGCCGGAAACTGGTAATCCGGCGCGAGCCGGTAATTGATGGTAAACCAGGCGAAGCCTGCATGGGACAGAAGACCGAATAGCGGCGTGATATACGATCTTTTGTTGCCGTGCGAAAAACCTCCTCCGTGAACAACGATGGCGGCGGGAAACGGGCCATTTCCATCGGGCGTGCTGAGATCGAGCGTCAGAGGAACGCCTCCCGGACGCGCGAATTCGACATCGTTCTGCTCAATGGCAAAAGCCGAGCCGGCGCAGAACAGGATCAGCAGGCAAATTCGGGACATGAAACAAATTGTATCCGACAGCGTGCTAGATTGCCCCAAGGAGACGAAATGGCAACGCTCGGACTGATCGAATATAAAGACGCCACGCCGGAGGTGCGCGCCGTTTATGACGACATCATGAAGACGCGCCGAACCGACTGGATCAACAATTTCTGGAAAGCGCTGGCGCACGATCCTGCAACGCTACGGCGAACGTGGCAGAGCATCAAGGAAATCATGGCGGCGGGGGCGCTCGATGCGCTCACGAAAGAAATGATTTATCTGGCGGTCAGCGCGAGTAATCAATGCCCCTACTGCATTGCATCGCACACCGCGGCTGCGCGCAAAGCCGGGATGACGGACGCGATGCTGGCAGAGTTGATGGCGGTGACCGGCATGGCGAACGAAACCAACCGGCTCGCCAGCGGGTACCAGGTGGAAATCGACGAGAAGTTCAAAACTCCGCAGATTACTCGGCCGGGTTCTTCGGCGGGTTGACGCGCAAGCCCGCGGCCGCGAACCAGGGATGCAGTTCTATGGTCAGCCGGCCGGCCTGGACTGCCGGATCCGCCTCGACCAGGGCGCGGGCTTCGTCGACGGAATCGAGCTTGAAGATGAGTATGCCGCGCAGATCGCCGCCATCGATGAAAGGGCCCGCGACGATTAGCTTTCCGGCCTCCGCCATCTTGCGGATATTGGCCATGTGGCCTTCCTGAATGCGCCGGCTTTCCTCGGTTTGCTGCGGCGATGAATTCGGCCCGCGGTGAAAGAGGCCCACGACGTATCGGGTCATCTCGTACCGCGGTTCGGCCTTCCTGGCGGTTTTGTTATCGGCTCCGAACAGCAAGCAAGCCAAAGCGGCCGGTGCGAGAAATCGTCGAAGAGTCATCGGGGAACTATAACATTGGGCGGGTATGTGGGCGTCAGGATTGTGCCCTGGCCGGTATATACTGGCGTCCTATGAAAAGCGAATTGGAACGCCGGGATTTCGGGAGATTGCTGCTGGGAACTGCGATTACTGCGACGGCTGCGCGGCCGCAGCAGACCGCACGCGCATCGCGTCCTTGGCCGCCGGGCATCAAGATTTCGGTGCAGATGCCGAGCGATCCCTCCGACGAGGACCTGCAGTTCGTCAATGAGCTTGGCGCCAGGTACGTCAACATCTGGACGCAGGGCGACGCCACCAACTATGAGAATTTTGTGCGCCTGAAGAATAAAGTGGAATCTGCCGGACTGCTGGTCTGGAACATCGGCAACACGGATGTCCATAACATGGAAGAAGTCACTCTCAATTTGCCGGGGCGGGACAAGAAGATCGAGCAGTACAAGAATTACCTGCGAAACGTCGGTCGAGCCGGCATTCATTACACGACCTACGCGCACATGGGCAACGGCATCTGGAGCTCGGCGCCCGAAACCACTCGCGGCGGCGCGCGGGCGCGTGCGTTTAATCTTGGGAACGCCACCGGCCACTGGAACGGAAAGGAATTCAAAGGGCCGCTGACTCACGGCCGCGTTTACAGCGAAAAAGAAATCTGGGACAACTACGAATATTTCATCCGGCAAGCGGCGCCGGTGGCCGAGGAGCAGGGCGTTTATATCGGCATCCATCCCGATGATCCGCCGGTGCCACTGCTTGGTGGTGTGCCGCGCTGCATTTTCGGCAATTTCGAAGGTTATAAGCGCGCGCTGGAGATTGCCAATAGTCCCAACGTCGGCGTGTGCCTGTGTTGCGGCACATGGCTCGAAGGCGGCGAATTGATGGGCATGGACGTGATCGGCGCCATCCGTTATTTCGGAAAAATGGGGAAGCTCTGGAAGATTCACTTCCGCAACGTCAGCGCGCCAGTCCCGCATTTTGTGGAAGCGTTCGTGGACAACGGCTACATGGAGATGTGGAAAATCATGCGGGCGTTGCGCGAGGTGGAGTTCGACGGCGTAGTGATTGGCGACCATTTTCCCGAGATGATAGGCGGTTCGCGTGCGTCCGTGGCTTACACGGTGGGCTATATGAAAGCGCTGCTGGCGCGGGCGAACGCGGAGTTCGGCGGATAAAGCCGGCTAGAAGCCATCGCGGGTTTTGGACAAGAGCCATTCCGGGTGCTATCGCGTATTCCTCTATACTAGTTAGGAGTGTCATGGACTTCGAAAAGACAATCCAGGCGCACCTAGCGGAATCGGCCGAGTGGCGAGCCAAAGCGGATCAGAAGACCGCCGAAATCCGGATGTATCTTGCCGAGATTGCACAGCGCCAGCTTGACGCCGAGAAGCGCATGGACCGCGCCGACGCCCGGATGGATCGCGCCGAAAAGCGCATGGACCGGGCTGCAGTACGCATGGATCGCGCCGACGCCCGCATGGATCGCGCCGAAGCCCGCATGGATCGCGCCGACGCCCGCATGGAAAAATTTGACAAGCGGCTGGAAGCCACACGCAAGCTTGTCGAATTCGGCATGAAGATGTTGGTACGTCTCGAACGGTCCCAGGATCGCACCGAACGGAACTTAGATCATCTGGAGCGGCTCGTCAAAGCCTCCGTCACCGGCCGCGCGAACGGGCACCGATAACTTTGGCTAGCGTTTTCACGCTTGGGAATCTCGCATATACTCATTTCTGGAGGAGGCAAAGAGTTGATACGCAAACTTAGCCGGCGGGCGTTTTTCGTTGCCGCACTGCTTGCGGCTTTCAGTCTTGCGAGTTACAGCCAGGGCCGCTATGATCGCGCCCGCGATCTTGTCAGCCGGGTTCAGAATGATCTGCGCCGCGCGGAACACTTCACACCACCGAACGGGAAAGAACGGGAGCGCTATTTCAACGCGCAACATCACTTATCCCAATTCGATCGGGCTCTGGCCCGCGGCAGGTTCGATAAAGACAAACTTGACGAAGCGATTGACGACGTGAAGAACGTCGTCGAAAACAACACGCTGTCCCCTCGCGACCGCGATATGTTGAGCGGCGATCTTAGAGATCTGCGCGAGTTGCGCCGTACCCGCGGCGCGTCTTACTAAGTGCCGGCGCGTTTGAGATAGAGCACTGCGGGGCCGCCGAAAGGCGTGGTGAACGTCCGCACGGCGCCGCCTTCGGCCGCTTTCGCCGGTATCGTCGCGCCGGTCGTGATATTGAACCACTCTGCGGAAAATCGTCCCGGGGCATCGCTCAAGTTCAGCGTGAACTCGCCCCGGTCATACTGAAAGACCAGGTATTCCTTTCCGCGATTGGCCAGGCAGTAAGTCGTGTTGGAAAGATCGCGCGAGGGCGTCATCTCCGCAAGATTCATCTTCTCTGCGAAGTCGCGCGTCTGCCCCATGGCCATGCGCGGGGAATCCTGCCAGGTGGGCGAGGGCAACAGCTCCTCCATAAACAGCACGTTCAGGCCGCGCATGAAGCTTTTCCAGACCCAGAGATTATCGCCGCCGGTGTGCCCCCACAGGTGATCCGTATCATTGACGATGACTTTGTTGTTGCGCGCCGGCCACGGATTATCGCGGAAGCACTCGTCAGGATCTCCGGGATTCGGCGAAATCCAATCGGCCGGGCTGTTATAGAGCAGGGCGTTCGCTCCGCTGGGATATTGAAAGGTCATGCCTACCGGATGCTGCTTGGGTTTGCCGGCCTCGTACTGCTTGATGTACTCGATCACGTGGTATTGCCAGGGCGTCGAGGCGCCCGCAGCTTCATTGCATACTTCGTACAGCACGTTGTCCAGATCGTCGACGGTATCCACCACCTTGCGGAGATAAGCTTCCTGCAGTTCGCGCACCCGCTGTCCCATCTCTGAATGAATCAACATATTGAAACCTGTGCCGGGGGTATCGCCGGGGATAGCGGCATCCACGTTGTTGATGTTATTCGCCCGGTTGAACGGATGATAAGTCCACGCGTCGGTAAACTGCAGCTCCCAGCCTTCGAACAGCATGATGGAAACGTAGATGCCGCGGTCGCGCGCGGCGATGGTGCGATGGCGCAGGCGATCGAAATATTCAGGATTGAACCGCGTCAGATCGAACTTTGGCTTTCCGTCCGCCGCATTGCCCGGACCGGTCCGCAGCCAAGGATGCGGCGCGCAGTATTTGATGGCGCCCTTGGGCTGCTCGTCGGTCCACTTGGGCGCTTCCCACCGCCACAGCCGGAAAAAATTATGATGATGCGCTGCCAGAAAATCGAGATACGCGTTGTAGTCGAATTTCGGCGGCGGATCCTGGCTATCGGACAATCGGTGGCCGTTGTCTTCAAAGTTATGCCAGTTATGCGATCCCGCGAGATAGATGGCTTTGCCCGACCCATCGGTAAAATAGCGCGGATTGTTCTTTAGCGCGCGCAATGGACCGGTGGCCAGGGCGGCAGTCGCAAAGAGAATCCAAGGCAGGCATCGGAGAAAGATGGGACGCATGGATACAGCATACGGCAGGCTCGGGATAAATTCTCGAAACAAGTGGGGCGGCCGGCGCTTCGAGATCAGGGGCGCCGCCAACTGATTCTCCAGGCAGGCAGCCTGGAATTGCGGAAGAGTTGCATGGGTCCGCCGAGTGCGCGGTCGAGCACCGGGGCGGCCCGGGGCGCATAGGATAGAAAGATATATGCAACCGTCTGACGCGTCGCTCGCTGAATTGCGCGACGTGCTGCTCGAAACCTATGCCGTCAATGACGCGATGAATCAGCATTTACTGGCGCGCCTCGACCGGCGGGCGTGGCGGGCGGAATTACCTGGAACGAACGGGAACGCCGGCCGGACGATCGCGGCGATTTTTGCGCATCTACATAACAACCGGCTGTCGTGGCTGAGATATTGCGCGCCGCATTTGAGGTGTCCGGCGCGGCTGGATCCCAAGCGCTGCACGATGCAGCAGACTGCGGCCGCGCACCGAAAAAGTGCGGCGCTATGTTTGCGGATGCTGGCTGACGCGCTGTCAACTGCGCCGGAGCGGAAGGTGAGGAGGTTCTACCGCGGCTGGGGGCGGGCGTGGCCTGCGGGGGGAACGATGTTCGCGTACATGTTTTCGCACGAAGCGCATCATCGCGGGCAGATCCTGATGTTGGCGCACCAGCTCGGGTACCGGCTGAGGGTGGAAGAAGCGGCGGGGATCTGGCAATGGGACAGGTTATGGAAAGAACAGGGGTTCAAGACGCGGCCTCGGTAAAACAGGCCCTCAAGTTTCCACCCGAAACAACCGATCTGGAGATTAACAGCAGCGTTCGGGACGCCTGCGCGTTTCGCAATGGCGCCATGCGTCCCGTTTCAATCGATGCATACAGCTACTTTGAGCGGCGCGAGGATTTTGGTTGCGGACGACGATGCGGGCGCGCGTGCGTGGCTGCGGACGGCGCTCGAGCGGGCGGGTTGCGACGTGGTGGAAGCGAAAAACGGCAAAGAGGCGATGCGGTTTGTGAACGGGGTGTACCTAGACATTTGCCTGATAGATCTGGCAATGCCCGAGCAGGAGGGGATGGAGACGATCCGGATGCTCCGGCGAGCGTGTCCGGCGGTAAAGATCGTGGCCTTCTCCGGGGCGTTCGGGCCGGAATTTCTGGAAATGTCTCGGATGCTTGGCGCTGCGGCGGCGTTGCAGAAGCCGATTGGTCTCGAGAAGCTTCTGGAGACGGTTCAGGCGGTGCTGGCGGCGTGAAATGCACCGGCCAGTTGATTCTCTGTTAAATTCCCTTTTCTAACTGGCGGCGATAATCGGCGGCATCGAAGTGGCCTTCAGATGCGGCGATCAATCCGTCATCACTGAAACGCCAGAGCTCGAAGCCGCTGATGCGAACGGTACGGCCGGCGCCTCCCAGCCCGGTGTTGGCGCCGGTAAGAGTCCAGTCGTAGCGGGCGCCGTCGTTTTGAGCGGCGACTTTGTCTAGCGTCACACGCAGGTCGGGGAAGGCGGTCATGAAGGATTGGGCGACGGCGGTGATGGCCTCGCGTCCGATGGCAGGTGGTTCGTTATTGACTGCGAGCGAGCCATCCGGTGCGAAGAAGGCGGCGACGCTCACGGGATTTTGGCTACACCAGGCGGCGGTGTAGCGGTGCGCGAAATCGAGCAGGCGATCCGGATCCATTCAGGCGGTCTTGGTGTCGTAAATGAGCAGGGTTGCGCCGCCGGAGGCGAAGTTGGGAAGGTCGGATGCCGCGGCCTGTCCTTCGGGAGAGGCGAGAGCGGCCTGGACGGCGGAAATGGAATCGAAGCTCAAGATAGCGACGAGGTGGGGAGCGCTTCCGGCAGAAGCCTGGACGGGGCCGGTGCTGACGACATAAGAGCGCAGGCCGGGGATCTTTCTGGCGAGAGGGATATGCGTTTCGTGGTAATAGCGGTCGAATGCGGCGGCGTCGGCCGGGGTATTGTAGAGAACCAGAATTTGAGCCATAGGTCCGGTTATTTTACCTGTTTTGCCGTGACGCCCGGAGCGGGCGCAACCTACTCCTCGCGTAACGCAGAGGCGGGTTCGATGGACATGGCACGGCGGGCCGGGAGCCACGCGGCGGCGAGCGAGACCAGGGCCATCAGCAGGATCGCGAGGGCGAAAGTCGCGGGATCCTTGGGACTGACGCCGTAGAGGATCGGGGCGAACTGGTTCCCCGCGGCAAGCGACACGAGGGCGCCGAGGATGGTCCCGATTCCAAGCAGGATCGCGGTGCGGAGGAGCACGAGCCGCATGACCTGCGCGCGGCTTGTGCCGATGGCGATGCGGATGCCGATTTCGCGGCGGCGGCGTGAGACGGCGTAGGCCATGATTCCATAAACGCCGGTCGCGGCCAGAACGATAGCAAGCAGGCCGAATCCTCCAAGCATCGATGCGGCGAGGCGCGCGGGCAAACAGATTCCGCCCGAGAGTTTCATCCAGATGATTAATTCCGGCATCTGGACCGACCGCAATAAAGGGAGTTTCGCCCTGGATGAGTTGACGCGGGCGGGCGATCCGCGCTTGCTGGAGGCTCTGCGCGCGACGGCTCTCGATTCGCTGATCGAAATGGCGCGCTGGCGCAGCACAGGACACGCCATTCCCGCGCGAGTTGTGCTGGGCAGAATCGCCGGTATTCCCGAAGATCGCCTGCTCGAGCTGGCATCAGGGCCGCCGGAGCGGATTCTCGAAGCTCTCCAACGCAAATAGCTTGCGCCGCGAAGTGAGCTATCGCTGCGCTACCCTACAGTTGATGGCGAAAATTCAACGGGCATTGCTGAGTGTGACGGACAAGACCGGTATCGTCGATTTCGCGCGCCGGCTGAGCGAATTCGGAGTCGAGCTCATCTCGACCGGCGGCACAGCCAAGCTTTTGCGCGAATCCGATATTCCGGTGCGGGATGTCTCGGAAGTCACGGGATTTCCGGAAATGCTCGATGGCCGGGTGAAAACCATGCACCCGCGCATCACCGGTGGGATTCTGGCGATTCGCAGCAAAGCCGAACACGCGCAGGCGCTCGCCGAACATGGCATCGCTCCCATCGATATGGTCGTCGTGAATCTTTACCAGTTCGAAAAGACAGCGGCGAAAGCCGGCGTAACTCTCGATGAAATGATCGAGAACATCGATATCGGCGGTCCAACCATGATTCGCTCAGCGGCCAAAAATTTTCACGACGTGGCTGTAGTGGTGTCGCCCGAGGATTATCCCGCCATCGCGGAAGAAATGCGCGAGCATGCAGGCTCGCTGACGCGCGAGACGCAGTGGCAGCTGGCGCAAAAAGCATTCCGCACGACGGCCGCTTATGACTCGGCAATCACCCTGCGCCTCGCGCAGGTGAACGGCGCCGGGCCGCTACCTCCGACCCTGAACGTTCACGCGAAGAAGATCATGGATCTTCGCTATGGCGAAAATCCGCACCAGGCGGCAGCGCTCTATGGCGCGCGGCTGGCCGGCATCGCGGGTGCTGAGCAGCTTCACGGCAAGGAACTTTCGTATAACAATCTGGTGGATCTCGATGCCGCCTGGCAACTGGTCAACGAATTTACCGCTCCCGCCGCCGCAATTATCAAACACACCAATCCCGCGGGCTGTGCCGAACAGGGGACGCTTGCCGAAGCCTACCGCAAAGCGCTCGAGTGCGATCCGGTATCGGCATTCGGCGGTGTGATCGGTCTCAACCGGCAGGTCGATGAAGAAACTGCGCGCGAACTGGCGAAGCTGTTCGTCGAAGCTATCGCGGCTCCGGGTTATTCAGCATCAGCTCTTGAAATTCTGAAGGCCAAGAAGAATCTGCGGCTGATGAAAGTTGCGCCGGCGCCCGAAGGCCTGGTGATCAAGTCGATCAGCGGCGGGTTTCTCGCGCAGACCGCGGACACGCATCATCTCGATCGGGATGCCACCGAGGTCAAGACGCAACGCGCTCCGAGTGAGGCCGAGTGGGTCGCGCTCGATTTCGCATGGAAAGTAGCCAAGCACGTGAAATCGAATGCGATTGTTTACGCGCGGGCGGGGCAGGCGGTGGGCGTGGGCGCCGGACAGATGAGCCGCGTGGATTCGGTCAAGATCGGCGCCATGAAAGCAGTGCTGCCGCTTGCAGGAACGGTGGTCGCATCGGACGCGTTTTTTCCGTTTCCGGACGGCGTGGAAGAAGCCGCAAGCCGCGGCGTGACCGCCATCATCCAGCCGGGAGGCTCGGTGCGTGACGCCGAAGTAATCGCCGCAGCGGACCGGCTAAATCTGGCGATGGTTTTTACCGGCGTGCGGCACTTCCGGCATTAGGCGGTTTCCTCAAAAGTCCGCCTTTAGTAAGGTATGCGGACTCCTGTGAAACTCTCTTCGGCTAGCTGTTGTTCTTCCCGACGATTTAACTTCGTGAGTTCGTGTTGCAGGCGTCGACCAGTCTTCCTCTTCACCAGGAGACGGACGGCAGCCTGCAGCGCGGAACCTCGATTCGGATAACTGCCTCCGTCCACCAGGCGATCGAGTTCCCGTACCGCCTGCTTGTCCAGCACGACGACTTTCTTAGGCATCGCTCTAATCCGCCGGCACCGCCCCTTCCGCCAGCAACGCGCCCTTCTCCAGATACCGCACCTTGGTTGCGAAGCGAGCAGCGTGGGGGTCGTGGGTCACCATCACGATGGTCTTGCCGTGTTCCTTGTTGAGCCGCGAGAGCAAGGTCAGGATTTCTTCGGCCGAGCTGGCGTCCAGGTTTCCGGTCGGCTCATCCGCCAGAATGAGCGCCGGGTCGGTAACGATGGCGCGCGCGATAGCCACGCGCTGTTCCTGGCCGCCCGACAACTGCCGCGGATAATGGCCCAGCCGGTCGCCCAGCCCGACCAGCTGCAGAGCCGTGGTCGCGTGCTCCAGCCGGTCTTTCTTTTTCAGGTTGGTCAGCTTGAGCGGCAGTTCTACGTTTTCCAGCGCTGTCAGCACTGGAATCAGGTTGAACGATTGAAAAATGAAGCCGATATTCTCGTTGCGCCAGTGCGCGATCTGCCGGTCGGAAAGCGCCCGCAGGTCCTGGCCGAGCACGCGGATGTCGCCGCCGGTCACCGTGTCCATCGCGGCAATCAGGTGCAGCAGCGTGGATTTGCCCGAGCCCGAAGGGCCCATCAGTGCCACGAAATCGCCCTTGTGCACTTCCACGTCCACATCTTTGAGCGCGATCACATGGAATTCGTCGCGAAGAAACTCTTTCGACAGATTGCGGGTTTGGATTACGGTTTCGTTCATGGCATTCAGGATTGTTTGGGCTTGACGTGGTCGCCGTCTTTGAGCGATTCGGGCGGACTCAGAATCAAGTCCTCGCCGCCGATCAGCCCGTCTTCTATGCGCACTCCCTTGCTGTTCGCAGGCCCAGTCTTCACTGCGCGCCGCACAGCCTTTCCGTCGAACATCACAAAGACCGCGTTGTTGCGGATCGCCGAAGAGGGAATCACGATCACCGGTTTGGACGGCGTGCCGGCGGCCGCGGCCTTATCATCGGAAAGAAATGCCACGCTGGCGTTCATCTCCGGACGCAGATAGTCGTCCGGGTTCAGAACTTTCACTTTAATTTGTACCGTGGCCTTCTGGCGGTTCGCTTCCGGCGACATTTCCCAGATGATGCCGTCATATTTGCGGTCCGGAAACGCGTCTGTCGTCACGACGCCCTTTTGCCGCGGCCGCAGCTTGGCGAAATCATTCTGGCTGATATCCAGCTCTACCTGCAAGTCGTTCAAATCCGCCAGCGCGACCACGTACCCTTTGGCGCCCTTGTCGCCCACAAACATCGTAGTCAAAAATTCGCCCTTTTCGACCGCGCGCTCGAGCACCGTGCCGGTCACCGGCGCACGGATGACGGTATTGTCGAGCTGCGTCGTGGCGTACGCCACCGCACCCTTGGCCTGCTCCACCTGTCCGCGCATGGCGTCGACCTCTTCCTGCCGCGGGCCGAGCACCGCGAGATCCAGCGTTTTTTGCAGCGAATTCGCGCGGGCGAGCGCGCTGTCGTACTTGGCCTGTGCATCGTCGAGCGCCTGTTTGGCGAGCACGCCTTGAGCAGCAAGATTGCGTGTGCGGTCGAGTGTCACCCGCGCATTCACCTGGTCCGCCTTGGCCTGTTCCAGATTCGCGCGCGCCACCGCGATCTCCTCCGGTCGCGAGCCGTGTTCCAACTCCGCGAGCCTGGCCTGGAGATTGGCCAGCGCGCCCTTGGCCTGCTCGAGTTGCGCGCGGTATTCGTCATCTTCCAGCCGCACTAGCACCTGCCCTGCCTTCACCTTATCGCCCTTTTCCACGCCGATCCATGCCACGCGCCCGATCACCTTCGACGCCACCTCGATGCGATGCGCCGCGACAATGTATCCGGTGGCGTTGAGCACTACGCCAGGTCCGGCCGCGGCGGCGCTTTCGGCGTGCACGCGCGCGATCTGCACTTCGGTCGCAGCATTCAGCCGGCCATACACAAACCGTGCCGCGCCAAGCAGTACGAAAATCAGAACGCCGCCGATAATCCAGCGCATCGCCCATTTCGACGGTCCGGGCTCTTTGCCTTTCGTGCGGTCGATCTGCAAACCTTTCAGTTCGGCTTGCATAACACCTAAGCCCCGCGCAGAGCCGCGAGAATTTCCTTCCTGGATGCATTATGCGCGGGAAATAGTCCGCCAAACGCACCCAGCACCGTGGCGAAAATCACTCCGGAAATCATAATCTGCGGCGTCACATGGAAACTGAAATCGATTTCGCTGAAATTCGCTCCGCCAACTCCAGTCGTAATACCATTGAGCGGCAGCACCAGCAGGCAGCCGAGCATGCCGCCCAGAATCGCCAGCAGGACCGATTCGACGAAGAAGCTGGAAAGAATGCTGCCGCGCGAAAATCCCAGCACACGCAAGGTGCCGATCTCCTGCGCGCGCCGCGCCACTGCCGCATACATCGTGTTCATCGCCGCGAAACTGCTGCCCACTGCCATGATGATCGCTACGAAGATTCCTGTGAATTCGATTGGCGCCGCCGAACGCGTCTGTAGATCATAATATTCCCGCTCCGATTGTGCATTCATGTTGAGGCGCTGGTCGTTGTTGATATCGTTAATCAGCGCTTTCGCAGCCACGGGATCGGCGGTCCGCACCAGCGCGGAGCTCAACACCTCGACGCGCTGGAGGTCCGAGCTTACCTGGTTGAGATCGCCCCAGATTTCGCTGTTCGGAGCGCCGCGCCCGGCGTCCATCACGCCCACCACTTCCCAATCGCCGCGTCCGAACCGCAGCTTGTGGCCGATGCGCGCGTCCGGGAAACGCTGCGCAATGGATTTCCCCACCACCAGCTCCCTCCGCCCGCTTTGAAACCAGTGGCCGCTCGAAAGACTCAGGTCCGGGCGCATCGTGATCCCGGTCGAAGTGAGGCCGCGCACCGTCACATTCATCCCTTCTGGCGCGTCCACGCTCACCAGGTTGATGACCGTGACGAGTTCGAGCGAAGCCATCGGCTGGCCGTCCTTACCCGTGGCGATGCCGGGCTTGAACTTCAGATCCTGAAACTGCCCACGAGTAAAGTTGCTCACTACCTCCGATTCCGATCCTTTTCGCAGAACCAGTACTTGCAGCGGATCGCCTGACGATGCCAGCGTTGTCCGCAGGCCGTTGATCATCGCCAGAATCGCCAACAGCACTGCCACGGTCAAAGCGATCCCGAGCGCGGTCATGACCGTCGTCGTCTTTCTGACGACCAGGTTGCGAAAATTGTAGGCGACAGGTATGGCCATGGTGTTAATCCGTGCTCCGCAACGCCTGTACGATCGAAGTCCGCGACGCGCCCCAAGCCGGAACGAGCGAGCTCAGCACTCCGATGAAACCAGCGGTCAGCACGCAGGCCAGCGCCACCGAGCCCTCGAATCCCGGCACCGGCGGGATAAACATGCCGAACGGACTTTTTCGAATTGCCGTGGTCAGCCCAATCGAGATCGCAAATCCGACGAGCCCGCCGGTCACTGAAATCGCGCAGGCTTCGCCCAAGATCAGGCTCATAATCGCGCCGGGTGTGAACCCGAGTGTTTTCAGCACCCCCACCTCACGAACGCGTTCCCGCACCGACATCGCCATGGTGTTCGCCGAGACCAGCAGAATCGTGAACATCACCGCGGCCGAGACGCTCATCAGAAACGCTTTCACGTTGCCAAGAAAAGCTACGAAGCTCAGAGCGAAAGCCTGCTCCGATTCGGTCTTGGTCTGCACCGGGCTGTTGTGGAAGCCGTCATCGATCGCTTCGGCGATCCGTGTGGCGTTCTCCGGACGGTCGACCAGGATGTTGAATGTCCCGACATTCCCGCGCCGCGCTTCCGGTAAAGTCTGCTCGAGATACTCGCGATTGAAATACAGAACTTCGCTGCGCCGCGGGCTGTCGAAAATTCCCCGGACCGTAAATTCATAGTTGCCGGGAAAGATATCGCCCACGATGGTAATCCGGTCTCCCAGATGAAAGTTGAATTTAGTAGCCAGATCGCGGCCGATCACGCAACCGGTGCGGTCACTTTCAAACGCCCGCTTCTGATCGTCCGGCATGGTGACCTCGCCGTAGATGGTGAACAGTTTTTCCGGCTCAACTGCAAAACGGGCGAAAAAATTCTTGGGGTCGCGCGCGTCCTTGTATACCCCGCCGAACCACTGGGAAATCATCACCTCCCGCACACCGGGAATCTGCCTGATGCGCGCTTCATAGAATTGCGGGATCGGCTGCGTCAGCGAAATCTTATTGCGTGCAACCAGACGCAGCGCCTGCTCGGGCGTCGGATCGCTCATGTAAAACGCGTGATAAATAGACGTAATCACACCCAGCAGGCACATGGAAACGCCCACGCTGACAATCGTCAGAATCGTGCGGCGCCGGTTACGCCAGCAGTTCTTCGCAATGAGGGGCAGGTAGCGAAACATTGGATTCTATATATTCTATGCTACGGAATGCATGCACGAATGGTTCATGCGCGAAGCAATTAAACTGGCCCGGCAAGCGGCCGCTGCCGGCGAAGTGCCGGTAGGCGCTGTTGTGGTGATCGATAATCAGATCATTGGGAAGGGCTTTAATTCGCCTATTGCCAGCAACGATCCCACGGCACACGCCGAAATTCTGGCTCTCCGCGAAGCCGCGCGGGTAACCGGAAACTACCGCCTCGAAGCCGCCACGCTCTACGCCACGCTCGAGCCTTGCGTCATGTGCGCCGGCGCACTCGTCGCCGCCCGCGTCTCCCGCCTGGTGTTCGGCGCGCGGGATCTTCGTTTCGGCGGCGTTCGGAGCAAATTCCGCATCGCCGATTCCGACCTGCTCAACCATCGGGTCGAAATCATCGAAGGCGTGCTGGCGCCCGAATGCGTCCAGCTTCTGCAGAACTTCTTTGAAGCCCGTCGGTAGCGCCAGCCACTCCGCTACAAACAGCCACCGCCGCTAATCGACATTTACTTTCGTGCCCTTTTGGGCATGTTGCGACAGCCGCTCGATCCGTGCGTCGAGCAGGCTGCGAATGCCTTTAAGCACCTCCACTCGCGCGTTCCGGAAATGCTCCTGTGTGGGTTCAGGCCAGCAGTGACTCAGAAGTTGCTCGATCTGCGGCCCGGCTACGGTGCAAAAAAAACAACCCTGCTGCGGTTGGGCGGTGGCTTGCTGTTTTTCTTCCATGTCAGCCCTCTTTCATCTCCACTGTTAATATTTTATTCTGCAAAGTGGCACGCGCGGGAGTCAGGGCGGCCATCGAGGTCGGAAGGCCAATGTGCCGCCTTAGCGTGCCGATCTCCACGACCAGTTCGTCGCCTTTCTTGAACAGCCCCACGTCGCCCTTGGCCGCGAACGGCAGCCGCAGCCGCACTTCATAGTGCGAATTCCGCTTCTCGAAGGTGTAGGGCGCTTCGGTGCGCACCACCGCCGCGGGATCCTCCTTTTCGGCGTAGAGCACTTGCGCCAGCGCGTCCAGCCGCTCGCGCCCCAACACCTCATGCACGAACAGCGGCACGCGTTTCACCACGACCGGCGCGAAATATTCTTCGATCTCGTGCAGGATCTTTGACTGCGATTCGCGCCATTCCCTGAACCAGTCATCTGTGACCGCTTCCGGCAGCACGCGGTTCACGATGATCCCGTCCACCGTCAGGCCGTGCAGCGAAAAATAAACAAACGCGCGCTGCGTCTCGCGCAGCACCATCTTTTCCGGATTCGTCACCAGCCGCACGCTGGTAACCTTCGGGTCTTCGAGCAGGTCCGCGATCCCGTCCAGGCGCCCGAAAAGGTCTTGGATGTTGGCGAAATAGCTGTCGGTGGGAAGCTCGACGGGCGAAATCCGGTTCGCCACCGGCCGTACGGCTTTCAAGATTCCGCGCTGGAACGGAAACACGTGCTTCATGTACCATTCGAGCGTCGTCGGCATGCTCACGAACCGCATCGATTCCGCCGTCGGCGCGCAATCCAGCACAATCACGTCATAGCGCTGCTCGCGACGGAACTGGTTGACGTACATCATCGCGCTTAGCTCTTCCATCCCCGGAAGAATCGCCAGTTCCTCCGCCTCCACGTCGCTGATGCCCGTCGTGCGCAGCACCGAAACCACGTAAGTTGAGATCTCGCGCCAGTGCCGCTTGATCTCCTTTTGAATATTGACTTCATGAATCGAGAGTTTGCTGTCGATCACGTAAGGATCGCTGGTCCGCTCCTGAAACAGCGAAACCTCCAGATCGAACGCGTCCGCCAGGCTGTGCGCCGGGTCCACGCTCATTACCAGCGTGCGGTATCCCAGACGCGAAAGGTGCAGCCCGGTTGCTGCCGCAAGACTGGTCTTTCCCACGCCGCCCTTGCCGCTGAACAGCAGAATCCTCATGCTTCCATTGTAGCCGTTGCTCTCGGGCCGCCCGCCGTGCCACGCTGATGAAAAGTGCCCGAACTGCCGGATATCACCGTTTATATCGAAGCGCTTGAAGCGCGCATTCTCGGCGAAACGTTAGAGCGCATCCGGCTGGCCAGTCCGTTTCTGCTGCGCTCCATCGATCCGCCGCCAGCCGCTGCGGAAGGGAAAAAAGTACGCCGCCTCACACGCGTGGGCAAACGCATCGCCATTGGTCTTGAAGACGACCTTTGGCTCGTGCTCCATCTCATGATCGCCGGCCGTCTCCACTGGCGCGCGCGCCTCGCCAAACTTCCGCGAAAAAATGCGCCCGCAGCATTCGATTTTTCCAACGGCACGCTCGTCCTCACCGAGGCCGGTTCGCAAAAACGCGCGTCGCTGCACGTCGTCAAAGGCGACGACAACCTGCAGGCTCTCGACGCCGGAGGCATGGATGTCTTCACTACCGATCTCGCCGCTTTCACCCGCGCACTCACTGCCGCCAACCACACGCTCAAACGCGCGCTCACCGATCCACGCCTGTTCAGCGGCATCGGCAATGCCTATTCCGACGAAATCCTCCACCGCGCGCAGCTTTCTCCCGTCGCCTTGACCCAGAAACTCAAGCCCGAAGAAATCCGCACGCTCCTCGACGCTATTCGCGTAACGCTCAGCGAATGGGTTGTCCGCCTGCGCGCCGAAGCCGCCGGCGAGTTCCCCGAAAACGTCACCGCGTTCCGCGACGCCATGGCCGTGCACGGCAAGTATGGACAGCCCTGCCCGCGCTGCGGCGCGAAAGTGCAGCGCATCCGTTACGCATCGAACGAAACGAATTACTGTGCCCGCTGCCAGACCGGCGGCCGCCTGCTCGCCGACCGCGCGCTCTCGCGCCTGCTCCGCGAGGATTGGCCTCGCACCCTCGAAGAACTCGAGGCCCTTCCCCGCCGTGCCGCCGTCAGCCCTCCCGCGCGGCCGTGATAGCATTTTCCCGATGGCCGACCGCACCGTCTTTCGCGTCCTCGAAGAAGCCGCTGAGCAATACGGAACTGCACCCGCACTTCATCAGCCGCAGACCATCTCCGGCAAGCGCCAGGTCCAAACGCTGAGCTGGATCGAATACCGAACCGCCGTCGAAGAGATCGCCGCCGGCCTGCGCACGCTCGGCATTCAAAAAGGCGACATCGTCGCGCTCGACTCCGAAACGCGCCTCGAATTTTATCTCGCCGATCTCGGCATCATGGCCAACGGTTCCATCGCTGCCGCGCTCTATCCCAGCTATCCGCCCCACGAGCTTGTCCGCACGATCCAGGCCTGTGACGCCAAAGCCCTGTTCGTCGAAGATCCGAAAACGTTGAACAAGCTCCGCGACGCTCCCGTGCAGAAATGGATTCTGCTCACCGGCGAAGCTCCCGGAGCCATTACTCTGGAACACCTCCGCCACTGCGGCCGCGAAGCCATCGCGCACGATCCCAACCTGCTCCCCGCTATGCGCGCCGAAGTATCGCCCTTCGACAATGCCGTGCTTTATCTCACCTCCGGCGCAACGGGCGAGCCCAAGATGGTCATGGTCTCGCACCGCGCGCTCGTCGCCAATATCGATATGGGCCCAGTCGTGCTCCCCATGAGCCCCGAGGACCGCACCGTCGCATTTCTACCGTCGGCGCACATCGCCCAGCGAGTCGTCGTCGAGCTGCTCCCCATCCGCAGCGGCATGCCCGTCACCTTCACCGAAAGCCTGCTGAAGCTGCCGCAGGAAATCAAAGCCGTCCGGCCCACGATCTTTCTGGCGCCTCCGCGTTTATGGGAGCGCATTTACGCCACCATCTGCACGGAGCTCAAGAAGCGCCCCGCCGCCGCGCAAAAACTTTTCTGGGCCGGACTCGGGCTGGGCCTGGCCGCCGCGCGCCATCGCCGCAGGGGCGAAAAAGTGCCGCGCCGCATTCTCGCGCCGCTGGCCGTCGTCGACCGGCTGGTGTTCCACAAGGTCCGCGCCCGCTTCGGAGGAAAAATGCGCGTCGCCGCATCCGGCGCCGCCCCCCTCGGTTCGGACCTCGCCGAATTCTACGAAGCCATCGGCATGCCGCTCATCGAAGGTTACGGCTTGACTGAAGGCGGCGTCGTGGCGTTCAATCCTATCGCGGAACCCAAGCCCGGAAGCATCGGCAAGACGCTGCCCGGCGTCGAAGTCCGCGTCGCCGAGGATGGTGAGCTGCTGGTCAAAAGCCCCTGCCTGTTCTCCGGCTATTACAAAGATCCCGCCGCCACCGGAGAAGTGCTGCGCGACGGCTGGCTGCACACCGGCGATATCGCCTCGATCGATTCCGCCGGTTACCTCCAGATTACCGGCCGGAAAAAAGAGATGATCGTTTCCTCCACCGGCAAAAAAATCTTCCCCGCTCGCGTCGAAAGCTTATTCAAATTCGAGCCGCTCATCAGCCAGGTGGTCCTGATCGGCGATCGCCTGCCGTATCTCATCGCGCTCATCACCATCAACACCGGCGCGGCGGAAATGCTCGAAGGCATGGAGCCGCTCAAGGGCCGCCCCGTCGCCGACATCATCGGTGCACCTCCGGTATCCGCCGAGCTGGTAAGAATCGTGCAGCGCATCAACAAGCAGCTCGCGCCTTTCGAGCAGGTGCGCAAGTTCCGCGTGCTGGATCGTGATTTTCTGATCGAAGAAGGCGAGCTCACCGCCACCATGAAGGTCCGCCGCACCCGCGTCATCGAAAATTTCCGCGAGCACATCGAAGAGCTTTACGCCGGAAAAGAAGAATCGCACTGAGCTTTCATTGTCTAGTGCGTTTTGTGGGGCCACTCGAGCCCCAGCAGCCTAGCCATTTCAGCGAGCCTCAGATCACTCGTCCAAAAACGACAACCGGTCACTGCGGTCGAAGCCAGGAGATGGAAATCGACCAAGCCAATCCCTTTACCCCATAACCGCCGGTCCTCGATCATGCGCAACACCTCGTTGTTCGTTGCGCAGACGGCGCACGGCAGTTCGCTCAACAGCCGCAGTATGGCGGTCCTTTGCCGGATCTGGCCGCAAGCCAGTTCGCCAAGCACAAACGGATGCATGAGTACCAATTGTTGATCGAGTAGGCTTGCCAGGTCAGATAATCGGTGTCGGAGGTGCGCAACCCAAACGGATGTGTCGACCAGGATCACTTCATTCGTTTGGGCCGTCGCCGCGGAATCGGCCGGAGATCAGGCTCCGTACCCCCCAGTGCTGCCAGCCGCCGTGCGGCTTCCCGTACCACCAGCGCATCCAGACCCGCGTGCACCAGGGACGTCTTCTCGCGGATCCCGGTGAGTTCCTGGGCGCGGCGGATGCGCTCCTCGTCGATGTCCAGCGTGGTCCTCATGCATAATATTATGCATTATTTATGCATACGAATGCAACCGCCTTCACCCCTTCGCCTTCTTGATCTCTTCCACCAGCGCCGGTACCACCTGGAACAAATCCCCCACGATCCCGTAATCCGCCACCTCGAAAATCGGCGCTTCTGGGTCCTTGTTGATCGCCACAATCGTCTTCGATCCCTTCATCCCCACCAGATGCTGGATCGCGCCCGAAATCCCCACCGCCAGATAAAGCTTCGGCGATACCGTCTGCCCGGAGCTGCCCACCTGCCGCTCCATCGGCAGCCAGCCGTTATCGCAGATCGGCCGCGACGCCGCCAGTTCCGCGCCCAGCGCATCCGCCAGTTGCTGCACAATCGGAATATTTTCCGCTTCCTTGATCCCGCGCCCCACGCTCACGATAATCTCCGCCGCCGTCAAATCCACCGCCCGCTGAGATTCGCGGAATAATTCGAGCGGCTTGGTGCGGATCGTGCCCGCTTCCATCTGCGGCGCGAATTTCTCGACCTCCGCGTGCCCCGCCGCGACCTTATCCGCCCGGTACGCGCCCGCCTGGATCGATGCGAAATTCGGCGCCTCGGTCGCGAATCGCACATCCACGTTCATCTTGCCCTGAAAAAGCTGCCGCACGGTGACCAGTTGCCCGCCTTCCGCGCGATGCGCCACCACATCGCTCACCAGCACCCGCCCCATCGAGGCCGCCAGCTTCGGCGCAAAATCGCGCACCTGATACGTATGCGGAAACAGCACCACGCTCGGTTTCACCGCGCCGATAAGCTGTTTGAGCGCCGCCGCATATCCATCTGCCGTGTAGTTCTTCAGCAGCTCGTGCTCGACCGCATGCACCCGCTCGAGCTGTTTGCCCGCGAGCTCGCCCGCAAGCCCCGAAACCTCGCCGCCCACCACCGCCGCGCGCACCGGCCGGCTGAGTTCCGAGCCGATCTGCTGCGCCGCCGCCAGCGTCTCCCAGCTCATGCGGTGCCACGTGCCCTCGCGCTGCTCCATCACCGCCAGAATGCTCATAGCACCCGCGCCTCGAATTTCAACTTCTCCACCAGCTTCGCCGCGGCCTCTTTCGGTGCGCCTTCCAGAATCTGCGTATGCTTGGTCTTCTCCGGCAGATAAACCCGCTGGAACTCGATCGAAGGCTGCGCCGCCACCTTCAGCTCCGCCGCCGTCACCCGCTTGACTTCTTTCGACTTCGCCTTTTTGATTCCCATCAGCGTGGCGTAGCGCAGCTTGTTGATGCCCGATTGGATCGTCAGCAGCGCCGGCAGCGGCATCTCCACGTTCTGAAACCATCCGTCCTCGAGCTCGCGCTTCACCCGGATCCCGCTGTCCTGCTTTTCCACCTGCATGATGATCGTCGCGTGCGGCAGCCCCATCAGCTCCGCCAGAATCACGCCCGTCTGCCCGTAGCCCAAATCGTCCGATTGCAGTCCCGTGAGAATCAAATCCGGCTTTTCCGGTGCGAGCGCCGCCGCCATCAGCCGCGCCAGGCTCAGCGGATCGAACGCTCCCAGGTTTTCCTCTTCGATGTGAATCGCGCGATCCGCGCCCTTCGCCAGCGCCTCGCGGATCGTTTGCGACGCGCGCGCCGGCCCCGCGCACGCCACCACCACTTCGCCGCCATGCTTCTCTTTCAACTGCAAGCCTTCTTCGAGTGCATACGCGTCCGGCTCGTTGATCTCGAACGTTAGATCGGCCTCTTCAATCCACGTACCGGCAGAATTCAGCCGCAGCAGCGAGTCCCTGGCGGGCACCTGCTTGATCGCAACCACAATTTTCATGACGTTTTTACTCGGAGTAGCGCTGGAAAATCAGCGCGCCGTTGGTGCCGCCGAACCCGAACGAATTCGAAAGCGCGCGCTCAATCTTCATCGGCCGCGCATGGTTCGGCACATAATCCAGATCGCAGTCCGGATCGGGCGTTTCATAATTCATCGTCGGCGGCGCAACCTGGTCCCGGATCGCCAGCACCGTCAGCCCCGCCTCCAGCCCTCCCGCGCCGCCCAGCAAATGCCCGGTCATCGACTTGGTCGAGCTCACCGCGAGCTTGTATGCGTGCTCCCCGAAACACCGCTTGATGGCCATAGTCTCGATCCGGTCGCCCATCTCTGTCGAAGTGCCATGCGCGTTGATGTAATCGATATCGCCCGGCTCGAGATGCGCATCCCTGAGCGCATTGCGCATCACCCGGTACGCTCCATCTCCGGTTTCCGATGGCGCCGTCACGTGGTACGCGTCCCCGCTCATCCCGTAACCCGTAATTTCCGCCACGATCCGCGCGCCCCGCCGCTTGGCGTATTCCAGTTCTTCGAGCACCAGGATGCCCGCGCCTTCCCCCACCACAAAACCGTCCCGATCCTTGTCCCACGGCCTCGACGCCCGCTCCGGCTCGTCGTTGCGCGTCGAAAGCGCGCGCATAGCCCCGAATCCCCCGATCCCCATGGGCGAAATGCACGCCTCCGCGCCCCCGCAGATCATGGCATCGGCATCGCCGCGCTGGATAATCTTGAACGAATCGCCGATCGAGTGCGCGCTCGTCGTGCACGCCGTCGCCGTCGCCGAGTTCGGCCCCTTCGCTCCCGTGCGGATCGATACGTATCCCGACGCCAGATTGATAATCGTCGCCGGAATGAAAAACGGCGAGATGCGCCGCGGCCCGTGCTCGAGCAGCGTCTTGTGCTCCCGCTCGATCACATCGAACCCGCCGATGCCGCTCCCGATATACACTCCCACCTGCTCTTCGTTCTGCGCGTCAACTTTCAAACCGGAGCTCGCGATTGCGCAATCCGCCGCCGCTATGGCGAATTGGATGAACCGCCCCATCTTCTTGACTTCTTTTTTCTCGACGTACTTGTGCGGATCGAAACCCTTCACTTCGCCCGCGATCTGGCACGCGAAGCCGGTCGGGTCGAACCCCGCAATGCGCGCGATCCCGCTCTTTCCAGTACGAATTGCCTGCCAGGTGTCCTCGGTCCCGATCCCCAGCGGCGAAACCAGACCGACACCCGTTACTACCACTCTGCGCGACAAAACATTCTCCTGGATGATTAGGGGCGGCTACTTCTTGGAAGTCTTGCTCTCGATGTAGTCAATCGCGTCCTTGACGGTGGTGATCTTCTCAGCATCTTCGTCAGGGATCTCCAACTCAAACGCTTCTTCAAAGGCCATTACCAGTTCCACGATGTCGAGCGAATCGGCGCCGAGATCTTCCACAAACGAGGCTGAATTGTCCACCTGGCTCTCGTCGACGCCCAGTTGCTCCACAATGATCTGCTTGACCTTTTGCTCAACGGCCATGATGCCTCCTGGATTGTGTGCGAACTCATTGATTCTAGCGATGCCGCACGGTTCTGGCAAGTCGCGGAAAAAGGGGTCGGTTAGGCCCAAGCCGCCGTCAAACAAGACTTCTATATGCTGACACTAAAAGGGGTTGCATTCTTGATGTGCCCTCCGCGCAACGCCTTTCGTGTGTAATCCCGCAAGCCGCAGCTCATCCTGCCCTAGCCTGGCGGCTAGCGTGATGGCTCGGGTTATAGGCCGGAATCAAGGATGGTCACCCACCAAGATCGAGACGCGGGAGCAATACACCTGCGGGAGCCGGTGTTCCTTTGCACCTTCGCAGTCGGGTAGAAAGGCCGGTGGCGAGCTTATATCCCTCGACCCACCGATATTGAACGCAAGTATCCCTTCTGCATTAAGCGCGTCCGAAAGCTCTTGCGCCGCCCTGATGCTTTGCGGCTCGCGCGTCGGCTCGATGATTACCCCTCTTGCTGTGCTGTCAGACCACGCCGTCGGACTGGACAACAGTTGCCAGTGGGCGTGCAGATCAAGCACGACCGAAATGTCAATCAGTAATCCAGATTGCTCCGCCGTCGTTCCTGATTTTCTGATTTCATAACCTTGCCCTCTGAACTTGGATATCTTGGTGGCAACGCGCTTCTTTTGGTTTTCGTTTAGTGACCTTGGAGTACGCATCCGCCGAACAACATCACCGGCTCTATTGCCGCCAATGTTTTCGATGCCAAGTCCAAATAGTATCAGGGCGGTAAAAGCGATCGCGGCCAGTTTTTCTAGTCTGATTCTTAGATGGCGGACCAAACCAGCGACAGCAACAAGTAATTCGCCTGCAATTCCGATCACCAGAATCCATTCGCCAACAAGGCGTACATGCTGCCATCTTGCTAAAGCCACGTCTAACGATTCGATCATTAGATACTACAGAATTCGCGGCATGGGGCGCTTCTGGATTGGAATATTTTGCATTCCTGCAGCGGCATTGCCGTTCTGAGCGCGCATGGAAATACAAATGAAATTATGCAACGCGCTTGCCTCTTTTCCGTAGTGGCTACGTTGAGATCGTCGCTAAGTTTTTCCGCGCCATCAGTCGGTCATCGTCGTTGAAAAGGTCGTCCCATCGTCCACTTAAGACAATGTACCTTTCTACGGTTAGCTGGGGATAGCGGCTCAGTCTCCCCAGTCCCGTGGTAGACCTACCGATCACATGCTTAACGGTTTCAACCCCGCCGACGTACCTAACGCGGCCAGGCGTGAACATTTGGCGGATGTAGTTAGCGTACCAACGACGTTTCTTCCCTGGCGCAATGGGCAATGCCGCCCATTTTTTGTACAGGTCAAGAAGCTCGCCTTCAAGTGCTTTCTCGCGGGCGCGGTTTGGCATGGCGTGGATTATATCAACTACGCCGCTTCTTCTCCCTCCGCTTTTACGCGACATGTTCCAATTGAATGCGAACGAACCCCAGATCCCCTCGTCGCTAAACCAGGCTCAGGTTGGCGCTCGCCGCGACGCTCAAATCGGCGAATTCGCCCCGCGCGGCCGCTCGCGGTCCCCTGCCGCTCACTCGAAGATCGGCGCGAGTCTCGCCAGCACTTCATCCATGATCGCGACGGGGATGCTTTCCAGTTTCTTGCCGCCGTGTGCCCGGAGATCGAGCGCGCGGGGCTGATCGCAGCGGACCACTCCCGTGGTGTTGGTTCCGCCGCCTGTCAGGGGCACGGCGAACCCGGCTGTCCGCGCGAAGCTACCGCCGCTGGTGATGGGAAGAACCACCGGCATTTTTGTCCTGTGGTTGAACGCCTCCGGCGAAACGATCAGGACGGAGCAGCCGCCCTTTTGCTCATGGCCTTTGGAGCGATCGAGTCCGGCCAGCCAGATCTCACCCCGCTTCATCAGAGGATCTCAGCGGCGCCCGCCGGCCCGTTGCCGAGCCATTCACGGTCTTGCTTGGTGCGCGCTGCCTTGGGATGGCATTGGGCCAGGAGTTTATCCAAGGTATAGCGGGGCCGTGGCTGCGGTTCCACCACCAGCCGGCCTCTTTCAATCGCGATGCCGACCCGGACCCCCGGCCGCAGCCGCAGGATATCGAGTAGTGCGGGGGGAACGGCCAGCATGACCGAGCCGCCGACTTTGCGCAGATTGGTTGTGTGCATGCTGGTTCCTCCAACAGTTATATTTGTATAACCTGCCGAGGAACTGCCACAGCATTGTGGGACCTTTCGGCGCTCCGCGCCGCCCGTGGCCATTGCCAAAGGCCACGGTCATCCCAACAGCCCTGGAATATTCGGTGTTGCGTCGACGTCTGGCAACTAAGGCCTAAAAGAAGCACCTCATCATGTACACTTCCACCGGGGCATAATCGTCGGTAAGGACGGGAAGATCCATGGGAATCGGCCGGGTCCATCGATGCGAGAGGCGGGTTGAGATAGCGGGGTCGTCGCTCGTCCAGCGAGGTGTACTTGCGTTCTTAAAAGCCACGATGATGACGTTACCGACCGCTTCCGGATCGTCGTTGAGCTTGAAAATCTCGACACGCGGAAAGACCGATCTATAAGTAGCCAACTCGGCTCGCAAGAACCGGCCTCTCGGTCCGTAAACCGCCGACATCACATTCAACAGCGCGACACCGTCACTGGAAAGTGCGTGGTACACCAGGCGTGCCGTTTCACGTGTAGTCAGATAGTGTGGAACAATGGCGGCGGAACCGAACGTGTCTAAGTAAACGATATCGTAATCCGTCCGGCTCTGATTCAAGTAGACGCGTGCGTCCTGAGTAAAGACTCTGAGCCTAGGGTCGTCGGATCTCAAACCAAAGTACCGATCTGCTACCTTCACCAGGTCCGGGTCTAGCTCCACTACATCCAGAAGCTTGGTTGGATTCCTGCGAAAAAAATCCGCGACATATGTAAATCCACCACCGCCCAGGAGCAAGGCGCGTCGTGCATTGGGAACAAAGTGAGCCCCGAACCGGAAGTATTTCAGGTATTCCAACACCAGATCGTCGTTTCTGTCCGTAAAGATGGCAGACTGCCGTGCGAAACGATCGGTGAGGAGAGCACGGCTGGGCCTGCCGGTCTGGTAGTCTGACGCCTCGTACACCAGGCAGTGGTTGTAATGCGTGTCGCTTTCAAAGACGTGTTTCCCACTGATGAACGGGGTGGCCGTGCTGGGTGCCGCATAAAAGCAAAGAGCCACGATTATGACCGCAGCAATTTTCAGCGTGAGGAATCGTTTCATCGCCAGCAAAATGGAGCAGACCAGCAGCAGACCGGAAATGCAAAACAGGATTGCCGTGCTGCCCATAACCGCTAGAAGATAGAAGCCGGCGCTAAAGGTGCCCACGATACTACCAATCGTCGAAATCGCATAAAGCCGGCCGACGGTCGCTCCAGTGCAGCCAACCTCTTTCAGCTTCAGACGCACGACATAGGGCGACACCATCGCCAGCAAAAATGACACCGGAGCGAACAAGACCAACTCGGCGATGATCGCCGCGCTCCGAATATCCGGAAGGCGGCTGACTCGCATGAGGCAGATATTTTTGCCGGCAGCCACGAAGGCTGTTAGCAGTGCGGCCGAGACAACAATGAGGGATAGCTGGTCGGATGATGCGTGCCGGTCCGCTAGCATCCCCCCTTTCAAGTATCCGTAACTCAACGCCGCCAGAATCACCCCGATCAGGCTGCTCCACACGACTATCGAATTCCCGAGAACGGGTGCAAGAATACGGGAAGCAACAATCTCGATCGCCATGATCGACGCGCCCGACACGAACGCCACTAGCTCTAGCATCAACACTCCTTAGGGCCTGTTCCTGCCCGCAGGCCCCACTCCTGATCTTAATCACCACATCGAGCAAACTCGTAGTACCAGAGGAATACACAAAATTGCTAACTTCGGAAAACGTGACGTGGAAAACGTGACCGGACCGCCCGTTAGCCCCTGATGGCTATGAACCAATCGATTGCGGGCTTGGCCAGGAAACTGGGACCACCGAGAACAGCCTCCGCGCCAGGTTTTCTAGTTCACACCACTGGTCGCGATGTTGTGAGCCTGCGGTAGAAACCGGCAAACTCCTCCAGCGCAAGTTGCTCGGCGCGCTTTTCGGCTTCCGGAAATGTTTCCATCGCCTGCCGGCCGTATGCATGCGCCAGATTGTTGCGGATAGTCTTGCGCTTCTGCCGGAAACAGAGGCTTACAAATTTGAGGAAGTCCGCCCGGTTTTTAATTCCCAGTTCCGCAGCCCGGTCATGCGCCCGAAGGCTGACCACCGCAGAATCGACTTTCGGCGCCGGCCGGAACGCCGATGGCGGCACGTCAAACAAGCATTTGGCATCGGCTAGACATTGCGTCCGGACGCTCAGGAAACCGTAATCGCGCGATCCGGGCGCGGCGGTGAGGCGCCGAGCGACCTCCTTCTGCACCAGAAACACGGCGCGCTCGAAGCTCGGAAGCGCCAAAACTTTTTCGATGATCGGCGTCGCCGCATAATACGGCAGGTTTCCCGCAATGGCCGCCCGCCCCCACTGCCCGAGGTCGATTGCGAGCACATCGCCGTCGATCACAGTCAGCCGCGGCTCGGCCGCGAACCGCTCGCGCAAAAACTCCACCAGCGCCCGGTCGATCTCAACCGCCACCACCCGCTCCGCGCGCGCCAGCAGCCGCTCCGTGAGAGCGCCTCTGCCCGGCCCGATTTCGATCACCAGCGGTTCGCGCTCGGCGCACGCAGCTCGCGCGATGCGGTCCAATACCGAAGTCTTAATAAGGAAATGTTGCCCTAGGCGCTGCCGGGGCATCAGCCCCGGACAACGATGCGGCGGAAGGAAACCAGCAGCGTGCCGGCCGTCGGCACGCCGTACTCGGTGGCCGGCCGGAATTTGGTGAACAGGATCATGTTGGCAATGTCGGTGCGCAACTGCGGCGTGTCATTGCCCTTGGGAATGGAGTAGTCGACCACCGTCCCGTCGGCATCCAGTTTCAGTTGCACCATGACGTAATCTTCACTGAACCCGAACGGCGGAATGGTATCGAAGGAAGCTTCGGACTGCGAAAAAAGCCCGCTCGGCACGTCGTTATGCGTCCGGTGCTGAAACTGCAACGCAGGCATGAGCATGCTGAACAAAAACACTGCCGAAACCAGGCCGCCGGCAAGTGGAATGGTGAGCGGCCGCATCAGGTTGTCCATGTACAGCCGGATCTCTTCGCTCCAGAAATGGAAAAGCGCCGCCAGCGTGCTCCGCGACAGTTGCCGCACGCGCTCGCGCGACGCCAAAATCTGCAGTTGCGTGATCAGGCGTTGAGGCGGACGCAGCACCGGCAACGACAACAGGGCAGACCGGCCATCCTGCAGCTCTTCGGCATAAGACGAACATTCCCGGCACTCTTCGAGGTGCTGAGAAATGCCATCCAGCGCCGCCCGGGCCAGTTTCCGGTCGAGGTACGCGGACAATGTTTTTCGCACCCTGTCGCAGTTCATACCAGTTACTCGGGAGCCCAACGCAAGGCCGCCTGCGGTTCCAGCCTTCCCGTCAGCTCCTGCCTCAGCGCTTCCCGCCCGCGCATTATTCTCGACTTCACGGTCCCAAGCGAAATCTGCAGGATCTCGGCAATTTCTTCGTAACTCAAATCTTCGATGTCGCGCAGCACGACAACCTCGCGAAACAGCGGATTGATACGGCCCAGCGCGGCTTCGATCATCACCTGTTTTTCGCGGTCGAACGCGCAATCGAATGGCGACCGCGCCGAGTCCGGCACTTCCCGGGTCCGGCTCTCCTCGGGCTCGTGGTCCAGGCCGACTTCGCGGCTGCGATGGCGGAAAAACCAGCGCCGCCGGTTGTGGGCTTCATTCACCGTGATGCGGTAAATCCAGGTCTTCAGGCTGCTCTGCCGCCGGAAATGCCTGACATTGCGGAAGACTTTGAGGAAAACTTCCTGAACCGCGTCGCTGGCGTCGTCCGAATCGTTCAGCAGCCGGAATGCCAGGTTGTAAGCCGGCTGCTGGAACCGCGCAAGCAGCGTTTCATAAGCTGCTTCTTCACCCGCGCGCAGCCGCTCGACCAGTTGTTCATCCGCGCGGCGATCCTCGTCGGTCAGGCGGCCAACGGCGTCCGCCGGGATTTCATTCGAATTCAAGCCGAGCACGGAACTGGCCATAACTTCAGGCTCAGACTGATTTTAGCACTCGATAAAGCCTACATACACCCGCTACCTTAGACACCGGAGTGGGCATGCGGGTTCCCGGAGTACCCGTAAGTGCCGTGAAATGTGCCGGATGGGACGAGCCCTTACAACTGAAATTTAATCCCCTGGGCCAGCGGCAACTGGTGTGACCAGTTAATCGTGTTGGTCTGGCGGCGCATGTAGGCCTTCCACGCGTCGCTGCCGGCTTCGCGGCCGCCGCCGGTTTCCTTTTCACCGCCGAAGGCGCCGCCGATCTCCGCGCCCGAGGTGCCGATGTTGATGTTGGCGATGCCGCAATCGCTGCCGCGGTGGCTCAGGAAAGTTTCGGCGGAAATCAAACTGGTCGTGAACATGGCGGAGGAGAGACCTTGCGGCACGGCGTTGTGCCACTTGATCGCGTCGTCGAGCTTTTCGAATTCGATCAAATACAAAATCGGCGCGAAAATCTCTTCGTTGAGAATCGGCATGTCCGCCGTCGCCTGCACCAGCGCCGGCTCGACAAAGCAGCCGCCGAGGTGACGCCCGCCATAAAGAATTTTGCCGCCCTGCTGCTGGATACTTTCGATGCCTTTCAGCATGTCGGTCACGGCGTTGCGGGAAACCAGCGGGCCCATTAGCGTGGCTTCCTCGAGCGGATTGCCGATCTTCACCTGACTGTATGCCGCGACAAGCGCGTCCGTCACGCGCGACGCGATGCCGGATTGCAAGAACAATCGCCGCGTGGAAGTGCAGCGCTGTCCCGCGGTGCCCACCGCGCCAAACAGCACGGCGCGCAACGCGAGATCGAGATCGGCGTCATCCATCACGATGATGGCGTTGTTGCCGCCGAGTTCGAGAATCGTGCGGCCAAGCCGCCGCCCTACCGTTTCGGCGACGTGATGGCCGACCTCGGACGAGCCCGTGAAGCTTACCAGCGGCACGCGCCGGTCCTCCAGCATGCGCTCGCCGACGATTTTGTTTTCCCCGATCACCACGTTGAACACGCCCTTGAGATTGTGCCGCGCGAACACGCGATTGCAGATGTTCTGCACGGCCACTGCGGTGAGCGGCACCTGCGACGAGGGCTTCCACAGCACGCAATCCCCGCACACGGCCGCGATCATGGCGTTCCACGACCACACCGCGACGGGAAAATTAAACGCGCTGATCACGCCGACGATCCCGAGCGGGTGCCACTGCTCGTACATGCGATGTCCAGGCCGCTCGCTGTGCATGGTCAACCCGTAAAGCTGGCGCGAGAGGCCGACGGCGAAATCCGCCATGTCGATCATCTCCTGCACTTCGCCCAGGCCTTCGGCCAGAATTTTGCCCATCTCGATCGAGACCAGCGCGCCCAGCTCGGCTTTGTGGAGGCGCAGCTCATTGCCGATCTCGCGCACGATCCCGCCGCGCTGCGGAGCCGGCATCATGCGCCAGTTCTCGAACGCCGCGAGCGCCTGCTTGACCACCTGCTCGTAATCGCCCGCGCCCGCCATACGGACTTTGGCGATCACCGAGCCATCGGCAGGATTGAGCGAAGCGAGTTCGCCGCCCGAGGTTGCGATGACCGCTTCGCCCCACGACGCGCCTGAGTTCACCGGCTCGATGCCGAGTTTTTCGAGCACTTCCGCAACGCGGGCGATTTCCGTTTCGGCAACTTTCATCAGTTCACCTCCGCCAGCCACGCGAAGGCTTTCGTGCCGGTCTCGAATTTTCTGCCGGCCTGGAGCGCGCGGCGGCGCATTCTGTCGGTCATTTCCATTTGAAACGCGGGATCGTGCCACGCGGCGTACCCATGCTTGCCGCTGATGCGGCGCGCATTCTCGCGGGTGGTGGCGCCGGTGGTTTTCACCGCGCGGACATGGAACGGGTCGGCAATGATCGCCTGGTCGGTCGCCGTGAGCGCCAGATCGATGAGCGCTTCGGGATCGCACGGCAGGATGGGCGCGAGCGTGGCATAGGTGGCGATCCCGGCCTCGCGCAGCCGCGCGACCACGGCGAGCCGTTCCGCGATCGGCGCGCACAGCGGCTCGTAAAGTTTCCGCACGTCTTCGCGATCCGTGGTGATCGAAAAACTGACCCGGACGCGCGTGCGCCTGGCGAGCGCGGCAATTTTTTCGAGATCGCGCAAAATCAGCGGACCGCGGGTCTGGATGGCGAAAACCCGCGGCGGGCGCTCGATCAACGCATCGAGCAGGCGCGGCATCAGCGCTTCTTCGGCTTCGGCGGGCTGATAGGGATCGACCAGCGGCGAGCAATAGATGACCTGCTCCGCCCGCAGCGATTTCCGCAGCAGCTCGGCCGCGTTCGATTTGAAGGTGGTGAAGCGGCCCCAGTGCGCCCAGTCCTCCGGCTTCAGCCCGCCGTAGATGCGCATGGTCGGGACGTAACAGTAGGTGCAGCCAAACGTGCAGTTGCGCGCCGGCGACAGCGAGTGCGTGAACCCCGCCTGCGCGATGAAGCCGCAGGTCGGGGTAAGAATGCTGCTGGCAGGCGCGCGGCGGATGGCGAGCGGCATGATTTTATTGTAGTGGGGGCGTGGGCGCGGAGCGGAAAAGGGGGGAATCGGTGATCGGGCGGAACGTGACCCGGTTTTGCTTTTAGCGAGTTAAACAAAATCGCTACGTCTTACTCTTCAGATCTCAATCAATGAACGGTCATCTTCTAGGCGCTCCTGCTTGGGCCGTCGCAGCCGGGCCAGGCTTTGCGCCGACTCGGTCCCAGGTAACATTCGGTTTGTTGCGCTTCGGACCACCTAGGCGCTACGGTACCCTGATCCTCTATGGCAGCGAATCCTCCCGAGTTCACTTTGTACGTCAACCTCCAAGCGATTGCAGCGTGGATCGAGGCGAATAATGCACTTCCACCCCTCGAAACAAATGATGCATTCGTGACATTTTCCGTTGAAATCATGAACCGCACCTTGTACTTGCTACGAACGGGAGTGGCCCTCGCGCCCCATGGCGCCGCTGATCGAGGAGTCGCGCGGAACGGCGCGATAGTCCTGGGCCATATGGTACGCCTCATGAAGCTTTACGAGTGTTTCCTCTCGCACGCAACCAAAGATCATCTCGAAATTTGCATGATTTTCTTCCGATTGATACTCGAAACCGCAATCCGGCTTGAATACCTCCTAAAGGCGAAGCGCTCCACGTTTCGCAATTTCGTCTTGATCTCATATCGCCCCGAAAAGGAACACCTCGCGGACCTGCGGCGCAAGGCGAAACAACGCCCGTTGATTCCCATCGAAAAACGCATCCTGGGGAGCGTCAGCCGCTGTCTACGTCGAGACGGAGTCACGCAAAAAGCCCTCCTTCAAAACCGGTGTTGGGATTTAGACGGCAAAAGCTTTCGCGTCCTCCTAAAGGGCATCGGCTTTGAAGACTGGGTCTATTCGTACGGGTTTGGCAATGGTAGTCATTTCGTTCATGGAGACTGGCGGGATCTGAGCATGCACCATCTGGAACGTCGAGGGCGACGATACCTCCCCAACCCTGAGTACCGCACAACCGATCCACGGACGACCTGCGCCGCAACAACAATAAGCCTACGCGTGCTCAAAAGGTTCCTGCGATGGAACCGATCCGATCGCGACAATTTCGTGCGGCCTATCGTTGAACGACTCGATCGATTGAATCATCGTTTAGACGACGCTCACGAGGCGTATATGCGACAGCGCGCTCGTAGGCCCCCGGAATAGAACATGGAAGTGCGAGCGGCCTTCGTTTGACACTCCTCCTTCCCGCTCAGTACACTACCTGTAGTCCGTTTAGGATCCAAGAAAAATTTAAGGATGCTGCTCGCCAGGGAATTCGTCAGCTATCTCTCTCGCCAGATCGTTCGCAAGCTCACGCCGCAGATTCTGGAAACGCCCAATCCGGCGGCGGTGGCGGAGATCATCGACCACATCATCTCGGAAGAGCTGGCGGTCGAGGACCGGCTGAACGAGGAAGTCCGCGAAATCCTTGGGCAGTATGCCGATTACATGCGGCGCGAGGGCGTGAGCTACCAGGAGATGTTCCGCAAAATCAAGAACACGCTCATCGCGCAGCGCAAAGTGATCCGCGCCTCGGGGCGGGATTCGGGCGACCAGATGAAGCTCTCGCGCGATAAGGTCACCGACATGTCGCACAAGATCGTGACGGCGCTGCGGAAATCCCACGAACTGCGCATCAAACAAGATCCCAACGAGGTGCGGCTGGAGATCTTGCGCGCCATGACCGAGCTGCTCGCCGCGGAAGAAAAAGTCGACCGCATGGCGCGCGAAAAAATCCGCTCGCAAAAGCGCGAAATTCCCGAAGGCAGCGAGGAATGGGACCTGCTGCATAAGCGCTACTACGCCGACGAACTGAAAAAGCTGGGCATCGACCTGACGCGATGAAGCCCGCGATCGTCGTGGCCGGCAGCCTCAACATGGATTTCGTGGTGTCGGTGGACGAGCTGCCGGCGCCGGGCGAGACCGTGCTGGGCCGCAATTTCCAGATGATTCCCGGCGGCAAGGGCGCCAACCAGGCATGCGCGGCGGCGAAGCTGGGCGGCCAGTCGGTTGCGGTGCGCATGATCGGGCGCGTGGGCTACGACGTTTTCGGCGATCACTTGAAAGCCAGCTTATCGGCCGCGGGCGTGGATGTGAGCGCGGTGCATGCGACCAAGGCGCAGGCGACGGGCGTGGCGCTGATCTGGGTAGATCGCGCGGGGCAGAATTCGATCGTGGTGGCGTCGGGAGCGAATCACGAGCTTGCGGCGGCGGACGTGGAGGCGATGCGCGCGGTGTTTCGCGGGGCGCGGCTGGCGCTGTTTCAGCTCGAGACGCCGCTCGAAACGGTGCGCAGGGCACTGGCGGTAGCGCGCGAGGAAGGGCTCGAAACGATTCTCGATCCGGCGCCGGCGCAGATGCTGCCCGCGGAGCTGCTCAAGAACGTCGATATCCTGACGCCGAACGAGACCGAAGCGCTGCGCTTATTGGGGCGGCCGCCGGCGCGGATCTCACCGGCGGAGGCGATCGAATTGGCGGAGGCGCTGCGCCGGATGGGGCCGAAGACGGTGATCGTGAAGCTTGGAGATCAGGGCTGCCTGGCGCACGATGTGGAGCGGCGCGAACATTTTCCGGGTTTCGCGGTCGAAGTTACCGATACCACGGCGGCGGGCGATACTTTTAATGCCGCGCTGGCTGTTTCGCTCGCGGAAGGCGCGCCGCTCCCGCACGCGCTGCGGTTTGCCAACGCGGCCGCGGCGATTTCGGTGACACGATTGGGCGCGCAAGCATCGGCGCCATCGCGGAGGGAAGTGGACGCGTTTCTGGAACGGGTTGCGCGTTGATCGCGTAGGGCCGTCTTGTCGCGACCATCCTCTATTGACTTGATACCTTTTTTGTGGCAGCGTTGATCTAATTTAGAGCCGAGAATCCGTGTCGATTTGAATTTTCCACGAGGGCTGCTGTAATTCAGCAGGGAGGAGTCGATATGCGACGCGTTGTTGCAGGTTTGACGGTTTTTTCTGTGGCGGCCCTGTTGCCGCTTTATTCCCAAACGAGTTCCACGGCGGTGCTTGGCACGGTGACGGACGCGAGCGGCGCAGTGGTGGTAGGCGCGAAGGTCACGCTGCTGCAAGTGCAAACCGGCATCAAGCGCCAGGATACGACCTCGAGCACGGGCGATTACAACTTTCCGTTGGTTGATCCCGGCGAGTACTCGGTGACGGTTGAAGCGCCGGGTTTTAAAACCGAAACGCGGACCAGCATTCAACTCGAATTGAACCTCAAGGCGCGCATTGATTTCCGCCTGGAGGTGGGGACGGCGGTGCAGACTGTCGAAGTCAGCAGCCAGGCAGCATTGCTCAACACGGATCAGGCGACGCTCGGGCAGGTGGTGACGACGCGCCGCGTGGAGGAATTGCCGCTGAACGGGCGCAATATCGGCGCGCTGGCGGTGCTGCAACCGGGCGTGCAATACGGCGGGCGCATGGGCATCACGGACCTCAGTGCCGGTTCCGGTGGCGTGCCCATCCCCGGTGACACCATCGCCATTGGAGCCAACGGCCAGCGCGACGTTGACCAGCACGCCACGCTCGATGGCGTCGCGGTCACCGAAGCGCGCATCAACACAGTGCCCTTCACGCCCTCGCCCGAAGCTATTGAGGAGTTCAAGGTCCAGGCCGGCACGTATTCGGCCGAATACGGCACGCATTCCGGGGCGCAGCTCGCCATCGCGCTGAAATCCGGCGGCAACGCCTTCCACGGCGATGTCTTTGAGTTTCTCCGCAACGACAAGCTGGATGCCCAGGACTACTTCCAGAACTATTTCAATCCGCCCGGCTCGACGCCGACGCCCAAGAACCTGTTGCGGCAGAATCAATACGGCTTTCTGCTCGATGGGCCGATATTGATTCCCAAAATCTACAACGGTAAAAACCGGACCTTCTTCATGTTCGATTTTGAGGGCCACCGGCTCCGCCAGCCCAATCAGGTAGGCGAGTCACTGGTGCCCACTCAGGATTTTGAGAACGGAAATTTAAGCGCCCTGCTGAACCGGCATGACACCAGCGGAAATTCGCTGCCGTCAATCCAAGTCATCGATCCCATCACGGGTGTGCCCTTCGCAGGCAACATCATTCCCGCCTCGCGAATCTCTCCCATTGCCCAGAATCTGTACAAGTTCTGGCCGGCGGCGCAGTTCGCCTTGCCCGATCCGATCAGCGGGTTCAACTACATTGGTATCGGCAGCACCAGGATCGACGACGATCAGCGTTTCGTCCGTATCGACCACCAGATCTCCGAGAAGGACAGGCTGTTCGGCCATTACGCCTTTGACGACATCAAATACGGCCAGTACTACGGCTACAATCCGAACTTCCCCTATTTTGTCGCCGGCCGCAACCAGAACGCCGCGTTTCAGTGGATTCACATCTTTAATCACGAAATCATCAACGAGTTCCGTTTAGGCTACATGCGCTCGGTGGATAACACACTCAACCCGCGTTCGAATACGAACTTCAGCCTCGATGCCCTGGGCCTGACAGGGTTGCGCGTGCTGAATGACAACAACCGTCCGTTCACTCCGCGCGAGGCAGGCTTGCCGCCCATCAGCTTCCAGAATTTCACAGGCCTCGGCGATAATGACGGCGGCAACGGTTTCGACTACAACAACCAGTACGAATTGGGCGACAACGTCACTATCAGCCACGGGGCTCACAACTTCAAGACCGGCTTCATGGTCACGCGCGTGGTGCTGGATCGCGGCGCCGCCAACGTTCCCCGCGGCGATCTCAACTATGGCGACGACATCGCCAATAGCGACTGGGCGTCTTTCCTGCTGGGCTATCCGGACGCCACCGACACGCCCGAGGGTATACCGCTAACGTTTCCGCGGCAGAACCGCTATGCCGCCTATTTCCAGGACGACTGGAAAGCCTCGCAGCGCCTCACCGTCAACCTCGGCGTGCGCTATGAGTACAACACGGTAGCAACCGATGTGAAAGGTCTCTGGCGCAGCCTGGATTTCACCAAGATGGTCGATGGCATGCCGACACTGGTGCCGAATATCCGCACTCCGTATCATTTCTACGATCCGGAAAAGAGGATGTTCCAGCCGCGCATAGGCTTGGCATACCGGTTGAGTGAGAAGACCGTCATCCGCACCGGCTATGGCATCTATTACAACGTCCACCAGCTCAACAACTACACCATCCTGAACCTCAACCCGCCGCTCTCCGGGAGTGCGGCATTTTCGACCAACGCTTCGAACGGAGTGATCACCGACACCAACCCCGTGACATCGCAAAATCCGTTCGGCACTCTCAACCCGCGCAGCCGGATCAATGCCAACACGCTCAACCGCCACGACTACGAGCCCCGGCTGCACCAGTGGAGCTTTGGCGTCCAGCGCCAGTTGCCCTGGCAGTCCGTTCTCGACGTCGGGTACGTAGGCAGTAAGGGAGTCCACCTCGACAACACCGTCGAAAAGAACGAACCGGATCCCAGCTTCGCCGCCGTGCAACCCCGCCGGCCGTATCAGTTTGTGATCGATGGGGTAGGCGGCCTCGTCCGGCCTATCTCCCGCATCCGCTGGCTGGATTCCGGCGCCAACTCCTGGTATCACGGCCTGCAGGTCAGCTATCAGAAGCAATTCAGCCGAGGCCTGCAAGCCAGCCTGGCATACACCTATAGCAAGTCCGAAGGTGAGGGCTACGGCCGCAATGAGAGCGGCACCGGCTTCACCACCGCCGGTTCGTATCAGGATCCCCGCAACCGCGCGGGCGACAAAGGCGTCTACCCATTCGACGAAAAGCACAGTGCGATCATTACCTGGCTCTATGAGCTGCCCACCATATCCGCTTTCCGGCAGGGCGTGGGGAAACAGATTTTCGGGGGCTGGCAGGCAAACGGCATCTGGATCCTGCACAGCGGGCTCCCCTTTACCGTCCGGGAGACAGGCGGCGTTCTGAACACCGGCAGGAGCCCCGTCCGCCCCGACCGCATTGGAAGCGGAACGGAGTCGAATCCGACCGTCAACCAGTGGTTTAACCCGGACGATTTCCACGTGGTGAGCTGCAAGAACAGCGCTCTACCCGAGCTATGCCATTACGGCAGCTCCGGCGAGGGTATCCTGCGTGGGCCGGGCTTCCACAGCCTCGATTTCTCGCTTTTCAAGAACTTCGCCATTCATGAGGCCATGAAGCTCCAGTTCCGTGCCGAGATGTTCAATGTATTCAATACACCCAACTTCAACCCGCCGAACAATTTTCTCTCGGCATCGTCGTCGTTCCTGCCGTCAACCCCTGACGGCGCATTTCCGAGCCAGATTCGCGCGCAGGGGCCTGGCCAGATCACCAGCCTGGCAGCGCCCATGCGGCAGATTCAGTTCGGTCTGAAGTTTTTGTTCTGAGATTTGTTCCGGAGGTTCATGCGCCGGATCGAGCGCGCCGCCCGGCTAGATCCGGCTTGACCAGCTTGCCGGCCACGATCGCGAGCAAACCATCGCGAAGTACCATCGCCAGCTTTACGCTGTTACCATGTCCTCGATGCTCGCCCGGAAAAGCGCCTGCTGTAGCTCTCCGGGTGCGATCCTTTACTGGCTTTGTGTCACCATCGTCGCATGGGCCCTTCTCGGCCTCATGGGCGCGATCTGGGAACCGCTGCAGGCAAAGTCGGCTATCACGATCCTGTTCGCCATGTCCGCAGGCTGCTTTGCCAACTGGATTCGTAATCGTACATATCACTGTTTGATTGACGGGCCGCTTTTCCTGGTTTCTGGCGCATTGTTTCTATTGCGAAGACTGGGTGTGGTCCACTTCCCGTCATGGGCGATCTGGCTTCCTCTTTGCGCCGGTGTGTGCATTTCCTTCTGCCTGGAATGGCGCATGGCGAGCAGGGGGGCATGACACCCAACGCCGGCGCCAGATCATCAGCCTGGCGCCGCCAATGCGGCAGATTCCGTTCGGTCTGAAGTTTTCGTTCTGATTTTTGTTCCGGGGACTCATGCGCCGGATGCGGCGTGCCGCCCGGCTAGATTCGGTTTCACCAGCTTACCCGCCACAAACGCAAATAGGCCGAGGATCACGCCTGAGATTACGCCGATCAGCGGCCCCATAAGCGCCATCATGGTTCGCGGAGAATCCGGCAGCGGCATGGATTTCATCATCTGCATTTCCTGGGCGTGGCGGGCGACGTATTGGTTGAACAGCAGAATGTGAGTGCTGGTGATCCAGACACTATTGACTAGGCTTACGAGCAGGCCATGGAGGAAATGCCCCTTCGCCTGAGCTTTGGCGATCACAAAAGCACACACCAGGAAAATCGCGAGCCAAAACAAGGGTTCGATGTTGGAGGGAATCACGAAAACGGTTCCGACGGCCATGGCCAGCCCGAACAACGACAGTTGAAAGACCAGTTTCCAGTTCACAAGTCCTCCTTGCGATCGAGGCAGTCTAGCAGAAAACCGGCTTAAAGCGGCCTATCGGAAACGTCCTGCTCTTGTTAAAATTTTCGGCATGCGGGTGGCTCTGACCGGGCTGGCGTGTTTGTGGGCTGCCGTTCTGCTGAGCGCCCAAACTGCTACCCTGCGACCGGAAGTCCAGCCTCCCGAGGATCCCAAGCTGCGCGCCGAGGCCGTTGGCCTGCTCGAGCGGGCCAACCGCGTGAGCACACCGGCGGTATGGCCGCCAAACGAGATGACGCTGCGTTTTCGCGTGCCGGAACCAGCGCCGGGCGAAGCGGCGGAAGGCGAGTACATCAGCAGTTTCGGCGGACCGGGCTTGCGCCGCCAGGAGTGGCATTACGGCGAGTACCAGCCTGTCCAAATTCGCAACGGCCGGCGGATCAGCGTAACCCGGAACAACAGTCCCAAACCGGCGGTATTAGAGCTGTTGCCCAAGCTGACGCCCATTTATCTGGGCCGTTTCGATCAACAGGACGTTATCCGGTCCATCCGGAACGGGCCTGCGGATACGCGCTGCGTGGAGTTCGAGAGTGTTTTCGGAGACCGCATGCAGCCGGGCGAGATCTGCGTGGCGGCACGCGAAGGATGGCTGCTGTCGATTCGCCAGGGCGATGAAGTCACGAAAAATGCGAACTTTCTCGCTTTCGCAGGTGCATTTCTGCCGGGGCACATCGAGCGCTGGGAAGCGGGGCGTAAAGTGATCGAGATCGAGGAAACGGTAGTTCCGAAATCAGATTATCCGCCCGATTTTTTCAGCGTTCCGGAAACAGCGACCGGCTTCATCTGCCAGAATTTCCGGCGGGCGTATGCCGAGAACGCGCCGCAGCCCGAGCCAGGCGGATCGCCAAACGTTCGGGACGTGCGGCTGCTCGGGCTCATCGGGACCGATGGTCATGTCTCCAACCTGAAAGCCATTGAGCAACTGGAGCCGGAATTGAACGGGGAAGCCATCAAGCTCGTTTCGGGCTGGACTTTCTCGCCGGCCACCTGTGACGGAATGCCCGCAGCCTGGGAGACGGTGTTTACGGTGCATTTTAAAGGGCGGTGAATCGCCGCGCCTGGTCACGCTATGTGGACGGCCGGCCCGTCGCTCGGCGCAGCGGTCCGACCAAGCCGGCGGCCAGACGGCGGCAAAGCCCAAGGAAAGTGGCAATCCAGGCGGCCAGCGCTATGTAAATGAAGAAGCGAGGCACTGCAAACAGGAAGTCCAATTGCATCGCCTGCGCCATCTGGAAAGTGCAAGCGGTGTACATTCCGAGCGGGAAGACCGCGCCCCAATAAAGCGGATCGTATTCCAGCGGAAAACGCCTGTAAATGTATCGCCAGGCTGCCAGGATGGCGAGCATCGGAATCCACCAGGTGCCCGTAGCCCAGTAGAACACCGTGAATCCTTTGAGGAAAGGAAGCAGGGAATCGAGAAACGGCGCGTCGGGCGTGTTTGTGATTAAGCGAGCGCCGGCCAGGGCGGAGATGGCCATCGCTCCCATGTTGATCCAGTAAGGCGGCGTGAGATCTCCGGGCGAGAAGCGAAAGAAAGTATAGCGGTAGAAAATGAGCGAGATCATCCAGATGTACAGCATCCCGCCCCATAACCACATCGAGAGGGCGAAAAAGTTGATGATGAGGCGGTAGGGCTGATTCCAATGAAGCGCGACCAGAGCGCTCAGGCCCGCAACAGATTGCGTGGCCACCACGGCGAGAAGCCATGCCCCGGTGATTCCTTGGTATAGAGCGGGCTTGTCTTCTTTGATGGTGAAGGCCGTCAGAATGGTGTAGATCAGCAAGACCCACAGAGCGATCGCAAGAAACAACAAAGCGATGGCGATGCGGAAATTCGCGGTGATCAGAACAAACTGGCTGCCAAGAACGCTGGATGCGGCAACGGCGGTAAAAAAACCGGGGCCGCGCTGGTGGTCCACCAGATCCCGGGCTACGAGTTGTCTAAACCAGCGGATCCGAAGCACGTTTAAGGTCCAGATGGCCACGTACGCTGCTATGTTCAGCCCGAAGAGTGCGAAAGCCAGTTTCGCCATCCCCAGCATGTGGGCTGAAAGCGAGACAATTCCTGTCGCCATGACCATGGCGAAATAGGCGGGAGAGAAGTCGGTGACGAGACCGCGCAAGCCGCTCAGCGGTGGTGGTGCGGATGGGCCCAGGATGCCGGTTGACACACGTACCTCTTGGTGGAGCATAGCCGCGCTAACCGTTCGCGCGCGGTGACTTGGGTCACAAGCCGGTGCAACGGCCGGGGGGAGAAGTGAAGGCCTCGGGGGACGAAACGGGCGTCCGGAAGTCACCGGATTGACGATGCTCCCTGCGCAGGATAAACTTAATCATTTGCGCCACAAGTAGATAAGGCTTTTCCGGCGCGTTGAACCAGAAGAGATTAACCCCAGGGAGGGCTATGGCTGTAGCACCGAAACATTTGTTCACGTCCGAATCGGTAACTGAGGGGCACCCGGATAAGATTGCGGACCAGATTTCAGACGCCGTGCTGGACGCGGTCTTGGAACAGGACCCATATGGCCGGGTGGCCTGCGAAGTTCTGGTGACCACGGGGATCTGTGTCGTGGCGGGCGAAATAACCACGACCTGTTACGTGGATGTCCCCAAAATCGCGCGGCAAACGATTCAAGAGGTAGGTTACACCGATGCCGCCTTTGGCTTCGACTGCAAGACCTGCGGCGTGCTCAATACGATTCAAGGGCAATCGCCGGATATCGCGATGGGAGTGGACCCGGGTGGGGCGGGGGATCAGGGCCTGATGTTCGGCTATGCCTGTGACGAGACGCCGGAACTGATGCCCATGCCCATTATGCTGGCGCACAAGCTGACGCGGCGGCTGTCGGAGGCGCGGCGGGCGGGTATCCTGGACTTTCTGCGGCCGGACGGCAAATCGCAGGTCAGTGTGGAATATGCGGGCGGGCGGCCTAAGCGCATCGACGCCGTGGTGATCTCCACGCAGCACAGCGATGAGGTCTCGACCGAGACTTTACGGGCGGAAGTGAAAAAGCACATCGTCGATGCCGTCATTCCCGCCGGCATGACCGATTCGGCGACGAAATATCACATTAATCCCACCGGCCGGTTTGTGGTGGGCGGGCCGCACGGCGATACGGGCCTGACGGGCCGGAAGATCATCGTGGACACGTACGGCGGGATGGGGCGGCACGGCGGCGGCGCGTTTTCCGGAAAAGATCCGACCAAGGTGGACCGTTCCGCATGCTACATGGCGCGGCACATCGCCAAGAATTTGGTGGCGGCCGGGCTGGCTTCCCGTTGTGAAGTGCAACTGGCGTACGCCATCGGCGTCGCGGACCCGGTGTCGGTTATGGTCAATGCATTCGGCACCGGGGTGGTCCCGGAAGAGAAGATGACCGAATTGATTCGCGCACATTTTCCGCTGACCCCCAAAGGCATCATCGAGTATCTGAAACTGCGGCGGCCCATCTATCGCAAGACGGCCGCATTCGGACATTTTGGCCGCAGCGAAGAGAGTTTTTCCTGGGAACGGACGGACAAAGCCGAAGAATTACGTCAGGAAGCGCCGGTGGCCGAGACCGCGGCGCATTAGACCGGTGGCAGGCGCCCGGCGCCGGCGCCGCTCAACATTTCCAGACAGACAGGCGCCGCCTGTCCGGTTAACAAGGACTTTTAAGGAATATTCATGCCAGTAAATACGCAAACGCAAGTTGCCTGTGATGTGAAAGATTTAGCGCTCGCCGATCTGGGCAAACGGCGCACGGAATGGGCATTTCAGTCCATGCCGGTGCTGCAGACGATTCGCAAGCAGTTCATCAAGACGCAGCCGCTCGCCGGATTGCGGGTTTCGGCGTGCCTTCACGTAACGACCGAGACCGCGAATCTGATGATCACGCTCAAAGACGGCGGAGCTTCGATTGTGCTGTGCGCGTCCAATCCGCTATCGACGCAGGATGACGTGGCGGCCACGCTGGTGCGGGATTACGGCATTCCTGTGTATGCCATTAAAGGCGAATCGAACGACGTTTACTACTCTCATGTGACGGCTGCCGCCGACCACAGGCCGCAACTCACCATGGACGACGGCGCGGACCTGGTGCACATGCTGCACACCAAGCGCCAGGATCTGCTGGGCGAGGTTCTGGGCGGCACGGAGGAGACCACGACGGGCGTGATCCGGCTGCGCGCCATGGCGAAGGAAGGCGTGCTGCGGTATCCCATCGTGGCGGTGAACGACGCTTACACGAAGCATTTGTTCGACAACCGCTATGGCACCGGGCAAAGCACGATCGATGGAATTATTCGCGCGACCAACATGCTGCTGGCCGGATTGAACGTCGTAGTGGCGGGTTACGGCTGGTGCGGGCGCGGAGTGGCGATGCGGGCGCGCGGGCTGGGCGCCAACGTGATTGTCACCGAAGTCGACCCAACCAAAGCGCTAGAAGCGCTGATGGACGGTTATCGCGTGATGTCGATGACCGAGGCCGCGGTGATCGGCGACATCTTCATCACCGTGACCGGCAACAAGCACGCTATCGGGCGCGATCAGTTCGACAAGCTGAAGAACGGCGCGATCCTTGCCAACTCGGGACACTTCAATGTGGAGATCGATCTCGAGACGCTGGGCAAGATTGCGTCTTCCCGGCGGCAGACGCGCGAGTTCGTGGAAGAGTTTGCGCTGCGCGACGGGCGGCGCATTTATGTGCTGGGCGAAGGACGCCTGGTGAATCTGGCGGCGGCGGAGGGGCACCCGGCGTCGGTGATGGATATGAGCTTTGCCAACCAGGCGCTTTCAGCGGAGTACATGGTGAAGAACCACGCGACGCTCGAGAAGCGCGTTTATCCGGTGCCGGAAGCGCTCGACAAGCAAGTTGCCAAGATGAAGCTGGAATCGATGGGGGTCAAGATCGACCGGCTGACGGTCGAGCAGGAGCATTATCTTTCGAGCTGGGGCGAAGGGACGTAGAGGTTCCGCTCGACCTGGGAAGTATGGGGCGGCTGCTCTTGCCGCCGTGGAGTGATACACTGATTTCCGCCGCGTCCGTTTCCTGAGGAGGTAACTCAGATGAAAGGACCCGGCATGGGCTGCCTCGCGGCCCTGGTTGTTTCCGTTGGGTTTTCTGCGACGCAGGGGCCCGGCCCGCTTTATACTCTCAGCTCGCTGGCGGGCGTCATCAACCTACAAAATTTCACTGGAGACGGCGGGCCTGCGATTTCCGCCTGGGTCAGTGCGGAATCTCTGGCCATGGACCGGGAGGGAAACCTCTACGTCGCCGGCGGGACGAGAGTTCGCAAGATTGATGCAAGCGGCATCATCAGTACCGCCGCGGGGCCGGGCGTGGCGGGGTTCAGCGCGGATGGAGCGCCTGGAACTATTCAACTGGGCGGCTCGCTGGGCGTTGCCGTCGATGACAGCGGCGCGTTGTACATCGCCGACACGGATCACAATCGCGTTTTGAAGATTCCCGCGGGCGGCACGGTGATCACGATCGCAGGCACGGGTTCCTTCGACAGCACGGGCGACGGCGGACCGGCTGTAGCGGCCTCGCTGTGGCAGCCGTTCGGGCTGGCGCTCGACCGGCAGGGCAATCTCTACGTTGGCGAGTACGGCGGGAACCGGGTGCGGAGAATCGATACCCACGGGACGATCTCGACTTTCGCCGGCACCGGCCAGTTCGGATATAACGGCGACGGTATCCGGGCCACGGATGCGCGGGTTTCTCCCTGGGGCCTGGCCTTCGATGACGCGGGCAACCTCTACATCGGCGACTACGAGGGCTATCGCGTGCGCAAGGTGACGACGGACGGGATCATTCACACGATTGGCGGCACGGGCATCGGGGGTTATAACGGCGACGGCGTTCTTGCGACGCGCGCGAACATCTACAGCGCGACGGGCGTTGCCGTAGACCACGCCGGCAATGTTTATGTGGCCGACGGGCAGAATCAACGCGTGCGCAAGATTACCCCCGATGGCATGATCAGCACAGTCGCCGGGACAGGCGTTGCCGGCATCCTGCTGGGCGCGGGCCGCGAAGCAACGTTATCGCAATTGAGCTATCCGGTTGGCGTGTTTACGGACAATGCGGGCAATTTGTATATTGCGGACGGGGTGGTCCGGAAGGTAGACAGCCGGGGGAAACTCACGACCATTGCGGGATCGGCGTCGTTTGCGAGCGGCGACGGGGGAAGCGCCACTGCGGCGCAGCTTGCAGGAACTACGGCCATTGCGCGGGACGCTGCCGGGAACATTTACCTTAGCGACACGGCAGCCAGGCGGATTCGCAAGATCGATCAGAGCGGCGTGATCAATACCATCGCGGGTGACGGCGAGGAGGGTTACGCGGGCGACGGCGTCCCGGCAGTCACGGCGCCGCTCAACGATCCGCGCGGGCTGGTTTTTGACCGGGCAGGGAATCTGTACATCGCCGATGCGGGAAATAACCGGGTTCGGATGGTGGGATTGGATGGCGTGATCCATACGTTCGCCGGGACTGGCCCGGCAGGATTCTCGGGCGACGGAGGGAGTGGTGCGGCGGCTGAATTGTCGTACCCATCGGGGGTGGCTATCGATGATGAGGGCGCCGTCTACATTGCGGACACGGGGAACAATCGTATCCGCAAAGTAAGTCCGGATGGGACGATCGGGACAATCGCGGGAAACGGCACGGCAGGGTACAACGGCGACGGAGGCGCGGCGGCCGACGCGCAACTCTCTTCTCCCGGCGGTGTGAGATTGGATGCCGCGGGAAATCTCTATATTGCGGACACGGGTAATCACGTGGTGCGCAAGGTTTCGAACGGGATGATCAGCACGGTCGCGGGCACGGGAGTGGCGGGGGAGAGCGACGACGGCGGCTTTGCAACCTCGGCTGCATTGGTGGCGCCTGTATCGGTGGGGGTGGATGCGCAAGGGAATTTGTTTATTGTTGACCGGGACGACGGACGCATCCGCCGGGTACGGCCGGGTGGGAGGATCGACACGGTAGCCGGCTCGGGCAGCCCCCAGAGTCCGGATGAGGATGGCGGGCCGGGCTTCATCCTTGGGCTGACGTCACCTCAGGACGCGGCGGTGGACGCAACCGGCAATCTCTATATTGCCGAAGGCTCGCAGATCAGAAAAGCCACGGTGCTTCGCAGCAGCGGATTCGGCGCGGTGCCGGTGATTCTGCCGCAGGCGGTGGTGAACGCGACGGATCTTTCGCGCGGGCCGGTGGCGCCGGGAGAGCTGGTGACAATTTTCGGAACGGACTTGGGGCCTCCCGAAGGCGTTGGGGCGCAAATCAGCTCCGGGAAGATCGGCGATGACCTGGCGGGCGTGCGGGTTTTGTTTGACGGCGTGGCGGCGCCGGTGCTTTACGCGCAGTCGTATCAGATCAATGCCATCGTGCCGTTCGGAGTTACGCCGAAAAATGGCGTCGAGGTGCAGGTGGAGTATAGCGGGCAGAAGTCGGCCGCGGTGAGCGTTAACGTGGCGGAGGCCGCGCCGGCGGTGTTCACACTCAATGCGCCTTCGCCGCGCGGAGGACGGGCGGCCGTGCTGAATCAGGATGGGAAGATTAATTCGCTGCACAATCCGGCGAAGATCGGGTCGGTGGTGGTGATTTACGCGACGGGAGCGGGCGAGATGCAGCCGGCGGTTGCGGACGGCGAGATCGCCACGGATACGAGCGAGAAGCCGGTGCTGCCGGTGTCGGTGAGTTTTTCGGGCAATATGGCGGAAGTTCTCTACGCCGGGCCGGCGCCGGGGATTGTGGCCGGGGTGCTGCAAATCAATGCGCGCGTGCCACAGCTTGTGTCCTTCCCCGACTGCTGTATCGATTACAGTAACGTCTACGTTGCGGTTGGAGCCGGCAAACCGGACGAGTCCGGCGGTTTCGCCAAGTATATAAGCGGCACACTTGCCACGATTGCGGTGCAGTGATTTTCGAGCAGGAGGCGGCGCGTATGCGTCCCTGCGGCTAGATGGTCGGCTCGCCGTGGACCTCCACTTCGACGCGCGCCACGCCTTCGGCGGCAGGCTTGGGGAGACGACCGGTGACGTTGGCCCAGGCCCAGAAGATGGCGGTGGTCGAGCTGAGCGCGCCGGCGATGGCGCCGATCAGGCGCGGGCTGTAATACTGCGAGGCGATGCCGGCGGCGGTCATCGAAACCATCATCACGGACCAGACCATCGATTCCATCGTGGAAAAAACGCGGCCGCGATATTCGTTGGATACGTGTTTCAGAAGTTGCGACATGTTAAGCACGGAGCTGACGGCGACGGCGGCACGTGACATCCCGATAAACAGAAGCGCGAGCGGGAAATTCTGCATCTGGCTGAAGATGATGTAAGTCGAGCCGTGCAGGATGTAGCAGATGGAAATGGTGCGCTTGTAACCGCGGAAGCTGATGCGCTCGCCGAGCCAATAGGCAATGGCGCCGCCGCAGAGCAGGCCGATTCCGGCGCAGCCCCAGACCTCGCCGATGCCCGCCGGGCCGCGGTTGAATACGATTTCTCCGAACAGGCTGAACAGGATTTGCGCGGCGCCGCCGCCGGTGGCCCAGCCGACGCCGATCAGCGCGATGCCGAAGATTAGCGGGTTAGCGCGCATGTAGCGGATGCCTTCGGCATATTCATGCCACGGGCGCACGACCTCGGCTTCGGTGAGCGCGGCTTTTCGAGGCTGGAAAGCGTTGCCTTCGACATGGAGACGCGAGATGCACGCCGCCGAAAAAAAGAACGAGAGCGAGTTGAGAACGAACGCCCATTCGTAGCCGAACTGCATGACGCTCGCGCCGGCGGCGAACGTCCCGATGGTGATGGTGGTCCACTGGGTGGTTTGGGTGAGCGAGTTGGCGGTGTGGAGTTCTTCGCGTGTGGTGATGGTGGGAAGGATGGCGGAGCGGCCGCTGGTGAAAAATGGCGAGGCGAACATGAGCAGGCCGCTGAACAGGTAGAGCATCCAGGTATCGCGGCGGTGGACGCACAGGATAAATCCTAGGGCCAGGACGGCGCGGATCAGGTCGCTCGCGATCATGACGTGCTTGCGATTGAGGCGATCGAGCACGACGCCGGCGATGGGACCAGCCAGCACCGCGGGAATCGCGCGGGAAAGCATGATGCCGCTGACGACCAGGCCGGATTTGGTGGTGGCGAGCGCCAGGCTGAAGACGGCGATGTTGTTGAAATGATCGCCGATTTCGCTGACGACCTGGCCGCTCCAAGTGAAGCGGTAATTGCGATTGTTCTGCAGCAGGGTGCGGAAAGAAAGCATCAGCCGCGCTCCGTGAGATAGACGCCGGTGAAGATCACGGTACCACTGGCGACGAGCGGAGTCGTGACCTGTTCGCCGAGAAAGGCAACGGCCATGATCGTGGCGATCACCGGCTCGAGATAGATAAATGCGGAAACGCGCGAGGCGGAAATGTGGGTGAGGGCGTAATAGTAGATGAGGTAGCAGACGGCGGATGGAAACAGCGCCATGTAGATGAGGCTGCTCCAGGCGGCGGCGCTGACATGGGCGAAGGGAAATCCGCGGGCCTGCCAGAGGATGACGGGGGCGAGCAGAGCCGCGCCGGTTATATACGCGAATCCGTTCACGGCGATCGTGCCGTAGCGCTCCGTAGCTTTCTTCCCGTAAACCGAAAACGCGGCAAACAGGATGCAAGCGAGGCTGGTGACAGCATCTCCGGTGAGCGTGGCTTGAGTTTCTCCGGACGAGCGCGCTTCGGCCCCAGAGGTTAACTGCGCAAGCGCGGCAACACCGCCCAGAGCGATTACCATTCCGAACGCTTTACGCAGCGTGATACGCTCGAGGCCGATTGTCGATGCGATCAACAGGACGAACATCGGGCCGATGCCGATGATGAGCGCCGAGTGGGACACGCTGGTGCGGTTGAGGCCGATCAGAAACAAGAGCTGATTGCCGACGTTACAGATTCCAAGAAAAATAAGCAGGGCGAGACCGGCGCCGGGCCACAAGGGCTTACCGGCGGTGCGAGCCTTCCGATAATAGAACGGCGCCAGGAAAACGGCGGCAAGACTAATTCTCAATGCGCCCAGAAGCAGCGGCGGAAATTCGCGCAACGCAACTTTGGCGATGATGAAATTCGCCGACCACAGCAAAATCATCAGCGAGATCAGGCCGTAGAGCAGAAGGGCGCCGTTCAACCGAGCGACACCTCGCGAACGGTCACTTCGCGAACGAAGTCCTGATCGATAGCGTAGCCGAATCCGGGCGCATCGCGAATCTCGATGGTGCCGCGCGGCGTTGTCTCGACTGCGGGAGTGATGATGTCCCGCTTCCAGTAGCGCTTGCTGGCGGAAACATCGCCGGGCAGTGTGAAATTGGGAAGCGTGGAAAGCGCGATGTTATGCGCGCGCCCAATGCCGGCTTCGAGCATCCCTCCGCACCAGACGGGAATGCCCGCGGCCTGAGCAGCATCGTGCACGCAGCGCGCTTCGCGGAAACCGCCCACGCGGCCGAGCTTGATATTGATGATCCCGCAGGCGTGCAAACGAATCGCCTGCTCGGCATGGTGCGCGGAGCGGATACATTCGTCCAGGCAAATTGGCGTCTTGAGCTTGGCCTGGAGCTGGCCGTGATCGATGATGTCGTCATGCGCAAGAGGCTGTTCGATCATCATGAGGTAGAAGTCGTCGAGCTGCTGCAAATGTTGCGCATCCTGCAATGTATAGGCGGAGTTGGCATCGGCCTGCAATTTAATTGAGGGGAATCGCTCCCGGACCCGGCGAACAACGTCGACGTCCCAACCGGGCTTGATTTTCATCTTGATGCGCTGATAGCCGGCTTGCAATTCGCGATCGATTTTTTCGAGTAACTGCGGAACGGAATCTTGAATACCGATCGAGACACCGCAGGGAATCTCACGGCGCGCGCCGCCGCCGATCTGTTTCCAAAGGGGCCGGCTGTTCAGGCGGGCCTCGAGATCCCAGACAGCAACTTCCAGACCGCCACGTGCCATGCGATGGCCACGGATGTGTTCAGTGAGTGGAGCGACATCATTTGCGCTCGCGAGAGATTTTCCGAGCACGCGCGGCACGGCGTAATCGCGGAGAATGAGCCAGGCGGATTCGGTCCATTCTTCGTTATAGAACGGGTTCTCGCCGGCGGTAACTTCTCCCCAACCGGAGGCGCTATCGGATACGACTTCGACGAGAATCATGTCGCGCTCGGTGGTGCGGCCGAAGCTGGTCTCGAAAAAATGCACCAGGGGCATGCGGATCTGGCGGAGAACGACGCGATCTATTTTCATTTATGAATTTGAGCCGGATCCAGGCGGCCCAGCAGGTAGGCGCCGGTTTCACGCGAGCGCTCGACGCCGAATACTGCCAGGCCGCGGTCGAAATATTCTTCGAACTTTGCGCTGATTGCCTGCTGGATTTGGCGCGCACGGCGAGGATCGGTGTGCCGGAGTTCGGCGATTTCGACGGGGACAATGATGCGCTCGATGGTTTCCGGCCGGGCAACCGGCGGCCCTCCTGCAACGAGCGAGCGAACACGCGGGCTTGCGACCCACCATTCGGCGATGCAGCGATCCGTGGGAAGGCCTCCGTGCAGATGGCTGGTGGTGGTGCCGTATTGATTCCGTACGTAACGGCGGACAACGGCGCCCAAGCGCTCCATGTTGAAATATGCGTTCTTGATTTCGAGCGGATCAAAAGTCCACTCGACCAGGTCGATCGAGCGCGCGAGAGCATCTTCGCGCTGGCGGAGCTTCAACATGCGCCCGATGCCGCTATCGCGGTATTCGCGCGTGACACCCAGCATGTGGCTATGCAGATAAGATTCGCCGTTGGCTTTCAGGCCTGGAATCGCGAGGCAAAAACCAATCATGTTTCCGCCATCAAATGCGCCGAATGCCTGCCCTCCGACCTTGGTGGCGACGACAAACAAGCGTACGGGCAGCAATTCGATGTCGTTGAATCCCCAGATTTCCTTCTGCAAACGCACGGCGTCCTGGAATTCCTGCTGGGTGCTGAGCGGGCGGACGGTGATGGAACTGGCGGCGGCGCTGCTCAACCTTTCGCCTCCTGCCAGAGCGATTCCATTTCCTGAACGGAGCTTTGGCGCGCGGACTTGCCGCGTTCTGCCAGCTTCTGCTCGACATATCCGAAGCGGCGGCGAAATTTCGCGTTGGTTTTGCGCAATGCCTGTTCGGGGTCGACTCTTACAAAGCGCGCCAGATTTACCAGCACGAAGAGCAGGTCGCCGAGCTCGTCTTCGATCCGCTCGCGGGAGCCGGTGCGGCGCGCTTCCTGAAATTCGGTGAGCTCCTCCTGGAGCTTGTCGAGCACCTGGTCCGCATTTTCCCAGTCGAATCCAACCTGCGCGGCACGCGAAGTGAGCTGCTGGGCTTCGACCAGCGCGGGCAGGGAACGCGGCACGGAACCGAGCAGAGTGGAATCACTGTCGCCTTTCGCCCGCTTTTCTTCGGCCTTGATTTCGCTCCACCGCTTCCGCACATCTCCTTCGGTTTTGGCCGTTTCCTCGCCAAATACATGCGGGTGCCGGCGGATCAGTTTCTGATTGATGGCGTCGAGCGCGTCGTGAATCCGAAACCTGTTTTCGTCGGCGCCCATTTGTGAGAAGAAAACCACCTGGAGCAGCAGGTCGCCGAGCTCGTCGGCGAGTTCGGACCAGTTGCGCGCGTCGATGGCGTCCATTACTTCGTAGGTCTCTTCGAGCAGGAACGGTTTGATGGTGTCGAAGGTCTGCTCGCGGTCCCACGGGCAGCCGCCCGGCGCGCGCAAGCGAGCCATCAGGTCGACCAGATGCTGGAATTTTTCACCAGCGGTTTCGGTGGACATTAGTGCCGAGTGAAAATAGAGCCAGAATAATTCTCAATGTAACATAGCGGTCCCGCGCGCACGGGTTTTCGACCGTGGCCCTGCGCCAGTTGCTAAAATATGAAGATTAATGAGCGACGTAGAAAACGCGGGCCTGGAGCAAAAACCTGAGGAACGGATCCCGTTGCCGCCTGCCTCGTTCGAATTTCTGACCCTCTCGATTCGTGCGCAGGCGGAATGGCAGCTTGGATTGGTGCATTTCGGTCCGGACCAAGAGAAACCGAAGGCGGATTTGGATCTGGCGCGGCACAGCATCGATCTGCTCGCGATTTTACAGGAAAAAACAAAAGGCAATCTCAGCCTTGAAGAGCAGCGCCTGCTGGAGAATTCGCTCACGGAGCTGCGCTTCCGGTTCGTGCAGGCCCTCGAAGAAAGCAAGAAAAGCTGAATGGGCGGAAACGGCCCGTTGAAGATTACGGTGCTGGGTTCCGGCACCAGTGTGGGTGTGCCGACGCCGGGCTGCCACTGTAAGGTTTGCAGCTCGGATGACCCGCGCGACAACCGGCTGCGTCCCTCGGTGCTGCTGCAGTATGGCGGTTACAACGTGGTGATCGACACAACGCCCGATTTCCGGACCCAGATTCTGCGCGCCAAGGTGGATAAGTTGGACGCGGTGCTGTTCACCCATTCCCACGCCGATCACATCATGGGCCTCGACGACGTGCGGCCATTCAATTTCCGGCAGCACGCACATATACCCATCTATGCCTCCGAGCAGACCATGAAAGCCATCCAACGCAGTTTTCAATACATTTTTCACTGCGAGGAGCAGCAGTCATCGGTGCCGCAGCTCGAAACTCATACACTGAACGGCGAATCATTCGAGCTTTTCGGCCAGTCATTTGTGCCCATCCGGTTGCTGCACGGCCGGTCGTCGATTTATGGCTTCCGGTTTGGGAGAGCGGCGTACTTGACCGATCACAGCGACATTCCCGAAGAGTCCATGGCACAGTTGCGGGGCCTCGACGTTTTGTTTTTGGATGCACTCCGGCACAAGCCCCACCCGACGCATTCGACGGTGGAGCGCTCCATCCGAACTGTTGAGCAGCTCGCGCCGCGCCAAGCATTTTTCACGCATATCTGCCACGACCTGCCCCATCAGGAAACCGAAAGCACATTGCCGGCGCCCATCCGTCTGGCTTATGACGGCCTCGAAATTACTGTGGGGGACCTCGCTTAGATGCCGGCGGAGTTTCGCGTCTTTCACAGCCTGGACGAAGTTCCGCCGGATTTCGGGCCATCGGTCATCACCGTGGGCAATTTCGACGGCGTGCACGCGGGCCACCGGCACATTTTACGCCGCGTGCGCGAAATTGCCGAGGAGCGGAAATGGAAAGCCTCGGTGCTGACGTTCGATCCGCATCCGACAAAGATCGTGGCTCCTCAACGCGCGCCGCGGTTGATGACGCTGCCGGAAGAACGGTGCGCGTTGATCCGCGCGGAGGGGATTGCGCAAGTAATAATCCTGCCATTTACACCAGCGGTGGCCCGCCTCACGCCCGAGGAATTCGTTGAACAGGCGCTCGTTGCCAAGCTCGGTGCGCGCGCTGTAGTTGTGGGCGAGAATTTTCGCTTCGGGCATAAGCAGGCCGGCGACACCCGGCTGCTTGGGTCGCTCGGCAAACGGTTCGGGTTCAAGGTGGACGAGGTTCCAGCGTTGTATTGCCGCGGCATGCGAGTTTCGAGTAGCGCCGTGCGATCCATGGTGGAGTCCGGTGCTGTGGCGCGAGCTGCCAGGTTCCTCATGCATCCGTATGCGCTCGCTGGCGACGTTGTTTCGGGGCACGGTTTGGGATCAAGAAAGACCGTGCCGACCCTCAACCTGGCGACAAAGTGCGAAGTTCTCCCCAAGACCGGCGTCTACGTGACACGGACGATTGACTTGGACAACCATCGTGGTTGGGAATCGGTGACGAATATTGGTTACCGGCCGACGTTTGGCGGCGACGATCGGCTGTCGATCGAGACATTTCTGCTGGATCGCGCGGTGAGCGAGCCGCCGCGGCGCATCCGCGTGGAGTTTCTGTGGCGCCTCCGCGAAGAGCGGAAGTTTGAGAGCCCGGAAGCGTTAAAGGCACAAATTCTGAAGGACGTCGCACGCACGCAGGCTTATTTTCGCCGTATGCGACGATGGACACGCCAGATAATTTTTGACTACGCAAAAGGAGAATCCCATGAGACTGTCAGAAGGTAAGATGCGGCGCATGAAGGCGCTTGCGAACCAGGCCGGCGTGATCGCCGCGGCTGCAATGGATCAGCGCGGGAGCCTGCAAAAATCTCTCGCCGCCGCCAAGGGGGTCGATAAAAAACAAGTCACCGACGAGATGATGACGGAGTTCAAAACCGCCGTTGCGCGGATTCTGACTCCGCACGCAAGCGCTATCCTGCTCGATCCCGAATGGGGTCTGCCGGCGGCCAAAGCGCGAAGCAAGAACGCAGGCCTGTTGCTCGCTTATGAAGCCAGCGGCTATGACAATACGCAGCCTGGACGGCTGCCGGATCTCTTGCCCCACGTTTCCGTGAAGCGCATCGTCGACTGGGGAGCGGATGCAGTCAAGATTCTGATCTATTACACGCCGTTCGAAGACGCGAAGATTAATGACATCAAGCATGCATTCATCGAGCGTATAGGGGCGGAATGCCAGGCCCATGATATTCCGTTTTTTCTGGAGTTTGTCGGTTACGACCCGCAAGGCGGTGACGAGAAGGGCTTGGAATTTGCCAAACGGAAGCCGGAGGTCGTCACGCGCAGCATGCAGGAATTTTCTAAGCCGCAGTACTATGTCGACGTGCTGAAGGTGGAGGTTCCTGTGAACGCCGAATTCGTCGAGGGATCGAGTGTATTTAAGGGACAGAAGGCGTACACGCGTGGCGAAGCTTTGGACCATTTTCGAAGGGCCGCTGCAGTAGCAACCAGGCCGTTTATTTATCTGAGCGCAGGTGTCAGCAACGCGCAATTCACGGAATCGCTGCACATGGCGGGCGAGGCAAAGGTGGATTTTTCGGGCGTGCTTTGCGGGCGCGCGACATGGAAAGAAGGAATTCCCGTTTATGCTAAGCAGGGCGCGAAGGCGCTGGAAGAATGGCTTGCCAAAGACGGCGTCCGAAATATTAACGCCGTCAACGATGCGATCAAAGTGGCCAAGCCCTGGTTTGCCAAGGTGGACGCACCCGTGGTGGCGTAAATTCACAGCCTCGAACTTGGCGTAATTCGCGGGTTAAAGTGGAAACACCGCCCAGCGCAGGATCGTATTGATCAGACCCAGCAGGATCGCAGCGATTATGGCCGGCAGACATCCTCGCACGCGGAAACCCGGCATGAGCGCCGCTGCTACTTTGAGCATCAGCGCGTTGATTACGATCAGGAAAGCGCCGAACGTTACAAAAGTCAGCGGAAACGCCACGATTCTTAGAATGAAACCGAGAGTGGCATTTACCAGGCCGATAATAATGGCCGCGATGAGGGATGTGCCGAAGCCGGCGATCTCGATTCCGGGGACGATCGCTGCCACAATCAGCAGGCTGAGTCCGCTTAACAGCCAGTTGATTAGTAAGTGAAGCACGCTGGCTTCCGATTGTAGCAGGCTACATAATGGAAAGCCTATGGCGCAACTGTACACGGGCACGTCCGGATTCGCGTACCCGAGCTGGAAACCGCGGTTTTATCCGGCCGGCATGCCGGACAAAAAATTCTTGGAACATTACGCCAGCCGGCTCAACTGCGTTGAAATTAATTATACATTCCGGCGGTTACCCGCGGCATCCACACTCGAAAACTGGGTAACGGCCACGCCTCCAGGATTCCGGTTTGCGTGCAAGGCGAATATGCGGATCACACATATTTTGCGCTTAAAGGATGTCTCGGGCGCGTTGGACTTATTCCTGCGTTCCATCGATCCGCTACGTTCGGCGCGGCGGTTGGGGCCCATCTTATTTCAGCTTCCGCCGAACTTGAAGATTGACTTAGTATTAATTACGGATTTCCTTAAACTGTTACCGAACGATCTGCGATTTACCATTGAATTCCGTCACACCTCATGGCTTACAGATCCCACTTACCAGGTGCTTAAACAGCACAATGTTTCACTATGCCTTGCCGAATCCGAAAAGCTGGAAATTCCTGAAGTAATTACCGCGGATTTTGTCTATTACAGGCTCCGGAAACCGGAATATTCCGAAGAAGAACGTAAATCCATTGCCGAGCGGGCCCGGGAGCTATTGCGGCAAGGCAAGGATCTATATCTGTTTTTCAAGCACGAGGAGACTCCGGAGGGCGCGCTTTACGCTGAGGAGCTAGCGGCTTGCGTTTGAACGGCGTTTCTTTTTCGCCACCGGCTCGGCGGGCGTCTCTTCCTGCTCAGCCACGGCGGCGGTCGCCTGCCGTACCGGTTTTTTCTGCTCGGCGAGACTCTTCTTCAGAGCTTCCATGATATCGATGACGGGCGCAATGTGGGGTGTCGGTGTCTCCACAACGTGCTGGCCCTCTAATTTGGCCTGAATCAAGTTTTGCAAATTCGTGCGATAGGTATCGGAGTATTTTTCAGGCTCGAAGTCCGCCATCAATGATTCGATGAGCATTTTCGCGAGATTGAGTTCTTTCTCTTTTACCTGGCTGGTATCGGTGCGGAACTCCTCCACTTGCCGGAGTTCGTCGGCGTAGAACATGGTATGAAGTAGAACGCCCTTGTTCCCCGGACGGAGGATCACAATATGCTCGCGATTGTGCATGGCGATTTTGGCGACGCCGTAATACTTGGTTTCGCGCAAGGCTTCGAACAGGAGAGCATATGGCTTCTCGCCACCCTCGTCGGGAGCCATGTAGTAAGAGCTCTCGAGGTATATTGGGTCAACTTGATCGGCCTTTACGAATTCGAGGATCTCCATGACCTTGGCAGTTTTGGGGGCGACTTTTTTGATCTCCTCATCCTCAACCTCGACGTAACGGTCTTTTTCGTACTCGTAGCCCTTGACGAGTTCGCTGCGGGGAACGGGTTTGTCTTCGGCCTGACAATAGATCACCTGCTTGATTCTGGAGTGATCCGCTTTGTGAAGAAGATTAAAACTTACGGTCTCGCCCCGTGCGGCGCTGAACAAACGCACAGGAAAAGAAACGAGTCCGAACGTAAGATGTCCTTTCCAAACGCTGCTTGCCATTATGCAACCTCATTTCCGCAGCTACAATTATCTAATCAGCCCTCTAACACCGATATCATGAGACTGGAGAGGTTTTCAACATCTTTGCATGTCATTGAACGAATACGTTCGTAAACGATCGTTCGAAAAGACGCCGGAACCCAAGAGTGCCGCTGCCGAAAGGGGCGCCGGCAACGGGTTCTGTGTGCAGCGGCACGATGCCACGCGTCTACACTACGATTTTCGACTGGAGATCGAGGGAACTCTGAAATCCTGGGCGGTTCCCAAAGGGCCGACGCTCGACCCGTCAGCGAAACATCTGGCGGCCATGGTCGAGGATCACCCGCTCGAATACGGGAGCTTCGAGGGCAACATACCGAAGGGCAATTATGGAGCCGGAAGTGTAATGCTCTGGGACCGCGGGACGTACGAACTGCTGGGAGATAAACCCGCCCGCGATCAACTTGCGCGCGGCGATCTCAAATTCCGCCTCCACGGGGAAAAACTAAAAGGCGAGTTCGCCATCGTGCACATGAAAGGGCGTGGTAAAGGAAACGAATGGTTGTTACTCAAGAAAAGAGACGGCGAAGCAAGGCCAGGCTGGGATGTGGAAAGCTACAGCTTTAGTGTTCTGACCGGGCGCACGCAGGAAGAAATCGCCAAAGACATGCCCGCGCGGAACGGCGCCGGAAAAAAAAAGTCCGCTCCCGAAATAAAAGGGTCAGAACCCGGAGCTAAGACCAGAATAGAGTCGTTGCCGGGAGTTGTGCGCGCGCCGATGCCTGGCGCGATCGTACCAATGTCCGCGCAGTTGGTTGATGCCCCGCCAAAGGGCGATGACTGGTTGTTTGAAGTGAAATGGGATGGGGTCCGCGCGATCTGCTTTATCGAAGACAACAAAGTCCGGATTACATCGCGCAACGGCAACTCCTGTGAGCGTCAATACCCGGAATTAAGTGTAATTGGCCATCAAATCGCCGCCAAGCAAGTAATCCTAGATGGCGAGATTGCTGTGCTGGATAAGAGCGGGGTTTCCAGGTTCGCCTTAATTCAGCCAAGGATCGCTGTCGCTGATCCCAATGCCGTGGCGCATCTTGCCCGCCGCACGCCGGTCACGCTGTTCGTCTTCGACTTACTGTATCTCGACGGTTATGATTTGCGGAACGTGCCCCTGATCGAGCGAAGGCGCGTGCTGGCGTCAATTCTTACCTCTTCACCCGTCATCCGTTACTCGGAGCACTTTGTGAACAATGGTGCGGAGATGCTCGAGGCCGCACGCGCCACCGGCCTTGAAGGCATCATGGCGAAGAAGTTATCGAGCACCTACCAGCCTAAGCGAAGCCGGGACTGGCTGAAAATCAAAATCGTTACCGAACAGGAATTCGTCATTTGCGGCTATACAACCGGCGAGCGGGATTATTTCAGTTCGCTGGTCCTCGGGTTGTATGAAAAAGGTAAGTTGATTTATGTCGGGAATGTGGGCACAGGATTCGATAATAAGCTGCTCGAATTGATTTACAAGAGGATTGAACCACTTACTACGGCGGAGGCGCCGTTCGAGGTTCCGCCGCAGATCGCCCGAACAGTAATTTGGGTCCGTCCGGAAATAGTCTGCCAGGTGAAGTTTTCAAACTGGACCGAGGATCGGCGCCTCCGTGCGCCAGTGTTCATCGGGCTCCGGCCGGATGCCGATCCAAAACAGTGCATACGCGAAACGGCCGAGACGACGAAAGAGACAGCTAATGAAAATATCAAACGAGCATTACTAGAGGGTAAAGCGGAAGAAGGCATTTCCAGTATCGACGGCCATCGGTTGACTTTTACTCACCTGAATAAGGTGTTTTTTCCGGCAGAAGGTTATACCAAGCGCGACCTGCTCAATTTTTATAATGACGTGGCCGACTTATTGCTTCCATATCTCAAAGATAGACCCCTCTCGCTCAAACGTTATCCGGATGGCATTGCGGGCGAATATTTTTTCCAGAAAGATACGCATGATCGGGTCGCTCCATGGATTCGTGTCGAGCCGATTTTCTCCGAACACAAGAAAGCACCGACGCGTTGGGTTTTAGCTGAAGATCGAGCCAGCCTGCTCTATCTCGTCAATCTGGGTTGTATTGATCACAACCCCTGGATGAGCCGTGTCGGTTCGCTGGAAAATCCGGACTTCATGCTGATTGACCTCGACCCGCAGGGTTGTGAATTCGAGCGCATCATTGAGGCGGCGCAACTGGTGCGGCGAAAGTTGGACCTGGTCGGGTTGGAAGGTTATCCCAAGACCACCGGCGGCGATGGCATGCACATCTATGTTCCGCTGGAGCCTGTATATACCTACACCCAGGTTCGTTCCTTCGCCGAGATTATCGCCAGAGTGGTGGCGACCGAGCGCCCCGATTTATTCACCACGCCGCGTCCGGTCGCTCGCCGCGAACAGGGGAAAGTCTATTTTGATTACTTGCAGATCGGGGAATCGAAGACTATCGCCGCGCCTTACGTCGTGCGCGCATATCCCGGCGCCCCGGTAGCCACGCCCTTGGCTTGGGGAGAAGTGACTCCAGGCCTTCTTCCCTCACAATTTAATCTCCGCAATGCGCCAGACCGCTTTGCCCGCACGGGCGATCTGTTCGACGGCGTGTTGAGCAAACCTCAACGTTTGGAACCCGCGATGGCGAAGCTGGAGAAAATCGTTCAATCGAACTTGCGCTAACGCTCAGTGATCATGGGAGTGCCCATGGCTTTCTTCCACATCGACTGGAATCACACATCCATTTTCGGACATGGCGCAATTCACATGTTCAAATTGTACGGTCGTGTGCCGAATGTGAAAGCGCTCGCTGAGCAGATCGTTCAGACGGCGTAGGGTGCGGTCGCTTGTGGATGGAGGCAGATCTTCGATCAGGACGTGGCAACTTAGCGCGCGTGTGCTGGAACCCAGGCTCCAGATGTGCAGATCGTGCACGTCCAGGACGCCTTCGACCCCGCGCATTGCGGTGATTACGGATTGCAGCTCCAGCCCTCGCGGAAGGCCCTCCAGCAGAATATTTAATGACTCCCGAATAATGTCCCAGGCGGTCCAAATGATGAGAACACCGATGAGAATGGAAAGAATCGGATCGATTTCCAGCCATCCGCTATAACGAATGATCAACGCGCCGGCCACAATACCGGCCGATCCCAATAGGTCGCCCAGCATGTGGATAAACGCGCCGCGAATGTTGATGTCATGCTGGCGGGCGATGCGGAGCCCCCACATGATTCCGCCGTTAAGGACCAGGCCGAGTCCGGCAACCACCATCATTATTCTTTCGTGCACTGCCAGCGGATTCATCAGACGCTGGTAGCTTTCATAGAAGATCCATGCTGCAAGGACAACGAGCGTCACAGCGTTGACAAACGCCGTCAGCACGCCCGCGCGGTGATAGCCGAAAGTCTTGGTCTCATTGGCCGGTTTGCCTTGCAAATAAAAACCAAACCATGCCAGCAACAGTGCCAGCGCATCGGTAAAATTGTGGCCGGCATCGGAGATCAGGGCTAGGCTGTGCGCTTGAATTCCGGCTATCAGCTCGAGGATCGCAAAGCCTGTCGTGGCCACAAGCGACCAACGCAGCACTTGCCCGGCGCCTCCGGCTTGGGAATGGGAATGCACGGAACCTAGTCCCTCTATCTAGTTTACTGCCTGCGCCCTGCCGGTCTCTAGAACCGGGTCACCTCTGTAAAATTAAAGCCCCGGACTTTCATGGCCGGTACCACCATATCGAACGATTCCTCGCCGGAAGCGCGAACGACAGGTGAGAGCGCCTCCACCTCGGAAAGCAGCTCTATCAAATTCTGATTAAAACGGAAGTTTTTTAGGCCTCGCGTTACTTTCCCGCCCTCGATCAGGAACGTCCCGTCTCTGGTCATGCCGGTCATGATTTTCTGGTAAGGATCAACCTCCCGGATGTACCAGAGCCGCGTGACCAGAATCCCCCGTTCAGTAGACGCGATCATCTGCTCAACTGAAGTCTTGCCGCCCCCGATCACTAAATTCGTGGGCGCCTCGCCGAATTCATTGGGTAGTGGATACCCATGGCCGGTCGGCTCGAGGCCCGACCGTGCCGCAGCCTGGCGGCTGTACACTACACCGCGCACTATGCCTTTCTCCACCAGTGTCACGGTTTTTCGCGGTACGCCCTCTCCATCGAAGGGCGCGCCAGATTGTAAGGGATGCGCGGCATCATCGTAAACGTTGATGTTTTCGCCGAAAATCTTTTCGCCGATCCGGCCCGTTAGAAAACTCCGCTCATCTCGCAGAGCGGTGGCGCTAAAATCGGCAAACATTCCTCCGAGCAAATCGAGCACTGCGGAGGGCTCGAGAATCACGATGTAGCGGCCCGGCGGAATTTCGGCCGGCGCCCGCGAAGCTGCAGCCTTTCCGGCCGCAGAACGAGCCAGTTCGAGCGGGTTTAGTTGGGCCGCTGAACAGGCCGATTGTTTCGCCCAGCCGGAACTGTCCTCGCCCAGAGCCGTGATGGAAAATTGCGCCATGGTTTCTGCGTAATGGGCGCAGACACCGTGGGTGTTCAGCAGCGTGAGCGACGATTCCCCGGTCGAGTATATTCCCGCCGCAGTTTGAGAAACGGATTCGACCGCTCGGATGGCCTCACGGACGGCTTGAGCGCGATCTGCAGGCGTCATCTGAACCGTCTCCGCAAAGTAGCGGGGCAGGGAAGCGTAGTCCGCCGGCTCAGCCAGCGGCAACAACTCGGGATCAGCCGCTTGCAGGCGCGTTATGGCAATGGCTTGCTCTGCAACACGCCGGATGCCCTCATCATCCAACCGGTTGGTGGTCGCCCGCGCCGTGCGGCCATCGATGACCGCACGCAGGGAAAGATAGCCGCTACGCTCCGCGACATTCTGATGAATCGTGTTGTTAGCGAACCGCGTGAGCGAATGCGCCCCCGCTCCAACCATCGCTTCCAGCTCGCTAACACCCAGGGATCGCGCAATCTTGGCCGCCTTGCCGAAAATTTCCTCAGCCTGCTTCCGGGTGATCAATAGAGATGGCTGGATGCGCTCAACCGGCATAGGCGCTGCCAATTCTGACGTTTCGAAATCGCGCCGGGCTCGCGCCGTGTCCCGTGCCCATGACCTGCTCGGGCTGCCCCTTGCCGCAGTTGGGCGTTCCCCAGAGCGTCCAGTGCTCGGCAGTTGAAATTGCGGCACACGAATTCCAGAATTCGGTGCTGATGCCGCTATAGCTCGGGTTCTTCAGCATGCGCACGCGCTTCCCGTTGCGGATCTCCCAGCCGATTTCGCAGCCAAACTGAAAGTTGTAGCGCTTATCGTCGATCGACCAGCTCTTGTTGGTCTCCATGTAGATCGCGTGATCCGCACCAAAAACTTCATCGAGCGACTGCTCACCGGGCTTGAGACTTACGTTGGTCATCCGAATCAGCGGAATTCGCGCCCAGCCGTCGGCGCGCATGGTCCCATTGGACCGCGGTTCGCCCACCGCTGAGGCTGTCTCTCGCGATGTCATGTAGCCGACGAAGCGGCCGTTGCGGATAATGTCGGTTCCCTGCGCAGGCACGCCCTCGTCGTCGAATGCGAACGTGCCAAGTCCGGGCCCATGTTCCAGCCGCGCATCGCATACCACGTTGACCATTTCGGATCCGTACTGCAGGTGATTCAGCTTGTCCAGAGTCAAAAAACTCATTCCCGCGTAATTGGCCTCAGTGCCAAGCACTCGATCCAGCTCAATCGGATGACCGATCGACTCATGAATCTGGAGCCCTAGTTGCGAGCTATCCAGAATCAGATCGAAACGACCTTCGGGACACTGGTCGGCCGAGTGCAGCGCAACCGCCTCCTCCGCAATACGCGGAGCGTTCTGCAAAAGCTCCAGTTCATCCACCAGCTCATATCCCTTCAATTGATACTGGCCGCCGAAGGAGTTCGGAAAAGATCGCTTCTGAATTTCACCGTCGCGGAAACTGCAGGCCGAGAACCCAGCGCCCGTCGTGCAGCGCGTCTGGTCAATTACGCTGCCCAGCGATGACATGAAAACCTGCCGCTGGCGCGTGAACACCATAGATGTTTCAGCCAGGGTCACTCCGGGGTTGCGCCTGAGCTCCGTGTCGATCGAAAACAGCAACGCCAGATTCTGGTCCACCGAAATCGAAAACGGGTCGATTCGCAGTGGTGATTGCCAATGCACTTCATACTTCTGTTCCGGCGCGAGCATTACGTCTTTCTTCTTGGCTAGCGCGCTGGCTCGCGCAATCTCGACCGCCAGCGCGGCCGCTGCTTGAAGGCCCGCGGAGCTCAGATTGTCGGTCGCGGCGAAGCCCCAGGAACCTTGCGCGAGAACACGGATACCGATACCGCGCGAAACGGAACTCGATAAATGACCGATCTTGCCGTTCTTCGTCGATACCTGCCGGTCCTCGGTTTCAATGAATCGCACGTCGGCGTACGCAGCGCCGCGGCCCACCGCGGCATCCAGCGCGTTGGCAGCCGTCTCCTTCATCGCGGTGTAATCAATCCGCCCAGCTTGTCTTGCTCGCTGCCGGTTGAGCGTGGAAAGCGAGTCGCGTACGCTTCCAGATATTTCAAGCCGGAGCCTGTGTTATAAATCACAATTTTCTTTTCGCGTTTCAAAAAACCTTGAGCCAGTAGTTTTTCGAGCGCCGCCACACACGCCGCGCCTTCCGGAGCGACGAACAGGCCCTCCTCGGACGCCAGCCGGATGCCCGCCTCAATCAGCTCTCTGTCGCTCACCGCGATTGCCGTCCCGCCGCTTGCACGCACAGCATCGAGAATCAGAAAATCGCCCAGCGGCTTTGGCACCCGCAACCCGCTCGCGACCGTGTGCGCGTCCTTCCAAAACTCGCTGCGCTCGGCCTTCTGCTGGAAAGCACGCACCACCGGCTGGCAGCCTTCCACCTGCACCGCGATCATCTTCGGCCGTTGATTCCCGATCCATCCCAGCACTTCCATCTCGGAGAATGCTTTCCACATGCCGATCAGCCCGACACCCCCGCCGGTCGGGTAGAAAATGGCGTCCGGCAGTATCCAGCTCATCTGCTCGGCCAGCTCGTAGCCCATGGTCTTCTTGCCCTCGATGCGATACGGCTCCTTGAGCGTCGTGACGTCGAACCAGCCCTCCCGCTTTGCTCCCTCGGCCACCAGCCTGCCGCAGTCGCTGATCAACCCGTCGACCAGCGTGACCTTCGCGCCGTAGGCCTTGCACTCGATGAAGTTCGCCTGCGGCACATCGCGCGGCATGAAAATGTGCGCTTTGAGACCAGCCGCCGCCGCGTAGGCCGCCATAGCGCTCGCCGCATTGCCGGCCGAAGGAATAGCCAGAGTCGAAATTCCCAGCTCGACCGCCATCGAAACGGCGCACGAAAGCCCTCGTGCCTTGAATGATCCTGTGGGATTCAGCCCTTCGTCTTTCACCCAGAGCTGATCGGCGCCCACACGCGCGCCCAGCCGCCGGGTGCGCACCAGCGGAGTCATCCCCTCTCCCAGTGAGATAATGGAAGATTGACGCTTCACCGGCAGTACCGGGCCGTAACGCCACATGCTGTTCGGTCCGGAGGTGATCTGGTCACGGCTCCACGAACTGCGCAGTTTGTCGAGATCGTAGCGGACCAGCAACGGCCCGCCGCACTCGCAAAGGTTATGAATAACGCCGCCGTCGAGTTTCCGGCTGCACAGGCTGCATTCGAGATGCGTCAATGAATTAGCGATAGCTGGTCCCATGAGGCTGAATTTTCCATGATACTGGAACCCGGAACGGCAAAAATGATCGCCGCGCTGCTCACTCTCGCCGGGACTTCATTCGCCGGAGAGTTCGCTGTGCTCACTACCGGGTTCCGTCTTCATGCCGACCGGCACGAAATCGCTGGTTCGGTTGTGCGCCTTTATTCCAACGGCGGCATGACCGAGTTCCCTGCCGCCCAAATCGCCCGGTTCGACGCCGAAGATCCTATAGCGCAACCACCCGTGACGCCCCCATCCAACCCAACTCCGGCGGACCTGGTCACCGCCGCAGCGGAACGGAACGGTCTTCCGGCTGAGCTGGTTGACAGCGTCGTTTCCGCCGAATCGGCCCATCGCGCCGAGGCGATTTCGCCGAAAGGCGCGGTCGGCTTGATGCAACTGATGCCTGCCACCGCCCACGAATATGGCGCCGATCCACGTGATCCCAAGCAGAACGTTGAGGCCGGTACTCGCTACCTTCGGGACCTGCTCGTCAAATACGACGGCAGCCTCAGTCATGCCCTTGCGGCCTACAATGCCGGACCGGGCGCCGTAGACCGTTACAAAGGTGTGCCGCCGTACCGCGAAACGCGCGCCTATGTCGGACGCGTGATGCGAAAGTACCAGCAGAAATCCACCACCCACAAATCCGCTAAGCCGAAGCCCGCCGAGAAAACTCCTGATCCACCTTCGCCGCCAAAATAAAATCGCTTTCCGACAGTCCGTTGCTCTTGTGCGTCCACGTTTTGACGTCCACGCGTCCCCACGTAAGCGTAATATCCGGATGATGCCCTTCGGCCTCGGCCACGGCGCCGACCCGGTTCACGAAATCCAGCGCTGTTTTGAAATCCGGAAACGTATACGTTTTCGTGACGTGGTGCTCGTCCACCACCTTCCAATCGGAGAGCTGCGCGGAGAATTTCCTGAGCGCTTCGCCTTTTAGCGGTGGTTCGCCGCCACGGCAGGGCACGCAGTGTTTCGATGCCAGCCCGCTTGCTCCAGACCCATCCATATCTCACCATCCTTTAATTCGACAGCCTGATCATTCGCGGCTGCAGATACGCTCCAGGCGCTTGTGGTCTCTTTGCGTCTACCCCTAGGATAGTAATTCTCCGCGAGTACCAGAAAATTGGTAACCAAAAGTACTATGGGAAATGATTCTGCCGTTCTATTGCCGCTGCCCTCCCGCGTCCTTCATCATTGGACTCAAGGAGGCGAATTCGATGTTCCTCACTCGTGACCACGATCCCGGCGCTGACCGCCGCTCGACCGACCGCTTCCCCATCGAAAAAGAGCTTCGCTACAAGCTCATGGAAGGCAAAGCGCTCCAGCTTGCAGGCTCCGGCCGCACGCGCAACATGTCAAGCGGCGGCATTCTCTTTACCTCCGACTCCCGCCTGACCGCCGGCTATCGCGTCGAAGTCTCGGTGGATTGGCCCGCACGTTTGAACGATACCTGCGGTCTGAAACTCGTGGCGCTTGGCAAAATCGTGCGCACGGATGCCGAAACCGCGGCCATCCAGATTGAAAAATACGATTTCCGGACCCGCGCAGCCGCTGCATTCACCGCCAACGCCTGACGCTCACCGTTTCAGCGGATCTTCCACCCACGGCGGTGTCGCCTCGATCAGCCTCCCCAACTCCGGCTCCAACTGTTCCATCTTCTCTTTCATCTTCCAGGCGATGTCGCGGTAGCTGAAGTGTCCCTTGACGCCGCTGCGCACCCGCGCGATGTATTCGGCCTCGGCAAAATCCATCTTGAATAGAAACCGCGACCGCGCTCCGAAAGGCAGCAGATAATGCGACCCCGGTGCCGGCAGGCTCGCCAGTTCCTGAAAAGCACACCGCATCGCGCTCTCGTAAATTTCGCTCGCGCCCGCTTCAGCCACAGCGTCTGGCGTGTCAAAACCCAGGCGCCCGTTGTAAGCCTGGCGATATTGATGGCATCGCCGGTGCCGGTGCAAATCGCGATAAGCTCCGATGTCCATGACGATGTCGAACGCATAGAGCCCCCCGCGGAATCCGCGCAGCATGTCGTCCCGCCGGCTTCTCGACTGCACCGCGGCCTCCAGCACTTCTCTGCGCTGCGCTTCGCTCCACCCGGCCGCCATCTCGTACAACTCGCGAAACGGGCGTTCCGTCACAGGATAAAGCAGCGTCGCTACGACATCGGCCGCCACATGCGCGGGCTTGATCAGATCCACCCGCTCCGGCTCTTGCCCCGGCGCAGCCGGCAGATTCTGTTTGGCCCACTGCTTCAGGTCGCGCCGCGATGCCACCAGGTATTCGTCGGGCTCCGCATGCCTGGCCAGCGTCGGAGCCAGCGGCTCATGCGCGCCGGTTTCATCCCATGGGCAATCGGGCTCGCTGGCGCACGCCGCGGCGATTTCGTCCCCTAAACTCCGCACTTCCTCGTACTCCGAGACGCGCAGTCTCTTGATCTGCTTCTCGAGCGTTCGGATGCTGGTCACCTGCCCCACATTCGTTGGCACTCCCCAAAAAAGCAGGTATCGCGCCACGTCGAACGCCCGCGCCGCAATGTTTCGCTTGTACGCCTCCGGCTTCATCTCCTCCGGCCTTGCCAGTTTTTCGCATAAGTAATCGAAGACGCGCGTGCTCACCTCGCGGTACGCCGCCAGCAGCCGTTCACCCGCCTGCTGATAGCGCGTCGCGTGCGCTCCTTCTAGCTCCGCCGGTGTGATGAAACCGGATTTCCCGAAATCCTGATAGCGCGACGATTTCGCCTGCCCGTCCCACAGCGTCTCGTCTTCGATCTCGCTCGCCGCCAGCTCCGACATGCCTTCAAAACACAACACCGTGTGGCCCAGATCCGCAATGGACGCATGCCCGTATTGAAAATAAAAACTTTCTAGAAACTTTTGCGAATCGTGCGTCCGCACCCATGCGAGTGACTCCCGGATCGAATCCGGCGACCGGCTGTACCGCGCCAGCGCGTAAGCGCATTTTTCGGGCGGCATCGGCGCCACGGTAAACACGCGTTTGGATCTTTGCGACATGTCGATCACGTTATGATATCGGAGACCGAACCGTCACCGGAACTCAACCCATGAAAGTACGCATCAAACGGCTGCGCGCCGACGCCTTTCTGCCCGATTACGCGCATGGTCCCGCGGAAGACGCCGGCCTCGACCTGCGCGCCGTTGAGCCCGTGACGCTCGCGCCCGGCGTTGCCCAATTGGTTCCGACCGGGATTGCCATCGAATTACCGCCGGGCCATGAAGCCCAGATCCGCCCTCGCAGCGGTCTCGCTCTGCGCCACGCAATCACGCTTCCCAACAGCCCCGCTACCATCGATCCCGGCTATCGCGGCGAGATCCGCGTCATTCTTCTGAATCTCGGCAAAGAAGACTACCTGATCCAGCGCGGCGACCGCATCGCGCAGATGATCGTGGCGCGCTATGAGCCCGTCGAATGGGAAGAAGGAGAGCTCCGCGATTCCGCGCGCGGCTCCGGCGGATTCGGCTCTTCCGGCCGCTAAGTTCCGCATGCCTGCCTCAGCGCGGCGCCCCCAAATGCACGCCGCTGTCCACCAGAATCATCTCTCCGGTCACCTTGTCCGCGCCTTCGAGCAGCCACACCGCGGCGTCTGCCACGTCCTCAGGCATCACCGTCGCCTTCAGCGGCGTGATCGTCTCGTAGTTTTTCTTCAGGTTGTCGAAGTTTTCGCCGAGCCCTTTGGTCAACCATCGCGTCTCCACAAAACCCGGGCAAATCGCGTTGACCCGAATGGCCGGACCGAGAGCCCGCGCCAGCGACCGCGTCATGGTGTTCAACGCGCCCTTCGATGCCGCATAAGCCACCGATGACCCCATACCCGTGATGCCGGCGATCGAAGAAATGTTCACGATCGCTCCCTTGCCCTGCCTCTGCATCGCCGCAGCGACCGCGCGAACCATCTGAAACGGTCCGATCACGTTTACCCCAAAGATGCGCTGGAAATCCTCCGCCGCGAGCGCGTCCAGTTCCCCGTGCTTTGCAAACTTCGTCGTGCCGGCATTATTAATCAGCGCGTCAATACGCCCCCACTTGTCGAGCACCGCCTGGGCGAGCCGGCAGCAATCCGCGTCGGAAGAAACATCGGCCCGTACCACCATCGTCGCTGCGCCTTTCGCTTCACAGGCGGCAGCCGTCTCCCGCGCTTCCGTCTCGCTCTTGGTGTAATTGATGGCAACGCGCGCGCCTTTCGCCGCCAGCCGCTCTGCGCACGCTGCGCCGATCCCGGTCGCCGATCCGGTCACGATGCATACGGCATCTTTAAGGTTCATTGCATAGCACCTTTAATGAAGATTGCTCATCCTGACCATTTCGCGCGGCTGGTCTAATCGTTAATTCGCCTATGATACGCAAAAATCCAAGCCATAAATCATAAGATGCCTTTGACGTGAACCCGCGATCCCCGCTCGCCCGTGTATTTGAGAAGTAATTTCCTAGGGTTAGCCCTAGTTGAACGCTTGGTCAGCTCTTCATACAATAGCCACCGCAGCCAAATTGCGCCCTGCGAGGAGTCATGGACGAAGCCAGCCAGACTATCCTGGTGGTTGATGACGAGCCGTTGATTCGGCGGCTGCTTCGTTTCTCGTTGCAGCCATTGAATCTCGAAATTCTTGAAGCCGGAACCAGCGACGAGGCCATTGAGATTTTTGATCGTCACCAGCAATCTATCTCGCTGTTGCTCACCGACGTAGTAATGCCCGGAATGCACGGCGATGATCTGGCCGCCCGTTTGCTCGAATCGCGTCCCAATCTCCCGGTAATCTTCATCTCGGCATACTGCACTCAGATACAGCCCGCTCTCAGAAAATTCGCGTGCCTATCCAAACCTTTCCGCCTGGAAGAGGTTCGCAGCACCGTTCGGGAAATCCTCGCGCGAGATCGGCATAACGCCGCTGCACTCCGCACGTAGCCAGCCATGTTTCCACTTGCCGAATTCAACGCGGCCTGTACTGCACACATTGCCGCGTGTCCGGGAAGGCCAGTAGCGTGGCGCGTTACCTGGCCTATGACTCCGCATGGCGCAACCCCCGTGCGCGAGTCATCCTCGTCCGGGCGGAGTGCCGACGCTCGCCCTCCGCTTCGGACGGGTTCCCTCATTTTTGTTACTGGGTGATTCGTTTCGCCTCGGGCATCAAAGTTCGTGCCCGATTTGCTTCGCAAGTTTATTTGGGCGACTGTTGAACCCGCGATTTTTTCCTCTTTCGCAAAAACCCCAGCGCACCTAACGCCGTTCCGAGAAGCAGGAAACCGCCCGGCTCCGGCACGCGCGAGACCGTGAGATTATCGATCGCGACCGTCGGCGGCCAGTCGATAAAGTCCAGTTCGGTCACGTTGTTGAGCGACCCCGACCAGTGGCCGATCCATTGTTTGGACGCTTCTACGCCCGAGCCGCTGTTCGGAGAATGCGTGCGCGTTCCATTCCCGTGTGTTGACGGTGCCACGCCGTACTGAATGCCGTTCACGCCAAAACCAAGCACGTGCGGATCGCTGCCGTTGCTGTTGTTCCCGGCCTCGAATTCGAAGTCCGGAGGCTGCTGCGCGCTTCCGTCCGGAAAGATCTCGAAATCGAAGCTTACCGGCCCGTTAATCGCAAATCCGCTGAATTTCAGCGTGATCTGATTCGAGATCTGGTGGCTCGAGTCGTTCGTGTTCGCGATGAACGTGTCATACCCTGCGTTCAGCGTGCCGGAGTTATCCGTCGCTCCGTCCGAGGTGCCCAGCGTCAGCGATTTATAATGCCCGTTGCTCAGCGGCCCGACCACGTGTCCCTCGCCGCTGTACGTCCGGTCTGCAACCGCTCCCGTGACTTTAACGCTGCACCCCGGACATCCGTGGGTCGCCAGCAGATTGTTCATGTAATTTTGGATCGAGGCGTTCGTTCCCACCCCGCCGCTGGCCGGTGCGCCGCTGGCCAGCGAGTTGAAGTCGAATGTGATTTGATCCGCCCGAGCCGGCGCCACCGCCGCGCCGGCAAGCAGTACCACCGCGAGCAGCCCCGTTTGAGCATGCTTTTTCTGCAATCCCGGAATCACCTGGTATCCTCCGTCGGCCGCCTCAAGTGGCGGACTTAAGCCCAACCAGCAATTCTGGGACCAGGTAATGATTGACTTAACTTGTTGATCCGCTGTATTTGTAGTGAGATAGCGCCGTAGAATGAATCCAAAGGTTTCGGTTTATTCCCCAATCATTCTCCTGGGGAACCCCGTTTGGCCCGGAAACTGGATCTGCTTGGAATAGCGTTCCCGCAGTCCCCAAGTCTCGCGATAATGAGTGAACGATGCCGAGATTTCTGGATCCATTCCGGTTCGTGCTGATCGCCGTCGCGGGATGGATGAACCAACACCAACTGCAGATCATCGATTACCTTCGCGAGGAGACGAGTGCTTCGCGAGCAACTCGGTGGGCGGCGCGTGCGATTCAACGACGGCCAACGCCGTCGATTAGCCGCTAAGGCCAAAGGGTTAGGACGGAGGCTTCTGGCGGAGGTCGCCACCATTGTCACGCCCGAGACCTTGTTGGCCTGGCACCGGAAGCTGATCGCCAACAAGTACGACGGCACGGCGCAGCGCGGACCGGGGTGTCCGAGAACCGCCGTCGATATCGAGACATTGGTGGTCCGACTGGCGGAGGAGAACCGGAATTGGGGCTATCGGCGGATCCAGGGCGCATTGTCCAATCTGGGGCACGAAATTGCTCGCAGCACGATCGCTGAGATTCTGGAACGGCACGGGGTCGAGCCGGCGCCGGAGCGGTGCCGCAAGACAACCTGGAAGGAGTTTCTGAGCCGGCATAGGGAACTGATTGTGGCCGCGGACTTCTTTACCGTGGAAGTGTGGACCCAGCGAGGGCTGCAGAGGTTCATCGTGCTGTTCTTCATCGAGCTGGCGACACGGCGGGTTGAGATCGCCGGAATCGCGTCAACGGCGAATGGCTTGTGGATGAGCCAGAGCGGCAGAAATCTTACGGATGCCGTCGACGGGATTTTGAAGGGCAAGCGTTATCTGATCCATGATCGAGACCCACTGTTCACGACCGAGTTTCTGAACATCTTGGCAGATGTTGATGTGAAGTCCGTGAAGCTACCGCCGCGGTCGCCGAATCTGAATGCGCACGCCGAGAGATTCGTGCGGACCATCAAGGAATCCTGTCTGGAGCGCATGATTCTGTTTGGAGAGGGGTCGTTGCGGACAGCCATTCACAACTTCGTCGCCCATTATCACACGGAGCGCAATCACCAGGGCTTGGCCAATCGACTAATCAGCCCAGAACCGGGGCATCTTGGAAACGCAGGTGTTGTCCATCGACGCCAACGCCTGGGCGGAATGCTGAACTATTATTACCGCGCCGCCTGAGTCTGTGATGTTTTGGTTCCGTATGCTGCCAAACGATCCTGGCGGAACTATACACACGCCCAGGGCCATAGCTCATGCATCGAATCACTCGGGATAAGCACGAGAGACCGGCGCATTGTCTCTGTCCCTGCCTTCTTCCGTCAGTCCCTCACTGGACCCTGCAATTGAGCCGAGAGCCCGAACTGGATCACCGTACCAAATCCGCTCGCCACGATTGCAACAGATCCGTCAATCTGGGTTCGTTCCATCGTTTCCCTCCCGACCGGCTTGCTCGAATAACCTGTCATTGCTTTCTGCTCGTGCCTGCTTCGCTCCTGTATGCCTGAAGCACCGAGAGCCCTTTGGACTGATTTAGGCGCAGCCACAAATCGTTGTAGCGGGCCTCGTCGAGCCGCTGCTTCAGCTCGAAATTGAACTGCTTGCGGCTTCCGTAGTCCCGCTTGGCTCGCTCGAAGGTTGTGATGGTCAAATCGAATGGTCCGGAGCTACTGATGTTGTCGACGTCCTCGTAGCGCCAGGTGCGCGATTCAGTGTTTTTCTCGGATTTGTAGATGATCTTGCTGGTTCCCACTTGGAGCACCCCTTCGTCACCACCGAAACGCACGCGATGCTTCGCGGGTATTTGCCATAGAACCGACGAGGGGCCGTCGGCAATCGCGGCAACGAATCGCTGATCCAGACGACTCTGCAAGAAAACGGCCGCTTCTTCGAATGTCTTCTCCGAAACGAGATCGAAGTCGTAAACCCGGTCAGCCCCCAGCTTCCACTTGTTGCTCTTGTACGTCAGGACGGTCAAAGCCATCGGCTCAACCTTCAACTGTTGGATATCTTGATAGTCCCAATGCCACGCCTGCGGATGCTTTGGCGCTTTTCCGTTTTTATACTTTTGCAGGAACGATACCCCGGCCTCATCGATTGTAAGCGTGCCAAGACCGCCCGCCTTCTTGATATGCAGCGCCCGGGAATGCCGACGCGAAACCTCAAATTGAAAGTTCTGCTGCGCCGGCGCCGCAGGCGCAAATAGTGCTGCAAGCAACGGGGCGACTATGAATGCGCCAGTTCTTTTTTCAATTCGAAATGCCATTTCCATACCTCGTAAATTGCCGGATAAACCACCAGCTCAAGAATGAAGGAAGTGAAGATGCCGCCGATCATCGGGGCGGCAATACGCTTCATAACGTCCGCTCCAGTTCCTGCGGACCACATGATCGGCACCAGGCCCATGAACATCGTGGCCACAGTCATGAATTTCGGCCGGATGCGCTTCACGGCCCCGTGCATGATCGCGTCTTGCAAGTCGCGCAGGCTGCGGAGCCTGCCCCCCGCTTTGGCCTGATCGTGGGCCAAATCGAGATACAGCATCATGAAGACACCCGTTTCTGCGTCAACGCCGAGCAGCGCAATCAAGCCAACCCAAACGCCGATGCTCATGTTGTAGCCAAGCAGATGCAGCAACCACACCGCGCCCACCGCCGAGAACGGCACTGCCAGGATGATAATCAGCGTTTTCGTCATCGACTTGGTGTTGACGTACAGAAGCATGAGGATCAAGAACAGGGTCAACGGGAGAACGACCTTCAGCCGCTCTCGAACCCGCTGCATGGCTTCGTATTGTCCACTCCAGACTAACGAGTAGCCCGGAGGCAGTTGGATGTTCTTCCGAACCACTGCCTTCGCCTCCTCGACATAGCCCCCGACGTCGCGGCCCGCCACGTCCACGTAAACGTAGCCGTTCAGCATTCCATTCTCGTCGCGCAGCATTCCAGGGCCGCTAACCGTACGAATCTCGGCAAGCTGGGAGAGAGGTATCTGTGCTTGGCCGTCCATCGCCGGTACGAGCACCCTCGCTAATTTGTCGGGATCGCTGCGGTAGTCCCGTAGGTAGCGAACATTGATGGGATATCGCTCACGGCCTTCTACCGTGGTGGTAACGTTCTCGCCGCCGATCGCACTCATCACGACGTCCTGCGCCATATCGATGCTCAGACCGTAGCGCGCCAGTTCATCACGGTTCCACTTGAAGTCCAGAAAATAGCCGCCACTCGTTCGCTCGGCAAACACACTTCGCGTGCCGCGTATTTTCGGGAGCGCCGCCTCAATCTCGGTGCCAATGTTCTCAATCTGCTTGATATCGGCGCCATAAATCTTGATGCCCACGGGTGTGCGCACGCCGGTCGTCAACATGTCCACCCGGCCCTTGATTGGCATGGTCCAGGCGTTTGAGGTACCCGGAATTTTCAGTGCCTGATTCATCTCCTCGACAAGCTGGTCGGTAGAAATGTGGTCCGGCGCAAACCGCCGAAAAACCTTCTTCGCCCATGCGGGCGCCCAGGACGAGTACCAGGTATCGACCTTGCGCCACTGCTCTTCGGGCTTCAGGACAATGACGGTTTCCATCATGGAGAAGGGCGCCGGGTCCGTAGACGATTCGGCCCGCCCGGCTTTGCCAAGCACGTTTTGCACCTCGGGGAACTGCCTGATGATTTTGTCCTGAACTTGCAACAATTGCTGCGCCTGCGTGACTGAGATTCCGGGCAACGTCGACGGCATGTACAGCAGTGTTCCCTCGTCGAGCGGCGGCATGAATTCAGAGCCGAGCCGCTCAAATACGGGAACAGTCAAGACCACAAGAGCAATCGCAGCCGCGATGACAAACCACTTCCACCGCAGCGACCAGGCGCAAATCGGTTCATAGAGCCGGATCAGAATTTTGCTGATCGGATGGCTCTCCTCGGAATGGATTTTGCCTACCAGCACCGCATTGGCAACCCGGGCCAGCCATCGCGGCCGGAACTCGAAATTTTTCATGTGTGTGAACAGAAGCCGCATGGCCGGATCGAGAGTGATCGCGAGCACGGCCGCGATGATCATGGAGAAGTTCTTGGTATACGCCAGCGGTTTGAACAAGCGGCCTTCTTGAGCCTCCAAGGTCAAGACGGGCAGGAACGCCACGGCAATGACCAGAAGCGCAAAAAAGCTGGGGCCGCCGACCTCCTTGACGGCGTTGACTACCACTCGGTGGTAATCCTCTTTTCGTCCCGTCCGCTCCCACTCTTCCAACTTTTTGTGAGTCTGCTCTACCACTGCGATGGCCGCGTCCACCATGGCGCCAACTGCAATCGCAATCCCTCCCAGCGACATGATGTTCGATGTCAGTCCCATGGCTTTCATCGGGATGAACGAAATGATGACCGCTACCGGGATGGTGATGATCGGGATGATGGCGCTGGGAATGTGCCACAAGAAAATCAGGATCACGATGGCGACGATGATGAGCTCTTCCGTCAACGTGTGTTTCAGGTTGTCGATGGAGCGGAGAATCAGTTCGGAGCGGTCATACGCCGTAACAATTTTCACCCCAGGCGGCAGACCGCCTTCGATATCATGCAGCTTCTGCTTGACCCGATCGATGAGCTGAAGCGCGTTTTCGCCCTGTCGCATGACCACAATGCCAGCGACTGTATCGCCCGTTCCGTTCCAGTCGGCAACGCCGCGACGGATATCCGGCCCTAGCGTCACATCAGCAACGTCGGCAACCCGAACTGGAATGCCGCCCTCAGTCTTCCTGAGCACGATTTTCGCGATGTCGTCGGTCGATTCGGCATAACCTCGTCCACGAACCATATACTCTGCGCCGGTAAACTCGACGAGCCTCCCGCCGACATCGTTATTGCCGCTGCGGACCGCATCAACAACCTTGCCGATCGGGATGTTGTACGCCTGGAGCTTGTTGGGATCTACGTTGACCTGATATTGCCGGACAAAGCCGCCGAGGGGAGCGACTTCGGCAACGCCGGGAACGGCTTTGAGGTAATAACGGAGATACCAGTCCTGATAGCTGCGCAGGTCGGCGAGGCTTTGCTTACCAGTCGTATCGACAAGTGCGTATTGGAAAACCCAGCCGATCCCAGTCGCATCCGGCCCCAGCTCCGTCTTGACCCCTTGCGGCAGGCGCGGTAAAACCGATGACAAATACTCCAGCGTGCGCGACCGCGCCCAGTAGATGTCAGTCCCTTCGTCGAAAATGATGTAGACATATGAATACCCGAAGTCCGAGAATCCGCGTACGTCCTTCACCTTGGGTGCGCCCAGCATGGCTGTCACGATGGGATAGGTGACCTGGTCTTCCATGATGTCGGGGCTGCGATCCCAGCGCGAATAGACGATCACCTGCGTATCGCTGAGGTCTGGTAGGGCATCGAGAGGTACGTTCTTCATCGACCAAATGCCGCCCAGGACCGCCGCGGCAATCAGGATGATGACGACAATCCTGTTCCGAGCGGAGAATTCGATGATCGCGTTGATCATTTCTTGTCTTCCATTGCTGGCATGCCCAGCATGCTCGGCGTAGCTTTCTTCGCGCGCTGACTCTCTTGTGCCTTGGGCTTGTTCATCGGCTCGTTGGTCATGCCTGGCATTCCCGCCATACCGCCCATCCCGGCCGCTGCCGCTTTCATTTGGCTTTCCGAGTCGATCAGGAAATTTCCCGACGTCACGATTCGCTCTCCACCGCTGAGGCCGGAGAGGATCTGAATGCGATCGCCATTGCGCTCACCGGTCTTTACCTGTCGCGGCTCAAAGAAACCGTTTCCGCGATCCACAAAGACCGTCTTCCGTTCACCGGCATTCAGCACTGCGTCCGCCGGAACGGTGAGTTGCACGGGCAGATTCACCTGGAGCTCGACGTTTGCGTACATGTCCGGCTTAAGTATCAAGCCGGGATTATCCATGTCGAGCCGCACTTTCAATGTGCGTGTGGTCGGATCAACCTGTGGCTGAATATAGTTGATCCGCGCCATGAACGCCTTGCCTGGCACGGCCTGGAGACTAACGCGAGCGTTTTGGCCGACACGGATGTTCGGGGCCTCGTACTCGAACAGATCGGCCATAATCCAAACACCTCTCAGATCCACAACCGTGTACAGGTCGGTCTCCGGCGTGACCTTTAGTTGCGGGAAGGCTTTCCGATCCGTGACATAGCCGGAGATGGGCGAATAGAGAGTGATGTTCTTGATGGGGGCTCCCGTCTTGAGCACCTGATCGATCTGAGCCGCGCTCAAGTCCCAGAGCTCCAGCCGGCGCCGTGCCGCCTTAAGCAGAGATTCGCTCTGATCGAAGGCGATGGGCAGAGGATTGTTTTTCATTGTGTCCCGCGCCTTTGCGGCCAGCAAAAGCTCCTGCTGGGACGCAAGCATGTCAGGGCTATACACCGTCATCAGTGGCTGACCCTTGGTTACGAGCTGGCCTGTGTAGCCGACGAACACTTGGTCGATCCAGCCTTCGACCTTGGTATGGATGTGCTGAATGCGCGTTTCGTCGAACGCCACTTTGCCGACGGCACGAATCGTCCGCGACCCGGAGCTCTTCTCCACATACCCGTACTTCACCCCGATCAATTGCTGCTTCTCAGGCGTGATCTCGACGGTGCCAACCGGCATCGCGGATATGTCGTTCGCATGAACCGGCTCCAATTGGTTGCCGGTCTCGGGGTTCAGCCCAGGTTGCTCAGACTTGTAGTTCGGCTCCTTTGGGTCGCGATAATACAGGACCTTGCGCCCGTAACCCGAGGCCGGCGAAGGACCACCACCGTCGGCATAGACAGGTTCCAGCTTCATTCCGCAATCCGGCGCAATTCCAGGCTTGTCAGACTTGTACGCCGGGTGCATTGGATCGACCCAATAGAGAACCTTTCGGCCGGTGTTGCTTGCCGAAACCGGACTGCTGCCCTTTATCGCTTTGTAGACATATCCGCCGAAGAAGGCCGCCGTGACGGCAACTAAGAATCCCAGAATTCGAAGAATCTTCATGTCCACGCCTTATTCCGTCAATTGCTGCCCAGTCATTTCTTCAAGGCGGCTCAGTGCCAGCGAGTAGCTGAGCGCCTCATCGTAGTAGCTCATTTCGTAATCCAGTACAGTGGTGAAGTTCGTGACTACCGACAAGAAGTCCACCGCGCCCGTCTCGTACGTTGACAGTGATGATTCGAGCGCCGAATTCCCTTGCGGAACCACCGTCTGCGTATACAGTTTCATGAGCTTGAGTGAAGCCTGCGCCATCGCATAATCGTCTTTGATCCGAAAGTGAATGGATTGATCGGTTGCCTCGTAATTCCTGCGTGCCTGAGAAAGCACATTGACCTGCTCTTTGACTCCGGCCCGCTGCTTTCGCCAATAGTACAGGGGTACCTTAAAACTCGCCTGGAATTGATACATGGGTGACATCGACCCCTGGTTGAAATAGCCCCCGCTCAGCGTCATGTCCGGGTAGTACTCCTTGCGAGCAGAATTAACGGCCAGCTCAGAGCGTTCAATCATCTTCTTGTCGCGCCCCAACATAGGAGAGTTTCGTGCGGCTGCCGCATAAAGATCTTCGAGGGATGGCATTTGCTCTTTCAGCCGCACGTCTTCCGGGCGTCCCAGCGGAGTTCCGGGCCGCCGATTCAGAATGCTGTTGATTTCAGCCTCACTACTGATGCGCACCTGCTCCAGTTTTACGAGGCGCGTTTCTAAGATGCTGACCTGTGTCTGTGCCTTAAAGACGTCCTGCTGCGCCGCCTTCCCGACCGAATAGCGCGCCTCGGTCACGCTCACCAGCTTGTTGAGCAGGTCCCGATTTCGAATCAGCAAGTCGGACGCGGCGTAGGTATATTGAAGCCGATAGTAGGCTTGCCTGAGGCGCGAAACCACGCCCAGTTGGACCGCTTCGTATTCCTGAAATGCGGCCTCTGCTTCCTTCGAGGCGATCTCGCCTTTCAGCTTGAGTTTTCCTGGGTACGGCAACTCTTGCGAGTACATGACGCCGATGTTCGAAAGAACCTGACTACCAAGGCCGGCGCCGGGCAGGGGATTGCCGACACTGGTGTAACCCAACGCGACCATCGGGTCGGGAAGGCTGCTCTCCTGCGTGGGCCGCTGCCGCCCAGCTTCATAACTTTTCTGGGCGGCGACTATCTCCGGGTTGTTCTGGATAGCTTCGCCGATCAATTGCCGCAGGCTCAAACGTGGTTCCTCAACGCCCGCAACGAGGCTGCTGACTGCGAAAAGTAAGACCCCAAAGTAGTTCACGGTTTGCAACTCTCCTTCTGATTGCCAGACTCGCTTACACCGGCACGCTGTGCTGCGGCTCCGCAAGGACATTTCCAGTTGGGCCGCGCCGATACATCACAGGGCACGGTGATTCGAAGGCCGGGATTAGATCAGAAGCTGGTGATGTGCCAGGAAGAGAGTGAACTCGGGGAGATGCGGTACTGGGTCGATGGCCCGTTCGGGCGACGGACCTTCGGTAGCCGGCTGGTGCTGCGCCATAGCAAACACGAGAACAGGTGCCATGCTCTGGGCTGCGGTCGGCACAAGGACCGGCGCAGTACCGATGCACCCGATTTTGGCGCAACGGTTAGAGTCGGGATTTTGGGAATGCGGGCAACATGGATGTGCGGGGGCGACTGGCGTCCAAGTCATCGCGGCACAAGTCACCGTTCCGGACCCGACCGTCAACACCAGCAGGAGAGCTGAGAGTCTTCTGATCCCTTTCGCCATTCCAATTGCTCGGCTTAACATCGTAACTGGCCGAGCACGTAAGGGGCCGCGGCTGGCAGTCTATAAACACTAGTCTGAGCAAACCGGACCGGCGGTCGCAGATGCCACTTCACCCAGGGATATCAGGTGCACTGGGTGATTTGGCGCACCCGCTCCCGATTTGGGATTAATACCGGGAAGTCGGCATCGCAACTGAAATCTGTTTTCAACAACTTGGGGAATCTGCTTTTCGCTCGAAGCCAACCCAAAGCGCCTCAACAGGAAAGGTGAGAATGGATGCGCTGACGGTGACGCGCAGGTTCACCGCTAAGCTCGCCTGCCGGGATTGATCTACCACAATCACGACGGAAGGTCCCTCTGGGAAGCGCTCGACGATGTCCCGCGCCGGCTCCGGTTACAACGGCGACCTTGTTCTTCAATCGCCTGTCTTCTCAGTTACTGCTCGATCGTGAATACCCGCTCCACCTTGCTGTCTCGGATGCCATACATCTGTTTGTGCAGGTTGATGGTTCCGTCATGATAGTGGACGGCGATCTCGATCTTATCGCCGACCTCTACGTGCAGATCCGGATCCTGTATCTCGATGGGCGCGTGCTCCGCATGCAGAGCTTTCAGCCGCAGCCCGGGAATTCCTTTCACGGACGGAAGTCCTCGCTCGCCGCTGATGGCTTTGCACCCGGCATCCACAACCAGCCGCTCACTTCCGGTCTTGCTGATTACGGTGACGAGCACGCTGAGCGCGACCGTAAAATCGGGCGCGAACGGCGTGTACCAGGTGTCCATCAGCAGATAGGAGCCGGCCTGGTTCTCGGTGACGCCGGGGTAGGCGCCCGCGATGGCGTAATCGCCCGTGCCGCCGCAACTGACGATACCCACCGGAATTCCCATCGATTCAATGAGCTGCTTCGTCGACACCAGAGCCTTCATGGCTTCGCGCACAACGCACTCTTTGTCCGGCCCCGGCGGCAGAGGCTGAAGATGCCCTTCGTATCCCATGAGGCCTCGGAACTTCAGCCCGCTCTCCACGACTCTCTTCGCGAGCGCCGCGGCAGGCTCTCCCGGCTGCACCCCGCAACGCTTCAGCCCGAGATCGACGTCCACCAGCACGTTCAGCTCTGCTTTGCGGTCCCGCGCCAGCCGCGACATCTCGTCCACCACTTTCGAGTTGTCCACCGCCACCAGCACAGGAACCTCGCGCGACAGTTCCACGAATCGCCGCACGGGCGCTTCTCCCGCGATCTCGTTGGCAATCAGGATCTCCCGAATCCCTGCCCCAGCCAGCCGTTCCGCCTGCCAAAGCCTGGCGCAGGTGATGCCGATTGCCCCGTGCTCCATCTGCCGCGCCGCCAGCTCCAGGACCCGGTGATTTTTGAAGTGCGGCCTCAGCTTCGCCGGCCGGTTGGAGAAGAACTGCGCCATCTTCGCGAGGTTCTGCTCCATGACATCCAGATCCACAAGAAGGGCAGGAGTTTCAATTTCGGTCTGCTTCGTCATTTTCGAATCGGGCATGGCTTTTGGCTTTCTGAGCCCATCTATCAAAAAAACACAAATTTCTGTTGTTAAGCGGGGGTGTCGTGAGAGAAGATCTCCGCCACCTGTACGCTGCGCCGCTCCGCCACGCTGCGGTATGCCGCTTCCACCGCGGCAAATGTCCGCAGGTATTGTCGCCCGCCGGTTTCGAACGCGCCGCCGTTTCGCAGGCAAGAAACAAAATGGGTCAGCGTGGCGCGGACGCTGTCGCCGCGGTACCCGGCCGTGACATCGTTCTTCCAGGCGAGCCTTTGGTTGTGGTAGACGTCGCCTGTTCCGCGAATCGACAGCGTTCCGAGCTCGCCTTCGAAGAAGCCGTCTCCCATCACAGGGCCATCCGGCAGCGGATCCAGGAAGCGATGCCCGTCGATCCAGCCGAAAACCCCGCCTTCATGGCGCAGCACAAGGACGGCTTGATCTTCGGCCGCCATAGCGCGATTGCGACGGCCGGTTTCCGCATACACGGAATCGATCTCGCCGAACAGAAAACGCGCCGTGTCGATGTGGTGCACCAGCACCTCGTCAATCAGAAACCGGCGTAGTTTCCGGAAGTAGGCCTGCTTGGGATACGGCTCGTCGCCCATACCGTCGCGCGTGCGTGTGCGAAAGCCATAGCCGATAGTCGGACCGATTTCCCCGCCTGCTATGAGCTGCTGCGCCGCGCGATACCACGGCTGCCAGCGCCAGTTCTCGTGAATCATGAGTGGCACGCCGGCTGCCTCGGCGATCCGGACCATCTCCACGGCGCTATCCCAGTCCAGCGCCATCGGTTTTTGGCAGATGATGGGAGCATTTCTCTCCGCGGCCAGGCGCACGAGCGGCAGGTGCGTTTCGGCGCGCGTCACGATATCCACAAAATCCAAACGCTCGTGATCTAGCATCTCCTGCGCGGATCCGTAAGAGCGGGCTGCAAACTTTTCCGCCCGCTCGCGGTTAGGGTCCGCAGCCGCCACGATTTCCGCGCCGGGAATTCTCCGCCAGGCTTCCAGGTGCCGCTCCGCAAAGAACCCGCAGCCAATCATCCCGCCTTTGAGATTGTGCGTCATGGCAAACGGCTCATGCCGGCATCTCCTGCACGGATTTTTCTTCGCGGCTCGCCACCCAGGCGGCAGCGGCGGCCACGGCCGCGGCGACCGCGACGGCGCTCATCGGTATTAGAAAGCTGCCGGTCTGCTGGGTCACGCGGCCCACCGCCCACATCGAAAGCGCGCCGGCCAGCGATCCGCTGCCGCTCAGCATCCCCATGGCCGTCGAGACATGGGTAGACGATACTGCCTGCGCCATCGTCAGATACACGGACACCCAGACGCCCAGCCCGAGATTGACCACCACCAGTGCGGCCACCGCGCCGGCCATCGGCAAAATCGGAACGGCTGCGCAGCACACCACCGCTGCCGTCGCCAGCGTGAACACGATGCGGTGCGCTCTCTCGAGACCGATTCCGCGATGCGTCAATGCCAGAATCGTGCCGCCGCAGGCGATATTGCCGATGTCCAGGCCCAGGTAGATAGCCGTGAGAATCCAGCCCATCTGGCGGCCTGGAGCGAGGCCGCGTTGCTGGGCGAAATAGGTCGGAAGCCAGTTGACGCTGAAGTAGAGACAAGGATTCACCAGCACCGCTACCACAAGTACCGGCACAAAGCGTGGTGCGCGGGCAATTCTTGCGAAGACCTGCCACTGCGCGCGCGGCGCCGCGGCCGGCTTCGTTGCCGCCCCGAGCCAGACCGGCGCCAAATCGCTCCCTCGCGTAATCGCAAGCCACGCGCCAATCCAGAACGCCCCAAGCGAGCCGATCAGCACAAAAGCCCAGCGCCATCCGAGCGTCCCGGATATGCCCAGGATCAGACCTGGAGCAATCAGTGCTCCGACGCTTGTCCCGCTCGTGAAGATTCCGTTCGCCAGCGAGCGCTCACGAGGCTCCATCAGATATGCGATGACGCGCATGCCGGCCGGCCAGTTCACCGACTCCACCACACCCAGCAGAAGGCGGAAAACCAGCAAGGCAATAAAACCGTTCGCCAGTCCGGTCAACGCGGACACGGCCGACCATAGCAATATCGCCCACGTGAATGCCCACCGCAAATTCGAGCGGTCTAAAATCGGCCCGCCAGCCATTTGGGCAAAGGTATAAGCGTAATAGAAGATGGCGAACAGCCATCCCAGGGCCGCGTTATCCAGGTGGAGTTGTTTCTGCAATACGGGAGCCAGAATGCTCATGGTCTGGCGATCCAGGTAATTCAGGGTAGTAGCCAGAAAAAGAACAATGCACAGCAGCCATTTTTTTGGCAGCACCATCGGCTCAGCTCTCGAGCCTCAAAACTTCTTCCACTGCCCCATTCCGTACGCCGTACATGCGCTCGTGCAGATTGACCGTGGCGTCGCTGTACTGCACCCAGATTTCGAGCGTGTCTCCCACTTCCGGCGTTGCCGTCGGATCTAGAATGTCGATAATCCCGTGCTCGGCGTTCAATTTTCTCAGGTGCAGCCCCTCGCGGCATTTGACAGCGGGCAGACCATGCTCGGCACTGATCGATTTCAGCCCCGCATCCACCACCACGCGCTCTCCCTCGGTTTTGCTAATAACTGTGCCTAAAACCGTGAGCGCGCGCTCGAAATCGTTGCACGTGTTGGTGTACTCGGTATCCATCAGCAGGTACGATCCCGCTTGAAATTCCGTGATGGCCGGAAACCGCGGGGTCAGATGGTGCGTGCCCGTCCCACCAGTGCTCAGGATCTCGACTTGAATCCCGTCCTCCTCCAGCAGGTGCGCCGACTGCATTAAAGCGTTCATAGCCAGCTCGTAGGCGGCTTCCTTCGCACACCCCTCCGTTTGATGCGCTATGTGGCCCTCATATCCCATCAGGCCTCGAAGTGCCAGTCTGTGCGCCAGCACCTCGCGCGCGAGATCGAGCGCCGGCCGGCCGGGTCGAACGCCCGTGCGATTTTGACCCACGTTGACATTGACGAGAACGCTGACGCGAATCGAAGCGGCCCTGGCCGCTGCTCCCAGCGCTGCCGCGGACCGGACATTGTCGACGACCGCCTTAACGTCGGCCCGGCGTGCCAGTTCGATGAAACGCGCGATTTTGCGCTCGCCTGCAAGTTCGCTCGAAATGAGTATGTCCGTGATCCCGTTCGAAACCAGCGCCTCGGCTTCGGAGAGCGTCGCGCACGTCATGCCAATGGCTCCTGCCTCCAACTGACGCCGGGCCAGGGCCGGGCACTTGTGATTCTTGTAGTGCGGACGAAGCCGCGTGATGCCGCGGCTGAAAAATTGCGCCATCTTCGCGAGGTTGCGCTCCATGGCATCCAAGTCAACGAGCAGTGCCGGCGTGTCAATATCGCGTAGAGTCACTGCTGAAGCCCCGCTCGCGCTCCCGCCGCTTTTCCTGCCGTGTCCACCAGGTAAAGTACGGCATCCCCGTCGAATGGAGGCTTGAAAGGCTGAGCCGGCGAGCCCGCGCGCACCGCCTCTGCGGAAGTGCGCGCGCCGTTTGACGGATTGAACCATTCAACCGAGAATGTCCGTGAATTTCGCATCGCAGTCAGATCGACTCTGAAAGCGCCACCGTCGGGAGCATACACGAGGTACTCCGCCCCGGCCGCGGCCGTGTGCGCCAGACAGTACCCTGTGGAACTCAGTTCGTTGCGCGGCGTCATGGCTGCGAGTTTCAGTCGCCGTGCATATTGCAGGATGTACCCAAGGTTGTCCCGGAGATTGTCATAGCGTGCGTCCGGCGCGCGGCAGATCCCGTGATTCGCCGCAATGCACAGGTTGCGCTTTTCACGCGGATAATAAACCAGATACGGATCCATGAACAGCACCTGGTTGCCCCTGGTGAAATTTTCCCAGGCAAAATTGCGGCTCTTCTGCGGTGGGTCGTTCCACAATTCCCAATAAGAATGATCGCTGTCGTTTACATTCACCTTGCAGGCCGGCTTCCCGCTTCCGCAGGATTTGACGGGCGAAACCCGCGCCTGGGGCGCCACCCAGTCCGCATCGGAATTGTATAGCGTGCTGTCCGGCGCCCCAATCAGTGCCGCGTAGCCGATGGGATGCTGCAACTTCTTTCGCGCTTCATACGCGCGAATGTGCGCGATCTGGTGGTCGTTCCACCACGTCGAATTGCTTGGCGCTTCCTCGGACACAATCCACAGCACGTTGGGCAAATCGTTCAGAGTGTCGATCATCCGTTCTACATAGGCATCCTGATAGCGCGTAATGGCGTTGGGTGCGGTCATGGTAATCGAGCCGGTACCCTTTTTGCCGCCGGTATAACCGTCATCGATGCCATTGATGTTGTTCCCTCCGGTGTAGGGATAACCGTCGCTCGTGCAGCGGAAAACATTCAGCCATTCGCCTGTGAAAAGATAGACGCCGGCATAAATACCGGCCTGATGCAGCGTCGCTACGCGCTGCCGCATCCGTTCGAAGAAGCTTGGGTCGAGCCTGTTGAGATCGAATTTCAATCCGCCGTCGGACGCCTTCCCAGGCCCGGTCCTGATCCATGGCAGCGGGGTGACCACAAAATCCGGCGGCGAGTTCGCCGTGGTCGGAAGCCCGCAAAACTTCGGCATCTCTGTGGTCCAGAGGAGCGTGAAGTTGTGTCCGTGTGCCGCAAGAAACTTGACGAATGCCGCAAAATCCAGCGGCTCGACGGCCCCGTCCTGCCCCCAATCCTGAAACGTGTTCCAGGTCTGCGACGCGTTCAGGATCACCGCACGGCCGTCGGCAGCCTGAAAATAATGCGGATTCGCCGACGCTTTAAGCGGCCCGTCTATGTTCGAAGCAATGGTGAGCTGTGTGCCGGCGCCTGCGCCGACCAGAAGCAAAATAATGAGTGTTTGGCTCATGCCGGACTGTGTGCTGTAGATGTTTGGAGCCAAGCGCCAATTGTATACGAACGTGGTTCGGCTGTCCGCTTGGCGGCTCGCGCACAATCATCCAGCCGGATCAATGTTTCGCTGCCATCGCGGCTTGCACCGCGACAAGTACTCGCGCGCAGCCGGGTCGTTTCTATTCAGCTTCAGCGCCTCTTCGAGCGATTCGATCGCTGCGGAAAAATCGCCGCGGCCCGTTGCCGGCAAACCTGCTCCCAAGCCGTTTCGCACCGTCGCGCTGTTCGGCTGGATCCGCCAAATACGACCGTTGCATTCAAGAACATGAAGGCGAAAAAGGTATGGATGAGACTCAGTCGCCCCCTGCAATTGCCGGTATAATCTTTGAATCTCGGAGGTTGGATGAAACTGGCGGCCCGGGTCTGCGTCGGCGCGCTCGCGCTTACACTTGCCGGAGGCCGAGTCACCTATGGTCAGAACGACGACTTGACCGCCGGTGATCGACTCTACCACCTGCACTGCGCCGAATGTCACGGTGTGGACGGCGCGGGCGGCCGGGGGCCAGACCTGACTCGCGGCGTTTATCGCCACGGTTCGACCGAGGAGGCTCTGTACCGGACCATCGCGCGCGGCATTCCGGGCACGCCCATGCCGGCCACCTCGCTTTCCGATCAACAACTGCGGCAGATCCTGCGCTACGTTCGCGGGTTGGCAGGAAGCGCGCGGGTCGCGATTAGCGGGAACGCGACATACGGAGAAAAGTTGTTTCGAGCCAAGGGCGGCTGCATGAAGTGCCACATGGTTCGCGGCCAGGGTGGAAGCCTGGGGCCCGATCTTAGCTCCATTGGCACGGCGCGCTCGCCGTCGCATCTGCGGGCCTCGGTGCTGCGGCCGGATGAAGAGATCAACCCGGCATACTGGGCCGTCGCGCTCATTACCAGTGATGGAACCGCCTATTCGGGAATCCGCCTGAATGAAGACACTTACACCATTCAGATCATTGACCTGAACGAAAGCCTGCATTCCTTTGCCAAGAAAGATCTGCAAGTGCTCAAGGTCGACAAGAAGAAATCGCTGATGCCGAGCTACGCAGGTGTGTTCGCCGATTCGGAACTCGACGATCTCGTAGCCTATTTGTACTCTCTCGAAAGGAAGGCGGCGCTGCCGTGAAAGGGATTGGCATCGCCGTCCTAGCCGCGATGTCCCTCGCGGGACAAGTGAGTTATCAGCGGCTCCTCAACTCTGAAAACGAGCCGGGCAATTGGATGACCTATTCCGGCGGCTACGCGAGCCACCGCTATAGCCGCCTCGATCAGATCACGAGCGCGAATGTCGGGCGGCTGAAACTAAAATGGGCGTTCCAGATGAAGACGCTGGAGACCGTCGAAACGACACCGCTGGTGGTGGACGGCATCATGTACCTTACCCAGCCGCCGAACGACGTTTTCGCGCTGGACGCAGAGACCGGGCGTCCCTACTGGAATTACCGGCGTAGTCTCCCTGAACACATTAACGTCTGCTGCGGCCAAGTCAATCGGGGCCTGGCGATTTTGGGCGACCGGCTGTTTATGGGAACCGTCGACGCGCATCTCGTAGCACTCGATCGCAAAACGGGAAATCTGGCCTGGGACGTGGTTGTGGCGGATCCAACCAAAGGCTACAGCGTGACCGCGGCGCCGCTCGTGGTAAAAGACAAGATCATCGTCGGTATTTCGGGCGGCGAGTACGGGATTCGGGGCTTCCTCGATGCCTACGACCCTTCGACTGGTAAGCGCCTGTGGCGCTTCTATACGATTCCCGGTCCGGGCGAGCCGGGTCATGAAACCTGGTCGGGTGATTCGTGGAAAACCGGCGGCGCTCCGACTTGGGTGACCGGTTCGTTCGATCCCAAACTGAACTTGATCTACTGGGGTACGGGCAATGCCGCGCCGGATTGGAATGGCGATGCGCGGCTGGGCGACAATCTGTATTCCTCGAGCGTGATCGCTCTGGATGCCGATACCGGCAGGCTGAAATGGTACTTCCAGTTCAGCCCGCATGACGTCCACGATTGGGACGCGGTGCAGATTCCGGTTCTGGTCGACGCGGAATTCCGCGGCCGGGCCCGCAGACTGATGTATTGGGGCAACCGGAACGCGTTCTTCTACGTGCTGGACCGTGAGACCGGCGAATTTCTCCTGGCTAAGCCGTTTACCACACAGACCTGGGCCGAGCGAATCGACGAAAAAGGACGGCCTGTCGCGCGGCCTCATAGCGACCCCACGCGCGAAGGCAATGTGATCTCACCCGGCCCGGAGGGCGGGACCAATTGGTACTCGCCATCGTACAGCCCGCGGACCAGGCTGTTTTATCTTTCGGTCTGGGATTTCGCTAACAAGTATTATACCGGCGATGCGCTTTACCAGCCCGGGACGCATTTCTTCGGCAGCGTTCCGGAGTTCCTTCGCGACGATCCGGGCAGCGGCGCGGTCAAGGCCGTCGATCCTGCGACCGGCGAGATCCGCTGGCAATACAAACTCCACACCATGCCGCAAGCCGGACTGCTGTCAACGGCCGGAAACCTGCTTTTCGGCGGCAGCGACAAAGGTTACTTCTTCGCGCTCGACGCCGCTACCGGCAAGGAACTCTGGCGCGCCGGGACCGGAGGCCTGATCGCCGCAGGGCCGGTCAGTTACCTGAGCAAGGGAAAACAGCTCGTCTCGATTGCGGCCGGCAGCGCGATCTTTACCTTCGGTTTGGAGTGAAAACAGGGCGGTCGTTTCGGAAGAATGAGGTTCAGCGAAATCGACACTCCCTGGCAGCAAGCTGCCAGAGCAGGTGGAGGCGCCGTCTCCGTGGAGATCTACGGCCATCAGGATGGGTTCGACAGGCGTGCTAATGATGCCGGCTTGCATCCCCCCGGCCGCCTTTCGATGTGTCCTCATAAACGATCGAGATGGTGTCGCCTTCCATGAGATCGCCATCCAAAACCCAAACCCGTGCGACATAGATGTAACGGCTCAATCTTCCGTCCAAACCGGGGCGATGATTCTTCACCAGCGGATTCGGGCCGGGTTCGTGTTCGACCCAGGTGCGCAGACCGATTCCGCTTCGAGAGCACCGGGATGAGACGTAGTTGTCTGCTAAAGGATCGGAGGCTTGGAGCCGATTTGCCGAGTTCCGGATTCCAGAATGCCAGGAATCCGGCAACTGCACGCGAATCCCGCCATTCCTCCGAACGCCGCTCTTGCCGCTCCTGAATGTCACGGTCCAGGTTCCGTGCTCGGCCGCCGTGCTGTGGTTCGGATCGACACTAATGGCTCCCTCAGGCGCGTCCATCGGGGGTACGACGCTCATGCGCCGCACCTCGCCGGCTGCATTGGCAGGGTGTAACGGGCCGGCAAGAGCCCCTGCCGCCGTGGAGGTCAATTTAATAAAGTTTCGGCGAGATCGATTCAATTTGTTCCCCTGAATGGGCGAGGAGCTATGGCATCGCTACACCCCGATGGCGCCGTCGCCGCGGATATGGCTTCCCATGTCCGTGCTCGCGAGATAAGGAACGCTCCGCCGGAGTCATCAGCTCTGACGGAGACCGCGCCTCGCCGCCATCTCACTTCCCATTGCTTCCTGTTGAGGTCTTTCGAGAACAGCAGCTGCGACAGGGAACACTTCGTGCTCCTCGAGTGCGATGTGGTTCCGATACAGATCTTCGAGTTTTCGCACGATGGCGGTGAAGCGCTCTGCGTCTTCCGGCGAGAGCGATCCGGATGCCAGCCAGGCGCGGCCGAGGCGGTCGATGTTCGTGTGCAGCTCGTTGGCTTGGGCGTGGTCGCATTCCAGCGAATCCATGTTTGCAAGTACGGCTTTAACCTCGGGCCGATCCAGCGACCGAAGGCGGGGAAATAGGGTCTGTTCCTCGTCGGCGGTATGCTTTGGAGCGGACTCACTGAAATAACGCAGGGCCGTTTCTAAAGCGCCGCGCTGTTCGCTGGTCAGCGGACCGCTGTGCGCCTGCTTGCCTAGCTGCGCCAGAACAGACAGGAATCGCTCAATGCGACGGTGGCAGTCCGTCAATAATCCAATTGGATCTCGAAAGGTACTCTCTGGTTTGGCGCCGATCAGAATGGGCATATCAATACTCCAATTCTATTTTCTCGCACCCGGTCGCGTCTCCTGTGACCGGGGTCACAGCGACCAAGCGCATTGGAGAGTTGTGCTGGCGGTACATCGCACAAGATGAGCCTAACGAAGCTGCAGCGAAGTAGAATGCATGGTGGACCGATGATGACACTTATCCGTGTTGAATGGCAGAAGCACAGAACGATTTACGTATGGGCGGCCGCCCTTACAATCATCGTCGGCCTGTGGCCTGCGGCATCGCGGCTTATGACTTTATCAGCGGCTGCTTCCGGCGTGGGGCCGCACGGGCCATATACCACCAACTTTTCTCGAACTGAAAACCCGATTGCAGAGGGCGGCCAATGGCTGAATGGACGAGCCGATGGCCTCGATTGGACAGACGTCCGGACGAGTGGAGGATTTGCGTTTGGGACTGAAATTGGCGGGATCAGGCCGGCGCCGCAAAAGTACGATGACTCGACCGCGATTCTGCGGGGGACCTGGGGTCCGAATCAGACCTTACAAGCTACAGTACACTCGATCCATCCCAACCAGGACGGCAAAGTATGGGAAGAGGTGGAATTGCGCCTGCGGAGTTCCATCACTCCACACAATTGCACCGGGTACGAAGTCATGTTTCGCTGCACAAAAATTCCAAAAGCCTATTGCAATATCGCGCGCTGGGAGGGTCCGCTCGGAAAATTCACTATGTTGAAAGAGACGCACGGCTCACAGTACGGCGTGAAGGACGGAGATGTGGTGAAGGCCAGCATGATCGGGAAAGTCCTCTCGGTCTATATCAACGGCGTGCAGGTGGTTCAAATCAGCGATGACAAATTTGCGGGCGGCAATCCAGGAATGGGCTATTACCTGGAAGGAGCCACGGGTGTGATCGGCGACTTTGGATTCTCGAAGTTCATGGCAACGGACAGATGAACGGCGGGAGCGGGCCGAAATATTCTATGCAAAGGGAGACGCGATGGCTTTCGACCGGTTGACACGCCGCCACCTGCTGGCAGGCGGCGCCGCAATTGCGGCGAGAGCAGGGAGTTCGGCTGAACTTCCGCCGGACCCGCTAGCCTGGACCCTCAGTCAAGCCGCCACGGCACTGGCAAAAGGGACGGTTTCTTCCGAAGAGCTGACGAAGCTGTGCCTGGCGCGTATCGACAAACTCGACCGACGCCTTAACGCTTTCATCACTCTCGATGCGGATAGAGCCCTGTCGGGAGCGCGAGCATGCGACCGGGCAAGAAGGATGGGAAATGCCTCGAGCCGCCTGCACGGAATTCCGATCGCCCTGAAGGACAACATCGACACCGTTGGAGTGCGGACAACCGCAGCGGCGCGCGTTTTTGAATCACGCATTCCCACGGAGGATGCGGAGGTCACCAGGCGCCTGAGAGCCGCCGGCGCCGTCATTCTCGGCAAGCTGAATCTGGATGAGATGGCGTTCGCGGGCACAGGAACCACCGGGTGCTTCGGCGTCGTTCATAATCCCTGGAATCTTGACCGAATCACGGGCGGCTCTTCGGCCGGATCGGCGGCGGCGGTTTCAGCGGGGCTCTGCTTTGCGTCAGTCGGAAGCGATGATGGCGGTTCGGTGCGCATACCCGGAGCGCATTGCGGCGTCGTAGGGTTCAAGACATCATATGGCCGGGTGAGCACGAGAGGCGTAGTTCCTTCTGCTTACTCAATGGACACGATCGGTCCGATCGCTCGCAGTGTGGAAGATGCTGCGGTGCTGCTCCAGGTACTTGCGGGCTACGATCCGCTGGACGCCATCACTTTCCATGAACCCGTGCCCGATTATTCGAAATCTCTTGGGCTGCCAATTGCGCAATTACGCGTGGGGATACCGCGCCAGTACTTTTTTGAACAGCTTCATCCGGATGTCTCGTCGGCGGTGGAAGAAGCGATCCGCCATTTGCAAAGCAAGGTGCGGGAAGTAAGGGAAGTGGTGCTGCCCCGCCTGGTCATTCCCGAAAACGGCGATTACGACGTCGAGCTGTACCACTACCAGAAGCCTTTCTTCGACAAATCTCCGGAGCTGTATCATCCCTGGTCGCAAAGGCACCTGAATTACGTAAAGAAAGTGGACACCGTCGCTTACATCGAGACGCTGAAGCGCGTTCGCGAGTGCCGGCGGGATATTCAGCGTGTCTTTGAAACGGTGGATGTTCTGGTTCTGCCGACCATGAGAGAGCTCGCTCCGCTGATTTCCGAAACGGTTAACGAAACCCATCACCGGCCGCCCAGCAACACCGCGAGTTTCAATCACTTTGGTACGCCGGCGTTGACGCTGCCTTGCGGGTTCTCGCGAGAGGGATTGCCGATCGGCCTACAAATCGCCGGCCCGGCATATCATGAACCCGTGATTGTTCAGCTCGCCTACGCCTACCAGCAGTCGACCGATTGGCACCGACGCAAGCCGCCGCTCTGAAATTCGAGAGTGAAAAGTGAAAACCGCGCCGCTTGACTCGAAGACCTCAAAACGTCTAGCCTCGAAATAGATGGGCACTGCAAAACGAGCCCTTCTGGCCCTCCTCACCGTCGCCTTCGCAGCGTACGGATCCGACTGTCTGGCCATGACCACGCCACAGCAGGCGATGCGCTGCTGTGGTTCCATGCATTGTTCGTCGCATAACCACCGCACTCAGGATTGCTGCCAAACCATGCAGGCGTCTCAGCTTCCGTTTGTCGAGGCCTCGGTTTCTGGCATATTCCCCCATCTGGTTGCGATCGCGGAGGTGCCCGGCGCGATCGAAGCGCCCAAGCTGGATTCACCTGCCTTCGATGTTGGGCTCCGCTGCCATGCTCCGCCGCTTACCTGTGTTCTAGCGCCCCCGCCCATTCGAATTTAGCCAGACCTCCAGCGGTCTCATGCCTTCGGGATTAGTGCGCCCGAAGTGTAAATGATTGCGGGAGGAGGCCTGTGTCAGGAAAACCCAAACGCCGCAGAACCTGGTTATGCTTTACAATTTTTCTGTTCTTACGGGCCGCTGGTGCTCAGGGGCCGGCGCCCGAAACAGCGCCACCTTTGTTTCCCGGCGGCGGCCTTGTGTCTTACAGTTCGGTGTTTACGACACGTCGCGCGATGCCGGGAACCATGCCGGGCGAAATTCCCGTCACGAGCCGGCCCACATTCTCGCATAAAGGCGATTTCAACTTTACGTGGGGTTTTCATCGGGATTTCGATTTAACGGTCCTCCTCCCGGTCGTTACAGACCATTTCGATGTACCGGGCGGGACCGTTGCCGGCGGGACGGGCCTCGGGGATGCACTGCTTCTCGTTAAATACCGCTTTTACCGGCGCGACTCCAGCCGGGGCACCACGCAGGCATCCTTCACCGTTGGCCCAAAGGTTCCCACCGGGCGCACAGACTTGACAGGTGCAGATGCCAAACTGTTGCCTGCGGGACTGCAACCCGGCTCGGGATCGACCGACTTATTTGCCGCCGCAAACTGGACGTACACCGGCCTTTTCAACCTCAAGCGCCTGGTTGCGGATGAGGACTTTCATGCGTTCGTGCGCTCCCAGGGCACGCAGGCGACTCGGCTCGGAAGCGATTTCACGTCGCGTTTTTGGCTTTCATACCGGCCCTACGAATCGAAAGAGGGGACGCGTGAATGGTTCATCGGCCCCGCACTCACCTGGTTGCATTCGCGGGATGACCGCGTCGTCGGTATAACCGAGGCCGGCAGCGGGGGCGACGTTCTTCTTGCCGGAATCACGACTTACGTCGGGGTGCGCCCTGGAACGCATCTCTGGTTAGGAGTGGACTGGGACGTGGCGCATTCCCACGGCGTACAGTTTATGCCGATTGGAAGGCACATCAGTTTTGGAATCACACAGCAGTTTCGTATGCATCTTTCTAGATAAGGAGAGCGATGAGATTAACAAAGAATGGACTTGCGATTACAGCCCTTGCCGGCGTGATGTTTGCGCCCGCGGTTCAAGCGCAAATCGAGCACGTCGAAATGCGCGTCGAAGGCATGACCTGAAATTATTGAGCTTACGGGGTGAAACAACACCTCGGGCGCCAGTCTGGCGTTCAAAAAGTAGAAGTCAGTTTGTTGGATGGAAAGGTCGATATTACGCCCAAAAATGACGGCCAAATCGATCCTGCCGGGTTGCTGAAAGCGACGTACGACAGTGGTGTCTCGGTGGCGGAAATGGATATTACCGCGCGGGGGAAGATCGAGAAGGAGAGCTCAGGCAACTTTGCCCTTCGGGTAGCGGCGAACCGGTCCTTCGCACTTGTATCAAATGAGCTGGCGAAAAGCCTGGAAGCCCTTGCCGGCTCCGCGACACAGGTTACGGTTCACGGACAGCTCTACAAGAAGCCTGCGGGGAAGAAGAAATCAGAGGCTTCACCTCCCTTGAAGCTGTTAATTCTCGAAATACAGAAGAAGGAATAAATGGCGAAACATCTGTTGTTCCTGGGTCTGCTTGCGGCCGCGTTCGCGGGATGTAACCAGCATCCAGCTAGTTCACAGGCCAGCGAGCGCAACGGAGTCCCGGCGGGTGAGATCGGATCGCGATTGCCCGACTTTTCAGTAAAGGACCTCCAGGGAGGACGACTGACCTCAGATAAGCTTCGTGGCAAGGTCGTGCTGGTTGATTTCTGGGCGACCTGGTGCGCGCCGTGCAAGAAAGAGATGCCAGGTTACCAGATGCTGCTGGATCGCTATGGGGCCCGCGGATTGGCAGTAATTGGACTGAAGGCCGACATGATGAGGGACACAGAGGACCCCGTGCAGTTTGCGAAGAAGATCGGCGTTCGCTACCCCTTGGCAGTGGCCCACGCCGACCTGAGGAGAAAATTTGGCGGCATTGAGGGATTACCGACCACCATGCTCTATGACCGAATGGGCGTACTGCGCAAGAAAGTTATCGGATTTGAATACTCGTCGGTATTTGAAGAGGAGTTAAAGAAGCTTCTCCGGTAACGGAGGGCCAGCCGTGCTACCTGCTTGGCCGCCTTTCGTCTGGTTCAGAAAAACACAGCCGGCTCAACCCGAGCGTTGACAGCGCCGCTCCTAATTAAAAGATCAATCGCAGGCCTAACTGAATCTCGCGAGGGTCAAACTGGGTGTAGGTGGATACACCAAACCCGGGACTAGTGAGCGTGCGAGTAGGAAAGCCGAAAGCGTGCTGGTTCAGGAGGTTGAAGAATTCGGCGCGAAACTGTAAGGACGCCCGCTCAAACAATCTTGTGTCCTTGGCGATCGAAAGATCCCAATCGCTGAACCCTGCGTTGCGGAATGTGTTACGGCCGAGGTTGCCGGGATGAGCCGCTACCGTGCTGCCGTTCAGACTGTCCAGGGCAACCGCGAAAAACTGGCCGACGAAGTCCTGATTGTTGTTGACCGCCTGGGTCATGTTGGCGTTGTCCGCCAGCACTTCATTGGAAAAGAACTGCTCTTCGGGACCCTGCCCGCTGGGCTTCAGCGTCGGAGTCGAAACCAGGTCGGGCCGGACAGTACCGCCGGCATAGTTGTCGATCCCATATCGCTTGCTGCCGAAGGGCGTTAAGACGGTGAACGGAAAACCGGAACTGGCGCTGGCGATTCCCCAGAGAGTCCAGCCCTGGGTGAGGCGTTTCGGGAGATGAGAAGCCTTATCAAAGGGCAGTTGATAGGAAAAATTGACAACCACGCGATGCGGCACATCGAACGAGGCGCGCGCCTTTTCACAACTCCAGCACATCGGATTGCTTTGCGTCACTGCCGAGTTCGCGCCATCCCCGTTGTACACGGTGGTCGCGTTGTCGATGGCCTTCGAGTAAGTGTAGGAGAGCTGGAACGTCAGACCCGCCGTAGGCACGGCCTTGCGCAAGATCACCTGCAGAGCGTTGTAGGTGGAGTGCGCGTGGTTGTCTGTCAACTGAAATTCGCTCAGGCTGGGGTTCACTGCGGTGAAGACCGCAATATCAGGGGCGGCGCCGGCGTATCCGTTGGGGTATTGCGAGCCATAGAGACTCACGGCGTTGTTAAACACGTAGCCCGCCTGCAAAATGCTGTTCCACGGAAGTTCTCTTTCGATTGTGAAATTTCCGCTAAGCGTGTAACCGTTGTGGTAGTTGTTGGTGGTGACGTTGGTCAGCAAGCCGGGATAAGGCGTCAGGTCAATCGGGTCGTTGGCGGGAACCGTCTTTGAATTACCGCCCGAGGGCACGACGTTTCCTTTCAGATCGTGAATCGGAGGCAGGGTTAAGGGCCGCGGGGCAGCGGTGAAATCCAGGTTGGGGGCAGCGCTCGTTCCCGAAAACGGAAAGTTGAATCCCTGCTGATCAGCCGTCTGGGAAAGTGGCAAGTTGGTGAAAACTGCAAAACCACCGCGGAACACTGTTTTGGGCAGCGCCTTCCAGGCGAATCCGAGGCGCGGGCCGAAACCTTTGTAATCCTCGCGATAGATCGGCGCGGGGTTGAGCACCATGCGGCGGAACAACGATTTGTCCGAAAGGAAATCGACGCCGTCCACGATGCCGGCCAAACGGTTGCCGGTCTCGGTGGGCACGCTGTTGTACTCATAGCGCAACCCGATGTTAATGGTCAGGTTTCGGGTCATCTTGAAATCGTCCTGGAACCAGCCCGCCCAGTGAAAGCGCCGCATCGAGAAGGGGGCAAATCCCCCGCCCGGGGGACCGTAGCCCGGGTAAGCAACGCTGCGCTGATAAAACTGGCTGATGCCGACCATGAAGCTAACGAGCGAGCTCGGACTGGGGTCGCCCGGGTTGAAATTGTGAGTTCCGTCAACGGACGAAATCGGGACCGGCAATAATGACCCTGCCGCAAAACTGTAAACGCCGTTCGGGCCGCCGATGGAGCTGCCAAAATAACTCGATTGCACGCCCCGGTACTCACCGCCGAAATTCATCGTATGGCGGCCTTTCACCCAGGTGAGCCCATCACGGTAGAGGAGCGTGAAGGGCACCAGGCTGAATCCGCCGCCGCTGGTCCCATAGTTTTGCAGTGCTCCGTCGGCAAACGACACCTGTGTTGTGTCGAACACCTTGGGCACGGTCTGCTCCTTGGACTGCATGCCGCTGATGCGCACCTCATTAATGAGATTGCTCGAGAACAGGTGGGTTTCACTGAAACCGGAATTGATCCAGTCGCTGCGCAGATCATTGCTGAATTTCGGGTTGATAATCGCCTCGCTCAAGTCCTGATTGGGCAAAACATTGGTGGCATTACTGTACCGGAAGAAAAAGGAGTCCTTGTCAGAAATCCGCTGATCCAGCCGCCCCGACCATTGATCGCGATTGATTGACTGGCTGGAGGTGGATTGAAATGTGCGCGGTCCCAGAGCGCCTCCGGGATTATTGGGCAAAGGGTATTTGTTCAAAATTGTGGAGACGTCCGGGAGAACCGGCACCTGCAACTGATAAGGCGCGCCCGAGGTTGGAGTAATAGTCACCAGGCCTTTGCGCTCGTCCGGGGTCGGCACCGGAAATATTATGGGGACCGCCAGCCGCTGCCTGAACCCCGCGTATTGAACGAACCAGAATGTTTTGTTTTTGCCGTTGTACACCTTGGGAACCCAGACTGGGCCGCCCACCCCGAAGCCGTACTCATTTCTGCGGAACGGAGCTACTTTGGGCGCGAAGAAATTGCGGGCGTCGAATTTATCGTTGCGCACGAATTCAAACAGAGAGCCGTGCAGGCTGTTCGTGCCCGTTTTGGAGACAACGCTGACGATGGTTCCCGATCCTCTGCCGTACTCGGCCGAGTAGTTGTTCTGGAGCACGCGGAACTCCGCGATGGCGTCCAGGTTAAAGTTGCCGAACTGGCCTCCACCCAGTTCGTTGTCGCTCGAATCCATGCCGTCCAGATAGCTCGACCCCGTAACACCCCGGTTGCCGTTGCCGGATGTGTTCGTTTGGAAGGGAAAGGAACTGTTATTCTCGGCGATCTGGCCAGGTTGCATCAGCATCAGGTTGGTGATGTCGCGGCCATTGAGGGGCAGGTTCGCAACCTGGCGTCCCTCAACCAGCCCTCCAATCATGCCGGTGGTGGTGTTCAGGGTCGGGGCAGTGGCTTGTACCTCCACTTGAGTCGCCACGCCTTTGACTACCAGGGTGAAATTGACCTCCCTTTTCTGGTCCACGTCGAGAGTGACTTCCGTGGTGGCCTTGTCGAAACCTTGGGCCTCCGCCGACACCGTGTAAGTCCCGACTGGCAGCCGCGGAAGCGAAAACACTCCGTCGCTGGCGGTGGTGGTCGAGCGTGTGAAATTAGTGTTTTTCTCGACGGCTGTTACGGTCGCGCTCGGGATGACCGCCTGGCCCGGGTCGGTCACCAGGCCGACGATACTGCCCAGGGCCTGAGCATGCAGGTGGATGGGCAAAGCCAACAACAGGCACCCGAAATACGTTAACGTGCGTTGCCACATAACGCCTCCTATGACTGACGGAGATCTCCCGAACACAATTCGGCTTCACAAAAGACTACGGCAGAGAGCAGATCGGCGCAAGCGAAACCGATGGTCGAAAATTGCTTTTCGCTGCAGCCGTGCGGAAAAATCGATCAGATTGAATCCAGGTCATACGGCTGAAACTGGCCATGCTGCCGGTACCGTTCGTGGTAAAGGCCGACTTTCTCGCAATCCACCTCGATCCCCAGGCCCGGGCCGTGAGGGACGCCCCAGTCCGGACCGCTGGCGATAGGCAGCGGATGCTTGAGGACGTCATCTTGCATCATCTGCGCGGTCTGCTGGTTACCTTCGACAAGGTTCGGAAGCGTCAGCATCAGGTGGTGAGCCGCCGCGGCTGCAATTCCGAATTCACCGTGCGTGTGTTTACAAATTTGCAGGCTCTCGAGCGCCGCAACCCGGCAAAGACTTTGGAACAACGTGAGCGATCCAACCCAGTAGGAACTGAAGCAGTAGACGTCGGCAGTGCGGCCGGTGATCTGCTTGTAGGCATCCTCGGCGCTCCACAAACCCTCGTTGGCGCAGACCGCAACGGGCGTTCGGCGGCGGACCTCCTGCATATTGGCCACCGGGTCCGGGCTGACGGGCTGCTCGATGAAGTCAATAGTGTATCGGTCAAGCAGCGCTAGATTTCGCACCGCCTCATTCACGCGCCACGCGGCGTTCGCATCCAGACGAAGCCGCGCGCTCGGACCGATGGTTTCGCGAACCACCCGAACCATCTCACATTCCGCCTGAATATCGACGCCCACTTTGAGATAGAAGACATGGTAGCCGCGCGCCAGCCCGTCCCGGCACTGCGCCTGAAGGCTTTCCGCGCTTCCCCGGGCAAGATAATAGAAGTAATTCGCGCTTTCCCGCACCCGCCCGCCAAACAGGTTGTATAACGGCTGGTTGCACGCCTTTCCGCAGATATCCCACAGGGCCATATCGATGCCGGCGTAAGCGAAACTGGCGGTGGGCTTGCGGAACATCCAGATTCCTTTGTGCCATAACTCTTCACGGATCAACTCGCTCGACCAGGGGCTTCGTCCCAAAACGAACGGCTGCGTGGCCTTCAGAGTTTGTTCCACGGATTCGATGTTCGCCCCGCTGCAACTCTCGCCCCAGCCCACCAGGCCGTCGTCGGTGGTCGCTTTCACCACGATGTCCGAGACGCCATCCCGATTCACCTGCGAGCTAACCTCGCGGTGGGTATACGGAATGCTGACTGGAATAAATTCGAGTTTGGCGATTTTCATCGATGCTCCGGGCGCTGAGCCATCATCATAGATTGCCCGCAGTAGGGCATTCGAAGCGAAATGGGTTCTCTGTTATTCAGGCTGGCGCGCAGAATGTAATTTCAGAACATTTCGGGGTGTTTGCTCGCGGAAATTGCCGGGAGTTGTTCCAGCACAGGACCGAAATACCTTGCAGAAATGGCTCTCGTTTTGAAAGCCCAGCTCGTAAGCGATCTCCTTAATGGAGAGGTCGCTCGCGGTCAGCAGTCTCTGTGCTTTGTCCACGATCAGGCGGTTGTAGTAAACGTGCGGGCTCATGCTGCCCACGGAGTTCTTGAACAGTGGGATAAAGCGCGAGGTACTGGTGCCTATCTCCGCGCACAGTTCCGTCAGGCTGAACCGGCTCTTGCCGCGTGCATTCATGTACTCGAAAGTGCGGACCATTTGCCAGGATGGCAGCTGCCGCGGCGTCTCCCAGGGAGTGCGCTCCAACGAAGGGCGCAGCAGGTTGCGGAACAGGTGCACCAGGATCTGCAGCACAATCGAATCGACCACGATCTGGTAGCCGCTCTGTCTGAGATGGATCTCGCGCAGCAATTCCTCGACCAGAGGCATGAGCGAGGCGTCCCGCATCTTTTCCATAAATAGCGCCCGGTTCCGGTCCAGATCACCGGGGAAACGCATCTTTGCCAGGATTTCCTTGAGGGACCGCTCGGGAATATGAAGCGTCAGCCCCCGTGCCAGTACTCCCTCACTGCCATAGCGCCCGCTGTGGAGTTCACCCGGATTGATCACCAGCACATCGCCGGGCGCCAAAGTTTCGACTCGCCCTCGCAGCCGGTAGCTCAAACCCGAGCCGAGGCAGAAGACGATGTTGTATTCGTCATGCGTATGGGCGAGCGAATCCATGTCGCCCGCGTGATAACGAAACGGGTGCAGACAGATCTCCGATTCGGAAGAAAACCAGAATCCTCCACCAGTTTGAATGGAACCGCGCGAGACCGGCATCGTATCCGGTTGACTATATCGGCCGGGCTTGCAGCGTGTCAAGATAGAAGGCTTGCATGTCCGGACGGATTGCCATGATCGGGCTGGCGCTGGCTTTCTGGCCGGCAGTAGGCGCTGAAGACCACACCTCGGCGGTGGAGCATCATCATCAGGGGATGGCGCTCTATCGCAGCCACGATGCGCAAGGCGCTATTCGCGAACTGAGACGGGCCGTCGAAATCGACGCCCGGTACGCGGAAGCCTGGAATGATTTGGGCGTAATGGAGCGCCAGCAAGGGAATCTGAAAGCGGCAATCGAGTGTTTTGGGAAAGCCATCGCGGCCAGACCGCAGTTTGTTGGCGCGCTCTATAATTCTGCACTGGCACAGGAAGCAGCCGGCAACCGAGGCGCTGCCATCGAGCAGGCCCGCGGTGTGATTGCTCTTACCCCACGGATGGCTCAGGCGCATGCGCTCTATGGACGGTTGCTGATGATGCCGGACCATTTGACTGCGGCGCGCGATGAACTCAGACTGGCGGTTGATCTGGATCCCGCGCTGGCGAGCGCGCGCACCAACCTTGGAGCAGTGCTGTACAAGCTGGGACACATTCGTGAAGCCATCGACGAGCTGCGGCAGGCTGTCCTGCGCGATCCCCGCTCGGCGCAGGCCGAATACGAGTTGGGTCTGGCGCTATTTGCAAGCGGTGCGCAGCAGGAGGCCAAGAGCGCTTTCGAACAAGCTGTCGAGCTGGATCCGGCGCTCACGGAACCGAGAATTAATCTCGGCCAGTTGCTCGAGAATGAAAATCGAATGGACGAAGCGCTAGCCCAATACCGGCGTGCGGCGGAGGTTGCGCCAGCCAACCCAACCGTTTCTCTTCATCTGGCACGAGCTTTAGGCAAGACCCAGGCGTGGAACGAGGCTCGAACGGTCCTCGACCAGGCGCTGCGACGCCATCCGGACGATGCCGGCCTCTATTTCGAGCGCGGCAAGTTGCGGGAAGGCACACAAGATCACGGCGGCGCGCTCCGCGATTTGCAGGCCGCTATCCGGCTAAACGCCAATTCCGCGGAATATTACCTCGAGTTGAGTCGCGTGCTGCACGAGTTGGGCAGGACCAGCGAAGAGAAGGCCGCGCTTGAATCCGCCCTTCGCATCGATCCCAACCTGGTGGAAGCCCGTTACACTTTGGCAGGCCTCGTCCGTAAGCAAGGAGATGCCGCCGGCGCCCGCCAGCAGTTCGCCAAGGTACAGCAACTTCGCGAGTCCGAAATCAATCGGGACCTGGCGCTCGGCGCGGTGCGGGCCGGAGTTCTGCTGGCCGAAAAGCACGATTATGACGGCGCCATCGAACAATTCAGAAAGGCGATTGCTATTAATCCGGATCTGGGTGAAGCGCATTTTGACCTGGGTGGGGCGCTTGCCGCAAAAGGAGACGCTTTGGCGGCCATTGCGAGCTTCCGCGAGGCAATCAAACTCGCGCCCGAATGGGCGGAAGCTCACTTCCAGCTCGGGCGATCCTTGCTTCAGTCGGGCCGGCGAGACGAAGCGCTGGCGGAGTTTCATGCCGCGCTAAAGTACGATCCGCAACATGCTGGCGCGAAGCAGGCTTTGCGTTAATATCGTGAAATAGCTCGCCTCTCGGGTGAACGGATATAAAATAAAACCCGGAAGCGCTCAATCATGCTGCAACGCCTGTTCCGCCGAAGTGCATTGCTGGTTTTTTTCAGTTTGACGGCTGCACTGCCGGCGGCGTCCGTGAATCCAATCGATCGCATAGTCGAGCAGTATTGGGCCAGTCACAGCGTTCGCCTACCGGCGCCGGTGAATGACTCTCTTTTCGCCCGGCGCATCTATCTGGATCTTTGGGGTCTGCTTCCCACACCCGAGCAAGTGGCGGAATTCGAACGCGATCGCGCTCCCGACAAACGCGAACGCCTGGTCCGGGACCTCCTGGCGAACCGGAGAAATTACAGCGAGCATTGGATCAGCTTCTGGAACGATCTGTTGCGCAACGATGAAGGCGTGCTCTACGAGGGCGCGCGCGAGTCCATTACCACCTGGCTCCTCCAGGCGCTCGAGACGAATCTGCCCTACGACCAATTCGTCGGCAAACTGCTCAACCCCGCTCAGCCCGGAGATCCGAAAGGGTTCTTGATCGGCGTAAACTGGCGGGGCGACGTCAGCGCCAGCCAGATTCCTCCCATGCAGGCGGCGCAAAACAGCGCCCAGGTTTTTTTGGGAGTAAACCTCAAGTGCAACTCCTGTCATGACAGTTTCATCAGCAACTGGAAGTTAAAAGACGCCTATGGGCTGGCCAGCTTTTTTTCCGAAGGACCAATGGATATTTACCGCTGTGACGTGAAAACAGGGGAAAAATCCGCGGCCAAATTCCTGTATCCGGAGATTGGCGGCGTGGATCCGAATGCTTCTCTCTCCGACCGTCGTGCGGCGGCTGCACGGCTGTTCACCTGTAAAGAAGATATTCGCTTCGCGCGGACCTTCGTCAACCGCGTGTGGGACCGGCTCCTGGGCCACGGTGTGGTGGCGTCCGTGGATGACATGGACCGCGCGCCGTGGGACACGGAACTGCTCGACACCGTAGCTCGGGATTTCATGGAGCACGGTTACGATATTCAATTTCTCCTCAGCCGGATCATGGGTTCACGCGCGTATCAGGCGCCGGCGGTTCTCGAATCCGCCGAACCTAGGGATTTCGTATTCCGCGGCCCGCTCCTGCGCCGGCTAACCGCCGAACAATACGTCGATGCCATTTCATCGATCACCGGCGAGTGGCGTGTTCTCGCGCCGGAAGAATCCGGCGCCGGGATTTACAGCCGGGAGTGGCGGCTCAAATCCTCTCCGCTCAGCCGGAGCCTGGGAAGGCCCATTCGCGATCAGGTGTATACGCGCCGCAATACGGAAGCGACCACGTTACAGGCGCTCGAGGTCGTGAATGGCGAAACGCTCGATAAATTGCTCGAGCGCGGGGCGCAACGAATGCTCGGCCGGCTACCGGAAGCGCCTCCCAATGTGTTCGACAGCGGGATCGTCAGCGGAAGTCCGGTCGACGTGGACATTGATGTCACCGGCATCGACCGAATATGGCTGCTGACCGAGGATACCGATTCCTACGACCCGGCGCGGACTGTGGCGGGATGGTTGAACCCGCGCTTGGCGGGGCCGAAAGGAGAGACCCCGCTTCCGGCGCCGCTGTCGGACTTGCAGTTCAAGGGTCACGAGCCGGCCAAAGCCTTCCTGACCCGCGTTCCTTCCGAGCAGGTATTCGATATTGCCGGCAAGGGTTTCACCCGCTTTCGGGCCACCGTTGGGGTTGACCAGAAATGCCTGATCAACGAAATCGGGCCGCGGATTCGTTTCTTTGTGTTTGCCAGAAAGCCGGATCACGAACAACTGGTTCGCGTGAAGCCCGGGCGCCCCGCGCCGCTGCACAACGAAAGCTACACAGCCGATAGCCTCATCACTCGGCTTTACCGGCATGCATTGGCGCGCGATCCGGAGCCCGCCGAGAGGCGCATCGCACTCGAGTTCCTGCACACCGCCGGCGATTCGACCAAAATTTCATCTGAGGCCCTCTCCGACCTGCTCTGGGCGGTGTTTCAGTCTCCAGAGTTCGAGTTTATTCATTGAGGCACACCATGGAAAATCCAGCCAATGAACTGTTCCGCGGGTTGAGCCGGCGGCACTTTCTCAAGCAGTCGGGCGTCGGCGCACTGGCGGCCCTCGCCGGCGGAAACCCAAAGCAGGTTTGGGGGAGCGAGCAGAAGATCAAACCCACGGCCGACACTCTGATCCTGCTGTGGATGGCCGGCGGTATGGCACAAACCGAGACATTTGACCCCAAGCGCTACACTCCTTTTGAACCAGGCCTCGCGTCGAGCGCCGTGCTCAGTACATTTCCCAGCATCGATACGGTGGTGGACAATATAAAAATTTCACAAGGTCTCGAGCGGATCGCCAAAGTTCTGGACCGAGGCACGCTGATCCGCACGCATCGCGTAGGCGACCTGGGCCACATTCTGCACACCCGGCATCAATATCACTGGCACACCGGATATCCACCGCCGCAGTCGGTGGCCGCGCCGCACATGGGCGCCATCCTTTCACGCACGCTGGGCCCGAATAATCCCGATATGCCGGCGTTCATTGACGTCGGGCAGAACCTGGAGATCGGCGGCGAGAGCGATGGAGTAAAGGCGTTTCACACGGCCGGGTTTCTTGGCACGGAGTTCGGTCCGTTTCTGATCGCCGATCCGGCTGACGCCATGGCCAGTGTGCGCCCCCCTGCCCACATGACCGACGGCCGTTTTCGCGCGCGGTATGAGCGTTACCGCCGGCTGGTGGAAGCCAGCCCGATTATGAAATATGGCAGCGATTATCAGCAGAAATCGCTCGAGCGATCCTTGGAAAAAGCGCACCGCCTGGTGACCTCGGGCGTGGCCAAGGCGTTTGACCTTTCCCTGGAGCCGAAGAAAACTTTTGATGTATATAACACCGGCCGTTTCGGTCTCGGCTGCCTGCTTGCCCGGCGGCTGACGGAGGCGGGCGCGCGCTTCATCGAGGTGACCACGGAGTATGTGCCGTTCCGCTATTGGGACACGCACGAAAACGGTCACCAGCGGACCATCGGCATGAAGCAATCCATCGACGCGCCGGTGGCGCAGTTGATTCTCGATCTGGAAGAACGGGGCCTCTTAAACCGCACTTTGGTTGTTGTCGCGAGTGAGTTCGGCCGCGACATGATGGTGGAAGGCAAGCCCGACAAGCGCGTCAAGGAGCAGGTTTCGATCAAGCAGCCCGATATCATGACCGAGCCGAAACACTACGGCATGCACCGCCACTACACCGAATCCGGTTGCGTGTTAATCTTTGGCGGAGGCTTCAAACGCGGCCTGCTCTACGGCAGAACGGCAGACGAGCGCCCCTGCAAAATCCTCGAGAAGCCGGTCACCATCGAAGATCTGCACGCGACTCTGTACCACGCCATGGGCATCCCGCCGGACTTGGCGTATCAAGTGGAGCGGCGGCCTTTCCACGTCACCAAAGATGGAAAGGGGAAGCCGGTAATGGAGTTGCTGGCCTGAGAACGGCGTTTTGAACCGACGACTGGTCGCTCGGCGCCCTTTCGATCGGAGCGAGCGTCGTTCCAGGCCGTCGACGGTGATTTCATACTCGGAATGTGTTGCGTCTATTCACGATCGGGGACACGGACATACTCCTGAGTTTAGGAAAGGCGCTCGCCTCTTTGATTTTGAATTCCAGTTTGTCCGGATTAATGGCGCATTCGCATACGTCGAACAGCGTTACGTAATCGTAGTTGACCTTGCGCAATAGGACAGCCGCGAAGAGCGGAATCGTGGTGCCGTATCGATGGGCAAGGAGCGACTTGGTATGGAATCAGAAACGGGCACTGGTCGAGTAGAAGAATCCGGCAGCCATGAACAGAATCGTGGTGGCGAAGAAAAAGTTGGTGACCATAGACTACTCCTCTTGAAATGCCCGATCCGGAGGAATTTGTAGCAGGGCTAGTCAAGTATGGGTCGGTCCGGGCTGATTTCGCGTGTGGTGCTCGCCGCATCGGATTCACTCTAATGCGCTCCCAAGAGGCCGGCTACGAAGTACCGCTACGTTTTGTTCAGCACAAGCTCGTGCACCTCGTTGTAACCCTTGTAGCGCAAGCGATACATATAGTTGCCGGACCCGTATTTCGCGGTGTTCCAGGCTGCCATGTGGTACCCAGGATCGCAGATGGCATTTGAGATCACTTCTAGATTGTTCCCGTTATGATCCAGGATCTCAACGAGCACCCAGCCAGTCTCCGGGATGGTGAACTCGATCGCCAATTGCGGATTGCCCACGTTCGGGTAATGCTGGTTGAGCACAAGCGTCGTCGGTCTCTCCGGAATATGGAGCCGGTTTTCGCTGACTTTGCTGTAGTCGAACGGCTCGTTACAAAGATGCCACAGCGGCTCTCTTGTCCGTTGATGGAGATAGAATGACCGCAACGGCGTTCGCGTGAAACCCGTGAGCGGGCGGCGCACGGCAACGCCATCCTGCCACTCATATACCGGAATATGCATCGGATTCATCACGCTCAATTTCCCGCGCTCCATCGCAATGTGGAACAACCCGAAATTTCCGGGTTCATGACCGCCGAGCCAATGCCCCACAAGATCCACCAGGTACGGATTCTTGCCGAAGATGACGAGGTTCGCCATATAATCCCAGGCTCTGCCGTCGTAGTTGTTCTCGTTACCGAAGGGATTCGGCCCGTTGTTGAAATCGCCATCATGGCCGTAGATGCCCTCGATGATATGCAGCCCCATGGGCGATGCCGCATGGTTATCGATGGTCCGGTGCGCCCATAATTCCATGCACGTTGTTGTGTAATAGTACGCTTCGTTGTACTGCGGATCGCTCCGCAGCACATCAGGTGTATCCCACCGCGGAATCGTTTGGGTATGGCGCCGGAAGTCAGCCGCCACGACCTGATGAACATTAGGATGTATCCATTCCTTATTGACGGCCTTCTCCAGTTTCTGCATAGCAGCGATGTCGCTCCACGCGCCACAGTAGCGCTGGAACGGATCCGGATGGGAGCCCTGCCAATTCTTGGCGGTGAGCGTCAAACCCATTTCGTGGGCCTTGAACTTCGCCACATTCAAGTTCCAGGAATTCCGCGCGTTGAACGGCCACAAATAAGGGAGCTGTGTACTCACCACTCCGCCTGGGATTTCCTTCCAGATAAATGCCTCGGCATCCTTGGCATCGTCCCGCGTTTTCACGTCGTTTCTGACCGGCGTGACCGTGGCGCCCACACGCTCGGCCATGGCGACATATCCGCGCGGTTCGATCACTCCGCCGCCATTTACGTCCCGCATATGCATCCGCGAGCCCCGAACACCCAGTTCCTTGAGCGATTCGAACAAGCCCTCGACGAAGAACACGTCCGTGGCAATCCCCATCGTGTCCTCGAGCGTGAGTCCCCTTTTCTTATCCACGGCGTCGTGAGCCGTAAGATTGGGTTTGGCCGCAATGTTGTGAGTCACCGGAACGCCGGTGTCGTCCATGGGCACGATGATCGAACGTCCAAAATCGAGTCCGGCGCGCTTGCACGCCGCGGAATTCGTCTTGTAGTCGACTTGCGTCCGCATGATGAAGACGGCCTCTGGATGCCGCTCCACGAACGGATGCACACCAAAATATCCGGACGGCTTCGACGCAGCGGCAAAAATTGGAACCGGACCGAGAGCAGGCGCGCCGGCATACAGCAACGCCGAAGACGTTAGAAAATCCCTTCGACTGAACATACGGTTCTTCCTTTCCTGCACCCCACGCCCCAGCCTGGGTGCGAGCTCAACGACCGCAAACTCTCCCCCGAGCAAAAGCAGTACCAAATACAGATATTCAGACTTGCAACACTTTAATTCTACAGCGGGAGAAATGCAGCGGCAAATGGTTCTGATATCCCGCGATAGTCCGCGGCAAAAAAGTCATCTCGCAAAATCTTCTGCCGGTTGAAGCAAGCTCGCAGGATTTGCCCGAGCGCGGGTTGGATGCTCTTTTTTGAAACCGAGCGCTTCGAGAATCACCAGACCCAAGCTAGGCATAATGCCGAGCCGGGCAGCGGCTCTTGTCAAAGGCTCAAGCAATACCCATCCGCTTAACCCGAGGTGATCTTAGCGGACCAGACTTCTTACGGCGCCTCGATTGCGCAGCCGATGGCTTTAGTCCGGGTCTCGCGCGGGTTGCGTCCGGCGACACGGCTGCGAGCACATGTTCGAGCTCATGTACAGTCGGCGAAGGACGCGCCCGGCCAAAGCCCACGTATCGATTGTCGATGCGCCCGCGATACAAAAGGTGCCGGACCCGGTGATTTTGAAGTGCGGCGTCAGCTTGGCCGGCCGGTTGGAGAAGAACTGCGCCATCTTCGCGAGGTTCTGCTCCATGAGATCCAGATCCACGAGCAGGCAGGAGTTTCGATATCAAGCTTCGTGCGGATTTTCGAATCGGGCATGGTTTTGGTTCTGACCAACAGCAGTATTAACCCAGAAAAGCCGGGACCATCTATCACAAAAGCACAAATTTCTGTTGTTAAGCGGGGGTGCCGTGAGAGAAGATTTCCGCCACCTGCAAGCTGCGCCGCTCCGCCGCGCTGCGGTATGCCGCTTCCACAGCGGCAAATGTCCGCAGGTATCGGCCGCATGCTTGCTGCTCACGTACAGCCACCTGATCAATGCTTCGCCGCCATGGCGGCTTGCACCCGCGACAGGTACCCGCGCGCCACTGAGTCGTTCGGATTCAGCTTCAGCGCCTCTTCGAGCGATTCAATCGCAGCGGGAAAATCGCCGCGGCTCGCGAGTAGCGCCCCCAGATTCGTGCGAATTTCCGCATCGCCCGGCCGCAGCCGCGCAGCTTCTTTGAAATGCGGAAGCGCGTCATCGTAGCGCTTCTCGATGAAATAAAGCATGGCCAGCCCGACCTGCGCGTCGGCGTGATCGGGCTTCTCCTTCAGCAAAGTCTCTAACTCAGCGGCAGCTCCCGCCATGTCCTTCTTGCGCACCAGCGCCTTCGAAAGATTCCAGCGCGCATTGATGTGGGTGGGATCGATGCGCAGCGTTTCCCGCAACTCCCGAATGGCATCGTCCACGCGGCCCGCTGCCAGCAAGCCCGCTCCCAAGCCGTTTCGCGCCGTCGCGCTATTCGGCTGGATCTTCACGGCCTGCTCGAAATGCGGCACGGCCTCGCTGAATTTTCCAAGCGCGATGTCCAGCGCCCCGAGATTGCAGTGCGCCACAAAATCCCCGGGATACTTCTCCAGCCGCCGCTGCATCGCCGCCTCCTGCAACGGAACGCGCGGGTCCTCGCGCCCTTCCGCCTTCGGCAGCACCTGTAGCCAGACGTGGCCCATTTCGTCCGCCGTGCGGGGCCCGGCTCGAACGCGCTGCGCAGGATGGTTCGGGTTCCGCGGGTTGGATTCCGAGTTGTCGAACGTAATCCGCATCTCCACCTTTGTTCCCTTGGGAAGCCAAACCGGGTTGCGATACCTGTAGACCGCCTGCCAGTTGATGTCCCACGCGTTGATCTTGATGAGCCACGTCCGCGTCCCGTTCGGAAGCATGGCCCAGGCTTCGATCTGCTTACCCAGATAATGCGCGTGCGGGTAAATAGCGAGCACCTCGACTCCCGCCGGCAACGTCAAGTGATCCGTCACCGCGAATTCTTTTGCGCCCGCCGGTATATCGATCGTTCCATCGTGTTCCAGTTGCACCAGCATCGGATGTCTTCGCGGCGCCTGCTTCGCAAAGTAAAAACCGATCGACGCCTGGATCTCCTCCTCCTTCCCGGAAGGCTGCAAATGCAGGTTGAGGATCAAGTCCGTTCCCGGATCCAACCGCCACGTCATATCGTCCGGCTCCGGCTCGATGACCGTCCCAGGCTTCCAGAACAGAAAATGCGAATCCGGATCGAAGGAATCCGAGCGCGCCTCCGTGCTGACGTTTTCCATGCCCGGAAATCCGGGCTCGCCATCTTCGCCGTCGCGCCGCCTCAGCGATTGCCTTCGATCGATCCAGATGTTCGCGTGATGCACCACGCGCTTATTGCCGGGACGGATCTCGATCGCGCGCACGTACCTGGTTTCGTTCACATGGACCGGAACCACGAAACTTCGAAAAACATCGCCGCCCGCCGCGCGCAGCCGGTACGGCTTCGGCATCTGCACCACAAGGTCCGGCGGCCCGATCTGCCAGCCTTCGGTGAAGTGCGGCATGGGCGGCAAATCTGCGGGATCGCCTTCCACCGCTCCCTCCCTGACCCAGTCCGCGATCAGCCGCAGTTGATCGGCCGTAAGCCGCCGCTCTCCCGCGAAATCGCCGTAACCCGGCTCGGGAAGCCATGGCGGCATGTACCGCCGTTCGGTTACCGCGGCGATCTGCCGCGCATGCTGGCGCGCATCGTCGTAAGTCAGCAGCGGAAATGGTCCCGCCTCGCCCGGGCGATGGCATGGCGCGCAGTACTGAAACATCAGCGGCGCAACCTGTTTGTTGAAAGTGACCGGCGCAGCCGCCAGCGGCAGCACGGCCGCCAAAAGCGCGGCGCCTCGCATCCCGATTAGGCGGGCAACTTTCATCTGGCGCCCGCTACCTTTCGCCTGGCCGGATCCGCAGCCGGCTTTTCTTTGTTCAATTCCTGAAATCGCTTGAGCTCGGCCTGTGCCTCGTCGACTCGGTTCTGTGACTCGAAAATCCGAAACAGCAAATAGTGCGGCTCCGCGTTGTTGACGTCCGCTGCTGCGGCAAGCATCAGGGCCGAAACCGCCTCGGCGTCGTGATGCATGGCATGCAAAGCCTTCCCACGTTGAAGCTGCGCCTCTCCGGAGCGCGGATTGATCTCGACTGCTTTTTCCAGAAGCGCGAGACTCTCTGCGAACCGGTTCAGCCGGTAGTAGTACCGGCCCAGGTAAACGTACGGCACTTCCCGTGCAGCGCCTGCCGCCGCCAGTTCGATCGCTTTCCGGTAATTTTCGACAACCGTTTTTTCATCGCCCACTTCCTCGAGCGTCAGCCCTAGAAACAGCCGCGCGGGCATGTAGCTGGCATTCAACTCCACGGCCTTCTCCAGTTCAGACTTCGCGGCTTGAAAAAGGCTCTGCGTGTAGTAGAGTGCGCCCAGATGGAAATGAACCAGGTAATCCGCCGGAGCAAGCTGCGCAGCGCGCTTCAAAGCCGGCTCGGCGATGTCCAATCGGTCCAGCCGGATGGCGCTCAGAGCCGCCAGTTTGTACAGTTCCGCGCCGGCGTTCCCTGTGCGCAGCGCCGGCTCAAGGGTTTTCAGCGCGTCTGCGTAACGCCTCTGCTCGAAAAGGATGCGGGCTTCGAGGTACACCGCCGCCGGAGTTTCGCCCCTTTTCGCTGTCTCCTGATCCAGCCGCTCACGCGCCTGCGCGAGGTCGCCGGACGTAATCAGCGCCTCGATCGGTTTGGTCCATGATTCCTGCGCGCCTTGCGCTGCCAGCGCCATCCACACGCTGAATACCGGCACGAGTATCGAATTCCGGACCATTCTGCGCGATTGCTATGATAGCAACGTTCCGTGCATCCAACAGGTAATCCATGCGGCCGGCCAGTCTTATCATCATCCTCGCCATGACGGCGGCCGTCGGCCTGGTGCACACCGAGGCTCCGGCTCCATACGTCGAACAGGGACCTCGCGCGGGCCTGAACTTCCGCTTCCGCAATTCCCCCACGTCGCGTAAGTATCTGATCGAAACCATGGGCGGTGGCGTCGCCATTTTCGATTACGACAACGACGGCTGGCCGGATGTCTTCTTCGTCAATGGCGCCGCTCTCAAAGATCCGCAACCCGATGGCGAAGCCCTCGATAAGTCGGCGCCGGAATTCTGGAACCGCCTGTTTCACAACAACCGCGACGGCACGTTCACCGACGTCACCGCCAAAGCCGGTCTCGAAGGCTCCGGCTACGGCATGGGCGTCGCAACAGGCGACTACGATAATGACGGTTTTACCGATCTGCTGGTCACCACCTACGGCGGCGCCATCCTGTATCACAACAACGGCGACGGCACCTTCACGGACGTGACGGCAAAATCCGGAATGAAAACGTCGGGCTGGACCACCGGCGCAGGTTTCTTCGATTACAACCACGACGGCTGTCTCGATCTCGTCGTCTGCCGCTACATGGAATGGAACTTCTCCTTGGGCGGCATCTTCTGCGGCGTCGACAAGCCGGGAGGCCGCGCCTACTGCCATCCCGATGAATTCAAGCCTGCCTCCAATTATTTGTTCCGTGGTGACTGCAAAGGCGCGTTTACCGATGTGAGCGATACGAGCGGCGTCGGGCGGCTGAAGGGCAAAGCGCTCGGCCTCGCCTTCGGCGATTTCAACAACGATGGCTGGCTCGACTTCTACGTGGCCAACGACTCGGCGCCGCAGATGCTGTTTCGCAACAATGGCAACGGCACATTCACCGACGTCGCGCTCACCGCGGGCGTCGCCTACACCGAAGACGGAAAGCCATTTTCCGGTATGGGGGCCGTTTTCGCCGACCTGGATGACAACGGCCTCCAGGATATTTTGGCGACAGCGCTGCCCTACGAGTACTACGCCTTCTTTCGAAACACCGGTAACGGGCAGTTCACCTACGCCTCGGTCGCTTCGAGCTTCGCGATTGCCACGCGGCCCTACGGTGGTTGGGGCATTCAGGCATTCGATTATGACAACGACGGCGCAAAAGAGGTGTTCCTCGCCAATAGCCACGTGATGGACAACATCGAGGCCACCCAGCCGCATCTGCACAGCTTGCAGCCGCCGTCGCTGCTGAAATACACCGGCCACCGCTTCGTCGACATATCTCGCGCGGCCGGCGAAGCTTTCACTCATAACTGGGCGGCTCGCGGCGCGGCTTTCGGAGATCTCGATAACGATGGTGCCATCGATATTGTGGTCACCGATTACCACGCTCCCGCCCATTTCCTGCGCAACGAAGGTGGCAACCGCAATCACTGGATCGCTTTGGACCTTCGCGGCACCCGCAGTAATCGTGACGCCATCGGCGCCCGTGTCCGGCTCACCAGCGGCGCCGGCAAGGTGCAATATGCGATGGTCTCGACCGCCGGCAGCTATCTTTCGGCCAGCGACCGCCGCGTTCATTTCGGGCTGGGGCGCGAGCAGATCGTTCGTGAAATTCACATTCGATGGCCGAGCGGGCTGGAGCAGACACTCACGAATCCCAAGCCGGACCGAATTCTCAAAATCGCCGAAGCCGCCGGCCAGTTGCCCGCGAAAACCGCCGGCCCAGGCGCGCAACAAAAATTTGATGAGGGCTTCTCTCTCGTGCGCGAGGGGCGCAATGCCGAGGCCATTGCAGCCTTCCGCCAGGCCGTGCAGCTCAACCCGGATCTGATCGAGGCACATTTTTCGCTCGGCGTCCTGCTCGCGCGCCAGGGCCGGCAATCTTACAGCGAGGCCATGCAGCAATTTCTCGAAGTGCTCCGCTTGAATCCGAACGACGTCGACGCTCACGTCAATATCAGCAATCTGCTGGACGAGGAGGGCGACATCGCCGCCTCGGTCGCCGCCATGCGTAAGGCCACCGCCCTCGCTTCCGAAAAAACGGATCTCTACGTCATGCTCGGAGAAAAGCAGAACAAAGCCGGCATGTACGCCGATGCGGTCGCCTCCTTTCAGCAGGCTCTCCACTCAAAGCGGGACCTGCCGCGCGCTCACGTCGGTCTGGGCATCGCCTTAAAGCATCTCCGCAGGTTTCCGGAGGCCGTGCAGGAATTTGAGACGGTATTGCGTCTCCATCCCAACCACGCGGTTGCGCATTTCGAGCTTGGCTGGTTGTTCGCGGAGCAAGGCCGGGCGGCCGAAGCCGCAACGCAGTTGGAAGAGGCCGCGCGTCTCGATCCGCGCATGCCGGAGGTGTATGCCGAGTTAGGAAAGGTTTATCGCGACCTCGGCCGCCCGCAGGATTCCGATGCCGCATTCCGCAAGGCGCTTGAACTCAAGCCCGGCCAGGTGCCCGCGCTCTATTCGCTGGCCCGGAATGCTCGCGATCCAGCCGATTCCCGCGAGTTGTTCGCTCGAATTCGTGCCTTGAAAACGCAGGCTGCGGAATCCGGAAAAGCAGACGACCTGAATGCCGAAGGCCTCCGCCTCATGGCGCAAGAACACCTGGATGAAGCTCTGGCCGCCTTTCGCCGCGCGCTCGAACAGAATCCGGAATTCGCCGTCGCCGCTTACAACATGGGCGTCGTGCTGGCGCATCAAAACAAGATGCGTGAAGCCGCCGCGGCCTTCCGCCAGGCCATTCAACTGCGCCCGGGATTCAGCGCGGCACATTTCGGACTCGGCCTGGTCCTCAAAACCGCCGGTGATCCCGCCGGCGATGAAGAATTGAACACCGCCAAAATGCTGGACGGTCTTGCCAATCGCTAAGTCCGGTCGACGAATCCGTGCTATCTCCCGCTCGCGCTTTCCTACCGAATTCATAGCAAGACTCCAAACAATCCCCGGTTTGCAGTAGTTTTACGAGAAACATTAGTAGGAATCTTCTAGACGTTACTTGCCATCCGGTTTAGAGTTCCTTTATCTTCAAGCGCTTGACCTGGAGGGGGTACATGCGATTTGGCCGGACTTTCTATACCCATACCATTTTCTGGATTCTCACGTTTTTTCTGTGCATCGGTGCAAGCGCGCAAACGACTTCGGGCACCATCACGGGAAGCGTTACGGACCAGTCGGGAGCCGTCATTCCGAGCGCGAAGATCACCCTGACGGACGAGAACACGAAGGAATTCCGCGAAGCCACCTCCAACGAATCGGGCGAATTTGTGTTCGCCGCCCTGAGGCCGTCCACGTACACGATTGCCGTAGAGAAAGCCGGATTTCAAAACTTTCGCCAGACTGGGATCGTCCTCGCGACCAGCGAACGCGTGGCACTCGGCGGGCTTCGTTTAACCGTCGGGCAGTCCACCGAATCGGTGACCATTACGGCTCAGGCGCCGGCCATAAACACCGAGGGCTCCGACACCGCGCCTGCTCTGAATCCCGTGCAACTCGCCAATATTCCTGTCGCGGGCCGCGACGTCATGGCTCTTTTGCGCGTTCTGCCTGGAGTGGGCAGCATGGCGATGGCCCCGTGGGGTGAAATTCCTGCGAGCGATCCTGCTGGAACCGCTTCCAATGGAGGCCAGTTCGGAAGTTTCACACCAAACGTAGGCGGCGCGCGCCTGTTCTGGAATACGGTGCTGGTGGATGGCCAGGTGGGATCGAACCCCGATTTTCCCGGACTTTTCATGGCAGCCATCAGCATGGACGCCGTCTCCGAGGCGAAGATCATCTCTCACAATTACACCGCCGAGTACGGCCGCAATCCGGGACCCACGATCAGCCTTGTCACCAAGTCCGGTTCGAGCGACTATCACGGCAGCGTATACAGCTACTTGCGCAATGAGGATTTGAACGCCAACGACTTTTTCAACAACCGCGACGGCATTCCCAAGCCGCTCTATCGTTTTGGCAATATCGGGGCCGCGATCGGCGGGCCGATCTTTATCCCGGGGCACTTCAACACAGACCGGCGGAAACTGTTCTTCTTCTTTTCGCACGAGACCTGGTGGACCAAGCTGCCGCAGGGGATCACCCACGTCACCGTGCCTACGGCAGCCGAGCGGGGCGGAGATTTCTCCCAAACCGTGGATCAGGCCGGGGTCCAGCGCGTGATCACCGACCCAACGAATAACAACGCGCCGTTCCCGGGCAACCAGATTCCGCAAAGCCGCTTCAACGCCAATGGGCTGGTGCTGCTGAACCTGATGCCCCTGCCGAACCAGTTGAACCGCGATCTCACCGGTGGAAATTACAATTTTGAGTGGCAGGACAACTGCGATATTCCCAAACGGCTGGACTCGCTGAAGCTGGACTACAATCCGCGCGAAAAAGACTCGATCGCCATGAACGCCCGTTCCTGGTATTCGGATACGCGAGCCTACGGCTGCCGCACTCTGGGGTACGGCGGCAACCTGCCGATCTTCAAAAGCCACTACAAGTATCTGACCGACAGCGCCGTGATCAACTGGACCCACACCTTCACGCCGTCCACCATCAACGAATTCGGCATCGGCTTCACGGGTGAAAAGGAAAGAAGCCCGGCGGACAACCTGTTCGGCCGCACGGTGCAAAACTACTTTGACCCCGTAAAGCGCAGCACGAATAATTTCACTCTGGGTCAGCTTTTTCCGGGCGCCAACGTGTATGACATCATGCCCCAGGCGTACTTCTATTTTGTGCCGGACGCCCCCAACATCAGCGCCGAGCCGCGGTTCCCTGACCATCAGGGCTATGAGCGCTTTCACTTCCTGGACAACTTCAGCCTCATTCGCGGCAGCCACACGTTCAAGTTCGGACTGTACTTCGAACGTAACTGGGCGACAGACGGCCCGCACGCCGATTGCTTCGACGGTTGCTTCGATTTCACGCATGACGTCAATAACCCCATCGACACCGGCTGGGATTTTGCCAACGCGCTGATTGGGAATTTTCGCCAGTACCGGGAGTCCAACACGCGGCTGCCGTATCAGGCGCAGGCCAACTCGACCGAATGGTTTGCCCAGGATACCTTCAAGATCACCAAAAAGCTGACCATGGACATCGGCGTGCGTTTCTCGTATTTCAATCCGTGGTATGTCGGCAAGGGGTTGGGCGCCGAGTTCGTGCAGAGCCGCTACGATCCCAGCCTCGTTCCGCCGCTCTACCGGCCGGTACAGAATCCGAACGGCCCCCCGGGCGACACGCTCGCGCAGGATCCGACCACAGGCACACTTTATCCGGCGGTTTATATCGGCGCATTCACCGGTACCAGCCAGTTTACTTTTCCGGGTATGGTGCTGAGCACAGATCACAGCTATGCGCGCGGTTTCCGCGAGCAGCATGGCGTCCAGGCTGCGCCGCGCATCGGCTTTGCGTTCGATCCGTTCGGCGACGGCAAAACCGCCATCCGGACCGGATTCGGCATCCTCAAAGAAACGATCCCGACCTATAACAGCTACTTCTGGTCGATGGTCTCCAACCCGCCCGTGCAGATTGAGCCCAACATTTACTACGGCCAGATGGACACGCTGCTGCAACGGCAGGGGCTGTTGTTCCCGGTGGGATCGAGCGCCATTCAGTTGAAGGACAAAGTTCCGAGCATCTACAAGTACAGCTTCGGCATCCAGCGCGAGGTTCGGCGAGACCTTTCGCTGGACGTCTCGTACGTCGGCAACGTCGCGCGCCACCTGATTCAGGGCATCAACCTCAACGAAGTGCCGTACGGCTCGCACTTCCTGCCGCAGAATCAGGATCCATTCGGCAACGCGCTGCCCGAGGACTTCTATCGCCCTTACCCCGGCTACGAAGGAATCGGAGAGCTGGGCAATTTCGGATGGTCGAACTACAACTCGATGCAGGTTGCCGTCAACAAGCGCTACTCTAAAGGCTTCCAATTCAGCGTGGCGTACACTTGGTCGCACGCCCTGGGCACCGGGAGCAACGACGGCGACACGCTCGCGACGTATCAATCCTGGCGCGTGTGGAACTACGGTCCGACGCTGTTCGATCAGCGGCAGATCCTGACTATTACCTATGTCTGGGACCTGCCGAAGGCCAGCCGTTTGATACCCAACCCGATCGTCAAAGCTGTCCTGGACGGTTGGCAGTGGTCCGGTGTGGCGACGTTCGCTAAGGGGCTGCCGACGGGAGTCTATCTGGGGACCTCGGATGGAGCCGACATCGCCGGCGGCGGTGACGGCGTGCGGCCGAATCTGGTTGCCAATGCCACCACCGGCGGCGGCCAGTTCCTGCACTGGTTCAATACCGCGGCCTTCGCGCGCCCGGCGCAAGGAACTGCCGGCAACGCGCCCGTGTATCCGATCTATGCTCCAGGCCAGAACAACTGGGACATGACGCTCATGAAGAAGATTCCGCTGTTCAGCGACAAGCGATCTCTCCAATTTCGCTCGGAGTTCTACAACGCGTTTAATCACCCGCAGGGCGACGGCGTGGACTCCTCTGCGGTATTCGATCCGAGCGGAACCCAGATCAACGGCACGTTCGGCCAGATCATCGCCACCCGGCCGCCGCGCGTGATCCAGCTCTCGCTGCGCCTGGAATTTTGATCTTGGTTCGTCTCTCGCAGGTCTGCCGGCCTGGCTGCAGACCTGCATTACTTTTCTTCTGCGCGGCTGTCTCCCTCTGCGCCCAGCCCATCCGCCTGCATCCGGATAACCCGCATTACTATTTGTTCCACGGCCAACCCACCATCCTCATCACCTCCGCCGAACACTATGGCGGCGTGGTCAACGGCGATTTCGATTATGTCGCCTACTTCGACGCCCTCAAAGCCTACGGGATGAATTACACCCGCATCTATCCCGGGTTTCTCTTCGAGCCCATGGGCAAATTCATGAAGGGCAATACGCTCGGCGCCAAGCCCATCAGCTTGATTCTGCCCTGGGCCAGAAGTAACAAGCCCGGTTATCCGTTAGGCGGCAACTTATACGATCTGGATCACTGGAACCCGCGGTTCTTCGAGCGCCTGCGCGATTTCGTCGCCAAGGCAGCCGAGCGCGGCATCGTGGTCGAGATCTGCTTCTATAACGCGCAGTACGGCGACACCTGGCCCATGTCCCCGCTCTATTACGAAAATAACGTCCAGGGCGAGGGCCGCTGCGACTACGAAGACGCCCAGACGCTCAAGCACGCCGACCTGGTGCGCCGCGAAGATGACTACGTCCGCAAGATCACGCAGGAAGTCAACGCATTCGATAACGTCATCCTCGAAATCTGCGACGAGCCTTACCTGACCGGCACGCCCATCGAGCTGGCCGGCCCGTGGATTGCGCACAACGTCGAAATGATCAAGAAGGCTGAGAGCAATCTGCCGAAAAAACACCTGATCGCCCAGCAGATCGAAGGACCTATGGGAGGCCCGTGCGATTTCACCGCCGATCCCGGCGTTTCGGTGATCACAACGCAATACGCCTGGGAAGGCAGCCATGAGCAGATGGGCGGCTTGATGGCGCTCGACTACGAGTACAACAAAAACAAGCCCATCGACTTCAACGAGACCGATTACTATCCGACGTGGTATCAGGGCGACCGCATCGCCGATTCGCGCGTCGAAGCCTGGGAGTTCGTCGTGGGCGGCGGCGGCAGCTTCAATCAATTGAACGGGCTGTTCACCGTTCGCGATCCCGCCGGCAAGAACGAAGAAAATGCGCAGCTGCTGCGCGCGCTCAAGAGTCTGCACGATTTCATGTACAGCTTCGATTTTCTCAAAATGCGCCCGGATAAAAGCTTCGTCGTGGGCGGCGTCCCCCTTGGCACCTATGCGCGCGGCATGAGCGAACCGGGCCGCCAATACGCCTGGTATCACCATCACAGCGCGTTCGGCCGCAACACGGCGTCCTACAAAGTGACGCCCGGAAATTATCAGGAGTCCCTCACCCTGAAGCTCCCCGCCGGATCGTATGAGGCCGATTGGGTGGATGCCGCGACCGGCGCCGTGCTGCATAGCGAGAAGCTCACCTCAGACGGCGGGAATCGCGATATCGCGACACCGGTGCACTCGGTGGATGCGGCGCTACGAATGAAGCGGCGGTGAGCGAATGGCCGCGAGCCGCGACCGTCAGGGAGCAATACCCGCTTGGTAACCCTCACCTCTCGCAGTCGTATGTTGCCCGAGCCGCGACCGTCAGGGAGCGATACCCGCTTGGTAACCCTCGCCTCTCGCAGTCCTATGTTGCCCGAGCCGCGACCGTCAGGGAGCGATACCCGCTTGGTAACCCCCGCCTCTCGCAGTCGTATGTTGCCCGAGCCGCGACCGTCAGGGAGCGGTTTTGTTCATTAGCGTTCGCCACTCTCGAATACTGCCATAGGCTGACCCTGTTCGCGCACGACATACTCAACGGCAGCCGATATACTTTGGGCGCCCCGGAGCCAGCGTGTGCTGCCGTGCCGCGTCCACCGCCTTCGGTTCCTTTCATCCAGGCCCATCCGATTGAGCCGACGGCTGGCGTAGGCTTTGAAATCTGTCATCATGCGCTCCGGCGAAACTTCGGCTTCAACTATCAGGTGCACGTGAGTCGCACGCACGTGCGCAGCGATCAACTGCCAACCGCGATGCGCACACACCTCCTGTATTGCCGCTAAAACCGTCGCGCGGCGCGCACGGTCCAGAGCGTACGGAGGCTGAACCATGCGCTCCTCCTCGACCGCTAAACGTGACGGATCACGTTCGAGCACGGGCGTCCCCGGAACTGCGTGCCGGCGATCGACCGAGCCGTCTTCGCTGCCGTGTAAATGGGATCCGTAGCAGGTAAATGTGATCAGGTAGGTCATTCCGAACCCGCAATGGCGCCCGCTCCGCTCGCGAATGGCCGCGAGCCGCGACCGTGAGGGAGCGGTGCTCCCGCTCGCGAATCACTCCGAGCCGCGACCGTGAGGGAGCGGTGCTCGACGCCCCCATTTACTCCGGCTTCACCAGCATCTTCACGTGCTTGTCTTTCTCGTGGAGCAACCCGTGATAGCCCCTGCCCACCAGATCGTCGAGGCCGATGTGGTCGGTGATCAGCAAATCTCCGCGAAAACGTGGGTCGCTCATGATGCGGATGGTTTCATCGTAGAGGCCATAGCCGCTCATGCTTCCCGAGATGGTTTTCTCTCGGAAAACGACATCGAATAAGTCGATCGCGGCAGGCTTGTCGAAGACGCCCATGATCACCAGCCGGCCGCGTGTGCGCGTCAGTTTTGCCGCCATCAGCACCGACGCAGGCTGCCCCGCGCATTCCATCACGAGATCGAAGCCCTGGCCGCCCGTGATTTCGAGCGCGCGTTTCTCCGCGTCTTCGCGCGCGGGATTGATCACGTCATCCGCCCCGCACTGCCGCGCCGCTTCGATGCGCCGCTCCGCCATTTCGATCGCCACCGCTTGCCGGACGCCCCGCAGCTTGGCCGCCAGCAGCGCCATGAGCCCGATCGGCCCCGCGCCCACGATCCCGACCGTATCTTCCGGCCCTGGCCGGCCCTGCGCCACGGCGCGCACAGTTGAAGAGAACGGCTCCACCAGCGCGCCGATCTCATCGCTGATGGCATCGGTCAGGTGATAGCACTGATACGCGTGCAAGTTCAGCCGTTCCGCCAGCGCGCCGCCGGTCCATGACGTGCCCAGGAACGCCACGCGATCGCATTGCGCCATCGATCCCGACCGGCACCAGCGGCACTGGCCGCAGCCGATAATCGGGCACGCCGCCACGCGATCGCCCACCGTGAAATTTTCCACGCCGTCGCCCACGGAAATCACCTCGCCCGACATCTCGTGCCCGATGATCACCGGCGCCTGGACACCGGTTATCGCGTGTGGCCGGCCGGCCGGAATGTAGACCGGGCCGCCCATGTACTCGTGCAGGTCCGTCCCGCAAATGCCGCACCATGCGACCTGGACCTGTACCTGTCCCGGCGGCGGCGCGGGCGGATCGCTGACCTTCTCGATGCGGACGTCCTGGCGCCCGTGCCAGACCGCCGCTTTCATGCGCTTTCTTTCTTCAGGTAGAGCACCGCCGCGCCGCTGAACGGCACGGCAAACGAAAGTTGCTTGCCGCCTGTCACGGCGCCGCCGGGCGTGATCGTCCCCTCGGCCGGATGCATCCACTCCACGCTCAACCGTCCCTGCGCGTGCGAAAGGTCTACCGTCGCCTGGTCCCCCTCGGGAAGAAAAACCAGAAACTCGCGTTCCGGATTCGCCAGACAATATGCGCTCGACGACAGTTCGTTATGCGGCGTCATCGAAGCGAGATCCATACGCAGCGCGTACGCGCGCGTGTATCCGATGGCTTTGCGCACCGGTTCCCACGTCCAGTCGTCCCTGCGGTTGAGATCCCGCAGCGGATAGCCCGGTCGCGGCCCCCAGTTCACCTCGGGGCACGGGCTTCCGGCGATCGGGTCCCAACTGTCCATCAGCAGGGTGTTGTGGCCTCGCACGAAACTTTTCCAAGCCCAGCTCACGGTGCCGCCGTGGCCCCATAAGTGGTCGGTGTCATTGACGCTGACCTTCTTGCCGTCCCATGCGGGCGGATCGAAGAGAAATTGCCGGCCGAACGGCGACACCCATTCCGCGGGGCTGGCCATCATCTCTTCCATGCGCTCGACGCCCGCCCCGGTCAATCCCACCGGATGGCGCTTGCCTTTTTCGGTTTCGAGCTTGTGCATCGTATCGACCACCCACCAGTCCCAGTCCTTGCCGCCGCCCTCGTTCACCACCTCGTAGAGCACGTTGTCGAGATCGTCCACCGTGTCCACGATTTTCTTCAGATACGCCGCATGCTGCTCGCGCACTTGCGGATCGTCGAGGTCCGGCTGGCTGTCACCGTTGCGGTCGCCGTTCACGCCGTTGATGTTGTTCTGCGCGTTCAGCGGGTGGCCCGACCATGTCTGTTTGCCGCAATGATTCGGCCGGTTATAACTGAAACCCTGGAAAAGCTGCACCGCGCAGTAGATTCCCCGGTCGCGGCATTCGGCGACGCGCGCGCGCATGCGATCGAAGTAGGCGGGGTTGAATTTTCTGAGGTCGAATCTTGGACCGCCGTCGAGCGCCGTGCCCGGTCCCGTGCGCACGTAAAGCGTCGGCTCGAACAGAATCTTGTCCGGCGTCCAGGGCGCCCACGCCGATTGCTGCCAGCCCCACAGCCGCATGAAATTGTGGTTGTGGCTGAGCATCATCGCCAGATATGCCTGCCAGTCGAACGTCGGCGCCGGCGCAACGCCGGTGTCCTGGAGGTTGGCCCACGTATGCGCGCCCGTGAGAAACACCGGCCGGCCGGTAGCATCCGCGAAGTAGCGCGGATTTTGCGGATGAACCCGCAGCGGTCCTGTCGCCGGCCGTACGATCTGCGCCTGGGCCATTCTCCAGGCTCCCGCTGCCAGCCCCGCCTTTTTCAGAAACTCCCGTCGGTGCACGCTTGCTCCTCTCCTGAAAATGCCGTTAGTGCCGCAGGCCGCGCGATGCCTTCCGCCGCGCTCTTATGCCAGTTGGCCGCCGTCGACGAACAATAACACGCCATTCACAAATCCGGCGTCTTCGGATGCCAGAAACAACGCAGGCCCGGCCACATCCTCGGGCGTCCCTAACCGGCCGATCGGGATCAGTCCTCTCGACGGGTCATACTTCTTCATGAATTCCGGATCGCGCAGCACCGGCTCCGTCAATCTCGTCTTGATGAACCCCGGACCGACTGCGTTGGAGTTGATGCCGTACGGGCCCAGTTCGCGCGCCAGCGTCTTCGCCAGGAGAAACACGCCGGCTTTGGATGCATTGTAGTGTCCCAGGCCGGCTTCCGCGTCCCAGCAATTGGTCGAGGCCATAAACACCAGTTTGCCGCGCTTGCGCGCGATCATATGCGGAGCCACGGCACGCGCCACCAGAAATGCCCCGCGCAGGTTGGTATCGATGGTGTTGTCCCACGTCTCCTCGGAAATTTCCAGGATCGGCGCCGTCGGCGCAATGCCGGCCACGTACATCAGCACGTCGATCCGGCCATGCCATTCGACCGCCTGCTTCACCATGGCTTGCACCTGCGAAGACTCGCGCACGTCGCAGAGCAGACCGCGCGCATCGGCGCCGGCCGCGATTATGGAGCGTACCGTCGTCTCCATCGCCGGACAGTCGATGTCCGCGATGGCCACTCGCGCGCCTTCGCGGCCCAGCCGAACGGCAATCGCCCCCCCGATTCCCTGCGCCCCGCCCACGACCAGCGCCACCTGATCCGCGAAGCGCAAAACGCCATTTTCCATAACGGTAGAGTATTCGTCCGCGGACGGCGAACGTCTGTAACGATCTCCCAAATTTTTGTTGCGGCAGCACGGTAAGCGGCGAGTGGGATTTCAGTGGGAATTCAAAACTCTTTCAGAGTTTTCTTATAGCGATTCCGGCCGCCTCCATAGGACTCTTTGATGGGGTCCGCCGCCGTGATCGCGCGCGGGTGATATTGCCCATGAGACTCAAAGATAAGGTGGCTTTGATTACCGGCGGCGCGTCCGGTATTGGCCGTGCCACGGCCGCGCTATTCGCGCGCGAGGGCGCCCGGGTGGCGGTCTCGGATTACAACGCCGACGTCGGCCGTGAAGTCGCCGGCGCGATTCAGGCCGCCGGCGGGGAGGCCATCTTCACCGCCGTGGATGTCTCCGACTCCTCGCAGGTCGCGCGCATGGTCGACGCGGCGCTTCAGGCCTTCGGACGAATCGACATTCTGTTCAATGGAGCGGGCGTACTATACTACGGAACCGTGCTCGAAACCGACGAGCAGGCCTGGAATCGCGTGATATCGATTAATCTCACCGGTACATACTTATGCTGCCGCGCGGTGTTGCCGCACATGATCCGGCAGGGCGGCGGCTCCATCATCAATGTAGCCTCGACCGTCGGGGCGCACGACGCATGCGCCAACGCCGTCGCCTATGTGACGTCCAAGGGCGGCGTGACTCTTTTTACCAAAGCGATGGCCATCGACCACGCCCGGCAGGGAATTCGCGTGAATGCTCTGGTTCCAGGCGCCACCGACACGCCGATGATCCGTAATGCCCTCTCCGCGCAGGCTTTGCAGGCTCTCGCCGACTCACATCCCATCGGACGTTTAGGCCGCCCCGAAGAACTCGCCAACGCCGTGCTGTTCCTGGCTTCGGATGACGCTTCCTTCGTGACCGGTACCGCCATGTACGTGGATGGCGGCCAGACAGCTAAAATCTGATATTCGAGAGGCTCAATCATGGTATTTGCAACCGGATTCATGGCTCCCGAAGGTCCCGTCGCTCTGCCGGATGGATCCTGGCTGATCGTCGAAGGCGGCGCCGAGCGCGGCTGCGTGACGAACATCAGCGCTGATGGGCAAAACAAGCGAATTATCCGGAAAACCGGCCGCCCGAACGGGCTCGCCGTGGATTCTAAAGGAGTTATCTGGGTCGCCGAATCCAAGCAGCCCTCGCTTCTCCGCCTGACGATGGATGGAAAGGCGGAGGTCGTCGCCACCGGCTGTGACGGCGAAGCCTTCTTGTTTCCAAACGACCTCTGTTTCGGGCCGGACGGCGCCATTTATATGACCGATTCCGGCGTTTTCATCGACAATTTCGCGCCCAATAACCAGATCCGTCCGGACTACATGAATGTCCAGTACGATGGACGCGTCTACCGCATCGATCCCGGGTCGGGAGCCGTGAAAAAACTGGACACCGGCATCAAGTTTACGAACGGCATCGCGTTCGGCCCAGACCGCCTGCTCTATGCAAATGAAACGCTTACGGGTAATATCTACCGCTACGGGCGTAAAGACGGCGAAATCGCCGGCCCGCGGGTCCTGTTCGGAAACGTGATCCGGCCGGACGCACCGCCGGGCTGGAAAGGCCCGGACGGCATGGCTTTTTCCGCCGACGGCAGGCTGTTTGTGGCCGTTTTCGGGCAAAAAGACGTGACCGTGCTGAGCCCGCGCGGCGAGGTGGTCGAGCGGATCCCAACCGCCGGGAAACTGCCCACGAATGTGGCGTTCGCGTTGCCCGGGCGCAAACGAATTCATGTAACCGAGTATGAATTCGGGCAGTTGGAAGCGTTCGACGTCGCCGCCGATGGTCTGCCTTTGTGGACCGGCCGCGAGACCAGCAGTATGGCGATAGCCTGATGAGCCAACCCGCGGCGCCAGAAACGAGCCGGGAAAAGGTCGGGCACCTCAGGCGGGTGTTGTCCGTCTGGGACCTGATCCTTTACGGAATCGTGGCGGTGACGCCGAGCGCCCCGGCGACAGTTTTCGGGCTGGCGCAACTGCGCTCACACGGCCACGCCGTGGTGACAATTCTGGCCGCGATGGTGGCGATGGTGCTGACCGCCATCAGCTATGGCCGGATGGCGGCACTATACCCCTCGGCCGGGTCGGCCTATACCTATGTCGGACGTGGGCTACACCCGTACGCGGGCTTCGTATCGGGGTGGGCCATGCTGCTCGACTACGTGGTCAGCCCAGTGTTCTGTGTCATCTATGGGAGCCTGGCCTTACAGCGGGCGGTTCCGGCGCTGCCATATCCGATTTGCGCCGCGCTATTCGCCAGCGGGATCACGTTTTTAAATCTGCGAGGGATCCGTTCGACGGCGCGAGCCAACCAGGTGCTGCTGACCTTCATGTTTGCGGTGCTGGTGACTTTTGTTGTCCTGGCGATCCGTTACATGCTGGCGCATCATGGCGTTTCGAGCCTCTTTTCGCTGAAGCCGTTTTACAATCCGGCGACATTCAGCGTGCGGGACATCGCAGGAGCGACGTCGTTTGCGGCGCTGACCTATCTTGGTTTCGACGCGGTCACGACGCTGGCGGAGGACGTCAAGAATCCGCGGCGGAACGTCATGCTGGCCGCCGTTCTGGTATGCGCGTTTACCGGCATCTTCGGGGGATTGCTGGTCTATCTGGGGCAGCTCGTGTGGCCGGATTACAATACCTACTCCAATATCGAAACGGCGTTCATTGAAGTTACCGGGCGAGTCGGCGGAGTTTGGCTGTTTCAGGCGATGGCGATTCTGCTGGTGATTGCCAATATCGGCGCGGGAATGACGACACAGGTGGGCGCCGCGCGGCTGCTGTTCGGGATGGGGCGCGACGATGTCATTCCGCGGCGCTTCTTTGCGCATCTGCATCCGGTGCGCAACACGCCGAACCGCAACATCTGGCTGATCGGGATACTGGCCTATGTGGGCGCGCTGGTGATGAGTTACGAGACGACGGCCGAGATCCTGAATTTCGGGGCATTTCTGGGATTTATGGGGGTAAACCTGGCGGTGATGTGGCAGTTTTGGGTGCGCCGCGCGGAAGGACACGCGAGGGAATTTTTCGAGGATATTGTTCTTCCGGCGCTGGGATTCCTGTTCTGCACGATCATCTGGCTGGGCTTGGGCGCACCGGCCAAGATCGCCGGCGGCATATGGTTTGTGGTGGGGCTGTTTGTTCTGGCCAGCCATACCCGAGGCTTTCAACAGCCGATTGTTTTGCCCGACCCCGCGAATTACGAATGAGATAGCAGGAGCTGACGCGATGAAGATGAAGAAGTTCATCAACAAGCCGGAAAACGTGGTGGCGGAGCTGCTCGAGGGATTCGCCCTTTCGCATCCGCAGCAGATCAAGCTGGTGGGCAATAAGCTGGTGGCGCGCGCCACACCCAAAACGCGGGGAAAGGTCGGGGTAGTCACGCTGGGAGGCAGCGGGCACGAACCGGGCTTGAGCGGGTTTGTGGGCACAGGCATGCTGGACGTGAGCGTGCCGGGCGAGATCTTTGCGGCGCCGGGAGCACCCCGGTGCCTGGAAGCCATCCGGCTGGCGGATTACGGCGCGGGGGTTCTGTTCATCGTGTTGAACCACGCGGGCGACGTGCTTTCGGCCAACCTCACGATGCAGATGGCCAAGCGCGACGGGTTGAACGTGAAGATGACCCTGACGCACGAGGATATTTCTGGCGGAACGAACCCCGAGGATCGGCGCGGGCTGGTGGGCTTCCTGCCGGTGTACAAAGTAGCGGGCGCGGCGGCGGAGGAAGGCAAGCCGCTGGAGGCCTGCTTCCAGATTGCCGAGCGCATGGGACAGAACATGCGGACGCTGGCGGTGGCGGTGCAGACGGCGACGCATCCGGCGACGGGCCAGCCGATTTTCGAAATGGGCGATGATGAAATGGAGATCGGCATGGGACAGCATGGCGAGTCGGGCACCGGCCGCATGAAATTGAAGAGCGCGGATGAGACCGCGGAGATCATGCTGGAAATGCTTCTCAAAGACCTGGCAGTGAAGGCAGGCGAAGAACTGCTGGTGATCCTCAACGGCGCGGGCGCGACGACGCTCATGGAACTGTTCATTCTGTTCCGGCGGATGCACCAGATTCTGGCCGCCCGGGGGATCAAGCCGGTGCGGAGCAAACTGGGCGAGTTCATCACCACGCAGGAGCAGGCGGGATTCCAGATGATGATCGCCCGCATGGACCCGGAGCTGATCCGGCTGTGGGACGCGCCTAGCGACGCGCCGTATTTCGTCGTGCGATGACAGGAATTACCAAAGACGATTTCGCGCACATGATTGCGGGCGCGGCGGCGGCGATCCGGGAGCGGCATGCCATGCTGAGCGAGCTGGATTGCGCGGCGGGCGACGGCGATCACGGTGCGACGATGCTGCGCACGGTGGAGCGGCTGGAGCAGGCGTTTGCGCCGGGCGGTCCGGAAGATCTGAAGACCTGCCTGCAGGAGGCGGGATGGAGCGTGCTGGGCGTGGACGGCGGAGCGTCGAGCTCTCTGCTGGGGGTTTTCTTCGGCGGGATGGCGGATGCTCCGGCGTGCGGCGCTCCGGCGGGAGCCAGGGACCTGGCGGCGATCTTCGAGGCAGGCCTGGCTGCGGTGCGGCAGCAAACCAAAGCGCAGCCCGGCGATAAAACCATGATGGACGCGCTGGCGCCGGCGATTGCGGCGCTGCGCGCGGCGGCGGAAGCGGGTAAGAGCGTGACCGAGGCGCTGGCGGATGCGGCGGGCGCGGCGCGCGAAGGGGCCGAGGCGACGCGGAACCTCACGGCGCGGTACGGGCGGGCGAAATTTCTCGGGGAGAAAACGCGCGGGCATGTGGACCCGGGGGCTGCATCGACGGGTCTGCTGTTCCAGGGTTTCTATCGGGGGCTGGAAGGAGCAAAAGGAGAATCGGTCAATGCCTGATTCAGATGACATTCAGGACGGGAAAAACTATCACATCGGAGTTCCTCAGCAGTCGAACGCGTTCTTTCTGAAGGGAAGCAATGCGCTCGACTGGGGGATGAAGAACCGGCTGGCGCGGATATTCCATCCGGCCACGGCGAAAACGGTGATGCTGGCGGTGGATCACGGATATTTCCAGGGTCCCACGACCGGACTCGAGCGCATCGATATCGCGATCGCGCCGCTAGTACCTTACGCCGACGCGCTGATGATCACGCGCGGCGCATTGCGCACATCGATTCCGCCGGAGATGTCGAAACCGGTGGTACTGCGGTCGAGCGGCGGACAGAGCATCTTGAAGGAACTTTCGAACGAACTGGTGGCCGTGGATATCGAGGATGCAGTGCGGCTCAATGCGTCGGCGCTGGCGGTGCAGGTCTATATCGGAGGCCATCACGAGCATGAGACTATCGGCAACCTGGTTAAAACGGTGGATGCGGGCAACCGGCACGGTATTCCGACGCTGGCGGTGACCGGGGTAGGGAAAGAACTGGCGCGCGACGCCAAGTATCTGGGCCTCGCGACGCGCATCTGCGCGGAGATGGGCGCGCACTTCGTGAAAACGTACTATTGCGAGCCCGGCTTTGCGCGCGTGGCGGCGGCATGCCCGGTTCCGCTGGTGATCGCGGGCGGGAAAAAACTGCCTGAACCCGACGCGTTAAAAATGGCGTACGAAGCGATCGACCAGGGCGCTGCGGGCGTGGACATGGGCCGCAATATTTTCCAGTGCGATGCGCCGATCGCGATGATTCAGGCGGTGCGAGCCGTGGTACACGACCAGGAGAAACCCGACAAAGCTTACGAGCTGTACCTGTCGTTGAAAAAGGACGCCCTAAGAACCGGCTCCGCGCCGCCGGCTTTACACACCAGGAGTTAACAATGCCGAAGAAACAAAAGACGCAGGTAGTCTGCGTCGCGGAATTCCGCGCCAAAGAAGGCAAGACAGACGAGCTCATTGCGGCACTTCACGGGCTGATGAAGCCGACGCACAAAGAACCGGGCTGCCTGCGCTACGAGCTGAACCAGCGCGAGGACGACCCGCGGTGGATCACGTTCGTCGAAAAATGGAAGGACAAAAAGACCTTCGACAAGCACTGCGCCATGCCGTACATTACGCATTATTTCGACGACGTCCGGCCGGGGCTGGTGGAAAGCTTCGAGGTCAAGCTGTACAAGGAGATTCTGCCGTAGCCTGAGCCTAGGGCAGGTTGACCCTCACGAAAGGCGCGTGGAATAATGTCCACCGTGCGGGTCCCAAGAAAGCTCTGTGAGGACGTGTTCCGCGTCGTTGAGCCGCAAATCAACGCCGAGGGGATTCACGTCTGGCCGTTCGAGCCGACGTTTCCGATTGACGTCCGGTTTCTGACCAGCGGGGGCGGGCACAATGTGCGCAAGAACCGTCACGAGTATTTCGAACTGGCATACCTGTGCGGCGGGACGGCCACGCTGGAGATCCAGGACCGCACGCTGCCGCTCAACGAAGGCGATCTGGCCGTGGTGGGCAGCACGCTCTATCACCGTTTCGAATGCCGCTCCGAGCCGCCGCTGACTCTGGCGGTTCTTTTTTTTCAGCCGGATTTGATCCGCGCCGAGGGCGGCCCGGAGAACGCGGAATATCTCACGCCCTTTCTTCTGCAGGATGCCCACTTCCCGCATGTGGTGGCGGCCGAGACGGGGATTCCGAATGAAATTTTCGACCTGATGCAGCGGATTCGCCGGGCACTGCCGGCGGCCACTCCGCGGGCGCGGCTAACGGTCAAGACGTACCTCAAGATGATTCTCATTCTGCTGGTGAACCAGTACGCCTCCTATGCCGGAACGGTGGAGACGTTTGAGCGGCAGCAACGCGCGCTCGAACGGTTGCGGCCGCTGTTCGAGCACCTGGAAGAACATTTCGGCGAGCCCACGCCGGTCGAGGACGCGGCGCGCATCTGCGGGATGAGCGAATCGCATTTCATGAGCTTCTTCAAGCGGGCGACGGGGCAATCGTTCATGGCCTACCTGAATCATTGCCGCATCGAGCGGGCGCAGGCGATGCTGGCGATGACCGATAAAGCGGTGTCGGAGATCAGCCAGGAGATGGGGTTCTGCGACCAGAGTTATTTCGGAACGGTGTTTCGAAGACTGGTGGGAACGACACCGGCGGGCTATCGCGCCAAATCGCGGGCGAACGGCGGGACCCGGCAAGGCGATCACAGCGCCGCGCCTCCTCATTTGCTGAGCCGGCCGGCGGTTGTTGCCGGCGGTTCGTAGCGGGCGGCAATCCATTCAGACAACGTGGTGTGCACCACAGGCAGGCTTTCGAGCGTACATTCCATGCGGGCAGGAGGTGAGAAGTTGAAACTGGTCTGGCCGTTGATATTGCTGCTCGCGATGAATGCGGCGTTCGCGGAACCGATCCGCTCTCATCCGGACAATCCGCACTACTATCTGTTTCGCGGCCGGCCCACGGTACTGGTGACCTCCGCCGAGCATTACGGTGCGGTGATCAACAAGGACTTCGACTACAAAGCTTATCTCGACGCGCTGAAATCTTACGGCCTCAACTACACGCGGATATACCCGGCGGCATTTGTGGAGCCGGAAGGGGCGTTTCACCTGGAGAATACGCTGGCCCCGAAGCCGGGAAAACTGATCCAACCGTGGCCGCGCAGCGATTCCCCGGGTTACCGGTCCGGAGGGAACCGGTTCGACCTGGACCGCTGGGATCCGGAATATTTCCTGCGGCTGAAGGACTTTCTCACCCAGGCCGATGCGCGGGGAATCGTGGTGGAGGTCTGTTTTTTCAACGCGCAGAACAAAGGAAGCTGGCCGATGTCGCCCCTGTACTGGAAGAACAACATCCAGCAGGAGGAACGCATCGAGGATTGCAACGAAGTGCAGACGCTGCGGCATCCTGCGCTGCTGCGGCGGCAGGACGATTTTGTGCGGCGGATTGTCGAGGAAGTGAACGGCTTCGACAACGTCATTCTCGAGATCTGCGACGAGCCGTTCTCTTACGGCACGCCGCGCGCGCTGGCGGGACCGTGGATCGGGCATCTAGTCGACCTGGTCGATCGCACCGAAGAGGGATTGCCGAAGAAGCATCTGCTGGGCCAGCAGTTTCAAGGGGCCAGCGGCGGGCCGATCGATTTCACGGCGAACCCGAAGGTCAGCGTGATCGTGACGCAATACATGTGGCTGACGCCGGATGAACAGGTCGGGGGATTGAAGGCGCTCGATGAAGTTTACGGGCGGAACAAGCCGATCGATTTGAACGAGACCGGGTATTATCCGCTGGATTCCTGGTACAAAGGCGATAAAGCCGCCGATGTGCGGGTGGAAGCATGGGAGTTTATGGTGGGCGGCGGATCGAGTTTCAATAATCTGAACGGCATGTTTTCGGCGAGCGACCCGGCGGGAAAGGCGGCGGCGAATCTGCCGGTGCTGAAGACGATCCAGGCATTGAAGCAGTTCATCGAGGGCCTGGATTTCATGCGGATGCGGCCGGACCGCAGCTTTGTTGCGGGCGGCTTGCCGGAGGGCGTATTTTACCGGGGAATCAGCAGGCCGGGCGAGGAGTACGCGCTGTATCATCACCACAGCAAGCTCGAGCCCTACGTGTACACGGTGACGCCCGGAAAATATCGGGAGCAACTAAAGCTGAATTTGCCCGCGGGCACGTACCGGGCGGAATGGGTGGATGCGGCGACGGGAGGTGTAGCCGGGACCATAGCTATTGCCGGCGGGAGGGCGACGGTCTCGACACCGGAGCACACCGTGGATATCGCGCTGCGAATCCGGCGGGTGCGGTGACGCGGCGTTACGAGCAGCATGTAACACCCGACGACTTCGAGGTGTGAGGTTATCCGACCGCTCGGGGAAAGCCGCCTGCTTCAGTCAGATGCCTACTTCGCGCCGCGGCCGGTTTTTGCGGATGTGCAGCATATCCTGCGTGGGCTCGGACTCGCATTCGGCTGCGATGACAGTGACAGGATTGTCCGGCGCCGCTGCAGGAAGACCGGTAAATTGCACGCGGAATTCTTCCTGCTTGAACTGCACGGGCTTGCCGCCGGCCAGCAGTTTGGCCGATTTGATTTTCGTCTGCAACCCGCCGATGGATACGGTCTCGCCCGGCCAGAAATGCACGTGAATATACAGCGTGTTGCCTTTTCGCGTAAAGTTTGCGACTTCCGAACTCCGCACGTTGCATCGCTCTGCGCCGTGAATCGTACTGTTGTTCTTGTCCATCCAGGCGCCAACGGTATCCAAAATGCGCACCGACTCCTCGGGTATCGATCCGTCCGCTTTGGGGCCGATATTCAGAAGATAATTTCCGCCGTCGCGCGCGCAGGTGACCAGGTTTCGAACGATGGTCTTGGGGCTTTTCCAATCGTCATCGGCCTTGTGATAACCCCAACTGTCGTTCATGGTCATGCAGGCTTCCCAATCGCGCCCTTGCTTGGCCGCCACGATTTCCTGTTCCGGAGTTCCGAAGTCGCCCGGCAGGAGGTTGCGGTTGTTGACGAGAATGTCGGGCTGGAGCGAGAGCACCATGTCGTTCATCTTCTGCGACTCCCAGCCTTTGGCGTCGAGCGGCCAGGCGACGTCGTACCACAGAACATCCAGCTTGCCGTAATTGGTGCAAAGCTCCCGGATCTGCCCGTGAATATAATCGACGAACCGGCGGCGGGCCTGTTCGTCGGTCGCACATCGGGCGCCGTCGGGATGGTGCCAGTCCATTAGCGAATAATAAAAGCCGCAGCGGAGGCCTTCGGCGCGGGCGGCGTCGAGAAATTCCTTGGCCAGATCGCGTCCGGGGCCTTGCTTGGGGGACGAGTAATTGGTCAGCTTGGAATCGAAGTGGCAAAAACCCTCGTGATGTTTCGAGGTCATGACCATGTACTTCATGCCGGCCCGTTTGGCGAGCTTCGCCCAGTCGCGCGCCGGATAGGGCTTGGGCTTGAACTGTTTGGCCAGCTGCTCATATTCGGCAACCGGAATCCCTTCTTCTTCCATGGCCCACTCGTGGCGTCCGAGGACGCTGTACAGTCCCCAATGGATGAACATGCCGAATTTGGCCTCGCGCCACCACTGGATTCTGCGTTCATGGTCGGGCGGAGGTGTGAGGTCAGCTTTTTCGGTCTGTTCCGCCTCTACCGGAGCCTGCTTGCAGCCGATGCTGGTGATGGCGGCGGCCGCCGTGGCTCCCGCACCTAGCGTTGCTAGATAATTCCGTCTGGTCATTCCGGATGTGGACATTGTCTTGCTCCTTAAATTCGAGATTGACCTACTCCTGCTCAAGCCGAGCGCAACAAAACTACGCTCACCGTTGAATCAGGCGGCTGTACCGGTGTATCGACTTCAATCGTATGCTCGCTCTGCCGGAACTCGAGTTGTTTGCCGCCATCGAGCAACTCGGCCGAGCGGATTTTCGGCATTCCCGCCGAGGGCAATACCAGCTTCGGGCTTTGCCAGTTCAACACGTGCACGTAGACATTGTTGTTCTTCGCGGTGGTCCGCGCAAACTCCAGGCCCTGAATCGGGCCGTAGGTGGTGCCATAGATCGAATCGCCGTTACGATCGAGCCACTTGCCGATGGCGAGCAAACGTTCCTGAAACTCCGGCTGGATCGTTCCTGCCGGTGATGGGCCGACGTTCAGCAAAAAATTTCCGCCCCGGCTGGTGACCTCGACCAGGGCCCGAATAAGCTCTGCCGCCGGCTTGAACGCCCGATCGTTCTTGTTATACGCCCAAGTGTTATTGATCGTCATGCAGGTTTCCCACAGCCGGAAATCTTCGGGGCGGGGAACCGCCCTTTCCGGCTGAGCGGCCTGTTCCCGCTCCAGCCCCAGGATGCGATGGCCGCGGGTGGGAATGGTTTTAGGGATGAACTGCTCGGGGGTTTCGTAGTCGGCGTCGAGACCGATCCGGTTATTCACCAGAGTCGCGGGCTGTAGCCGGTGGATCAAATCCAGAAACCGCCGGCCGTTGTATTTTTCCTGGTTTCCCAACCCGTCGAACCAGATGATCGCGACATCGCCGTAACGTGTCAGTAGCTCGGTTAATTGCAGTTCCATGTAGTCGAGGTAAAGCGGCCACTCGGCGCGCTGCGGCTCGCCGTTCCAGTTCTGCGATGCGGGTTTGGAAGTATCGCGGAAAGCGGGATGATGCATGTCCGGCGGCGAGTAATAGAAGCCGAGCGGCATGCCCTCGCGGCGGCAGGCGTCCGCGAGTTGCTTGACGATGTCTTTCCCGTATGGTGTGCGCGTGATCTTGTAGTCGGTGTAGGACGAATCGAACATGCAGAACCCGTCGTGGTGTTTGGTGGTGAACACCATGTAGCGCTGCCCGGCAGCGCGCGCCAGACGGATCCAGGCGGTTGGATCGAAATCTTGCGGATTGAAGCGCTTCGGCAGCGCCACGTACTCGGCTTCGCTGATCGTTCCGGGCTTCGGTGTCATGATGGGCCACGAAGCTTCGACACTTGCCAGCGAATATGGTCCCCAGTGAATGAACATGCCGAATTTCGCCGCGCGGTACCGGGCGGTCCGGCTGTCACCCGGTTCGGAAGAAAGCGCGGGCCGAACAAACGCCGCCGGCAGCATGCCAAGTACTCCGCGGCGAGAGATAGGATCGCTCATGCCTTGGCTTTCATCATTTGAGTCAAGCTTTAACCACCGGTTTAACCACGACTCCCTGCACGTCCGTCAGCCGGAAATTCCGGCCTTGAAACTTGTAAGTGAGTCTCGTGTGGTCGATGCCCAGGCAGTGCAGAATGGTGGCCTGGATGTCGTGCACGTGCACGGGCTGCTCGGTGACGTTGTAAGAGTAGTCATCGGTCGCGCCGTAGGTCAGGCCAGGCTTAATGCCTCCGCCTGCCATCCACATGGTGAAGCAGCGCGGGTGATGGTCGCGTCCGTAATCGTCTTTGGTCAGCCGGCCCTGGCAGTAAACCGTCCGGCCGAATTCTCCGCCCCAGATGACGAGCGTGTCATCGAGCAAGCCGCGCTGTTTCAAATCCTGGATGAGCGCTGCAGTCGCCTGATCGGTTTCCAGGCAGCGCTTGGGTAGCCCTTCGGGCAGCTTGGCGTGATGATCCCAGTCGCGGTGATAAAGCTGGATGAAACGCACGCCGCGTTCAGCCAGACGCCGCGCAAGCAGGCAATTATGCGCGTAGGTACCGGGTTTGGCCGCGTCCACTCCGTACATTGCGACGACATGCGCCGGTTCTTTGGATAAATCCACCAGTTCCGGAACCGAACTTTGCATGCGAAACGCCATCTCGTACTGGGCAATGCGCGTTGCAATTTCCGGATCGCCAAAGTCGTCCAGCGAGCTCTCGTTGATTTCCTTGAGAGCGTCGAGATAGTGGCGCCGCTGCTCCGCGGGCAGACCCGGCGGGTTCGAAAGGTACAGCACAGGATCTCCCACTGAACGAAATTTCACTCCCTGATATCGCGTGGGCAGAAACCCGCTTCCCCAGAGCCGGTCGTACAAAGGCTGGCCCGAGCCTCCCTGACCCGGCGAGATCATCACTACGAAAGCCGGCAGATCCTGAGTGTCGCAACCGATTCCGTACGAAACCCACGATCCCATGCTGGGTCGTCCGGCGATCTGGGCGCCCGTTTGAAAAAAAGTTACGGCGGGGTCGTGGTTGATGGCCTCGGTGTGCACGGATTTTATGAACGTGAGATCGTCCGCGATTTTCGCGGTGTGCGGCAGCAGTTCGCTGACCCACGCCCCGCTCTGTCCGTGCCGGCTGAATTGGAATTTCGACTGCACCACGGGAAAACTCGACTGCGTGGCGGACATGGCGGTCAGCCGCTGCCCCATGCGCACCGATGCCGGCAAGTCTGTGCCCTGAAAATCCGCGAGCCGTGGTTTATAGTCGAAGGTCTCGATCTGCGAGGGGCCGCCGGACTGAAACAGGTAGATCACGCGCTTCGCGGTAGGGGCGAAATGCGGCAGGCCGGGCAGCCCGCCAACGTGCGCACCTTCCGCCCCTCTCGCTTCTTCGCCTAATAACGCCGCGAGCGCCGCTATCCCGATGCCTTTGGCCTGCCGTCCAAAAAAATGACGGCGAGTCATCCGGCAGACCGACTCACTTTCCATAAATCACTCCTTGCTCACCGCCTCGTCGGAATTCAAAATGATGCTGGCGATGGCGGTGTAGGCCGCGAGTTCGCCGGTGTCGATGCCGGAGCGAACGGGCGACTTACCATGCGCAATGAATTCGGCGGCATCTTTTGGACTCGCGCGATAGTACGATTCAAACTTTTCCAGCACAGAGGCGAGCGCGCGCTGCTCGCGAGGTTTAGGCGGCCGCGCCAGCACCAGGCGATAGCCGAGGTCGAACCGCTGCTCCGGGTTAGCGCCGCCTATTATCATGCGCTCCGCGAGCTTTCGTGCCGCCTCCACATACGCGACGTCGTTCATCAGATCGAGCGCTTGCAGCGGTGTGTTGGTGCGTTCCTCGCGAATCACGCACGTTTCCCGCGTGGGCGCGTCGAAGTTCACCATGTTCGGTGGGGCCACGGTCCTTTTCCAGTATGTATAGAGGCTTCGCCGGTAGAGGCCCTCGCCCGAGTCCTCCTGGTATCCCGGCCCGTCCTGCAACTCCTGCCAAAGGCCAGGCGGCTGGTAGGGTTTCACCGGCGGCCCGCCGATTTTATCAACGAGTAACCCAGACGCAGCCAGAGCCTGGTCGCGAATCATCTCCGCCGGCAGGCGGAAGCGCGGCCCTCGCGCCAGCAGGCGGTTTTCCGGGTCGCGCTCCGCCATTTCCGGTGTCACACGAGACGACTGCCGGTAGGTCGCGCTCATCGCGATCGTCTTCATGATCTGCTTCACATGCCAGCCCGAATCCATGAACTCCACCGCCAGCCAGTCCAGCAGATCCTGATGCATCGGCCATTCGCCCTGCGAACCGAAATCCCCGACCGTCTTGACCAGCCCGATGCCGAACAGCATGGCCCAGTAGCGGTTCACGGTGGCGCGCGCTGTCAGCGGATTCCGCCGGTCAACGAGCCATTTCGCAAGCCCCAGCCGGTTCTTCGGCCATTGCGGATCGAGCGGCGGCAGCACTGCGGGCACGGCCGGCGTGACCTTGGCCAGCGGCGCATCGTAAGCTCCACGCTTCAGAATAAAGCTGTCGCGCGGCTTATCCATCTCCTTCATGACCATGATGGTCGGAATCGTGTCGTAGAACGATTTCCGTTCCTTGACAGCGCCGCCCAGCTCCGCCTCGGCCTTCCGGATGCGCGGTTTCGCGAATCGCTCCAGGAAGCAGAGCCGGAGTTTGTCGCGCTCCCTTGCCGTTCTGGCTGTCGGAGCCCGTGCCGCGATCTGCGAAACGGGATCGAGCAACGCAACCACACCGATTTCTTCGCCGCTCAACGCGCGATCGTAGATGCGCACATCGTCGATGAGGCCCTTGAATCGCATTCCGCCGCCCGCCCCGATGCGCCATGGTTCTTTGGTATCGATCGGCCAAAGCAGTTGATCGAACAGCACTTTCATCTTCAGCGGCTCGCCGTTGACGTACATCCGCACGCCCGACGCTTTCATGCCGCCGTCGTAGGTCACGGCCACATGCTGCCACTCGCCGATTTTGAGCGGCTCTGCCGTCTCAACGCGCATCCCGAGGTCCGTCCACCGGAAAATTACATGCAGCCGAAGCTTGCCATCCATCAGATAAAGGCCGTGCTGCTGTCCCTCGCGATAATCCTCGCCGCGTGAAAGAATGGCGCCGTTCGGCTCGTCCGGCTTGATCCAGGCCGCGAAAGTGAACGGGTCGCGGTAATCGAACTTCGGACCGGTGGTTCCTGCATTCAGAAACGATTTGCCGTCAAACCGCAGCGCAGAGCCGTATTTTCCCGCCGCCGTTGCGAGACGGCACGCTGCTGGGCCGCAGCCCTCGACTTTTCCGCCGCGATCGTCATCGAGCGGCAGATAAAGCTTCTGGCCATCCGTTACCGTCCAATCGAACGGCGGCCGGCGCTTGGCGATTTTCCGCTCCCACTTCGCCTGGTCTTTCTCGATCTGTGGCTCGATCTGCTCCACCGCGCGGCGCGCATCGGCGATTCTGCGGTCCAGCGCGTCGAGCCGCTTCTGCTCGTCCGGCGAAGGCGTCTTGATTACCGGATCCTCGTTGCCGAAATTCCAGACAAAACCTTTCTCCGGCACGTTATTGAAGAAAGCGAACAGCGAATAGTAATCCTTCTGCGTGATCGGATCGAATTTATGATCGTGGCAGCGCGCGCATCCCACCGTAAGCCCCAGCCAGACGTTTGCCGTGGTTTCGGTGCGGTCCGCGACATATTCGGTCCGAAACTCTTCGTCCACGATTCCCCCTTCGGCGCTGGTGCGGTGATTGCGATTAAACGCGGTCGCGATCATCTGCGGCAGCGTCGGGTTCGGCAGCAGGTCCCCCGCCAGCTGTTCGATCGTGAACTGGTCGTAGGGCATATCGCGGCGGAACGCGTCGATCACCCAGTCGCGCCACTGCCACATGGTGCGCGGTCCGTCGCTCTGGTAGCCGTTTGTGTCCGCATAGCGCGCGGCATCGAGCCACCGCACGGCCATGCGCTCCGCATAATGGGACGACGCCAGCAGCCGGTCCACAACTTTCTCGTAAGCGTCGGGTGACGCGTCGTTCACGAACGCATCGACATCCGCCGGCGCAGGAGGCAGCCCTGTGAGATCGAGCGTCACACGCCGGATCAAAGTGCGTTTATCCGCTTCCGGCGATGGCTTCAATCCCTCCTTCTCCAGCCTGCTCAAAACGAAATAGTCGATCTCGTTCCGTGGCCACTCCGTGTCCTTGACCGCCGGCCGCGGCGCCTTCTTGGGCGGAAGGAACGACCAGTGCCGTTCATATTTGGCGCCCTGCGCGATCCACTCGCGGATCAGCTCGATCTGCTCGTCCCGCAGTTTTTCCTGCCCCAGGTACGCCGGAGGCATGCGGACGGCCGTGTTGCTGGAGCTGATCCTCTTATAAACCTCGCTCTTTTCAGGGCTGCCCGGCGCCAGCGCAAAACGATGGCCGCTCAGTTCGGCCTTGGCATCCGCCTCTACGTCGAGACGCATTTTCGTTTTGCGGTTCCCTTTGTCGGGGCCGTGGCATGGATAGCAGCGATCGGAAAGAATCGGGCGAATGTCGCGGTTGAATTCAATTTCCGCGGCAAATTGCGGTGTGCCTGGGTAACCGATCAACAGGGCGAACATCGCGGCGTCGAGAACGTTCGAAATAAATCCGCGCCTCACTTTTCCGTCACCTTCAGGATCTGGTCCACCGCCACGTCCGTGAGGGTCTCGACCGTGCCGCTCGGCCAGCGCAACTCGATCTCGCGGATACGCTTTGCCGCGCCCAGGCCGAAGTGGACGCGTTTGTCCGACGAGCTCGCGTAACCGACCGACGTGGTCACGTGGTTATACTGCACCGCGCCGGATTCGCTCGTCAAGCGGATGCGTGTTCCGATGCCGTCGCGATTGCTCTTCGTGCCGGTCGTCTGAATGATGATCCAGTGGTTCGGCGCCGGAGACGTATTGTAAAGTACCTCGGCCGGCGCTCCGATAATCGACACGACCGCATCCACGCGGCCATCATTGTTCAGGTCGCCAAAAGCCGCCCCGCGATGCGCGGCTGCGCGAAGGGCCGGTTTGCACAGGGCGGTGACGTCGCGAAACGTACGTTTTCCCATGTTCCGAAACACCGCGTCCGGCTGTTTGTAGGCGTAATGGCGAAAATACCGCCCGATATTTTCGTCGGAATGCGAGTTGGCGGTAAACAGATCTTTGGCGCCGTCGTTATCGAAATCGTAAGCGCCGGCTCCCCAGCCGCTCATCTTCCGGCTGGTAAATCCGATCCCCGCCGGGTAAGTGTCCGCTGTAAAAAAGCCGCCGCCGTCATTGAAAAACAGCGGGAATGTTTCACCCTGAAGAGCCGTCACGATGATGTCGGGATGCCCATCGCCGTCGAAATCCCGGAAGTCCGCACCCATGCTCGAGACCGGCACGCCATCTTCGGTGAACGCCACCGAGGCCTCGACGCCAACTTCCTGAAACGATTTCCCGCGAAGATTGTGAAACAGAAAATTCCGCTCGTTGTCGTTAGCGACGAAAATATCGCTGTATCCGTCGCCATCGTAATCGGCGATCGCGACGCCCATGCCTTTACCGGCGAATTTCCCGACGCCCGTCGTTTCGGAAACATCGGTGAACGTGCCGTCGCCGTTGTTGCGGTAAAGAAATGACGGCTGACCCTGGTAGAAGCTGGGCGGGCAAGAGAGCCGCTTGCCCGGCTCGCCGCACAAACGCGGATCGCTGAACGAGTAATCGACGTAGTTGCTCACGAAAAGATCAAGCAGGCCGTCGTTATCGTAATCGAGCCACGCGGCTGCCACTGACCACAGCTTCTTGCCCGCTGCCGTAATGCCCGTGACGCCGGCACGTTGGGTCACGTCTGTGAACGTGCCATCGCTATTGTTGTGGTAGAGAATATTGCGGTTCACGCCCGTGACATACAGATCGGCCCAGCCATCGTTATCGTAATCCGCTGCGGCCACGCCCATGCTGTAGCCAATTCCTGCCAGACCGGCGCGCTCGGTCACATCCGTAAACGTCCCGTCATGGTTGTTGCGATACAGCCGGTTGTGAAATGCCGGGCTATCTTTCACCAGCGCCGGTATGCGCGCGCCATTGGTGAAAAAGACGTCGAGATAGCCGTCGTTGTCAAAATCGAACATCGCGACGCCGCCGAGCGTAACCTCGACCAGCGACTTGTTTTCCGTGGCGCTGTTGTTGAGAACGAAATCGATGTGCGATTGCGCCTGGCGGTCTTCAAAATTGATGGGTCCCGCGCCCGACACTTTCCCGGCTGGTTCCTTTTTGGCGGCTGATTGAGAAGCGCCCGCCAGCATCCAAAACATTGCGATCAGCGCCAAACTGCAGAATAGAACCGTGCGCATGCTTGCGATTACGAGCACGCCGCAATATTACACGTGCTACTTCCGGCGGCCGTCAAGCATGATAAATCAAATACAGCCGCCCTACTGGCCGCCCCGGCCGAGCGTCGCGCGGGCTGATGGCGAACGTCCCCGCGTTACCAGATGATCTTGCCGCCCAACTGCAACTGGCGCGGATTGTTGGCGATCCCGGTCATGCGCCCAAAATTGGCGGTGTCGGCCATATCATTGTTCGGTTGCCCGTAGATCACGGTATTTAACACATTGAAGGCCTCCGCCCGGAATTCCAATCGAAGGTTTTCGCGGATCGGAAACGCGCGGAAGATCGATGCATCCAGATTCCAGAAGGGGTCGGAACGGAACCGGTCACGCCCGGCATTGCCGAAGGTGTACTGCGCCGGAATCTGGACGGCATCGGTGTTGATGTACCTGGCCCAAGTGCGGTGCGAAATATCGTTAATGTTGCCGACGATATTGGCGCGCTCGTACTGAGTCCACCCGACGTTGCCCGTGTTGGCGATGTCGCCACTCGCGTAGATGTTGTAGACCTGCCCGGAGCGGGCCTGAAAGATGGTGTTCACCTGCCAGTTACCGAGAATATAGTCGGCAAGCGCGTTGTTGGTGCTCAACCTCTTGCCTTTGCCGATTGGCACGTCATAGACCATGTTGAGCGAAAAGACGTGAGTGAGGTCAAACCCCGACGGTCCGCGATCCCGATCGACGTGATACGGATCAGTAACTGACTGGCCTTCTACACCATACCAGCCCGATGAGCCGATATCGATGGACTTCGACCATGTGTACGCCACCTGATACGCCCACCCCTTTGTATAGCGCCGTTCGTACTGGAACTGGAAGGCGTTGTAGCTGCCCCGTCCAATCGAACGGTCATAGAACGTCGGCGAAATATACGGATATAGCGCGCGCGTCTGCGGGTCGCCCGGTCCGGGAGTCAAAGCGATATTGTAATAGCCGCCCACATTCAGCCGCCGGGAGCCGGAACCAACGTAATTCAGGGTCAACACGTTGTTGTCCGTAAACTGGTGCTGAACGCCGAAATTCCACTGCATCGAATACGGGTTTTTCGCGTACGGATCCATAAACCACTGCACCTGGTTGAATGGGGTGGGTGCAGGAAAAAGTCCCGCGCCTCCCGCCGCGAACGGATCCTGCCCTTTGACGGTCGGCAGTGGCGCTCCTGGCAGCGGTTTGTTCAGATTGTTGGCCAGTTGCTGGCCGATATCTGGCCAGGCGCCCTCGTAATTCTGCGCGGTCTGCACCACAGAGGCCCAATTGTCGTAGAAGATGCCGAACGAAGTTCGAATCGCCGTGCGATTCGCCAGCCGGTAGGCCAGACCTAGGCGTGGCCCCCAGTTTGTCGTCGTATCGTGATAGATCTTTCCTCGCGGATCGACCACCACATGATCCGGCAGCTTTCCGGACGGGTCGGGAATGCACGGAGCAAAGCCGCGTTCGGCGCAGGTCGGCGGGACTTTTTGCAGCACGTAGGTGCCGTCATTGAAATTGACCTCGCCCGTTTCGATGCCGCCGTTGTGGCCGACAGTCGACGGCAGGCCGTAGGGGGGCTGGAACGTGCGATCGTACCTGATGCCATAATTAACCGTGAGTCTCGAGGTGAGCTTCCAGGAATCCTGAAAGTAGAAGCTCATCACGCCGCCAAGCCGCGTGGTTTCGTGCACGTTGCGGCGGCCGGCATTGTCCGGAACGTTCAGCAGGAACGATGCCAGCGAGCTGCCCGGTTGTGACGAATCCTCGGGGTTGCCGGTTTGCTGCGCCGAGTAGGTAGAGTTGGCATTGTTGTAGAGCGACTCGAACGTGTTGCTCGCCCATTCTCCTCCCCATTTCATCGTATGGTTGCCGATGATTTTGGAGACATTGCCCCGCCACTCCCAAATATTGCCGAAATTGGGATTGAAGCCGTTGCTTTCGCCGCCGCCGAAGAAACCGTCCACATTCAGCGCCGGAACGATGGTGGCGCCGCCAATGAAGTTCCCGGCGAAGTTCGGGCTGAACCCAATGTCCGGTGGTTTGTTAGTGAACCGCGTTGTACCGTTGTCCTGGACGTTGGAATGTCCGAACTGAGCCTGCAGGACCAAAGTGGGGCTGAAAGTATGCACCCAACTGGTTCCGTAGTTGGTGCCGGGCCGTTCGGTCTTGCTGAGGAGGGCGGGACGTCCTCCGGATTGAATGTTGTCCTGGGCTGCCGCTGAATACCGGAACCAGACGAAGTCACTCTGGCCTATCGACTGATCGACGCGGAACGTATACTCCTCCTGGTTCTGATGAAAGGGCGTCGTATCGATGGCGTTGTTCGTGCCATTCAGGATCGGACCGGCGGCAGGCAGCGTGGCCTTTGCAAAACCGACCAGGTCTTGATCGATCAAGCTCTGCGGGATCTGGTTGTTCGGGAACGGGTCGCGAATAAACTGCCCGGGATGGGCCGGGTCTTCCCTCGTCGTGAACGGATTATAAATCTGCCCGGGAATATCGCTCAGATTGCCGTTGTAGTTGGCATCGGTCGGCACGCGGAAATAACTGTTGGCGGGACTGCGATACAGGAACTCCTGGAACCCGCCATAAAAGAACGTCTTATTGCGGCCATTGTACAGTTTGGGAATGTAGACCGGCCCGCCGACTGTGAACCCGAATTCGTTCTGCCGGAACGTCTGCACGCGGTCGAAGAACGTGTTGCGCGCGTCGAACGCGTCGTTCCGGACATATTCAAAAGCCGTCCCGTGTAGTTCGTTTGTCCCTGATTTGGTGGCCACGTTGACGATGCCACCTAAAGTTGAGCCGAACTCCGCCTGATCGTTGTGCGCGTTCACCTTGAATTCCTGGATGGTGTCGATAATGGGCGGAACGGCGTACGTGCTCAGGAACGAGCCCTGGTTGTTGATGCCATCGGTACGGAAGAAATTGCTGCGGTTGGTCTGGCCGTTGATAGCCGGAAAGATGTATTGCGCGCCCGCCGTGGTCGGGGTTCCAAAACTGCCTGCCCCGGAATTCTGAGATACGCTGACCGGTGCGACACCCGGGGTCAGTGTCAGCAACTGCGTGAAATTTCTACCATTTAGGGGGAGATCCGCCACCTGCTTTTCCGCGACTACCGCCCCGAGCTCTGCCGTCGAGCTTTGTACTCCCTCTGCCGTCGCCTCCACCTGGACGGCCTGCTCCAGGGTGCCCACCTCGAGTACCGTATCCTGCGTCATCGTCTGGTTCACCTGTAGCTCGAACTCGGCTACCTTATTCGTGCGAAAGCCCGGAGCGCTCGTTTCGAGCGTGTAGTGCCCTGGCGTGATGTTCAGAAACGAATAATTACCGGCTGAATTCGTTACAGTGCGGTGTTCGGCGGTGGTCGCGGCGTTTTTGAGGACCACGGAGGCCTGCGGAACGATCGCGCCGGTCGAGTCCCGGACGATGCCCGTCACCGTGGCGGTAGACAGTTGGGCGTGCAGAGCCGCAGGGGCAAGTAAGCAGAAAATGATCAGACTGGCAGCGCCAATCCGGGAAGACCTGCAATTCGCGAAAACCGACGTTGTCATCGGGACTTCCTCCCTGGCGAAATTTTGTTATGAAACAACCGGACTAACTTGCCCTTGTGAAACCCAAAGCCGTCAACGGGCCCGAACGCGGAGTGAATAGTCTTCCGCCCGGATCCTGTAGCCGGCTCCCGGTATTGGGTGAGAATATAGCAGATTGGTACTAGTGTCAAGAATAATTTGATCATATGATCAAATAGACATGAGCGCGGCGCACCAACTGCTAAGATTGATAACCAGAGAGTAGTTTATTCTGCAAAATCCACAAAACGAAGCAGCGCAAATCGCGCGCCGGACGGCGGACAAAGTGGAGCGGCGCCGCCTGGAGTTGCTCGAAGAGCTGGCTGTCGACCGATGGACGCCGATGGAAGAGATCGCGGCCCGCACAGGAGCCTCACCGGCTACCATCCGGCGCGATTTGCGCGCGCTGGAGGCCAAGAATTTTGTGCGCCGGGAGCATGGCGCGGTCCGGCTGGCCGAGTCTCCCACTTTCGAACCGTTTCTGGACGACCCCGGGTTTCGTGAACAACTTCACAGAATGGCCCGTGAGAAACGCCGCATCGGAGCCGCCGCGGCGTCGTTGATCGAAGATGGAGCGACGGTCGGCATTTCGGCAGGCACCACAAGCAACCAGATTGCCCGGGAACTCCGCGGCAAGAAAAATCTGACCGTGGTGACGAATGCGCTCCACGTTGCCATGGAACTCAGCCGGGAGGAGAGTATCAGGGTGCATCTTTCCGGTGGATATCTGAGCGGGAGCTGGTTCGCTTTAGTAGGTCCCCGGGCCCTTGAGTTCGCAGGGACCCTGTTCACCGATAAATTTTTCTTCGGCGCAAATGGCGTACATGCGGAACACGGAGTAACGGATCAGCACACGGAAGAGGCGGCGGTCAACCAGGCGCTGGCGCGGCAGGCCCGCCAACGGATTTTGGTTGTTGATCACACTAAATTCGGTAAAATTGCCCGGTGCCTCGTCTGCCCTATCCGCGAGGTCAACATGATCCTCACCGATACCGGCGCGAGCGACGAGATGATTGCGCCATTTCAAGACCTGGGGATCCAAGTACTGCGGGTTTGAGCCGGCATGAGAGTTGTTTCGGCCGCTCTCATTTCCGGAGGCATGTACGATCCCGCCTACGCTACGATTCCAGATTTCACTCGCGACACCGGCATTGGTGTCGATATTGGCTTCCGTGCGCCGCACCCGGAGCTGAACGCCCACCTTGCGAGCTTTGACCAGCCGCCCTACGATCTGGTCAGTACGCATACAAAGTACGCGCCTTCGCAAAACCGTTTTCTGGCGCCGCTGGAATTGACCACAGCCGTCGAAAATGCCGGCGACTTTTATCCGGCTGTAATCGACCTGGCAACAATCCGCGGCCAGCTTTACGGAATTCCACGAAACGTCGATGTCAAGCTGCTGCACTATCGCACCGATTTGTTGCCCCGTGCGCCCGCGACGTGGGACGAACTGCGCGATCTCGCGCGCGCCGTCAACCGCCCGCCGGACACCTGGGGATTCGTCTTTACCGGACGGGATTCAGGACTGTTTGGAACTTTCTATGAACTTGCCGAGTCTGCCGGAGCCCGGTTGTTTCCGGAATCGCTGGCTCCGAAGCTGCGCAATGATCCAGGTAGGTGGGCGCTGAAATTCCTGATGGAACTCTATCGCGACGGGCTCGTCCCACCCGCATTACCGGCATGGCATTATGACGAAGCGCATACCTTCTTCCGTTCCGGGAAGTGCGCCATGGTGTGCGACTGGCCAGGGTACTACGGTGCGTATCTGGATCCAATTCTGTCATCGATTGCCGGCAGATTTTCTGTCGCACGATTGCCCGCAGGCCCGGCGGGTAAATCACTCGCTTACGGCGGCTGCCATACATTCGCGCTGACAAAAGCGGGCTCTCAAAAGCCTGAGGCTGTGGAACTGCTCCGGTTCTTGACTTCACCCGAGCGCCAGATTTCGGAAGCGGAACGAGGATCCGTACCGGTGCGCGGGAGTGTCATGGCGCGCATTCAACAACGGACGAGCGGTCCGTCGGCTGAACGTTTGACCATCCTGGATGACGTCATCAAGCGCCATGTACTGTTCCCGCCCAAATTGAGCTTTTTCCCGGAAATCGAAGATATTCTCTGGCGGTCGGTCCAGGCGGCATTCACGGGCCGCCAGAGCGTAGAAGAAAGCCTGGAGGAGATGGAGGAGCGCATTTCTCAATGCGCACGCCGGCATGCCGGGTGAGCTCTCAGGTAAAGTCATTCTGGTTACAGGAGGCGCGCAGGGCATCGGTCGCGCTTGCGCGCTGGCTTACAGCCGCGAGGGAGCCAGGGTTGTGATTGCAGACCGGGATGTGGCGCGAGCGCAGGAAACCGTCGCGGAATTGGCGGGTGCATTAGCGGTGGAATGCGATGTCGCGAACGGCGAGCAGGTGGAGCAGAGCATTCGGGAAACGCTGAAGCATTACGGACGCCTGGACGCCGTGCACAATAACGCCGGCATCGCTCATCCAAGCAAACCGCTGCATCGGACCACCGAGGAGGAATGGGATCAGTTGCTGAATGTGAACCTGAAAAGTGTTTACTGGACCTGCCGGTACGCCCTCGATGCGCTGGCGCGATCGCGCGGCAGCATCCTGAACACAGCCAGCATGGTGGGAATTATGGGGCAGAAGGATCACGCGGCATATGTGGCGACCAAAGGCGGCATGAACGCGCTCACGAAAGCGATGGCTCTGGATTACGCGCCGCTCGGCGTCAGGGTCAACGCGATCTGTCCGGCGGGTGTGTGGACGCCGATGCTCGAAAAGTGGTGCGGCGAGCAGGAAAACGCGGATGAGATCCGCAAGTATCTGGATGAAATCCATCTGCTTGGCTATTGTCCGCAGCCGGACGTTGTCGCCGATGCCGCCGTATTTCTGCTCTCTGAGCGCGCACGATTCATCACGGGATGCATTCTGCCAGTCAGCGGGGGCGCGGAACTCGGGTATCGCCGCTAACGCAGGAGGAATCGCGCGCAATGGTTTCGGACAGAATAATAAAGCTGAACGCACGAGACGTACGATTTCCGCTGGAGGGCGGCGCCGGCTCCGATTCCATCCATACCGGCGCCGAATATGCCTTCGCGGTCACGGAACTTTCGGGTGAGCACATCCGCGGAACCGGCATCGCACTCACGCTTGGAACGGGCAACGAACTGGTTTGCGACGCCGTCAGGCTGTTCGGGGAGCAACTGATCGGATCTGAAATTGAAGCACTAATGGCGGATTTCGGCAGCGTACTCCGAGGCCTGGCGGATCACCCGCAACTCCGCTGGCTCGGACCGCACAAGGGCGTGACGCACCTCGCGCTTGCCTCACTGACCAACGCCTGTTTTGATTTCTGGGCGAAGGCTCGCGGCGTGCCGCTATGGAAGCTGCTGCTCGACCTTTCCACCGAGGAGGTAGTCCGGCTGCTCGATCTCAGCTACGTGGAAGACGTGCTGGACGCTCGCGAAGCGCGAGCGCTAGTGCAGGAGGAAGTGGGGTCGCGTCCGGCCCGAATGTCTCTCCTGAAGGATGGATACCCTGGCTATGACACTTCGATCGGCTGGTTCCAATTCGACGATCGCAAGATTTTGGAGTCTGCCCGCCGTGCGCGAGAGCAAGGCTTTCGGGCTGTCAAGCTCAAGGTGGGCTCTCAAGATGAACAACGGGATTTACGCCGGGCGAATTTGCTTCGTGACGCGCTCGGGCCCGAGATGCTGATCATGCTCGACGTCAACCAGCAGTGGACGGTGGCGAAGGCGATCGAGATGGGGAAATCGCTGGCGGCGATGTCTCCGTACTGGATTGAAGAACCGACACATCCCGATGACATTTTTGGGCACCAGCGGATCGCGGAAGCGATCTCACCCGTGAAGATCGCGCTGGGCGAGCACGTGCCCAACCGGGTTTTGTTCAAAGGATTCATGCAGGCACGGGCGCTCTCGTTCGTTCAGGCCGATTGCACGCGGCTGGCAGGCGTCAGCGAATTCCTCACGGTGAGCCTTATGGCGCGAAAATTCGCCTTGCCGGTGATTCCGCACGTGGGAGACATGGGGCAGATCCATCAGCATCTGGTGCTGTTCAATCACATCGCGCTCGGCCAAGAGAAGATATTTCTCGAGCACATTCCGCATCTGGCCAACCGTTTTGTGGCGCCAGCGAAAGTCCGGCAGGGAGTTTACTTGACGCCGGAGGAACCGGGCTCGAGTTGTGACCTGAGAGACTAAGCCCGATTTACTGTCTTTGTTTGCGCGCCGGCACCGGAGTATTGCGGCTGAGCGCGGCATATTTGTCTGCCAGTCCGGTTTCGCCCAGGCGGCGGTAGATCGACTCGAGCAGATAGTAAACCTGGAGGTCAATGATGATCCCGGCCGGATCCGCGAGCTGGAGCGCTTTTTCCGCATCGGCGCTGGCCTCTCGATAATGATGCAGCCGAAAGTTGACCTTGGCTCGCTCGTAGCGGACAGCACGCATCTCAGGCGCCACCATTACCGCGCGATCCAGGTGCTTGATACTTTCTTCGAGCCGGTTTTGCTTCGCGAGAAAGCGGCCGTAATTGTAATCCAGGAATGAATCCTTGCCCGGACCTTGGTTGACCGCCAGCCCCTGCTGATACGCTTTCGCTGCGCGATCGATTTCGCCGAGCGGCTCAAGATTCAGCGCGAGGTAGTCCCAGGCACCCGGATCCTGCGGATTGATGGCGACGACTTTTTCGAATTGTTCGACGGCCTCGCGATTTCGCTTGGCCGTGTCGTAAACCGACCCCAGCTCGAAATGGGCGACGGCATCGGAGGGATCGAGCGTGCAGGCCTGCCGTAACGTCTGCTCGGCTGCCGCAGTTTCCCCGCGCATGCCCAACAGCTTTCCTTTCAGAACCAGAGCAGCCGCATACCTCGGGTCGAGCGAAACAGCCTGTTCCGTCACTTCGGCAGCGCGATCGAAGGCTCCGGTGTTGAACAGGAATCGGGCAAAGTAGTAATACCCGGACGCATCTTTCGGTGCGAGCGCCGTGTAACGAACGAACAAATCGTTCGCCACCGCCACATCGCCCTCGACTCCTCGCACGCGCGCGAGGCTCAATAGAAGCTCGGGACAACCGGGATGGGAAGCGAGCAGCGGTGACAGAATCCGGCCGGCGTCGTCTGCGTTTTTCTGCGAAATCGCCTGCCGGGCTTGCGCGAGCTGAACCTCGATACCGGCGCACGGTTGCGCAGGGGCCGAGAGCAGCGCGGATGGGCAAACCAGGAGAACAGCCAACTGGGCTCGCATGCTCGGAATGCGGCGGGCGATCACCGCGTATAATAGCGTAGCAGTTGACGGGCTCACCTCTGATGCGGTTCACGCCGCTCTGGATTACTGTGTTGGCCGCCATTCTCGCGGCGCAGGATATCGACGTGGCGGTCATGCCGCGGGAAAGCCGGCCGCTTACGATTCTGGACCAGATTCGCGACCGCCGCGAGCGTGCAGCCTTCGTGAAGCTCTACAGGGAGAAACAGCCGGGGAAGCGGCGGGTGCTCGCGGAAGATTTTCTAAATCGATGGCCCAAGTCATGGCTGCTGGCGACGGTATACGAAATTGCATCGAAGGCGAGTATCGATCTCAACGACTACCCGGCGGCGATCCTTTACGGAAACCAGTCGCTTCGCCTGCTTCCGGAAAATCCATTGCTGCTGGTGCCGCTGGCAGACGTCGAAGGGAAGGAAAAACAGTTGCGCGAAGCCAAGGAAAGCGCGCGGCTGGCGCTCGAGTGCCTCGACCGTTTCAATCGCCCTGCGGCGATTGGCGAAGCGGAATGGCCGGACGTCGAAAGGCGATTGAGGGCGTCCAGCTATTTTGTACTGGGTCGAGCCGCTTCCGAAGAAGCGCTGTCGGCATCCGATGCTGCACGAGAAACGCTGTGGCATGAAGCCGTGATGCAACTCCGACGAGCGCAGAGACAAGACCCAGGCGATCGCGAGACCGCGCGCCTGCTGGCGATCGCCGAGAAGAGCTTAAACCAAACCGGTGGGGGCGCGAGCCGGCAAGTCCCTTCAGAAAACTTCTCGCCGTCCGGAAGAGCGCCTGGTGCGGGTCATTATGCCGGGTCAGAATCCTGCCGCAAATGCCACGCCGCGATCCACGCCGCGTGGCAGCGGACGGGTATGGCGCGGATGTTTCGCGCTTACGATCCAGAGAATGTGATCGGACGCTTCGGCAATCACCTAAGTTTTCACGGCGACGACGGAAAACCGGAAGCGTGGATGTGGATCGAGAACGGCCGCCACTATCTGGGCGCCAAGGGCCTCGAAGGTGACCTGCAAAAATATAGAGTGGATTACACGATCGGATCCAAGTGGCAGCAAGCGTACGCTACGCGGCTCGCTGACGGGCGGATTCAGGTGTTTCCCCTTCAGTACAACAAGCTCGAAAACAAGTGGCTCAATTATTGGAAGGTCATCGATCCGCCGGGCTCGGAGCGGACCAACGTGAACGGTTTTTATCATATGAGCCGCGCAACCAACTACCAGCTCAATTGCGCGCCGTGTCACACCAGCCAGCTCGCATCCGATCCCGGATCGAATGAGCCGCAAGATATGGCGTTTCGGGAGCCCGGCATTAATTGCGAGATGTGCCACGGCCCTTCGGCGGATCACGTGTCGGCCATGACGGAAGGGAAACCGTACCCCAAGCGGGCATCCGATCCGCCCGTTGATTTCCCAAAGCTGGATCACCGCGCGTATGTGGCGATTTGCGCGCAGTGCCATATGCAATCAGCGGTGCGCGAACAGGGGCGTCACGGCGAATGGAATTATTCGAGCAGCGCAGAGTCTTTTGTCGCTCGATATAAAGAGCGGCCTCTCGCGGAATTTTCGGGAAGGGCGTTCTATAAAGACGGCCGCTTTCGGGAAACGACGTTCATCGTGGAAGCCCTGATGCGGTCAGCTTGTTACCGGCGCGGCGAGGTTCACTGCGGCAACTGCCACGACCCGCATCCGCAGGATGCGCCGGACAACCCAACATCTCTCAAGTTCCGCACCGATTCGGATCAAATGTGCCTGCAGTGCCATGCCGGTTATTCTGCTCATCTGGAGCGGCACACCCACCACCGCGCATCATCGGAAGGTAGCCGGTGCGTGAACTGTCACATGCCGCGTATCATGAATAGCCTGCTGTTCCTGGCTCGCACACATCAGATTGACGACAAGCCGCGGGCGGAAAGCACTCTCCGTTTCGGACAGCAGGAGAGCCCGAACGCCTGTCTGTTATGTCATCGCGAGAAAGACGCTCCGTGGGTCGCGCAGCAATTGCAGTCCTGGTAGCGGTGCTGTTTCCGGCCGTGCGGATCGCGCACGGTGAACCGGCGCTTCGAAATACAGTGCCCGGCGTGGCGTATGTGGGATCTGCCGTTTGCGCGGGTTGTCACGGACAGATTTATCGCGAGTATCGCGGGACGCCGATGGGGCGGTCAATGAGCTTGGGAACCAGCCCGGAGGTGCTCAATGTTGTGCCGCAGCCCGTCGTGGTTAGCGGATCTCAACCGAATCGGCGATTTGAAGTTTATCGGGAAGGCGGCCGGATCTATCAGTCCGAGTCGGAGGCCGGTGTCTTCGAGACGAAATTCCAGATTGAATATGCTGTCGGCTCGGGTGTCAATGGGTATACCTATCTCGTGAAGCGCGGCGATTATCTGTTTCAGGCGCCGCTCTCCTATTATTCGCGCGCCGGGAAGTGGGACCTCTCACCGGGTTACGAATTCGGCGATTATGGTTTCAACCGCCCTGCGGCTGCGGCCTGTATCACTTGTCATAGCGGGCGCCCACAGCCTGTCTCCGAACAGGAAGGCCGTTATCGGGAGCCAGCTTTTCGCGAGCTTGCGATTGGATGCGAGAACTGCCATGGGCCGGGCGGGTTGCACGTTGCAGAACACAGTAAGGGGTTGAAGGCCGGTGGTTCAATTGTCAATCCGGCAAAGCTTCCGGCCCGTGTCGCCGAAGACATTTGCATGATGTGCCACCAGCGAGGCGATGCGCGTATTCTTCAGCCGGGAAAAGACTACACAGACTTCAGACCGGGAACGCCTCTCAATGACACCCTCGCCATATTCAAGGTTGCGTCCGGAGGGGAAGGCGATCTTCTCGAACATCATTCCGCGATGGCGGCCAGCAGATGTTTCAAGGCCAGCGGCGGCCGATTGAGCTGCCTCACCTGCCACGACCCGCACCGGTTTCCACAAGGCGAATCGGCGGTCGCGTGGTACCGGAGCAAATGTCTCACATGCCACTCCGATCGCAGCTGCAAGATTCCAGTGAAAGAGAGGCTGGCGCGGGACAACGATTGTACGGCATGCCATATGCCCAAACGAAACACGGGACTGATTTCGCATGCGGCGCTCACGAACCATCGGATTCCAGCGAGCCCGGGGAAAGAAGCCGAGAATCAAAGCGCTGGCTCACTCGAGCTTGTTCAGTTGAACCGGCCGCCAAATGGCACCGCGGCGCCCAAAATCACAATGCTGAAAGCTTATGGAGAGCTGATGGAGGGCCGGGAGAAGTTCCGCGAGCGTTATCTGGAGCTGCTCAACCAGCTCGCGCGCGAGATGCCCGGCGACCCATTTGTCGAGGCCGCTTTGGGCCGCAAATTGTTGCAGGATCCCTCCCCGGAAGCGGCGGCCGGAGCTCGTCAGCAGTTGTCGCGGGCCATTGACGGCGGCTATCACGCCTATACAGTCTACGCGGATCTTTCCGATGCTCTGGCGCGCCTCGGCAAACTCGAAGACTCCGTGCGTGTGCTTGCGGACGGGGTTGCACGGCATCCCTACACGCCGGTCCTATATAAAATGCTGGCGATGCGCTCTATCGCGCTGAAGCGGTACCCGCAGGCGAAACAAACGATGGAGCGCTACGTCGAACTCTTTCCGGAAGACGGGTTCATGCGGGGGCTGCTCGAGAAGGCCGTGAAGCACAATTGAAATCTCTCCGGTGCGGGTACACTGGTTCCTGATGCGGTTCGCGCTTTGGATAACCGGTTGGTTTTGGGCGGGCTGCCTGGCGGCTGCGCAGAATCCCGCGTGCAAAGCGCCGGACGATCTGGAACGCGCTCTGAAAAGCCAGCCGACACCCGGCGCTTATGATGCGGCAGGCGCCTGGTTTGCACAGCAGCGGGATTTTCCGTGCGCGATTTCGGCGTTCCAATCGGCATTGCGGCTCGATTCGAACTTCTGGGAGGCGCATCTCAATCTGGGTCTGGCGCTTCTGGAGTCCGGCGATCCTCGACGTGCGGCGCGCGAGCTGGAGCTCGCAGTTCGCCGGAAGCCGGATTTTTTCACTGGCCGGCTGGCGCTGGGCACGGCGCTACAAAATCTCGCTGAATTTGCAAAAGCAGAAGCCGAGTTCAAAGCCGCGCTCAGGATAGAGCCGCGCTCAATCCACGCCCTGGATGGCCTCAGCAAAGTCTTGATCGAGGAAAAACGGTACTCCGCGGCCATTTCGTATTTGAAGAACGCGCCGGAGGACGCGGGGTTGAAAATAAACCTGGCGATTGCCCTTTCCAAGAACGGCGATCCGGACCACGCTATCGATATCCTGGCTGCCCTCGCGAAATCAGAGCCCGATTCAGCGCTGGCGCACTTCAATCTGGCCACTATTTATGCGCAGCAGAAGCGTTTTCGGGAATCGGTGGCTGAATACAAGGAGGCATTGCGGCTCGACCCGTCGAATGATGTCGCGCGTCTGGCCATGGTGAAAGCGCTCTCGATTTTGGGTGACTACGACGAGGCCCAGCCGGTAATAGAAGATTATGCGCGCCGCAATGCGAACGATTTCGAGGCGTTCGAATTTCTAGGCATCACCTACCGAGGCCAAGGGCGATTCGCCGAAGCCGCGAAGGAGCTCGAGCGGTCCATACGCATGAAGCCCGACGTTTATGATTCGCAATACAACTTTGGTTTCGTGCTGGCGAAACTGGGCAAACCGCGGGAAGCGCAGGAGCATCTGCAGAAAGCCTTGGAATTAAAACCTGACTCGGCCGAGGCGCGCTTTCAGCTCGCTGCGGTTCTGCGTACTTTACAGCAATATGATCGCGCCAATGCGGAGCTGAAAGCCTTCGAGAAACAGAAGCGCGAAAGCGTGGATGAAAATGTCGCCAGCACGCGCGCGAGCCAGGCCAATGAATATCTCCGGAACGGGGACGCGGCGCATGCTGCCGAAATCTATCGCCAGTCTCTCGAGCAGGATCCCAACAACGCGCGGACGTATTACAACCTGGCGCTGGCCCTCGACAAGTTGCATGACCGCGCGGGCGAGCGCCGCGCACTGGAAAAATCTATCGAGCTGGACTCCAAGCTCTCTCTGCCGCAGAACCAGCTCGGGCTTCTGGACCTCGAGGAGGGAAACTCAGCCGCTGCCGAGCGGCATTTAAAGGCCGCGCTCGCGCTCGACCCACAATATGCGGAGGCCCAGAGCAACCTTGGAGTGCTCTATGGCCAGCAGGGAAAATCGAAAGACGCCGAAGCCCTGTTTCGCCAGGCGGTGGAAAACAATCCCCAGTACGCGCAGGCCCGCGTGAATCTCGGTTTGATCCTCGCTGGCCAGAACCGGTTTTCGGAGGCCGAAAAGGAAATCCAGAATGCAATTGGAATCGAACCAAATCACACCGGCGCGCTGACCGCCCTTGGAATGGTTGAGGCGCGCCTGGGACACTCCGACGAAGCCGTCCAGACTCTTCGAAAAGTGGTTTCCCTAACCCCGACGTCTCCCGAGGCGCATCTGAACTTGGGGATCGCGCTGGCGGACCAGTACAATCTGGAAGCCGCGCTCCATGAATTTTCGGAAAGCGTCCGACTTGCGCCCGATTCACCGGCCGCTCACTACAACAAGGGCCGCGCGCTTTTCGATCTGCGCCGCAATGAGGAAGCCAAGCCGGAACTGGAAACCGCGGTCCAGCTTTCGCCCGGTAATGCCAGCGCCGTTTATCTGCTCGGGATCATCGAAAAGCAGGCGGACCATGCGAAAGAGTCCGCTGCACTGCTGGAGAAAGCGGTGGCCCTGGAGCCTCGAAACACGGACGCGCTTTTCGCATTGGGGCAGGAAGAGATGCGGCTGGGAAAAACCGCAGAGGCCGTTGCCCGGTGGAAACGCGTGCTGGAGGTTGATCCGCAACACGCGCAGGCGCTTTACAATCTCTCCCGGGCGCTGGCAAAGTCCGATCCGTCCGAGTCCCAACGCTATCAAGTGCAATTTTCCGCATTGCAGCATCAGCGCCAGATTACGGACCGCGCCGAGACTCTCGGAAACTTCGCGATTGCGTCCGCAGCCGCGCGGGACTGGCAGCAGGCGGTTGCCCAGCTTAAGGAGGCAATCGAAGTCTGCGGCGATTGCCGCTCGCGCGCAGACCTCCACAAGAATCTGGGATTGATTTACTGCCGGTCGGGCGACACCAAAAGGGGGCGGCAGGAACTTGTCGACGCACAGAAGTTAAAGCCGAACGACCAGGAGATCGAGAGAGCGCTGGCCATACTGCGCGGCCGGTGAGACCGTCCACTAGTATCGGGGCACAGCCCCAGCATTACTCGGGCAAAAACTTTTTTTGAGCCGCGCCTCTCAGGTCCCATTCAAACCGGTACTACGCCCAGCAAGGAGAACTAGACGAAATCGGCGAGGAATATAGGATCGTTTAGAAAGGCTTAGAAAAACACGAAAACTGAAGGGACGGTTTGAAGGCACCTTTACGCAAGGCACGCGCGCGTTACATATTACGGGTTGCTATTGGTGGTGAAAAGGTGCTGGCCCCGCGACCTTGACGAGAGTCTTGTTGGAAATCGCATTCCGTGGCCTCTCGACTTTCGCTTAAGCCAAAAGAACGGGCAAGAGCCGCACGTGTCAATGCCTTCTTGGAACTGCGCTTGCCCGCGAGTGGGACGAGACTTGGCCGGGACGGCGTGCCGGGAGGATGAACGCAGAAACGAGGAATGCCAATCTACCAGAATGAATAACATAGGCGCAGTCGAACCTGGCCGAGATGGGGCTTGACTCTTGTCGCCGCGCGCTTTGCGCCCAAGGATCTGATCGCGCAGCTTCTTGGCTTCCCTGTATCGGAGGAATGCGATGACTTCTGGTACTGTTTTCCCTCGACCCAATAGGACACGTACCAGATGTTGCCTCGCTTCCGGATAGTCCCAGCCCTGTGGTGGCGCCCATTCCAACAGGACATCATCAAACCGTGCCAAAAACCATACCACTCAAAAGCGAAGGCCGCTCGCGGGTAATGGTGCTCTAGACCCCACTACCCGCTCGCGCGTCCGGGCGAGCGCCCTATCTTACTGATTTATTTGGTGCGGAGAGGGGGACTTGAACCCCCACGAGATTGCTCCCGCTAGCACCTCAAGCTAGTGCGTCTGCCAATTCCGCCACCTCCGCATTCGGTGGAAACTACTTCTTGGTTGGTGCCGGCGTCTGTGCCGGGTTACCGGATGGAGCCGGTGCGCCCGGCATGGTCGGCGTCACACTGGGTTTCTTAGCCGGCGGATTCGCTGGCGCGGATTGCTTGGCCGGCGTCTGGCCCTCGAGAACCGTCGTGCCCAAGCCGGCGTTGCGCGTCGCCATAATCGAGAGCGCGAGCGACGTGCACATGAACACCACCGCCGAAGCCGTGGTGGCTTTCGAAAGCAAGGTGGCTGAGCCGCGAGGCCCGAATGCCGTCTGCGAACCCATGCCGCCGAACGCTCCGGCGAGGTCTGCGGCCTTCCCGCTTTGCAGCAGGATGACAACCACGAGGAAAATGCAGACCAGCCAGTGAACAATCAATACCGCGATGTACATACGAATTTTCAGTATAAAAGACCGGTGCGGGCGCGGTCAAACCACGGGAGCGGCGCTGTGCTACAATCCAGCCGTCCATGAATCGGAAATATTTGCTGGTTACTTCTCTGTGGATCGCGTTCGCCGGAGCCGCATCGGCAGAAACCACAGTGCTCGATGGTTTTACCCTGATCGACGGCACTGGCGCTACACCTGTTCCCAATGCGGCCGTGATCATCAAAGACGGCCGTATAGCGTGGGTCGGGCCGCAAGCGCAGCTCAAAGTCCCGGCGGGCGCCCAGGTCACGCACCTTCCGGGCAAGTACGTCATGCCGGGCATCATCAACTTGCATGGCCATTTGGGAATGACGGTCGATCTTGCGCAGGATCCTAAGAATTTCACGCGCGGGAACGTTGAGAAGCAGCTCAAGCTGTACGCGTCTTACGGGGTGACTTCGGTCAGCAGCATGGGAACCGACCAGGATTTGATTTACCAGATCCGCGCCGAACAGCGCGCCGGACGCCCCCACATGACACGGGTTTTCACGGCTGGGCGGGGCTTTACGGGTGCGGGAGGATATCCGACTACCGCACCGGGGATGAAAGGCGTCCCGTTTGAGGTGGCCAGTAACGCGGATGTCGATCACGATGTCGCAGTGCTCGCCGACAAGCACGTAGACCTCGTCAAGATCTGGGTGGACGACCACCTGGGCCGCGACAAGAAAATTCCGCTGAACCTGGCGAGCCAGATCATTGCCGATGCGCACCAGCACGGCATCAAGGTTGCGGCTCACGTCTTTTATTTGAGTGACGCCAAAACTCTCGTGAACGCAGGTCTGGACGGTCTGGCGCACAGCGTGCGCGATAAGCCGGTGGACGATGATTTGATCGCGGCGATGAAAAAACATGGCGCGTTTCAGGCAGCCGCCACCCTGACGCGCGAAGAATCGACCTTTATCTTTGCGCAGCCGCATAAATTTCTCGACGATCCGTTCTTCACGCGCGGAGTCTCGCCGGCCGTGCTGGCGACGCTCAAGAGCCCGGCGTACCAGCACAAGGTGGCTTCCGATCCCGATTACGCGGAATATCCGCAATTTCTCAAAACCGCCATGCACAATCTGAAAAAGCTCTCCGATGCCGGAGTCAAAATCGGCTTTGGCACCGACAGCGGGCCGCCGGCGCGTTTTCAGGGTTACTCAGAGCACCGCGAACTCGAGCTGATGGTCGATTCCGGGCTCACGCCCATGCAGGTGATCACGGATGCCACGCGCAACGCCGCCGAATTTCTGCGCGCCAAAGACCTGGGCACGCTCGAGCGCGGCAAATGGGCCGATCTGCTCGTGCTCGGCCGGAATCCGCTCGAAAATATCCGCAACTCCCGCTCGATTGAAATGGTCATGATCGCGGGAAACAGAATCTGAACGCTTGATGATCAGCCGCCGAACATTTCTGGCCGGTGCAGCGGGCGTGCTCGCGGCTCAAGAGGCGCCGCGCTATCGTGTGGGCATCACGACCAACACGCGCGGAGGCTGGGAAAAAGATGTGTTTCTGTCGTTCCGCGAAGCGCACGAGGTCGGCTACCGTTACGTCGAGTCTTTCATCGAGTATTTCGGCGGCTATCTCGACAAGCCCGCCGAGCTATTGCAGAAGACGAACGAAATCGGCGTGAAGTTCGACACCATCTCCAACGGCGGCCGCATGGAGATGCATTTTGAAGACCCGGCGCAACACGAAAAGATCATCGAGCAGCACATGCGCCTGGCGCGCTTTCTCAAGAGCCTGGGCTGCGATCACATGAAGATCAACACTGGTTCGCGCCGGCCCACAGGTACGACGGACCAGGATCTGAAAAACATGGCCGCGGTATTCGACATGCTGGGCCACCGGATAGTTGACGAAACCGGGTTGAAATTTGGCGTCCACGCGCACATGTGGACCCAGTTCGAGAATCGCCACGAAATCGAGACGGTTATGGCGGCCACCAACCCGGATCACGTGAAATTTGTGCTGGATACAGGCCAGGTTACGGTCGCGGGAATCGATCCCGTGGAGCTGACACGGGCTCTCGGCCACCGCATTATCGAGTTCCACTTGAAAGACACGCTGCCGGAATATCGCGGCGGGGCAAAAAAACGGATCGAGCATCCGAACGATGCTATGAAAGCGCCCATCTTTTTCGAACTAGGGAAGGGCGGCGTGGATTTTCCGGCCATCAAATCGGAACTGGACCGTATGGGCTGGCGCGGCTGGCTTACCGTGGAGCTCGATTCCTCGCCCTACCGCCCACCTAAAGAAAGCGCGCGCATCAGCAAAGACTACATCGAAAAAAAGCTGGGCATTCAGGTCTAGTTAACGCCATCCGACGCAGTTCGCTCGGCCGGTAGCGTAAGCTGAAAATATGTGGGGCCGGCGCTTCGCTCTATGATTTTTGATGCCGCGCCTCCGCGACCCCGAGGTTTGGCCCGTTATTGGGCGCGCACCGTGCAGTACTGCATGCGGACCGAGGTCCACGTGCACGCACTGGCTGTCGCAGCAAGCGTGCTCCTTTCTTTCTTCCCGTTCCTGGTGGTCATGATCTCGCTTTGCCGCTACGGCCTTCACTGGCCGGCGGCAGTTAACGCGATCTTCATCGCTCTGAATGACTACTTTCCCGGTGAAATGGGTGGCTTCATTGGGCGCAATCTGCTCGCCGTGGTGGGATCGCGCGGGCCGATGCAGATTACGTCCATCGTGCTGCTGCTCATTACGGCGAACGGGATTTTCGAGCCGCTCGAGGTCGCACTGAACAGCGCCTGGGGCGCCAAAGTCAACAGGAGCTACTGGAAAAACCAGTTGCTGAGCCTGGGACTTATTCTGATCTGCGGTGGCCTGGCTCTGCTTTCGTTTATACTGACCGCTCTCAACCGCCAGTTCCTTGGGGATTTTTTGGGGCTGCCGGTGCATGTGCCCCAATGGATGAGCATTGTGTTCTTCAAATTCGCCGCCGTGCCGATTTCGATTCTGGCGCTGTTTTTGGTCTATTGGCTGCTACCCAACCGGCGCGTTCCGCCGCTGCGCGTTGTGCCCGAAGCGATTCTGGTGGGCCTGGGCCTCGAGTTGTTGAAGTACCTGAATCTGCTGACCTGGCCGCTGCTCAAAGAAAAGCTGCAAAGAGAGTACGGGCCGTTCTATATATCGGTGACGATAGTGCTTTTCAGTTTTCTTGCTGCCATGCTGGTGCTTGCCGGTGCGGAGTGGGCCGCGCGGGAGCGGCCGGAAATCGCCGAATCTTCCGGGTGATGGCTTTCCGCCAGTGAACACGCCTCAAGTACAATAGAACACTTCCCATGAAGAACTGGAAAAAGATTGCGGAGGCCGCCGATCTCCGCATCCCTGAAACGGATCTCGACCGCATCGCGCCGGCTCTTGACGCGCTGGAATCGACTTTTCGCCCCTTGACCAGAACGATTTCCGATGACGTGGAACCTGCCGTCACGTTCAGCATTCAGCCGGAGAGTGCCGAGTGACCATTCTCGAAGCTGCGCAGGCGCTGCGCAAACGCACGGTCTCTTCAGCGGAGCTGACCGAGGCGGCATTCCGCCGGATTCAGCAGCTCAACCCGAAGCTGAATGCGATTCTGACCTCCATGGAATCGAGCGCCCGCGCGCAGGCGAAAGCCGCTGACGAAGAGCTGGCTGGAGGAAAGGACCGTGGCCCCCTGCACGGCATTCCCGTCGCTGTAAAGGATGTTTTCGAGACGCGCGGCGTCCGCACCACGTGCGGCTCGGTGATCTTCATGCACCATATCTCCGCTTATGATGCAGCGGTGGTGGAAAAGCTGTCTGCGACGGGCGCGGTGATGGTCGGCAAGACCGGCATGCACGAGCTGGCATACGGCATCACTTCCAATAATCCCCACTTCGGAACGGTTCGCAATCCGTGGGACACGGAGCGCATACCCGGCGGCTCGAGCGGCGGTTCGGGCTCGGCGGTCGCGGCGGACATGGTGTTTATGGCGATGGGCACGGACACCGGCGGCTCGATTCGCATCCCGGCATCGTTCTGCGGCACGGTCGGCCTGAAGCCTACATCCGGGCGGGTGAGCCGCTTCGGCATCATGCCGCTCGATTTTTCGCTCGATCACGCAGGTCCGCTGACGCGTTCCGTGCGGGACGCCGCGGTGACACTTTCCGCGATTGCCGGGCACGATCCACGCGACGAGACGTCATCCAAAGAGCCGGTTGGCGACTATTTGCCGGAACAAGGCTGTTCGATCCGTGGCGTGCGTATCGGGTTGCCGCAAAACTTTTTTCTCGAACGGCTCGATCCTGATGCGGACCAGGCGGTACGGCGCATGGCGGAGACTGCCGAATCGCTCGGCGCGCGTATTTTTCCTGTTCGCGTTCCGGATATCGAGTCGCTGAATGCGGTAGGCCGCGTGATTCTGCTGGCCGAAGCGTCGGCTTTGATGGAGAAGTACATCGACAATCGCGACCAGTTCGGCTCCGATGTGCTGGCACTGCTCGATCAGGGCCGTCTGCTCGCCGCAACCGATTATGTCAACGCGCAGCGATTGCGCCGCAAGATGCAGCGGGAATTCGCGCAACTATGGTCTCGCGTCGACTGCCTGTTTGCCCCGACCACGCCCATGTCGGCCCCGCGTATCGGAGAAAAGACCGCGAGCCTGGGTGATTTCACCGAAGACGTTCGGTTGGCGGCCACACGCCTGGTTCGCGGGATCAATGTGCTCGGTCTGCCGGCGCTATCCATGCCTTGCGGGCCTGACCGCCGCGGGCTTCCGCTCGGGTTGCAAATTATCGGCCGGCCGTTCGATGAAGCGCTGGTCTTGCAGGTCGCAGCGGCTCTCGAAGACGCGACTGAATTTCATAAGTGCCAGCCGAAAATCGTATAATTTTCGTTGAGCGGCTGAGAAAACGCGAACGTGCCAGGCCGCACAGGAATTCACTATGACTGTCAATCGCCGTAATTTCCTTCAGGCCGGCGCGGCTCTGGCCGCCGGCCAGCTCGCAAAGGCTGCTCCAAGCGATCGCGTCACCATCGGGCATATCGGCACGGGCGCCCGTGCCCAGGAGTTAATCGAGGCCGTAAAGGCCAATTCCGGAACCGAGATCGTAGGCGTAGTAGATGCTTACAAAGGCCGAGTCGAACGCGCGATTGACCGCACCGGCGGCCGTGCCAAGCCCTATCGCACGCATCACGACCTGCTGGCCGATAAATCAATCGATGCTGTGGTAGTTGCGACGCCCGATCACTGGCACAAGCAGATCATTCTCGAAGCCCTACGTGCGGGCAAGGACGTCTATTCGGAAAAGCCGCTGACTTATCGTGCTTCGGAAGGCGTGGAAATCATCGAGGCGGTACGCAAGACAGGCCGAATTTTGCAGGTTGGTAGCCAGGGCGTCAGCTCCAAGACCGAACAGACCGCGAAAGAGCTGATTCGCTCCGGCAAGCTCGGCCAGATCACCATGATTCGCGCAACCTACAATCGCAACACCGCCGAAGGAGCGTGGATTTATCCGATTCCACCCGATGCCTCGCCCAAGACCGTCGACTGGGAGATGTTTCTCGGGCCGGCGCCCAAGCGGCCCTTCAGCCTTGAGCGCTTTTTCCGCTGGCGGTGCTATGCGGATTACTCGGGCGGCATCGCTACCGACTTGTTTGTCCACCTGTGCACCACGATCCACTTTCTGATGGATGCCAAGATGCCGGCGCGTGTCATGGCCATGGGCGAGCTGTACCGGTGGAAGGAATCGCGTGATGTTCCTGACACGTTGAATGCGATTCTCGAGTACCCCGAAGGCTTCACCGTCACGCTCGGTTCGAGCTTCAACAACCAGTTTTCCTCCGAAGCCGGTTTCCAGATTCTGGGTACCGAAGGAACCATTACGATCGGCGATGGGGTGACCTTCTACGCCGAAAAACCGGTCGAAGATACGCGCTGGATCGTGGAAAGCTGGCCAAAAGCGATGGAGGATGCGTATTATCGCGATCCCAAGATCATAGCCACCGAGGTCGAGCCGGCTAAGAATTATAAGAAACCCGAACCGCAGCAGTACAAGGACGACGGGCCGGACGCTACCGTGCTGCACATGGGCCATTTCCTCGAGAGCATCCGGACGCGAACGCCTTATTGGGAAAATGCCGAGGCCGGCCATCATGCCGCCGCCTGCGCTCACCTGGTCAATCGGTCAGCCCGAGAGCACCGAATGACCGAGTGGGACTTCAGCCGCGACGACATCAAGGCGTAACGACCTTACGCCTGGTCTCCGTCAATACCGATCATCTTGAAGCCCGCTCGCAGGAAGTGTCGATCGAATGTAAAAGCCGCCGGAATATGGAAGCGCTTCATCAAAACGAATGAAATGCAATCTGTGAAGCTGACGTTCTGGTCGGCAAATTTTCTGAGCAGCTGAATAGCGGCAATCTCATCCTCGTTAGAGCTGCGAAGAATCTCAATTGCCTGCGAGGCGTAGATATTGGCGCCGCGATCCGCTGCAAAGCCGCAACCGGCCCGGCGTCCGAGTAATGTGAGGGTCTCGCTCAAGACATGATTGGTCGTAAAAAGCGGCGCACCGGTTATTTTTTTCCACGTGGCCACGGCCGTGACATGAAAGGCATCCTGCTTCAAATATCGAGCCAGGAATGCTCCGGTATCAATGAAAACCAATCATTCTTCTCCATAGAGATAATCATCATGCCGGCTAGAAAGATTCCGCGGAACATCGCCGCTGAAAACTGCGCGGTCTGCAAAGAAAGGATCACGCCTGCTTCGGCGGGCACCGTCATCTCGTACGGCCCGCTCGAGGGCTCGCCGGACGAACTCTCCAAAAGACATGCCTGCCGATCGCGCACGCAAGCTGGCAAGTTCTTTCAGCCGCGCAGGCAAAATGATGGTGGTGCGTTGCATAATTATGTATACATAATAGCATAGCCGGCGGAAATGGCGTCGCATTTCCATGCAACCTCGAGACTTAACTCCGCGCCCTCCCTGTATAATCGAGGGAAGACCGCCACACCATGAAGAACCGCCTCCTTTACGGCTCGGCGCTGGTCGTGCTGATGATCTCGGCGACCCTGGTGATCTGGCAGGGCTCCTTCGATTTCGGCGGCTACGGGCCGAGCGACCCTGAGCAAACCTTCATTTTTTGGGCCGTTTCCACCCTCATTTTTCTGCTGATGGTGACGCTCGGATTCATGCTGTTCCGTATCGGCGTCAAGCTGTATGTCGAGCGGCGCAGCAACCGGGAGGGCTCGCGCATCAAGACCAAGCTGGTGATTGGGGCTCTGGCGCTGAGCTTCATGCCCGTGTTCTTCATGGTGCTGTTCAGCGTGCACGTACTCAACCGCAACCTGGATAAATGGTTCAGCAAGCCCGCCGAAGGCGAACGCCTGAATTTTGTCCGCATCGCTAAAACACTCGAGGATGAAGTGCGCGAGCGAGCCGGAGCGCAGGCGGAGCTATTGGCCTCGCGTCCTCAGACCCAGGCGCTGCTGACTCCAGGGAAGAACGCGCCCAGAGTATTGGAAAACTTCTGCCGGACCGAAGACATTTTGGCGGCGGCCATCGAGGCGAGTGACGGCGTGGTTCTGGATTATTGCGGCCCCCAGCAAGGGCTGCACTCCGAAAGGCAAGATTCGATTGTCGTGAGCCGGCCTGTGGAAGTGGGCCGGAAGACACTCGGCCGTGTGCTGCTTTCGCCAAGGATTACGGTGGACGTCGCCCGGACGCGGGACGCGATCAAGGCTTATAACGCTGCTTACGCGAGGCTCGCCGGCAGCCGGCAAAATGTGCGCAAGTCCTCGGTCTTGCTGCTGGCCCTGATCGCGCTGTTTGTGTTGTTTGTGGCCACCTGGCTGGCTCTGTTTCTGGCGCGGCAGATCAGCGTTCCCATTGCCGCGCTCCTCCGTGCTTCGAGAGAGGTTCGCGCAGGCAACCTGGGCTACCGCGTTGAAGTGCCCGCGAACGATGAGCTGGCGAGCCTGGTTCGCGGGTTCAACGAAATGACGCGCGGGCTCGAAAATAACAGCCGTGAGCTTGACTCGCGCCGGCGATTCACCGAAGCCATTCTCGAGAGCATACCGACTGGTGTAATATCTGTTTCGGCCGATGGGCGCATCCAGCGCGTCAACCGCGCGCTCAAGCAGATTTTTCCGGAGGACCTGGTCCAGCGCGCCACGCGCCTTGAAGACCTGTTCTCGCGCGAGGATACCGCAGAGATTCGCTATCTGATGAAGCGCGCGCGGCGCACCGGCATGACTTCGCGGCAGTTGGAATTGCGCTCACAGGCACAGGCGCGCCATGTGTCGGTTACCGTTTCGGCGCTCGAAGAAAAGCTCCGTTCGGGATTCGTGATCGTGGTCGAAGACACTAGTGATCTGTTGCGGGCGCAGAAGGCGGCGGCCTGGAATGAAGTCGCGCGGCGGGTGGCGCACGAGATCAAGAACCCGCTCACGCCGATCGCCCTTTCGGCCGAGCGCATCAGCCGCCAGATCGACCGCGCCCGCCTGTCGCCCGAAATCGCCGGGATCGTCAAAGACTGCACCGCCACCATTGTCAACGAAGTGGAATCGGTCAAGAACCTGGTCAATGAATTCTCGCAGTTCGCGCGCTTCCCGGCAGCACAACCGGCGAAATGCGATTTGAACGAAGTGGTGGAGAGCGCGCTGGCAGTGTTTCAAGGACGGCTCGAAGCGGTCGAGGTCTCCGCGGATCTGGCTGCGAGGCTGCCCGCTGTGAGTGTAGACAGGGAGCAGTTCAAGCGCGTGGTCGTCAACCTGGTAGACAACGCTGCCGAGGCCATGCAAGATTCGTTGATCAAGCAGGTGCGCGTGACGACGCGCGCCGGCGCCGCCGATACGGTCGAGCTCATCGTGGCGGATACCGGTTGCGGCGTCAGCCCTGAGGACAAAGAAAAACTATTCCTGCCCTACTTCTCAACGAAAGGGCGGGGTACCGGGCTCGGTCTCGCCATCGTGAACCACATCCTCGCGGATCACAAAGCGCACATCCGCGTGGAAGATAATTTGCCGGTCGGCACGCGCTTCACAATCGAAATTCCGATTGCCACGGAGCCGGCTGAACTTGGCGAACAGGCACCGGCGCAATCTACGCACGCATGAAACCGGCGCAGATTCTGATCGTGGATGACGAGCCGGGCATCCGGCAATCGCTCTGCGGTGTTATGGGCGATGAGGGCTATCAGGCGCGTGCGGTCGAAAGCGGCGAGGAGTGCCTGCGCGACCTGGCCCGCCAGCCGGTGGAGCTGGTGCTCTTAGACGTCTGGTTGCCGGGTATGGATGGAATGGAGACGCTGGCGCGAATCCAGGAAATTCCGTTTGCTGAGCGCCCGGTGGTGATCATGATTTCAGGCCACGGCAATATTGAGACGGCCGTCAAAGCCACCAAGCTCGGCGCCTTTGATTTCCTCGAGAAGCCGCTCACGATCCAAAAACTGAGCGTCGTGGCGAAGAACGCCCTGGCGCACCGCCGGCTCGAACTCGAAAATATCCGGCTGCGCGGCGATGCCGAGTCGAAATATCGCATCATCGGCGAGAGCGTGCCCATGAAGGCCCTGCGGCAGCAGATGGAGCTGATGGCCGCAACCAACGGCCGCGTGCTGATTTACGGCGAAAGCGGCACAGGCAAAGAACTGGTCGCGCATGCCATCCATTCCATGAGCCCGCGCGCGGCAGAAGCGTTCGTGGAAGTAAACTGCGCGGCGATTCCGGAAGAGCTGATCGAGAGCGAACTATTTGGCCACATCAAGGGCAGCTTCACCGGCGCACACGAGACAAAAGTCGGTAAGTTTCACAAAGCCGACTCCGGCACGCTTTTTCTCGATGAGGTCGGCGACATGAGCCTTCGCACGCAAGCCAAGGTGCTGCGCGCGCTCGAAGAGCAGCGTTTCGAAGCCGTCGGCGCCTCGCAGTGGACCCAAGTGGATGTGCGCGTTGTGGCCGCCACCAACAAGAGCCTCGAGCAGGAGATTGAGCGCGGCAATTTCAGGGAGGACCTGTTCTATCGCTTGAACGTCATTCCGTTTCACGTGCCCCCGCTGCGCGACCGCCGGGAAGACGTTCCGCTGTTGGCCGATTATTTTCTGCGCGAGTTTACGCAGGCCTACGGGCGGAAACCCAAGGAGCTGACGGCCTCCGCCTACGAGCTTCTAAGTGATTATCACTGGCCCGGCAATGTGCGCGAGCTGCGGAATCTCATCGAGCGCATCGTGATCCTGAACCCGCAGGTGCGGATCGATGCCCGCCATATCCCGCTGCAGACTTCGCGGCGCTCTGCGGCGGAGCGCGCAGCGGACCGCTTCGGCAGTTTGCAGGAGGTGCGCGAAGCCGTTGAGCGCGAGTACATTCTCAAGAAGCTCGAAGAGACCAACGGTAATGTGACCCGCACGGCGGAACTGTTGGGGCTCGAGCGGAGCAATCTTTACCGCAAGATGAGGACGTTGGGAATCGGACCTAAAGAATAGCGGCCAAAGCTGAGGCGAGCCCCAGCTCAGTTGGGTGGACGCGGAACTCTGCTAAGCCAGCAATTTCCTGTCCATTGTGGATCTCATTGAGTATTCGTGCTTTCTCTGTCTCCCCGTCTTGAGTTTTTTGCCAGAGTTTTTGAATCTATCCTAAGCCTTTGGCAAAATCGGCAGCATCGGCCATGCGACGGTATTTTCGCAGTAGCTCGTACAAAACCACGCCGCCGGCTGTCGCCACGTTTAACGAGTGTTTTATCCCCAGCATCGGAATCCGCACATGCGTGTCGGCGAGCGCCGAAAGCCCCGGCCGGATTCCCTCGATTTCGTTTCCAAATAGTAGGCAGACAGGGAACGACGGCTGCCAGTCGAACAAGTCTATTGATCTGACGGTGGTCTCGACTGCGGCGATTTCGTAGCCGGCATTGCGTAACGCGACAGCCAGTGGGATCGGATCCTCAGAGCCTTCCCACTTGACAGTCTCCTCGGCTCCGAGCGCCGTCTTTCTGATTCCGGAGTGGGGCGGCCGGCCGGTGATGCCGCACAGATGCAGCCTGCGCAGGCGAACTGCGTCGGCCGTTCGAAAGAATGCGCCGACGTTATATAGGCTACGCACGTGGTCGAGCAGCACCACCACCGGGAGCTCGAGGATCTCCTCGTAAGGGGCGGCAGCCTGCGTCGCGCGGTAGGGAACTCGCTCGGTGATCTCGGCCATAACGCCAGCTTACCAGCGCCAGCGCCGCAACGCGTTTTCAGTTTAGTGCTGCTGCGGGACAGTGGCCGCTTGGTCATCCCTATCCGCGGCCTCGCTGGATTCTTCCAAATCCTGCTTGGCCTGATGCTTGGCCAGCTTGACGTCCTGCTTCACCGCCGATGAGCCGAGGTTTGGCCGCAAATCCTCGATGGCTTTGCCAAGCGATTCGGCGTTCGGCCCTGTCATTTTCGCCGCCAATTGGATGAACGGGATGTTCAGATTGTGCGCCACGTGCACGGCGGCGACGAACTGGCCGAGGTTCTTGAAACCGACTGCGGCAGTCTGAATATTGGTCCCCGCGGGCAGCAGCGGCACGAGACGGGAGCTTAACTGGCTGGCCAGCACCGGGTTGTTCGCCAGCCGCGCGCTGACGGCCACCGGATGGTGCGCCATTTCGGAATTGTGCTCATGAATGGCCATCGGGTGATGTGCGTGGTGCGCGAACGCGCCGGTAACGGAGACGGCAATGGCAATGACAAGATGGTTGATTTTTCGCATGATCATCCTCCCACATTAACGATGAATTGGTATCAGGGATCCCAGATTAAATGTAACGCCGAAAAAGACGCTGTCCAGCGAATAATCCATGCTGCGGCTGTAGCCGAGCTCGATCTGCACATACTTTGACGGGTCGGCCCCCACCCAGGCGGAAACGCCGTGGTCGCGTGTGATATCCGCGGTTCCCACGGTTTCGCCGGGATTCTCGAAAACTCCGTGGTGGGGGTGGCCGTTGCCGGAACCGGGACCGGGCGTACTTCCAAACAGCTTGCTGAACACTTTCTGCTGGCCTGAAGGTTCGATGGCATAGAGCGACCCGCCGACGCTGACCGGGCCAAAGACCTTGTAGCTGACGCCGCCCTCCAGATGGCTGACGAATCCAAGAGAGGTGAACGGCCGGATGAAGTATGCCTGATCGAGAATGGTATTGCCAATTCCTAATTCGGCAAACGGCATCAAAGGCCCGAACGAGCGGTCGAACAGATTGCTCCAGTCAAACGTCGGACGGCCTGTCGAAAGGCCGCTTGCACGGTCCCCTGTAGGGGCGGCGGCCGTTAGCACGCCATAATAGTTGACCGCTGGATTTGACAGATACAGACGTACATCCACGTAGGCATCGCCCATGCCGGTCTGCGCGTGTGTGCCCGTGGTTGTGATGAATGTGCTCGAGGGGTTTATGGCGTACACCGGAAATCCGCCCTCAACGGCAAAATAGCGGTTGAACCTGTAACCGACAGCCGTATCAAACTTGGTGATCAGACCGACGGAACCGCCGTCGCCGAGGATGCGTTCGGTAAGTGTGATGCCGCGCACATTCGACTCGTCCTGGGCGAGCAGCCATGGTTGGGCGACAGCGACAACAAACAGCAGCGTGGTGCGAGCCCGTACCTTGAGCATATGTATGCCCTCAGGCAAATCTATTGCCACCGGGGAATGCTTGTATGTTCCTCAGTAATATGGTTTAACTCTACGTTTCCGATCGAATAAATGTGTACTTCTTACACATTCGTGGCGTTTAGAATCTTGCTCGCCCGCTGAAGGACCTGTCATAATCAGACAAATTCGTGCCGTAGGAGAAGAAAAAAAATTCAGAGGAGGTTTTGGATGTTCCGACAGTTACCGACCATGCTCGTGATGCTGCTTCCGTTGTGTGCGCTGCCTCTGGTATCGCAGACGACGGCCGACGATCACATCGTACCCGCTCCTGTTCTTCATCAATCCGTGCGCAGCGCAGCCCAGGCCAGGGAAGCCAACCTGGTGAAAATCGAAAAACTCTTCTCCAGCGAACCGGCGCAGAACGCGTTTCGAACGATCAAAATCGATCCAGCCAGGGTGACTCGTGGTATCGCCCTGCTAAGTGACGACGAGATCGCACGCCTGGCCGCACAAAGCGAGAAGATCGAAAACGATCTCGCCGCCGGTGCGCTCACTAACCAGCAGATCACTTACATTCTCATCGCCCTGGCTACCGCGGTTATCATTCTGGTGATTGTGGAAAGGTAAACAATTGATGGTTCGCGCAGGCGGGCCGGCGCTGTGCGCCTGCTTATTGTTTCGCGCGATTTGCGCTGAGCCCGCCGGCGTACGGCTCGACGTGCCGTTCGTCAAACAGGACAAGAACGGCTGCGGCCCGGCATCGATTGCGATGCTGATGGAGTACTGGGCGCAGAGCGGTGCCGGTATATCTTCCCCGGGCGCGCGGGAGATCCAGCGAGCTATCGACTCTCATGATCCGCGCGGCACTCGGGGCGCGGACATGGAGCAGTACCTGAGCAGCCACGGTTTCCGTGCGTTTGTTTTTCGGGGTGAGTGGAGGGACATCGAGCAGCATCTCTCGAAAGGGCGCCCGCTGATTGTTTGCCTGGATGAAAGTCACGGCGGGCCGCTGCATTACTTGGTTGTCGCGGGCTTCGATCCCGCCGAGCGAGTAGTGTTGCTCAACGATCCGGCGCGGCGCAAGCTGCTAAGAATGGATCGCGCGGCGTTTGAAAAGGACTGGAAGCCAACCAAAAATTGGACGCTGCTCGCGGTCCCGCAAGCGGCTCAGTGATCGCCGGGATATTCTCACTGCTGCTCTGCGGATTCGCGCCGCAGGGTGATTCGGCGCAGGTGGCCGAACAATTTTACCGGGACAAGCGCTGGGCAGACGTGGTTTCCCTGTGGCGATCTAGCGCTCAGCCATCGGCGCTGCTGGATTATTACGCCGGTATGTCACTCGCCCGGCTGAGCAAGCCGGAAGAGGCGCGACAGGCTCTCGAGGCCGGCCTGCGCAAAGATCCCCGCGACAAGCGCTTCGCTACCGAGCTAGCCGGGCTGGCCTTCGAGCGCAAGGATTTTTCGGCGGCCAAGTCATTTCTCGGCCGCGCTCTCGCGCTCGATCCCGGCGACCGCTATGCCGACGACTTTCTGGCGAGCATTTATTTTCTCGAACAGAATCTCGAAGCTGCCCTCGTCTACTGGAACCGCATCGATAAGCCGCACCTGGAAGAGATTCGCATGGATCCGAAGCCAGCCGTCGATCCTGTGCTGCTCGATCGTGCATTCGCCGCGGCTCCCGCGAGCGTGCTCAAGCTGCGGGAACTTCGAGCCACCGAGGCGTCGCTCGATCTGACAGGAATTTTTCCGCGCTACCAGCTTTCACTTGAGCCCCGGGACGACAACGAAAACTTCGATCTCGTGTTTCGCTCTACGGCGCGGAACGGGTGGGGCTCGACCAGGACCGAAGGCTTGGTTTCCATGCTGCGCGGCGCGCCGTTCCTGACCATTTATCCGGAGGTTTACAACCTGAGGTGCCGCACGATCAACGTGACTTCGCTCGTGCGCTTCGATCCGAATAAGGAACGGGTTTCGGCCTCGCTGGGGGCGCCCGTCGGCGGTGATCCAGGCCGCCGCTTGGAAATTTTCTTCGACGGCCGGCGTGAGAACTGGGACTTCGCGAGAACTTTTCACGGAGCGGACCCGCCCACGGACTTGCGATTTCAAAAATTCGAGGGTGGCGCGCAAATTCATTCTGTGGCGGGCGATGGTTGGAACTGGTCGAGCGGCCTGAGTCTTTCGGATCGCAGGTTCGCTCGCTTGCCAGCCGCTGACCCTTATTTCAGTGACGGGCTTTTGCTCAAGTACGTCGCCAGGGCAGGGCACCCGCTCCTGCGAATGCCCGAGAAACGCCTGACTGTCGATGCCTCCACCGCCGGCGAATTCGGGAAGCTGTTTGCGGCGAACTTCGGCGCATTCTCGAAAATCACGGGTGCGGTAAATGCCCGCTGGTTTCCCCAGGCGCAGGGTGACAAATATGAATTGAATACCGGGATTCGTTCCGGCCGCATTTTCGGACCGGTTCCGCTTGACGAGCTCTACATTCTCGGCCTGGAACGGGACAACGATCTTCCGCTTGGCGCCCACATCGGCACGCATCGCGGCGAGAAAGGCAGTGCTCCGCTCGGCCGCACCTACCTGCTCTGGAATACCGAGGCGGATCGAACCGTTTACGCCGGCGGGTTTTTTAAAGTCAGGCTTGGGCCGTTTCTCGACTCCGGCAAGATCACCGATCCGTCCGGCATCTTTGGAACTGACAAGTGGCTATGGGACGCAGGCGGGCGGCTCCAAGTCCGAATTCTTGCCGGGGTGACTGTGGCGCTGTCATACGGCCGGGACCTGCGCGGGGGGCGCAACGCAATCTACCTCACAGCCGTCCATTGATACGGACACTCGCGCGAGCTACAGTAAAAGAAAGAGCAGAATGTTATCTACCAGACTGATTCGAATGATCGAGAACCATGCCGAACAGATCGCTACCGAGGCTATCCAGCGAGTTCGCAAGGATTCCGAGCTTTCTCACCTGAAGGTGGTGTCCGATTCGGAGATGCGCGCCGGCGTGCGCCGCATCCTGAAAGATCTCGGGGAGTCGCTCGCGGGAAATGATGATCTGAAGGTCGCGGCACGATTTCAAGAGTTGGGAAAACGGCGCTTCGAAGAGGGAATTCCTCTGGACGAGATCGTGCGGTCCAACCAGAAGCTGAAGCACGCAATTGTCGGCTTTGTCCGCAACGAAGGCAGCCGTCAGACCACGCTCGAGATTTACGCCGAAGAGGAATTGGAACACCTTCTGTACCGCTACTTCGATAAGGTGCTTTATCACGTCGTGCGCGGCTACGAGCGCGCCCGGCATGTGGCGGAGCTCGCGGCTCAATAGCGGTCCCGCGCAACGGCGGTTACTCCAGCGCAAACGCGAACAATGCGTTTCCTGTGGCGATAGCGACGTGTTGCCGGCCATCGCTCAGATAACTGATGGGATTCGACTGCCCTGTACCCCCGGTTTGAAAGCGCCACAAGGGTTTCCCCGATCGAGCGTTGAGCGCAAACACGTCCCCTTCGTTCGTCGATCCAAACACCAGGTCCCCGGCGGTCGAAAGCAAACCGGCCGAGGGCGGCGAGAAGATTTTATATTCCCACTGAAGTTCGCCCGTTGGTTTGAGCGCGCGAATCGCGCCATACGCAATTTCGTTTGGTATGTCCCGGGAACCGCCTCCATTGAACAGATCGCCCGCCCTGTATTCCGCCTCGCCTTTGTAATAGATGCCGCCGTGCTCGCGGGTAGCGACATAAAATAGCCGCGTCAGAGGGCTGTAGGATGGGCTGAACCAGTTGGTCGCTCCGCCGACATTGGGATACACTTTTGTCCCCTCATCGCTTGGCTCCATGCCTGGGACAAGCATAGGCCGTCCACGATCGTCGAGACCGGTCGCCCAGGTCTGCTTGGCGTAGGGGCCGCCGTGCAGGAACTCGCCGGTCTCTCGGTCAAGCACGTAATAGAATGCATTGCGGTTAGCAAACAAAATGACTTTTCTCTCGCGCCCTCGGATGGTAGCGGACGCCAGCACCGGCACTTCGGTTGAGTCCCAATCGTGGACGTCATGTGGCGTGAATTGAAAATGCCATTTGAGTTTTCCTGAATCGGAATCGAGCGCCACGACGCTATCCGAGTAAAGGTTGTCTCCCGTGCGGCGCTCTCCGTTCCAATCCGGTCCCGGATTGCCGGTGCCCCAGTAAACCAGGTCCAGATCCGGATCGTAAGCGCCGGTGACCCAGGTCGTGCCCGACCCTGTTTTCCAGGAGTCGCCCGCCCACGTTTCATTGCCTGGCTCGCCCGGTCCGGGAATGGTCCAGAAACGCCAGGCGCGCTTGCCGGTCCTGGCGTCATACGCATCGATGAATCCGCGCACGCCGTACTCGCCGCCCGCGATCCCAACGATTACCTTGTCTCGCACGGCCAGCGGCGCAACCGTGATTGCATAGCCGGTTTTGTATTCTGCGACCACCGAATCCCAGCGGACCGATCCGGTTTTCGCGTCCAGCGCAATTAAATGGGCATCCACCGTGCCCACATAAACGGTTTCATCGAGAATGGCCACCCCGCGATTCACCTGGCCGCAACATACTCTCACGTCCTTCGGAACGGTCCGCTGATAGCGCCAGAGCGGACGGCCGGTGCGCGTGTCGAGGGCGGTAACGTTGCTCGGCGGCTCGGTCAGGTACATGACGCCATCCACCACCAGCGGTGTGGATTCGACCGCCGCAACCGAACTGGTCTGATACACCCAGGCGGGTTTGAGCTTCTCGACATTTTGGACGTTGATCTGGTTGAGCGGCGAGTGCCGGTGCGCACTGTAGTTACCCGAATAAGTCAGCCAGTTGCCGGGCTCGCGCTCTGCCTGCTTGATCCGCTCGAATGAGACCTGCGCTAAGGCGGAGGCGCAAATCGCAAAGCCGCACAAAACCATCCTCATGGATTACCTCGCAGGGAAACCAGATATGCAACCAGATCGTCCATCTCGCGGTCGTTCAGCCTGCCGCGAAAGCTCGGCATCGGGGTGCGGTCCGTATGCTTTTCGAGCGAAACCAGATCGCGTTTCCAGTAAGATAGCAGGCGATCGCTCAGATCGCGGAGCTGGATCGAGTAGGTATCCTCGTTCAGCACGATGCCCGGGATGTGCTCGCCGGCGCTGGTAGTCAAATCCGCCATCGTAAAATCTTCCGGCAGCGCCGATGGAGGGTCAAGCAGCTTGCCGCGCAAATAAGCCGCGCCCCGGCGCAAGCCCACCTCGCTCAAAGGCGGTCCCATGCGTCCACCTTCGCCACCCACCATGTGGCAGGCGCGGCAGCCTTGCGATTGAAAGATGCTGCGCCCGTTTGCCGGATCGCCTGGCACATTTTCTTCGGCCACGCGCCCCAGCGTACGTACATGCGCGGCGACCTGCCAGATTTCGTGATCGGTCATGGACCACGCGCCAGGCATCTCGGTATTGGAAATACCGTCGCGGATGATCTGGAATAGCGCCGCGTCGTCGGTGGCGCGCGGCAGTTTCGGCCGAGCCAGATTCGCTCCGCGCCCGCCCGTGCCTTGCGGGCCGTGGCAAAGCGCACAGGCGTTCGCAAACAAGCGCTTACCGCGCGCAAGATCGGCCGGGCTGGTGAACGGATTCTGCTTGGGAATCTCAGTTTGCGCGGTTAAGCAGACCGCCGCCAGTGCCGGCAGAAAAATGGCTCTGCGCATTTGCGTCACCTCAGAAATGCCGGAGTATATCATGCGGGCTGGTGGAGTAAAATAGTCTGGAGCGATGCTTTCCATCGTCATTCCAGTCCATAACGAAGAGCGCTCCATCCTGCCGCTCTACGACCGGCTCACGGTAGTGCTCGATGGGCTTCAGCGGCCATACGAAATTCTATTCATCGATGACGCTTCGACGGATCGCAGCTTCGAGCTGCTGTCCAACCTGGTCGAGACCGACGCGCGGCTCAAGGTGATCCGGCTGCGGCGCAATTTCGGACAGACAGCGGCGCTCTCGGCCGGGTTTCACGAAGCGCGGGGAAAGGTGATCGTCGCTATGGATGGCGACTTGCAGCACGCGCCCGAAGACATCCCTGCGCTGCTCGCCAAGATCGACGAAGGTTACGATATCGCCAGCGGCTGGCGCAAGGAGCGCGTTGATAACGCCATCACGCGCAAGCTGCCCTCCCGCATCGCCAATTGGCTCATGGGACGCGCTTCGGGGCTCGACCTGCACGATTTTGGAACGACTTTCAAAGCGTATCGTGCTGAAGTGTTGGAAGACGTGCACCTCTACGGCGAGTTGCATCGCTTCATACCGGCTTTAGCCAGCTTTTATGGCGCGCGTGTGGCCGAAGTGCCGATCCGCAATACGCCGCGGACTTCCGGTGAATCGCACTATGGTCTAAGCCGGACGTTTCGCGTCCTGTTTGATATTCTTACCATCCGGTTTCTGCTGAAATATTTTACGCGCCCCATGCATTTCTTCGGCTCGCTCGGCCTGGCGGGCACTTCGCTGGGCGGCTTGATTCTGCTCTATTGCGCGGGCGACAAGCTGATTAACGGCCGCGATATCTTTCTCCAGCACGGGCCTTTGATGATTGCCGGTGTCTTGCTGCTGCTGGCAGGCCTGATGATGTTCTCGACCGGACTGCTCGGCGAAGTTATGATCCGAACCTACTTTGAAAGCCAGGACCGCCGCATTTACGCCGTGCGGGAAATCCTGACCCAGAAAAAGCCCGGCGTGGTGGACGAAGCGCGCTAGCTATAACTGCTTGCCGCGACCCCAGTATTCCTCGAACAACCCCTTCATCGCTTCACCCATGCCCTCATGATCGAAAACCAGCGCGGTCCACGTCGGCCTCGTGATCACGGGATCGAGCAGTGCAATCATGCCGCGGCGCGTATCGAATAGCGCCAGCTTCATGGGCAGCGAAGAGACCTGGCGGACTTCGACGCCCGAAGCCGAGTAGTCGCCCAACCTCTGCCGGTGCCCGTCGTCGAGCGAAGACGATTCGAGCAATAATCGGCATTCGACTCCCGATTGGCGCGCCTGTTTCACCAGCTTCTCATCCAGCGGATCGACCGCATAGGGCGGCCGCGAAAACTCCAGATATTCGGACTGCACTTCGGAAAGCATCCTGCGATATTCCGCCGCCGTCTGCGCCGGCTCCGTGACGATCCGCAGGTAATCCAGCGTTCCGCGCCCGCCCTGGCCTTCCGAGTAGAGAGCTTTGAGATCGTCCATGAGGCCGGATGCCACGCGGCCCTGATCGGTCAATTCATGCTCCAGCAATTGCCGTTTGCGCGAGAGATAGCTAGGGATCGCCAGGTTCGGTTCGACCGCCGAAAACAGCTTGGTTTTCTCCTGGACGACTTGAGCGAAGCCCTTTTCGACCAGGCTGTCAAGCACTTCGTAAATCTTCTGCCGCGGCACGTGGGCTCGCGCCGCCAGTTCCAGGGCCTTAAATTTGGGGTGCCCCAGCAGCACGAGGTAGGACCGCGATTCATAGGCGTTCAATCCTAACTGTTGGAGACGGCGCCAGAACCGTTGGAACTCCACCTCCACCAATGCGTCGCCCATGGATTCCTCACAATAGCAGCTAGGATACGAATTTCAAAAGGGTTGTAAACACCAGGACCGCTCGCTGCCCGGCGAACCGCCGAGCGCACTCCAGTTTACCTTAGTCGGTAGTATAGAAGTACATCCATCGGCATCAGTAAAAACCTTGGCGATTCTAAGGGTTACGTGCATTGACTTAGTACTAGCCCGCCTCTACAATTGAGCCAGTGTACGGTCGCCATGAGCGAAATAAGCGCCACAACCACCGCCGCTGGAGCGCGTCCCGAGGACGCCGCAAGTCTTTTAAAGGCAATTAAGATCGCCGTCGCCGACGACCACCCGATGTTCCGCGACGGCCTGAAACAATTGCTTTCGCTGGAGAAGGATTTTGCAGTGGTGGCCGATACCGGGGATGGCGCCCAGGTGCTCAAACTGGTCGAGGAGAGCAAGCCGGATATCCTGCTGCTCGACCTGCACATGCCCGGCGTTCACGGCCTCGAAATCCTGAAAAAAATGCAGGAAGCGGCGAGCCCGACCAAAGTGATCGTTCTCACCGCGTCTGAAGACAAGAACGAATTTGTGCAGGCGATGAAGCTCGGCACGGCCGGAATCGTGCTGAAGCAGTCGCCCACCGAGCTGCTGCTGAAGAGCATCCGCAAGGTATATGCCGGCGAAATCTGGCTCGATTCTCATACGACCGCGGCAGTGATGCGCCGCTTTTCCGCCGGGGAAGATGTGCCGGGATTCGAGAATGGCCGCGGCCGCGAGCGCTCTCCTCTCAGCCAGCGCGAGCGCGAGATCGTCGCGTTAGTCACGCAAGGCTACAAGAACAAGGAAATGGCCGAGAAGATGTTTATTAGCGAGCAGACGGTGAAAAACCACCTGCATAACATCTTCGACAAGCTCGGCGTCTCCGACCGGCTGGAACTGGCGCTCTACGCGATTCACAAGAAGCTGCATCTCGGTTAAGACGCCCGACCTCAGGCGCTGCTTGAGGCCGCTTTCGTCAATTCCACGCCTTCCCACCGCGCCACCACCGCCGATGCCAGGCAGTTGCCCACAACATTAACTGAAGTCCGCGCCATGTCCATCACGGCGTCGATACCCAGCAGAACGGCGACGCCTTCCATCGGCAGATGAAAGCTCGCCAGCGTTCCGGCCAGGATCCCGAGCGCCGCACGCGGCACGCCGGCCACGCCCTTGCTTGTGAGCATCATCAGCAATGGCACGTCTTTCGTGTGCAGCTTGCGATATCTTATTACCTGTAATAACATATAAATAGAAGGTAATCATGGTAAGAGAAACAATTGAGAAAGCCAAGGGCCATGTTCTCGTCGCTGATGAAGCTTGGATCGCTCTGGCCACGCTTCATAAAAAGTACCCTCAGCGGCCTTCATTCTCCGCGAAGGAGATTCTGGATCAGGTGAAGCGCCAGCATGTGCACCCCGAGGTTCGCGCCGGAGTTCAAGCGCACATCTATCTCCACAACGTCGCTAACCTGGAACCGAATTCCGCACGGTATCGGATGTTCTACAGACTGGAGAATGAAACTTACCGTTTGTTTCGAAACGGCGATCGTGTACATCCTTTACGCAGGGGAAAGGTGGCTCCGAATCGCGCGCAACTCCCGGAGAAGTACCATCCTCTGTTGGATTGGTACGAGAACGAGTACTGTAAAGGGGAAGGAAATGCAATGAAAGAGCAGGATGATCCCATCCTTCAGATGTGGGGCTTAGGGAAAGAGATCTGGGCCGGCACGAATGCAGACGAGTACGTCAACAGCCTCCGCTCAGGGTGGGAGGACGAGGAGAAGATAGCGAGCGCAATCCCAGAAATGGACGTGATATGGAGGCGTATTGGGCAACATCAAGGCGAAGAGTTTCGGACTTCGAGGGGGCTGCTATTCACTTATCAAGTGGAGGGCAAGGGAGGAATTTGGTTCTATCGGAATGGCGAGCGTGTAAACCAGCGCTTTGGCCGTGGCGATGTGGAAAAGGCGGTACAGAAATGTCCGCTGGAGAAGACTTCGGATATCAATGAGTGTCGAGATTACGCCTATCTGTTCGGGGTGTTGATGGACCCGCGCATTCGCGGGAGGAACTGGTAGGAGATCTTCTGGCACACATCTTCTGGGACACCAATCTGTTCATTTACCTGTTCGAGCAGCACCCGGCTCTTGGCGATCTCGTGCGCCAGTTACGCCGCAAGATGCGCGATCGCGGCGACAGTTTAGTGACCAGCGCCATGACGGTCGGCGAGGTGCTGGTAAAGCCGATCCGGAGTGGCGATGAAGCGCTCAGGAAGCGCTATTTGGCTCTGTTTTCCCAGCCCGAGATCAGAGTTCTTCCGTTTGACCTAGAAGCAGCCGATGCCTATTCCCAGATCCGGCAAGATAAGAGCATTCGACCGCCAGATGCCATCCAGTTGGCTTGTGCTGCTGCCGCCGGTGTCCAGTTGTTCATAACCAATGACGATCGTCTCAGCCACGCGAACGTGACCGGTATCGACTTCATCACCAGCCTGAAACGCGCTCCGCTTTAAGCAGTTTTGGGCGTCAATTCCACGCCTTCCCACCGCGCCACCACCGCCGATGCCAGGCAGTTGCCCACAACATTAACTGAAGTCCGCGCCATGTCCATAACGGCGTCGATACCCAGCAGAACGGCGACGCCTTCCATCGGCAGATGAAAGCTCGCCAGCGTTCCGGCCAGGATGACGAGCGCCGCGCGCGGCACGCCGGCCACGCCCTTGCTGGTCAGCATCAGCGTCAGCATCATGAGCAATTGCTGGCCGAACGACAGATCCGCGCCCGCCGCCTGTGCGACAAAAACCGATGCGAGTGACAGATAAAGCGTCGTGCCATCGAGATTGAAGCTGTAGCCGGTAGGCAGCACGAACGCCACGATCTGTTTGGGGACGCCGAACTGCTCCATATTTTCGAGCGCCCGCGGCAGCGCGGCTTCGCTCGAGGCAGTCGAAAACGCGATCAGGAACGGCTCGCGTACCGCCCGGTAAAATGCGCCGGCAGGAATCCGGGCGAGCATCACGACTGATCCGAGCACCACCGCAACGAAAACGATCTGCGCGGCGTACATGGTCAGTACCAGCTTTCCAAGCCCGTAGAGCACGCCCATGCCCTTGCTCGCCACCGTGACCGCCATCGCTGCACCCACGCCGAGGGGCGCCAGATACATGACGTAATTGGTGTAGCGGAACATGATCTCGGCAAGCGATTCGCAGAACGCGACCACCGGCTTGGCTTTCGCGCCGACTGCTACACACGCTGCGCCAAACAAGAACGAGAAGACCACAATCTGCAAAACATCCCCGCGCGCCATGGCGTCTATCACGCTCGAAGGAAAAACGTGCTCGATCACCGAACCCGCCGTTGGGCTCGTCTGCGGAACACCAGCTTCGGCCGCGGTCTGCGCCAGCTTGATCCCGGCGCCCGGCCGCGTCAGATTCACCGCGGCAAGGCCCAGAAACAGCGCGATCGTGGTCAGCACTTCGAAATAGACCAAAGCCTTGAGGCCGATCCTCCCCATCTGCTTGAGGTCGCCCGATCCAGCGATGCCGTAGACTAAAATTCCAAAAATGAGCGGCGCGATAATAGAGCGGATCAGCCGCAAAAAGATATTGCTGATAGGGGAGAGCCGGATGCCAATGCCGGGTAGGGCGATCCCGATCGCGATACCCGCCGCCATGCCGATGAATATCCAAGTGGTGAGCGAAAGCCGCCTCACCGTTCGCCCCATTTGAGCTTTTCGCGCAGCACGTCGAAAAAAAGCATCCGGGGCGGGCGGACCAGCATCAACGCGTAACTCGAGCTGCGGCACTCGATCTGGTCGCTCTTGTTGAGCTGCACACCGACCTGGCCGTCAATCGTGAGGTACGCTGCGCTGTCATCGGCCTCAACTACAATCCGGATCACGCTGACGTCAGGCAAAATCACCGGCCGGTTGGTGAGCATATGCGGACAGATCGGCGTCAGGCAGATGGCCGCCACCGATGGAAATATGATGGGGCCGCCCGCCGAGAGCGAATATGCTGTGGAACCGGTCGGTGTCGACACAATCAGTCCGTCGGCTTTATAGCGGCAGACAAACATCTGATCGACGTGCACATCCAGATCGATCATGCGCGCGATGTCGGATTTTGACACCACGACGTCGTTGAGCGCTTCATAGCGCTCGATCTCCTTGCCGGCGCGCAGCAACTGGGCATGCAGCAGTTTTCGCTTGCCGATCCGATGTTCGCCGCGGAAAGCGCGTTCGAGCTCCGGAAATACGGTGTCGATGGTGATGGCTGTCAGAAACCCCAACCCGCCCAGGTTCACCGGAAACAGCGGCACCTCGCGGCCGGAGATCGCCCGTGCGGCCGAGAGCAGCGTGCCGTCGCCGCCCAGCACGATCACCAGATCCGTGCCTTCAGGAACCTGCTTGCGCGGGATGCCGCCGTTCGTCCCGGCGTAGGCAGCAGTCTCCGGGTCGTACCGCACCTGCATTTTTCGGGCTGCCAGCCACGCGAGAAGCTTCGGAACGAGGTCATTGGCGGCGGCGACCCCGGGCTTCGAGATGATGCCTACGGTTTTAATGTCGGGCATAGAGGAGAAATTCCTTGTTGCCTTCCGCGCCGAGTAGGGGGCTCTCGATGATTTCCGTCTTGAAACCCAGATTTTTCACCGCTTCATCCACCCGTGTGCACGCTTCCTGGTGCAGCTCGAGACGGCGCACGATGCCGCCCTTGCCCACCTGGCCTTTCCCCACTTCAAACTGTGGCTTGATGAGTATAACCATCCGGCCGTCCGCGCGCAAAAGCGCTGCGACCGCCGGCAGAATCATGGTGGCCGAAATGAAGCTGACGTCGATCGTCGCCAGGTCCACCGCCTCGCCGACGTCGTCGAGCCGCAGATAACGCGCATTGATACGTTCATGCAGCATCACGCGCGGATCATTGCGGAGCTTCCAGTGAAGCTGCCCCGCGCCGACATCTACAGCATGCACCCGTGAAGCCCCGCGAGCGAGCAGGCAATCGGTGAAACCGCCGGTCGACGAGCCAACATCCAGGCAGACGTGGCCCGCTACATCAATCGAAAAATGGTCCAGGGCCGCCGCCAGCTTCACTCCGCCCCGGCTGACGTAGGGAGGTTTGCCCGTAAGCTCGATCGCGCTCGCGGCGTCCACCGAGTGCCCGGGCTTCAGAGCTTTTTGGCCATTGACCAGTACCTCGCCAGCCATGATCAGCGCCTGCGCTTTTTCGCGGGATTCAGCCAGACCGCGCTCGACCAGCAGGCGATCGAGCCGCTGTTTCATGACTTGCGCTGGACGATCAGATCCGCGAGTTGCCGCAGCCGCTCGGCACGAGAGCCGAACATCGCCACCGCTTCATGCGCGCAGATACGTTCCCGCTCGCCCATGCGGTGCGATTCGTCGAGCCCATAAACGGCGGGAAACGTGATCTTCTTTTGCTGCGCGTCTTTGCCGGCGGTTTTCCCGAGGGCTTCGCTCGATTCCTCGACGTCCAGAATGTCGTCCACGATCTGAAACGCCAGGCCGACGTGCTCGCCGTAGCCTGAAATGGCCGCGAGCTGCCGGTCATCCGCTCCGCCATAGATCGCACCGATCCGCACGCTGGCCCGCAACAGAGCGCCGGTCTTGGCGCGATGGATGGTTTCCAGCAGCTTGGCGTCGGGTTTCCGGCCTTCGCCTTCGAGATCCGCTACCTGGCCGCCGATCATGCCGCCCACCGTTCCCGCGGCGGTCGCCAGCTCGGCGATCATCCGCGCCTTGCGGTCTCCGCCCACAGAATTCATCGAGGAGAGTGTCTCGAAAGCCAGCGTCAACAACGCGTCCCCGGTCAATATCGCCATGGCCTCGCCGAACATTTTGTGGCAAGTTGGTTTTCCGCGGCGGTAATCGTCATTATCGAGCGCCGGAAGATCGTCGTGAATCAGCGAATATGTGTGGACGAATTCGAGAGCGCTCGCCGCCGTCTCGATTCCGTGCGGATTATCCGCCACCGCGCGCGCCGCTTCCATGCACAAAACCGGCCGGACACGCTTGCCGCCGGCAAACAGGCTGTAGCGCATCGCGCGATGAATCGTTTCCGGCGGAACCGACTCGGCCGGGACGAGTCGCGCGAGCTCGCGGTCGATGAGCTGCTGCTGCCCGGCGAGGTACTCGCGGAAGCTCATGCCTTTTCGGGACGGAACGGTTCGGGCTGAATTTTGCCCTCTTTGCGGATTAGCATCTCGACTCGCGTTTCGGCGTCTTCAAGCTGCTTGCGGCAGGTTTCGCTCAGCGCCATGCCCTTTTCGAAAAGCTCGAGCGAGCGCTCGAGCGGCAGATCGCCCGCCTCCAGTTCTTTGACCACCTTCTCGAGCTCGTCCAGCGCGGTTTCGAACGTCGCAGTGGGTTGCGGAGGCTCCTGGGGCATCGCTATATTTTAGCCCAGCAGGGCAGGAGTTTCCGCGCCGCGAGCCGGTCTCAGCTTCACTCCGGCGTCACGCAAAACGACGCGCTGTCCGAAGATTGAACGCCCTGCACGCTCATCGTACGTTCGCAAACACTGTGCGGCCATCGCACGCAAACGTCCCCGGGGCCGGACGTGGCACAACGAAATTGAGCTGATAAAGGCCCACGAAGCCCGAGACCAGACCAACATAGACGGGATGGACGGCAGCAGGCCCCAGATCCGGCGGCGCTTCAATAGGCGGAACTGAACCACCCGCCCGGTAAGCGAAGCTGAGCTGAAACTGATCCGCTTTCAAAGCGACGCTGGTGCGAACCGGCACGCCGTCCACAACCTGGCTGCCCGGTGCGCCCAGACCGAACGCGTACGCCACCACGGTTTCTCCGGGTTTCGCGGGTGCGTACCAGGCCACCACGCTGCCGTTGGCATGCGTGATTTGCCAGGTGCAAGGCAAGCCGCCGAAATTGGCCACTGGACTGCCGTCGCAATTCGTCAGCATGTGGATCTGAGTCGCAACCGGTTCTAATGCGAATGCGCTGCTGGCGACGCCGTCCACGCTGATGATCAACTCCGTTGCGCCAAACTCGAAAAATGGATTCACCTCAATCGGGTTGTGCACGGCAAGTCCGTTCGGAATCTGGACGGTAAGGCTCGTAATCGTGCAGCCGGACCCGGGGAAGCCGGTCGAATTCGCCACGCAGATATTAGTCTGCTTCACCGAAAGAATCGGCAGGCTGAACAGCGTGTTCGTCAGCGTCTGGCGAATGGTTGCGGAAAATCCGCCCAGGCTGGTCGGCACTGCCGGCCCGCGTGCGTCTATGCGCGCCGGCGCGGGTAAAGTCACGCCGGCGCCGGAAAGAAAAAACGTGGTGATCTGGCCCGGGGCGACTGTGATCACGTTGTTGGGCCCCACGTATCCGGCGCCGACGACCGCAACCCCTGATTGCGCGGAGAGATAGGATGCCACAAAAACTGCAAACACAACGGCACTGAGCGCTCGCATGGAAAACCCTCCACCGACATGGACTGATCAGTAGGACGCGGACAGGAACTGCTCTGCTTTCATATCACGCCGCGGACCTGGTGTAAATGGCAGGGCATGTGCCGTTCGGTTCAACCCGCCTGCGGCGCCACCACTCCCAGCCGGTCCGCCGCCTCACACAGCGCCTTCCAGGTTCCCGGACCCACCGGGATTCCGTTCCGCTGCCGTTCTTGTTCCATCCGCAGTTCCGGTTCGCCTGCAACCAGCACCTCGCTATATCCCTTGGCGGGCGGAGTGGATTTGATCGTACGAATCAGCCGGTCCATACGCGCGCGAAATTCACCGAGCGGAATGAATCGCGCAATGTCGATGGCTAAAAACATCTGGCTCACGCGCACCTGCTTGCCCCGGAAACGTATGCCGCCTACCTCTGTGCTTACGGCGCCGCCGCTCAGCACTGCGCAGAGAATTTCAGCCATCATTGCCAGTCCGCTGCCTTTATAACCGCCGAGCGGCATGAGCAGGCCTTTGAGCGCCGTTTCGGTCGAGGTCGTGGGAACGCCCTCGGAATCCATGGCCCAGCCAGGTGGAATGTCGGGCTGGCCGTTGATCATCGCTTTGAAAATCTTTCCGGCCGCTACCGTGGTGGTGGCCATATCCAGCAGCCAGGGCTTTTCTTCGCCGCCCGGCACCGCCATGCAAATGGGATTGGTGCCGACGCGCGGCTCCTTCCCCTGCCATGGCGGAACCAGCGGCGAGGCGTTGCACATCACGAGGCCGATCTGGCCCGCGGCCGCCATTTTCTGCGCCCAAAATGCCGCCGCGCCGAAGTGATTGGATTCGCGCGCGACGACCATGGCCATCCCATTCGCAGCCGCTATGCGCACCGCATGCCCACAGCAGGTTTCCGCGATCGCCTGGCCGATTCCGTTCTGCCCATCGTAAAGCAGGCACGCCCCGCTTTCCGAGATGACGCGGCCGCCGGCGTTAGCATCCATGTCGCCCCATTCGAGCTGCTCGAGGTAGTACGGCAGCAGTTGCACACCGTGGGAATCGACTCCACGCAGGTTGGCAGCCGTTAGGGATTCAGCCACCAGGCGGGATTTCGGGGCCGGAACTCCAACCCCTTCGAGAAGACGTCCGGCGAAGGCGGCAAGCTCGCCGTCTCTGATGACCACGTCAGCTTCAGGCATAGAAAGCTACCAGTTTATGACACGCTCGGAAGCTTTGTTACTCACAATCGGAGTAGGCTATACTCACAGTGTGAGTAAACGCCTCCAGATCCTGCTGCCGGACGCCGAGATGGCCGAGATCCGCCGCCTCGCCCGACGGGAGCACCTCACTGTTGGGGAGTGGGCCCGGCGCACCCTGCGCGCTGCTCGGGCCGAACAGCCCGCCGTCGATGTAGAAACCAAGCTGAGGATGATACGGGAAGCCGCTAAGCTGTCGTATCCGACTGCCGATATCGATCAGATGCTGGAAGAAATCGAACGCGGCTATCTTGAGTGATCTTTATTGATTCCAACATCCCGATGTACCTAATCGGAGGCGCGCACCCGCACAAAACGGATGCCCAAATGCTGGTGGAACGAGCGCTTGCCTCACGCGAGCGGCTGATCACCGACGCCGAAGTACTGCAAGAGGTCGTGCATCGATACGCGGCAATCGGACGGCGCTCGGGGATCGCAGACGGCTTGCGTGTGACGCTCGGACTTGTGGATGAAGTGCTCCCGCTTGAGAGCCGCGACGTTCTCCGCGCCGGCGAAATCGCGCGCTTGCCGGAATCCTGGTCGGCGCGTGATGCTATCCACCTGGCGATTATGGAGCGCCACGGCATCCGCCGCATCATCAGTTTCGATGCGGATTTTGATCGCTGGCCCGGGCTAAGCAGGATTCATCGCCTCTGATCCGCGGTATCTCGCGCGAGCCGGCTACGGTATAATTTGGTTTCACCGCCCCCAAGCAAAGGAGTTTCCCATCATGGAAGACAAAGAACGCTCGCGTGCCCTGGAGCTCACGCTTGGGCAGATTGAGAAGCAATTCGGCAAGGGTTCGATCCTGCGGCTCGGATCGAAGGACGCCATCGTTCCGGTATCGGTGATCTCGACCGGCTCGATCGCGCTCGATTCGGCCCTGGGCACCGGCGGATTTCCGCGCGGGCGCATCTGCGAGATTTACGGGCCGGAATCGTCGGGCAAAACCACCATCGCGCTGCAGGTCGTCGCGCAAGCGCAAAAAGCCGGCGGAATGGCCGCGTTCATCGACGTGGAGCATGCGCTCGATCCGATTTACGCGCGCAAGCTCGGCGTGGACGTGGACAATCTGCTGGTTTCCCAGCCGGATTACGGCGAGCAGGCGCTCGAAATCACCGGCGCCCTGATTGCCTCCGGCTCGATCGATGTGCTGGTCGTGGACTCGGTTGCAGCCCTGGTTCCCAAGGCCGAGCTCGACGGCGAAATGGGTGACAGCCATATGGGCGTACAGGCGCGTCTGATGTCGCAAGCGCTCCGCAAGCTGACCGGCGTCGTTTCAAAATCCAAAACCTGCCTGGTTTTCATCAATCAGATTCGCGAGAAGATCGGCGTGATGTTCGGCAATCCCGAAACGACCACGGGCGGCCGCGCGCTCAAGTTCTACGCTTCAGTGCGCGTCGATATCCGCCGTATTGCCGCCATCAAGGATGGCGACAACGTCATCGGCAACCGCACCAAAGTGAAAGTGGTGAAGAACAAGCTGGCGGCGCCATTCCGCGAAGCCGAGTTCGACATCATCTATGGCGAAGGCATCTCGCGCGAAGGGGATCTCATCGATCTGGCCGTTGCCCAGAACCTGCTCGATAAGAGTGGCTCGTGGATCAGCTACAAAGGTGAGCGCATCGGCCAGGGCCGCGAAAACGCCAAGCAGTTTCTCAAAGACAATGCGGATATCCGGCAGCAGCTCGAAACGGATCTGCGCAAACAGCTTGGCCTGATCAAGCCCGAGCCGGTGAATGGAGGCGCGGCGCCACCGGTGAAACCGGAACCGCCACAGAATGCCCGCCAGGCGCCCGCGGCTGCTGCGCGCACGCGCTGACCGGATTCGCGGGATCTGCCGCGCGGCGAAATCCTGAGAGAATCTCAGGCCGGCATCCACTTCCGTTGCATGGAAGAACGCGAACGCCGCAAAATCATCGACCAGACGCTGGTCCAGTTGGAGAAACAGTTTGGCAAGGGATCGGTCCTTCGCCTCGGATCGAGCAATGTGGTTCCGGTATCGGTGATTCCTACCGGTTCGATTTCAATTGATGCGGCGTTGGGCGTCGGCGGTTTTCCGCGCGGCCGTGTTGTGGAAATTTTCGGCCCCGAATCATCGGGAAAGACAACTCTGGCGCTGCAGGTGGTAGCAGAGGCCCAAAAGGCCGGCGGCACCGCGGCCTTCATCGACGCCGAGCACGCGCTCGATCCGGAATATTCGAAAAAGCTGGGAGTAGATGTGGAAAACCTGTTAATATCCCAGCCGGATTGTGGTGAGCAGGCACTCGAGATCACGGGAGCGCTGGTTGCTTCGGGCGCGATCGATGTGGCCGTGGTGGATTCGGTCGCGGCGCTTGTTCCCAAGGCAGAGCTCGAGGGCGAAATGGGCGACAGCCACATGGGCTTGCAGGCGCGATTGATGTCGCAGGCCCTGCGCAAGCTGACAGGCACGATCTCGAAGACCAACACCTGCCTGATTTTCATCAACCAGATTCGGGAAAAAATCGGAGTTATGTTCGGCAGCCCCGAAACCACCACGGGCGGCCGGGCGCTCAAGTTTTATTCCTCTGTGCGCCTGGATATCCGCCGGATCGCGGCGATCAAGGACGGAGACAGCGTCATCGGCAATCGCACCCGCGTTAAAGTAGTCAAGAACAAGGTCGCGTCGCCCTTCCGGGAGGCCGAATTTGACATTCTTTACGGCCAGGGTACATCGCGCGAGGGCGATCTGCTCGATCTCGGCGTTACCCGCAATGTGATCGAGAAGAGCGGATCGTGGTTGAGCTATCATGGACAGCGCATTGGCCAGGGGCGCGACGCCGCACGCCAGTTCCTGAAAGAAAATCCTGAAGTTTCGGGTAAAATTGACACGGAGTTGCGCTCGGCACTCGGGCTGGTTGCTGCCGCAGCCAATGGCTCCGCGATGGCGGCTTCGGCGCCGGAGAACCGCAAACCGTGACGCCATGAACGGCGTGCGCGCGCCGTTCGCCTCGTGCATAGCAAAAAACAGCCTAAAATAGGCCATTTTTAAGCATTTTCTCTTTACATCGGCTTTCGCCTTCTCGTATGATTGATACGATTTGCGGGACAGCACTGTGGGCCCCCCGTAGTGTTCACCCGGTGTTCGATGTGTGAGTTCAATTCTGAGGAGGTTGAATGGCCAATCAACGAATGACGCAGACCCAGTTGGTGCGAGCGCTGGCGGAGTCCGCCGAAGTGCCGAACAAGACTGCCCGGCAATTTGTCGAGAATCTGTCAAACTTAGCGATCAATGAGGTGAAAAAGAACGGCGTGTTTGTCTTGCCTGGACTGGGCCGGCTGGTTCGAGTTGACCGGAAGGCGCGGATGGGCCGGAACCCGGCGACGGGTGAGGCGATCAAAATCCCCGCCAAGAAGGTCGTCAAGTTTCGCGTGGCCAAGGCGGCTAAAGATGCGATCGTGCCCCCCAAAAAGAAGTAGCCTGCACGCTTCACGCGCGAATAATAAAAAACCCCGCGAAATTCCAATCGCGGGGTTTTCCTTTTTCTGGATCTTTTGAAGCCGAGATGAGATCCGCCCAGCTTGCGGGCAGTTCTTCGAAGCCTACGCCTGCTTCTTTTCTTCGACCTTCTCTTCTTCGCTCTTCAGAGCGGTTTTGAAGTTGCGGATCCCTTCGCCCAAACCCTTTGCCACTTCTGGAATTTTCTTGCCGCCGAAAAGCAGCACAGCCACACCAAGAATGACCAGGAGCTCAGGCATGCCAATGGAACGCATACGGCCTCCTTCTCAAGTTCATTGTAGGTACCGCGTTATGGCCACGTCAAGTTGGCCGTCCGGCCTGCCGGCGCTGTTATCATGGCAGATTCGGAGTTTTCATGAAACCAATCCCTGCCAACCAGCAGCAAGCTCTGGCCGACCGCCTCATGAAAGTCTGTGGGGGCGCCTACAGCCCCAAGCAGCGCCGCAAGTACTACATTTCAGGGCCCCAATGGGCCGCAGCCTACCAGGGACAGGCGCTGTTTCACGCCCCTACGCGCCAGCCCATCGGCTTCGAGGACGTCATCCGCGAATACGCCGAGATCGGCATTGGCCATTGGACCACGCATGACAGCGACGTCATCCCCACTGGCGCCATGGGCACCGATCAGCAATGGGAGATCGTGGGACAAATCAAGAAAAGCCTCACCAAGCACGGCCTCGCATGCTCTATGGTCACGACGGAAACGTTTTTCCACGCGGTCTGGGCCGCGAGTCCGGCGGCCGAATCGCCGCAAGTCCGGGAGTACGCCGCGTTTCGCGTCAAAAACACCGTCGATGTCGGGCATGAGCTCGGCGCGCAATTCGCCGTCTATTGGCCGGGGTCGCTCGGTTACTACACGCAGGGCGCGGTGGAGGAGACCGAGACGCTCCGGTGGTACGCCGACGCTCTCAATGCAGCGTGCGAGCACGATATCGAAATCGCCAAAAAGAAGAAACGGGCCACCTTGAAGCACTGCCTCGAGGCCAAGCCTTTCGAGCCGCAGGCTGAAATTCTGCTGCCCACCAGCGACGCCATGCTGGCCTTCATCTCTTCCGGCCTGCTCCATCACCCGGAAATGGTTGGCCTCAATCCGGAGTATCTGCACGAACTCATGTGGGGAGGCGCCCCACGGGCGGCCCTGGCGCGTGCCTTACTCGCCGGCAAGCTCTGGCATTTCGACATCAACGACGGTTACCGCCTGAAGCACGACGTCGATATCGCCATCGGCCTGGTGAACCCGCTCGACTGGCTGAACGTCCTTGTTCTGCTGCGCACCCACAACTACAAAGGTCCGTTCAATCTGGACTACAAACCCCCGCGCACCACCAGCAATCACGGCGTCTTCGCCGTGAGTTTTCCGACGGCGGTCGACCGCTTTATCACGCTTTGGGAGATGGCGGGCGAGGTGGTCTCCGACCCGGTTGTGCAAGAGGCCACGAACGCGCTCAAAGCCGGCGGCCAGAAAGTAGATCCGCACGATGCCGAGGCGGTCACGGCCGCGCAGCGCGAACTGCTTACCCTGCACGAGCTCATCGGGCACCGAATCTTCCAGATCCTGATCGGCGCGCATCGCGGTAGGATCTACAAGGTATAATTTCCCGGCCAACACCGCGTGTACCGCAAGCTCCGTCGCTGCTGACCACACCGGTAACAGATCGAACTTTTTCGGACCGGACCGTGTTTCCGGAAGTCATTCTCCGGGAAGACTTGGAGGGGTCACGGCTCGCGTTCGCCGCCTGGTTGAGAAAAATTACAAATTTTGACACAACCTTTGCCAGGGAAACCGCGTCTGGTGAAGTGAGGATGAGGAGATGGCCAAGATAATTGCCCAGCGATTCAACGGTCAAGTTCACTGCCCCATCTGTACGCATACGGTCGGGGCGGAAGTCGAGCAACTCGGAAAAAAGATCCGCGTGGTACCTGGTCAGAAGTGCCCGCGATGCAGTGCTACCCTGGACGCCGCAGCCGTGCTTGAGGTTCTGGAAGCGGCGTAATTTGTGTAGTATGGATGCAGGTAAGTTCCGGATTGTGGTACAACCTGTGGTTCTGAGATATTAGAGGTGGGACGCTCAATGAAAAGGAAACCACCAGCCAAACCCGTCGATCCGGTGGTATCCGCCGAGATCCTCGAGCAGGCCAAGCGCTCAATCTCGCCGGATAAGAGCAAGGGTATGGGTAGGTGCACGGTTTGCGGAGCGGAAGTGACCGCCCCATCTCCGGACCAGCTCTGCTGGGTGTGCCGGCGCCTGAAAGTCAGCGCGTGGCGCGATATCGAACAGCAGATGCCGGCTCAGGAATGAAGCGCACGCGCGCCTCGTCCCTCGGTTAGCCCACGTTCGTAAACATATCCTGCACAGGTTACGTCTTCGACAGCCAAGCCATTGGACTTGAAGATTGTGATCTCGGCGTGTGTCCGCTTGCGCGCTTGCCCTGCCGCGACCACATCCTTCAATTCCATCAGTTTGGGATCCTTCCAGCCGGCCTCGTCGAGCGCCAGGATCAGATCGCCCGATTCCATGCGCGCCTGCTCGATGGAATCCACCGCGATCCAGTCCGCCCGCCGGATCAATTCCGTGGGAAGTTCCCGCCGGCTCGCCTGATTCGACCCCATGGCGTTGATGTGCGCTCCGGGCGGGATCCAGCCGGCCTCGACGACCGGCTCCTTGGCATTGGTGGCGGTGACCACCACTGTGGCGTTCCGCACGGCCTCCCTGGCGGATTCAACAGCCTCAATCCCCGTCTGGAATTTGGACGAGCACTCTTTGGCGAAAGCCGCGCGCTTCTGAGCATTGCGGCTCCAGACCTTCACCTCGCGGAACGATTTCACCGCCAGCATGGCTTCCAACTGGCTTCGCGCCTGGAAACCAGAACCGATGATGCCCAGCGTGTCGCCGTCCGGCCGCGCCATGTACCGGGTCGCCAGACCGCTCGCCGCGCCGGTGCGGATCTGTCCTAAAAAGTTCGCCTCGAAGATCGCTAGCGGCTCGGCGTCTTCCGCCCGGTACAGCAAAAAGAGAAAATGAGCCCCATGGCGCGCGTGCGTCGAATAGATCTTGGTCCCGAAGTATTTGCCGTCGCTCGCCGCCATGTAGTGGAGCACCGAGCCACTCGGAAGAATCAGGCGCCGCCGCGGCTGGTTGATGGCTTCACCCGCCGCCAGCCGCTTGAATGCTGTGTCCATCAGGCGTATCGCTTCCTGCATACTCAGCATTTCGCGCACGTCGGCCTCGGTGAAGTAGAGCATTTTTTTATCGTGACATAAGGGCCGCGGGCCCTACCGGTTAGCTTCGATCGCCTGCGCCACCTGTTCCCACTCGGCCATTAAATTCTCGAGATCGTTGCGCCGTGCTTTCAGGAGATCCGAAAGCCGAGCGCTCTCGTCGGCGCTACGGAAATTCGCCAGCGCTCGCTCGTAATCGGCGATTTCGACTTCCAAGCGCGTCACTTCATCTTCGATGGCGTGCCGGCGCTGCTTCATCAGGCGCAGCTTGATCGGGTTGAGCCGTTTTTCTCCAGCCGCTTTGGGTGTCGCCGCCGGCGGGACCGGCTTCTGGTGGGCTTCGGGTGCCGGCTCCGGTGGCGCGGCAGCGCCCGCCGATCCACCACCTTGCTTGCGCCAAAGATAATCTTCGTAATTGCCGGGAAAAACGTTGACGGCGCCGGCATCCACCTCAAAAACGCGGGTCGCCAGTTTGTCGATGAAGTAGCGATCGTGCGAGACGAAAACCACGGTGCCTGAAAATTCCTTGAGCGCATCGAGCAGCACGTCTTTGGCGCGAAGGTCCAGGTGGTTGGTCGGCTCGTCGAGCAGCAGAAAATTCCCGGGCATCATGAGCATCCGCGCCAGCGCATAACGGTTGCGCTCGCCGCCCGACAGCACTCCGATGGCCTTAAATACATCGTCTTCGGAAAACAGAAAGCATCCGAGAATGCTGCGCAGCTCCGTATTCGTTGCCCGCGGCGCGACGTTCGACAAATCATCGATCATCCGCGCCTTCGGATCCAGCTCTTTGTACTGATCCTGCGCGAAATAATCCGGCACGGCGTTGTGGCCCAGCACGTATTCACCCGCGGTCACCGGCTCGATTCCCGCCAGAATCTTGATCAGTGTCGATTTCCCCGCGCCGTTCACACCCACCAGCGAAACGCGATCGCCTCGCTCGATCAGAAAATTCACGCCGGAGAAAACCTGCTTGTCGCCGTAGCTCTTGGCGACGTTTTTGAACTCCGCCACTACCCGGCCGCTTGGCTTAGGCTGCGGAAAATGAAAATGAATGCTCTTCTCTTCCGGCGGAATTTCGATGCGCTCCATCCGCTCCAGTTCCTTGATCCGGCTCTGTACCTGCTTGGCCTTAGTGGCCTGGTAACGAAAACGGCTGATGAACGCTTCGAGCTGCTGGACTCGTTCCTGCTGGTTCTTGTAGGCCGCCTCGAGCTGCGCGCGCCGCTCGGTCTTCAGGCGCTCGTAATCGGAAAAATTGCCGGAATAGAAGTGAACGCGCTTGTTCCACAGCTCGATGATGCGCTTCACCGTCACGTCGAGAAAATAGCGGTCGTGCGAAACCAGTACGAACGCGTGCGGATACTGGGTGAGGTATCCTTCGAGCCAATTGCGCGCTTCGAGGTCGAGATGGTTCGTCGGCTCATCGAGCAGCAGCAGATTCGGTTTTTCGAGCAGCAGCTTGGCGAGCGCGATGCGCATCTGCCAGCCGCCTGAAAATTCTTCCGTGCGCCGCTTCCAGTCGACGCGCTCGAATCCCAGCCCCCCGAGAACGGTGCCTACCTGGGCTTCAATGGCAAAGCCGTCGCGCGCCCGGAACTCGCTCTCCGCGTGGTGAAAGCGCTCCGAAACCTGCGCGTACTCGGCGCTCTCCGGATCGAGATCCGCCATCCGCGCGGCGAGGTCCTCCTGCTCCTGTTCGAGTGCGCGCACGTCCGCGAAAACCGTCATGCACTCCGCGAACACGGTGCGGCCCGAAAGCGAAAGCCCGTCCTGCGGCAGATAGCCGATGCTTACGCCCTTCATCACGCTGCGCGCGCCGCCGTCTACCGTGTCAATGCCCGCAAGAATCTTGAGCAGGGTGGATTTGCCCGTGCCGTTCGCGCCCACTAGGCCGGTGCGCTCGTGTGCCGTCACCAGCCAGTCGAGATTTTCGAACAGAACTTTGGGGCCGAAGCGCTTGATTGCGCCGGAAAGCTGGATCATTGCGCCTGATGCCGCAGAATCCTGCCGGGCCGCGCGCCGGTCGGCTTTCCGGCTTCTACCACCGGCGCTCCATTCACCATCACCAGGTCGAAACCTTTCGAAAACTGGTGCGGTTTTTCGAACGTGGCTTCATCCTGCACTGTGGCAGGATCGAACAGCACCAGGTCCGCCCAAAAACCTTCGCGCACGAGGCCCCGGTCGCGAAAACCGAATGTGCGGGCGGGCAGGGAAGTCATCTTGCGGATGGCGTCTTCGAGGCGCAGAATGTGACGTTCTCGCACATACTCCGCCAGCACGCGCGCCCGCGTCCCATAAGACCGCGGATGCGGCACGCCCTTGCCGAACTGGATGTCCCACCCGTCGCTCGCGAATGCCGTGTTCGGATAAGCCATGATGCGCTCGACATCCTGGTCGCCCATCGAGTGGTACACCATCGAAAGATCGCCCTCGGATTGCAGTCCGAGAATCGTCTCGATCTCGTTGTCCATCGTTTTGGCGCGACCCTTGAGCACGTTGATTTCGCTGATGGTTTTCCCGTCAAGCGCATGATCGAAATCGCAGGAAGCCACCGTGGCGTAAGAATAATCCTCCTGCCCGAGCTCGTTCATTTTGTCTTTCATGTCTTGCACGATTTTCGCGTGCGTGGCCGGGTCGGCCAGTCGTTTCTTGAGAGCCTCCCGCCCGTCCGCCAGCGCCCAGCTTGGGAGCGTGATCCCCAGATTCGTGCTCGAGCGATTGTACGGATATTCATCTACCACCACATCCACGCCTTCGGAACGGAATTTTTCGACGAGCGCGATGGTCTTATCGCTCGATCCCCACAGCCGCTTGTTGTCGATCTTGAAGTGTGCCAGTTCGACCGGCATGCCGGTCTCCCGGCCCACGCGCACGGCTTCTTCGATCGCTTCCACCACGTGCAGCCCTTCATCGCGCATGTGGCTGGCGTAGACCCCGTGATACCGCGCCGCGGCTTTCGCCAGCGCGATCACCTCGTCGGTATTGGCGTACGTGCCGGGGATGTAAATCAGGCCGGTCGAAAATCCCACCGCGCCATCCTGCATGTTCTTCGCCACCAGCCGCTGCATGCGCGCGATCTCGTCCGGTGTGGCCTGGCGATTGGCCGTCCCCATGACCTCGCTGCGCACCGAGTTGTGACCGATGAACGATGCCAGATTCAGGCCGAGCTTGAGTTTTTCGAGCCTTGCGAAAAACGACGCGAGATCGACCTCGGAGCCGCCGCAGTTGCCGGTAATCGCAGTGGTCACGCCGTCGGTGATGAAGTTGTCCGCCTCCGGAAGCTTTTCGATGGCGCGCTCCAGGTGCGTGTGAACATCGATAAAACCCGGGGCCAGCACGTGGTTGCGCGCGTCGATCACGCGCGCCGCCGAATCGCCGGCAAGATTCCCGACCGCCGCGATCCGGCCGTCCTTTACGGCAACGTCAGCGCGGAACCACGGATTGCCCGTGCCGTCGACCACGCGCGCATTGCGAATGATCACGTCGTAATCGGCGGCCGGAAGTGTGGCCGCCAGCAGGAAAAGAAGCCAGGTTTTCATGAGATTGAACCACTATTTTAGCTGCGGGAATGACAGGTCTGCCTGTGTTTCAAGTTTTTTGCTCGTTGTGCACCGCTGCCCTTCTATACCTCTCAAAGCACAGCCACGCTGCGCCCGCTAAGACCACAAACCCGCCGGCCAGCTTCAGCTCAAACAGCCAGACCGAGGCTACGTCCGGAGGTGGCACGAACGATAGCAGAATCGCCAACCCGGTCACCAGAACTCCGGCCGCTCCGCTCCGCTCGCTGAATTTCCACGCCGCGGCGAACAAATAAAGAAACGGCACAAAATAAGTGATCACCGACATGTCGACCAGAATCTGGTATCCGATGCGAAAATTCTCGCCGGCCTGCATCGCCACGACGAACACCGTGCAGGCGCCGCTTAGGATCAAAATCGAGAGGTGCGGCGTTCGCCAGCGCGGATGGAGACGCGTGAACACTCGCGGCAAATAGTGGTCGATCCCGATCACGAACGGTAGCCGCGCGGTGCCCGCGATCCAGGCGCCTAACTGGCCCATAACTCCGAAGCAAATCGCGCATGCCAGCACCGGTTGCGGCCAGTTCACCCCCAGGCGCGCGCCGGCCGCTCCGCCTGCTTCAACAAGCCCGGTAACTACGCTGATCCGGTCCGGTGACATCAGCGCCAGCATGGCCAACGTGCCTACGATGTAGAACGCGCCAATGCACAAGCCGGAAATCCATGCTGCGCGTGGGACGTTCTTCTCCGGGCTTCGAATTTCGCCGCCCATAATCGCGCCCAGCTCCAGCCCGCCGAACGCGAACGCAATTTGCGACCAGAAATTCAGCTTTTCCAGGCTCCACTCCGGCAGTATCCGAATTGGCGTTGCCGAGCCGAACCGCATCCACGCCACGGCTGCAAGCGCCACCAGCAAACCGCCCGCAAAATACGTCGCGACGCCGCCCAGGTTGCCTGTCCATTTCCCAATCGCCAGGCCCACTATGTTAGCTGCGGAGGCGATCCACAAAATGCCGAGAGAGATCGCAACCAGATACAAGCGATTCTCGGAAAAGCCCAGTGCCGTCGCAGCCATTCCCACGCCGGCCAGCAATAAGCTCGGAAAGTAGAATAAGTTGCTCAGCCAGTAGCACCAGCCACAGAGAAAACCGTGCCAGTCGCCGAAGCCGCACCGCGTCCAGACGTATATGCCGCCTTCTTGCGGAAAACGGCGGGAAAGCGCCGCGACCGATAACGCTGAAGGAACAAAGAAGAGGCCCGCGGCCAGCAGCCACAGCGTGATCGAGCCCGAGCCGGTATGCGCCGCCGCTGCCAGCCAGCGGACGCCGATGACTGCCGCGATGTTGAACAGTACCAGGTCCCACAAGCCCAGTTCGCGCTTGAGCGCGGGGGAGGTGGGCGTCTGGTTCAGGGGTGCTCCGCGTGCCGGCAGCCGAACGTCGGGGGAACGCGACCGCCCTTGTTCAGTTCCTGGAAGCCCGTCTCAGTCGAATAGTAAATGCGAGCCGTCATGCTTTTGAGCATGCCAAAGAAATGATGGCCGGGCGCGATGTCCGGTTCCGTTCCTGCATCCAGGCTTTCAAGAATCGCGGTTTGGTTGGAAGCCGCGCACTCCGCAAACGGCTTGCCTTTCTTGCGGATGGAATAGCCATCTACCCACCAGAGCCCTTCGCGAAAGCGGGTCTTTTGGTCCTCGTCGCCGGCCGCGAGGATGTGATCGAGATGCCGGTCGACCAGCGCGGCCTTTGCGCCCGGTGTATCTGTTGCTGGAATAATGAGATCAACCAGCGCAAGGACGGTCTTGGCCTCGTGCTCGTCAAACAGTTCCGGCTTCCAGGCATCTGCGGCCTTGGCTGCCGCGCCGGCAACGGGATGCTCGTGATTTTGTGCAATTCCCGCGGCCGGGGCAGCCGCTACCGACGCCCCGATTTTAAGCAGATCTCTTCGATTCATGCGTGAATGACATGATAACGCGCAGCTCGGTTCCGCGCTATGGTCATCGCGTAGCCGCCCTGCCGGCCGGATTGCGCGGCGCCGCTACTTGTTGGATGCCTTGATCCGTTCCAGCGCCGCGCGCGCCGCCATGAAGCCGGGATCCGCTTGCAACGCAGCCTGCAGTTCTTGCGCAGCTTCCGGGTCACGCCCCTGTTTCTGAAATACCAGGGCCAGATTATAGTGTGCCCAGGCGAATTTCGGCTGCAGCTTGATTGCATGTTCGAATTCATGCTGCGCCGGCTCAAGCGTGCCACGCTGCACGTAGATGCTGCCCATGGTGTTGTGCGCTTCGGCCGAGCCGGGATCGGTTTGGATCGCCGATGCTATGTGCTTCTCCGCCTCGCTCCAGCTCTTCCCGCGTGCCGCGAGCACGCCCAGATTGTAGTGTGCCGTGTAGTTGTCGGGATCAATTGAAAGGAGATGGTTCATGCAGGCGCGCGCCTGAGAATAGGAGCCCTGATGAATATAAATATCGGCCAGCAGCTCCTCCGCCCGTGTGTACCACGGCTCCAGGGCAAGCGCGGCCTGAAGCTCTTTGATCGCCTCAGCAGGCTGCTGCAATCGAAAGTAACAAAGGCCCAGATCAAAATGTGCTTGGGCATTCAACGGTGCTTGATCAAGCGCCTGCTTGAATTCGCGCGCCGCTTCGGCGTACCGTCCCAGCCGTTGTTCATTGAGGCCCAGGCTGACCCGAATCTCCGTAATTTTGGGCAGTTTGTCGCGCAGTTTTTCCAATAAACTGTTCGACTCCGCCAGCCGTCCGGCCGAAGCCAGGCCGAGCGCCTGCCCGAACTGTTCAAAGTCTGCGATTCGATCTTTCGGGTCTACTTGCGATCCCACAGCACTGGAATTTGACGATCCGCCGAGGTACCCGAGTGAACGTAGCGCAGCCAGAGTCTCCGGAGCGTGCGTTTGTGATGGGTCTCGCCCTTTCGATGGAGAAGCAGCGAGCAAGGCCATCAGGTGTTCACGAAGCGTCTTGGCCTTATGTGGCTGCCGCGCGTACAGGTTCGCGGTCTCGCCTGGATCGCTTGCCAGGTCGTACAACTCGGGCTTCGGAGCATCGATGTACTTGTAGCGGCCCATCCGCAGGCTTCTCAACGCTGCACAATCAAAGTGCTTTCGCGCGTAGAGGCTTTCGGAATAGATTTCCTCGGCGCCGCGAGCGTGTGCCAGACTTCGGCCCTGCATCCCGGGTGTGGGCGGAATGCCGATCGCGTCCAGAATCGTTGGCGCAACGTCGAGCAGGCTGGCGGGTTCGTCCGTGCTGACCTGGGGGAATGGCGCTGCGCCGGCCGGCCGGCGGATGATCAGAGGTACGCGGAGGGTACTTTGGTAAACAAAATAACCGTGCGTGGTTTCGCCGTGGTCGTTGAGGCCTTCGCCGTGATCGGAAGTGAACACGACTAGAGCTTTTTTCAGAATCTGCCGCTGATCGAGAAAGCGGACAAACTCTCCGATAACCCGGTCCACGTACGCCAGCTCGGCCTCGTAACCGGTTTCGCCGCGGCGCAGGCGCGGGTCGCCGGGCAGGTCGTAGGGCGTGTGCAGATCATATAAATGGAGGAACACGAAAAAAGGCGCATTGGAGTTGTGTTCGAGCCAGCGGATCGCCGCGGCCGCTACCTTGCCGCCGGACCGTTTGAGATCGCCCACGTCGGTCGCAGTCTTGTTGTGCAGGTCGAAAGGGCTGTCGTAGACATCGAAGCCGCGGCTCAAACCAAAACGCCGGTCCAGAGGGAATCCGCCGATAAACGCGGCTGTCCGGTATCCATGGTTCTTCAAGACCGTGGCCAGCGTGGCAACCGCGGGGCCTAGCGGCACGCCGTTGTCCTGGACGCCATTGACGAACGGATATGTTGAGGTGAGCAATGCGACGTGCGATGGCAGTGTAAGCGGCACGAGAGCGCTTACCTGGGTGAAAAGGGTTCCGCTTCCTGCTAGAGCATCAATATTCGGTGTCAGGCGTTTGTGCGCATGATAGCAACCTAGCCGGTCCGCTCTCAGTGTGTCCACCGAAATGAGAACAACCGGCGTGGATGGCTGCGCCGCGGCACAGCATGAGAAAATGAGCAGGCCAAGATACGCGAAGCGAGGCAACGTATCCCTCTTTTCTAGCACACATGCTGTTTTCAGGTGCAGATCGGTCGTAGCAAGATATCAATCGAGACTGATGCAGTCGCTCAGGCTAAACTGGTAAATCATCGGCCATGGGAAAGGCCGCGCTTTCGCTGCGACTCTTTAATCGAATCGTGAGATTTTTTCTGTTCCTGATTGCCGCCGCCGGCCTTCTCGCCGGCGCAGATAAAACCTTCGTTCTTGAAACCGATCATCTCACCCCGTATACCCGAACCTATCTTGGCAACGGCTTGATCGGATTATCCAGCTCGCAACTCGGCACCGCACCCACAGAATGTTTCATGGCGGGCGTGTACGATCACGCTGCCGGCGATGTGCCGCGAATCGCCGTCATCCCCGCCTGGAACGAGGTGGATGTTTACAACGGGCATGCGTGGCTCAACAAAACCACCGTCAACGATCAGTCGATCCGATCCTACCGCCAGATTCTCGACATGTATGACGGTACACTGCGTACCGAATATGAGTGGTGGGACCACGGCCGGACGATCAATGTGCAGGTGGAGAGTTTCGTGTCGCGTGCGGATGCAGGCCTTGGCGCGGTAGAAGTGCGAATAGCGCCGCATTTCACCGGCGAAGTGAAGGTGACGCTCCCGCTGCGCGCATGGCCGCCTCCGCATCGCTTGCCGCTCGAAAAGCTGGAACGCCTGGAAGGTAAGGCAGCCGGCGATCAATGGATGATCTGGTACCCGGGATACATGGTCCCGCAGCATCACGCGGCAATTCCACAAGGCAATGCCGAGCTTTTGGAAATGGTGTCGCGTGCCGAAGGTCGGGAAACGCAGGTGACGGAAGTGGTGGCGACCGATTGGCCGGCTGACTTGAAGCCCAGAAAGGAAGTGCCTGACCGAGAGAATAGCGCCAGTATTGTGCAACTTTCTTTTTCCGCGCGCGACGGTCATACATACATCTTTCATAAGTACGCAATGATGGTTTCGTCCTCCGGCCGCGCCAGTTCTCTCGAAACCGTGAGCTCTCGCGCGAAAGCGAGTCGCGCGCGTGGTTATGAGGCGCTCCGCCGCGACCACGCCGATGCATGGCATCAACTATGGGAGACAGACATCCAGATAAGCGGCGATCCGAAGCTGCAAACCGTAATTCATTCCATGATTTTCTACCTGCTGGGCAGCGCTAATAAGAACTCTGGCGTCAGCATTCCGCCAATGGGCCTCAGTTCCGCCGGTTACTACGGCCACATGTTTTGGGATGGGGACACTTTCATGTTTCCGGCGCTGGCCGTCCTGCACCCGGAAATGGCGAAGCCCCTGGTGATGTTCCGCTGCCGCACGCTCGAGGCTGCGCGCGCCAATGCCCGGCGAAACGGCTATCGGGGCGCGATGTATCCGTGGGAGGCCGATGACGAGGGCAGGGAAAGCACGCCGCGCTTCGCCTATCAGAATGCGCTCTACGAAAACCATGTGAATGCCGACGTCGCGCTGGCCGAGTGGCAGTACTTCCTCGCGACCGGAGACCGGGGCTGGCTCGAGAAGTTTGGTTACCCGGTGATCCGGGAGACCGCCGATTTTTGGGTCAGCCGGGTTTCGTACAACCGCAAACTGGACCGGTATGAGATCGGCAAAGTTGTTTCCGTGGACGAGTCTAAGATCGGCGTGAACAATGACGCGTACACCAACGCAGCCGCGAAGAAGAATCTAGAACTGGCGGTTGAGGCGAGTAAGCTATTAGGTCACGCCGTCAACCCCAAGTGGGCAGACATCGCACAGAAGCTTTATTTGCCCCGGCAGGATCTCATGTTGCTCGATTATCCGTTCGGCTTCCCGCTCAGCCACAGGGATCAGCGCGCGATCCTGGAGCGGGCCCGGCAGGCCGGACGCCAGGACGGAGTCATCATGGAAATCGGATTCTATCCGATCCTTGCCGTCGAAATGCGCGATCGCGGCGTTCTCGATGAGCTCCTCGATAACTCGTACCGCCGTTATGTCCGGTTTCCGTTCAATGTTGTGCCCGAAACCCCGGCCAACGACAACATCAACTTTCTCACCGGCGCCGGAGCTTTTTTGCAGCAGTTCCTGTTCGGCTATACGGGCCTGCGGTTTTCTGCCGAGAACGGCCTATCGAGAAAAGTGCAGCCCCTCCTGCCATCGAGCATCCATCAACTGGTGCTGCACAATGTAACCGTACGCGGGCACAAAACGGATGTAAAGGTCAGCGCATCTTACCCGGCTCCTTGACGGCGGGAACGGCCTGCGGCGCTGAACAGATTGCCTCGATCGGTTTGTCCGGCTCATAAAGAAGCTTCGAGAGGGGCGGGCACTTCTCTTCTGGCGCAAGCAAGCTGGGTTTTTTCTTTGAGTCTTTGTCGGCATCCAGGCTGACCTTTGCCAGCGCCTGCTTCATGGCCATGAATTCAGTCGTGGTCACAACGGCATTGGCCTGCTTGGACAGATACATGATTTCGCGCTGCGAATCCACCATGCGTTGATAAAACGGCGGGTGGGAGCGAAACCAACTCACTCCATTGACGTAGCCTTCT
>DATEFW010000024.1:0-502074 GCA_035280425.1 Bryobacteraceae bacterium | reverse complement strand
ATCCATCGTCATTGGCCAGGCGGCGTTTGATACTGCCCAGGCACACTCCGGCGCAGCCGGCTTCAATTTTCCAATCGACGTGGGACTGGACTCGGGTGGCAACGTTTTTGTTTCCGACGCCAACAACAATCGCGTGGCCGTGTTTCCTTCCCTGCTGTTCCTGCCTACTGCCGGCGGCGCGGCCTATCTGGCCATCGGACAGCACGATCTTTCCGGAACGGCTGCGAACTGGAACACGCCGGACGGACTCGCCACACCGGAAGGACTGTTTGCGCCGGCGGGTCTTTTTATCGACCGGCGCGATACTCTTTACGTGGGGGATACCGGAAACAATCGCGTGGTTCATTACCTCAAACCGGCCGCAGTAGTGAACGGCGCCCGTTTCTCGGCAAGCCTGCCGGTGGGCCTGGGATCGTGGTCGTCGCTGTTTGGATCCGGGCTTTCCACGGACACAAAGCTGGCCCCCACCACTACGTTGCCGACATCTTTGGCAAGCCGTGAGCTGACGGTGAACGACAAAATCACAGCTCCGCTGTACTACGTGTCGTCCGGCCAGATCAACTTCATTTTTCCGTCCACGGCCCCGCTGGGCACACAGCGGATTGCCTGTAGGACCGCAGACACCGGCGAATTGCTTGCTGGCGGTCCGGTGATTGTGGCACAGTACTCGCCGGGATTTTTCACCGATGGAAGCACCGGCTCGGGCCAGGCGCGGGCGCTCAATCAGGACAACAGCATCAACAGCGCTTCCAACCCGGCTCCGTTCGGCACCGTTGTCCAGTTGTTCGGAACCGGTCAGGGGCCGGTTGTTTCCCCGGTTGCCGATGGACATCAGGCACCCGCCGCGCTGGACAAGACGGTGGCTGCCCCGACTTCGGATGCGTCCACCTGTCTCAACCAGCAGCCGGCGCTCTGCGTAGCTTTGGGAGGATCGGGCGGAGGCGCGGTGCTGGCGGAGGTTCAATATAGCGGCTTGGCGCCGGGGCTGATCGGCGTCTGGCAGCTAAACATCAAGCTCCCCACCAGCGGTCTGCTCGGAAATTCGGTCCGCGTCAGCGCGCTCATTGGCGGAGCCAATCAGAGTAATCTCGTCACACTTGCGGTCAAATAGGTGCGCTATGCGAAACGTGAAATCTAAAAGACAATTCCGCAGCCCCAGGACGGTAGCGGCGGTGGTCGTGGCGTCAGCACTTTGCGCCGCTCTGGCGGGTTGCGCGCGCACACCGGAAGCGAAGGAAGCCCGCTATATGGCTTCCGGAAAGAAACTTGTCGAAAAGAAGGATTATGCCCGCGCCCTGATCCAATTCCGGAACGCGGCGAAGGTCATGCCGAAGGATGCGGAGCCGTATTATCAGGCGGCCCTGGTCTACCTCGAAAGACGCGACTGGCAAACTGCATATTCCTACTTGAAAACCGCCGTCGGGCTCAATCCGAAGCATCAGCAGGCACAATTAAAACTTGCCGAGCTGCTGGCCGCTGGCAGCAACAAAAAGGATGACATACAAGCCGCCCACCAGGCGATTGAAGATCTGATGAAATCGGCGCCCGCCAGCGCCGAGGAGCTGGACACCCTGGCGCTCAGCGAATTCCGCCTGGGCAATCAGCAGGACGCAGAAAAGCACCTCGAAGAAGCATTCGCCAAGTTCCCGGCCCACCTCAGCTCGGCGGTCAGCCTGGCGCGGATGAAACTGGCGCACAAGGATGTTGCCGGCGCCGAAGAAGTGCTCAAAAAGACCGCGGAACAGAAGCCTCCGGCTGCCGGCGCCTTCCTCGCTCTCGGGCGGCTTTACGTCAGCACCGGCAAAATTGCCGATGGCGAGGCGCAGTTCCGCCGCGCCATCGAAATCGATCCAAAGAGCGGCCCGGCGCTTCTGGCTTTGGCCGTGCTCGAAACCCGAGCTGGAAAAATTCAGGACGCAAACGAGACCTACAAGAGGCTCTCCTCGCTTTCCGAGCCGCAGTACAGGCCCTACCATGCCGCTTTCCTGGCCTCGACAGGCAAGCACGATCAGGCAGTTTCCGAACTCGAAAATCTCTACCGCAAGTATCCCGACGACCGCACCGTGCGTTCGTATCTGGTCTCCGAATACATGGGATTGCACAAGCCCGAAGAGGCGGAGAAGCTGGCCAGCGCGGCCGTGAAGAAAAACTCTAAAGATGTGGATGCGCGGCTGCTGCGCGCCGGTATTTACTTGACTACGGGAAAGCCCGACGACGCGCAAAAAGACCTGGCGGTCGCTCTACATTTCCAGAACGACTCGTATCAGGCGCACTATCTGATGTCGCTGGTCTACCGGGCGCACGGCGCGGGGGTTCAGCAACGGCAGGAACTAGGTGAAGTTCTGCGGTTGCGGAAGGAATATCTTCCGGCTCGCATTCAACTGGCCCGCGCCCTGATTGGCGCTGGCTCCGCCCAAGCGGCGCTCGACCTGCTGGACGATAAGGGCGTTCCGCCGCAGCAGAAGAACACCGTAGGCTATCTGGTGGAACGCAACTGGGCCCTGATCGCGCTCAAGCAGACCGCGGAAGCGCGCAAAGCCCTGGATCCCGTTCTGGCGCGCATCAAGGCGCCCGAACTGCTGTTCCAGGACGGGGTATTGAAATACAACGCAAACAACTATTCCGGCGCGCGCGTGGCATTGGTGGAAGCGCTGAACAAGAGTCCCGAGGACCTCCGCATCCTGAGGCTGCTGGTGGCGACCTATGCGGCCGAGAAACAGCCCGCCGCCGCCGTGTCGGCGATCCAGCAGTATGCGGCGCAGCATAAGAACTCCGCACCGGTCCAGCAGTTCCTGGCCGAACTGCTGATTGCCAGCGGCCAGAAGGGGCCGGCGCGCTCGGCCCTTCAGGCGGCGAAGGCAGCCAATCCGAAGTTCCTGGCGCCCGATCTGACGCTGGCGCAACTGGATTTGTCCGAAGGAAAAATCAACGACGCCACCCGGAGTCTTTCAGCCCTTCTCGCGCAAAATCCGAACCTGGTGCCGGCGCGGCTTATGCTGGGCTCCGCCGAAGAGATGCGCGGCGATCATACCGCCGCCAATGCCGACTACCGCAAAGTGCTCGACGCCCAGCCGAACAACGTTGCTGCCCTCAATAACCTGGCTTTCGGGCTCGCGGAATACGGCAACCAGGCTGATGAGGCGCTGAAATATGCGCAGAAAGCCGCGGAGCTGGCGCCCGATTCGCCGGCCGTACAAAATACCCTGGGCTGGGTTCTCTATCGCAAAGGCCTCTACAGCATGGCCGTACCACACCTGGAACAGGCCGCCGAAAAAGAGCCCAATGCCCGGCGCAAATGCCATCTCGCGATGGCCTACCTCAAGATGGGAGATCAGGAGCGCGGCCAGAAGAATCTCAATGCCGCGTTGAAGCTGGATCCCACGATTCCCGAAATCCGGGTGGCGCAGCAGATGCTGGACGAGATGGACGGCGGGCGGTAAAAGCGACGGCTGCGCAGCAGTCGGGGGCGCAGTCGCGGACCTGCGTAAAGGCTACGGCCTGGGGAAAGTGGGCGGCTTTCCAGTTGCTTGAATTCAAGAAGGTTTCCCCACTTTTAGACCTAATCCCAAATTCTTTCTTGCGGAGCGTATGTTTTCGCCCAGATGGTTGATACCGGGACATTTAGAATCAGAAGTATACAAAAGTTATCTGCTTTGGTCATTAAGCTGCTTCGGGCGCAGTGAGCAATATCGCGCCAAGGGTGCATTGAAGCGCTTGCTTGAAACGGAGGAACGCATGTTCCAGGCGGGAGCAAAGATTAAACGAGCAGTACTATTACCGGTTGCCGCATTGTGCTGGGCAGGCTTGGCGAGCGCCGGAGTGATTAACATTGGAGACGGAGCCACCGGAAGCGATCCCACAGGCACAAATTGTCCGCCTTGCGATCCGGTACTGGTGGGTAACGGAAGCGACCTGAGTATTGAAATCCAGGGCAGCGCAGTGGTGAACAATCAGGTGCTCCTTGCGCTTTTGATACCGAATGACACAACCGATCTTTTCGGCGCTGTGAACCCGCTGGGTACCATTAAGATCTACGGGAATGGTGTCCCAGGCTCTTCTACCGGGACCGGGTCGTCCGCGTTCACGGGAACGGGTTTCGGTTTAGGCGGCGGCACAGCGACGTATCTGGGAAATGGATTCTGGGGTTCCTTTGCTACTCCGGTGTCGCCGAATAAGACACTGAGCGCTTTCCTCGATACGAATTTCAGCAGCTCGCTGAGTTCTTCGAATTTCATTGCGTTTGACAACAGTCTGGGTGTTCTCAGCCTGCACAATGTGCCGGAGTTCGGGGTTTACACGTTCGCCATCACGACTGGCGCGTTAAGCACCAAGAAGGGCAATAAACCCTTGATCGATATCCAGATTCCGGGCGGATTAGCGCAGGGGAGCATCGCAGTAGCTCTCGATGATAACAATCCGCCGGATTCCACGGTCTGGACGAACGCCGGCGGCGTGAACCTTCCGGGTGGCGGCGGCGGCGGCGGTGGTGGCAGGGTACCTGAGCCCGGCAGCATCATCTTGCTGGGTTCGTGCTTGGCTTTCACTTTCGCGAAGCTGCGCAAGAGGCTGGCACGGTAGTTCGAAAGTTCTCCTTAAAAAACAAAACCCCTGGACCGCCGGTCCAGGGGTTTTTCTTTTTAGAGCGTGGTCGAGCGATGCTGCCGGCCGCCTACCTGGTGACAGTCACCGGCAGGGCATGCCCCGCATTTCCTGCGGCATCCCAGGCCGTGGCGGTGATCGTATGATTCCCTGAACTGGCCTTGTGCGTATTCCAATTATAGGTGTACGGCGCCGCTGTGCCGTTGTAGACCTGGACACCATCGATGTAGATGGCGACCCGGGTGACCCCCACGTTATCCCTCGCCGAAACGTTGACCGCCACGGTTCTGCTGACCGACGTGCCGTTCAACGGAGACGTGATGGCCACGACCGGCGGCTGCGTATCGGCCGGCGGGGCCACCACCGGGTTATTGACCGTGACAGTTACCGCCGCCGAGCCGACGTTTCCTGCAGCATCGTAAGCCTTGACCGTTAGGGTGTGCGATGCATTTGTTACCGTTGTGCTGTTCCATGAAAATGAGAACGCCGAGGCTGTGCCGGAAGCTGCCAGCACGCCATCTACGTACAGTTGGACTTTCGTCACTCCAACGTTGTCGGTGGCCGACCCTTTTACCGTGAGGGTTCCCGCGACGGACGATCCCGACGTTGGGCTGCCGATCGACACAGCGGGAGGCGTCTTATCGTTGCTGGCAATTACCGCAACAGAGGCCGAACCGACGTTATTTGCGGCGTCATAGGCCTTGACGGTCAGCGTGTGCGAGCCGTTGGCTACCGCCGTGCTGTTCCAGGAGAACGCGAACGGAGATACGGCAGCCGAGCTCATGAGGCTGCCGTCCACATAGAACTGAATCTTGGTAACGCCTACGTTATCGGTGGCTGATCCCTGGACGGCCACCGTCCCCGCCACCGTGACGCCTGAAAGCGGACTGGAAATCGAGACTACGGGCGGTTTGGTGTCGGTAGGAGTGACCGAATTCTTGGCGGCCAGCACGGCTTTATATGCATTAACGCGGCCCCAGCCAAAATAGATGTCATAGCCCGCGGTCCCGAGGTCATCGGAGTTGTTCTTCAGCAGCGTTACCAGCGCTGAAGCGGTGAGCGAGGGATTTGCCGAAATAGCCAGGGCCGCGACGCCGGCCGCGATCGGCGCTGCGAAGGAAGTGCCGTACCACTGGCCGTAACTGCCGCCCAGATCGGTCGTCATGATGTAGTCGCCGGGGGCGGACAACGTGATCCAGCTCCCGTAGTTGGAAAAACTCGAGAACGTATCGTCGGATTCCGTTGCGCTAACCGCGACGACGTTGGTGCAGGCAGCCGGATAATAAGGAGCAGACGTGCTGAAATTTCCAGCCGCCGCAAACACTACCGAGCCTTTGCTCCACGCATAGTCGACCGCGCTTTGCAGGGTGCTCGACGACGAAGACCCGGCGATGCTGATACTGATAATCCGCACGCCGTGATCGGCGGCGTAGTCGATGGCGCTGGCAATGTTTGAATAGGTGGCATAGTTACTCGCATCGAGCACTACCAGCGGCATGATGGTGTTCGCCCATCCCACGCCGGCGACGCCCGTCGCATTGTTGGTCGCGGCCGCGGCGGTGCCTGAGACCGCCGTCCCGTGTCCACCGAGCGCGCCATTATCGGCGGTGTCCGCGTTCCCAGTTAAAAAATTCCAGCCGGGTATCAGCTTGGGTATCAAGTCTGGATGCGTTGGATCGACGCCAGAATCGAGAACCGCAATGGGGACGCTGATCGAGCCCAGCGTGAGGCCCCACGCGCTGGGAGCTTGAATCTTGCTCAGATGCCACTGCGACGAAAAGTCCGGGTCATTTGGGGTCGTCGCGCCATGCGCCACGAAATCGGGCTCTACAAACTTGAATAGCCCGCTGCGCTCGAGGGCCTGGGAGATCCCGCCGGCAGCCTGCTCGGGGACCTCAATCACCCACACCCCATTCTGAACAATCTTGTGATGTACCTTCGCCCCCACTCGTCCGAGAACCTGCTGGACAACCGAATCGTCCACCGTCCCGTTGTTTTGCACTAACAAACGCCCGGCTACGTGCTCGGCCTGGGCGCTTTGGGCAAAACAACCGCTGACTGCCGCTAATCCTATGAGTGCAACCGCAATTCCGTGACGCATTCCGCATTCTCCCTGCGCAAAATTCGTTGAATTATCGGGCGCTTTATTAAATATCGAGTTGGTCTGAGCAGAACTTTAGCACTGTCGGTTACATCGCGAAATACGGCAAAAAGTTATGCCATTTTTCCTCAAATCAGATAGGTTCACAGAAAACGGCAACCTCCTCGCCCCCGTGGTGGTGCTTGGTTTGTATTAAAATTCTTTCGAGACTGAATGCGCTGGATAGCACTTGAGGGACCTAATCGTGGGCGGGTCTGCAGGCATCAGAAAAAACAGAGGTTATCCCAGGCAAGGTTGGATGGGGCGTTCCGCGGGGAATCGGCAGCCGTGAACTTTTACACTATGGTTTACGCGGAATGCGAAGAAAATTACTAGTGATTACCCGGGGCGGGCTGAGCTTCCAACTACCGCGATTCCGCGATTGCGGATTGTGCTAAACGGGCTTCGGGAGTATTGGGAGCTAATTTCAACGCAGCGCTGATAATGGCTACTCCGCGCTCTCTGCTCCCGGCCTTCAAGTAGGCCATCCCGAGGTGGTATCTGCGGGCGGTGCTGGGCGGATCGTTTTTGTTTCCGTCCTCGGCCACTGCGTGTTGGAGGTGATCGAGCGCCGTGCGGTAGATGCCTTTGCGATAGTAGACCCAACCGATTGTGTCCTCGATTTCCGGGTTATTGGGGGCCAGTTCGAGGGCCTGCTGCGCGTATTTCAGTGCTTCGTCCGGTTGGTGGCCGGATTCCAGGAGAATGAAGGCCGCGTTATTGAGTGCGATCAGGTTATTGGGATCTATCTCTATGGCTTTTCGCCAATGGTCCAAGGCAGCCTGCCAGTTACCAGATGCGTTTTCCAGGTCTCCCATCAGCAGATGGGCAGCCAGCAGGTTGCGGCGATCCACTGTTTTCGAGGCGAACACGCCGGAAAGCGTCTGGCGAACTGCGTAATTCCTCCCGGCAGCCCTATCCATTTTCGCAAGTGCTAAATCGGCCGCCGTCAGGAGCGGGTCGTTTGCCTTAGCGGCCACAAAAGCGGCGCGTGCCTGGTCGGCCTGATTCTGCGCCAGCAAGGATTGCCCGAGTAACAACCGAAGGGGGCCGGATTTAGGCCTCTGCGAGATGCACGCCCTGATTTTTTCCAGTGCAATCTTAGGCTGGTTCTGGTCCGAATACGTCCGGGTCAGCAGTTCCAGCGCCGCGATGTCCTCGGGGTTCTTCTTTAGAATTTCCTCCAGGTCGCTCCTCGCTGCTGAGATGTCTCGCCGGCTCGACTTCAAAATGGCGTCCTGCATGACCAGATCGCGCAGGTTGGCGAGCCTGAGTCCCTGGTCAATACCGCGGGCGGCGTCGGCGTAATTGCTTTGAGCGAGCAGCGCCCAGTTGCGCTCGACGATCAACGGCAACGCCGCTTTCTCGCTATCAGGCGCCTGGTCGAGCAGATTCAGCGCATCCCCGGGATGATTTCCGAGCGTGTGAAGGCGCGCCAGTTGGACCCGCACAGAGGTCAGCTTCGGGTTGATACGCAGCGTTTCCGCCAGTTCCTGGCGCTCCCCGCGCGAGTCTCCCGAACCGCGATCGACCCGGGAGAGCAGATAATGTGCTTCGGCGGAATCCGGCTTCTCGCTTACGACCTCGTGCAAATCCTGCGCTGCCTGCTCCAGATTTCCGGCCATCATCTCGATCTCGGCACGCTGCATCATGGCGTCGACGTCTTTGGAGTTATCCTGGAGCACGCCTGAAAGCAGCTTTTGCGCATCCGCCAACCGGCGGACGTGCATGTAACTGCGAACCAGATATCCGCGCGCCAGCCGATCGGCAGGGTCTTGGTGGTAGAGCTTTTCGAGCTCCGCGATCCCCTGCTGAACCCGCCCGATCTGAACCAGGTAAATAGAGTGAAAGGTACGGAACCGCGTATCCGGAAGGGCCGAGAGCCGGCGGTAGGTCTGTTCCGCCAGCTCCGTTTTTCCGACCGTGGATTGAAGCCGCGCCAGATAAAGCAGAGCCTCGGAATTCGAGGGATCGACGGCCAGCGCTTTTGCCAGTGCCTGCTCGGCTTCCGGCGCCTTGCCCAGCATCACGTACACCTGGCTAATAGCCACCAGAGGTTCGGGGGATTTAGGAGCCTGCGCCACAGCTTTCCTCAGAATCTCTTCCGCGCCGGCCACGTCTTTCTGGGACAGCCGGATCACAGCTAGTGCGAGGGAGGACCGCACATGCTCGGGGGATTTCATTAGCGCTTGCTTTAAGGCTTCCTCGGCTTCCGCTTCCTTGCCCAGCTTCATCTCCGCCACTCCGAGAGCGGTCAGAGCGTCGGCATTGTCGGGCGAGAGGGTAAGAGCGGTCTTCGCCCACTCTTCGGCCTGATTCAAGAGCTTCCGGCTATTGGTGCTGGCCGCCAGTTCCGTGAGCCGGATCTGGGCGTCGGCATGCTTGGGATTCAGAGCCACCGCCTTGGTGAACGCAGCGAAGGCCTCTGCCTTGTTGCCGATTCCCAAATAAGCAAGACCCATTTGAAATTCCGGCTCGGCATCCTGCGGCATCTCCCGCTCGGCGTTCCGGAACTCCAGCAGAGCCCGCGCATAATCCTTCTTTTCCATGAACTGGCTGCCCCGCTTCAGGAATCGGGCCTCCCGAGACTGTGGCGAGCAGCCGACCAGTATCAGGATGCCGGCCCCGAGGGCGGATAGAAGCAAACCTGCACAAAAGCGCCTGGAAAACAGGATCATTCTGCCGCTCTTTGGCGCCTGAGGACGATGGTTCTGGCGAGGGTAAACTGCCGGTGTATACGGATCCGCATCGCGATCGATCAACCGAGAGCACTTCACCAGCCAGACCCTCAAAAGCGGCACCACCTGGATTCTTCGCATGCCGGCAAGCCATCCGGACGAACATGCGCGACAAACTTTCGCAAAATGTGCAAAAAAATGGTTCAGTTTCGCCTCAACCGAAAGCCTAGGCCCTTTCAATGCTTAGGGTCCCTTTGGACGGCAAATTGCCCAATACGCTGCAACCGCAAGATGATGACGCCATTTCTGTTCGGCACAAGCGAGCGGATGAAGGAATTGGAGCGGCGCATCCAGTTTATAGCGCGCTCCGGGCTTCCCGTGCTGATCGAGGGGGCCTGTGGCACCGGAAAGGATACATTGGCCGAACTTCTGCACCAGTCGAGCAGGGTCGAAGGCGGCCTGCTACGGATTTTATGCCGGCAGGCCGGAATGGTTATTCAGCCGCCGGCAGGTGGGGGCACTATAGGGAACGATCTGAACCAGATTTATCAATCCTGGCGCGGCAGCTTGTTTCTGAAGAACGTTCATCTGCTGACCGCGCAGGCGCAGGAGCAGCTTCTCGCCACTCTCGAGCAAGCCGCGGAGACTCCCGCCGATGAAACATCGGCCCGGCTGCTATCGAGCACCGGCGAGGCGCTCGAGCCGCTGGTGGCGCAAGGCGGGTTCGCCGCGGGCCTATACTACCGGCTTTCGGTTTACCGGGTTACCTTGCCGGCGCTGCGCGAAAGGGCCTCCGATATACCCGAGCTTTTCGCCCAGATGGTCCGGCGAGCGGCTAACGGGAGCGGTGCGCCGCCGGTTTCCAAACGGCTGACCGAAACTTTGATGGCCTACAATTGGCCTGGGAATCTGCGCGAACTCTACAATGTAGCCCGCACCTACGTAGTCGCGGGCGATGATCGGGAAATCATCGCCGAACTTAGCCATCGCCAGCCCGAGCCGCAAACCGTGGTGCCCGGCGAATCGGGCAAACGGTCGCTGAAGGAGCAGGTGAAGGGGGCTTCCCAGAAGCTGGAATCCGAAATCATTCTTCGCACGCTCGAGCGGCACCGGTGGAACCGGCGGCGCGCAGCGGAAAGCCTGCAGATCAGCTACCGGTCGCTGCTTTACAAAATGAAAAACTGCAATCTTAGAGCAACCCCGCAAAGTGCAACAGAGGGAGAGTGAAGTCCATGAGGCTGATTAGGAGAAAATCCGTGCGACGGCATATGCCGCGGATGGCCTGTGTTTGGGGCTGGGTGGCAGCGACGCTGGTGTTGGCTGCGATACCCGATCAGCTCACGGCGCAGTTCACGCAGACGTCTCCGTTACTGTCGGGGACAAACCCGATTCAGGGTTCTTTAGCCGGGTTCCGTCTTTACGACGTAACGGGCTTTGCCGGCTGGGAGTCGGTTGCGACTCCGTACGGCGGATACATTCTACCTGGAATTACGGGCCTGAAAGCCGACGAAACGTATGGAGGCAGCGTCAGTCTGGGTTGGACTCACCGGCGCGCCAAGACCAACCTTTATCTCCTCTACACGGGCAGCTATCTGGGGCGCGTTCAATACTCCAATTGGAATGCGTTGAGTCATTTTCTCACGCTGGGCGCCAGCCATCAGTTCGGCGCCAAGTGGAGCCTGAGCTTTGATACGTCAGCGACGATCAGCACGTACGATCAGATGCTGTCCAGCCCCACGATGTTCGGGAGCATGGCGGCGGCTCCGGGGAGTTTTGACGATCTGGCGTCGGCCGTGCTGGCGGGGAAGGTCACAAACGACCAGCTGGCATCGTTGCTGACCGGAGTGCCGGTCATCGAGTCGCCATCCCGCACTCTGTTTTTCGGCAACCGCGTGTTCGGCGCAAGCGCCGCAGCCAGCGCCCGCTATGCACGCTCCCAGAGACTCTCGTTCAGCCTGTCGACCAGCGCCAGCCGGGCGCAGCATCTGAATGATCCAGCCGAGCGGGGATTGTCGTCGCGTCCCTATCTGCTCCAGAGCGCGCTGTACGGCAGCGCTGCGGTCGGCATGAGCTACGCGGCCACGCCGAGAACCGAAATCGGCGTCTCGCTGTCATCAAGCCGCTCCTTTTCTGTCTTCCAGCAGGCGTATTCAACGTACGGGACTGCATCCATCGGCCGGACCCTAGGGCGGCACTGGTTCGCTCAAGCGCATGGCGGAGCCGGCTTCGTCACCAACCTGCGATCGGCGTACCGGGTCAATTCGGGTGGAAGACCGCTATTCGGCGCCTCGCTGGGATACCGCGCGTATGCGAACACGCTGATAGCGAGTTACACCCGTACCTTAGGGCAAGCGTATGGCGCCGGGGCCGTGGATACGACGTCGATCATGGGCGCCTGGAATTGGTGGCGTCCCGGACGAAGCTGGGGGCTGAGCAGTTCCTACGGCCGGGAACAGTTGCGAGACGGAGCATTTGGGAATGTCCAGGGTTGGCGCGCGCTCATTGCGTTAACGCGCCATATGGGCCGCCACATGATGCTGGAGACGGGATACTCGTACGGTTCGTACTCCAGCCACCGGGCCCTGTCTCCGTATCAAGGGACACAAAGCTCGGTCCGCGTGACGGTCATGTGGGCGCCACAGCCGATGGGAGAACGGTGAAAACAGGTGAGGTCGTGATAACGGGGTTCCGCTCATGATTCGGATCTTCAACCAGTACGTATCGCCCAAGAGCGTCCTGCTGATGCTCACCGAGGGAGCGCTCATCGCGCTGGCCCTGCTGTGCGGCGTGCGTCTGCGTTTCTGGGGCCATCCCGAAGAAATCCAGTCGGTGCTTCTGTTTCCCGATATCGCGATTCAAGGCCTGATCGTCATCGTGATTTTCCAGCTCTGCTTTTATTACAGCGATTTGTATAACCTCAACTTGCTTCGCGGGCGCAGCGAGCAACTGATCTGTCTCGGGCAGTCCCTGGGCAGCGCGTGCCTGCTGCTGGGCGCTCTCTATTACATTTTCCCCGGCCTGCTGATCGGCCGCGGCATCTTCCTGATCAGCGTGTTCCTGGTGGGCGCGTTCGTGACCATCAACCGGGTGGTGCTCGATCGTGCCTGGCAGCTTGCCGCTCCGAGGCAAAATATTCTGATTCTGGGCGCGGAGAACATGGCGCTCAACGTGGCGCGCGAGCTGACGGCGCGCGACGACCTCAACGTCACACTGGTGGGTTTCGTCGAGGGCAAGGCCGGAGACTCAGGGCCTTCGAAGACCATTTTCGGGCGCCCGGTGATCGGCGTGGCTGAGGACCTGGAGCTGCTGGCGGTGGAGCACCATGTGGGACGAATCATTGTCGCGCTTGAAGACCGCCGGGGCCGGCTGCCGGTGCGGGATTTGGTGCGGCTGCGCGTCCAGGGCGTAAGAGTCGAAGACGTGCATACCACGATGTCGGCGTTGAGCGGAAAGATCTGGCTGGAGAGCATTCATCCGAGCTGGTTCGTTTTCTCCGACGGTTTTCACCGGTCACGGCTCGTGCTGGCGGTCAAGCGCGCGCTCGACCTGAGTTTCGGCATGATCGGGCTGGCTGTCTCGCTGCCGGTCATGGTTCTGGTGGCTATCGCGGTGAAGCTGGATTCTCCCGGCCCGGCTCTGTTCCGCCAGCAGCGTGTGGGCTTCGCGGGAAAGACTTTCGACGTGCTGAAGTTTCGCTCGATGCGGGTGGACGCGGAAAAGGCCAACGGGGCCCAGTGGGCGGCGCCGGACGATCCGCGCACGACGCGGGTGGGAAGGTTCATCCGCAAATTCCGGCTCGATGAGCTGCCGCAATTTATCAATGTGATCCGGGGCGAGATGAGTTTCGTCGGGCCGCGGCCGGAGCGGCCGGTGTTCGTCGAGCAGCTTCGTAAAGAAATCTCTTATTATGACGAACGCCATTCGGTGCGGCCCGGAATCACCGGCTGGGCGCAGGTGCGGTATCCATACGGCGCGACGGTGGACGATGCCTTGCGCAAGCTCGAATACGACCTGTTTTATCTGAAGAACATGTCGATCTTTTTCGATTGCGCGATTGTGCTGCAAACCATCCGCACGGTGTTGACCGGGAAGGGCGGGCGCTAGGATTCGGATTCGGAAAAAGATGGAACCCACAGGCGACCAAGAGCGCCCGGACTGGAGCAAACGACGGTTGTCTGGCGCTTCGGAGGAAATCACAGGATCATGGGACCAATAAAAAAGAAGTCGAGGCTGTTTTGGGGTGCAACGGCCCTGGCGCTCGCCACGCTGGGGGCGTCAGGCTGCGGCTACTTTTCGCCGGAGGCGAAAGAAGCCAGATTTATGGAAGCGGGCAGGAAGTCGCTGGCGAAGAGAGACTATACACGCGCCATCATTCAGTTCCGGAATGCGATCCGTGTGAAGAAAGATGACGCCGAGGCGTACTACCAGCTGGGGCTGGGGTATCTGGGTTCGGGGGACGGCAACATGGCTTTGGCCTCATTCTGGAAAGCCGCAGAACTCAACCCCAAGCACGCGGGCGCACAAGTGAAAATTGCGGAGTTGATGCTGAGTGTGCGCGACCAGGAATTCGCCGCCAAGGCGGAAGAAAAGCTGGGTTCAGTACTGGAAAAATCGCCGAATGACCTCGACGCCTTAAACGCGCTCGCCATAGCCGAATGGGAACTGGGTAAACCCGGCGATGCTGAGCGGCATCTCGCTCGCGCCCTAAGGCTATTCCCGAACGATCTGCAGGCCTCGGTATCGCTCGCGCAACTGCGCCTCACAAAGAAGGATTTCCCGGGCGCTGAAGAAATCCTGAAGAAGGTCGCGTCCCAACAGCCTCCGTTGGCCAATGCCATCGTGGCCCTGGGGGAGTTTTACCTTTTTACAAACCGAACCGGTGAGGCGGAACAGCAACTACGGCGCGCGGTGCAAGTGGATCCAGCCAATGCCACGGCTCTTTACGATCTCGCGAACCTTCTGGTACGTGCCAAGAAAGTCGACGAGGCTGAGCGGCTGTTCAGGCAGCTCTCGAGTCTGCCGCAGCGCCAGTACAAACCGGTGCACGCCATCTTCTTGTTCGATTCAGGAAGAATCCAGGAATCTCTCGCGGAGTTCGAGAAGCTGGTGAAAGGATCTCCGACTGACCGGGCCTTGCGGTCCATGCTGGTGCAGGCTTATTGGAAAGCCAACCGGCCAGTAGACGCGGAACGCATCCTGGCGCGGGCACTGCGGGAGAACCCGAAGGACATCGAGGCTCTAACCCAGCGGGCCGCCGTCTATCTGGGAATCGCGAACTATACCGAGGCGCAGAACGACCTGACCGCTGTACTGCGAATCAAACCAGATTCTGCGGAAGCACACTATCTGCTTTCCAAGGTCAATCTTGCTCGCGACGCGAGGTCGGCACAAAGGCAGGAGCTTGCCGAAGCCGTGCGCTTAAAGCCCGACTTTCTGCAAGCGCGCCTGGAACTGGCTCAAGCGCTGCTTTCGGCGAATGCCGCCAGCGCGGCTTTGGACCTGATGCGAGGCACACCTCCGGCCCAGGAAAAGACTTTGCCCGCCATTATCGAGAGGAACTGGGTGTATTTGGCGGTCGGGGATGCTCGCGATTTCGTCAAGGGCGTCGATGAAGGCCTGGCCCTGGCGCGGGTGGGGGACCTGCTGCTGCAAGATGCTGTCCGTAAGATCGGGATGCGCGATCTGGCCGGGGCCAGGGCGTCGCTTGACGAAGCTCTAAATCAGAACGCCAAGGACCTGCGGGCTCTGAATCTGATGGTAGTAACCTATCGCGTGCAGAAAGACCCTGGTGCGGTAGTTACAAAACTTCGGGAAATCACTTCCAAGCATCCCGACTCGGCGCCCGCGCAGACGATTTTAGGAGACTGGCTGATGGCGTCAAAGTCCCCTGCTGAGGCCCGCACGGCGTTTGCGACCGCATTGAAGGCGAATCCGAGGTACATACCGGCGGCCATCGGCCTGGCAAAACTGGCAGCGTCCGAGGCTAAGTTGAACGAGGCTCGTGATATCCTCAACCGCGCGGCAGCCGAGGCTCCCGGCAATCGGAATGTCACGTTTCTGCTGGGTAACGTTGAAGATTTAGCCGGCAATCGCGCCAAAGCGCTCGAGCTTTATCGCAAGGTTCTGGCAGCCGATCCGAACAATGCCCTGGCTCTGAACAACGTAGCGTTTCTTTTGGCAGACTTCGCCCAGCAGCCGGACGAAGCGCTCAAATTTGCCCAGCGCGCCAAAGAGATGGCTCCGGACGATCCGGAAATCGAGGATACGCTGGGTTGGGTCCTATGCCGGAAGGGAATGTACGACATAGCGTTGAGGCACTTGCAAGCTGCCGCGGAGAAAGGCAGCACAGCACAAAGGGAATTCCATCTTGCGACAGCCTATTACAAGTTGGGAAATCGGCAGCGAAGCGAACAAGCTCTACAGTTGGCGCTTCGACAAGACCCGCGGCTGCCGGAAGCCCTGCAACTGCAACAGCAGTTGCAGCAGCCTGCTGCTTCGCAAAGGAAGTAAAAGATAATGGCGCGTTCGTCAAGCTTTCTCACGTTTATCGAAACCGTTTCTGGAAATGCAAAAACTTGGGAATCGTCAGGAATGCCGCCATCGTCTCCATCTTTGTTTTCAATCGTTTGACGAAATATTAGTTTGGTCCGACGATTGCATGTGTTATATCGCACCGAACAGATGAAAGTATGGATTTCGGGACTAGGAGGAAATGCATGAAAGGGAAATTTCTTATCGGGACCGCATTGTTCGCAGGTTTGGTTGGACTGCAGAGCGCCGCGTGGGCCGGTCCGTCAATTGTACTCGTCAACGACGGCACTGCGGTTGGCTCCATTCAGAATGGAGACAAGCTCTTCAGTAACTTTTTCTGCCACATTTTGACCAGCGTTCCGATATCGACGCCACTTAGTTGCGCTGGCCTGGCGGTTTCTCCGTTTGTGGACCCACACACGGGGAACCTAGGGATTGAATACGGCGGTTCCTTCTCGGCGAACAGCTTGCTCGGAGCCGGTATCGTGGACGTTAGGTTGACTTATGACGTGTCCGCTCCAAGTGCGCTGATTACGGACGTTCACATGAATTTTGACGCTGGGTTTTCGCCCACTGGAACGGGTGCAGCGTTGAACGCCAACGTTACAGAAACGGTTTTCGGTACGAATCCCAACAACGGTCAAGTTGCGCAAATCACAGTGAGTGCTACCAACCCGCCGCCGATTATTGTCAATAACGCTTTCGCGGTTCTGCCGAGCGGACCGTACCAATCGTTGTTTATCAGCAAGGATGTGCTGTTACAGGCGTTTACGAACCCCAACGCGACTATACCGAACGGGACGGTCCTGTTCACGACGCTTGACCAGACATTCTCGCAGGTCGTTCCCGAGCCTGGCACGATCACGCTTCTTGGCACGGCGCTTCTCGGCTGCGCCGCGCTGTTCCGCCGCAAGCTCAGCAAGCGGTAACGGTTCGCAGCGACATTAGTTTCCTCCTTAAGACCCAGGGTTCGCCGATCCCGGCGGATCCTGGGTTTTGTGGTCTTAAGAGGGTGTCGATTCCCAAAAATTTGGATCGAAACCCGAAGTTTTTGGCCGGCGGTCGGGATTGGCGCCCATTCAACAGCCTATCCTATTTAAAAAAAATCACTTCCTCTTTGGCACCCTCCTTGCAATAACACAATCGCAACAAATTGTTGTCAAACGCACAAGCCTGGGGAGTTTACTAGGTTAACTTTATGGTTTCGAATACTTTAACGCCGACTGCTCACCCTGAATTCTCTCCCCGGTCCATCGTCCGGATGATCACCAAGCACTGGATCACGCTCGTGGTGGCCACGCTGGCTCTTTCGTCGGCCACTCTGGCGGTAGTCTGGTACATTCCGGCTATCTATCGTGCCGAAGCCTTGGTTCTGGTGGACTCACAGAAGATCCCGGAGAAGTACGTGGCGCCGAGCGTTGCCAGCGATCTTCAAGACCGCCTGGCGACCATCAGCCAGCAGATCCTGAGCAGCACGACGCTGAAGAAAGTAATCGACGATTTCGATCTCTATCACGAAGAAAAGAAGACGCACGTCCAGGAAGAGATCATTGAGATGATGCGGAGCGACATCAAGATCACGCTCGAGAAGGGCTGGACGGGAAACCGGCCGGGGGCGTTCCGGATTGCGTATCAAGGGCGGGTGCCGACGACGGTGGCGGAGGTGGCGAACCGGATTGCGAACCTGTTTATAAACGAGAACCTGCGGACGCGCGAAACGCAGGCGGAGGGCACCGCGGAGTTTCTGCAAAGCCAGTTGAACCAGGCTCAAAAACAGTTGATCGAGACCGAGGCGAGGGTAGCGAAGTACAAAGTGGAACACAATGGCGAGCTGCCCGAGCAAGAAGCATCCCTGAACTTCACGCTGCAAAGATTGGAAACGGAACTCCAGGGCAACCAGGACGCTATCAACCGGGCACAACAGACCAAGGTCATTCTCGAGAACTCGCTCGGGATGGCGGAATCGGCGCAGGCGGCGCTGGTGCGGGCAATTAATCAGCCGGCGAGTGTGGATCCCGCAGACCCGGCGGCGCCAGCTCTGGTGACCAAGCCGGCGGTGAAAACGTCGGAAGCGCTCCAGCAGCAGCTCGATCAAATGCGCGCGCGCTATGGCGACGACTACCCGGACATGAAGCGCCTGCGCGAAGAAATCGCGCGCCTGAAGAAATTAGAAGCGCAACAGACTGCGATGGCGCCGTCACCGAGCGATGCGACGAAGACTGCGGTTCGGGTTTCACGGCCAGCCGTTTCCCCCGAGGTCATGAAAGAACTGAGCCAGGAGCGCGACAAATCGGCCAATCTGGCATTACAACTCAAAGCGCTTAACCGGGAGTTGGAGACGCGTGCTGCCGATCACAAAAGAATTGTCGAAACGATCAACATATATCAAAAGCGCATCGAGCAGATTCCTGTCCGGCAGCAGGAGATGGAAGCCATTACGCGCGACTATCAGAACGCCCAGGCCGAATATCAGACGCTTCTCAAGGACAAGAGCAGCGCGGAGATGGCCACCGAAATGGAACGCCGGGAGAAGGCGGAAAGATTCACGCTGCTGGACAGCGCCCGAGTCCCGGAAATTCCGTTCAAGCCCAACCGGCCGGTGCTGGCTGGCCTGGGGGTCATGCTAAGCCTGGCGGCGGGGATTGCCATGGCGGTCGGCAAGGAATTCAAGAAGAGCTGTTTTTTGGGCGAGTGGGAGCTCCCGGAGCATGTCACCGCTATAGGGCGCGTGCCATACATCCACTTTACGGCGGCGGCCAATCCGGCGGAACCCAGGCGGCGCTGGAAGCTCGCGCTGGTTTCGTCGGCAGTTATCTCGCTGATCGGCGTGCTTGCGGTCGGCGTGTATTTTGCGTGGAAGCGGTTTTAGTATATGTACTACCAATTCTTTGGCCTGAAAAAAGAACCGTTCGGGATGACGCCGGACCCGTCATTCCTATTCCTCACGGCGGCACACCGCGAGGCGCTGGCGGGACTGACCTATTCGATTTTGAACCGGAAAGGCTTTGTGGTGCTGACGGGGGACGCGGGTACTGGCAAAACCACTCTGCTGACGCGGATTCTGCAGTCCATTCCGGCCACGCGCGCGGTCTTCAGTGTAGTGCTCAACCCGACGCTGACGCCCTCCGAGTTTCTCGAGCTGGCGCTGCTCGATTTCGGAATCTCCGATGTGCCGGACAGCAAAGCGCAGCGTTTGAATGTGTTACGCCAGTTCCTGGTCGAGGCTCATCAAAAGGGCCAGGCACCGGTGCTGATCGTGGACGAGGCGCATAAGCTCCCGCCCGACGTGCTCGAGGAAATCCGGCTTCTGAGCAACTTCGAAATGGCGGAGAGCAAGCTGCTGCAAATCGTGCTGGCCGGGCAAACGGAATTGGGGGATCTGCTCAACCGCGAGGACCTGCGGCAACTGAAACAGCGGGTTGCGGTGCGCCTGGCGATTCATCCGCTTTCCGTATCCGACGTGGAGCACTATATACACCATCGCTGGCAAAAGGCCGGCGCGGTGGCTCCTCACCCGTTCCAGGCGGAGGCTATCAGCCACATCGTACGGTGGTCGCGGGGAATTCCGCGCCTGGTGAATGTGCTGTGCGATAACGCGCTGATGCTGGCGTACGGCGAGGGGCTGACGTCGGTTGCAGCGATGCAGATTGCCGAAGTGGCCGCCGATCTGGATTTGGTGGAGCGTCAGACTCGGGTAAACGGAGTCGGAGGGACCCGCGCCAAGGTGGCGATCAATGGAAATGCCATCGCTGCGGCAAATGGAATGAGGTCGGCCGGGGGCAACGGAGTGCCGCTGCCGGCGCCTGTTCCAACGCTGGAACGATATCAAGCCAATCATGCAAAGCCTTCCAAGCTGATGCGGCTGGCGGGCAGGCTTGGATGGGCTAATAAGGCGGCACAACAACTATGAGCAAAATATTTGAAGCTTTGCAGAAAACCGAGGGCGAGGTCGCCGATCTGGCGCGTCCGCTTTTGACTCAGACGGCGGGGGAAACACCGAAAACCGGCGGTGAAGACCGGCAGGATGCGGCGGTGCCGGGGGCACACGAGGGAGCCGAGGCGAGTCCGGCAATCGCAAGCACGGTCGAGATTCCCGACACGCAGGAGGACGTCGCCGCGTATCCTCCGGCAGGCGGCGGACGCATCCGGACGGTGCCGATCCGGCTTTCGGCAGACGCACCTATGCTGCCGTTCGACGACAAGCATTCGCGGGCCGGCGAGCAGTACCGTGTAGCGCGCACCAAGTTGCTCCATCACCCACGGCAGCCGCGCATGGTTGTCATTTCCAGCGCGGGATCGGGAGACGGCAAGACCGTCACGGCGATCAACCTGGCAGGCGCGCTGGCCCTTAAGAGTGAAGAGCAGGTGCTGCTGGTGGACGCCGATCTGAGGCGGTCCCAAATCGCCGGTTTGCTCGGGATTTCGAATTCTCCGGGGTTGGCGGACGTTCTCAGCGGCGGTTGTGCGCTCGAGGATGCCATTGTGCGGCTGGAGCAGTTTCCTAATTTTTGTGTGCTTCCTGGGGGCAAACCGATCACGAATCCGACCGAGTTGCTGGATTCCAGCCGATGGGCGACGCTATGCGCCGCGGTGCGCCGTCAGTACAGGTACGTGGTTTTCGATACGCCGCCTCTTGCCACCGTGGCAGATTACGACCTGATTCAGGCGCATTGCGATGGTGTTGTGCTGGTGGTGCGACCTGACCATACCAACCGGAAGCTGTGCCTGCAGGCAATCGAAATGGTGCCGAAGGAGCGGCTGGTGGGCGTGCTCATGAACTGCGTGCGCGACTGGTTTTTGTGGAAGACCCGCGATTACTACTACGCGGGAAATTAGAGTACGAGCGTAAAGAAAGCCGGGTTGGACCCGGCCGAACTTGAAGTCCGGCCGGTAGCTGGTTGCAGCGAAGAATTTGATGAAGAAGCGGTTGTGACCGAAAGGGCGGAGCTTTGTTCGACATCATCACAAATACAGGCTGTTGCGCAGTAGAGACCCAGTTCATTCCGGCCCGGGTCCCCTACTGGTATGCCGTCTATACGCGCTCCAATTTTGAGAAGCGTGTTGCGGCCGAGCTTGAATCCAGAGGTGTACAGCATTTTCTTCCGGTCATCCAAGAGGAGCATCAATGGAAGGATCGTAAGAAGGCGATCGACGTTCCGGTCTTCCCGGGATACGTCTTCGCGCGATTCGCAAACCGGGAGGAAGAGCGGTTAAGCGTGCTTCGCTCAAACGGTGTGGTGCGGATTTTGGGAGCCGACGGCACAATCGAAGCCATCCCCGATACCGAGATCCAATCCATCCAGAGGCTGGTCAAATCCGGTCTGCCGTTTTACGCATATCCATTCCTGCGGGAAGGAACCCGTGTGCGGATCACGCGGGGAGTTTTAAAGGACATGGAAGGCACCTTGGTCCGTTTCAAGAATTCCGCACGATTGGTGCTTTCCGTCAACCAGCTGGCGCAATCGATCGCTTTTGAAGTCGATACCCGCGATGTGGAGGCCATTTAAGGCGGGGGCCCGGGCCAGCCGGAAACCGTCATAAGCCATGCCTGAATCTACGGTAGATCCCATCCAGTCGGTCAAACCGACAGAGCATGCCGGCACAACGGCTCGAAGTAAGGCCGCCTACGGCGACTGGATCAAAATCGGCGTTGTGGTTTGGCTGCTGGCGCTGAATTACTGGCAGGTGCTGGCCGCGATGGCGGGTGACTGGTGGAACGACGAAGGCGCCTCACACGGACTGCTGATCCCTCCGGTGGCCCTCTATCTGGCCTGGCTGAGGCGGCAGAGCATCCTGGCCGAACCTGTCCAAGCCAGTTCCAAGGGACTTTGGATAACGGCCTTCGGGTGCCTGGTATTTCTGGTAGGCCGGCTGGGCGCCGAGTTTTTCCTGACTCGGATCTCACTGGTAATTATCCTGACGGGCCTGATCTGGACGTTTTGGGGTATGGCGCGGCTGAAGAAACTGAGCTTTCCATTGCTGCTGCTGGCAACTATGGTTCCGTTGCCGGTGATTGTGTGGAACGCGCTGGCGGCTCCGCTGCAATTGTTCGCTTCCGATCTGGCTACGACGGTTGCACAGGCCCTGGGCGTAGCGGTTTACCGTGATGGCAATATCATTCACCTGGCTCAAATCTCCCTGGGCGTAGCAGAAGCATGCAGCGGCCTGCATTCCTTATCGGCTCTGATGATCGGATCTCTGCTGCTGGGATTTCTTCTTTGCTCCTCAGTGCTGTTGCGAATCGTGCTTTTTGCTCTATCGATACCCCTGGCGATCGCGCTCAATGTTTTCCGGATCGCAGGAACGGCGGTGCTGGCCGACTACTGGCAAGACGCGGCATTCGGTTTTTATCACTCCTTTTCCGGCTGGCTCGTTTTTGTAGCCGGTTTCGGCGGGCTGTGGTTACTGGCGAAGGGCCTGCACCGATTCGAGCGCCACGAAAGGCAAAGTCACTGACGTGAGATCCCGTTCCTGGTACTTCCTGATCACGCTGGTACTACTGGGCGGCACACTGGCCGCCTCACATCTGAGTGAACAGCGCAAACCGGAGCCGCTCCGTTCTCCGCTGAGTAGCATCCCGAAGCAGGTGGACGGCTGGACGGGCGAGGACGCCAAGCCGTTGGACGAGCACACTCTCGCCGTGCTCCGCCCTACCAGCTATCTGGACAGAATTTACCGGCGCGGAGGCGACGTAGCTTCGCTTTTTATCTCGTACTACGCGGAGCAACGCGCCGGAGAGAGTATGCATTCGCCTAAGAACTGCCTGCCGGGAGCAGGCTGGGAAATCTGGGATTATGGCTCCGCGCGAATACGGGTGGGCGGCGAGAGCGTAGACATCAACAAATACTCGATTCAAAACAACGGCAATCGCATGGTAGTTCTTTACTGGTATCAGTCAAGACATCGCGTGGTGGCCAGCGAGTACCTGGGCAAGGTTCTCCTGGTGAAGGACGCTCTATTGCGCGGGGATACATCCGGCTCCATCGTCCGCATCATGGTGGCCGACCGGCCCGAATTAGTAGGGGCTGGAGGCCGTTTCGCCGCCGCCATCATTCCGGAGGTGCAGTATTGCCTGGGAGGAGGGAGTTAGGCCTCGTGTATCCGAACCTGAAACTGCAGCTTTTCCGCACCGGAATCCGGCAGAACCGGCTGGCCCAGTCACTGGGTATGGACGAAAGTATTCTCAGCAAGATCGTGAACGGCTTTCGAGAACCGAGTCAGGAAGTGCGGGCGCGTATTGCGTCCCTGCTGGACACTGACGAGGAGTGGCTTTTTCAGCGGCTCGATCCTCCCGCGAATCACGCCAGAAACAATCATGCGGAGCCGGATGCCGCACCTTCGCCGCTGGAATCCAGAGGATCGTCGGACGGAATATGATCCTGATCTATCACGTGGTCAGCGACGAATCTAAGTATCTGTACAGCATCAGCCGCGGTGCGCTCGAGGAGCACTTGCGGTTATCCATCGCTTCGCACAACGGCAGCCGCGCAACGGCGCAGATGGAGTTTACCTTCGACGACGGCTACGTTTCACAATACCTGGCGGGGCTGCCGCTGCTCGAGCAATGTGGCCGGCGGGCGACTTTCTTCATAACGCCGGAATGGACCGACAACCGGGCGGGCTATATGGGCTGGGCGCAGTTACGGGAACTGGTGCGGCTGGGCCACAAAGTGGAATCGCACGGATGGTCGCATAAATTTCTTACCGAATGTTCGGCCGCCGAGCTGGAAAGCGAGCTGCGACGCTCCAGACAAACTCTCGAAGACGGCCTGGGCATACCCGTCGAGGCGTTAGCGGTGCCGAATGGAGCCTGGAACCGGCGGGTGCTGGCGGGTTGCGCAGCGGCAGGATACAGGCGGGTTTATACGTCGGATCCGTTCATGCGGCGGGTCGAAGAAAACGGTTTGCAGGTGCTTGGACGCGTCCCGGTCCGGCGGAACATGGGGTCTGCGACATTAGAGCGGCTGGCGCGCCAGGAGAACGCCCGGTTTTCCGGCGTCCGCCTTCAGCATCAGCTCAAGCGCGCCGTCCGCGCAACCATCGGACAGCGCAATTATCACCGGCTTTGGTGCTGGCTGGCGCGGTCGGACTCTCAGAACGGGAGCGGGCTGTATGCGGAGAACTCAACCGAGAAGGTCATCCAGCCGGAAAGCTAGCATCGTAGAGAAGTCTGATGTGCTGTTTAAGACAGTAGATAACTGATATGAACTTGCTGTTTTGTGAAAACGAAGTATGATGATGCGGATTCTATTCAAACAATCTATGACAAAGAATATTCGTATTGGAACCAAAGGCGATTCTCCAGAGGATAACAAGAGAGGCTCACGGCGTGTAAAGCTCGGTGCGATTTTGTCGGCTTCCGTGTTGTTCTCGGTGTTCTTTTTCGGATCGGCGCCGCAAGCGCGTGCCTATACCGATCCGGGCTCGGGTGCCCTGATCTGGCAGATGTTGGTGGCGGGTTTTGTCGGACTCATGTTTTACTTCCGGAAATTCACGTCCTGGTTCAGAGAAAGGAGAAACGGCTCCAAAACCGGCGGATCCGAGGCATCGCCCCAGCCGGATACGGAGTTCACCAGCTCGGATAAATGATCTCCTTTCGCGACCCCGGCGGAGCGCTGGTGGCTCGCCAGGACTGCATCTTCCGGATCGTCGGTTCCGGAGCGGCGGACTTGGAAGCATTTCTTGCCTCCAAAACGGCACAAAAGTTTCTTCAAGCCGGTCACATTCCCCGCACCGATGTGCTGGGTCCTGCACAGGCTGCGGCTGTCCTGACCGATGCGGAAATCCGCAACGCATACGAAGATCTAAGCGGCCACTTGCTGCTCGAGCACGAGCGCATCCCCTTCGCCAGCTTTCCTTATGAATGGCCGCCCGAGATGCTGCACGCCGCAGGTGTGCTGACGCTCGATCTCGCGCAGGAGCTGCTGAGCGAAGGCGTGGGCCTGAAGGACGCAACTCCTTTCAATGTTCTGTTCCGCGGCCCGCAGCCGGTCTTCATCGATCTATTGTCGTTCGAGCGCCGCGACCCGGGCGATGCCACGTGGCTGCCGTACGCGCAGTTCCTGCGAACGTTCCTGCTGCCCTTGATGGCCAACAAGTATTTCGGCCTGCCGCTCGACCAGATCCTGAGCGCGCGCCGCGACGGCCTGGAACCGGAAGAGGTCTACCGGTATTTGGGACCGGTGCAGCGCCTGTTTCCCCCTTTTCTCGGCCTGGTGTCCATGCCGACCTGGCTGGGCGCGCGGCACAACCAGGACGACAACACCATTTATCAGAAGAAGAGCATCGGCAATCCGGAGAAGGTGCGGTTCATACTCGACTCCTTATTGAACCGGCTGCGACGCACGTTGAATCGCCTGGCGCCGGTTTCCGGAAAGCAATCGACCTGGTCGGATTACATGGCCTCCGGGAACAACTACGCGGCCGGGCAGTTCGCAGCCAAGGAGCGTTTCGTCGCCGAAGCCGTCCGAGAGTTTTCTCCCCAGCGGGTACTGGACGTGGGCTGCAACACGGGCCACTTCAGTTTTATCGCGGCCCGTTCGGGGGCCAGCGTAATCGCCATCGATTACGACCCGGTAGTCGCCGGACAGGTCTGGCGCGATGCGCGCAGCCAAAAGCTGAATGTCCTGCCCCTGGTAGTCAACCTGGCGCGGCCTACCCCCGCGACCGGCTGGCGTAACGGCGAGTGCCCGTCATTTCTCGATCGCGCGCGTGGCTCCTTTGACGCCGTATTCATGCTGGCCGTGATCCACCACATGCTCGTGACCGAGCGGGTGCCGCTGCCGGATATTTTGGATCTCGCCGCGGAACTGACACGCGATCTGTTGATCATTGAGTTTATCGAACCGCAGGATTCCATGTTCCGGCGGCTGACGCGGGGACGCGACGAGTTGCATGTCAGCCTGTCTGTGCCTTATTTCGAAAGCGTATGCCGTCAGAAATTCGACATTCTGCGATCGGAACGCATCTCCGGCGCGGCGCGCTCACTTTACCTGCTGCGGAAGAAGAGATGAAGATACAGGCCTTCATCCCGAAATGGCAGCATGTGGCGATAGGCGTTTCGCTGGCCAATCTTTGTTTCCTGCGCCGTTGGAAAGAATTGCTTACCTACACCCGTCAGGACCGGTACCTGATGAAGTTACCACCGGCTCCGGCGCAGTATTGGGCCGCGATCATGAATGTAATCCTGCTGAGCGCCTTGGTCGTGCTGCTGCTCGAAACCATTTCACGTGCGCCCAGCCGCGTTGCCAGAGCGTTGCGGTATGGCGTTCTGCTGCTGGTGCTGATCGCTCTCAATGCCTTTAGGGAAGTGGCCTCACAATACCAACCGTACCTGCGAGGACCGTTGATTCGAGTGCTGGGTGAATCCGGAGTGCTGTGGGCTGCTCTGGTGCTGGGAGCCATCACGGTCACGGTCCTGGTCGTCTGGCACTCGGCCCTATACAGATTAGTAATGAGGGGCCTGCTGGTGTTGAGCCTGTTTGTGCCGGTAACGGTCGGCCAGGCGGTGTGGAAGGCATCCAATTACGATGACAGCAGGTTTCTCGACGGACCTCCGGCGCCTCACTTAGATATCAGCGCGAGGCCAGATCCTCACATAGTTTGGATCATTTTTGACGAGTTCGACCAGCGTCTTGCTTTCGAAGATCGTCCGAAAGGCTTCCAACTGCCCGAGCTTGATCGATTGCGAGACACGTCCATATATGCGACACACGCGTACCCGCCATCGAGCGCTACGATGATATCGCTGCCCAGTTTGATTACCGGCCGGCGAATAGCGGAGACCCGCGTCGTCAATGGCCGAGAGCTGGACATCCAATACGACGGCTCTCCGTCAATGGTCAACTGGACCACCGAGCCGAACGTTTTTTCCCGGACACGCGCACTCGGGTTCAACACCGGTCTGGTCGGTTGGTACCACCCATATTGCCGTATTCTCAATAACGATCTGACCAGTTGTTATTGGAACGAAATAGAACTCGCCTCCAATAGCAACGGCAGACAGTTCACTCAAGTGCTGCCTAACCAGTTACGGAGTCTTCTCGAGACTTCCATTTACTCTCCTTTTGGGCGGTCATTGGTAACCAAAAAGCGCGCGCTTAACTATATGAATACGATAGACGCTGCGCGCCGGCTCGTTGCTGACGATTCCATTAGCCTCTGTTTCCTTCACTTACAACCTCCGCACACTCCGCAGGCATTCAACCGGCGAACCGGAAAATTCGACCTCGGTAATTCTTCTGTTTCAGGGTATCTGGATGGCTTGGCACTGGCAGACCACACCTTAGCTCAGTTACGTCTTTCCATGGAACAAGCGGGAAACTGGATGAACACAACCGTAGTGGTCAGCTCCGATCATTGGTTCCGGGACGCCAAAGTCTTCGATGGAAAGCTGGATCACCGCGTGCCGTTCCTGATCAAACTCCCGGGCCAAACAACTCCGCTTTCTTATGGCGCACGGTTTAATACCGTCATTACCCAGGAATTGTTGTTAGATATCTTGCGCGGCAAAGTCGTTTCCACTTCCGATACCGTGAAATGGTTAAACCTGCATCAGCATGACGCCGGAAACAATCCGCAATCGTAAGATGCCAGCGCCGAAGAGCTTTTGAGTTTCTGCAGTTTCCACAAACCTATGATCATCACTTTTCACACAGCCAAAGGCGCCGCCAGCCGGCCGGAGTTTTGGCCTGCCTACTGGAAGAGCGTGGATGGGGGATACACAACTCTCGATTTTTTGCCTGAATACCGGGTGCTGATGAGGTATCTGGCGCCGAAACAGGACGTGCTCGATATCGGCTGCGGCCGGGGCATGGTGGTGCGGGATCTGCAGCGCCGCGGATACACGGTTCGCGGAATTGACTTCGACGCGGACTCCATCTTCGATTCCGTCGCTCAAGCCGGCTATTTCCCTTCCGAAGTCGGCGACCTCAACCACCTTCCGTATCGCGACGCCAGTTTCGATGCCGTCTTGCTGGCCGGCACTATCGAGCATGTGTTTGATGGTCCGGAAAAAGGTTTCGCTGAAATCTCCCGGGTTCTGCGGCCGGGTGGTATCTTGGTTTTGACCATCCCTTACATCAACCTGTTGCGGAAGCTCCTCTTACCCTTCTATCTGTCGCGGGACATCATTTTCTCCTATCTTCCGGAGCAGCGGAGACGGCGCTTTTTTGAATATGTCTTCACGCGCTCGGAAGTGAAGCGGTTGCTCGCGCGCACCGGGTTATCGGTCATGGAGTGCCGGCGCGCCTACTACACCACCAGTCTCCGGAAGATCCCGGGTTTCATAAAACTCACCGGCCTTATATTCGCGCGCAACTCGGGCAAACCGGCGTCAGCGGGTGCGCCGCGATCGTCATCCACGCCGAAATCAGCCCTGAAGAAATTTATTGAAGGCACGTTGAATTTGATTGTTCCGAACCGGCTGGTCGTCGTCGCGCGGAAACCGGCCCGCTAACACAATTTTCATGTCGTGTATTTCGAGGTTAAATTTTCGCGAGTTAAATGGGAGGCAAGGCATGCTATGAATGAAATGAAAATCTCCGTGATTATTCCCGCTTACAACCATGCACGCTGGCTTCCGAAATGCATAGAATCGGTGCTCAATCAGACGTTGAAACCTCATGAGATCATCGTCGTGGATGACGGCTCAACGGATAATACGGCGGAAATTATCGCGAAATATCCGGTGCGGTACATCAGGCAGGAAAACGCGGGCTGTCCTGCGGCTCGCAATAGGGCTCTGCGGGAAGCCACAGGCGACTGGATCGCCATCGTGGACGCCGATGACTACTGGCTTCCGCAAAAACTGGAATTGCAGGCGCGCGCGATTCGCAATGAAGCCCTCTGTTACTGCGGTGTGACGCGGCTCTACAAAGATGGCCACACTGAGGAAGCGGAGTTTTATGATACGGGCCAAATAAAGTCCGCGTTGCGCCATAAGAGCGCGCTGTACCCTTCCGCCCTGCTTATTCGAAAAGATGCCATCACGCAAGTTGGAGGATTTAACGAACAGATCGCGGCAGGCGAAGATTGGGAAATATGCCTGAAGCTGTCCCGGATTTTTGATTTTGTCGGCATTCGGGAACCGCTGGTGATATACAACGTCACCGAAGCCGGCATGACCGCCAATCCTACCCTTATCATCAATAGCTTGGAACAGATCGTTTCCGCCGCAAGCGCTCATTTGCCGCCAATCCGGCGCTTCATCGAATCCCACCGCCTCCGCTCCGAGCGTCTCACGCTGGTGGCAGTCACGTTCCGGCAGAAAGGCGACTCCAAAAACTGTTTGCGGTATGCCTGCCGGGCATTTCTGCAATGGCCGTCACTCTTCTATGACAAAGCCGCCAAGGTCGCTCTGATAGAGTTGGGAAAGATCCTTTTTGGCGCGGCATAGAGGCTGGCCCGCGCCAATGGCTGGTACGCTATTACTTCCGCTGGTTCCGGAAATTGCCTCTGCCGCACCTGGCTACCCAATTTACTGACAGGAAGCTTCTTGCATTCACCTGCACTAAACACGCTTAGCAATAAAATCCGGAGTGCCTATCTCTGGACCACCGCCCTGCAATTGACCAAAAACATTCTCGGGTTCGGAATTTCTATCCTGCTGGCGCACTTCCTCGAACCCGGAGATTACGGCCTGGTTGGAATGGTGACCGTCCTGATCGGCATGGTCTCGGTTATTCAGGACTGGGGCATGGGTCAGGCGGTCGTTTACTTTGAGGACGACCCGTCACACCTGCCGACATATTTCAACTTGACTACCGCCACAGGAATTGTGCTGACGGTTGTCACGTTTTTTTCCGCTCCGGTCATCGCAGCATTTTATAACGAACCGCGTCTGGTCGTTCTGGTGCGCGTTCTAAGCTTTACCCTTTTACTCGGAAGCCTGCGCGCAGTGCCCAGTGGCCTGCTGACCAAGCGCTTCCAATTTCGCACACTGACCCTGGCAGAAGGCGGCTGTACGCTGACCGCAGGCTTGATTGCGGTCGGGCTCGCCTGGAAGGGTTTTGGGGTTTGGAGCCTGGTGACTAACATTCTCCTCGGGGCACTTCTACAAACAATACTCTTCTGTTCAATGTTACGGCCCCGCTTTAGTTTACACATGGACGGCCAATTATTGAAGAAAGTGCTCCATTGGGGCCTTCCCTATACCGGGGCGACGCTGCTTTGGCAGTTCTATGACAATGCGGATTACCTGATAATCGGCAAACTTTTAGGTAGCGCTCCCCTGGGACTTTATACTCTTGGATTCCGCCTCGCAACCGTCGCCAATGACAAGATTTCCTCCGTGATCAACCGCGTCACGTTCCCAAGCTTTTCGGCAATGCAAGACGATTTGCAAGCCGTTTCCTCACACTGGCTATCGGTTACTCACAAACTGGCGCTGCTGAATTTCCCCTTACTCTGCGCTCTGGCTGTTAATGCAGAGGACTTCATTTCTTTGGTTCTAGGGCCTAAATGGCTGCCCGCGGTCCCGATCGTGCAATTGCTCTGCGTAGTGAGCGCCCTCAAGAGCTTGACATCCATTACCATCAATCTCGCATGCGCGCGCGGGCGCACGGATATGAATTTTCAGTTCACTCTTGCGAATGCGCTGCTGTTGCCGGGGTCTTTCGCTCTAGGGTGCAAGCTCGGCTCCCTGGTTGGCGTGGGAATTGCCTGGTGTCTCGTCTTCCCATTCATCTGCGCGTGGCTGATATGGAAGGTCGGCCGGCTTGTGGGAATTGGCTTTGGCCGGTATTGCGCCAGCCTTGCCTCGCCATCGTTAGTTGGGGCGCTTTGCCTGGCCGCCATGCTTCCGGTTTCCTGGCTGCTTCCCGGTGGCCTGCTTCGGTTGTGCGTGCGCTCTTCCATCGGGCTGGTGTGCTTCATCGCTTGCATATATTCCCGCCAGGACCTGCGCGATGCGGTACGCGCGTTAGTGGGCGAAAAAACGCCCGTGGCTGTGGGAGCCGTGCGAACCTAACCAAAGTAAGCGCCTAGTATACGCGCCGCCCTTGATAATTTTAGTAATCTTGTCTAGGGGGCAATTTTTGGAAGATTGAGTCATGCCGTTCCGCATTCAAGTTCTGCTGGTTCTCGTAATTTGCGCGGCCATCGTGACATTGTTTCGCCCGTATTGGGGGCTGCTGCTTCTGGTCCTGATAACCATCGCCCGTCCTCAGGATGATCGGCCCAACGTGGGCCAGTTGCACGTACAGATGATCATCACGTGGGCCGTCATCATTGGGACCCTGGCGCGTCCGGCTGTTCTTGTGCCGCGGTTGGGATTGGCAGCTCGAAGGATTGCCTTGTTCGCCTCGTTCTTTTTTTTGATGCTTGTATCGGCGCTGATCAATGGCTGGACGTTTTTTTCCCAGAGGCAGCTGGATGATACCTGGACGGTTTTCATTGTCTGTTCGCTGATCTTGGTTTGGGTGAGTACGGAGGAACGGCTGAAAGCCTTCCTGTGGACCCTGATTATATCCGGGCTGCACTACGTACGCTCGGCGATTAACAGTCCACGGTCAATGATCCACGAGGAGATCGGCGGCGCCGAATTTGACCGTCTGAACTTTCGCAACGCAGTTAATTTTGGTAACCCGAACTTTCTGGCCATCCTGATGGTAATTCTTTCCTTTATTGTGCTGGCCATGCTGGTCTATCACAAACGATTCTGGCTAAAAGCCGCGCTGTGCGGCATGCTGGGCTGCTTCCTTTTCGTGTTCTTGAAATGTCAGTCCAGAGGGGCGACTCTGGGCTTCGCCGTCAGCCTGATCGGTTTTTGGATGCTGCAAAAACGAAAACTGCTGACGGCGACTCTGATGTTATTAGCCATCGGCCTGGGCCTGATATTTTTCGCGCCCGCGACTTACTTCGAGCGCCTGAAGACCATCGCAACTTATCAGGAGGATTCATCTGCAATGGGCCGCTTGAACGCCTGGAGCTACGGCCGCATCATGATCGCTGAAAATCCGCTATTCGGAGTCGGTCCGGCCAACTCCGAACCGCTGGCTCGAAAACTGTACGGTGCCACGTCCCAACATAACGCCTACCTCCAGGTAGCCGCGGAGATCGGCTTACCCGGCTTGCTGCTTTACATAACCATGCTGTTAAGCGGTTTTCGCTCCGTTTGGACCACGCGAAGGTTGGCCGCTCCGTATGCGAATGACATACCCTATCTCTACACCATATCCGCAGCATTCGCCTCCATACTGATTGCGTTCACCGTTCAAGGTATGTTTACCGGCTTCGGATACCGCGAATTTGTCTACATGGTTCTGATGCTGTGTTATTGCATGAGGAGTCTTGCCGAAAAACCCGCCATTCCCGCCATTCCCGAGATGGAAACGGAGGCGGTAACCAGCGGCGCCAACATCGTAGCGCGCGATTCTGCAACCACCCCGCATTGGTCTTAACGCGGCGCCAGAGCGAACTTGATCTGACCGTCCCATGTGCCGCAGCCCGCACTGGTCGGCGGCGAGTTGTTGAAGTACGGAACGTATCCACTGAGCCACGCCCAGGCGGCACTGCCGCTACAGGTGCCGCCGGCGCATCCGTCCATGGTATTCACATTGCGCGCGAACGTTCCAGCAGCGCGCGCCAGCAGTGAATACCCGTGGTCCGCGCAAGGGAAATTCGGCGTCCGGCTGTTGGGATGATCAAAAGTGCTCAGTTTCTGCATATCCGGCGTGAAAGCTGCTTTGAATTGCGACCATGATGTGAAAAACGGGTTTCGAGTAGATACATCGCGGTCCAGCAGACATTGATATCCTGCCGAAGCATCCCTGACGCCTGCCACGTACATCGAAACGAAATAGGGATTGCCGTTGGCGTCTATGTTGCCATTATTCACCATGTCCACGAGCATCTTATATTGATCGACAATTGCCGCGGAGGAAGCTGCAACTCCAAGTTCCTGAATGTGCCCCATCGCGATAGCGAGGAACCAGTAGTGATACAGCGTAACAAAATCCGAGGCCTTGGTAAAGTCCATGGGCGTGAAATTCCAGTACACCTGGCCCAACAGCGGCTGAGTTAACGCCGTTAACGCCAGCGGAATGCTATAGTGCTGCGCGTCTCCCCGGGTCGTAATCGTAAACTGGCCGTTAAGTCCTAACCAGCCGCCCGTGGCTCCATAGATTTCGACCGGGTATCCGGACATTGCCGTTGTTGCCCCTGTCAGGACCGTTGGGTTGCCGCTGGTCGCGGCAGTGATTTGACCAGCCTCGTAAGCGACCACTCCAACATACCCGGTCAATGGCCCCCATCCGGTCGTGTCGACGTTTGGCGTTAATCTGTAAGTCTGGCCGCTCACTTTAGTGAAAACGTAATTTCCGTTAAGTCGCGCCCAATTTCCGGTTCCACCAAATATTGTGTAGGTATCCGTTCCGTTTTCATGCCCTCCAAGCGTGGTAACCTGCACAGTCGAACTATTGGTGGCCGCGTTGATTGTGTCCACTGCCGGATACATCGGACATGAAGCGGAGTTAGGCATATGCAGAACGCTGGGCGCAGCGACTACCGGCGAGCATGTCGCGCCTGTGTTGTAGCATTGCGACCTGATCGTGCACGCACCCCAGTCCCAGCGCGTGGCCGTCTGATAATTGTAATTCGAGCATGTCGCGTTCGTGGAGGCCGGCGTAAGAGGCGTTCCGGTAAGTCCACGAAAACCCTCCTGCACCTCCAGATTTGAGTTGACAATCGAAATATAGTAGCTCTGTTCCGGTGTATTGTCCGGCGCAATGAAAGCCGCATGGGCTGTGGTCTGGAGAGGCCATGCCATAGCGCGCGCAGCGATTGGGTTTAGGTAGCTGAAAAATCGGCCCATCCCATACGCATTACCTGAATCCACGTTCGTCGAAAACTGGCAATAGCTCGCACCCTGATATTCTTCCTCGAGAAAATAATAATCACCCGTGAGCAGGTAGGGCACGTAAGAGTAGTCCAGCCAGTGAGGGCAGTCGACATTCCAGTTTCCGGCGGTAAATTTCCCGACTGCGGCAATATATGTGCCGTAAAACTGGTCATTGGGCGCATAGTATTTGGATAGCGCTTTGCCCGTCGGATTCCCAACTCCAGGGCCGCACGGAGTCTCTGAGTTGGCGTTGACGTCCGCTTGAGCAGGGCAATAGTAGCTGCCTGGCGCGGTTCGAGACTCCCGTCCGTGGATAGGCAAATTTCCCTGATTTCCCCACATCCCCGCGCCACCCGCGACACTGGGTGCCAACCCGAAGTCTCTATCCCCTCTCGTTCCGGTCAGCAGGTACCACGCTTTTGAACACTTCCCATTCGCACTTCCGCAATCCACCCCCATGTTGTAGAGATACAGCAGATCTTCGCGCTGGACCGGCGCGCCCTCGTCGTTCCCTGAAAATCCCTGCCCGCCCTGCCAGACGTCATTCCCACGTCCCCCACGATCCCCTTTATCAGTGAAATTCACAAAGCAATTGTAGTCGCTGTCGTTGCAGTTCGCCGGCTGCAAGACTTTACTATCCGGACTGGCTGTCACACTCTGGTCGTAATTCGGCAGAGCCTTGGTTGCGGTCAGATACTGAAAATTGTGATCGACTAATATATTCCCAGGAGTTCCCGCTCCGCTCCAGAATGTCTTGCGGTATCTCTGGCCTGCATTCATCAATCCGATGTATGCGACCTGGTTGGTGGCCGTGGTAGAAGGCGGCGAGCAAAGCTGCACCGTCGTGGCGCCTAGGATTGTGCAGATGGTCGTATTGATATACCTTCCGATTTGAATCGGCTGCCCAAGATCGTTGGCTGTAAAATTGCCCGAGGCTGATGTGATTTGCTTCGATCCGCTCGTGATACTCACATCACTCAGTTTCCGGGCACTCCCTGTTACACCATATATCGTACTTAGCGGGCTACCTGCCTTAAGCACCAAGTCAAATAATTGGTCCTGCCATCTGCCTGTCCACGCATTTTCGATGACATACTCTACCCTGACCGAATTGATAGCCGGATAAAAATAGAGAATAAAGTACGGATGCAGACTGGCGTATGTCCCGTTTGCGGTGCTCAGAGATCCCATCGTGGTGCCGTCCCAATGCCACCCGAAGTCGAATGCGGACGTGGCGCTGCAATCCTGCACAATGACCGCTGTTACAACTGGGCCTTGAAGCCAATAATCGTTTTTGCAATCTGGCCAGCTAGGGGAGCCTATTTGCGCATTGGTCCCCGGATCGCTCGCGCCCAGCATCGCCTTAGCTTCAGCCGTCTTCGTTTGCCCTGTGCCCGCGGCCGTAGCGTCGATCTCCGCGTCCCATGCTCCATTGTTGAAGCCGAGCATCTGCCCCTGATTGAGATATCCTGAATTGTTACAGGAACTCGAGTTTTGAAAAGTTACCCCTACTGACCCATTAGCGCCTAAAGTCTGCGTGAAGCTGATGATCGCGAATTTGACGCTGCCGTCGGGCCACCGATTCTTGACATCTGCCTGGTAGTTCGTCAGCGGCGTTGTTCCGACCACCGGCTGCGGGCACGCTGGAATATCGCCCTGTCTGAACACCCGGCCCAGTGTGATTGGCCGGTTGATCTGGCCGGTACCGTCACTTTCATAGACAACTATCCCGTTCGTGCCTCGAGAATTTCCTCCGCCTCCACCCGTCGTCGTGGTTCCCGCATCGCATACTCCACCTAGTGCTGCTGCAATCACCCTCTGGACATCGATCACCGTGCAAATGCCATCGCCGTCCACGTCGCCTGTGCAATGGGACAGCCCCAGGGCCTGGTTTACCGCGATTTGCACGTCAACGACGTTTATTTGGCTATCATGGTTTAAATCGCAGAGCGAGCTTTGTGACTGTGCAAATAGGCCTGCGCTGAACAGAAATAATAGTCCGACTCTTTTCATCTGGCTCCGCCTGGAAAAACTATCGACCACGAATAAGCGCCGCCAAACACGGCCCCGGCGCTAATCGACATCAGTTGTCATCCGCATCATTCTAATATCAGTCGCACCATCGCTTCTAGGTTCTCCATAGACAAGAAAACTATGCTGCCTTCGGGTGTAGAACATTCGATAGCGGCGCGACAGAAGTGGGGCGTAGACGCGGGGCCGGGACTTCCAGCCGCACGCATTCCACCGAATTTCTCCGGTTTCGGCGGCCACAGTCTCCAGGTATTAGGACAAAGCTTATCACAGCCGGGCGCTTCTGTGAACCACCTTATGAAACATCTAGCATCAGAAGCAGTTAACATCTTGGCTCGCCTTTGGCATACAATCTCCGTGCCCTTATGCCCGCGCGTCGCCGCCGCCCTTCCTCGCTCCAGGGCTTGTGGACCCATTGCTGAATTCGTTAAAATGCCTCTTTCCTTTCGAAGCCGCTGATGCGTCTCCATCCCAAAGATTGCTCCCCAGTTGCGTCTCGACCAGGAAAACTCGTCGGCGCTCCGGTTCTCCCTTCCGCCGGGCAAGGCCGGTAGCATGCGCGCCGCTTGCGCTCTCTTGCTAGCGGTGCCTGCGCTCGTTGCGAGCAATTCCCTTACGGTTTATGATGCCGACAATCTGGCCGACCAAACCGATCGCGTCACCACCTTCGGACGGCCGTTCCTACATGGGGAGATTTCCAATTGCCCGGTTCCTATCATCGGCGGTAGTCCCCTCGACGCGCTTCATTATCAGGCCGATGTCAAAAACCGCTGGGACGACGGCAGTGTAAAGTTCGCCGTGATATCGGTCGCAGCCACCATTCCCCGCGCTGCCTCCCTCCGCATCGAAGGTTTTCGCAGCGGCGATTGCAATAACGCCGGTTATCTCACCCAGACGCAAATGCTCCAATTTAGCGGTGGACATTGGGGAGCGGAGATCGACGCGGTGGCCGGTGGCTTAAGTAAGTCCGCCAATGCCCGTTACATGCTTGCTGTTCGCGATCCTGCAGACGACACCTTTCCGGACTGCCGAAACGATTATTGGTTGCGCGGCCCTCTGGTTACCGCAGTGATCGTTCAGGATTGTACCTCTGACTTCCCCTATGACTTCGGCTGGCAATGGGATGGTCAAACCATGACCGCTGACTCCGGAACCCTCTACCGGAGTTTGCATCCCGCATTCGTGCTCTATTTTTATCCCGGTATGCAGGCCGTGAGAGTCGACTACGTCCTTGAAAACGATTGGACCGGAAAATGGCAAGATCAGCTGTTCGACTTGATACTCCGCATCGGTGATCCGCTCGAGATTGTATATGGGGTTCCGGCAAGAGCCCGCCGGCTGACTGGAGTCGACACCACTGCGCGGAATCCGAATATCATTTCACGTTCCGCCGGCTTCTCTGCGGCAGATGTAGGACTGCCCGTTCAAATCGGTAGGCTGATCAATACCACCATCTGCGCCGTTCACAATTCAGTTACCGCCACACTCTGCGAAGCCCCTTCTCATAACTCCTCGGATCAAACTGCTTACATAGGTTTGATGAATGCCGGACAGCGCTACCGTAAGACATTCTGGAGCGGGCGCACCCCCGGCCATGTTCTGATAGATCACAATTTTCCATACCTGGTCTCGACTAAAGCGCTCCCAAACTATGATCAATCCAGGGTTGTCGCTTCCACCGTTAATCCGGAGCCTGATTACACTAAGTTCGCCGAGGGCGATAAGGGCGACCGCGGAGGAAGAGGCATTGATGTCTGGCAAGGTTCTCAGGCTTATTCGGCCAACGATGAGGGCGCTCCGGTGCAGCGTGAGGACCTTCTCTATCTCTACAGCATGGGTAACGATTGCCACAAAGCGAACGGCAAGTGCGCCATGGCTTGGTACATGCTGACGGGTACGCGCGGCCATCGAGACTCTCGCCTGCATCCTGAAGTGTCCGGAGGCGCCGGTGTCTGGAATAACCAGGGTAACCTCCCGATTCATTTGCGCGAGTCCAGGACCGCGCCCGGGAGTTTCTACTGCCCTCAGCAAGCCGGTAAGGACGCCAATTCTCGTACACCGTGCGGGGCCGGTGTCGGAATTGCTACAGGTAAACCTGTTTCCAAATACTATGCCCCCGATAATCAGTTCAGTGGTGGTTGTCTTTTTGGCGGATGTGCTCCCAAAGATACTGTCCACACCAATGGCGATTGGAGCGTGGATTGCCCGCATTGGTTAGACTACTCGTATGTAGCCTACTTACTTACCGGCGATTTCTACTATTTGGAAGAAGAATACTTCGGCGCCGCCTATTGTCAGACCGCCGTCAACCCAGGGCTGGATATTGCCTATGGTAATGGAAGGTATTTCACTTATTTCAATCCCCTGGCGCCCCGCTCCATGGCATGGCCTCTACAGACCACTGCGCACGCCGCCTTCATAGCACCCGATAACACGCCGGAGCAAAGTTACTACTCCTCAATTGTTAACTCCAATCTGGAAATTCAGGAAGGCGTCCGTGGCATCACCGGAACTGCGCTGACTCCGGCTTCACCTAATGCCGCCTGCCTTCACTATGATTACCGGACCGCCACCCGCTGGGATTGGGGCCGCTGTACAGTGGCCTCGGAATGCTATAACGCCGGAGCGGACTGCCAGATCGTGGTTGCTCCCGCCGCCGTGCTTCACATGCCCGGTCCCGGCGCTTGTCCGGTCTATCCCGCCATTGATTCCGTCATTGGCGTTTCGAGCGCCCCGTCCGCCGAGGTAAGTCTTCTCTTGGGCCGTGTAAATACGTCGGATGTCTATACTATATTTGGCGGCTCTGGACCATGGGCTGCCATAAATGGAAACTATAAATTTATTCCTGTTCGTGATAAGACTTATCGCCTTGACCCGGCTGTCGATACATCTGCTCTGCCGCAGTCCCCTTCCGGATCCTTGGGCGTGGTCGTGGGTGAAGCCGGCCAGGTCTCGGCCGCAACCAACGCGCATTCAGCCCTTCTCACAACCAATACCAATCACATGAATGGTTACCCTGTCGAAATTTGGGGTGCAAGTCCCCCTTGGCAAAAAATCAACGGCGAATTTCAGATCTCTCAACAGGGTGATAACCGGCATTTCGCCATTCCTGTCAACACCGTCGGCATTCCCCAGCCTTTAATTGGCCCAGCCTACTGGAATCATCAGACAACGGATTTCACCAAAACTTCCGACGCCGGCCAGGCCTGGCAAAACTGGCAGCTCATCGTCGCTTTGGGACACATTCAGGAATTGGGCATAGCCGCTTCGAATGCCGTCATGACCGACGCTTACAAAATGCTCGTCGATATGGTCAACAATGGTAACATTGACTCGAACGGCAACCCTTATCTTGTTTCCACATACACCATGGCCATGAAGGATTCCGCCGGTGGACAACTCTGTCTGTTGAACAGGGACGTTGCCACCAGAAACCCTTTTTTTGCTTCGTGGGCACAATGGAAGAAAACATTTACTCCCACGGTTCAGGACTTGAAGACTTTTGATCATTTCAGTAATCGGGCCGGTAATTATCCTTGTTCCAATCACGGATACTCGTTGCTCGCGCGCGCGGCCGGTGTCTACGTGAACGGCGTCACCACTCAGGATGGCTGTGCCGGAGGAACCTGCCGCGGCGATACCGCCCAGCAATGGCTGATCGAGCATGTGCCTTATTTCAACGCCCGAGTACGCGGCAGCTCTTCATGCGGTGACCAGGATTCACAGCTCAAGTTCGCCATTGCTCCCCGTTCGAAATGAAGGTGCAAAGGCGGCAGCGCAGCACGCACCGAAGGTTCGTGCAACCTTCCTGGCTTGCGAGGGGCCGAATGTTTTGAACTTTTTCCCAAAGTTTCGGCGCGGAGATTGTGGATGTGCCGGCCAGGCGTGCAAACTCTTCCCCGCCGCTCGGGCCCGCCAGTCCCTGAAGGCCAACACCAGCAATGAGATGCGTTCATGGTGAGTATCCCCTGTAATCCGTCTTTGGCACCCGATGTGCTATCTCTAGTAGCTGAGATTTTCCATGCTCCAAGATCGTCCAAATCAGCCCCCCCATGTCGCTGAAAAGCTGTTGTGGCTGGCCTGCACGGTAATCGCGGGCGCTGCCATCGTGGCAACCCTGGTTTATCCATTCGCTAAAGGCGTTCTGATTGGAATCGCGCCTGTGCTTGTGGGCCTCGGATTCGCAATCGCATCCATAACGTTCAGCTTCGACCTCACAAAGCTATCGCGCATGCTGGACTGTTCGCCTGGAAAGTGGATGGCCGGCCTCTGTTTGAGCGCTGCCGTAATTCGGTTGCCACTCGTCGTTTTCCCCGCCCGGCCTGTGAGTGACTTTTTGTCTTATTACGAAAGCGCAAAGGCCCTCGCCAACGGAATTGGTCATCTCAGTGTCTATTACCCCCCTGGGCAGCCGGCTTGGCTTAGTGTATGGTTCGTTGTTTTTGGCGATCATCTCCGCTTGCTGGTTTTCGCTCAGTGCCTTTTGTCCTTGGCCAGTATACCGATGTTGTATGTTGCGCTCCGGCCTGTAAACGAGCTTGGTGCTCGCATGGCCTCCGCTGCCATTGCTTTTTTCCCGTCAATTGTCCTCTTGTCGGGTACGCTGGCGCATGAAACCACTCAGATCTTCTTGCTGTCTGTTTTACTTCTTGTATACCGGAGGGCCGCTGAGAGCCGCGGGTTCGTCTCTCTGCTCTATTGGGCTTCCCTCGGCATAGTGACCGGCGCAATCGCAATGGTGCGCCCTACATTTCTGGCCATCGTTCCACTCATTGTGGTTGTTGAACTTCTTAGACGCCAGAGCATCGCGCTGACTGCCCTGAGAGCCGCTGTAATAGTTATCCTGATGGGAGCCATCATCGCGCCCTGGTCAATCCGAAACTATCGGATTTATAATCGTTTTTGCCTGATCTCAGCTAACGCCGGGATTAATCTGCTGGGAGTTACGCATCCCAAAAGCAACGGGATCTTCTATGACGTCGGGAATCTCGGAAGTAATCTCAACGAAGTCGATCGCGACAAGTACTTCATGCAACTAGCGATCTCGTCCATCAAAGCCGATCCCTGGCGAATTGTTCGTTTAGGCTTTAAGAAGATTATCTGGATGTGGGGGGCAGACAGTTCGATGGTGGAAGATGTAGTTGGGCTCTCTGATAGCCCGTTGAAGCGCCTTCTGCAGGCTATTGACAATACGTTTTGGGCTTGGCTTGTCACCGTCTGGTTCATTGGGGCCCTGGTCGCCCGCCCTTGGCAGAGCCGCCACCCCGGCACAGAAAATCTGATCTGTTCGTGGGTACTCCTTCTATTTCTGCTGCACGCATTATTCGAGCCCCAGGCGCGCCATCACGTGCCCGTTATTCCTCTAATTCTCGGGATCTGCGGACCATCGTATCTCGCGCTCATTGTCCGGCGGTCCGAAAAGGCCGCCCTGGCCGGAAGCATCAAATCTCAATTATTGGTTAATCCTTATGCCGGCTGAAGTCGATAACTACGCTTCGAGCTATGAGCAACTCTTACACGATCCAATTCGTGAAATATTCGCGCTGGGCTCCGCCTTCTTTTTCGAACGGGATTGGATGTTGATCGCCGAGTATCTAGAACGCATAGGCCTGCAAGTTTCTAACCTGGATTGGCTGGATGTCGGCTGCGGCCGTGGGGAACTTTTGCGGCTCGGTCAACCTCAATGCCGGACTGTCACCGGTTGCGACGTTTCCGCCGAAATGCTGGCCGCGTGTGGGGGCCTACGGGCTAAGTTGTATGCACGCTTTTATCAGATCGAGGCGCTTTCAAAAGTGCCGCTGGGCGGGCAATATGCTGTGATGGGTCGAACGGCCCCACGGCCATAGAAAGTTGAGGCGATATGTTGTTTTCTGTTGTCATTCCCGTTTTTAACGAAGAGGATGCTATCGGCTTTTTATTGAAGGCCCTCAGAGACATCCTCGCCCGGATCGCTTGCGACTGGGAAGTTATTTTCGTTAATGACGGCAGTTACGATCGAACGGCTGAACTTGTCGAAAGAGAAGCTCGCAACGATTCTCGAATTCGGCTCCTTTCCTTTGGGCGAAATTTTGGCCATCAAGCCGCCATTACTGCCGGACTCGACTTCGCTTCGGGAGATGCCATTGTCGTGATGGATGCGGATCTGCAAGATCCTCCGGAAATTCTCATCGACATGTTGGATAAGTATTACGCCGGTTACGACGTGGTGTCCGCACAGCGTGTTTCGAGAGCATCAGACTCTTTCTTCAAGCGCACTACGGCCGCGGCGTTCTATTGGGTGATGCGGCGTATGGTGGATGAGCGGCTCATGCCGGAGGTTGGAGATTTCCGTTTATTCAGCCGGCCGGCGCTGCAAGCCATACGCCGGTTCCGCGAGCAGCATCGCTTTATGCGCGGCCTCGTTGCGTGGCTCGGCCTCCGCGAAGCCGTTGTGCCTTTCGAGCGAAAACCTAGAGTGGCGGGACAAACCAAATACCCGTTTTGGAAAATGCTCCGCTTTGCCTGGACGGCTATCTCCTCGTTCTCTGCATTGCCCTTGCGGTTAACCGTGGGCCTCGGAGCGTGTTTGTTTTTTGTCGGTCTCGGCTATTTGGGCTGGGCATTTGTCGTCATCCTGAGCGGTCAGGCGACGCTTATTCGAGGATGGGTATCGGTCATCGCGCTTCAGTCCCTGTTTTTCGGCGCGACTTTCCTTGCTATCGGAGTGATGGGCGACTACGTAGGACGGATCTACGAGGAGATTAAGTGTCGGCCTCTTTATGTCGTCACTTCTACCGTCAACCTCGTTCCGCCATCTGACGGCGTTCCACGAAGCGTGGTTCTTGCTAACACGGAGCGATCAAGAGGTCTGGTGCGTGAAGATATTACCGCAGATCACGTTCTGCCCAGGCATTAATCGGTATGCGTCGCGAGTTCGAATGAATCTGCTCATCTTAGAACGCATCCGTTACACACCGCTGGTCCTGCGACCCTGCTTCCATTAATCTGAGGATTGATTGTCAGAGTAAAAACGGAATTGGTCGAAGTGCCGTTCGCGTCACTTAGCGTAACGGTGAAACTGGAGGACTGCGCCGTTCCAGGCGTTCCGTTGATCAGGCCGCCGCTCGAAATGCTTAATCCCGCGGGTAGGGCGCCGGCCGAGACGCTCCACACCAGCGGCAGCGTTCCGCCGCTCGCCGTCATTTGATTGGTGTAGGAGTTGTTTTGCGTGCCCGCCGGCAGCGGTGAAGCACTGGTGATGGCTGGTGCGGCATTGACGGTCAGCGAAAACGGCGCCGGCCCGGCGCTGCCGCAAGAGTTGTTCACGCTGATGTTGATCGTGTTCGTTCCAGTTACATTTGGCGTGCCGCTAAGTAGGCCTGTCGATGTATTCAACGATGCCCACGCCGGCAAGCCTGTTGCGCTCCAGCTCAATGGCGCGCTGCCGGTTGCCGTGAAGTTGAACGAGTACGGCGTTCCTAGCGTTGCCCCAGGCAAGCTGGATGCCGTAAGACTCGGTGCCGTGCATCCTGTCGCCACGCGCGGTGCTAATGCCCATTTGGCCTGAAGGTCAACAGACGTTGCGCAACTGGAGCTTCCCGTAACCGCATTTGAAAAATACGGTATGTGGTTAGTGGCCCACGTCCAAGCCGAGTTCCCGGTGCAGGTCTCTCCAGGCCGGGTGCCGCTGCAATTTCCGGTGGGATTGTAAAAACTGGCGAATGTCGTTGCCGCATAAGCCACCAATGCGTAATCGTGGTCGCTGCACGGGTAGAACCAGGAAACGTTGTTTATCTGGTCAAACGTCGAGACGTTCTGCAAATCCGGCCCCAATGCCGCCTTGACCGCAGCCCAGTTCGCCAAAAACGGATTAGCGTCTGCATTGCTACCGGTACACGAACCTGTATACGACTGGCTGACGGATTGCTTGATCGGGCGTTGGTAGAGGGCGATGAGATAGGGATTGTAACTGGAGTCTTCGAACTGTTCAACCAATCCCTTCGCCATCTCAACCGCTATTGCATGGCTCGGAAAACCCATCAGGTCCAGATTGCCCATGACTGTTCCAAAATAATTGTTGTTCCACGGATCGTCTATGTCGGACGTTTTGGCTTGCTGCCACCAGTAATGTGAACTGATGTACACCGCTCCGGTTAACGGTTGGGGATAATTCGCGCCGCTGGAAGTATCGACGTTGGCAAGCTTGACGTGCGTGCTGTCCAGGACGGTGGCTTGGTTCACACCGTTGAGACCCGTGCCGTATGGTCCGCCCGCCGCCCAGTTCCCAGTCGCCCCAAACACATCCACACCGCCAGCCAGGTTAGAGGTTGTTCCCACCGTCAGCACCACTCCATTTGCATTGCTTGCTGCGGTCACCTGTTGTTCATTGTAGTAGGAGTACGGCTCGTAATCAGAGCACGATCCAGGATTTGGCGAATGCAGCGTGCTGGTGAGCACCGAGCACCCGGATCCGGTCGTCATACACTGCGAGAACACTGTGCAATGGCCTAAGTTCCACCTGTTCGCGCTTCGATAGTCGTAGTTGGCGCAGTTCGTGTTGACTGCGGCGCCGGAGGAGTCCGCCACGGTCGGAGTCAGAGGAGTACCGGTGAGGTTCATGACACCTTCCATGATCTCCAGGTTTGAATTGACGACATTGTTGAAGTATAGAGACTCTGGCGAATTATCGGGAGCAATGAACGCGGCGTAGGACGTCGTTTGAACGATACCAGCAGTACCGCGCACTGCTTCGGCTTGCGGATTCATAAAAGAAAATATACCCTCGCCGTCGTATGTCCATATGCTAGGGTTCAGAGCAGCATACCCATAAGCTGCACTGAAGTACTCTTCATCTAAATAATAGTAATCACCTGTAAGTAAGTATGCGATGTAGGAGTAATCCAGCCACCACTGCAATCCCGGAACCCAAGCTATCCCGTCGCTCGAGAGTGTCGACGTTGGCCCCATTTGGTTGCCCAGAATGCCGGTGGAACTGTTCCACTGATTGCCGCTGAAGGCCTGACGGGAAAATGTGCGCCCGATTGGATTGGACACCATTCCGGCGCCAGAGCATGTATTGACATTCACTCGCGCATTCTTGTCCGCCATATTCGGACAGTAGTAACCCGTCGTGGTCGTGCGGCTTTCCCGAATGTGGTACGGCACGTTTCCCATGTTGTTCCACATGCCGGCGCCGCCTGCCACCTCGGCAGCAAGAGACGAGTCACGAGGGCCCCGCCGGCCCGTGAGAATGTACCAGGATTTTGCGCACAGCCCGTTGGCCGTGCCGCAGTCGTTCCCCATGTTGTAGAGATAGTCCAGATCCTCACGCTGTACTGGAGCCATTTCGTTGCTGGCGGAATAGGCGTGCCCACCCTGCCATTTCATCAGTCCGAACCCCCAGATGTCGCCTTTGTCTCCGGCGTTGAAACACTGATAATCGGTCGTCCCGCAGTAGTTATAGCTGGTCACCGTTTCCGGACTGACGGTCACATTCTGATCATAGTTGGGCAAAGCCTTGGTAGAAATCAGATAAGGAAAGTTGTGGTCGATGAGCACATGTCCAGGAGCCGTGCCACTCCAGAACCGCTTGCGCCAACGGGAGCCGCTGATATGCGTGTACTGCTTCCCCAAAACGGTCGATAAGCTGTATACCTGAGACAAGGGGTTCCCGGTCTTCAGCACGAAGGAATAAGACTGATCCTGCGGGTTCATGTTCGCATTCTCGACGCAGAAATCCACCGCCACCGAGTTGATCGACGGATAGAAGTAGAGAATGAACATCGGGTGCAGGGATTTTGCGGCGGCATTCGCAGTCGAATAAATTAACGAAGTCACGTTTACCATCGTGACCACGGCAGGTCGGGCATGAGGCGCGGCGCTGGTCCCATTCACAGCACGCACGACAGTGAGGGTCGCTGGAGTCGTGCCGGAAATGGCCGTGACGTTCATCTGCTCGGAACCTATCGAAATAAGCACCGGCGCGCCGACCGAAGGATTCTGTGCGGCGATGTCCGTGCCGTCTGCCACGTTACAGGTAGTCGCAGTCGTGTTATTGCAATTGTTGTCCCAGAGCACCGTGGTCTTGCGGTCTTTGAACCCCATGTCGTTCGTGCGAGTGGCCGTGCAGTCCTGAACCACTACAGCGGTAACGACGGGACCCTGCAGCCAATAATCGTTCTTGCAATCCGGCCACGCAGCGGTCCCGATCTGCGCGTTGGCTCCAGGATCGCTCTGGCCGAGCATCGTTGCGGCATTGCGGATGATCGTCGCGTTCGAATCCGTCGAGGTCAACTCTATGTCGGCGCCCCAGTTACCGGAGTTGAAGTTGGTCATTTGAGTCTGGGTCAGGAATCCGCTGTTATTGCAACCGTTGTTTACATCGGCAAAACTCTGAACCTGCGCCGAACCGCCATTCGAGATTGTCAGAACGAGCGATATGATGGCAAACCTTACACTCCCGTCCGGCCAGCGATTCTTTACATCTGACTGATAATGGGAGGAGTCAAGTTGCGAACCGCCTACCACCGGGACAGGGCAATGCGTGATCTCGCCGTCTGCGAACACGCGCCCAAAGGTGTAAGGCTGGGCCGTGATGGTGCTCGTCTCGGCGTTGTAGACGGTGAGAGAGTCGGCGGCGTTGGCTGCCATCGCCAAAAGAAAGATACAGATTAGTTTCTTCATCTTTATCTGCTCACCGTGACGATAGCGTCGAAGTAATCGAATTCAATCTGCTCGTTGTTGGTCGTAGAGTTGTTGGTCGCAAGTCCAAACCAGAACAGTTGGGCTGTGGGAACATTAGTGGCACACGTCTGAACCGTCCCGCCGTCAATATTGAAGCTGATCGTACCACCGGTCGTGGTGATATTGAAATGGTGATAACTAGTATCTACCGTCGCCACAGCAGTGGTGCGAGTCTGGGTACCCGCTAAACGGCACACTCCGAACCACGATGTGTCCGCTCCTAACTTTTCAAAGTACACCCCACTTCCCGGTTGGCCACTGTTGATATTCGATCCCCACCCAAGGCGGAAAACGGAATTCGAATCGTTCGTATCAGCCTTGGCTATCGTTTTGGTATCCGCAGTATCTCCATCCGCTCGAAACACGCCGTTGTTAACGTCCCGCTGCTGCAAGTTAATTTGGGCCGATCCGCCTGAGGTAGTGTTAGAGTTCAACTGAATTACGCCGGGTCGGCCCGCCGTAGAAACAGCAATTACCGTGCCACCACTGCCGACTGATAAACTTAAACCATGCTCTCCGATGGAGGACGAGGGGCCGCCCTGTACAAAGCTTTCTTTTATGCATTCCCTCGTGGTCGGATCGAGGCATTGCGCCAGTCTGCCAGTATTGCCGGCGCCGGCCGCTTTGACTTCCGGAGCGAACAGCAGGATATTGTACGTCCCGCCGGCCGCGTTCGTGCTTAGAACCCGGCCAATCACCTGGTTGGACGCCGGGTAATTGGCCCCCGCGTCATGGCAATCTCCTGCCGTGGCCGAAGAAATTTGAACATAGTCGTCGGCTGTGGTCGGACCGTCGAAAACGCAGCCCGCAACTCCGGCGTACGTAATGGTCGCAGTCCCGGTAGCTCCGCAGCCGCTGGTGCAAATTCCGACCGCTCCACCCACGTCGGCTGTAGCGGATTTGAGCACGGTCGAGGGAGCGCCGGCCAGTTTGGCTAACTGATTAAGGCCGGTGCCGGTCGTGCCTTGATTCGTTGCTGTAAAAGACGTGGTCGTCGACCCACCGCATGTGGAGCCTTGATCGTCCAACATTCCGTTAGCTGCCCACTTCACGCAATCGCCCGCCACCGGGACGGCAGTGGAGCGCGTTGCGATTACCGAATCTACCGAATTGACGGCCGCATGCAACAGATTCGCAGCGCTGTCATACCCGATCTGGCCGTTCGCCGTCGCGGTGAGCCCGCTGGCCACCGGCAATTCCAGAGACGCAGCAGCAGAAAAATTCTGATTCCCTCCCGAGTACGTATTGCTTTGATTGTTCCGCGTAAGATTGGCGCTGTCGATCAGGTTGCTGGAACTGAACGATACCCAGTTGAACTGCGACTGACCACCCGTTGGAGCGGGAAAGAGCATGACGCTGTTGGCAGCTGGATTGGCGTTCGGATAAACCAGGGATAACGAACTGGTGATGAGGTCGGGAGCCTCCCAACCAACCGTCGCCGACCCGTTGGATGGCAATTCCTGAAGGGCCAGTTTGCCGTGACTGCTGCCGCCGACGCCCGTCGTTACCGTTCCCGCGGTCGAGATGTTGTTTGCGCCGTCGATGGTCACGCCGGTACTTTTGGGTGCGCTGGCAGCCCCGCCGCCTACCACCACGCCATTCGCCACCAGCAAACCGGAGGAAGCCATCGAGCTTGCGGCTGAGAAATACGGAATTCCGCCGCTGTTGCCCGCAGGGGTCAGCGTCAGCGTTCCGGTAGCCGTTACAGGAGAGCCTGTGATCGCGAAAACGTTATTGGGCGCCGACAATCCAACACTGGAGACCGAACCTGCCAAATTCGCCCACGTGTTTGCGGCGGTGCAAACTCTCAACACATTGGAAATGGTGTTAAAGTACTGTTCGCCGACTATGCAGGCAGCCGGATCAGACGACAACTTTCGCGCAGGGATTGTCTGACTGGCGTTGGTAAAGTCAAAAACGGCTGAGGGCGCTGCCACTTCACCGCCGGAACTAACCTGCGATTTCAGCGGGCTTATCCACGCCGCGCAAACCAAAATCGCGATCACTCTGTGGCAACTCGATTGGTTCATCAGACCCTCTGTTTAGGCAGCGATCCGCTAGGTTGAATCTACGAAGTCTCGGAGCAGCCAGCAGCATCAGGCCGGCTTTCAGTTCTGGCGGACACCGCGTTTTGCTGACATCACGTTAACATGGCCGATTGGAGTTTTTGCCTGTCCGAATCTGGCTTTGAATAGTCCGGGCGAGCGCTAAGCGCAAGAAAATTTAACCAGATAGTAGGTGTCACCGGATGTTCCTACTCAGGGTGTGAACGTCCCGGCAGCCCAGTGGCGCGGCCGGGGGCCCCGGGGATTCAATAGTGCGGAAGCCAGCGAGATTGAGATAATGGCTCAGGTGCCAGGCCGATTGACGATGCCTTCTAAGCGGGGCGCCATGCGCATTTGCAAGGCACCAAGCTCGCTATGCTGAAACCGCGAGTGTTGGTGATCGCCTATTGGTTTCCGCCGGCAGGCGGGATCGCAGTACAGCGAGCTCTGAGCCTGGCCAAGTACTTGCCGCAGCACGGCTGCGAAGTGCACGTGCTTGCACCGCAGAATCCGCCGGCCTCGGTCATCGATCCCGCGTTGCTCGCCCAGGTGCCCAGCGAAGTTCAGATTCACCGCGCCTGGACGCCCATGCCGCCCGCTCAGCTCCGAAAACGGCTTTGGAGTCTGGTCTCGCGGCGAAAACGCGGCGCCCCCGGTGCGGGCCGAAGTTCCACAGAGCGCTCCGGCTTCATATCCGAGCTGGCGCGAAGGGTGCTCTGCCCCGACCCAGAGGTGCTTTGGGTGCCATTTGCCACCGCCCGCGCCCGCCGGATCGTCAAACGTTACGGCATCGGCGTAGTTCTGGTCACGGCGCCGCCGTTTTCCGCCTTCCTGATCGGCAACGCACTCAAGCGCGATTTTCCGGGACTGCAATTGATCAGCGATTTCCGCGACGAGTGGCTGCGGTTTTTCCTGTCGACCTTCGAGTTCCAGCAAAGCGCCTACGTTCGCCGCCGAGCCGAGGCTATCGAGCGCGCCACGATTGAGGCATCGTCGCTCGTCATTACCGTGACGCCGCCTCTGGTTGACGAACTTCGCCAGCGTTATCCCGACGAGGCGCCGGATAAATTTACATGCATTCCGAACGGCTTTGACCCCGCCATTTTCACGGGGTTTCAGTCTCGCAGCCACGAAGGATCGAAGACCGTCATTACCTATGTCGGCACGGTGTACAAGACCACTTCGCCGAGCTGTTATTTTGAGGCGCTCGACGCGCTGCCGCAGCCTGTTCGCGGGAGGATTGAAACGCGCTTTGTCGGCCGTATTGCGGAAGACCAGCAGAGGCTGGTGCAGTCGCGCACCGACGCGAAGATCATCGGATACGTTCCGCAGGCCGAGGCGCTGCGCTGGATGGAGGAAACGGACTTCCTGCTGCTGATCATGACGGATCCTTCGTTTGCCACCGGCAAAATCTACGAATACCTGGCGACGGGAAAGCCGATCATCGCCTTCTCGCCGCCTGGAGGAGAGGTGGCGCGGACGCTGGCGGAAACCGGCAGCGGCTGGTGCATCGATCCGAACGACAGGGAGGGCGCTCAGGCATGCCTGCAACAGGCTGCGAGCGGCGAGCTGGCATCCGGCTTTCATCCCAGCTGGGAAGACATCCGCCGTTACGAGCGGCCTCGACTGGCCGGCGAGTTTGCCAGAGCCATTCAGCGCATCGCGATGAACGATCCGATGCTGCTGGCAAAATCTTGATGCGCCGCCAGGGCCGCCGCTAACCGCCCGGGATTTGTTTGCAAACGCTTTCGATTTCCCGCAGAACCTCCTGCGCTACGTGCTGCCAGGATCGCGACTGCCCCCAAACAGCGATCGCTGCCCGATCCCACTGGTAGAAAAGGGCATGGCGGAGCGCGGCGGCAAGCCCATCCTCGTCATCCAAAGGCACGACCACGCCATATTTCTCCGATGGGATCATCTCGGGAACGGCGCCGGCATTGGTAGCCACAACCGGGGTGCCACAGGCGAGGGCCTCGTGGACGACGTTGGGCCATCCCTCGCGTGAACTGGCCAAACAAAAAACATCAGCCGCCGAGAGCAGGCCCGGCAACTGCGTCCGCTCCAGGTGCCCGAGCAAATCGACCCGCCCGTTCAGCCCGAGAGCAGCGATCTGGCGCCGCAGCGCAGGCTCATAATCGTCCGCGCGGCCGCGGCCGCCGGCCACGAGCAGGCGCACGTTCACGCCGCCATCCACCAGCGTGCGGACAGCCCGGATGATACGGTGATGGCCCTTGAGCTCGATCAGATGGCCCACCGAGACGATCAGGCCTACGCCGGCGGCGACGCCATAGGCCTCGCGGCTGGCAGTCCGCTCTCGCGGATGAAAAAGCTCCGTGTCCACACCGTTAGGGATGGTGACCGCATTAGACGGCACCACGCCCAACCCGATCGCCAGGCTCCGCAGCTTTTCAGATACGGCAATCACCCGGCTGGCACGACGCAGCGACCATCCCATGCAAAGCCGTCGCAGCCGATATTTCTGGTGCAATTGTTCGCTGCCGCGCAGCGTGACGGTGAAGGGCCGCCGGAACAGCCACGAGAGCAGGGCAGCGGCCACACCCTCGGGATGCCCGAAATGGGCATCGATAATTTGGAACGGAAATTCGCGGCGCAAACGCAAAACCGGCCAAATCAACTGGAGGAAGAGAAACCAGGCGTTCCATGGTCCCGCGCCGGGCGGGTAGAACCAGCGAGGCCTCAGAATCTCCAGGCCCTCATCGCAGCTGCGCGCCGGCGCCCGACGCTTCCAATTCACCAGGCGCCGGCGGTAGCTGGCGATCGATTCGGGCACCAGCACCATCACATCGGCCAGAGCGGCCATGTGTTGCAGGCGCGAACGGACAAACACCCCCATAGCCGGTTCGGCGGGGTTCGGATAAACCGTGCTCAGGGTTAGGATTTTGATCCTCATGGTGGGTGGAGGAGCGCGGCGCTCACTCGGGCACGTTGCCAATCAGTTGAGCGCAAGCTTCCACGGCTTTTCGGACCTCCGTGTAACTTTTTCGAACGGCATCCAGGCCCATTCCGTAAGGATCCGCGATCTCGGGAATTCTTTTAGCGCCATCGGGGCTGCAACAGGCGTTCAATAGAAAAGTCTTGCGACCGGCTTGTGGAAAGCGGGTAAGCAGGACGGCCTGGTTGACGTAATCCATCACGAAGATGACGTCGGCAGGCTCGGCAATCTCCGCGTTTAGAAGGGTACTGCGATGATCCTCCAGTTGCACGTGCATCTCGCGAGCGGCGGTGATGGCGTCGGGGTCCGCAGGTCCGCCGGAGCTCGCGAACAGTCCGGCCGATTTGACGCAGAGTGAAGGACGGCCGGCGAGAGTTTGACGTGCCAGTTGAGCCGCCATGGGGCTGCGCATGATATTCCCGCTGCATACGAATAATATCTCCTTCGCCGACCGGAGCAGCGATGGCAGATCGCGGACGGCCGGCGCGGGGCGGCGCAACGCAACCAGCCTGGTATGCAGCCATCCGATGCGAAACCCGTGATCGCGGTAGACTCGCGCCTCCCGACGTATAACGGCGGGAATCAGCTTGTGCGCCGCAGCGCGGATCAGCGGGCGAAGCAGGCGATCGCGAAATTCAAGCGTAGCCGCGCGGGGGTCGTTCCATTGCCAAAGGGCATCGGGAGTCGCGGAGAAGAAATCCGCGATCAAAGCTGCGCCCTCCGCCGCTACTTTTGAAAAGCTTCCCTCCCCGGATCTCCAGCGGGAGCCGACGGAAACGAAACGCATCATGTCTCCCACGCGCCAGAGAGTGCGAAACCCTGAAGTGTAGGCCGCACAGCTAACTTGCGGGACGCCATGCGCAAGCTGCCACTCGTAATATGGAAATTCCACACCGGCATTCAACGTGAGCGGCAACGATCCCCAGTAGCGGCCATTCACTTCCATCAGGACAGCCTTCGCGGTTTTCGGATCATATCGAAATTCGACCATGGCGACGCCGCGCCACTTCAACTTCCGGAGTAGGGCGCCGGCGTCACGCAGCAGATCCGGATCCGGCTCCTGCGCTTCGGCCAGCACGCTGACGCCGCCGGTGCTGGGCAGTTCCTTGACGCGCCGGTGCTGAAAAACGGCATGGACCTTATCATTCCAAATCAGCAGCTCAACGCCGGCGCCGAAGCCGGGACAATACTGCTGCAACAGGTGATTGCGTCCGAACGACGGATCTTTCAAAAATGCCTCGCGCAACAGCGCGAAGCGATCGTACCGGTGTACGGCAAACTTGAGCTCGGTTTGCTTGTCCGCCGGTTTAGCGATCACGGGGAAGTCTATTGCGTCTCGATTTTTGTCGAGGTCTTTCAGACTGTAAAACGGATACTCGCGCGGCGTGAGGATTCCGCATTCCCGGGCGGCATGAAGAGTCAGCCGCTTATCCAAAACGGCCAAAACGGTCTGCGGCTCAGGGCAGCCCGGATAGAGCCGCCGACAGAGGCGGTCATAGAAGGGCAGAATAGCCAGGAGGGACTCATCGGTGGTCGGAATCAGAGTGTCGTAAGAGTAGCTCTCCACGAGCGCCTGGAGAGTGGCGCCAAACTTTTCAGGGTCTTTGAGAAAATCCGGAATTAAATGAACGTGCCGGATCGCGCGGGAAGCGATGCGTTCACGCGAATTTCGGTACTGAGCGACATCCACAGTAATTCCGCGACGCTCAAGACAGCGCGCGATACCCACCACCACGCGGACGGTGCCCGCGAGAACCAGAACCGGGCGGTGCTCACTCACAGAATCTTTTGCATCCACGTGTGCAGGCCGCTCGCCCGTGCCTCGAAGACCGCCTCAGGCTGGTGGCCCGGCACGCTGATTCGGCTGAGGGCAAACGCATCGGCCCGGGTACACGCATAGGATCCCGTCAGGCTGAACCCCAGCAGGTAGCCTGCCTGGCGGGCAGCCTCGGCCACTTGAGGAGAAAAATCGGCGGACTGTCCGTTGGGGTAGACCAGGCACTCGCAAGCCTTCCCGGTGGCGGCTTCTATGCGCCGCTTACTCTCCCGCAGCTCGTCATCCAGGCGGTCCCGGCCGATTTGGGTGAGAATCGGATGGCTGACGGTGTGCGACGCGATATCGAATCCGGCCGCGACCAGAGACCGCACCTCATCCCAGTTGAGAAAATCGAACAGGTCGCGGTCACGCGAATCCAGTGCCGGGCAAGGCTCGCGCCGCAGCGTGTCCAAGTACATGCCCAGCGCCTGCTCGGGCAAAGCCTTGCACAGGGCGCGGATTTTCTCGGCGTGGAAGATGCGCGGGTCTTGTCCGGAAGCCAGTGGAACCATGGCAAATTTGCCGTCCATCGATGGATAGGGAATCGAGGCGAGAGGCCAATCGAGCACGCGCAAATTCACCTCGTCAGGCCACAGGACCTTCGGGGTGCCAATGTATCCGGTGGTGACGCTGATCAGGGCGGGAACGCCGTACCTCGAGAGCAATGGCGCCGCCAGAGTAAGATTGTTCCGGTAACCGTCGTCGAATGTTACCAGCACCGTGCGGGGTTTCAACGACGTGCCCAGGCGGATGTGATCGATCAGATCGCGTGCGGCGATGGGACGAAAGTGCCGAACCAAAAACTCGAGCTGGCGGCCGAACTCCCGCTCCGATACCGTATTGCGATACAGGAAGAGCTGATTGCTGTACTCACGCGGCACAACCCCGTGATAGCAGAGCACCAGCACGCCTTCTCGTCCGAGCACTTGCCGGAAAAACCAGTTCAAGCCGGAATAGCGAGCGGTAGAGAACAGGGCGCGCTTGGCCAGAGCATAAACCGACATAGAAATGGTGCCACGCGGACTGCACGGGTGAAGCGTGTCTGTGGAAGCCAGTATAACAGCGTATTTTATGGACGGGCAAGCCGGAGCGAGGCGTATCCAAATTTGGGGAAAAAGTCCTATTTTTTCGAGTATCGCTCACAAAATAAACTCTTTGTTAAAAGGACGATCCGGGCCAACCGGTGTGGAAATCGGAGCCCCAGGAAATGGGGAGTTAGGCAGAGAAATTGCTTAATTTGTAGAATAAAACGTATCGGAGGCGGTTTTTCAGTCACTTAGGGGCGTTGAGGCGGATCGTCCCGCAGCCGATCGGGGGACCCGGAAAGATTATGTGTGGAATTTGTGGCACGGTAGAACGGGTAGGAACAGCAGCGGACGCCGCCGTACTGGTGCGGATGAATTCCCGGCTATGGCATCGCGGTCCGGACGAGGGCGGCGAATGGACCGATGGCGAGGCAGGCCTAGCCATGCGACGGCTGGCGATCATCGACCTTTCCGGCGGCCATCAGCCGATGTTCAACGAAGACGGCACGATCGCCATCGTATTCAACGGCGAAATCTATAATTTCTCAGACTTGCAGCAGGAACTGGAAGCGGCGGGACACCGGTTTGCGACGCGCTGCGATACCGAGACTGTCATTCACCTCTATGAAGAGTACGGGCCGGGCGGATTGCAGCGGCTGAATGGGATGTTCGCGCTGGCCATCTGGGACCGGCGGCAGCGTGAACTGCTGCTAGCACGGGACCGGGCGGGCAAGAAGCCTCTGTATTACGCAGCGCAGGGGAGCCGGATCGCCTTCAGCTCGGAGCTGGCCAGCCTGCTCGAATATCCCGGAATCGGACGCGATCCCGATCCCGTGGCTCTGGATAATTATTTCTGCCTGGGCTACGTGCCGGCGCCCCGGACCGTTTTTCGCGAGGTTAAGCAACTCGAGCCGGGGCACTATCTTCGTTGGAAAGCCGGCCCGGTGGAGAGCGGAAGTTACTGGCGTCTGCACCCGCGGTCGCTTGCTGGAATTTCCGAGCAGGAGGCTGCCCAGGAGTTACTGCGATTGCTCGAAGACGCGGTTCGGATCCGCTTGCACAGCGACGTGCCTTTCGGGGCGCTGCTGAGCGGGGGCGTGGATTCCAGCCTTGTGGTGGGGCTGATGAGCCGCCTCATGGACCGGCCGGTCCAGACATTTACAATCGGGTTTTCCGAAGAAGAACTGAACGAGTCGCAGTACGCGGCGGAAGTCGCGCGCCTGTTTGGCACCGATCACCACAATTTGATTGCCGGACCGCATTCGGTAATCGATCTGGTCCAGAAACTGACAGCGCACTTCGGGGAGCCTTTCGCCGATGCCTCGGCGGTTCCCACATATCTGGTGTCAGAGATGGCGCGCAAACACGTCACCATGGCGCTGAGCGGCGACGGCGGCGACGAGGTGTTCGGCGGATATCAGGCATACCGTTATCACGCATGCGCGGCTACCTACCGGAAACTGCCGGCGGGGTTGCGGAACATTGTGCGGACCGCAGCCCAGGCGGTGAACGGCTCCGGCGGGCACCTGGGCAGCCGGCTACAGCGATTTGTGGAGGAGTCTGAACTGCCGGTCGGGGTGGCATGGCAGCACTCCCGCAGCGTCTTCACTGACGCCGAGCTTGCCGCGTTATATACACCGGCATTCGCCGAGCAGGTCCAGGTGCAGGACCGAGGGTTCCAGATCCAGCAGTCTTTTCAACATTTCGGCCCGGCGGATCGTGCCGCGGCCGTGCTGAACCACGTGGACTACGAGACTTATCTGCCTGGCGACATTCTGGTGAAGGTCGACCGCATGTCGATGGCTAACTCGCTAGAAATCCGTTCTCCACTACTGGATTATCGTGTGGCGGAATTTGCGGCGGGGCTGCCGCGAGAATGGAAATGGACGGCGCTGGCGGGCAAGCGCATTCTGAAGCGCGCCGCCGAAGCCGTATTGCCGCGCCGCGTGCTGGGAAGGCGTAAGCAGGGATTCGTGCTGCCGATCGCGTCGTGGTTCCGCAATGAACTGCGCCCGTTTCTGGAGGAAGCTATTTCGACAAGCCGGTCGGGCCAGATCATCCGACTGGACTATTGCCGCCAACTGCTCGACCGGCACGTAGAAAGCGAGCGTGGCATCACCGACCGGAAGCTGTGGTCGGTCCTCTGTTATCTGCTCTGGCATGAAAAATTCGCACGCTGATCAAGAGCCGCGAACCCCACGTGGATGGAAGGACGGGGTCAAATCCGCGCTGTTGTTCTGCCTGTACTACTCGGGGCTGGAGCGGCTGCTGGCGCGGCTGATCCCGGCCGAAGCCGTTGCGATTCTCATGTACCACGGAGTCTGCGATCGCTCCGCGGTTCCGGCGCATATCAATTTTCACCTGGGGCGACGGTTATTCGAGCGGCAAATGCGGATCCTGAAGCAGCGCTACCGGGTGATGCCGCTGGCAGAGGTGGTGGCGGCCTTAAGCCGGGGCGGGCGCATCGGCAAGGCGGTGGTGCTGACCTTCGACGACGGTTATCAAAATAACGCGCGGTACGCCGCTCCGGTGCTGGAGAAGCTCGGCTTTCCGTTCACGATTTTTGTGGTGACGGCGAATGTGGACGCGGGCTCCTGGCTGCCGCTGAACACGATCTACTGGCTGTGGTCGGCGGGGAGATTGACGACCGCGGAGATGAACGATCTGCGGGATCAGGTGCGGAGCCGTCCATGGCACGAAGTGCGCGAACGGTTCGAGACCGTCATTCACCAGCACTCCGTGGCCGCGACGCAGGAGGCCGAAGACAGCTTCGACATGTTGAGCTGGGATCAGATCCGGAATATGGCCGACCGAGGAGTCGAGTTCGGATCGCATACCCACGATCACTGCAATATGCGGGTAGAAGACGTTTCGCAGCAGCACACCGAGTTGGCGATGTCCAAGGATCTGCTCGAGGCGCATTTGCGGCGTCCGGTTTTCTGCTTCGCCTATCCGTATGGCCGGACCGAGCACATGTCGGAGACGTCCCGCGAGCAAGTCATAGCCGCTGGTTACAAGTGCGCATTATCGACCGAGCAGGGGTTGGTTACCTGCCAGAGCGATCCGTTCCGCCTCCCCCGCTTAGGTTACGATGCGCGCATCTGGATGTTCGCGGGCGAGATCCTGTACCGTTTTTTGCAGGCGGCGGCGCGGGATCAACTCGCGCGCCTGATGGGCCGTGCCCTGTCGGGCCAGGCCAAGGAGTCTCATGGCTGAAGCGCTGTTCTGGTTTTCGGCGGCGTGTATCTTCTACACTTATTTCGGCTACCCGCTTCTCGTGTTGCTCTGGCCGCGCAAACGAGAAGTAGTTCGCCGGCCGATTCACCCCAACATCTCCATTGTGGTGGCGGCGCGTGACGAACAGGCCCGGATTGACGGGAAGATCGAGCACCTGCTCGCACTGCCTTACCCGGCCGAGCGCCGCCAAATCATTGTCGTCTCGGATGGCTCGACGGATCGAACGGCGGAACGGCTTCAGGCGTGGGCAGTACATACGGGAGTGCAGACATTTCATTACGCGGATCATCGCGGCAAGGCCTTCGCGCTTCAACTTGGGGCCGCCCACGCCACCGGGGAAATTATCGTTTTCACCGACGTGCGGCAGAAACTTCATCCGGACAGCCTGGAGCGGCTGCTGGAAAATTTCGCCGATCCGGAAGTTGGGTGTGTGAGCGGGGAACTGCGGTTTACGACCGAGGCGCATCCGGGATTGAAAACGACCGTATATTGGAAATACGAACGCTGGCTGCGCCGGCAAGAGAGTCTGATTGGATCCTGTATGGGCGCTACGGGGGCGTTTTACGGCATTCGCCGCGAACTGTTCCGTCCGATGCCGGAAGGTCTGTTGCTCGACGATGTTTATACCCCTTTGCAGATTGCCCTGCGGGGCTGGCGCGTGGTGCACGAGCCGCGGGCTGTAGTTTTCGACGTAGAGGCGGCCGGCGAGCGACAGGAGTTCCATCGGAAAGTGCGAACGCTCACCGGTAACTATCAACTGCTCCAGTATCTGCCCGAGCTGTGGAGCTGGCGGGCGGTGAGTCTTCAGTTTTTTTCCCACAAGGGAATGCGCCTGATAGTGCCGGCCTGGCTCCTGATAGCCGCAGTGTCGAATTGTTTCCTGGCGGGCCGGTTCTACCGGACCGTATTGCTGGCGCAAGGCGTTTTTTACTTGGCGGCAGTTTTGGGTGCGGTGTTTCCCACCAAGCGGATGTCGCAGCTCGCCGGCATTCCGCATGCTTTTGTGATGCTGAACGGAGCGGCGCTGCTCGCCACCATCCGGTTTTTGTCGGGCCGGATACCCGCATGGAAGAAATGACAGGCGTGGAAGCGGCTGCGGCGCGGGTTCATGTCATGCATGTCGTCCGCCATGGTTTCGCCGGCGGCGGCATGGAGAATGGCATTATCAATGTCGCCAACCGTCTGCCGCCGGAGAGCTTCCGCATCTCCTTATGCGCGCTCGATCGGCAAGAAACTTTTTCCCAGCGCATCCGCCATGCCGAATTTCACCTGCTGCCAAAACACGGGCCGGGCATTGACTGGAGTCTGATCTGGCGGTTGGCGCAATTGTTCCGGCGCGCGCAGGTGGATGTGGTCCATTCCCACAATTGGGGAACGTTCCTGTACGCCGTGGTTGCAGCCAAACTGGCGCACGTGCCGGTGATACACGGCGAGCACGGCAAGAACGCCGGCGAATTGGAGGAAGCCAATTGGCCGAAGTATTGGGCCAAGCGGTTGCTGGGCCGGCGCGTGGACCGCCTGATTACCGTGAGCCAGCAGATTGCACGGGAATGGGAAGCCTATGGCATCCCGTCCGGCAAGATTCAGTGGGTGCCGAACGGCGTGGACACCGAGAGATTCCGCCCGCGTATAGACCAGCGGGAGCAGCGGCGGAATTTCGGATTACGGCAGGAGGGCCTTCTGCTAGGAAGCATCGGCCGGCTGGACGCGCTGAAAAATTACGAGGTTTTGATAGCTGCCTTTGCGCGCATGGCTCCCGAATTTCCGGATTCGCATCTGGCGCTGCTCGGGGAGGGGCCGTGTACGCGGCGTCTGCAAAAAACAGCCGAGGAACTGGGAATCGCGGATCGCGTTCATCTGCTGGGCCGCCGTTCGAATCCCGAAGATTTTCTTGCAACAGTGGATATTTTCGTGCTGCCATCGAAGACCGAGGGTATGTCGAATGTGGTGCTGGAAGCGATGGCCAGCGCAATACCTATCGTTTGCTCGGCCTTGCCGTGTCACCGTGAAGTTTTTGAACCGGACCGCGAGGGAATTGCTGTTTCGCCCTGCACCGCTGAGGCGCTGGCTGAGACTTTAGCCGCCCTTTGCCGCGATCCGGAGCGCCGGAAAGCGCTCGGACTGTCGGAAAGAAACAAAATTACAGCCCGATTCAATATCGCGCGGATGGTAGCGGACTACGCACGAGTCTACGCGAAATATGCACGGACGAAAATTCCGCAGATGGCAGCGGCCGTCCAGAGCAGCTGAGCAAGAAACCCGGAAGCCGTGCGGAAAAAAATGCATCCCGGCACTAACGGTAGCAGGATGCGATTGCTCCGCAGATATACTCGATATCGTCAGCCGAAACTTCAGGATTCACCGGCAGCGCCAGCACCTGCTCCGCGGCTCTCTCCGAGCACGGAAAGTCTCCAGCGCGATACCCGAGCTCAGCGAAACACTGCTGCAGGTGCAAGGGAACAGGATAGTAGACGGCGGTGCCGATGCCCGATTCCCGCAAGTGGCGGCGCAGCCGGTCACGCTGGGGACAGCGGATGACGAACTGATTGTAAACGTGCCTGGTCTGGAAGGCGGCAGGAGATGGTGCGAAAACCGGAGCGCCGGTCGTGGCGAGGGCTGTGCGATACAGTTCCGCGTTTTGCTGCCGGCGGAGTGTCCAGCCGTCCAGATGCCTGAGTTTAACCCGTAAAGCTGCCGCTTGCAGGGCGTCTAAACGCGAGTTGATACCGATGGAGGCGTGGATGTAGGCTTCAGTGCCGCCGTGCACGCGCAAAGAGCGGAGCCTGGAGGCGAGGCTTTCGTCGTTGGTCGTTAGCATGCCGCCATCGCCCAGGCCGCCTAGATTTTTGCTCGGATAAAAGCTGAAGCAGCCCGCATAGCCGAGGCTGCCGGCACGTTTTCCGTTGCACTCTGCGCCAATCGCCTGCGCAGCGTCTTCGATGATCGGGACACCATGTCTTTGAGCGATCGGTATCAGGCTCCCCATGTCTGCACAGCCGCCAAACAGGTGCACGGCGATGATGGCTCGAACTTTGTGGTGCGTATGGAGAACGTGCCCGGCGCGATCCAGGTCGATGGTGAAGGTCGCCGGGTCGATATCCGCAAAAACCGGAGTGGCGCCTAAACGGGAAATCGCGCTGGCGGTTGAAAAAAAAGTAAATGGAACGGTGAGGACTTCATCGCCCGGCCGAATATCCAGCGCCATGAGCGCCAGCAGCAACGCATCGGATCCGGACGCGCAAGCTATGGCGTATGGAGCAGCAGTATAAGGCGCGATTTCCTGCTCAAGAGAGGTTACCTCTTCTCCCAGAATGAAACGGCCCGAATCCAGCACGCGTGTCAATGCGGCCAACAGCTCGCTGCGGATGGATATATGCTGTGCCACGAGATCGAGTAGAGGAATACGCCGCTGAACGATCACCTATTCATTTTGCTGGATTACATTGTGGATCGCCACTGAGCCAGTCTGCTAGAGTGGGGGAATGCGGCCCAAGAGTTGCGGGGCCCAGCGCGCCATTTCGGTCCCCGATGACCATCAAGATCCTGTGCGTAGCCGGCGCACGTCCGAATTTCATGAAGCTTGGGCCGCTAGTGGCGGCCCTTAGTCGCGAGCCGGATTTCGCCGCAGTCCTGGTACACACCGGCCAGCACTATGACGACCAGATGTCCGGGCATTTCTTCCGTGACCTGGCGCTGCCGCAGCCAAAATTCAACTTGAGCGTCGGTTCCGGCACTCACGCGCAACAAACCGCCGAGATTATGAAGCGGTTCGAACCGGTGGCCCTTGAGGAAAAGCCGGACGCCGTGCTGGTGGTGGGAGATGTGAACTCGACGATGGCTTGCGCGCTGGTTGCGAAGAAGCTCACGATACCGGTCGTCCATGTGGAGGCAGGCCTGCGCAGCTTTGACCGCAGCATGCCGGAAGAGATTAACCGGGTTGTGACGGATGCGATATCGGACCTGCTGCTGGTAACCGAGGAAAGCGGCCGGCGCAATCTGATCGCGGAGGGGATCGCACCCGACCGGATCCACATGGTTGGGAATCTCATGATCGACTCTCTGCGTGCCAGTCTCGCGAATGCCGTCCATTCGGACATTCTGTCGAGGATAGGAGCCGTAAAGAAATCATATGGGCTGGTGACGCTGCACCGGCCCTCCAATGTGGATGATGGCACGCACCTCGCCGAAATTGCCGACACTTTGTCGACTATCGCACGGGAGTTGCCGCTGTATTTCCCGGTGCATCCCCGGACGCGCGCGCGCCTGGAGGACCAGGCCATAGCTCTCGATCCAGCGCTGCATTTAACAGAACCGCTCGGATATCTCGATTTCCTGTGGCTGATGTCCAACAGCTCCGCTGTGCTGACGGATTCGGGAGGAATTCAGGAAGAGACCACGGTGCTTGGAATTCCCTGCCTGACACTGCGGGATAACACCGAGCGGCCGGTAACGGTCGAGGAGGGGACCAACGTTCTCGCGGGAACGCGGAAATCCGGTATTCTCTGTGCCTGGCAGGAAATGAAGCGCAACGCCAAGACCGGCCGCATCCCGAAATATTGGGACGGTAATGCGGCCGAAAGATGCGTGGAGGTGCTGAGGAAGCACTTTTCCGGGCACGGCGAGCGCAACCGCTAAATCCAGCCCCGAGCCCGGTAGTAGACGATCTTTGCGGATTCAGAGGTCTCATCGAGGAACGCCGACCATCTGGTGGGCCAGTATGCCGCAAGTTTGAGCGCGTGCGGGATTGGGCAGGCGACGATGTGCAATCCAGCGCGCTCGAAAAGGCGCGAGGCGCGAAACATGTGGTAATCGCTGGTCATTAAAACAACAGCCTGGCCCTCGGTTGCACCGAGCATCCGCGCCACGCTTAAAGCGTTTTCCCGCGTGCTGTGAGACTTTTGTTCCATCTCAATGACACCGGCCGGGACCCCCATGGAGATCAGAAAATCGCGCATGTTTTCTGCGACTCCGGCTCCTGAGAGAATGATCCGTGGATAATGCCAGCGGCGGTAAGCGCGCACGGCATAAACCGAACGCCAGTAGGTGTCGTCGCCGATAATACCGGGTTCGAGAGTGGAGCCGCCCAACACCACCAGAACCGGACCGCCGGAATCGTTAAACGGTCCGGAAAGCCGGCGGCTATACCAGGCGGTGAAGGGCGTCACCGTTACGAGGGTGACCAGAATGCCCAGCGCGGTGAACGTAAAGACCAGAGCCCGGACAAGACGTCTTAACCACATCCTGCTTCTCGCGACATCCATGGAAGTCTAGCAGGCGCGGGCGGAGAGCGACCGTTCAACAAGGAAAAAATGCCGCCCGGCGACAGATTGTGCCGAATGCCTGCCAAGAGGGGGAAACAGGACTTTTCCAGTCGTAATTTAACTGGTTGACCTGCATAGGGATCTGCTAGTATACTCATATTGGACTGAACTGGTCCTAAATCCAAAATGCTGAAGCTGACCAAAAAGGCGGACTACGGCCTGATCGCCCTCAAACATCTTTCGGCGGCCGGCCGGGGCGGGACGGCAAGCGCGAAGGAAATGGCCGACACCTACGGGATTCCGCTGCCTTTGCTGGCCAAGATTCTGCAGAAGCTGACCAAGAAGGGTCTGCTGGTTTCCCTGGCCGGTTCGAGCGGCGGCTATAAACTGGCGCGGCGGGCGGAGATGATCAGCGCGCTCGAAGTGATTCATGCGATCGACGGTCCAATTATTTTGACGACTTGTTTTACGGCGCACGGGCACTGCGATCAATCGGAGAAATGCACGGTTCGGGAGCCGCTGCGCAAGGTCCACGAAGCCATTATTCAGTTGCTCGACCGGATTACGATTGCGGAGCTGAGCGGCGGCAGCACGAGTTCCTGCGCGCCGGAAGGCGGGGCGGTTCCGCTGGTCGCTGAGACGCTCGAGCGCTTGCACGTTTTATGAGGAAGGTTCATGAAGACGCCTATTTATTTTGATAATCACGCGACCACGCCGGTGGATCCTCGGGTAGTCGACGCCATGCTCCCGTATTTCACGCAGAAATTCGGGAACGCGGCCAGCCGGAATCACAGTTTCGGATGGGAAGCGGAAAAAGCGGTCGATAACGCCCGGAAGCAGATTGCGGACCTGATCGGAGCGACGTCGAAGGAGATCATTTTCACCAGCGGGGCGACCGAATCGGACAACCTGGCCATCAAAGGCGTGGCCGAGATGTACGCCGAGAAGGGCAACCACATCATCACCGCGGCGACGGAGCACAAAGCCGTGCTCGATACCTGCAAAAAGCTGGAGAAGCACGGCTACCGGGTGACGTACCTGCCGGTGAAGGGCGATGGGCTGGTCGATCTGGACATGCTGCGCGAAGCGATCACCGACAAGACCATCCTGATCACGATCATGTACGCCAACAACGAAATCGGCGTCATCCAGCCGGTGAAAGAAATCGGCAAGATCGCGCACGAGAAAGGCGTTCTGTTCCACACCGACGGCGTGCAGGCGACCGGCAAGGTTCCGGTCAACATGATTCAGGACAATATCGACCTGATGTCGATCAGCGCGCATAAGATTTACGGCCCGAAGGGGGTGGGAGCCCTCTACGTGAGGCGGAAGAGCCCGCGCGTGCAGATCACGGCGCAGATGGATGGCGGCGGCCACGAGCGCGGCATGCGGTCGGGAACACTGAATGTGCCGGGCATTGTGGGACTGGGAGAGGCGTGCGCGCTTTGCCAGCGCGAAATGCCGGAGGAATCCAAGCGCCTGAGGTTTTTGCGCGACAAGCTGAGGAATACGCTCGAAAGCGAGCTGGACGAAGTATTCATCAACGGCACGATGGAGCACCGGCTGCCGCACAATCTGAACATGAGCTTCGCGTACGTGGAAGGCGAATCGCTGCTGATGGGCATCAACGATATCGCGGTATCGAGCGGCTCGGCGTGCACGTCGGCGACGCTCGAGCCCAGTTATGTGCTGAAGGCTCTTGGGGTGGGCGACGATCTGGCGCACACCTCCATCCGTTTCGGCCTGGGTCGTTTCAACACCGAAGAAGAGGTGGATTACGTGGCGGGCCGGGTGACTGAGGTTGTCAGGAAATTGCGCGAACTTTCGCCCCTATACGAGATGGCGAAGGAAGGCGTGGATCTAAGCAAGGTTCACTGGGCGGCGGAGTAAGCTTCGGCCCGGGCGGTAAAATTTAAAGAGGGAGATGCAATGGCTTATTCGGACAAGGTTCTAGATCATTACAATCATCCGCGGAACGTCGGCTCACTCGACCGGAACGATCCCAACGTAGGGACCGGCATGGTGGGCGCGCCGGAGTGCGGCGACGTAATGAAGCTTCAGGTAAAGGTGGACGAATCGACCGGAGTCATCGCCGAGGCGAAGTTCAAGACTTTCGGCTGCGGCAGCGCCATCGCGAGCTCTTCGCTGGCGACGGAATGGCTGAAGGGCAAGACGGTCGATGAAGCGCTGGCGATCAAGAACACCGATATCGTCAACGAGCTGAGCCTGCCGCCGGTGAAGATTCACTGCTCGGTGCTGGCGGAAGACGCAATCAAAGCGGCAATCTCCGACTACAAGCGCAAGCAGGAGACGCGAAAGACGGTGGAAACACAGGCGTGATGAGCGAGACCGACCAGGTCGTGCAGTTGGAGCCGAAGCCGGAAGCGAAGCTCGAGCCGTCGATTCAGGTGACGCCCAAGGCGATCGAAAAGATCCGCCAGGCTTTTGCCAAGCAGGGCGTCACGGGAGCGCTGCGGCTGGGCGTGCTGGGCGGCGGCTGCTCGGGCTTGAGCTATCAGTTCAAGTTCGATGCCAAGGAGCGGCCGACGGATAAAGTCTTCGAGTTCGACGGGGTCAAAATTGTGGTCGATCCCAAGAGCCTGCTCTACCTGCACGGCATGACGCTCGATTATAAGGAGTCGCTGCTGCAATCGGGCTTCGTGTTCGAAAACCCGAACGCGCAGAAGAATTGCGGCTGCGGAACGTCATTCTCGGCGTAAACCATTCACCGCGGGGACGCCGAGGCCGCTCGAAAACCTGCGATGGATCCGCTTCCAAAAAATTATTACGATTTCTTTGAGCTCGAGCACAAGCTCGATCTGGATCTGAAGGATCTGGAGAAGCGCTTCTACGCGCTGAGCCGGAAATATCATCCGGACGGCTACACGCTCAAGAGCCATGAGGAACAGATGTATGCACTCGATGCGACGGCGATTTTGAACGACGCCTACCGCACGCTGCGCGAACCGCTGGCGCGCGCCGAATACCTGCTCAAGGAGCACGGGTTCGACATCGGGGAGCAGGGCTCGAAAAATGTTCCGCCGGAGCTGCTGGAGGAGGTTTTCGAGCTGAACATGGCGCTCGAGGAATTGCGGGGCGGCGACGATGCGGCGCGGCCGCAGCTCGAAGCGGCGCGGGACAAGTTCATCGGGATGCGGGAGACGATTGACAACGAGCTGGCTCAAAAATTCCGCGAATACGATGCCGGACGCGATCGCGATGTGCTCGCGGAAATTCGCGGATTGCTGAACCGGCGGCGGTATGTCCGGAATCTGGTGAATGAGGTGGAAAAAGAGCTGAGCGGAGCCGCGGTATGACGCCGATCCAGATCGATTTCGGCAAGCAGGAACGGGTGGTGGGGATTGATCTCGGGACCACCAACAGCTTGGTGGCTTACATGGACGCCGCGCAGCACCCCAGCGTGATTGCGGGCGAAGACGGCGACCGGCTGGTGCCGAGCGTGGTCACGCTGGCGCGCTCGGGTGAGATCATCGTCGGCAACAAAGCGCGCAAAGCGCTGATCGACGAGCCTGACCGCACGGTTTACTCGATCAAGCGGCTGATGGGCCGCGGCGTGGCGGACGTTCAGGAAGAGCTGAAGCTGTTTCCGTTCCGCATTGCCGAGGGCAGCGAAGCGGTGATCCGGATTCAACTGGGCGAGCGGACATTTACGCCGCCCGAGATTTCGGCATTCATATTGAGGCAGCTCAAGAAAAACGCCGAGGCGTCTCTAGGTGAGCCGGTGACGAAAGCGGTGATCACGGTTCCGGCATATTTCAACGACGCCCAGCGGCAAGCCACAAAAGACGCGGGGCGGATTGCCGGCCTCGAAGTGCTGCGGCTGGTCAACGAGCCCACGGCGGCGGCTCTCGCCTACGGGCTCGATAAGCGCAAGGAGGGGATCGTCGCAGTTTACGACCTGGGCGGCGGGACGTTCGACATCTCGATTCTCAAGCTGCACGAAGGCATCTTCGAAGTGATGGCGACCAACGGCGATACGCATCTGGGCGGCGACGATATCGACAACCGGCTGATCGAGATTGCGCTCGAAGACATTCATAGCGAATGGGGCAAGGATATTTCGCACTACGGCGAAGCGGTCCAGACACTGCGGAAAGCGGTGATCGAGGCCAAGGAGCGGCTCTCGTTCGCGCCGTTCACCAACATCGAGTTTGCGTACAAAGGCAAACAGTACCAGCGCGAGATCAAGCGGGAGCTTTTTGAAAAACTGATCGCGGATATCGTGGACCGCACACTTGGGCCGTGCCGCAATTGCATTCGCGATGCCGGGGTGACGGTCGAGCAGATCGACGAAGTCGTGCTGGTGGGCGGCTCGACACGCATTCCGATGGTGCGCAACGCGGTCGAGACCTTGTTCCGGGCCAAGCCGCATACGGATTTGAATCCCGATGAAGTCGTGGCGCTTGGCGCCGCGGTGCAGGCGGGTATTCTTTCAGGCACGGTCGAAAATCAACTGCTGCTGGATGTGACGCCGCTGTCGCTCGGAATCGAGACCATGGGCGGTGTGATGTCGAAGCTGATTCATCGCAACTCGACAATTCCGGCGAGCGCGACCGAGACATTCACGACGGCCGTCGACGGGCAGCGCAACGTGCTGATCCATGTGCTGCAAGGCGAGCGCGAGCTGGTCAAAGACAACCGGAGCCTCGCGCGCTTCGATCTCAAAGATATCGATCCGATGCCCGCGGGAATGGCGCGCATCGAAGTGCGGTTTTTGATCGACGCCAACGGAATTTTGAACGTGACCGCGCGCGACGCAAGGACGGGCAGGGAGCAATCGGTGGATATCAAGCCGAGCTACGGGCTGACGGATGACCAGGTGGAGGCGATGATTTCGGAGTCGATCGATCGCGCCGAAGAAGATTTCCAGGCCCGGCAGGTGGCGGAAGCGCGCGTGGAGGCGGACCGGATTCTGGCGGCGGTCGAAAAGGCCCGGCGGGACGATGCCTATCTCGAACTGAGCGACGAGGAGCGGCGCGAGATCAACGACGCGCTGAATCATTTGCTGCTGGTGTATCACGGCGAGGATCACCTGCTGATCCGGTCGAAGATCGACCGGTTGAACCAGGTAACGACAAAGCTTGCGGAGCTGATGATCAACACGGCGGTTCAAGGGGCGCTGAAAGGGACGAAAATCTGATGCCTGGATTGACCTGGGACCACACCGAAGATCTTGCGATGGCGCTTTACGAGGCGCATCCGGAAGTCGATCCGCTGAAAGTTCGGTTTACGGATCTGCATAAGTGGGTGACGGAGCTCGAAGACTTCGGCGACGATCCGAAAGGGTCGAACGAAGGCAAGCTCGAAGCCATTCAGATGGCGTGGTACGAGGAGTGGAAAGAGAGGCAGGGGTAAACTCCTGCTTGTATTGGCCGTAGGAATCAAACGTATCCAGACGTTGAGCCGGAGTCAGGATTCGAAGGTTGTGTGGTTCGTTAGCCTCCCCATTCAAGCAGCAGGCGTGGACAGCAGCGCAAACCCTACTCTGGATTCGCGAGGAACAGCAGTTTGGATCTAACTAACTTCAAGGCAAGCCTGTTTGCGGATCGGTTGGCGGTGGAAATCCCTTCGGCCGAGACCCGTCTAATAAACGAAGGGATTCTGGATTCGTCGCGATTTTGTTGAGTTGCTCATGCCGTTGGAGCGGGTGTTTAATATCCGAATCAACGTCTGGATGCCGGACTTGGGGATCTTCGATCGATCCGAATAACTGGAGAGTTTCTCGCCAGACAGAATAGGATGACTGGGGATTCAAGCAGCGACGGATGCGGCGGTGACTGCGCTCGCTGGAAGAACCTCGTAGACAAGGGGCCACTTCAACTATGGGATTTATTCGTCCTCTGGTGCGCAAAGACCTTCCCCAGATAGTAGATCTATACACACGTGTATTCCGCCGGGCCGATCCGTTTCCTGCTGAGCAACTGACACCGTATTTTGCAAAGATTTTTTTGGAGAGCCCGTGGATCGAAGAATACATTCCGTCGCTTGTCTATGAAGAAAATCAAGCGATTGTGGGCTTTCTTGGCGTGGTTCCGCGTCGGATGTGGTTGGGAGAGCGGCATATCCGGATGGCAGTGAGTAATCATTTCATGGTCGACGCTTCGCACCGGTCGACTCTAGCGGGAATTGAACTCATACGCACCTTCTTTGCGGGACCTCAGGAACTGTCCTTTGCGGAAGGAGGCGACATTTCGCGCAGGATTTGGGAACGGCTTGGAGGGTTTACTTCACTGCTTTACAGCATGCACTGGACACGGCCGTTGCGGCCGGCCAGTTATGTAGCCTCGCATTTGCTTAGAAGAGAGGCAATGCCGCCAACGTTGGCACGGCTGGCAAATGTTCTGGCCTGGCCATTAGACAAAGGGATTTCATGGATACCGGGCCACCCCTTCCGTCCAAAGCCCCAGGGTGAGGAAGAAGAGTTGACCGTCGAAATGCTCTTAGACTGCCTTTCGACAACATCGAAAGACTACACTCTCCGTCCCAGTTACGACCTAGCCGCACTGAAATGGCTCCTAGACGTCCTGAGCCACAAGAAGCGGTACGGACAGTTCAAGAAGACGGTTGTCCGCAAAGCTGGCGGTGAGGTGGCGGGATGGTATCTCTATTACGCCAATCCGGGAGGATTAAGTGAAGTCTTGCAAATCGGAGCACAGGCGGACTCGGTCCGGTTGGTCCTCGATCATCTCATCTATCACGCCTGGCAACAGGGTGCTCTTGCGTTGACAGGTCGCATCGAGCCGAAATTCATGGACGAATTTTCTGACAAGTATTTCTTGTTTCACCGTGGCGACCTCTCGTGGGCGTTGGTTCATTCGCGCCATCCGGAGGTACTTGAGGCCATTCATCGCGGCGAAGCGTTCCTGACCCGCGTCGAAGGTGAGTGGTGGATCACTTTTGGGGGCTAGAATAAGGTCGGCCCGTCCGGAACGCGACCCGACCCGTTCGGCCGTCCGGCTGTAACGCGAGGATATTTGCACACCATCGTATAACGCGAGCAGCGTGCTATAATCGTCGTTTCCGCAGTTCTCCCCCGGGGAACATTTTTTATGCCGAAATTGAAGACCCATAAAGGTGCGTCCAAGCGGTTCAAAAAGACGGGCACGGGCAAAGTTGTGCGCGGCCACGCTTTCGCGCGGCACATCCTGACGTCGAAAAGACGCAAACGCAAAAAGAAGCTGCATGAGCAGGTGGTGGCCGACAAAGCCGACCAACCCGCTCTGCGGCGCATGATCCCTTACTAGGATCGAAGCGCGCGGACGGAGCGCGTGGCACGTGCCCGAACCGCCGCCATCACCGGCGCTGCCGGATTACAACGAGGAGTGGAAACGTGCCCCGAGTCAAACGAGGAACCAAACGCAGAGCCTCCCGCGCAAAAACACTCAAGCGGGCTTCCGGCTATTTTCTCACTAAAGGCAAGCTGCATCGCGCGGCGCAGGAGGCGGTGGAGCGCGGGCTGAAATTCGCCTACGTCGGGCGCCGCCAGAAAAAGCGGGACTTCCGCGCGCTGTGGATCGTGCGCATCGGCGCAGGATGCCGCGCGGCGGGAATTTCGTACAGCAAATTTGTTAACGGGCTGAAGAAGGCGGGCATCGCGCTCGACCGCAAGGTGCTGGCCGAAGTAGCAGCCAATGACGAAGCCGGTTTCCGCCAGCTTGTGGACAAGGCGAAAGCCGCATTGGAGAAGGCAGGGTAATGGCTGCACCGCATCAACAGGAACTGGACGCGCTCACGTCGCTCGAAGAGCGCATCCACAAGGCCGTCGAAGTGGTTTCGCAACTGCGCGAGGAAAACGGAGCGTTGCGCGAAGAAAACGAAAGCTTGCGCGGCGAGAACAAGGCGCTGCATTCCTCAAACGATGCGGCGCTTGCCGAAGCTTCCGAGGCGCGCACGCGTATCCAGCAAATCACGGCTGAGCTCGAAGCGCTGCGCGCGGAACGTAGGCAGGTGCGCGGCCGCATCGAAAAACTGCTCAGCCACATCGACCAGGTGAGCGCAGGCTAAAACCGCGCCGGCGGGCTCATGGATGAAAAACATCCCGTTCGCGTCACGATTCTGAACCAGCCGTACACGCTGCTGGCGGGAGAGGACGCGCGCGAAGTCGAGGAACTGGCGCACAGCGTGGATGAACTGCTGCATTCGATTGCGGCAAAGGCCACCACGGCGGACGCCACGCGCGTCGCCGTGCTAGCCTGTTTGCACCTCGCCGACCAGCTCCGCACGGTTGAGCAGGATCTCAACAGTCTCAAACAGCGCGTGGGCCGCAAGACTCAGGAGTTCGCCGGGCTGCTCGAGCGCGCGCTCGAAGGTTGAGCCGCGCAGCTTGGAGTGAGCGATTCCGAAGCGGTCGCCAAAGCGATTATTTTCCGCCGATCCAAGCCCGCAGCACGATCCAGCACTTCTCCGCGACGGGCAGCGACACGCGTTTGGAGAACACGTCAAAGCCGCGCTGTTCGATCCGGTCAAGCAGCCGCGAGTAGATCCCGATAAGCGCCCGGAGCGCCGGGCGGCTGCGCGCGTGAATCAGAGCGATGAGCGGCCGCGATTCTTCGTAATACGCACGCGCGCGCGCTGATTCAAATTGCATCAGTCGGACAAATTCGGCTGTGCGGCGGCCGGACTTCAAATCATCCGCACTTACACCAAAGCGCGCGAGATCTTCGGCCGGCAGGTATATGCGCCCGCGCGCGGCGTCTTCGCCGATATCGCGCAAAATGTTGGTCAACTGAAACGCCACCCCGCACTTCTCGGCAAGCGGCAAGGCCTCGGCGGAATCGAAGCCGAAGACGTGAATCGTGCTCAGTCCCACGACCGATGCCACCTGATAGCAATAACCGTACAACTCTTCGAACGTGTGGAACGACCGCGGCTCGAGATCCGACATCACGCCCTCGATCATCCGGAAAAAATATTCGCGCGGGATCTTGTAGCGCGTGACGGTGTCGTAAAATGCCGGCCAGGCGGGATAGGGATCGAACCGGCCGTCCAATGCGTTTTCGAGTGCCGCGCGCCATCGCTCCAGAGGCTCTCGCGAAGCGCCCGGCTCATCGCTCAGATCGTCGCAATAGCGCATAAACGCGTAGATGGCGCACATGGCATTGCGCTGCTCGCGGGGAAGAAGGACAAAGGAGTAGTAGAAGTTCTTGGCGCGCCGCTGTGCCACCCGGCGGCAAAAGGCGTACGAGTCTTCGAGCGACGTCATCAAGCCGCCCGCGCCAGGGCCACACGCGCGAGCGTGCCGAGCAGAATCCAGACCCGCTCGGTCTTCGAGATCGCGGGACGCCGGCGCAGCACGTCATAGTTCTGCGCTTCGATTTTGTCGAGAATCCGCATGCCGCCGCGGCTGAAGAGTTCGATGTCCACAGCCAAGCGCCGGTCCACCAAACGGGCCAGCGGCAAACCTTCGAGAAACAGCGCGCGCGCGCGGTCCACGACCTCGCGCATCGCCGCGGCGAATCCGGAACCGGCGTGGCGGCGGGCAATGTCCTCGACCGTCGAACCATGCCGCGCCAGAACGTCGAGAGGGATGTACACTCTTCCCTTCTCCCAATCAACCCAGACATCCTGCCAGAAGTTGGCGAGTTGCAGCGCGGTGCAAGTCGCGTCGGATAACTGTTGTCGTTCTGGATCAGAATAGCCGCACAGGTAAAGCACCAGCCGGCCCACCGGGTTCGCCGAATACCGGCAGTAACCAAAGAGCTCGTCCCAGCCGGCGTAACGCGTGACTTTTTGATCCTGCTCGAAAGCGCGAATCAGATCGTCGAAGGGCTGCTGAGGAATCCCGTACCGTTGCACTGTCACCTGAAGCGCGACAAAAACCGGGTGCGCCGTTTTGCCGGCGTACATCGATTCAAGCTCGCCGCGCCACCAGGAAAGCAGGCGCAGGCTTTCCGCGGGATCGCCGATCTCATCGCCCAAATCGTCCGCCCAGCGGCAATAGGCGTACACGTTATAGAAATCCTGATGCAGCCGTTTGGGAAGGAGCCAGCTCACCACATGAAAATTTTCGTAATGATGAGTCGCCAGCCAGCGCGTGTATTCTTGCGCTTCCGCTAGTGTGTAACGAGCAGCCAGCGCCGCCGGATTACGGACGAATTCTTTGGGCGCCAGCAACACTGACGGTTTACGGAAAGATGGCCGTCTTCAGGTGGCCGTTATGGCTCATCAGGTGGCGCATCACTTCCAGGAGATTGGCCAGAGGCTCTTCGCGATTGACAAAATCGCGGGCGCGAATGTCACCATGCGAGATGATATCGAGCGCCTTGCGAATGTAGTGCGGGGTGTGATGGAAGCTGGCCTTGCAGGTGATTTCCGAATAGTGCAGCAATGACGTGTCCAGACTGACCTTGCTCTCATTGGGACAGCCGCCGAAGAAATTGACTGTGCCGCCCCGGCGCACCATGTCGACGGCCCACTGCCACGTCTCGGGATTTCCAACGGCCTCGATCGCCACATCGACGCCGCGCCCGGATGTCAGGCTGCGCACCGCATCGGCGGGACGGGAAATGTATTGGGTCGAGATCAGGTCGTCGGCGCCCGCGGCTTCCGCGCGGTCCAACTGCGTTTTCCGGCGGCCGATGGCCACCACCCGCGCGCCATATAACTTCGCGAGCCGGACGAACATCAAACCGATCGGTCCAAGCCCGATAATAGCCAGCGTGTCGCCTTCACGGAGGCCGGTCTCTTCCAGGCCGCGCAGCACGCAAGCCAGCGGCTCAACCAGAGCAGCGTCCTGGTATGACACTTGTGGCGGAATTTCGTAGGTATTGCGCTCCACAATGCGGGACGGAATCCGGATGTACTCCGCGTAAGCGCCATTGTTGAACAGCAGGTCTTCGCAAAGATTTTCCAAACCGCGCCCGCAAAAATAACAGCTATTGCATGGCGCCGAATTGGCCGCGACCACCCGCTGGCCCAACTCGAACCGCGTTACGCCGTCTCCCAGCGCGACCACATCGCCTGCCAGCTCGTGCCCGAAAACCGCGGGCGGCACGATCATTCGCGCATGATAGCCGCGGCGGAATACTTTAACGTCGGTACCGCAGGTCAGCGCCACGCGCACGCGGACCAGGATATCGCCTCGGTCAATTTTTGGAACGGCCACAGGCTCTACCTGCAGGTGTTCTTTGCCGTAGAGCACGGCCGCCATCATCTTCGGTTTCACTCAGTCCACCTCTGTGGCTCAAGAATAATTTTCAACGATTGGGCATCCGGATGCAACGCTAAATCAAAGGCTGAGCGGATCTTAGCCAGCGGCAGCCGGTGCGAGATCAGCAAATCCACTGGCAGCGCACCCGAAAAAACAAGCTCCGCCGACTCTTTTTGTAAGTCCACCGATGCACTATAACTGCCGAAAACCGTACGCTCTCCAACACAAATCGAAGCGCCCGATAATTCCACGCGCTCCGTGTCCGAAGTCTGCGCAAACAATAAGATGCGGGCGCCGGGCCGAGAGTCGCGCACGGCTTGCTCCACAAGACGCGGCGCCGAAGCAGCCACAATGACCAAATCCGCACCGCGCCCATCCGTGAGCGACCGTACCGTCGCCCCGATGTCTGTTACCTGCGGGTCCAATGCCTGCTCGGCCCCGCAATTTAGTGACAACTCGCGGCGGCTGGCGATGGTCTCGCTGGTGATGACGTGGGCGCCGGCGCGCCTGAGAAGCATGGTGAATAATAGTCCGATCGGTCCCTGCCCCATGATCAGCGCCACTTCACCGGGTTCCGGGTCGCACTGCACAACCGCTTTCAGGCAGGTATTCACCGGCTCCACAAACGAGGCGCGTTCGAAAGACACGCCATCTGGCATTTTTTCCACGCCGTGTGCCGCGATCCAGTCCATCACCCGCACATATTGCGAAAAGCCTCCACCCGCCGGCTCAAACCCGGCAGTGACTCCGACTTTCTTGTACACCGGGCATTGCGCGTAAAGCTTCCGATGGCAGTAAAAACAATCCCGGCAGGGAATGTGGTGGAAGACCACGACACGATCTCCGGGTTCGAAGGAGCGAACCCCGCGCCCGACTCGCGCGACCACGCCGGCAGTCTCATGTCCATAGATGCGCGGCGGCGCCAGCAGATTATGCTCAATTTTCTTCAGGTCCGTGTGACAGACCCCGCATGTTTCCACACGCACCAGCAGTTCGCCCGGGCCGATGGCGGGCGTGGGCACTTCTTCTACAGACACGACGCCTGCGCCCTTGTAGACCGCCGCCCGCATGGTGTCGGGCACGGCAATTTCAAAATCGGCAATCGGCAATGAACTCTCCGAGCTTTCGGGAGGCCTTGTGCGAGCGCCAACCGAGACGCACTAATTCCGGGAACAAATGCAGGGGCCGGCGGCAGGAAGCCGCAATTAGGTGCATTGTATCGAATCTGCCGTCGGGACGCAGCGCCGCGTTAAAATCCAGGCGGAGATTTTCGTTAGCCAGATCTGTCACCGTACGTATGCAGTAAAACGAGATTCCCATTTCCTTCGCCTTCGCCGCCACTGCCCCGGCTTCCATATCTACCGCTCCGGCGCCTCTTGCGCAGAACTCCGATTTCTCACGTTCAGTCGCCGCAACGTGATCGATTGACTCCAGCGTGCCGCGGTGAAAAGACAATTTACTCTCCGGCGTTCGAGCCGCATATTCGCAGCCGTTTGTCCGGACGCGCTCGGCAACAAAAACATCACCGGCCTTCATCTGCCTCCCGACTGCTCCGCAAAAACCGACGCTGCATACTAAACCAACTTCGATTGACGCTCGCGCTGCTTCCACTGCCTGCGCGGCCCGCGCCGCACCAGCGCCATTTGCGACCATCACTACCCGGCGTTCATTCAATTTTGCCGACCGTGCCCAGTGAACCGGCCATGTCAACGGCGCGACCTCGCGGCAGAATTTCACGATTCCCGCCAGCTCGCGCGGCTCTGCGGCGATCAGCAATACCCGTTCGCCCGAAACCATTCCACCGCGCGCCCCAGCGCCGCATCCACCGGGCCCGGGTTGAAATCCAGCTCACGCCTCGCTTTCTCATGCGAGACGAACATCTTTTTCTTGGCCATACGAACTGCATCGATCGGCGCGCGCGGCTCCTGCCCGGTCACTCTCGCCCACCCGGTGGTTACCACTCCGGCCGCATAAGCGACTGCGTATGGCAGCTTCAATTTCGGCGCCTCCTTGCCGGCCAGCCGCGCTATCTTCTCCAATATCTGCGCGAGCGTCAGATTTTCCGCGCCCGCGATATAGCGTTCGCCCGGCCTCCCCTGTTCGCATGCCGCCCAATGCGCCCGAGCCACATCCTGCACATCCACCAGATTGAGGCCCGTGTCGATAAAGGCCGGCATCGCGCCTTTCAAAAAATCGAGCACGATCTTTCCGGTCGGCGTCGGCTTCACGTCATGGTCCCCGACGGGCGCCGTGGGATTCACGATCACCACCGGAAATCCCGATGCCGCAAACTCGCGCGCCGCCTGCTCCGCCAGAAATTTCGAGCGTTTGTACGCGCCCGCCATCTGCTCCAGCGCCACCGGCACGTTTTCATCGCCCACGCCCCCCTCGGGCACGCCGATGCATCCCACCGTGCTGGTGTAAATAAACCGCTCGACGCCTTGCTTGCGCGCCGCTTCGAGCAGGTTGCGCGTTCCCTCTGCATTCGAGCGATACAACTCGCCCGGATCTTTTGCCCACAGCCGGTAATCGGCGGCAACGTGAAACACCAGCCCGCAACCGGCAGCCGCGCGATCCAACGATGCGGGATCGCGAAGATCGCCCAAAACCGTTTCTACATCGAGCTGGCGCAGCCGGCTCGACGGCCGAACCAGCGCTCGAATCCGATGCCCTCGCTCCACCAGCAGGCGCGCCACATGCCAGCCGATGAAGCCCGACGCTCCCGTAACGAGAGTCGGTTTCATTCGTCAGCGCGGAGCGGCAACGGCGCCATAAAACTCGAACCCGTGGTCCCCGGCGCCTCTGCGTCTCCGCGGCGATTCATGCATTACCTCAACGCCCAACTCAGCATCTTGAAGCTGTCGGCCAGCTTCGCATTGATCCCCAGTGCAGCCGATGGCTCGTACCCGCAGTGCACCATGCAATGCTCGCACCGCGGATCATTGCCGTGCCCGTAACTTTCCCAGGGCGTCTCGGTCATGAGCGCTTCGAACGTCTTGTGATGCGCGTCCGTGATCAGATAACACGGGCCTTTCCACCCTTTGATGTTGTACGTCGGGTTGCCCCATGCCGTGCAGGGAAGATCGCGGTCGCCTTTCAAGAATTCCAGAAACATGGGCGTCTGATTCAGGCGGAAGCGTTTGAACAAGTGGTCGACATCTTTGAATTTTTCGTGGATGTCGTCGCGCGTCATGAAGATTTCGCGATCGTTTACCGCGGAATAACCATACGCCGGCGAAAGCTGGTGGCCGTCGACGTCAAACTGTTCGAGGTACTCAAAAAGCGCCTCGATTTCCTTCATATCGGTTTCTTTGTAAATGGTGGTATTGGTGCACACCATGAAGCCGGCGCGCTTGGCGGCCCTGATCCCTTCGATGGCTTCGCGGAACACACCTTCTTTTTCGACGCAGATGTCGTGCGTCTTCTCCAGGCCGTCCAGGTGCACGTTGAAAAAGAAGCGCCGGTCGGGCCGGAACTCGTGCAGACGCTTCACGATGAACATGCCGTTGGTGCAAAGATAAATATGGCGGTTCCGCTCGAGAATGCCCGCCACCAGCTCTCCGATCTGCGGATACATCATCGGCTCTCCGCCGCAAATGGAGACCATGGGCGCGCCGCATTCGTCCACCGCCGCCAGACACTCCTCGAGAGGCAGCCGCTCGGTGATGGTCGATTCGTATTCCCGGATTCTCCCGCAGCCCGTGCAGGTCAGATTGCACGCGTGCAGCGGCTCGAGCATCAGCACGATCGGAAACCGCTTGTTGATCATGGGGTGCGGCTGATGGGTATCGCTCTCGGCAATGCGCGCTGTCAGAATGCGGAACGGATTCGACGCGTCCAGTTTCGGCGCCGCATTCTTCTGCCATTCCGGCCGCGGGTGCATTTTGTTCTTGAAGATATAACCGGCCATTCCGGCCGTCATGGAAATCGGAAATCTCATGCACGCTCCGTCGAATGTGAACCTGTAATCCGGGCGAATTCCGTCAGCGCCAGCAGAGGGAAGTACAACCGGTAGAGATGATACGCGAGATAAAAAACTTTCGGGAACCCGGTGCCGGTCGAGAGCTCTTCATTCCAGCTCCCGTCGGGCCGTTGCGTTTCGAGCAGATATTCAATTCCCTGATGCAAACTGCGGCTGGTGGTATCGCCCCCGGCGAGCAGCCCGAGAATCGCCCAGGCAGTCTGCGAAGGCGTGCTTTCCGCCGCGGTAAAGACGCCATTGTCGTAACTGGCGCAGGACTCGCCCCAGCCGCCATCGGCGTTCTGAATCGCGCGCAGCCATTCGGTCGCGCGCAGCATGTGCGCTTCGCGGTCGCCTTCTCCGGCCGCACGCAGCCCCCGCAGCGCAAAACATGTTCCGTAAATATAGGCGACGCCCCACCGTCCATACCAGCTTCCGTCCGCCTGTTGCGTGCGGATCAGGTAATTGACGCTGCGTGTGACCGCCGGGTGCCCGCGTTCGAATCCATGCGCGCCCAGCGCTTCCAGCACGCGCCCCGTGATATCGGCGCACGTGGGATCCAGCATGGCGTTGTGATCCGCGAAGGGAACGTTGCTGAGAAATTCCCAATTGTTGTCTTTGTCAAACGCCGCCCAGCCGCCATCTGAGGATTGCATGTCCAGCACCCACTGAATGGCCCTTTTTTCAGCCGCGCGCTGCTGCTCAGGATCGGACGCCTGCGCCCGGCTCAACCCAAGCAGCACCATGGCGGTGTCGTCGATATCCGGATAATATTCGTTGTTGAACTCGAAGGCCCAGCCGGATGGCTCCGTTTTCGGAAGCTTCACGCTCCAATCGCCCTTGCGCCGGATTTCTTTTTCGAGCAGCCAGTTGGCCGAGCGCGAAAGAGCCGACCGCGGCGCCCCGCCGGATTCGCCCAGCGCAAACATAGCGATCGCCGTGTCCCAGATCGGAGAAAAACACGGCTGGAAAAACAGCGGCCGCCGCCCATCGTCCATCATTAAACGCTCAAACTGCCGCACGGCTTCCTGACGCTTCGGATGATCGGCCGGATAGCCGAGCACATCCAGCGCCATAATGGCGTACATCATCGGCGGATAGATGGCGCCCAGCCCGTCCGAGTTCTCGAACCGCTCCAGCATCCACTGCTCGGCAGCGCGAATCGCCCGGTTTCGCACGCTCTTCGGACCGCGCCGTTCCCAGAACTTGAGCGCGCGATCGATTCGCAGAAACAAATTGCGCCAGGAAAACAGCTTTTGGTCCCGGCTGAAAGCCGGATCTGTTCCGGCGAGCCACAACTCATCCAGCGAGAAACCGGCAGGAACGGAGCAGTGCGGATTGTGCGCATGCACGATCGAAAGCGAAACCACGATGGCCCGCGTCCACGATGACATCTGGTAAAGGAAATTGCCGGGCAGCAGCAGCAATTCGGGCGGAATCGTCGGGCAGTGCTCGCGCGGATAGAGATCGAACAGGCTCAGGTTGATTTTGACGTAGCTGTTGGCCGCCGCGAGCCCTCCGCGCGCCAGAATGCACCCGCGGGCGCGCGCCAGCCGCGGATCGTCTGCGGATAGCCCGGCCAGTTTTAGCGCAGTGTACGCCTTGATGGTCGCACTGATCTCCGTCGGCCCTTTGGCGTAGATGTTAAAGCCGCCGTCCGGAAGCTGCCGCGCAAGGATCGACCGCACGGCCTTCTCGATCAACGGCCGCGTCGGCGGATTCCAGACACCGTCGGCCGGCGGATGCATCCAGAGCTGCAGCAGGATGTAATCGGATTCGAGCGTGGTATCGGCCGTCAGCTCGCCAGACCAGTAGCCGCGCGCGTCCTGCCGCGCGACCAGATTCGCCGCCGCGCTTTCCACTGCCTGTGGAATCGCGCGAGCCAGGCTGTGCTGAACTGCAGTTGATGTCGGACTCATCGAGTGGAAATCGTCGTTAAGCTGGCAGCCGCATGAGCCAGTTCGCCCGGCAGCGAAAAACGCACGTCTTCTTCCACCAGTTCCACTTCTTCCATTTGGTGAAAGCCGTGGTCCTTCAAGGATGCGATCAGCTCATCGACCAGGTGCTCCGGAGCCGACGCCCCCGCCGTCACGGCCACGTTCTTCACGCCATCCAGCCAGCCGGGATTCACGTCATCCCAATCGTTCACCAAGAATGACCGCAGGCCGGAATTCTCCCCGACCTCAACCAGCCGTTTGGAGTTCGAGCTGTTTTGCGATCCCACAACCAACAGCAAGTCGCAAAACGAAGACACCGCTTTGACCGCCATCTGCCGGTTTTCGGTCGCGTAGCAGATATCCTGCGCCGGCGGCCCCTGAATCAACGGGAACCTCTGTTTGAGACGAATCACGATGTCCCGCGTTTCATCCAGGCTCAGCGTGGTTTGTGTTAGGTAGCAGACGTGCGTAGGATCCGTCACCGCGAGGGCATCCACATCCGCCACGGTCGATACCAGAAAAGTCCGCTCCGGCGCCTCGCCCAGCGTCCCGGTTACCTCATCGTGATCTTTGTGACCGATCAGCACGATGGTGTAGCCTTGCCTGGCGAATTTCACCGCTTCCAGGTGCACCTTCGTCACCAGCGGGCAGGTCGCGTCTATCACTTGCAACTGCCGCACCTTGGCTTCCCGCCGTACCTCCGGTGAAACGCCGTGCGCGCTGAAAATCGCCCGCGCCCCGATCGGTACTTCTTCCAGTTCCTCGACAAAAATCGCCCCGGCTTCCCGCAATTCGTCGACCACGTGCTTGTTATGGACAATCTCCTTACGCACGTAAACCGGCGGCCCGTACAGATCCAACGCGATATTGACCACGTCGATCGCCCGCACCACCCCGGCGCAAAAACCGCGCGGTTTCAGCAGGTAAATCTTCTTTTCGGCGCTCGCGTTGGCGGCGAAAGGCTTCAGCGGCATAAGCGATGTCGGGGCTTAAACCCCTAAATTATAACAGCTTGTCCAGGGCGGCTACCGGGAGCCAAAACAAAACTGGATTAAAAAAACACAATCTGGTAACACTTGGCATATGTACGAGTGGCATCAACTGACCGTGCGCGGCGGCTTTTCCCTTTCTATTGAGGCCAGTTCGACGGCTGTCCGCCGCATCGAATTCGGCACGCGCATCGAGGTAAATAAATCCACAAGTGCTGTGATGCACGAAGCCATCAGGCAGCTTCGCCTTTATTTCGCGGGCGAGCTCCAAAATTTCGACCTGCCGCTCGAAATGAACGGCACTGAATTTCAGCGGCGCGTGTGGGCGGCGCTCCGCACCATTCCTTATGGCGAGACGCGCAGCTATAGCGACATCGCCCGCCAGATCGGCGCGCCGCAGGCGGTGCGAGCGGTCGGCGCGGCCAACGGCAGAAATCCGATTCCGATCGTCGTCCCCTGCCATCGCGTGATCGGCCGTGACGGCAGCCTGACGGGCTTCGGCGGCGGCCTCGCCTGGAAGCGCCTGTTGCTCGATCTGGAGGCCAAACATGCTCACCGCGTCCGCGAAGCAGCAGCTCGATGAGCTGGGCTATCTGGTCCTTCCGGGCTTGATGAGCCACGAGCTCCTCGAATCGCTGCGCTGGCGTATCGAAGAACTGTTCGCCGAAGAAGGCGCTCGCGCCGGCGCGGAATTCAAGCAGGAGCCCCACGCGCGGCGGCTCGCGAATCTCGTCAACAAAGGAGATGTTTTTGAGCTCGCCATCGAAACGCCGGAGGTGCTCGCGTGCATGGCGCACGTGCTCGGTGAAAAATTCAAATTGAGCAGCTTGAACGTGCGTGCCGCCGATCCGGCCAGCGACTGCTCACAACCGCTCCACGCCGACAGCGCCGCCATCGCGGACGAGCGCGGCTACTGGGTGTGCAACTCGGTCTGGATGCTCGACGACTTTACAACCGATAACGGCGCCATCCGCATGGTGCCCGGCTCGCACAAGTGGCGGCGCCTTCCGCAGGAAGCTCTCGCCGACCCGGTCGCGCCCCACCCGCAGGAGCAGTTGCTGACCGGAGCGGCCGGAACGGTGGTGGTGATGAATGCGCACATGTGGCACGGAGCCACGGCGAATCACACCGAGGGCACTCGCCGCGCGATGCACGCCTTTTATACGCGCTGGGATAAACCCCAGCAGCAATATCAGAAGAAACTGCTCTCCCCAAATGTCCAGGCGCGCCTCAGCGCGAGCCTGAGAAAACTACTGGCGCTCGACGATCCGCTGAATGACGAGCTCAGCTCCCGTTTCAGCGGCGCAAGCGGTTTTTTAAAGTAGGCCCTCGCTGGCGCGCCCGCCTGCCCTCAGCGTACACTGGTCCCTTCGATGTTGATGGCGATCAGTCATAACGAGACCACGCCGGGAACAATAGTCATCAAAGTCTCGGGCAAAGTCATGATGGGCCAGGAGAGCGAGCAGATCGTCACGCTGGTCGATGACCTGCTCGCTCGCGGCAAGCGCGTCATCATATTCGACATCGGTGCCGTGACCCACATCGACAGCACGGGCATCGGCCGCTTCATCTCGAGCTATAACAAAATCGCGGCCACAGGCGGCGAAATGCGCATGGCCGGCGCCGCGGGCACGCTGTTCCAGGCCTTTCACGTGAGCATGCTGGATACGGTATTCCGGTTTTTTCCGAGCGTGGAAGAAGCGTCGAAGGCTTCACGGTCAATATCCTGAGCTCGAAACGCGTTTGTGAAATTCGGGAACTGCATCATCGCCTGCCCTGGCTGCAAAAAGCTCGCACGGCATAGGGTCTTGATCTCATAGAACCGCTGCAACTTGCGGGTTTGGACTGACGGCGCGGAGTACGCGCCATACCCGTTGCCTCCCTCGATCGTCAAGTGCCCGCATTGCCGTCGCCTGCACTGGTTCTCCACGGACGTCGAGGTGGGCACGATAACCGACTCGCCGAAGGGCCGGGAGCGCGCCCCACGCAAATGGCGAAACGCAGAGCTCGGGCAACAGCCGGATGAACAGGAATACTACCATGCGATAGAAACCGGCCTTGCGCAAACGCCCGGCGAGGAGCGGAGCTTACGGCTTCTGGCCTGGCGGCGAAGCAACGACGAGGACCGCCAAATCGAATATACCTGGTTCACACGCGGGCCGCGGAGCCCGTCCGGCCGCAATGAAAATCTGACGGCGCTACTGCCACTGCTCGAGGAAACCGGAAAAGATCTTGTCTTCAAAGCCGAGATTTATCGGGAACTGCGGATGTGGCGGCAAGCCCTGGAAACGCTCGGCCGCGGGGGCTCACAGTTGTACCCGGAGGCCGTGGAACGCATCCGCGCCCTTTGCGATCTGGAGGATGACAAGGTCCGGGAGATCGAGTTTCCGGACATCTTCAAACCTCGTCGTTCAGATTCTCCGGAGCAGCGCCTTCCGTTTCGAATATTTGAGCAGCCCATTTCCTGCCCGCATTGCCACGCAGCCTCGAGCCGGTTTCGACAGGTAACCGGACGCATGATCTGCCCCGTTTGCGCCCGATCATTTACTCTGGAGTAAGAAATTGCGACAAGCCGGACGGCGGCTTCACCCGATCACACATTCGTCTTCGAGCACCGCACCGGCAACCGGCTCCGGCTCGCCCGCTTCAGGCTTCTCGGCGTCGCCCGATGCGAACACGTACCGTCCCGCCACCGCCGCAGCCACCAGCGCCAGCGCGCCCAGCATGAATGCAGCAGGATATCCAAAGTGGTTGGCGGTCGCGCCCGCGGCAAATGAGCTGATGCCCACGAACAAGTCCACGAACGCGCTCAGAATGCTGACCGCCGAACCACGCTCGCTGCTTGGAATTTTGCGGAGAAGGCTTGAGGCTGTCGACGACCACGGGAACGAGAACCCGAATCCCAGCAGGCCCGCCGCAGCGATGGCCCACGCCGGGTGCGGCCCGATCGCAAGCACGCTCAAGCCCAGCGCCATCGCCGCCAGTCCGCCATAAAACGTGATCGCGGGATGTATGCGGTCCGGCAGCCCGCCCAGGAAAAACCGCGAAAGCAGAATCAGCAGAGCATAAGCCGAGAACGCCGCCGGCCCGGAATTTCCGTAGCGTGCCAGATGCAAAACCAGAAATCCCGTGATCACCGGGTACTGCACGTTCACAAATCCCACAGCGATGCCCGGCGCGATGAGCGCTTTCGGAATCCATCGCCGGCGGACGTGATGCGGAGCCGGAACGTAGTCTTCACGCACACGGCTGAGAATCGCGAACGCCACCGCCGCGGCGATGACCTGCATGATCGCTGAGCGCTCGAATGAGCCGAGCCACTGTCCCACCACCGGCCCGACCGAAATGCCGCCCCAGATCCCGCTGCTCACAAAACCCAGTGCTTCTCCGCTCCGCCGGATCCCCGCGACCTCGACCGCCCATGCCGCGGCGCCCGTGTACAGGCACGCCTCGCCAAATCCCTGAAGAAGCCGCGCCAGATACACTCCGCCAAGTCCAAGCGGGACGAGATAAGCCAGCCCCGCGAGCCCGCAACTCGCCAGTCCTGTGAGAAATGCGACCTTGCGGCCGCGGCGATCAGTAAGCGGTCCGGAAATGAAACGGCTGGCCAGCGCGACAAACGAGAAAATGCCGATCACCAGGCCGACCGTCTGGTCCGAGCCGCCGAGATCGTGGCGCACGTGCGGCCCGATCAACGGCAGCACCGTCCCGATTCCTAAGAATCCTAAGAATGTCGCCGCGATCAGCGCCCAGAAGCGCCAGCCGAGGCGAAGCGATGACCCCACTTCTACTGATTGTACTGAAAATTACGTTTCGGGCAAATATTACCAAGGTTATATCGGAAGGTTTGACACGCGAAGATGCTCACTGCGGGTTCGGAGCGGGCGTTCTGGAAGGGTAGAGATGCGTTCCACCGGGCCGCGCAAAGCGGTCTGTGTTGAACCATTTATTTGCCGTCGGATTCGGCGCCTGCAAAGCAGCGGCTTTTTGCCGTTGTATCGCTTCCAGATTGTTGCGGAAAAATTGCACCTGCTCAGCGTACTCCGGCTGGCTCGCGATATCGAGAGCTTCGGTTGCCAATTCGATGGCGCGGTCGAATTCCCGGTGCTGTGCATACGCCTGCGCGATATCCGTCAGGGTTTGCGCGTCGGGCAGAGCGCGGCCGGAAATCCTCCTGCTCAGCCGGATCTGCCGTTCGTACGCTTCCATGGCGGCGGTTTCATTTTGCACATCGAAATATAACTGCGCCAGTGTCCCCAAGATTTGGCTGACATCCCCGCTGTTCGGCCCCTTTGTTTTCTCTTGAATATTCAGAGCGCGTTTGATGGCGGCCAGGGAGTCATCAGAACGGTTTTGGCGGCGAAACAGGTTCGCGAGGTCGAGAAGCGGTTGAACCAGGCGCGGATCATTCGGGCCATCAGCCTCTTCGAGTGCCTGAATGTAATGGCTCCATCTTCGCTCGGCCTCGGCCCAGCGCCCGCCGCTTTGGTAGTAATTGGCAACCAGCCCGGGATTATATAGCGGATCCGCAGGGCTGAGTGTGCGGTCTTGAACGGCCGCGATACGCTCCATGAGTTGATCCGCCATCGCGCCTCGTTCCGGCGGAAACGATCCGCCCAAACCGGCAATTTCGTTCAGAAAACCGAGAGTCTGATACGGCTCGGCCGATTCTGCGGTTCCGAGCGCGTGATCGATCTGGCTCCAGGCCTGGTCGATCTTGTGCTGCTCGAGCAATGCACGCGCGCGCTCCAGGTCGGCTGTGACACTATTCGCCTCCGGCGCCTGAAACCGGAGGTTTAGCCTGGCTGCCGCCCGGGCGCGGTATGCTTCGGCGCCCTGGTGATCGCCTGCCTGCCCGCGAATCTGCGCCAGCAGGTTCAGGGCATTCTCGCGGGCGTAGTCATTAGAGTTGGCAGGCGCATTCTGGGCGATTTCTCGTGCGATTTTTTCCGCAGCATCGAACTTTTTCTGCCGCATCAGCGCGAATGCATAATTCATCTGGAGATTGCGATATTCGTCAGTGTCCCTGCCGGTGCTCGCTTCAGTCTCAGACAGCACCTGGTCGAAAACTTTGTTGGCCTCTTCAAACTGGCCTCCATCGACATAGAGTCTGGCGAGCGCCACGTGATCACCGCTAGAGTGATTCAAGTTGGGCGCACCCGCGGGGCCATCGTGCACTTGGATGATGTGCATCTCCACTTGCTGCGCCTCGCGGTAACGGCGGTGCCTTTCGAGATAGCTTTCATAAGCGCCGAGCGCGCCCACCAACCCGAAGTTTTGGCTGGTGTCGCGCTCCGCGCTGGCGATGGCCTCCTGGAAAGCCTTCTCCGCTTCGGCAAACCGGCCGTGGCGGTCGCAGAACTCGCCAAGCGGCGACTGGGCAGCCGGAAACGGCAAGCTGATGGCAAACCCCGCACGGCTCATCGATGCAATGCGCCCTGAGACCACAATCATCACCTGCCCCTTAAACGCCGGCGGCCGAATTTTTTCGCTCTGGATCACCCGGGCCTCCGCGCCATCCAGCTTGCGAAAAAGCGCTTCCGCTTTCTCGAGTTCGCCCGAATTGTCATAAGAATGGGCCAGTGCCTCCAGTAAGCCGCGCGACTCGAACGAGTCTTCCCCAAAAATCTTTACCTGCAAGGGCAGGACCTGCTCGTAAATCGCCTGTGCTTCAATCGCCCGGCCCTGGTTTTGATAGGTCTGAGCCTTTAAAGTGAGCATCGCGAGCCGGTTGGGATGCTGCTCCGGCAATGGCGCGACGGCGGCTTCGGCGGCGTGCAGAATGGTATTCGCCTTCAGCGTTCGCCCTGCCGCATCGTAAAAATTCACGACCGATTGAACGCCGGCCGGAAAGTAGTCCTCCCCCGCCCCGGCGCGCTGGACGTCCGCCCAGACCTTCTCAATGATCAGCTCGGCTTCCGCCCGGCGGCCCTTAGCGCGTGCGTCGTTCGCCTTCTGTGCGGCATCCTGCCACGGAGGCATTTGGACCGCCTGATACTGCCCGCGCAGGGAGACGGCCGCGGCTCCCAAAACCAGCAGTGCGGCTGCGTAACGCATAACCATTAGACCCCGCTCAGAAGATGAGGTTTTCTGTGCAGGCGGCTTGCCAACGCCTAAGCGCTGCTGCATGAATCGCTTCGAACCTGCCGAACTGTGAGACCGTTCCACACGTGTGATGGAAAACGACAGTCACATGCCCGCAACAAAATTATCTGGATTGTTTTCACACTAAAACTGCCGGCTGCGATATTCGAGCGCAGCGGCGGGGAATATTGTCGAGAGCGAAGAGGGATTTCGGCCCACAGAAAGTTTCCTTCAAGCTTGATGCCCTCCCCAAGCCTACCGAAAACTCCTTCCCGCTCCCGCCGCGGAGCGTTCCGCCCGTTTGCCGGACTCCCTCTCTTCACTCCACGTCCACCGTTAGACTTTTACGGCGCCGGTGTGTTCGGCTCGCGACTCATCCCGCATATCTGCGTAAAGCTCCATCAGCTTGCGAATGTCCGCGACATCCTCGGGGCGGCAGTTTTCGAGCGGCGGCCGAACGGGGCCGGCCGGAATTCCCAAAATCTCCATGGCCTGCTTCATCACCGCGACTTCGTACCCGCGGCGGCGGTCGCGAATGGCATAAAGCGGATGCACGTAGCGGCGCATCAGCGGGTCGAGCCGCGCGAAATCCCGCGCGAGTCCGGCTTGGGCGAGTGCGAGCGACAGCTTGGGCGCGATATTCGAAATGCTCGAGGTATAGGCTTGCACGCCGATGGCGAAATAGGCCGGAACGCAATCGTCCCCGATTCCGCCCATCCAGGCGAGGCGGTCGCCGACATAGTTCATGATGCGCTGGTATTTGCGCGCGTCGCCTTGCCCGTCTTTCCAGGCGATCAGGGACGGAATGCGCTCGGCCAGCCGCGCCACCATTTGCGGCGTGAACACCGCCCAGTCGCGACTGTAAACCATCAACGGAAGCCCCGACGCGCGTGCCACAGCTTCGTAATATGTGAACAGGCCTTCTTCGGGTGCGTTCGAGTAATACGGCGGGAGCGCCAGGAGGCAATCGGCTCCGGCTTTCTCGACGCCGCGTGCGATTTCGGCGCCGATCGCGGCATTGAATGCGACGCCCGAGACCACCGGCATGCGTCCTGCCGCAGCCTGGACGGTTACGCGAACCACGTCGACAATTTCGCCAGGCGTCAGCGAATAAATTTCGCCTGTTCCTCCGGCGGCCACCATCGCGCAAAACGGATGGCGCGCCATTTCGTCGACGTTTCGCGCGAGTGCGTCTAGATCGAGTGACAGGTCCTGCCGGAAGGGAGTAATGGGAAAGCCGAAGACGCCGCGAAAACGGTCGCGCAGTTGGGCTGGAGTCATGGGTTCAATGTAGCCCTTTCCGGTGTCCTGCGGCTACCAGCGCGGAAGAATGCGTTTCCAGTTGGGATCGACATGAGCGCGCATCTCGGCTTCGTCGTCACGCTTGCGGTAGGGAAGCCTGGCATAACGCTCGCGGCCGCGGGCGAGCTGATCACGGTCGAGCTCGACGCCCAGGCCTGGCTTATCGGGAATGCGCACGCAGCCGTTCTCGAAGGGAATTCTGCCTCCGGCCACGACTTCATCAATCGCCGTTTGCCACGGATAATGCGTATCGCAGGCGTAAGTCAGGTTGGGAGACGCCGCGGCGGCGTGCGCCATGGCCATCAGGCTCACGCCCAGATGGCTGTTGGAGTGCATCGAGAGCCCCATTCCCAGAACCTCGCAAAGGTGCGACAGATACTGGACCTGGCGCAGGCCGCCCCAGTAATGCGGGTCGCAGAGCACGATCTGGACAGCATCGAGATCGCGGGCCCGCGGCACATCGGGAAATGAAGTGACCGCCACGTTGCTGGCGAGCGGCGTGTCGATATCTTCCGATAGCAAGCGGCGTCTGACCTCTGACATTCCCTTGAGCTTTGGGCAGGGATCTTCGAGGTAGCCGCCGCCCGAAAGTTCGTCTTTGAGACTTTCCCCGACTTTGACCGAGGTTTCGACCGACCAGGCGCAGTTGGGATCGATGCGCAGGGGGTACGAAGGGCCGAACTCTCGGCGCAGAGCGCGGATGGTTTCGATCTCGGCTTCGGGCTCGAGCACGCCGCCTTTGAGCTTGATTTCGCGAAAACCGTATTTGGCAATCATCTGGCGGGCCTCCTGAACCATCGAGGCCGGGTCGAGGACTTCGCCGTACTCCGGCTCCCGCAGATCGGCGCCCAGTCCGCCGCCACCTGCATGTTTATAAAAGAGATACGCGGAAAACGGGACGGCGTCGCGAACCCGGCCGCCGATAACGTCGCAGACCGGTTTGCCGACGGCTTTGCCGATCAGATCGAGGCAGGCGATCTCGATGGCGGCGAAGGTACGGGCGTGTCGGTCGGCGGGATTTTCGCCAGGAACAAGATAGGTTTGAGAGCGATCACCGGCCGGAGCCACGTCAGTATTTAGTTGACGGTAGAGGCCGGCCAACCGGAAGGGGTCCATGCCGGTAACCAGCGATCGCGCGGCTTCGAGTGCGGCGAACGGGCCATCGCCACCGTAAGTCTCGCTGATTCCAGTAATTCCATCGTCTGTTTTGATCTCCACGATGGTTCGCAGCGCGTACGGAGCGTGCAAGCCGTAGGAACTTCGGAGCGGCGGATCGGCGATGGCTATTGAATGAAGTTCAACTGACGATATGAACATAAGTGAATCTTGTCAGAGTGCAGCACTTGACAGCATACTCGGAGATTAGGAAGTGAGGCTGGCAGAATGGATGCGGTGGTAGTTGGCGCAACACTCATTGGAAGTTTCGCGACGGCGTTTGTGGTGCAAAAAGCTGTGCTCGGAGCGATGTTGCGCGCGTTCCGGCGCGGCAAGACCCCAAAATTGTAGTCCCTCCCTAGGTCTTTTCCAACCTAAACGGTTCATTAGACAACAAATTAAGCGCGCGTCGCTGAAGCCGGGCAGTTCCGCAGACGACATAATAGGCGTGCGTCTTGTGGAGATCTGGTCCGCGGCGGGATACTTGCAAACTGGAAGTTTGAACTCAGCGAGTCGTCGGAGCGAGTGCCGACATCTATACCGGGTGACGGATGACTCGATTTTCAGCGGGGAAACTCGTGCAGGATGCCGGCGGCTGCGCGAGAATTGTGGCATTTCTATGCGCCTGATACGTATTGCATTCACACTAACGGTGGCGACGGCGATCGCCTGTTTCGTATTGGAATGGCAGATGCTTCGCACCCTTCCTCCCGAGCTGCTGTATCAAGAATCGCTGCATATCTTCGAGGTGCTATTGGCGCCGGTTGCCTTTTCCGCTTTGCCGTTTGCGCTCGCGGGGAGGGGATGTAAGGCTCAGGCGCTCGGCGCATTTGCTGCCACGATGTTGATGCTGGCGTTTGACGCGTTGGGGGCTGCTTCGGTCGGCCTGTTTTTCATTCCGGCGACGGCGGCCATGGGCATTTCGGCGCTGCGCCTGTCGGACCCTAAGCTTCGCGCCCAGCCGCAGCAACCATAGCTGACGGCAGACAAGCATGAATTTTTTCGGAGCGCAGGGTATGGCAGGGTACTTGCACCGACATTGGTGAGGTCAGAAGAATGGACGCGGTGGTAATCGGGGCAGCGCTACTTGGAAGTTTCGCAACGGCTTTCGTTGTGCAAAAGGTCGTGCTTGGGGCGGTGTTGCGCGCATTCGGGCGCGATAGATCCCACAGATTGTAAGTCTCTCCGGTTTTTACTCCTGAAAAATTGATGTTTTCATGCTAACGCCGTTATTCTAAAAGGTGCTTCAGGAGCAACCAGCCGAAAGACCCGCCGCCGGGCTGGCGCCTCCCGTTGCATTGCAAGTTCAACCATCCACAGCAAGTTACGGTCGATTTCGCCAGACATTCCGCGCTCTGCGGCATCGCAACTTCCGGTTGTTTCTTTTTGGGCAGATCGTGTCCCTAATTGGGACATGGATGCAGAACGTGGCGCAGAGCTGGCTGGTCTACAGGCTTGCGCACTCGGAGTTTCTGCTCGGCGCGGCATGGTTTTGCGGGCAGATTCCGGTGCTGGCGCTGGGGTCGATCGGCGGGCTGATTTCGGACCGTTACTCACGCCACCGGATTGTAATTTTTACGCAAACGTTATCAATGTTACAGGCTTTTGCCTTGGGCGCCTTGACCTTGTCCGGCCATGTGCGGGTCTGGCACATTCTGACGCTGGCGCTGGTGCTGGGCTCGATCAACGCGTTCGACATGCCGGCGCGGCAGGCGCTGATCATTCAACTGGCGAACAAGGAAGACCTGCTGAACGCGATTTCACTCAACTCGGCGATTTTCAACGCGGCGCGCATCATCGGTCCGGCGATGGCGGGGCTGCTGGTGGCCGCGATTGGGGAAGGCGCGTGTTTTGTGCTGAACGGCGCCAGCTTTCTGGCGGTCATCGTGGCGCTGGGGGCGATGCAGATACCCGGAGTGGTCCGGGCGGTTCCGGAGTCGTCCTGGAAGCACCTGGTCGAAGGTTTTCGCTACGCGTGGCATCATGTGCTGGTGCGATCGCTACTGATGGTGCTGGCGGCGACGACGCTGGCGGGAATGCCGGCGCTGGTGCTGATGCCGTTCTTCGCGGATGACATTTTTCATCGCGGGTCCGAAGGCCTTGGGTTTCTGATGGGCGCGATGGGCGTCGGGGCGGTGATCGGGACCCTGGTACTGGCGCAGCGCAGCGAAGCGACGGGACTGCACAAAGTGATTGTCTTGAGCGCGCTGAGCACGGGCACGGCCTTTCTGCTGTTCTCCGCCTCGCCGTGGTTCTATCTTTCGATCGCGATCATGCCGGTAATCGGGTTCGGCGTGATGCGGCAAAACGCGGCGGCGAATACGGCGATCCAGACGCTGATTCCGGATGAGTATCGCGGGCGCATCATGTCGCTGTACGCGATGACGGTGGTGGGACTGGGACCGCTCGGCAGCCTGGCGGCGGGCGCGATTGCGCACGCGGTGGGGGCGAGATGGACGGTGTTCGGCGGAGGCGTTCTGGCGGTCGCGGCGGCCTGGGTGTTCCACACAAAATCCAATGTTTAGTCAAAGGCGGGTGCGGGCCGGCTGGAAAAACCGGGCAGCGCTGGGCTTATTGGCAGGGCTCGCGGCCGGGCTCTGGGCGCAGAATCACGACCGCTCCATCTTCAACGAGATCGACGGAGACTTGCGCCAGCTTTCGGAGATCTCCGGCCTCAAGGTCCACCACAAGATTCCGTATGACCTGATCAGCAAAGATCAGGTGAACCAGTTTTTGAAAGACCGAGTGGAGGAGGTAACGACGCCCGAGGACCTGCGCATTGAGGGGCTGGCGCTCAAAAAATTCGGCTTCGTGCCGCAGGATTTCGATCTGGCGAAGACCACGGTCGATCTGCTGACCGAGCAGGCCGCGGCGTTTTACGACTATCACAAAAAGAAGCTGTACATTACCGATTGGGCGCCGGGCGAAATGCGCGAAGCGGCGCTGGTGCACGAACTGGCGCATGCTCTGGCGGACCAGAATTTTCATCTGGAGCGGTTCATCAAACAGGGGCGCGATAACGACGATCTGGCGATGGCGCGGATGGCTGTGATGGAAGGCCAGGCGACATGGCTGATGTCGGAAGTGACGGCGCGGCAAGCGGGGCGGTCGCTCAAAGACTCGCAGGCCGCGGTGGAACTGATGAGCCGCGCGATGGAATCGGGCGGAAACGAGTATCCGGTGTACGAAGCTGCTCCACTTTATCTGCGCAAGACGCTGATTTTTCCTTACACGCAAGGGATGCTGTTTCAGAACGCCGTGGTGCTGAAGCTGGGGGAAGAGGCGTTTGGGCAGGTTTTTCGAAAGCCGCCGCTGTCGACGCAGCAGATCCTGCATCCGGAGAAATACTTTGCCGGCGTTCAACCGGCGCGGCCGCAGCTTCCGCATTTTTCGGGCGGGAAAGGTTACAAGCGGCTGGCGGAGGGAACGATGGGCGAACTGGATCACGAACTGCTGGTCGAACAATTCGCGGACGCAAAACGCGCGGAAAAAATTGCGCCGCACTGGCGGGGCGGAATCTATGCGCTCGATGAGAATAAATCCGAGGGGCGCGTGGTGCTGCTCTATGCATCGGAGTGGGACAATCCGTCGGCGGCACGGCAGTTTTTCGAGGTGTATCAGGAGGCGCTCCGCAAGAAGTGGCGGAAGATCGAGGTGACGACATTGGAGGAAAGGGCGTTTGCGGGGCGCGGCGACGACGGTTATTTTCAGGTGCGCCTCGAGGGAGAGAAGGTCACCAGCATCGAGGGGCTGAAGACGCCTGCGGTAAACTGACGACATGTGGTTCGCAAGATGGTGTGTCCTGTTTTCATGCCTGGCGGCGATCGCGCCGGCCGCTACCGAGGAGCGAGCGCCGCGCCCTTCGCCCGACTTCGCGATCAACCTGAATGACGGGACGCAGATTCATCTGAGCCAGTATCGGGGCAAGGTGACGGTGGTGGCTTTCATCCTGACGTATTGCCCGCACTGCCAGTTCACGGTGGAAATTCTCTCGCGGCTGAACAAAGAATACGCGCCGCGCGGTTTCCAGGTGGTGGCTTCGGCGATCGAGGACATGGCGTCCATGGTGGTGCCGGACTTCATCAAGAAATTTCAGCCAGGATTTCCGGTGGGGTACAACCAGCGCACGGACGTGATCGAGTATTTGCAGCATCCCCCGATGTATCGATTGCTGATGCCGCAGGTGGCGGTGATCGATCGCAAGGGGATGATCCGCGCGCAGTTTGCGGGCGACGACAAATTTTTCGACAAACCGGAGCAGGAGAAGAATTTCCGGGCGCTTATCGAACCGCTGCTCAAAGAAGGGACGGCGGCGGAGGGGCATCACAAAAGGGGTGGGAAGAAGGGCTGAAGATGCGGGAAGGGTACGTTGACAAGCGGCGCGGCGGCTATTACGTTCATGGGACTCGGGTCTCGCTGGATTCGGTGGTTTATGCGTTTCTTCGCGGCGAATCGCCCGAGGGTATAACCGAGTCATTCCCGGCGCTCACCCTCGAGCAGGTTTATGGCGCCATAACGTACTATTTGGCGAACCACAGGCAAATCGATGCCTATTTGCGGCGAGGTAAAGCGGAATTCGGACGGCTGCGCAAGCAGGCACGGGCAAAACACCCTCAGTTGTACGCCAAACTGAACGCAGCACGTCAACGTGCCGTCACACCGAAGTGAGGCCGCGTTTTCGGCGGACGCCGATTTTAATCACAAAATTATTCTGGGACTCCGGCGGCGGGAATCATCAATTGACTTTAGAGATGCCCGCTCCGGCAAAGTCATCGGCCTGCCGGATCGTGATGTTCTGTCCCTCGCGGCAGAAGCCGGGCGGATTTTAGTGTCTCACGACCGGCGCACGATGGCGGCGAATTTGCCCGCTTTTCGGCGACACGGTTCAGCCCCGGTTTGATTATTCTCAGTCAAGACCTGGAGATCGGTAAAGCAATCGAGGAACTGCTGCTCACATGGACCGCCACGGACCACGAAGAGTGGCAAGGCAAGATCGGTTTTCTACCAATCTGAATTCCGTCTTACTTCCGCTCGTAGCGGCCCATGTACTGCGCTTCGGCGAGCACGTGGCCTTTGAGCGCGCGATCGAGTTCGGCGCGTTTGGCGCCGGCTTTCAGACCAAGTGACGGTTCGTTCACGGCGTACAACTTGAAAAAGTAGCGATGCGGCCCGTGTCCTTTGGGCGGGCAGGGACCGCCGTAGCCGGGCTTGCCGAAATCGTTGGAGCCGCTCTGGCCTGTTGCGCCCGGTTTGAAACCCTGGGCGAGCGAGTGCACCGAGGCCGGAATATCGTAAAGCAGCCAGTGATTCCAGGTGCCGGCGGGTGCATCTGGATCATCGACGATGAGAGCGAAGCTCTTGGTTTCGGCAGGCTCGCCGGACCACTCGATAGCGGGCGACAGGTCGGCGCCTTCGCAGGTGTGGAGTTTGGGAACGGTCGCGCCGTTGGGGAACGACGAGAGAATGAGTTTGAGCGCCATGGCGAATAACACCGGTTGCCTCGAAGCTTACTTTGACGGCATGGGCCGCTCGCCGATGGCGAATACGTCGTGCTCGGCGCGGACAAAAATCACGCCGTCGGAAATCGCGGGCGTGGCCATCAAAACTTCTCCGATAGGATTGGTAGCCAGCAGCTCGTAAGCCGGCCCGGCCTTCACCACCAGGATATCGCCGTCTTCGCTGGAAAGATAAATTTTTCCGTCAGCCGCAACAGGTGAAGCGCTGTACGCGCCGCCCTCGCCCAAGCGCTGCTGATAGAGGCGCTCGCCGGTTTTGGCGTTGTAGCAGGCGAGGATGCCTTGCATCCCGCAAGTGTACAGATAATCACCGTAGACGATCGGCGTGGCCATGTACGGGCCGCCGTGCTTCTTGCTCCACGCGATGAAATCGCTCGACTCCTGGTCGCCTTTGAGACTGATGTCTCCAGAGCCGCCGGCGCGGATAGCGAAGATCGGCTGGACGACGCGATAGCCGTTGGTGATGTAGATCAGATCGTGCGCGATGACGGGTGTGGGCGCGGTGACTTCGGAGTTACCGGACAAGCGCCACAGCTCTTTACCGGTCATGGGATCGTAAGCGCGGATGAATTTGGTCGCGTGGGTGATGAGTTCGGGCCGCGGCTTACCGTCGTAGATGGTGGGTGTGCCCCAGGATGGAATCTCTTCGCGCGAAGTGAGCCAGACGCGATGGCCGTCGTTGATATCGAAGGCCGCGATGAAGGAATTTTTCTGGATATCGCACTGCACGATCACGAGGTTTTTATAAATGATGGGCGAGCTGGCGACGCCCCATTCGTAATCCGGATCGTAGAACCAGCCGGCGTTGAGCGCGCCGAGATCCTGCTTCCAGAGCAGCTTGCCGTCGGCGTCGTAGGTATAGAGTCCTTCGGAGCCGAAGAATGCGACGACGTGTTTCCCGTCGGTAGCCGGAGTACAGGAGGCCTGGCTGGATTTTGGATGGCGCTTGGTTTTGGGAACACCTTCGTGAGCGACGCGCTCCCAGATGATCTTGCCGGTAGCTTTGTCGAGAGCGTAGACGCGCCAGCTATGCTGCGAGGTGTCGGGCGAAGGCTCGACGTCGCCGTAGAGGCCGTGGCGGAAAACGGCTTTGGGATCGCTGCTGACTGCGGTCGAGACGTAGACGCGGCCGCCCCAGACGATCGGGCTCGAGTGCGCGAGGCCGGGAATGGGCGTTTTCCAGATTACATTCACGCCCTTAGGCGCGTCCCATTTGAGCGGCGCCTTGCCGGGAGCGACACCGGAAGCATCGGGGCCGCGAAATGACGGCCAGTTTTGCGCGTGGGCAACCAGGGCGAGCGCAAGCCAGATAGCAATTCTCATTGAGCACCCGTCTTCTTAAATTCCATGGTGTTTCCGCCAGGCTGGTGGATGGTGAGCGAGGTCACCTTGCTGTTTTCCGAAGCGAAGACGAGTTTGACCGGAAACTCGGGGTGCTGGAAGGTCACGCGGTCGATGGCGTCGTATGCGGCGGCTTTCTGGCCGACCGGCCCGCCGGTCAGCTTACCATCGACGATTTGAAATTTCAGCTCCATGCCCTCCCGCGCGTAGGTTCCGGCGTACGACTTGAGGGTTTCGGCATCGACCTGAAAATTCGGCTTGACCGGCGGAACGGCGCCCGCTTTTCGCAGAAGGTCGGCGATCTCGCTGTGGTTTTCCTTCACGGACTGAGCAAGAGCGCTGGAAAGCATTTCGGCGGGAATGGACGTTTTGTGATCGAGCGCCGCCTTCACCATCTCGATATTGTTCTTCTCGACTCCGGTCATCAGCACGTCATCGGCGCCGGCCTTGGCGCCCTTATCGAGCAGAAGGCGGATGACGTCGACATGCTCTTTCATCGAGGCCCAGGTAAGAGCAGTGGCGCCGTAAAACGTGTCTTTGACGTTCACATCGGCGCCGTGATCGAGCAGCAGCTTGAGAATTTCGAGGTTGCCGCGGTCGGCGGCGAAGAAAAGGCCGGTGGCGCCGTAGGGGCTTTTGGTATTTACATCCACACCCTGTTCGAGCAGCGCTTTCACGCGCGCGGCGTCGCTTTTGCGGATGGCGGCCAAAAAATCTTCGCCGAGATCGGCGAACGAAGAAACGGGAACGAGGCAAGCGAGAAAGCAAACGGCAACCGGTACGCGCATGAAACTGCTCCTCGAAGCAGGTATTCGGCAGATTATATCGCGGATCGACGCTAGCGGCCGGCGCCGCGAGTGCGCTCGAGATATTTCAAGGTTTGCATGTCGAGCCGGATCAGGTCGCCCGGCTTGATGAACTGCGGGACCATGACCTCGACGCCGTTCTCGAGACTCGCGGGCTTCAGGGTATTGTCCTGCTGCTGGTGGATGGGCGGAGCGGTATCGGCGATGCGGACATCGAGGATTTCCGGGAACGATACGCTGACGGGTTGGCCGTCGACGAATTCCACGGGCAACTGCATTTCCGGCCGGAGAAACGCCGCCTGCGCGCCGATGGCCTTAGCGGGAATCGAGACCTGCTCGTAGGTTTCAGGATTCATGAACCAGCATTCGCCGGCATCGGAGTAGAGAAAACTCATCGATTGCCTTTCGACCGGCATATCTTCGAGCTTGAGCTCGGCGCGGAAACTGTGCTCCCAGAGAGTGCCGGTGGAAAGATTCTGGAGGCGCGCGTGGGTGACGCCGCCCATCTTTCCTTGGCCGGGATGGTAGTCGGCGCTGATCGCCTTGTAGAGCTGGCCGTCGTAGCGGATGGCCATACCACTGCGCAGTTGGGATGCTGTGATCATGATGTTCTCCGGAGGCAGAAGGGCAGCATGGGACAACCGTCGGGCTGCTGCGTCAAAATGGATGGGATGCGAACGAGCGGTTCTGACATAGCTCCGCTCCTTGACTCAAAACTACCGCAGATTATATCTTGGGTGGCAACCGCATGCATCCCAGAGATCGAAGATCATGAAAGCTATACTTGCGAACGGTTTTCTGTTGCTGATCACTTCCAGCATTTGTTGTGCCGCCGCCACAGTACCACAGGTGGGTGACTGGCCGGACTGGCGGGGACCAAACCGCGACGGCATCTCCCGCGAGAAGCATTTGCCGGAAAAATGGTCGCTCGCGGGCGAGAATCTGTCCTGGAAAGCGCCTTATGGCGGGCGGTCCGCGCCGATTATTCTTGGCGACCGGCTGTACCTGGAGAATTCGGCGGGAAAAGGCGAGACGCAGCAGGAGCGCGTGATGTGCTTCAACGCCGATACGGGCAAGCTGCTGTGGGAGTACAAATTTAACATTTTCCAGAGCGATGTGCCGCCGCACCGCGTGGGCTGGGCCTCGCCGGCGGCCGATGTAGAGACCGGAAATGTATATGCGTTCGGCGTGGGCGGCACGCTGGTGGCGCTTACGCGGGACGGGAAGCTGTTGTGGTCGCGGTCGCTCGGCGAAGAGCTGGACCTGTTTACGACGCATGGGGGCCGCACGACATCGCCGGTGGTCGACGGAAACCTGGTGATCGTAAAAGCGGCCAGCTCCACCTGGGGAACGCAGGCCAACCGCTCGATCCGCGCGATGGCTCTCGACAAGCGCACGGGTGAAACCGTTTGGGTGAGCACGCCGGGAGGGCGGCCGTTCGACACCGATTATTCGCAGCCGATTGTTGCGCGGATCAACGGAACCAAGCTGCTGATTACGGGCTTGGGCGACGGCGGCGTCCATGCGATCAAGATTGCGACGGGCGAGCCGGTGTGGCACTTCGTGCTCAGCAAGCGCGCCATCAATACGGCGCCGGTGCTGGACGGGACGACGGTCATTGTTTCGCACGGCCAGGAAAATCTTGAAGGCAACGAGATGGGCATGCTGGCGGCGATCGACGCGACGGCGAAGGGCAACATCGCGGTCAGCCAGGCAAAGTGGACGGTGAAGGGGTTCATCGGCGAGTTTTCCTCGGGCGTGCTGGATGGCGACCGCTATTTGCAAGTGGACAACGGCGCCAATCTTCACGCCTTTGACCCCGTGACCGGGCGCGAGCTTTGGAAGCAGAACCTGGGCACGGTCCAGAAAGCTTCGCCGGTTTTTGGCGATGGGAAAATCTACGTGGGCACCGAGACCGGAAAATTTTATATCTTGAGGCCGCACGCGGACCGCTGCGAGATCCTGAGCGCAGTCGAGATGCCCATCAACGAGACCGGTATTTACAACGAACGCGTCCCGGCGCCGGTCGTCGCTTCGGCAGCGATTTCGCGCGGGCGAGTTTATTTTGTATCGAGCGATACGCTTTACGCTATCGGAAAGAAGACGCGCGTTCCTGCCGAACCGGCAGTTGAGGAGACGCCCGCGCCGGCGCCAGGCCAGCCGGCATACGTGCAAGTGGTGCCGACGGAAGTGACCATGATTGCGGGCCAGACGGCGAATTTTCGAGCGCGGCTTTTCGATGAGCACGGAGAGTTTCTGCGGGAAGAGAAGGCGAACTGGTCGCTAGCGGGTTTAAAAGGCTCGATAGACGATGGAAAATTCACGCCCGCAGACCACGAGGGTCAGGCCGGTCTGATCAAAGCGACTGCCGGCGGGATCTCAGGCGAAGCGCGGGTGCGCGTGGTGCCGCCGCTGCCCTGGAACGAGACGTTTGATGCGTATGCGGTGGGCGCGACGCCTTCCTACTGGCTTGGCGCCGCGGCCGGCCAGTATAAGATAGCGGAGCTCGACGGCGGCAAGGTACTGGCTAAAGCGCCGAACCAAACGTTGTTCAAGCGCATGCGCGTTTTTCTGGGGCCGACCGACTGGTCGAACTACACTGTCGAAGCTGACGTGCGCGTTCCCGAAAAACGGCGGCAGATGGGCGACGCCGGCGTGACGGCGCAGCGGTATACGCTGGTGCTGTTCGGTAACAACCAACAGCTCGAGTTGTATTCCTGGCAGCCGCAGACCGCATCGAACTTCGCAGTGCCTTTTTCGTGGAAACCGGACACCTGGTATCACCTGAAGCTGCGGGTAGAAAACGAAGCCGGCGGAAAAACCCGCATCCAGGGTAAAGCCTGGCCGGCGGCGGAGAGTGAGCCGGCAGGCTGGCTGATCGATCACGTGGACCCGATTCCCAATCGGGAAGGCAGCCCGGGCCTTTTTGGCGATTCCACGTACGGCGTGTTTTTCGACAATTTGAAAGTGACGGCAAACCAATGAGCAAAAAACTGATGGCCGGCGCTCTAGCCGCAATTCCCGGGGCGCTCGTTTTACTGTGGGCTTCGGATCCGAATGCCGGAGGCGACTGGCCGATGTGGGGCGGCACGCCGGACCGCAACATGGTTTCCAACATGAAAGGCATCCCCGCCACCTGGGACGTTAAGAGCGGAAAGAACGTGAAGTGGAAGGCGGCGCTCGGATCGCAGAGCTATGGGAATCCGGTAGTGGCGGGCGGAATGGTTTTTGTCGGCACCAATAACGAAGGCCCGCGCGACCCGGCGGTCAAAGGCGACAAGGGCATTCTGATGGCCTTTCGCGAATCCGACGGCGAATTTCAGTGGCAGGATGTGAACGACAAGCTGCCCTCGGGACGCGCGAACGACTGGCCGTTCCAGGGCGTGTGCTCGTCGCCGCTGGTGGAAGGCGACCGGCTTTATTACGTCACCAACCGCTGCGAGATCCGCTGTCTCGACATTCACGGCGACGGTAACAAGCATTCGAAGGTGATCTGGAAGTTCGACATGATGGAGGAGGTCGGCTCGGAGCCGCACAACATGTCGAATTCGTCGCCCGTGTCTTACGGAAATCTGATATACGTCAGCACCGCCAACGGACAGGATGAAAGCCACGTGCACATTCCCTCGCCGCGCGCTCCGTCGATCGTCGCAGTAAACAAGCAGACCGGCAAGCTCGCGTGGGAAGACAATTCGGTGGGCGACCGCATTCTGCACGGGCAGTGGTCTTCGGCAGCGGTGGGTAAGATCGGGGACGTGGTGCAGGTGGTGATCGGCCAGGGCGACGGCTGGTTGCGAGGTTACGAAGCCGAGACCGGAAAGAAGCTCTGGGAGTTCGATCTTAACCCGAAGGATTCGGTCTGGCCCAAGACGCGCAATGAAGTGATTTCGACGCCGGTGATCTATGAGAACCGCGTCTACATCGCCAACGGGCAGGATCCGGAGCACGGCGAGGGCGTGGGACATCTCTACGCCATCGACCCCACCAAGCGCGGCGACATCACACAAAGCGGCCGCGTGTGGCAGTACGACAAGATTCGCCGCTCGATTTCCACCGGCGCGATTTACAACGGCATGCTGTTTTACACCGATTTCAGCGGCTTCGTGCACTGCCTGGACGTCAATACCGGCAAGCCGTACTGGGTACACGATATGCTGTCGGCGATCTGGAGCTCGCCGATGGTGATCAACGGGAAGGTCTACGTGGCGGATGAAGACGGCGACATCGCGGTGTTTGAGGCAGCGAAAGAAAAGAAACTAATCGGGACGATGAACATGGGCAGCTCGGTTTACGCCACTCCGGTACCGGCGCATGGCGCGCTGTTCGTGATGGACCGGAATGAGCTCTTCGCGCTGGCGGAGAAGTAAGCCGGCCCCAACCAGTCGATGTTTCGTATCCGCCATATTGATCACGTCGCGCTGACGGTTCAGGATGTGGAGCGCTCTGTGGCATGGTATCGCGACGTCCTTGGACTCGAGCGGCGGCATGAAGCTGTCTGGGGAAAAGTGCCGGCGGTGATGTACGCCGGCGAAACGGCCGTGGCGCTTTTTCAGGCAATCAGCGACAGTCCGGCGCCGGGGCCGGAGCACGCCAACACTACCGTGATGCGCCACCTGGCGTTTCAAGTCGATCGCGCCAACTTTCTTCGCGCGCAGTCGGAATTGCGCGGGCGCGGCATCCTGGTTGCGTTCGAAGATCATCAGATTTCCCATTCGATTTATTTTCACGATCCCGACGGATACGAAATTGAGCTCACCACCTACGAACTGGATGGTGCGGCGTAAGTTTCTGCAGCTCGCGGGCGCCGGCTTATGCATGGCTGTAGAGCGCCCGGCGATTTCCGCAGAAGCGTCAACAAAGGACGAATGGGCGCAGTTTCGCGGTAATTTGCGGTTGTCGGGCGTTGCGGCGTCTTCCCTTCCGGCGAATCTCAAACTTCTGTGGACTTACGAGGCCGGCGACTCGGTGGAATCTTCCGCCGCGATTGCGGAGGGTTCGGTCTATGTCGGATCGCAGTCGGCAGACCTGATCGCCCTCGATCTCGCCAGCGGCAAGCTGCGGTGGAAATATCGGGTTGGCGACGGCATCGCCGAATCTTCACCGGCGGTTAACGGTGGCCTGGTTTATGTAGGAGATCTTGCGGGAACGCTGCACGCGGTGAATGCGCAGGATGGCACAGGCGCGTGGAAGCTCGCGACGGGATCGGAGATTCACTCTTCGCCGGTGATTGTGGACGAGCGCCTGATGATCGGCTCATACGACGGCAACCTTTATTGCGTCGCGCCGCGCACCGGCGCTGTGCATTGGAAATTTCTCACGAGCGGTTACGTGCATTGCACGCCCGGGGTGGCGGAAGGGCTGGCGTTCATTGCGGGTTGCGATGAATTCTTTCGCGTCATTCGTATTGCCGACGGCAAAGAAGTTTTTCACATCTCATCGGGAGGATACAACGCCGCGTCGCCCGCAGTTTCGGGCAAGATGGCTTACTTCGGCAACTTCAATAACGAAGTTCTCGGGCTGAACCTGGCGACGCATCACATTCTCTGGCATTACGAGCATCCGGAGCGCCACTTTCCGTTTTACTCGTCGGCCGCGGTGACCGATGGAAAGATCGTGATTGGCGGGCGCGACAAGATGGTGCACTGCCTCAACGCGAAAACCGGGAAGGCGATCTGGACATTCGTGACGAGGTCACGCGTCGATTCTTCGCCGGCCATTGCGGGCGAACGCGTTTACGTGGGATCGAACGATGGGCGGCTTTACGTGCTCGATCTGGCGGGCGGCAAGAAACTCTGGGAATTCAACGCAGGCGCGCCGCTATCGGCGTCCCCGGCGATCGCCGCGGGGAAACTGGTGATCGGCTCGCAGGATGGAAAAGTGTATTGCCTCGGCTGATTGCCACTCTTACTTCTTCTCGCTCTGCTTGGGGTAGATCAGCGGATATTTCTTTTCTTTCCACTCAGCGAGACCGCACGAGCCGAGAATTTTGTAACCGTTTTTTCTGAGGATAGCCGCGGCACGCGCAGCTCGGCCACCGCGGTTTCAAGCCGTGATGATCAGCTTATCTTTGGGAATTTCCGAGAGCCGCTTCTCCAACTGATCCAGCGGAATGTTGGTATAGCCCTTAATCGTTCCTAGTTCTTCGAGTTCCTTCGGTTCGCGGACATCGAGAAAGAAAACATCCTTTTTCTCGAGCAGCTTTTCCAGCTCGCCGGCGGATAATTTCTTCTCTTCCTCGGAGGGTTTGTTCTGGCCAAGCAAAGTTCCCGCGGCGGCCACCGATGCGGCGATCCAGGTGCGGCGATCCATGCGGACAGTATACATCGGGCCTTGGCTGGACTGGCGTTAAACCCGTACCCAGCGCTGCGCCTTCATCTCGAAGCGCGGCAGCGTGCCCGGAGCGACGGCGGTTACGGGAATACGCAGCGAAAGAGCGCTGCTCAAGGCCGCTTCCAGCCGCTCCGCGACACCTGCGCTCTCCCCGTGCTCGCGCGAAAGCTCCACCTGGATACTCAATTCGGCAAGCGTGCGTTGCGCCTGCACCTCCACGCGATACTCCGCGACTCCGAAACCGCGCAGAATATTTTCGACGGCACTGGGATACACATTGACTCCGCGCACCACCACCATATCGTCGGAGCGTCCAAGAATTCCGCCCTGCAGCGCCGTCTCGTAGCTGCCGCACGCGCAGGGCGAGCCTGGCGCTTGCTCGACCATGTCTCCCGTCCGAAAGCGCAAAACCGGCGAGCCCACGCGGCCGAGATTGGTCAGCACCAGCTCGCCTCTGGTTCCTGCAGGGACCGCGCGGCCGGTCGCCGGATCGATGACTTCGGCGATGTAGCCCGACTCGATCACGTGCAGCACGTCCGGCCGCTTCGGACAGGCGTAGGTCACCGGACCCGTTTCGGTCATGCCGTGATGATCCACGACGCGGGCGCCATGCCACAGCTTTTCCATATGCGCGCGCGTTCCCGGGATGCTGCCACCCGGCTCCCCGGCGACGACCAGCATCCGAATCTTCGTCGTTGCCAGATCGATGCCTTCTTCAGCCGCGACCTCCGCCAGCCGAATCGCGTAAGTTGGAGTCGCGCAGAGCACCGTCGCGCCGTTATCGATCATGGTTTGCAGCCGCGCAGAACTGCGCAGCCCGCCTCCAGGGATCGCGAGACAACCCAGGCGCGCTGCCGATTCGAATGCCAGCCAGAATCCGATGAACGGCCCGAACGAAAACGCGAAAAACATACGATCTTGCGGAGTGACGCCGGCGGAGCGAAAAACATGCATCCAGTTGCCGGCCATCCAGGCCCAGCTTTGCGGCGTATCCAGCCATCGCAGCGGCTTGCCGGTGGTGGCGCTGGTCTGGCTGATACGCGTGTAACGCTCCTCGGGATAGGTCAGATTCGATCCGTACGGCGCGTGGCGCCGCTGATCGTCGATCAGCTCCTGCTTAAATGTGAACGGCACGCGCGCACGAAACTGATCGAGGCTTTCGAGATCGGCGCCGATCCCGGCCGCTTCGAGTCTCGCCGAATAAAAAGGATTCTCCGGCGCGAGCGCTGCCAGAAGCGCCCGCAGCTTTCCGAGTTGCACGGTTTCGATGTGACCGCGATCGAAGAAGCCCGGAGCCGTTACAGACATGAGACCGGTTTGCTTTCTAGCAAGGCTTTGCCGTGTGCCAACGGCTCTGGAATTTTTGCAAATTTTGCGACAGCCGAAAAGAGCGGATCGAAATCGCGGAACAAATTGCCGATGAGGCAGTCGGTCACATCGCCCTTGAGGTGAGGATATTGATTGACGAATGCGCTGAAGCTGAACGCCTGTTCGTAAAAAGCGTAGACCAGCTTTCGCATCGCCTCGATGCCCTGGCAGAGTTCCATTCCATACCGCGAAAATCGCGAGGCTGAAAAATCGCCCACGTTCAGCGCCGCATGAACAGCATCGGCCGCCATCTCTCCGCTGCGTAAAGCAAGAAAAACGCCGGATGAAAAAACGGGATCCAGAAATGCGAACGCATCGCCGGCCAGAATCAATCCGTTGGCCGCGCAGTGCCGCGAGCGATATGAATATTCCCCCGTGACGCGATAAGAGCCGAATTGCGTGCCGGGCGCAAGGTGCTCCTTAAGCCAGGCATTCTTCTCTACCTCGCGATGGAAGATCGCCGCCGGTTCGCGCGTTCCGTTGTAGAGATAATTCTTTTCGGCCACTACCCCCACGCTCACCACATCGTCGTGCAACGGAACGTACCAGAACCAGCCCTTTTCAGGAACGTAGGCGATCGTGGTGGCGCCTTCGTCCACACCCGGGTCGCGCATGGCGCCTCTGTAGTAAGTCCATATCGAAATTTTATTCAGGAACGGATCGCGCACCTTCCACTCATTGCGCGTCACGGCAAACGCGTCGCGGCCGCTGGCATCGATGGTGACCGGCGCATGAAACGCCACAACCGCGCCGCTTTTCGAGACCGCCTGCACTCCCGCTACCGCGCCGTTCTCCCGGATCAGCTCGCGGACCGTAGTCTCTTCCCGGACTTCCGCGCCCTTCTCCCGCGCGTTATCGAGCAGCATCTGATCGAACTCGCTCCGCAATACCTGCCACGTACACGACGCTTCGTTTTTCAAGTGCTGGAAAAAGTAAAAAGGCAGAGACGCCTTTCCTTCCGTGTCAACAAACTGCACGCTGTATTTCCGGACAAACGGCGAAGCTTTCATGCGCGGCAGCATGCCCAACCGCGCCAGCGTGAAATAACAATAGGGGAGCAGCGACTCGCCGATGTGATAGCGCGGAAACTTTTCTTTTTCAAGTACGAGGACCCGGTGGCCTTCGGACGCGAGGATCGCCGCCGCGGTGGAACCCGCGGGCCCGCCGCCGATTACGATCGCGTCATAGTTCCGATGATTTGCCATTTGTGCAAGTTTAAGAATTCAGCCCGGCCTTGGATGGAGTCGCCGCCGGACTTATGCGTACCGCGCATTTTGATGCTGGGGAAGAAAGAAATCATAGAGCAGCCGGTCCACCTGCAGCAAACCTTCGCGATTGAGCCGCAGATCGTTCTCGTCCGGCATCAGGAACCCCTTTTCCCCTAGCCGCCTCATCGGGTCCGCGAACCGCTGGCGAATATCCACACCGAACTTGTCCCGAAAGTAGGCCCGCCGCACATGGCCGAGTTTCATTTGCAGAATCAGCTCGCGAATCATCCTCTCTTCAGGCGTCGTGGTCAAAGCGCGGTAGATGGGGAGCCGGCCCTGATGCAGTTTGGCGATGTAAGACTCGAACTCGTGCTCATTTTGAAAATGCGTGCCGCCCACATGGGAGAACGATGCCACGCCCAGTCCCACCATGTCTGCGCCGGTCCACAGCAAATCGCGATAAAAAAATCGCGATCGCGCGGGATCTTTGACGGCCCAGTACGCGCTCGTCACCGTGTAGCCGGCTTTTTCGAATTCCGAGAATGCGTAATCGACCCACTCCCGCTTGGTTTTCCAATCGGCAACCGGCGCCACGCTCTGCCCGAGAACTTTCATCTCCTTGAAGATCGTCGTGTTGTAAGGGATTTCCATCTGGTAGATGGTGATGCTGTCCGGGTCGAGCGCAATGGTCTTGCGGACGCATTCCTGCCATTTCTCCGTAGTCTCTCCCATCATCCCGGCGATCAGATCGATGTTGATCTGCGGAAATCCGATGGAGCGCGCAAACTTGTACGATGCCCCGATTTCCCGCGAACCGTGCGCGCGCCCGTTGATCTCCAGCACGTGATCGTCAAAATGTTCGATCCCCAGACTGAGGCGCGTCACGCCGAGATCCCGGATCACCTGGAGCTTTGGCTCAGTCAGAGTGCCCGGCTCGCATTCAAACGTAAACTCTTCGACTTCATCCCAAGGAAGGGCTTTCTTCATGCCACTCACCAGCCGCGTGAGCTGCCGCGTGGAAATGTAGGAAGGTGTTCCGCCGCCGAAATAAATGAACTTCGGCTTCCTACCGCCAATGAAGCGCCTTTGCGAATAGAGCGTCAGTTCCTGGATCACGGCATCCAGGTAGCCTTCGATTTGCGAACTGTCTTTATCCGTATAGACCTTGAAGTAGCAAAAGTGGCAGCGCTTGCGGCAAAACGGAATGTGCAGGTAAATACCGAGCGGCGTGCCCGGCTTCGGAGCGCGGTCCAGCGCCTGGAGAGCTTCGCCCACGCGTTCGGGTTTCCAAAAAGAATATTGCGGATAGTTGGAAACGAAATAATTGCCGACTTCGGTCGCTTCGTCGGGAAGCACATCCTTCGGCGGTTCCGTAATCACGAGTTTCTCCTCAAATTCCCGTCGCGGATCTCAGGCCCAGCCCCCTCTGCTGCACCGTCCGACTCTAGATAGCATAGCGAACCAGCCGGGACCGCCGCCCATCAGTCCGGCAGCCGGTCCTGCTTGGGTTCAGGAAGCCAGAAGCTCGCGAGGAAACCGACGGCATAAACCAAAAAAGCCACTGCCGCCGCGGAATACGCCAGTTTCGTGTTGGCTCCCGCGCCCGGCATGACATTCGCCATTTGCGTGGTCGCGAGCGCCGCCGCCGTCCCGATCATCCGCCCGCCGATGTTGGCCGCGAAGCTCTCGCCGGTGCCGCGCAAATGCGTCGGATAAACCAGCGGCAGATAATTCCCCCAGAAGCTGAACTGCGCCACCGTAAGAAATCCGGCGAGAAAGATTCCCCACTTCAGCATTTCGAGATTGTGGAGCGCCGGGTACAGAAACACCAGCGGCACGATCACCAGCCCGGGCACCTGGAATACCCGCAGCAGCTTTCTCCGACTGATAATCCGCACCGCCAGAAACGCCAGCACGATGCGCCCGACGAGACCGCCCGTTTCCTGGTATTGCTGCACCGCGCCGATGATCTTTTCCTGCGCGTTGCGCGGCAGATGCATCACCTCTGGAAGCCCGGGCACAATCCGCGGCGTGTGCTGGATGGCGCCGAACGCCGCGCCGAAACTGCAGGCAAACATGAGCGCCGTAATCCATGTCGTGCGGCGGTACGCCGGCTGGAACAGTTCTGCGAAGCTCGGACGTTTCAAAGTTCCCGCGGCTTTTTTCTGCTGCCAGGCCGGCGATTCCGGCAGAAACGGCCGGATCACGATCAGCGGAATCGTCGGGATTACACCCGAAATCAGCGTGTACCGCCAAGGCGCATGGGATCCGTAGATCGCCGGCAGCGACTGGCTGAACATCACCGAAAATTGGTAAGCGCCCGTCACCATCACGCCACCGATCGAGGAAAGCGCCTGCGTATATCCCAGCACTCTTTCCCGCTGATCGCGGTCCGGAAACAGTTCCGCCAGCCAAGCCACCGCCGCCACGAATTCTACGCATACGCCGATGAACGTCGTCGAGCGTAAAAGCAGCAGCATCCACAGCGACGTCACGTATCCCGCGCCCAGAGCCGAAAAAGCGTAAAGCAAGATGCTCCACACCAGCACTCGCCGGCGCCCCAGCCGGTCTGTGAGGTATCCGCCGATCAGTCCGAAAATGCCGCCCGCCACTGCCGGGACATAGAACAGCAGCCCGACCCACGAATTAAACTCCGGCGTACCGGGCCTGAGCTTGCCGATCTCGAGCAGCGCCGGCCGCACAATCAGCGGCAGAACCAGCAGGTGATAGGTATCGAACGCAAATCCGATCGCGGCCATCGCGCAGATGGTCCACTGGAGCAACGTCAGTCGAGGTGGTCTTGTTGCGGCTGCTGTGTCGGCCATGTGTGTGTATCTTCTCCAGTAGACGAGCCGCAATGCCTGTTGACTCGCTTGAAATTCGTAACCTTTTGAGAATTTCCACGTAGTATGCCACAAGCGGCCTGTCCTGTAGTGGACAGGAGTAGTCCGGCCCTGTGATAGCATTTGAGACTCGGATTGAGCTTTCGCCGCCCGCCGCTAAGACGCCGGGCTTCTAATCGGGAGGAACATTGCGAAACTGGATGGCTTCCTGCGAGCCAATGATGCGCTCTATCATGCGGATCGTGGTGGCTTTCACATTTTCACTCCACGGTTATCAGAAGTTCTTCGGGCTATTCGGCGGCATCGGAAAAGGCGCAACGCCGCCGGCCTTCTCATTATTCTGGACCGCCGGCGTTATCGAAACGTTCGGGGGACTGCTGCTGCTCTTAGGATTATTTGCCCGGCCCGCTGCCTTTATCCTCGCCGGCGAGATGGCGGTTGCGTATTTCCGGGCGCACCAGCCGCGCGCGCTCTGGCCGATTCAAAACGGCGGCGAGCTGGCAGTCGTTTACTGCTTCGTGTTTCTGTACCTGCTGGCGGCCGGGCCGGGGCCGCTGAGTCTGGATCGCGTCATTCGCCGGAAGAAAACTTAAGGAGACCGTACGCCGGACCTGTTAGGATTTATCCATGCACCCACCGCCGAAAGCTGCAACGGTTGAAACAGATAACAAAATTCCAGTCCAAAAGAGGCGTTCAATGATCTGGATCGCATTCGCCCTGGGCGCCGTGTTCGCCTGGGGTGTGTATGGACCTAGTTTGCACAAAGGGACCACGCTGCTCGGCAATCCCATGCGCGCCCTGCTCTGTGTGGGCGTCGCCTACGTTTTGATTGGCATTCTCGTGCCGGTGGTGAGCCTCTCCTCGCAGGGTGGCCTCGGCGGATTCAACATGGCGGGCTCCATTTGGGCCACCATCGGCGGCGCAGTTGGCGCGATCGGCGCCGTGTTCATCATTTATGCTTTTAAAGCCGGCGGCCTGCCCGCATACGTGATGCCCCTGGTGTTCGGCGGCGCGCCGCTGATCAACGTACTGGTCTCCATGTGGGCGCACCCGCCCAAAACTGCGCCTCATCCGCTGCTGTATGTCGGCTTTCTAATGACCGCGGCAGGCGCCGGCATGGTGCTGTATTACAAACCTTCGTAAACCTTAGCGGCCCGCCCGCTTGCCGATGCAGTAGAGAAACTGCGCCGTGCGCAGAAAAATCTGTCCGTCCGAAATCGCAATCGAGCTGAGCGTGTAATCGTCCATATTGTTTTCGGCAAGCAACTCGAACTTCGGCCCCGCGCGGAACACCGTCGTCACGCCGTCTTCATTCGTAATGTAGATCTTCCCATCCGCCAGCACTGGTGACGCGCTGTAGATGCCGTGTTTGATCCGTTGCGGTCCCCAGATTTCCTTACCCGTCTTGGCATCCAGGCACCACACGATGCCGCGGTCGTTCACGACGTAGAAGTAAGTTCCATCGGTCACGGGCGTCGGCACGTCCGGACCGTTCTGAAACGCCCACAGCCTGTGCGTTTCTGTGACATCGCCGCGTCCTCCCGCTCGAAACGCCTGCAGCGGCCGCACGCGCGTCGGCGCATACACCACTCCGTTTTCGACCACCGGCGATGCAATCACGCGATAAGCTCCGTCTTTTTGCGGATTGAAACCGTTGCCGCGCCACAGTTCCTTGCCCGTCGCCGGATCGTGTCCCGTCACGCAATCCCCGCCGCTCACCACGATTTCAACCTTGCCGTCGTATCGCAGCAGCGCCGGCGTCGTGTATGCGTCCGGCGATTCATGCACGGCTTCGGTCGGCCGCTCGACGCGCCACACCGTTTTTCCGGTCTTCTTATCGATGCGCAGCAGATACGACGGATCGCGCGTCTTCATCCCGTGCAGCACCTGCACGTACAGCGCATCTTCAAACAGCAGCGGCGACGACGCGTATCCCCAGTTCAGCCCGAAACGCCCGTAGTCTTTTTGAATATCGCGCGCCCACAGCTCGTTTCCTGAGAAATCGAAGCCCTTGAAAATGCCGTTGCCGGTCATCACGTAGATGCTCGTTCCGTCTGTCACCGGCGATGGCGACGACATGTTCTGTTTGTTGATTTTGAAGTTCCCGCCGGCGACGTGCTTTTTCCAGAGCACCACGCCCTGCGCCCGATCCACGCACCAGAGATAGAGATCGTCCTTGTCCGCCACGTTCAGGAAAATCCGCTCGCCCCAGATGATCGGCGTCGCGCCTGACCAGCTCGGCATTGCGAGCTTCCACGCGACATTCTCTTCGCGCGTCCAGCGCACCGGCAGATTTTTCTCGTGGCTGACGCCGTTCAGCTCCGGCCCGCGCCACTGCGGCCAGTTCTCGGCATATGCCGCGAACCCGACCAATGCCATCGCCGCCGCTACTGAGACGTTCCGCACAGTTCCCCTCCCGGCCCCGGTCTTCAGCAGCATACTTTCGTCTTGGCGAAAAAACAAGCGCGGCCTAACCCGCCTGCGGCCTTTGCCACTTTTCAAATGCCGTCACCCACATTTTTGTGCGTACGTTCGTCTTGCCCGTTTCGATTTGCCGTCGCCCCAACTGGATCAGCAGCCCCTCCAGCTTCCTGCGCCGCTCTTTGTCCTCCACCAGCGCCTGGTCCGCCAGCGACCCCGCTCCGCCCCAAAGCTCATTCGAGATGAAAAATTTCTCGAGTTCCTGATCGCTTCCCGCCAGAGCGTCCCGGACCATTACCGCGGCGAAATCGTCATGCCCGTTTTCCAGCAATTCCGCGATTTGCGTCAGAATCGCCCTTGCATTCCCGCTCGCCATTCACCCTCCGCAGAAAGAGCGTATCGCACAAACATCTCCGGCGCCTCATTCACCACAGCTTCCACTCGACGCCCCCAATCACCCCGCGCTTCGGCATCACCACACCCGGAATCTCCTGGTAAACGGTGCCCGTCAAATTCGTGACTTGAAGAAACGGCCGGATGCGCCCGCTCGCACGCACCGCCGACGCATCCCAAATCGCATACGCCCCGCTGCCATACCGCTCGATCACCCCGATTCTCGTCCGCGCCGCCACCACGCGCCCCAGCGCTCCCTGCCACGAAACCACGCCGCTGTGCACGGGGTAATTGAACACGTACTTCGAGATCACGCCGGCCGGCGCCGCCCGGTCTCCGGCCAGCCCCGTGTATCCAATCGATACCGTTTGCGCGCGTCCCGCCCGCAGATGCGCCGCCGCTTCCACGCCCGTGAACGACAGCCGCTGAAAATTCGTCGCGCGATAGATATCATTCGCCGAATAGCGCACGTAATCGATCAGGTCGCGATCCTGCCGCTCGAACACCGTCAGCTCCGCACGCACCCGTGCCGCCGGCCTCCACTCCGCCCCGCCTTCGAAGTTCCACGCGCTCTCGGGCCGCAGATTGGGCGATCCGACATTCGCCGGATCGTGATAATAAAGGTCCGTGTACGTCGGCAGCCGGAACGCGCGCCCCGCCGACGCCCGCAGTTTCCACTTCTCTGAAATCCACACTCCCGCCGCAACCGTCGGGCTGACCTCGTTGTTGAACGACCCGTAAATCTCGTCCCGCACTCCCGCGCTGAATGAAAACCGCTTGCGCCACACCGCTTCGTAAGCCGCGTATCCGGCCTCGCGAATCCGCGCATGCCGTCCCAGATTGTTGCTGTCGATCGTATCGGCGTATGTCTCGATCCCATAGAACACGCGCCCCGCGCCGTGAAAATCCTCCTTGCGCCGCAAATCGCCTTCCCAACTTTCGATCACATGCCGGTTCGTAAAAATTTGTGGCTGGTCTCGAAACAGAACGAACAAGTCCGTATGCCGCCGGTACGCAAAATCCGCTTCCGTATTCGCGCCCATCTCCTGCCGCGCCGACGCGAACCAGCCCTTCGTGCGCTCCCACGAATCGAAGTTGCCGTAATATTGATCCGCGCCGAACGGGCGGTCGCTCATCGAAAGCAAAACATCCGTCGACCCAAGCTGCGTCGTCCCGTGCGCAATCGCAGTCTCGAACAGATTCCGGTAATCGCGATCCGGCCGGAACCCGCTTGAAAAATCGCGCGCCACAAACAGCGCGCCATCCAGCCGCTTCGTCCCCCCCGCCGCTACGATGCTTTCCTGGTTGACGCCGAAATTCCCCACGGCCGCCCGAATCCGCACTTCCGGGCTCTCCGGTCGCGCAATGATGTTCACCACACCCGTCACTGCGTCCGACCCATACTCGGTCGATCCCGACCCGTGCAGAATCTGCACCTCGCTCATGGCTTCCACGGGCAGCGGCAGATCCAGATTGTGATGCGACGACTGCACATCATTCAGCCGCAGCCCGTTCAGCAGGACCAGCGTCTGCGCAAACGTCCCTCCGCGGATCGAAAGATCTCCCTGCACGTCATCCGGCCCGCGCTGCCGCAAATCGATCGAGGCGTCATCCTTCAAAACATCCGCGAATGAGCCGTAGAGCGTCCGCTCGTGACCGATCTCGTGCACCTCCACGCTGCGGTTCACATCTTCGAGCGGCATCGGCACAAACGTGCCGGTGACGATCACGGTGAATTTCTGTGAGTCGTTCGGCGGAGCTTGCTGCGCGCACGCAAAAACTCCACAAATCAGGATGATCGCAAGTGGACGAATCAATCCCCGAGGATACTGTACTGACGACTGCCGCCGCCGTACGCTTGTTTACAATTGTCGCGCCGGCATTCCCGGCCTCATTCATTCCGCAGCGCGCTCATCGGATCGATACTCGCCGCTCTCCTCGCCGGCACGTAACCCGCCAGCGTCGCCGCGCCCGCGAGTGTTCCCACCGCCAGCGCCAGCGTCAACGGGTCATTCGCCTGGATCCCGTAGAGAAACGATGCCACAAACTTCGCCGCGCCCAGCGCCATCGCAAGCCCGATCCCGACCCCCGCCGCTGCCACCGCCAGCACCTCTCCCAAAACCATCCGCACCACCCCGCTCGCCTGCGCCCCCAGCGCCATCCGGATCCCGATCTCGCCCGTGCGCCGCGCGACGTTATACGAAACCGTGCCGTAGAGACCCACACATGCGATCACGAGCGCAAGAATCGCGAAGCCCGTGCACAGCCTGGCGAACGTGATCTGCTGGCTGATCGTCTGGTCGATGTCCGCCACTTGCGTTCTGACCTCTGTCACCGGCACGCGCGCGTCCGCCTGCTGCACAATTTCCCGAACGGCATGGACGTACCGCAGCGGATCGCCCCCCGTGCGCAGCGCGTACACCATCTGCTCCGGCGCTGGGAAGCCCTGGTCGTACGGCATGTACACCACCGGCGGAATCTTCTCCGTCAACCGCCCGTAACGCGCGTTCTTCGCCACCCCGACAATCTCCATATCGCGCCCGATGCGGCTGCCTTCTCCCTGTTCCCACAGAATCAGATGCTGCCCCAGCGGATTCCGGCCGCCCAGGTTGGCCCGGACAAATACCTCGTTCACCACCGCGACAGCGGGCGCACCAGGCCGGTCGCGCTCTTCAATCCCTCGTCCCGCCAGAATCGGAATCTGCATGGTCGTAAAAAATTCCGGCCCGACCCGCAAATAGCGGTTGGCCTGATTCGGCCGCGCGCCGGCCACGCTGATATCGCGTCCGGACCCCGCGTCAATCAGCGAATCTTCCGAAAGACTCGCGCTCCGCACGCCCGGAATCTCGCTGAACTTCTTGCGCAGCGCGGCGTAAAAACTTTCGATTTCCGGCTCCTTGTGCCCCGCCTTTCGCGCGTCCAACTGAAACAGCAGAACGTTTTCGCGGTTGAATCCCAGCTCGATCGATTCCAGATTATCGAGCGTCCGCACAAACAGCCCCGCCGCTACCAGCATCACGAGTGAAATCGCCACTTGCCCCGCCATCAGCACGTGCCGCATGCCGACGCGCCGCGGCCGCCCCGCCCCGCTCGTACGCCCCGTCTTCAGCGCCGGCATCAGGTCCCCGCGCGTCGCTTCGAGTGCCGGGGCGAGCCCAAATAGCACGCCCGTCAAAACCGAAAGTCCCGCCGCCGCTGCCAGCACGTGCCAGTTCAGCTCCGCGCGCAGCGTAAAATTCGCCTGGCCGTTCGCCAGCAGCAATGTGAGAAACCGCATCCCCCAGATCGCCAACAGCACGCCCGCCGCCCCGCCAAGCGACGCCAGCAGCACACTTTCCGTCAGCAGTTGCCGCACCACGCGAGCGCGGCCCGCGCCGACGCTCATCCGCAGCGCAATCTCCCGCCGCCTCGCCGCAGCCCGCGCCAGCAGCAGATTCGCCACATTCGCGCACGCCAGCGCCAGCATCAATCCCACCAGCGCCATCAGCAAGTAGAGCGGTCTCGAATAGCGCCGCCGCAGCGTAGCGCGTCCGGCCGCACCTTCCTTCACCATCAGTTCGGGAAGATTCGCGCGCTCCTTTTCATCCGCCGTGCTCTCCACCCATTGATGAAACTGCGGCGCCACCACCGCCTGCGCCTGCGCCACGCTGACCCCGGGACGTAATCTGCCCATGATCTGGATCCAGTAGTAGTGCCGGTCAAGATAGTCCTCCGCTCGAAAGCCAAACTGATGCCCCGCTCCCAACAGTTCATTGGCGTGGATTGGAAGAAAAATATCCGGATTCGCCGCCGGATCGGCGCCAAAAAATTCGGGCGGCGTCACGCCCACCACCGTGAACGGCAGATTATTGATCAGCACCTGCTTCCCTACGGCCTTCGCCGCGCCGCCGAAACGTCTTTCCGCAAACCCGTACCGGACCACCACAACGGGCGCGGCTCCCGCGCGGTCATCGTCTGGAATAATCAGACGCCCGGCGACCGGTTGCACTCCCAGCCCCCGAAAATAATCGCCCGATACATTCCATCCCCCGGCAACTTCCGCCTGCCCTTTGATCGTCACATTCAGACTTCTCAACGGCCAATAGCGAAAGTGTCCGAACACGCTCGAAAACACCGCGTCGTTTTTCCGAAACAATTCAAAAACTGGATACGGAAAAATGCCGCTCTCGACTCCCGATGGTGAGTCCCACGTCTCGCCGCTCATCGCGTGCATCACGAAATCGCGCCGATCTGTCTTGGCGTGCCAGTTCAGCACCACGAGCGATGCCGGATCCGCCACCGGCAGCGAGCGCAGCAGAATCGAATCCATGAAGCTGAAGATCGCGGTATTGGCTCCGATACCCAGCGCCAGCGACGCGACCGCCAGCACCGTGAACATCCGGTTCGCCGCCATGGTCCGCAAGCCATAGCGCACGTCTTGCAACAGTTGCTCGATCCACGTCCATCCCCACGCCGCGCGCGTGTCTTCTTGGACGAGCATGAAATTGCCCAGCCCCCGCCGCGCCGCCTGCCGCGCTTCTGGCTCGTGCATCCCCTCCGCCCGCCGCTCGCCCGCTTCTTCTTCGAGATGAAACGCGAGCTCCTCGCGCAACTCGGCTTCTCTGTCGTTCCGCCGCACCCGCCAGATCAGCTTTCGCCACAAAGAATTCATCGCGCCTTCTCCTCCACCGGATTCAGAATCATCCCCATCGCGCGCGAAAAGGCCTGCCATTTCGTTTGCTCGGCGGCCAACTGTTTCCGCCCCGGCCGCGTCAGCCGGTAGTACCGCGCCCGCTTGCCCTTGTCCGACAGCTCCCAGGAAGCCGCAATCCAGCCCTTCGCCTCCAGCCGGTGCAGCGCCGGATACAAAGACCCGGTTTCGACCTGCAGCAATTCTTCCGACGTTCGCTGAATGTGCTTGGCGATCGCGTGCCCGTGCGCCCGCCCGGCCGCCAGCGTGCGCAGAATCAGCAGATCCAGCGTCCCTTGCAGCAGCTCCACCCGTTCGGTTTCCCTGCGTCGCATTGTGTAGACATTCTATGGCACATTGTGTAGTTTGTCTACTAAATGTGCCGGCCGTAATGCTTCGAGATCCGGCGCTATACAATAACTACGTTGAATGAATAATGGACACTCTGATTCGTGACCTTCGCTACGCCGCCCGCGGTTTTCTCCGGTCGCCGGTTTTCGCCGCCGTCGCCGTCCTCACCCTGGCCCTCGGAATCGGCGCCAATACCGCCATATTTAGCGTCGTTCACGCGGTCCTGTTCAAACCGCTGCCGTATCGCGATCCGTCGCGGTTGGTCGTCGCCTGGGATACCTACCTGTCCCAGAACAGGCTTCTGCCCATGTTTCCCAAGATCGGCGCATCTCCTCCCGAGTTGGATCTCTGGGGCAAGCAGCGCGATCTTTTTGAAGGCGCCGCGTGGTATCGCTTTGTTCCTTACGAACTGGTGCTCACTGCACCCGGCGCCGAAGCGCTCAGCGTTCAGGGCGGATTTTGTTCCACCAATTTTCTGCACGTGCTTGGCGTCGCGCCGGCGCTCGGCCGCGCTTTCGCCGCTGCGGAATCGCCCGACTCCGTCCTGCTCAGCCATCGCCTTTGGCGCACCCGCTTCGCCGCTGCACCCTCTGTGATCGGCAAAACCATCCGCCTGAATGATCACATCTTTACCGTGATCGGCGTGATGCCCGCCGGTTTCAATCTTCCCGATTGGGCCGACTTGTGGTTGCCGCCCGGCCCCCTATATGGCGATGAAATGACCAATCCCGTACGCCATGCCATGGCATTTGTCGCCCGACTGAACCCGCACGTTACCACGCAGCAGGCTTCCCGCCGCCTGTCGGCCCTCTCCGCGCGCCTTGCCGCCGAGCGTCCAAAAACCAGCACCGGCTGGGGCATGCAGGTATCGAATCTTCAGGAGGATCTCACCAGAAGCGTTCGTCCGGCGCTGTTGATGCTATTCGGCGCCGTCGTGCTCGTGCTGTTGATCGCGTGCAGCAACGTGGCGAGTCTTCTGCTGGCGCGCGCCGGCGGACGATCGCGCGAGATCGCCGTGAGGATCGCCCTAGGCGCAGGAACCTGGCGCATTGCGCGCCAACTGTTCACCGAGAGCTTTCTTCTCGCGGCCATGGGTGGCGCAGCGGGATTTGCCGTGGGAGAGCTAGGATTGAAATGGCTCTCGCCCGTCGAAACGTCTGTCGATTGGAATGTGCTGGGTTTCCTCTTCGTGGTCTCGCTCGCTACCGGTGTAGCATTTGGCGCCGCACCCGTGATGCACACGCTGCGCACCGACACCAACACCGTCATCAAGAATGGATCGGCCACCGGCGGCAGCGCCGGGAAAATGCGCTCGGCGCTCGTGGTCGCCGAATTCGCGCTGGCGATCGTGTTGGTCGTCGGCGCGGGCATTCTCGTCAGGAGTTTTGTGCGCCTCTTGCACGTGCATCCCGGATTCAGCCCTGCCGGACTCCTCACCATGCGGCTCACAGTTCCGGATTCGCACAAGCCGGATGTCCTCTTCCGCCGCATCGAGGAACGCGTCAAGCAGATTCCCGGCGTCGATTCATTCGCGTCTACGAATTTATTACCCCTGAGCTCCAATCATGCGAGCGCCGGCCGCTTCAACGTGCCGGGAAGCCCGCTCATCAATCCCGAGGCCCTTCCCGCCGCTCAAACCCGGTGGGTCAGCCCGGAATATTTCCGCGCGATGCGCATTCCGATTCTCTCCGGCCGTGCCTTCACTGAACGGGATCTGAATCAGCCCGTGGTCATGATTAACGAGGCTATGGCGCGGCGATTCTGGCCGGACAAGAACCCCGTGGGTCTCAAATTCATCACCGGGCCTTGGGGGCCGAATCCGACATGGTCCACCATCATTGGCGTCGTCGCTGACGTTAAGCAATTCGGGCTGGATTCGGAGCCGAGCCTCGATCTCTATTACCCGGCATTGGCTCCTTTGTCGATTGTCGTGCGCACCGCCGGCAACCCGGCATCGCTGATCGGTGCCGTGCGGTCGGCAATTCACGGGGCTGACGCGGATGTTGCCATTTCAGAAATCCGCACCATGGATGCCGTGGTCGCGGAATCCGCCGCCGCGCGGCGATGGACCATGGCACTGCTGGCATCGTTCGCGGCCCTGGCCATAGTGCTGGCGCTAGTCGGTATTTACGGCGTTGTCTCCTGGTCGGTGACGCAGCGTACACGCGAGATCGCCGTACGCGTGGCCCTCGGCGCGTCGTCGCGGGAGATTATTAGCGATGTGCTTCGCCGGGGAATCCAACTCAGCGCTCTCGGAATCGCCGCCGGGCTGGTCGGTGCGTTCCTCCTGCGCCGCGTGCTGGCAAGTCTGATTTTCGGCGTTAGTCCTTCAGACCCGCTGGTCTACGCTGGAGTCTCTGCTGTGATGTTCGCGGTGGCGTTGGCCGCGTGCTACGTCCCTGCCCGGCGAGCCAGCCGCGTCGATCCAATGGTCGCATTGCGCTGGGACTGATCCCGCGAATCTTCACAGCGCAGCATCGCCTGACGTTCTTCACTGTGCGGGCACAGGGCTGATCGCATTAATCGCCTTCGGCGCGGCCTGCTGTTAGCGGCTTCGGTACAAGCTCGGTCAGAACTGGGGAATCGCCGCGAACTGGGCTTTCGAGCAGGTGAGCCACGGAGCCGCCATGCGTCGCATTGGCGGTCTGAGGACGGCATCGTGGATTTCGCACAGCAGAGTACCTGCTCGGATAACAGTGGGATCCGGGCAGTTATTTGCCGTTGTGCCGGCAGGCGGATAAACGCCGAGCACAATTGAGCACCCGTCGCCCACTTTACACACTCCTCTCGATGTGCTCCGGGGTGGCTACTGTTAAATTGAACGTCTCTGTTCTTCACTGTGCGGGCACAGGGCTGATCGCATTGACAGCCTTGGGCGCGGCCGCGTCTTTCCCGAGCTTCTTCAGGATTTCGCTGACGTAATTGGTCGTCTCCGAAATATCCGGCACGCCGCCTGCCGCATCTACCTTGCCCGAGCCGGCGTTGTACGCGCCGAGCGCCAGCGATAGATCGCCGTTATATCGCGTGATCAGTTCCTTCAAAAACTTCGCCCCGGCGTCGATGTTCTGCTTGATATCGAACGGATCTTTCACGCCAAATCGATCGGCCGTGTCGGGCATGAGCTGCATCAGCCCTTGCGCGCCCTTTACGGAAATCGCGCACGGGCGAAAGCCGGATTCCTGTTCGATCACGGCGGCGATGAGTTTCGCCTCGAGCCCCTCCCGCCGCGCCGCTTCCTCGACGGCCGGCGTCACCTGCGCTTCAGGTACGGGCTGGCAATCCACATCCGGCATCCCGGCCTCGGGCATCGCGAACGCCGCGGGCAAATTCGCCGGAGCCGGCATGGGAGGCAGGTTGAAGAAGGATGATCCGTCAACCGCCGGCGCGCCCTTCTTGTCCGCCGCAACACCGGCCGCCACCGCCGCACGCTGCTTTTCGAGCGATTGTTGCATTGCCGCCAGGGTCGCGTCGCGCTGCTTTTGAGCCGTGGTCTCCATTGTGGCTTTGGCAGGCGGAACGGCCGCTACACCCGGATCCGCTGGCTTGGCTTTGTCTTCGGCCTTCACGCCGCCAGGGTTGCCGGACGCTTGCCCGGCATTAACTGTTGGGCTAAGCAGAATGCTAACTATCAGCCAACCAGCAGGCGAAAACCTCATTTCAGTCAAAAATCGACCGGAATCCCGAAAACTTTAGTGAAAAACTTGAAAAACTCGCCCCAGCGGGCCGAAAAGCCTAACGAGGGGGCGAAGCTGCTCCCGCCAGGATGCCATTATGGACATCACGGGAATCAACGGGTTAGGACTTGGCGCGGTCATGGCTCCAGCTCCCGTAACACCCGATCCGGCCGAAAACCGGGATATCATCCAGGCCGTTCATGCCCTCAATGCCGCCCAGTACTTTGGCGACAACAACGAGCTCACTTTCCTGCTCGACCGGCAGACGCGACTCCCTGTGATTCGTATCGTCAACAAAAAAACAAAAGAAGTGGTCAACCAGATTCCTCCGGAGTACATTCTGCGGCTCGCCGAAGAGTTTCACCAGCAGAACGAGTAGTCCGCCCGCCTTCAGGTACTACGACAAAACCCCGAATTTGAGCCGATAAGCCCTTTAGGTGCTGAACATGCCGAGCAATCCCTACACCGCGTATCTGGAAGCCAACATCGTTGGGGCCGAGCCGATCGAGCTGGTCCGCATGCTTTACCGCGCGGCTCTCGATGCGGTACGGGACGCCCGGGAGCACGGGGCGGTCGGCGAGACGGCAGAGCGTGGGCGGGCGATTTCTAAAGCGTCGAGCATCGTGCGCGAGCTGGCCATATCATTGAATCCACAGGCTGATCCGGCGTTGGCACATGATCTCCGGGAGCTTTACGATTACATCGAGCGCCGCTTGCTGACTGCCAATTTCGAAAAGACCGAAGCGCCGCTCGCCGAAGTCGCCGTTTTGCTGGCCACGATGTCGGAAGCGTGGGAGAAAGTCAGCCCGGCGACCGGGGCGCAGACAGCGAGCGGGCGAATTTCGGCAGAAGCTTGATAAAAAAGAGTTAATCGACGCGGGTGAGGTAGAAATCCACGATCCGCCGGCTCAATTCCTTGGCATCGACCACATAAGTCCCTGCATTTACAGCGGATTGGATTTCTTCGAGGCGGCCGGTACCCAGTCCCCCGACTGCACGGGAAAGAGCTGAAAGATCAGCGTGATCCGTGCCTGCCGCTGGTGGTGCCGGGGCGGCGGCGTTCGGCTGGGCGGGGGACGCCGGGCTGACTGGCTCGCTTTTTCCGGTTGGCGGAATTCGCATCAAAGCACCTTTATTTTCTTATCGTACCGAGTGGGCGAAATTCTAGCGAGTTGTTAACCCTTTTGTTATCAGCTTAGCCAACCCCAGGCCGCCGCGGGACGCAATGGCCTGGGCAAACTGCTCTTCGGCCAACTCCATGGCAGAATCAGCCGACGAGTCGGAGGTCCCCATCCAGCCGGCTGAACCGGCCTCGTGCATGGACTTGAGAATCTGGCCGATCAGCAGCGATTCGAACTGTTTGGCGGCGTTTTCGATTTTGGCGGGATCGTTCCGCTTTTCCTGGGCAGGAGGCGGAGTAAGCGAGGGTGAGACTTTGTCGATCATGGCTTAGATCACGTCCAGTTCGGCTTCGAGGGCGCCGGCGGCTTTCAGATTTTGCAGGATGGCGATGATGTCGCGCGGGGTGGAGCCGATAGCGGAAAGGGCCCGGATCAACTCCTCGACTGTCGCGCCCTGCTTTAAAACGACGTTGCGGGATTTCTCCTCCTTGGCCCCGACAGTGACCTGCGGGACGACCTCGGTTTTCCCGGAAGAGAAAGGCGCGGGCTGTGAAACGGCGAATGTAGTCTGGATTTCGACCGAGAGATTGCCGTGCATGATGGCGACCGGCGCAATCCTGACGTCGCCGCCCATGACGATCGTTCCGGTGCGCTCATTGACCACGACGCGAGCAGGACGGTCGGTCTCGACCGCGAGCTGCTGCAATTCCGAGATGAACTCTATCGAGCGGGAATTGTATGCCGCCGGGATCGAGACGGTGACCAGCGCGGAGTTGTCGGCGTGGGCGAGCGGCGCGGCGCCCGCACCAAACTTCTGATTCACGGCATCGGCAATTCGGGCGGAGGTAGTGAAATCGGCATCGTGAAGCTGAAGGTGCAAAGTTCCGTTTGGATTGACCGAGGGCGCGGGGCGCTCGACGATGCCGCCGGCGGGAACACGGCCGACAGTGGGATGATTGACGCTTTGATTATTGGAACCGCGACCTACAGCAAATCCGCCGGTGACCACGGGGCCCTGCGCTACGGCATAGACCTGGCCATCGGCGCCGCGGAGGCTGGTGAGCAGGAGCAGACCGCCCTGAAGATTCTGCGCATCGGCAATGGCGGCGGTGGTGGCGTCGATGTGAGAGCCGGGCTGCGCAAAGGCCGGGAGCGTTGCGGTGACCATCACGGCGGCGGTGTTCTTTACCGTGATGGCCCCGGGATTCACGGTGAGGCCCATGCGCTGCAGCATGTTGGTCAAACTCTGGGCGGAAAAGATGGTTTGCTGGCGGTCGCCGGTGCCGGCGAGACCCACGACGAGGCCGTAGCCGATCAACTGATTGTCGCGGACGCCTTCGAACGAGACGAGCTCCTTCAAGCGGCTGGGCGTAGGCGATGCCGCGGGCAGCAACGCGAAGAGAAGAAGGATTGCGTAGAGCCTAGACATAACCGGTTTAGAAAGGCAGAATCCCGAGCAGCAGGCGGTAGAGGAACATGGGCCGGCGGACCGCGTCATTCACCACGCCTTTGCCGTTGATGTGGACCTCGAGCTGAGCGATGTGGCTTGAAAGCACGACGTTGCCCGGCGAGAGATCTTCCGGGCGCACCACGCCGCGGACAACGACTGTCTGCCGCTCGGCATTGACCTGCAGATCCTTCGCGCCCTCGATCACCAAATATCCGTTGGGGAGCACGTGGGTGACGCGAGCGGCGAGGGTTGTGGTCAGGTCGGTCTGGCGGGTGGTTGAGCCTTCGCCATCGAGCTTAGAGTTGCCGGAGAGATTCGCCAGATTCGCCCAGGGTCCGGTGGCGCGGGTCACGCCGGCAAGCGCGGCGATGTTGTTGGTAGCGGTGGACTGGCGCGAGGTTTTGGTCGCGCCGGTAGCAACCGCGGAAGCATGCTCGGCGACCAGGACGGTGATCATATCGTCGACCTGGTTGGCGCGCACGTCGCGGCCGAGATCGGTCAGCCGCGAGGCAGGCGTCCAGATGGAGCCGGGAGAAGCGCCGGTGGGCGGCGGAGCGCTGCGCATAGCGTCTTCAATGTAGCGGTCGAGCGCGGTAGGCTCGGAAGGTTTGTCTTTCTTGAGCTTGGGGCCGCGAGCCGGGCAAGGAAGCGCGGCTGCCGCAACGGCGATGACGAACATTAGGCGCAGATGGAAATGTAATTTCATTTACCGGCATCCTTTACAGCGGTAGAGGAAGCATTCAGCAGGACACGGCCGCGATCGACAACGCGCGCGGAAAAGCTTTTTCCCGTAGCGAGATTGCGGATGGGAATTATCTGGCCACGGCTGCCGGAGGATTGCGCGCGGCCTTCGAGCGCGAGTTTGGTTGCGCCGCTTTGGACTTCAACGGAGACAATGTCTCCGTTGGCGACCTCTTTGGGCGCATCGAACAGCGCGGGATCAACGACCGCTCCGGCCGCGATCGGGCTGCGGGGAACGCGGCCGATGACCTGATCAAGCGATGGCTGCTCCAGTTTAGGGGATGGATAGAACTCGCAGTCCTGGAGCTTCACCTGCGCGGCGGTGACGGGCTTTCCGCTGCGCAGATCTTCCACGGCGACGATTCGTTTAGAAGGGATCCGCACTTTGACGCGCGCCCAGATGGCGAAGCGGTGGTTGCCGGCATAGTGAACGGCCCCACGCCAGACGGCTAAACCATCCGAGGAAGCCGCGGCCGGCAAAGCGGAACGTTCAAACTCGATTTCGCCGCGCGGAACGGGAAAACGGCTCAGATCGAGGATCTCAATATGAGCATCCTGAGCGCCGAGCGATTTGCGCATGGCGTCCATGACGGCTTGCGGGCGCAAGGGTTCGACGGCGCGCTCGATGCACAGTTCCCGGGAAGCGCCTTTTGGCAGCGCCACGTTGTAGCGGAGCGCGAGTCTTTCGAGCTCGCTCGCATGAAAGAAGCGGCGGACGCCGGGCACGGGCGCATATGCGATTTGGGTTTCGGGCGGCACGGCGGCGAAAGCCGGGATGGCCTCCGCCAGATGGCTTGCGAGAATGCGGTCGCTCTCGATCGCGATGCAGCTACCGGCCGCGGGCGCGAACCGGACGGTGAGCAGCAGAGCGGCGATGAGCGAAATCAGGCGGGTCATCGCGAGAGATTATTGACCTGCTGATACATGTTGTCGGCGGCCTGCACGACTTTGGAATTGGCTTCGTAGGCGCGCTGGGCGACGATCAGGTTGATGAACTCTTCGACCACGCTGACGTTGGATTGCTCGGTATAGCCTTGCAGCAGAGTTCCGAGACCTTCCTGGCCGCCGGGATTGGCGACGATGGGGTCGCCTGAGGCGTCGGTTTGCGTATACAGGTTGCGGCCGATGCTGTTGAGGCCGGCGGGATTCTGGAAGAGCGCGAGCTGGAGCTGGCCGGCTAGCTGGGCGGAGGGCTGCCCGGGCTGGGTGAAGCTGACGGTGCCGTCGGAAGCGACGGTGATGGCCTGTGCCTGAGAGGGAATGGTGATCTGCGGATCGATGGGATCGCCATCGGCGGTGACGAGAGTGCCGTTGCGATCGAGCTGGAAGGAGCCGCTGCGCGTGTAGGCCAGGGTGCCATCGGGGCGGCGTACCTGAAAGAAGCCCTTGCCCTGAATGACGACGTCGAGAGGATTGTTGGTCTGGGCGAAGTCGCCTTGCGTAAAGATGACCTCGTTGGCGGAAGCGCGTGTGCCGAGGCCAAGCTGCAGGCCGGAGGGAACGACGGTCTGCTGGCCGGCGGCGGTACCGGGCTGCGTCAGGTTCTGGTAGAGCAGGTCCTGGAACTGGGCGCGGCGGGCTTTATAACCGCTGGTGTTGGCGTTGGCCAGGTTGTTGGCGATGTTATCGACGTTCATCTGCTGCGCGTTCATTCCGCTGGCGGCGCTATAAAGAGCACGAATCATGATTCCGTTCCTCCTATGAATTGGTCTATGAGCCTACGCGGGCCACTTCCTGGATGGCGCGGTTGTTCATATCGTTTCCGAGCGAAACCGCGCGCTGCAACATTTCAAACTGGCGCATGACATTGACGAGGCGCACGGCGGATTCGGCCGGCGACACGTTGGAATTTTCGAGCTTTCCCTGTTGGACCTCGAGGGAAGCAGCGGGAGCTGGTTTGACGTTGATGTCGGCGAGCTGGAAATAATTGCTGCCCTGCTTGGCGATGCCGGTATTTTCGGGAAAGTCGACCAGCTCGAGCGAGCCGAGGGTCTGGCCATCCTGATGAACTTCTCCATCGGGAAGCACTTCGATGGGGCTGTTGGATTGGGTTTGAATTTTTTTCGTTGGTCCTTGCGCGACGAGCGGATAGCCTTCGGCGGTGACGAGCACGCCGGAGGGCGAGAGGCGGAAATTGCCGTTGCGCGTATAAAGAGGTCCGTTGGGCCCGGCGGCGGTGAAAAATCCTTTGCCGGAGAGAGCGAGATCGAGCGCGTTGCCGGTAGGCGTGATCAGGCCTTGGGAGAAATCGGTCCAGTGTTTTTCGATGACGGGAACGGTTTGGGGCTGAGCTTGAGCGGGATCGGAAGCTTCGGGAGAAGCATAGAGGCTGTAAAATTCGCGATCGGACTTGAAACCGCCGGTGGCGGCGTTGGCGAGGTTGTTAGCCAGCATGTCGAGGGTTTCCATGCGGGCGCGCAAGCCGCTGGCGGCGGAAATCGTCAAGGCATCCATAGAAAAGATCCGGTAAGGGCGAGGGCAAGCGGCGGGCCGAAACATTAGGGTAGAAGGCCGCGAAAAAATACCCTATAAAATCAATCGCAAAGTGCCGATGAGGAGATTAGCGGCAGTGTGCGGCGGCGTCAAGATTTTGCCAACCGGCGGCAAAAGTCATGATTTTGACGGCAAGTCTAGGTGTAACCCGCTGAAAATCTAAGGTAAAGACCTGGAGGCCGGCCTGCACATCCCGCCGCGTGCTCATCTCCAGCTCCTTTCTCGCCAACGCGGCCTGGCACACCGAGCAGGTCGCCGATTCGGCCGAAATTGCAGCGCAGCTTTTTTCAAATCCAGGACAGGCACAGCCGGCGCCCACGGCTGCCCCGAAACCGGCGGCAGCTCCACCGCATGCGAGCGCGATAACGTCGGGCAGCGAACCATCGGTCATTAAAAACGATCGCACCGACATCAAAGGCGAAGCGCACGACGGAGCGCAAGTGAAAGCCGGGGGCCCCCGGGAGCGGCGGGTTCACCGAAGGGGCGCAGGTGCAGCGAGGCGGATGGACGGCGGGGCGGCTCAGAATACGCCGGGCGGCAACACCACAAAGGATGCGGCGCAGACTCCGTTCCTGGCGGTGCTCGACGATGTTCTTCCGTCGCGCGGCGCGGCGAGTGGGGCGAGCGGCCAGCCAAGCGGAACGAACGATCCAGCGGGCGCGGCGAATGCCGCACCGGTTACGGCTTCGGCGCTTCCTAATGCCGCGCTTCGTGGAAACTCTGCCAACTTGCCGGACGCAGCGGTTCCCGGTGCTTCGGCGCAGAATACGATTACGCCCCTCGATGTTGTCAACCCGGACAACAGCGGGAACCATGCGGATGTCTCGCCGCAGGCCGTTCGTGGGATACCACAGGGGCCGCAGGTTGAACTTCCGACGGAGATCGACGCTGCGTTTGAGATCCGCAGAGAGGCAGCACAAGGGCCGGTGGCGTCGAAACCGGGCGTCCGCGGCGATGTTGCGTTCACGGCGCGGGTTACGCAGCGGACGCCGCAACCGCAGGCTTTCTCGCTGAACGATGCGCAGGCAGCCATTGCGGCCTCACGGTTCGGCGGGTTGAATACCAGCGCGGTGAGCAGCGACGGCAAAGCTGAGCCACACGCGACTCCGGTTAACAGCAAAGGCAACGGAGCGGCACGAGCGGAGAACGGACCGTTTTCGCCGGGGCTGTCCGCGGGCGACGTCGCGGACCCGCGTGTTACCGGCGGCGCACAGAATGCGATCGAACAGCCGGACATTCCGGCAGTTGGACCGCGCGGCGCGAGCCCGACTATCGAGCCGGCAGCCGTGGGCGAGGCGCGTGCGGCGGCCATATCGGAGAACCTGACGGGCGGAACAGCGGAGGCGGCGGGATCGACGGCGAGCGCGCGGAATTCGAGTGCGGCAAAGGCGCCGGAGAGCGAGCACGCTCCGCAATTCATGGAACCGCAGGACGAAAATGCGAAGCCCAGCGGGGAACGCGTAAACGACGTTTCTCTGCGGTTGACGGGTAAAGATCAGAGCCCGGTGCAGGTGCGCTTGACAGAACGCGGCGGCGAATTGCACGTCTCCGTTCGGACACAGGACGCGGGGCTGACACACGGATTGCGCGACGGGCTCTCGGACCTGGTGGGGCGGCTTGAGCACAGCGGTTATCGGGCGGAAACGTGGCAGCCGGCGAACAACCGGCAGGGATCCGGGAACGATCCGGGCCGCGATGGCGATGCGCGCGGCAACTCGGGGCAAAACGGAAGTTCGGGGAGCGGGGCCAAGCAACACAATCCGCGAGACGGTCAACAGCAAAACCGGCAGAGCCAGCAATGGCTGAGCGAAATGGAAGCAAATTCTCAAAGGAGCAAAACATGGCAGCCAGCATCAACCCGCTAGCATCGCATCCCAATCCAACGACGCCCGCGTCAACGGCAACGGGTACGGGAGGGATGCCGGAGGCGAACCAGGCTACGTTTTTGAAACTTTTAGTGACGCAGATCAAGAACCAGGATCCGTTGAATCCGACGGATGGGACGCAATTTCTGTCGCAACTGGCGCAGTTCAGCGAGCTGGAGCAGATGATCAACGTGAACACGAACCTGGCGCAGATCCAGCAGGATTTACAGAAGACGCAAGGCGGCGGCAGCGGATCGAGCGGCGCGCCGGCGCAACCGTAATCAGGAAAGACAAAGGGGGATCGGAATGTTTACGTCATTTTCAGCAGCTCTGACGGCGCTTACGGCCAACGAAGTGGGCGTGGACGTGGTGGGCAGCAACCTGGCGAACTTGAACACGACGGGATACAAATCGAGCGTGGTTTCGTTCTACGATCTGGTTTCGCAATCGCTCGGCGTCGGCGGCGGGACACCGGTGGGGCTGGGAACAGGGCGGCCGCGCACGGTGCACCAGTTCACGCAGGGAGCTTTGCAGGTCACGACGGGCGCGCTGGACGGAGCCATTCAGGGCGATGGATTTTTTGTGGTGCGCGATCCTTCCACGGGAGCGCAGCGTTACACACGCGCCGGGAATTTTCAAGTGGACTCGAGCGGCAATCTGGTGACGGCGACCGGCGAGCGGGTAGAAGGCTGGACGCAGACCAACGGCGTGCTGGATACCAACGGCGCGATTACGGACATTGTGATTCCGTCGGGCACTTTGCGTGCGCCGGTTGCGACGCAGAACATGTCGATCGACGCGAACCTGAATGCGTCGGCAGCGGTGGGCTCGGCGGATGGCACGTTTTCGACGCCGATCGAGGTGGTAGATTCGCTGGGGACGTCGCACGTGCTGACGGTGACGTTCACCAAGAGCGCCGCCAATAAGTGGGATTACGCGGTAACGATTCCGGGCGATGACGTGACGGCAGGCAAAGCCGGCACGCCGTTCCCGATTCCGAACGCGACCGGCACGTTGACATTCGGGAGCGATGGCGTGTTGACGGATCCAGCGGTGGCGAAGGGCGTGGTGCCGCTGAAGATTGCTGGGCTGACGGACGGCGCGGCGGACCTCAATATCAACTGGTCACTTTACAACCCGGATCAAACGGGGCGCATCACGCAATATGCGCAGCAGACGGCGGTTTCGGCCGACGCGCAGGACGGCCTGGCGGCTGCTCAGTTGACGCACGTGACGCTGTCGGACGGCGGCAAGATTTTCGCGCAGTTTTCTAACGGCCAGCAGGTGACGATTGCACAACTGGCGCTGGCTTCGATCCGGAATCCGGAATCGCTATCGGCGGCGGGAAACAACGAATTCGAGCTGAGTCCGGAAACGGCGGCGCCGGCCATCGGCACGGCGGATACGGGCGGGCGCGGAAAGGTGCTGGGCGGAGCGCTCGAATCCTCTACAGTGGACATCGCGCGCGAGTTCACGAACCTGATTGTGCTGCAGCGCGGATACGAAGCGGCGGCGAAAGTGATCACCACGACCGATACGCTGACGCAGGACACCATCAATCTGAAGCAGTCGTAATATGCCTTTGCGCTCACCACTCGAACAGGCTGCACAGTTTACCGATGTGCCGCTCGAGGTTGAAATCGAACTCGATCGACGGATGATGAGGCTGCGCGAAATCCTGGAACTGGCCGAGGGCAGCGTGATTTCGCTACCGAAGACAGCCGGCGACTACCTCGACATTTTCGTGGGAGGCGCGGCGGTGGGCCGGGGAGAGGTGGTGGCGCTTGAAAAGAACATCGGCATCCGCATCATCATGATCGAGGCCAGAGCGTAGATGTTCCAGCAGGCGATATCGGTACTGCTGGTGCTGGCGCTGCTGGCGGGAACACTCTGGTTCCTGCGAAGCCGCGGGTTCGCGCACTATCGCGGACCGGCGCGGCGTAAAGCGGCGCGGCATCTGGAGACCATCGCACGGGTGGCGCTTGCTCCGCAACATTCCGTGCACCTGGTTCGCGTGCTGGATCACGCCGTGGTTCTGGCGGTTTCTCCATCGGGATGCACCGTGATTGAGAACGTGCCTTGGAGCGACGCGCGGCAAGCGGAAGCGAGCGAGGCGGGCGCGGGAGCCTTGCGATGAAGATGCTGCGCAAGTTGGCTTGGATTCCGGCGCTGGTATGCCTGGCTCGCTCAGCCGGCGCAGCGCCTGTTCCGGCACAGACCTCGCTATTCAGCATCAATACGGCCAACGGCCCTGCAGCGGGAAGCTCGCTCAGTGTGCCGATGCAGATCGTAATTCTGCTGACGCTGATGACGCTGCTGCCGGCGGTAGTGATGTCGATCACGCCGTTTTTGCGAATCACGGTGGTGCTGCACTTTTTGCGGCAGGCGCTGGGAACGCAGTCGACGCCATCCAACCAGGTGTTGATCGGCATTTCGCTGTTTCTGACCATTTTGATTATGAACCCGGTCGCGACCGAGATGTATCGCAAGGGCTGGGAGCCGATGGAAAAAAATCAGCTCACGTTTACGCAGGCTCTGGATGAAGGTTCGAAGCCGCTGAAGAGCTTTCTGGTGCGGTTCGCGCGGGAAAAAGACATCAGCTTATTTCTGGAAGTCGCGCACGCGCCGGCGCCGCGCAATCCGGCGGATCTGGATCTGAAAGTTCTCATCCCGGCGTACATTCTTTCCGAGCTCAAGACGGGTTTCCAGATTGGAGCCGTGTTGTTTTTGCCCTTCATGGTTATCGATCTGGTGGTGGCGTCGGTGACGCTCTCGATCGGCATGATCCAGTTGCCGCCGGTGATGATTTCGGCGCCATTCAAGATTCTGCTGTTCGTACTGGTGGACGGCTGGAACCTGGTAGTGGGCTCGCTGATGAAGAGTTTTTACACGTAAAGGAAAACAGATGACTCCCGAGTCGGTTGTCGAAATTCTGCGGCAGGCGCTGATGATGACGCTGTGGCTGGGCGCGCCGTTGCTGCTTATTGGATTTGCGGCGGGAGTGATTGTCAGCCTGATTCAGATCGTGACATCGATTCAAGACACGGGTTTCAGCACGGTCCCGCGGCTGGTTGCCTTTCTATTCGGCACGATTCTGCTGATGCCCTGGATGCTTCAGAAAATCACCGGCTACACGATTTACATTCTGAGCGATTTCGGCCGGTACGCCCGGTAAAACGGTGCTCCATCCATTGACCATTTCGTTGCCCGCAGTGCTGGGATTTGTGCTGGTGCTGGCACGCGTCAGCGGGGCGTTCCTTTTCGTTCCGCTGCCGGGAGTGAATGCAGGCCCGGAAGCCGCGCGGGTAGTGCTGTCACTCAGTTTCACGATGGCCCTTTATCCGCGTTGGCCGCAGATCAACCTGATGGAACCGTACGCCGGCGGGCTGGTGATTGCGTTGCTTGGAGAACTCGCATTGGGACTGACGATTGGAGTCGCGGTTGCGGTGCTCAGCGAATCGTTCTTGATGGCAGGACAAATTATCGGCTTGCAGGCGGGATACGCGTACGCTTCCACCATCGATCCATCCACGCAAGCCGACTCGGGCATTCTGGTCGTTTTTGCGCAATTGACGGCGGGGCTTCTGTTTTTTGCGATGGGCCTCGACCGGGAAATCATCCGCGCGTTTGCACGCAGCCTGGACACGTTTCCGCCGGGTACGTTTGTGCTGGCGCCATCGGGAGCGGAGCAGATTTTGCGGCTGGCATCGGGAATTTTCTCGGTCGGTCTGCGGCTGGCGATGCCCGCGCTGGCGCTCCTGCTGCTGGTGGACCTCGCTCTCGCGCTGCTCGGCCGGTTGAATGCGCAATTGCAATTACTGCTGCTGGCGTTTCCGGTGAAGATGATGGCGGCAGTCGGGTTGCTGGCGGCGATGGCGGTCCTGTTCCCGCGGGTATATCGAGGTTACGCGGAACAAGTGATGGGCCGCGTGGCAACGGTGGTGGGCTTCTAAATCATGAGCGACAGGGGCCAGAAAACCGAGCAGGCGACACCGCGGCGCGTTGAGCGCGCACGGCGTGAAGGCCAGTTTCCCACGGCGAAGCAGTTCGTCGCGGCCGTCCAATTTCTGACGTTCACGGCGATCGCGAGCCACTGGGGCGGTGCGTGGCTCGCCCAGGTGCGGCAGAGCACGCGCTTCCTGATGCTGCGCGCGTTCGGCTCCGACCTTCAGGTTTCCGATTGCATGCGCCTGGCGGGCGACTTGCTTTATCGCATGTTTCTGCCGCTGATTGCCGCCGGAGGCGCGCTCGTAGCCGTGACGCTGGCGACGCAACTTGCGGTAACGCGTTTCGGGGTGAGCACCAAGAAGCTCGCTCCGGATTTTGCGCGTTTGAGCCCGCTGGCCAAGCTACGCGAGTTGCCGCGTCAGAATCTGCCGGCGCTGCTGCAAGCGACGATCATGCTGCCGGTGTTCGGCGCCGCGGTGTATTTCATCTGCCGCGATCGCTTTGCAGACTACTTTATTCTGCCGCTCGAAGGCGTGGAAGCGGGAGTGCGGCAGGTGGGATCTTCGCTGGCGACATTGCTTTGGAACGGCGCCGGGCTGTTCATGTTGTTCGGCTCGATCGATCTGGTGCGGCAGCGCATGCGATACAGGCGCGATCTGCGCATGAGCCGCCAGGAAATCCGCGACGAATTCAAAGAGACGGAAGGCAACCCGCAGATGAAAATGCGGATTCGCCGCATCGTGCGCGACCGGCTGCGGCGGAACATGATGAAGGAAGTTCCGACGGCGACGGCAGTAATCGTCAACCCGACGCATTATGCCGTAGCCATTCGCTATCAGATGGAGTGGATGTCGGCGCCCAAGGTGGTGGCGAAAGGGAAGAATTATCTCGCGCTGCGGATCCGCCAGCGCGCGGTCGATCATCAGGTTCCGCTGGTGGAAAATCCGCCGCTGGCACAGGCGCTGTACAAATCGGCAGACGTCGGCCAGGAGATTCCAACGCACCTGTATCGCGCGGTGGCGGAGATCCTGGCTTACATTTACCGCCTGATGCACGGCCGGTTGCCGGTATAGAGGAGCGATAGAAATTGGCAGACGCAAAAGCCATCACGGCGCCGGCGGCATGGCGAGGGTTCGGGGCTACATTCTCCGGCGCTTCCGACCTGGCGGTGCCGGTTGCCGTGCTCGCGATCGTAATCGCGCTCATTACGCCGATGCCGGGCTTTATGCTCGACATCCTGATTGTCACCGACATCATGATGTCGGTGGTGGTGATGATGGTCGCGATGTACATTACGCGGCCGGTTGAGTTCAGCGTATTTCCGACCACACTGCTGCTGCTCACATTATTCCGCCTAGCGCTCAACATTTCTTCGGCACGATTGATTTTGCTGAACGGAAATACCGGAACGTCGGCGGCGGGCCAGGTGATCCAAGCGTTCGGCAATTTCGTGGTGGGCGGTAATTACATAATCGGCGCGGTGATTTTTCTGGTGCTCATCGCGATTCAATATGTGGTGATCAACCACGGCGCGGTGCGCATTTCGGAAGTCACGGCGCGGTTCACATTAGACGCGCTGCCCGGCAAGCAGATGTCCATCGACTCGGATTTGAACTCCGGTCTGATCGATGAATCGGAAGCGCGGCAGCGGCGCAAACAACTGGCCAACGAAGCGGAATTTTACGGAGCCATGGACGGCGCATCGCGATTCACGCAGCGCGATGCGGTGGCCGCGATCCTGATCACCAGCATCAACATCATCGCGGGATTTCTGATCGGCGTTTTGCAACACGGAATGGATCTGCGGCGCGCGATCGAAACCTACACGGTGCTGACGATCGGCGACGGGCTGGTGACGGTGATCCCGGCGCTGATGATTTCGATCTCGGGCGGCCTGATCGTCACACGGGCGAGCTCGGACACGCGGCTGGGCGTGGATTTTCGCAAACAGGTTTTTGGCAATCCACAACCGTTGCTCCTGGCGAGCGGCGTGCTGATTGCGCTGGCGGCATTTCCCGGACTGCCGACGGTTCCTTTTCTGCTATTGGGCGCAGGCATGGGCGCATCGGCGTGGCGGATGAGAAAGCGCGGCCTCGAAGCGAAGAAGGTGACGGAGGTCAAAGCCGCGCCGGCCCGAGAGAATCTGGATGCCGTGCTGCGCGTTGAACCGCTGGCCGTTGAGGTCGGGCTGGGCCTGGTGCGGCTGGTGGAGGGCGGGAAAAATTCTCAATTGCTGCGGCGGATTTCCGGCATTCGCAGGCAACTGGCCGGCGATCTGGGCTACGTATTTCCTCCGGTGCGCGTCACGGACAACCTTTCGCTCAAGCCGCGCGAGTACGTGATCTCGCTCAAGGGCGTGGAGATTGCGCGTTACGAAATGCCGCAGGGCTGCGATCTGGCGATTCCGGTGGGCAAACCGGCGGCGCTGCTCGGCGGCCAATCGACGCGCGAACCGGCATTCGGCATGCCGGCGTGGTGGATACCGTCGGATCAGTCGGACCGGGCACGGCGGGCGAATTACACGGTGGTGGATGCAGTCAGCGTGCTGGGCACGCACCTGGCGGAGCTGATCCGGCGGCATGCGCACGAGCTGTTTACGCGGCAGGACACGAAGAAATTACTTGATCGCGTGATGATTGAGCATCCAAAAGTGGTCGAGGAGCTGACGCCCAAGCTGCTGTCGCTTGCGACGGTGCAACGAGTGCTGCAAAACCTGTTGCGTGAGCGGGTGTCGATCCGCGACGGAGCGTCAATACTCGAAGCGCTGAGCGAAGCCGGAGGATCGAGCCGCAATCCGATTCTGCTCACGGAGTATGTGCGTCAAGCGATCCGGCGGACGGTGGTTAAGCCATATCTGAATGCGTCGGGGGATCTGGTGGCGTATTTCGTCGATCCTTCGATCGAGCAGGCCATTGAGAATGCGGTGCAGCATGGCGAGCAGAGCAGCCATCTGACGCTTGCGCCGCAGGCCATCCGCGACATTCTGAACCGGATCGAGCAAAAAACGGGAACTCCGGAAACGCCGGTGGTGGCGGTGACGAGTGCCGGCGCGCGGTACTTCCTGCGGCAGATCGCGGAGGCATCGCTGGCGAACGTCGTGCTGCTCTCGCATAACGAGGTTCCGCCGGAAGTGAAAGTTATTTCGCAAGGTGTCATCCAATGAACGCGAGTCAGGAGAAGACGGGGATGCGGATGAAGTCGTATTTTGTCGCGAGCGTCGAGGCCGCGGTCGAGCAAGCTCGCCAGGAGCTGGGTGCAGACGCGCTGCTGGTGAATACGCGCAAGGCGCCGCCCGAAGCAAGACATCTCGGCGAGTACGAAGTGGTTTTTGCGGTGCTGCCGCAAAGCGCCGGCGAGGCAGTCGCCGCCGAGGCGCGCCCCTCGGAACCGGGCGATCCGGTCATGTGCGAGCTGGCACGGCTGCGAAAGCAAGTTGCGGAAATGGGCAACGCGCTGAACGGGCTGAATGCGCATGCCTCGTCGTGGGCAGTCGCGCCGGAATATACGGAAATCTTTTCCAGGCTGCTCGAACAGGATTTCGCGATGGACGTCGCGAAAAAGATCGTGAAGGGGGCGCAGGCGCGTTTGGAGTCGGATCCGGCGACGTGGGGGAAACGGCGCCCGGTGTTCGATGCGGAATCGATTGAGACAGCGGTCCGCATGGAACTGGAGACGCTGGTTGAAACCGACGGTTCGCTGGAAGCTTCCGACCAAGCGCCGCGCGTGCTGGCTCTGGTAGGTCCGCCGGGATCGGGAAAGACCAGCACGCTGGTGAAACTGGCGGTGCGTTACGGAGTTGCCGTGCGGCGCCCGGTACACCTGATTTCAACGGACACGCAGCGCGTTTCCGCGGTGGAGCAACTCCGCACGTATGCCGCGATCATCGGCGCCGGGTTCGATACGGCCGAGACAACGCGCGCTATAGAACAAATCATCGATGCCAATCGCAACAAGGGATTGATCCTGGTAGACACCCAGGGTTACGCCGCGAATGAGATGGACGGGGCCGTAGAGCTGGCCGGTTATGTCTCGCGCCGGCGAAATATCGAAGTCCATCTGGTGGCTTCGGCTTCCATGCGGGCTGCCGATCTGGGCCGGGTGGTCGACCGGTTCGCCGTTTTCTCTCCGGCAAAACTCGTTTTTACGCGCCTCGATGAAACGGGCGCCTACGGCGCGCTGATCAGCGAGTCGATGCGCACCGGAAAGCCAGTGTCGTTTCTGACGGCGGGCCAGCAAATCCCCGACGATCTCGAACCGGCCACGGCGGCGCAGCTGATCGACCGTGTGCTCGCACGGCCGAGGGAGCGGTCTCTTGCAGTAGCTTGAAGATTTTTTAGCGTTCGCGTATGTACAGTTACCAGACCGACGAAGCAACCAGCACGGAGCGGGAACGGCTCATCCTCGAGCACCTGCCACAGGTGCGGTTGATCGCCCGGCGGATTCACGAACGTTTGCCGGAACACGTCAGTCTGGAAGATTTGATTTCCGCGGGCGTCATCGGTCTGATCGCAGCGGTGGACCGTTTCGATCCCAGCCAGAACGTGCAGCTCAAAACTTACGCGGAACACAAAATTCGCGGCGCCATTCTGGATAGCCTGCGGGACCTGGATTGGGCGCCCAAGAAAAAACGGAAGCGGGCAAAGGAGATCGAGGCCACGATTGCGGCGCTGGAGCAGCGGCTGGGCCGTGCGCCTGCGGAAGAAGAGATCGCGGCGCAATTAAAGGTAAGCCTGGAGCAATACCAACAGTGGCTGAATGAGGTGCACGGGCTGACCATCGGGAGTTTCGAACTGGCGGATGGCGATCGGGAAGGCGACCTGCTGAACTACATCCCGGATTCGGAGGAGAATCTTCCATCCCGAACCCTGGAGCGCGCAGAGTTGGAAAAGCTCTTGTCCGAAGGGATCGAGCTGATGCCGAAAATGGAGCGGACGGTCTTGAGCCTCTACTACCATGAGGAGGCCACGCTCCGCGAGATTTCGGAAATTACACAAATGCACCTTTCGCGTATCGCGCAATTGAAGACGCAGGGCATTCTGCGGCTGCGGACATATATAGAGCGGCGCTGGTCGAGCCAGCGATAGGAGAAGAATCTGATGCCGGAAATTAAAAAAGCAGCGGGGGACAATGCCAAGGGATCGGGGACGCTGGATCTGCTGCTCGATCTGGAATTGCCGGTGAGCATCTCGTTCGGGAAAGCTCAGGTGCCCTTCGGACAAGTGCTCAAGTGGAGCACCGGATCAATCGTGGAACTGGAGAGCGCCGTCAATGAGCCGGTCGAGGTAGTGGTGAACCGCTGCGTGATCGCGCGAGGTGAAGTCGTCGTCGTAGACGGCAATTACGGCGTCAAAATCCAGCACGTGGTGAGCCGCGATCAACGGATCGAGAGCACCACCGGTCCTGGAGCGGAGGCATGAAATGACAATTCCTGACTGGCTATATCCGGCAATCGAATATTACGGCGTACTTGCGTTAACCGGTATTTGCCTGCTTTATGCGTTCGTGTTGCACATGAAGATGCGCGCGGTTGCCAGGTCCAACCGGGAGCAGTGTGAAACGCTCCAGGACCGTCTGTCGCGTGCTTTGGACGCGTTCAGCCATTTGCGGTGGCAACTGGAGACCGCACCGCGGGAGTCATCTTCCGCGGCGCCATTGGCGGGACAGGCTCTCAACTTGAACAAACGCGGCCAGGTGCTGCGTATGCAGCGGCGCGGTGAAAAACCGGAGACCATTGCAGGGGCGTTGGGCATCCCGCGAAACGAAGTCGACCTACTGCTGAAAGTTCACCGCATGGCGGCGGAACAGGTCGAAGCGGTTCCATCGCTGTAAGGCAGTCAGTTCATGTACATCTTGCCTTCGGCGATCGTCCGGCATTGATCGGTGAGACAAGATTCGTGAAGCTGGTCCTGCTGCTCAGACGTTAGTTTCCAGTTGGCCGCATGAGCCAGAGCCGAAGCCAGTTGCTGCTCGAGAAGCGCCGGCACATCTTGATCTCCCGGCGCTGCGGAACGAAGCTCCGCTTTACGGTCGTGCCACAGTTTCCACAACAAATTTAAGCGTTGCCATAAGGCGTCCTGAACGGATATTGGACCGTGCTCACCGAGGAATAAAGCTGCGGAGCCGGCTACTCCCCGAACTGGGCTGTTCAGGGCCTTCACGGCGATGGGAACAAGATCGTCCGTGTGCGGCAGCGCCTTGAGCGTGTAGAACAATTGGCCCGCGCAGTTGTCGTTTTTATCCCAAAGTTTCGAGCCGAGCAGTTTGGCAGCATCTTCCGGTCTGGTGCGGGAAAGATATCCAATGAGATAACCTTGCGCCTCGCAGTTGGGAGGCTTTGCCGGATCCGTCGAAAAGAGCGCCGTAACGGCGGAAAGCAAGTTGCGGCTGCCGGCACGCAGAACGAGCGCCGAGATTCGCGCTGCCGTCATATATTCGCGATTGAATGCGGGCGGCTTCAGGCGCTGCATGAGAGCCGTATCCAGTTCCGGGTGCTCGGCTTCCGGCAGCAGCAAGACAATGAACGGAGGAAGCCTCGAGTCCGCTTTCATAGCGGTGCCCACAATACCAGTAGCGCAATCGTCAGGCCATGATTCGCACCAGAATTGGAAAGCGCCGATGTCTTCGTGCTTGAGAGCGAGATCCCGAACGACAGGCCGGAGCAATTCATGATCGAGATGAGGCCAGGCAAGGGCCACGAACTGGGATTGTTGCGAGCGTGGAAGATCTTTGGCCAGTCCAACCATCTCGAAACGAAGCTGCGCCAGCCGTGCAGGTGGATCCGGTTTCTTATTGAGCTGTTCTTCGTTGTACCAGGCATCGTAGATCGCGGCCGCGCGCTGCGGGCCGGAGCGTCGCCGGATGCTCGCCAGGACCAAATCATTGGCGCGGGCCAGATACCGCTCGCGAAGTTCCTGCCGCTCCTGGAGTTTTTTCTGCCATGCCTCCAGGCTGGCGGCGTCTGGGGGCTGTTCGGGGGGTGGACCGAGCTGCCGAATTACCTGGAGATCGGCGAGGAGCTGGGCCGAATTCGCGGGCGGACTCACCATGGGATCAGAAAGCGCGGCGTCGAGCAGGGGAACAATCACCCCAGCATTCGACGACTCACGCAATGCTCGATGAAAGATATGACTGTCGGCCGAACCGTCCGCACTTGCCAGATAGAGTTGAACGAGTTTCCGCGCGGCGCCCGGCGTATCGAGCATCGCCAGCCGGTGATAGGCATTTTGCAGTTGAGTGGAGTCAGGCTTGTTTTCGAGGATATTCTCGATGGACCACAATTCCTGGCTTTCCCAGGCCGCATCGCGCGGGAGGATGTCGAAGTCTACAGGATTGGATTCGAGCGTGAGGGGCTCTACTCCACCGCCTTCCTCGAAGCTCTTGACCCGCGAAATCTCAGGGCTGGTAACCATCAACGTGTAGTGACCCGGCTTATCGAACCGGTACCATTTGGCCAGGTCGCCGCTCGTGGTCATCGGCTGTGAGCCGAGGTCTCCGTTACCGCTTAAGATCGATCCCGCGAAATCCGATTCATGAAGGCGTCGGCGGTCAAACGCATCGCCCATGGGGCTGAGGTGGAGCGTCACGACAGCTACATCGGGATCGGGTGTGGTAAAAGTGCCGTGATATTTCTTCTCTGTTGTGCTGCTGTAGGAGATTTCGAACTCGATGACTTCGCCTGTGTGGTAGACCGGCGTACTTTTAGTGAGGCGCAGGACAAAACTGACGTCATCGGGATTGGCGGCGGAATCGGGAAGCGCGCCAAATAGACACAACAGAACGGCGATTGCAGCGGCCCGGCCGGTGATGCCCATAGCCAATGCCCTTAAGACGCTCTGGAACGGTTGCCGGTTCCCGGAGATGCGGAGCGGGTTATGCAGATTTGATGGAAACGACGTTGCCGCGCGTTTCGAAATTGCGGAGCTTGGCCAGCAGGGTCGTGCGTTTCATGCGCAGTAGATCCGCGGCGAGGGTCTTGTTGCCGTTGCTTTTCGCCATTGCCTGCTCGAGAAGGGCTCGCTGAAAGTTGCTGACCGTCTGGTCGAAATCCAGACCGCCCTCGGGCAGCACGGAAGCCGAGACCGGCGTCAGCGCCGGGCGGCCGCTGACAGCCGCCAAGGGAAAGTCGGCGGGGCAAAGGTCCTCGCGGCTGCCGCTCATTACCACCGCTCGTTCCACCTTGTTTTCCAGTTGCCGGACGTTGCCCGGCCAGGGGTAGGCGCACAAGCGATCGAGCGTCTCCCGCGAAATCCGTTTCACCGGCGTTCCTTCTGCCCGGCCGACCTTTTCGAGGAAATGGTGTACCAGCAACGGGATGTCGCAGGCGCGGTCGCGGAGAGGCGGCATTTCCATGGGGACGACGTTCAGGCGATAAAAAAGATCTTCCCGAAATGTGCCCTGCGCCACCTTCTCCTGAAGATTTGCGTTCGAGGCGGCAATGATGCGCACATCCACGCGAATGGTTTCCGAGCTGCCGATGCGCTGAAACTCGCGCTCTTGCAGGACGCGCAGCAGCTTGGCCTGCAGCTCGAGCGGCAGGTCGCCGATCTCGTCGAGAAACAGCGTGCTGTTGTTTGCCTGTTCAAAGCGGCCGGCGCGCTGGTTGAGCGCTCCCGTGAAAGCGCCGCGCACGTGCCCGAATAGCTCCGCTTCCAGAAGATTTTCAGGCAGCGCGCTGCAATTGACCGCTACCATCGGAAGCTGCGCCCGGGGGCCGGCCATGTGCAGGGCGCGCGCCAGCACTTCCTTCCCGGTTCCCGTCTCGCCGGTGATGAGAACTGTGGACCGCTTTGGGCCCGCCAGCAGGATGATCTCTTCCAGGTCGCGAATCGGCCGGCTTTCTCCAACCAGAAAGTGCTTCCAGGGCGCGCCCTCTTGCGCCCGCTTGGCAGAGGCCCGTTCCCTCAGCCGGTGCTTTTCGGCGGCCATTTCCAAGATCTCGGTCAACCCGGCAGGATCCAGCGGGCCGCTCAGGAAATGATAGGCTCCCAGTTTCACCAGGCGGACGGCATCAGCCACCGTACCCTTGGGATCAAAGATCAGCACCGGAACGCGCCGGTCCGATTCCTGGATGGTTTCCAGCAAATCGACCGGCTCCCAGCCGCCGAGGGGAAACTCGGCCAGCACCACGTCAGATCCCTTAGTTCGCAGCCGGTCGAGCGCATCGTTCACGGTAAAAGCTACGTGAATAATGCAGTCCTGGAGGCTTTCCATAATCCGGATAACGTCCGGCTCGGGAGTATTAGCCCGAATCCATAACAGGCGGGTCCCCTGGCGCATTTGCAATCTAAGATCGGCGTTCGACTAGGGATATTTAGAGTAAAATCCACAGGATTTACGGTAAAAGTCAATTCATATTTACGGTGAACCTTTTGCAATATTGTTTAACCTGCCATAAATCGCTAACCTGATCTTTCGGTGCGTGCCGTTTTGCTTTCATTGCGGCAATACGGATATTCGACAACCGAGACGCCGCCCTGGACTGGAAACGCGCCGCTCGTCAAGTCCTCCCCGGACAGGGCAAATTGGAGAAGACGCTCAATGGTGGACGTACGCGACGTGCGCGCCGAGTCTACACAAGTATCCGGACGACCGGTAAGGCTCGGACTAGAACGCAACTTAGAAAGAGAGGCACAGCATTCAAGCCATCACCACCCGCGGCAGGATTTTATATTGCGTTATCTGCCGCTTGTAGAATCCATCGCCCGGCGGCTGCATGGTTCCCTTCCGCCGAATGCGCTTTTCGAACTTCACGATCTGGCGCAAACGGGTGTGGTGGGTCTGGTGAGCGCCGGCAGGAGTTACGATCCGGCGGCCGCAGTTCCCTTTTCGGTTTATGCGCGCTACCGGATTGAAGGCGAAATTCTCGACAGCCTGCGGCGCCACGATCCGGCGCCGCGCAACGTGCGCCGCTGGCAGAAGCAGGTCAGCGCCGCCTGCGAGGAGCTCGCGGCTACACTCAAGCGCCAGCCGACCGAAGAAGAGCTGTGCGAACGGCTGATGGTATCCTGCGAGGAACTGCGCAGCAGGAACCTCGACCTCAACGGCACCACCGCACCGGCTCCGCTGAGCTCGCGCGACGGCCGCTCATCCGATCCAGCCAGCCGGCCCGATACGCACCCCGATCAAATCTGCGCGCAGCGTCAATTAAGCAAGCTGCTGGACCGGCTGATTGAAAGCCTACCGATGCGGCGCCGGCGGGTCATCGACCTCCACTATCGAGGCCACATGAGCATGAAAGAGGTTGCCGGCATCCTGGGTGTGACCGAAAGCCGCGCTTCCCAGATCCACCGCAGCGCCCTTGGCGCGATGGCCAGGATGCTCAAAGACTCCGGGATTACATCGACGGCGGATATATAGGCCATGAGAGTCGACGATCGCAACTTGAACGGAGCTGCCGGACTGCAGCCGGGGCGCACGGCGGAAACTCATGAACTCGACCGTCTGGCGCCATCCGGCAGCAATGCGGAATCAGGCGGCGGCGACCGCGCTGAGATTTCCTCGCTGGCCGGGAGAATTGCGCAATCGCTGGCCGTGCAGGATACGGCGCGCGCGCAACGGATCGAGAAATTGGCGCAGGACTACAGCACGGGCCGCTACCATGCAAACTCGCGGGCGACCAGCAGCGCCATGGTGCGGGAAGCAATTGGGAACAAAGATGGCGCGCAATAATCTAGCGGACGTTGTGACGCGGGCCGTGTGGCTGGGGGCGGAGCTGCAAGGTGTCCGCGCTTCCCTAACCAGCCCGACGGCTGCGGTTCTGGATGAATGCCGCGCGCGGATGGAAGCGGTAGCGCATGAGCTGGCGCAGTTGCGAGAGGCCGTCCCGCGTCAAACCGGAAAGCAAAACGCCGCACTGCGGCCGCCGCTGGAGAGCTTGCGCGCCGAAATTCACCAGGTCGCGCGTCTGCTGGATAGCGCGGAGGCGTTCCACGTCGGATGGATCCGCCAGGCCGCATCGCTGGCTGGCGGCTATACGGCAGCAGGTATCCCGGCGCCAACTGAAGCCGGCCGCAGGCTATGGACGGAAGTCTGAACTCATGGGCGATCTGTTTGCTTCTCTGAAATCCTCCGCCGGCGCGCTCGATACGTTTCAGCGCTCGCTCGATGCCGTTCAGAACAACGTCACCAACGCGTCTACCCCCGGTTACGCACGTCAAATAGCCACATTAAACGCCCTGCCGTTCGATCCCAATGCGGGGCTCGGCGGCGGCGTGACACCCGGAGCGATTCAGAGCGCGCGCGATGAATACGCTGAACAATCTGTTCGGCAGCAATTCTCTCAACTGGGCACACTCGAACAAAAAGCCCAGAGTTTACAAGGCATTGAGCTCAATTTCAACGTGACGAGCGACTCAGGAATCCCCGGGGCGCTGAACACATTGTTCCAAAACTTCTCATCGTGGAGCGTGACACCATCGAGCAGCGCTTCGCGGCAGGCGATCATCGATAGCGCTCGACAGGTGGCGCAGAGCTTTCAGCAGGCCGCGGCTTCGCTCGGCCAGACATCCCGCGATACGGGCCGGCAGATTCAGCAGACTGTCGATCAGATCAATGCGCTCGCGGGCCAATTGCGCTCGTACAACACGCAACGCCTGGCCGGCGACACCAATGACGCCGGCCTGGATGCCCAGATTCATGCCACGCTCGAGCAGTTGTCGGAGTATGGCGACATCACGGCCACGACCGAACCGAACGGCTCGGTCACTGTGCTGCTTGGCGGGCAGACGCCGCTCGTGATTGGCGCAAATCAATATAACCTTTCGGCCAGCTTCTCGACGTCGGCGACTGCGCCGCCAACCATCGCGGGTGGGGCTCCCCCGGCCCGCATCCTGGATGCGCTGGGCAACGATGTCACTGCTCAAATTTCGCAGGGCAAGCTCGCCGGCCAGCTCGACATTTATAACAACACGCTGCCATCGCTCATCGGAAATGCATACCAGCAGGGCGGCTTGAATGTGCTGGCGCAGTCGGTAGCGGATCGCGTCAACCAGATCCTCGAATCAGGCAACATTTCCGACGGCCCGCCGGCGGTTCCGGGAGTTGCGTTGTTCAGCTATAACGCGGCCAATCCGTCGGCTATCGCCAGCACTTTGTCGCTCGCCAACGGAATAACCCCGGATCAACTGGCGGCCATCGATCCCGGCCCGCCTTACGTCTCGAACGGTATTGCCTTACGGGTTGCTGCGCTGGCTTCACCGGTGAACGCCGCCGACGAGATCAATGGGTCCAGTTATGCCGAGTTTTACGGAAGTCTCGCGGCCAGTGTCGGACAAGCATCGTCCGACGCGCAAAGCCAGCTGAGCGTGCAGAAGCAAACGCTGGCCCAGGCGCGCAGCCTGCGCAGCCAGTCATCCGGTGTGTCGCTCGACCAGGAAGCCGCATCCATGATCGAATTTCAACGGGCATATGACGCTACAGCCCGCATGGTGACCGTCCTGGACGAGCTGACCTCCAGCACCATCAACATGCTGCCGCAACAATAAGGGGAAACTATGATCTCAAGCATCGATCCATCCTCCGAACGATTTCTGGCCGACCTGTCGCGCATCCAGTCTGAGATTAATACGGCGGAGCGCCAGACTTCATCCGGTCTGAAGATTTCGCAGCCTTCCGATGCGCCGGAGCAATTGAGCAGCCTGCTTCGCATTCAAGCCGATCTCGACCGTAACGCGCAGGTCACTAACAATCTCGCCGAGGTGAAGAGCGAGACGGATTCGGCGGAAAGTTCCCTCGAGACGGCGACGCAGCTTCTGGACCGGGCGACATCGCTCGCGGCGCAGGGAGCCAATTTTACTCAGAATGCGTCCGCCCGCCAGGCGGCAGCGCAGGAAGTCACCAGCATCCTGCAGGAGCTGGTGGGGCTGAGCCAGACTTCCGTTCTGGGGCGGTACGTGTTCAGCGGCGATACGCCGCAACAGCCTTCGTACAGCCTCGACCTGACTGCCGCCAACGGTGTGGATCGCTTGTTGACTACTTCGGCGACGCGCCAGGTGGTGGATGCGACTGGCGTTGCATTCACGATCGGGCATACGGCCCAGGACATTTTCGACCATCGCAATCCGGATGACTCACTCGCACCCGACAACGTATTCGCGGCGGTCAACAGCTTGCGCACGAGTCTGCTAGCCAACGACCAGGCCGGCGTTACCGCGGCACTTGCCGCGCTGCACACTGCCGGTGATTATATGGGAACACAGCTCGGCTTCTACGGCTCGGTGCAGAGCCGCATTCAGGATGCGACCGATTTTGCATCGCAACAGCGTGTCCAGCTTCAGACCGAACAGAGCCAGATCCAGGATGCGGATGTGGCCCAGGCGGCTCTCGATCTGGCGCAGGGCAACGCGCAATTGAACACCGCGCTCAACGCCGAAGCCAAGCGGCCGCGCACCAGTCTGTTTGATTATCTCGCCTGAGAACAAACCATGGACACCGAAACCTCACAACCAAAGATTCATGCCGTACCGCCGACGGCCGCTGCGACCGAACCGTCCCCGGCTCCGAAGGTGGTCTCATTTGATTTCCGCAAACCCGGACGGGCGCCGGCGTCGCAGATGCGCGCCATCTACATGGTCAAACAGAAATTCCTCCATCATGTGGTGTCGAGCCTGTCGGCCTATCTGCGAACCGGGGTAACCGCCCAGTTGCTCGAGATCGACCATCTTTCCTACGCGGAGTTTCTTCGCAGCCTGCCATCGCCGACCTGCGTGGTTTCCGTGGGCATGCGGCCTTACGAAGGCAACGCGGTTCTCGAGTTGAATCCCTCTTTGATATTTCCGATTATCGAGATCCTGCTGGGCGGCAACAACAAGTTGGGTGCGGCGGCGATTCGGGAAATTACCGAAATCGAGCAGAACGTCCTCGATGGATTGTTCCGCATCATTCTGCAAGCGCTCGCGGAGTCGTGGAAGGAGGTGGTCCCGGTCACGCTGACCATCGAGTCCGTAGGCAAGGAAGCGCGGCTGCTGCACGCCCCGCATGAGCCGATGGTGACCATGAGTTTCGAAATCAAGCTCGACGAAGGCGCCGGCCGCATGAACCTGGCAGTTCCGACCGAGATCCTGGCGATGCCTGGCGAGGAGGGCACGGCCAACGCGGCTCCACGGAAAGTGGAAGCCAGTGAGTCCGAGCAGGCACACATGCTGGATCTATTGCGTGAGGCCAAGTGCACGCTGGAGGCTCACCTGGAGGGGCCGACGCTGCGCGTGCGCGAACTGCTCGAGTTGAAACAGGGAGATGTGTTAACTTTCGATCACCCGATCGACCAGCCGTTAAACGGGCTTTTGAACGGGAAACGAAAATTTGCCGGACAGATTGTCAGTACAGGCAAAAAGAAAGCTTTTCAAATCGAATAGCGGGCCGGCCGCTGCCTGCCAGATGCGCGAGCAGACGCAAACAGGCGGCTCGACCCACATGGCTGTCATCGGTTTCGATCAGTGAGGGCATCTCCCGCCTGACCCGGCCGACAATTCCATCCAGCAGTTCCAGGCGTTCCTGCTCTTCATAGCTGGATAAATAAGATTCCCGGCAGGCTCTCTCGGTCCGGTCGAGCTCCGCTTCCAGTCCCGGCAAATCGTGCCGCTCCCACGCTTCGAGAAGCCCCGCCGCCCGTTCCGCCGATTCCATGGTTTGGCCGCCCATAAGGACTCATCTCCCTTATCGGCCCGAAGATAGCCTTTTGTCGAAAATTCAGCTATTTATCGGCTGATTTTTACTGTAAACTGCCCGGCAAAACTAGGGGGAAGTTCCGATAAGGAATGAGAACGGCTATCGACCATGATCCAGCTCACGCGCCTGAATCACGTCCCGCTGGTCCTGAACTCGGATCTCATCGAGCACATGGAGGTGACCCCGGATACCGTCGTAACCCTGACCACAGGCCAGAAAATCGTAGTGCTGGAGTCCGCAGAGGAGGTTATGGCGCGCATTATCGAGTTCCGGCGGTCGATCATCTCCGGCGCTTTTCAATGTCCATTGGGGCAGCCGGTATCCCAGCCACCGGACTGCCGGGCGCAAGCCGCAGATAAATCCGATGGCTGAGGAGAAAACAGCACCACCGAAAAAATCCGGCGGCAAAATCGATCTGGCCTCGTTGGGCGGCCTCATCCTGGCTGTGGGCGGGATCCTGGGCGGCCTGGTGCTCGAGGGCGGGAAAGTAAAGGACGTCGCCCAGGTCACCGCGGCCATCATCGTGCTGTGCGGCACGATCGGCGCTGTCATGGTTACGACACCCATGAGCACGCTGATGGGCGCAGTCAAAAAGCTGAGCCTTATCTTCTTCGAACCGGATCAAAGCCCCAGCGCCATGATCGAAGAGATCATCGCGTACGCCACCAAGGCTCGCAAAAGCGGGATCGTTTCACTCGAACGGGAGGCGGACGCCATTCAAGACCCGTTCTTACGCAAGGCGCTCAACCTTGCGGTAGACGGCACGGATCTCGATGTGATCCGCAAGACGATGGAGCTCGAGATCGGACTGTATGAGCACCATGCCGAGGCCGAAGCCAAAGTCTTCGAATCGGCTGGGGGATATGCACCAACCATCGGCATTATCGGCGCCGTTCTAGGCCTGATCCAGGTAATGAAAAACCTCGCGAATATCGAGGAGGTCGGTCATGGCATCGCCGTGGCCTTTGTGGCAACCGTCTACGGTGTGGGAACGGCGAACATCTTTTTCCTTCCGGCAGGCAACAAGATCAAAGCGCGCATGCACTCGGTCATTCAGAACCGCGAGCTGATGCTCGAAGGAGTGGCGGGTATTGTCGAAGGTCTGAACCCCAAGCTGATCCGCAGCCGGCTGGAAGCCTACGCGCAACAGCATCCGGCTTCCAAGAAGGCCGCCGAGCCCAAAGCTGCCAAAGCCGCCGCTCAGACCGCGGCCGCCGAGGGATAGCCGCACACTCGCCATGGCGCGCGCCAAAAAACAAGCTGCTCACGAGAACCATGAACGGTGGCTGGTCTCCTACGCGGACTTCATCACGTTGCTATTTGCCTTCTTCGTCGTCATGTTCGCTTCGTCGCAGACCGACAAGAGCAAGGCGCAACAGGTCTCCGAGGCGGTGAAGGAGGCCCTGGAGAACGGCGGCGTGCCGACGGCATTCAAGGAGATCCTCGGCGGAACAGTGAATGAAAAGGGAAAGGGCAACGCCCAGATGAAAGGGCCTGGCGGGATTCAAAAAGCGGTCACCAAGCTGGACCACAAGCCGCCCCAGCCGCAGGCGAACGAGCTCGAGCTGCTGCCTTCCCTTCAAGTTCTCAGCCGCGAGCTCGAGGAGGAAATCAAGGCCGGCAAGATCCGCGTCCGCCTGGAGCCCCGCGGGCTGGTCGTCAGCCTGCAGGAGGCCGCCTTCTTTCCGTCAGGCGGAGATACGCTGGATCCGGCCAGCCTGCCCAGCGTAGAGAAAGTTGCGGCGGCCATTCGCGATCTGCCGAACCCGGTACGCCTCGAAGGCCACACCGATTCGGTTCCCATCCACACGGCCCGGTTCCGCAACAACTGGGAGCTATCCGCGGCGCGCAGCATCACGATGCTGGATGTTCTAACGACGAAATTCGAGATCCCGGCGGAACGCTTCGCCGTTGCAGGCTATGCCGACACCTCGCCGGTAGCTTCGAATGACACCGAGGAAGGGCGCGCGCGAAATCGCCGCGTGGATATTGTCATCTTGAACCGCACCATGTCCGGACCCGATTCGGGCCCCAAAACGGGAGAGGTCAAGTCTGCGGAGAAGAGCGTCAGCGGTTCCAGCGCGCCAGGTGATTCTCCGTCGCCAGCGCATCAAACTCACGATTAGAGGCCATCTCCCATTCAGCCCGCCGCGTCGCGCGCAGCTTGTCGAGGAGGCGGAATTCGCGGCGAGCCGCCAGCAGGCGTGCGCGCTGTTCTTCGACTTTTCGCTCGAATTGCTGCCGGCGATCCAGAGCCGCCAATTTCTGACGCCGCAGATGAATCTGAAACTCGGCAAGCGCCGCCAGGTCCCGGCCTGCGACACGGCCTGAGGCCAGCACATTGCACTCCGCCTGAGCTCGCGCCTGTTCCAGTTGCGCCACCAGCGCATCGCAGCGTGCGCACTCCGCCATCAGCCGGTCCAGCGCGAATTGCTCCAGATCGACTCTGGCCTCGCGCCAGCGCAGCACTTTTTCCAGCCGGAACGCGAAGGGTTTCATCAGGCAAGCTCCAAACGTTTTCTATGAGCCTTAGCGCATTTGCGATTGCGGCCGCACTACGGCAACAGAGCCGCCAGCTTTTTCACGCCTGCGAGCGTCTCATCCCAATTCGCCTCAGCACGGGAATCCTGCTGCAAAAAACGCAACAGTTCCGGCCGCATGCGAATTACGGCATCCAGTTTGGTGTTGGTTCCCGAAACGTAAGCGCCCAGCTGGATCAAATCCTCGGCCTGCTGGTAGGCGGCAAGCGCGTCGCGCAGCTTGCGCAGCGAATCGAGCTGTTCGTCATCCGCAATCTCAGTTGTCAGCCGGCTCACGGAGTGAAGAATGTCGATCGCGGGATAGTGCCCGGCTGCGCCCAGAGCACGCGAAAGAATGATGTGGCCGTCCAGCATGGATCGCACGGCGTCGCAGATCGGCTCGTTGAAATCGTCGCCCTCGACTAAAACCGTGAAGAATCCTGTGATCGAGCCCCGCCGGAAGTTCCCGGCCCGCTCAAAAATTTTGGGCAACAGGCTGAATACCGATGGCGGGTAACCTTTCTGGCTGGGCGGCTCGCCTGCCGAAAGCCCGATCTCGCGCTGCGCCATGGCCAGCCGTGTTACCGAATCCATCACAAACAGGACGCTCGCGCCCTGATCCCGGAAATACTCGGCAACCGCCAGCGCTACAAAACAGGCCCGCAGCCGGATGGGCGCGGGGCTGTCTGAGGTAGCCACCACGACCACGGATTTCCTCATGCCTTCCGGCCCGAGCTCATGTTCGAGAAACGCCCGAACCTCCCGGTTGCGCTCGCCGATCAACGCAATCACACTGACATCCGCCGAGCTGTGGCGCGACATGGCGCCAAGCAGTGTGCTCTTGCCAACGCCGCTGCCGCCGAAAATTCCGATTCGCTGCCCGCGGCCGCAGGGCAGCAGCCCGTCGATGGCGCGAATGCCGGTGACCAGCGGCTCGGTGATGTGCTCGCGCTCCAGCGGGTTGGGCGGCGCCTTATAGAGATCGTAGAACGCCGAAACTTCGGGTTCGCCGATGGAATCGAGGGGATGGCCGAATCCGTCAAGCACTCGTCCCATCAGCGCCGGCCCGACACCCACGCGCGCCTGTTCCGCACGCGCCACGATGCGGTCGCCCAGCCGCAGCCCATCGATCTCCTCGAGCGCCATCGAAAGCACGTTGCCGTTACGAAAGCCGATCACTTGCGTGCGAATGATGCGACCGCCTGACGCCAGAATTTCGCAAAAATCGCCGATGGCAACGGCCGGTCCGCGCGATTCAATCAGCAGACCGACCAGCTCGACCACTTCACCCGACCAGACCACGGAATCCAATTGGTCCAGGCGTTCGAGATAGGCATCGAGACTGAGGTTTGGCAGCGTGCCGGTCATGGCCGTTGGAAGCGGTCCACCAACCCGCGCTCGATTTCCTTTAATTGCGTTTCGATCGAGGCGTCCAGGTTCCCCCGGGCCATTTCGAAGACCACGGCTCCCGCTTCCTGGTCCGCGTCGAGAATGATTTCCACACGTGCGCTCATACCCACACGTTCGACCGCTCCGCGCAGAGCCGGCACATGATCCGGATGAAGACGCACGCGGCAGGTATCCTGAGCCTGGAGCTTCTCCAGCGCCGCCCGCACGAGTCCTTCGATCGCTGACGGGTCAACGGTCACCTCGCGGCGCAGCACACGCCGGGCGATCGCGATCGATAACCTGACGGCATCGGCTTCGGCCTCGCGGTGAAGCCGGTTCCGGTAGTCCTCAATTTCCGCAATGCTTTGGACCAGGCGCTGGATGGTCCCTTGGACCTCGGCCTGCGCCGCTGCACGCGCCGCCTGTTCTCCTTCGCGAAATCCGGTTTGGCGGGCCTCGCGTGCGCAATCCGCCAGCGTCTGGTCCAGTTCCGCGGCGGATTCACGGGATGGCACATCGTTCGGAGCGCGCCTGCGATCCACGGACTCGCCTGAAGACGCGACGGTGCGCCACGCAAACGGCCGCACGCCACCCGTGCCGCTCTCGACCAGGATCTTAGACGACATACTGGTCATTGCCGCCCTTGAGGCTGACCACGCCTTCGGCCTGGAGCTCCTTGACTTTTGCGATGATCTCTTTTTGCGCGGCTTCCACGTCGCGGATCCGCACTGGACCCGCGGCTTCCATGTCTTCTTTCAGCATCTCGGCGCCGCGCTGCGACATGCACGACATGAAGTGATTCTTAAGCGCATCGCTCGTACCTTTGAGCGCGATGGTCAGCAGCTTTTTGTCGACCTTGGCCAGCACTTCTTTAATGCTGTTCTGATCGAGCGAGAGAAAATCTTCGAACACAAACATCAGGTGCCGGATGGTGGCTGCTGTGGAAGAATCCCGCTGCTCGATCGCCGCCAGCAATGCTTCACTGATGCTGGAGTCCAGCCGGTTAAACATTTCGGCGACGGCGCGTACTCCACCATGAGACTCGCGGCTGAAGTCGCCGAGACCCTTTAGCTTTTCCTCGAGCACGGCCGCGACTTTAGTGATGATCTCGGGCGCGATTTGATCCAGGCCCGCCATGCGCAGCGCCACGTCGGCGCGCATTTCTTCAGGAAGCGAGTTCAGCAGAGCGGCCGATTTTGAAGTATCCAGGTGGGAGAGAATCAGCGCGATCGTTTGCGGGTGCTCCGCCTGCAAAAACCGCGCCAGTTGCTTCGGTTCCGCTTTTTGAAGCGCGCCGAAGCTGCTGGATTTGTTGCCCAATTCCTTCGGCAGCCGGTCCAGAAGGCGTAGCCCGGCTTCCGGACCAAACGCCGCCACCAGCATCTTGCGTGCATACTCGAGGCCGCCGCTGACGACGTAATCGTTCGCCAGCGTGAGATTGTGGTACTCCTCGAGCACGGTTTCGAGTTGATCTGCGCTGATCGATCGCATACGCGCCACTTCCTTGCTGACGCGCTGCACTTCGTCGTCGGATAACTGGCAGACGATTTTCGCGCTGGCCTGATCTCCCAGGCTGATCAGCAGCATCGCAGCTTTCTGAACGCCGCGGATCTGACGGGCGCTGGGCGCAGTGCGTCCCGCTGGGGGCGCTGCTGCCGGCTCGGCTTCTAATAACGCTTCCATTTGTCGTTAACCGCTTTCATTCAACCAGCCGCGAACGATATGCGCGGCAAGGGAGGCGTCTTTTCCAACGTTGTCACGGAAGCGCTTGACCATGACTTCCGTTCGCAAGGTGCCTTCCTTGAGCGCCGCGGCGTTCAGTTGCGCCTGGAGTTCTGCATCGATATTCGCCTGCGCCTGCTGCGCCTCGATCTGCGCGTCAGCAGCGCCGGCCGTGTTCGGAAGTGCCGGCGGCGTGGTCGCCCGGGCTTTGCCTTTGCGCGAAAACATCTTGGCGATGGCTCGCCGCAACAACATCAATACCAGGCCGACGCCGAGCGAGGCGCCGATGGCCATCCAGCGGTTGTCGAGCAATCGCGCCAGCCACGGCGGCAGATTGACTGCTGTTCCGGTGGTCTTTGGGGCTCCCTGCCCGGCCGGCGGAGGCTCGAAATTGAGCGTCGATTCAAACGGCAGACTTTCGACAATGAGCTGATCGCCGCGATCCGCAGAGAAACCAGTGGCCGCGGCCACCAGATCGCGTATGGATTTGAGCTTCTCGGCTGAGGGCTGCTCGAGGACGCGCCGCATCTTGCTTCCCTGCCCTTCCCAGCGCACATCCTGGTCGACCAGCACCGAGAGGGACATCCGTTTCACCGTACCCTCCGGCAGTTTCGTGTGCTTGACCATCCGGCTGGATTGGTAAGCGATGCTTTCGGTGCGGCGTGATGTGCCCGCAAGCGCCGTAGCCGGCTTCTGCGGAGGCCTCGGTAAGTTCGAAGCTGTGCCTGGGACACCCGCTGCTCCACCTGTCGTACTGGTGTCTTCTGACTTCTGTGAACTCACCATCACGGACTTGTTAGGGTCGAAAACTTCTTCGCTCTGCTCGCCGCTTGTGAAGTCACACTCCACCGAAGCGCCGGCACGGAATTTGTCGGCGCCCAGTAGCGGCTCGAGCGTTGAGTTGATCTTGGCCACCAGGTCGTGTTCGATGCTCTGGCGGATCTCGAGCATGTGGTCGCCGGATTCGGCGCCGTCAGGGCTTGCCGCGGCGTGTTGCCGGCTCAGCAGATTGCCGCGTACGTCCAGAACGGCAACCGCTTCCGGAGCCAGGCCTTCGACGGCACTCGCCACCAGGTGCTCGATCGCCACCACGTTTTGTGGAACCAGTTTCGCGCCGGGCTTCAGCCGCACGACGACGCTGGCTTTGGCGGGCTGGCGGGACTCGAGGTAGACCGATTCTTTCGGAAAAGTCACGTGAACGCGCGCCTGCTCCACCTCGGCCAGCGACATCACGGTACGCTCCAACTCGCCTTCGAGCGCGCGCCGGTAATTGATGTGCTCCACAAACTCGGTTGCGCCGAAATTGGTTTTGTCGAACAGCTCGAAGCCGATGCGCCCGCTCTTCGGCAGCCCGGCGGATGCCATCTCGAGCCGCATCTCGGCAACTTTGGCCGAAGGAACCAGTACCGTGGAGCCGTTTTCCGAGAGCCGGAACTCCACGCCGCTTTCCTTGAGCTTCTGCACGACTGCTCCGGCATCTTCAGATGCAAGCGTGGTATAGAGCGGCCGGAAGTCGCTCTCGCGCTTCCATCGGGCGAAGGCGAAAAGGCCCGCGACCACGGCCACCGCGGCCAACACGATGGTCGCGCGCTGCCCTACCGTCAGGCTGCCAAAGAGTTTTTTCAACTGTTCCATTCGTGACTAAACTGCGTTTACAACGCAGACTCTATAGCTTTCGTGGAAACCCTACATCTGCATTCGCATGATTTCCTGGTACGCCTGCACAACTTTGTTGCGAACCTGAAGCCCCAGCTCGAAAGCGAGATCCGCGCGCTGCGTGGCTAAGATCGCCGAATGCAGCTCCTGGCCATCTCCGGATAAAAAGCCGTCGACCGACTGCGCCGCCTGGCTCCGCGCCTTCTCTACCGACTGTATGGCGCCCGCGAGCACTCCGCGAAACTCACCCGATGCGTTCTGAGTGCCGGCTGATGGCGTAGTGCGTGCGATATTTTCAATCTGTGCCGGTGCGATGATCGGAGAAATGGGGGCAGACATTCGTTTTCCTTATCGAAGCAGGTCAATGGATCGCTGGATCATATCTTTCACGGCCGAGATTGCCGCGACGTTTGCCTGGTAGCTTCGTGTCGCGCCCATTAAATCCACCATGTCTTCGGCAGGATTGATTCGCGGAAAGGCGACGTAGCCGTCTTTATCGGCATCGGGATGTCCGGGCATGTAGCGGCGGTCCGGCTCGCGATCGTCGACGACCACTTCCGCCACACGCACACCCTCGGGCTGGTTGAGTTGCGATTCGAAAATAGAAGAGAATGGCGATTCCGCCGTGTCCGTCGTGAAAACCGCGTCTTTACGGCGGTACGGGCCGCCTTCGGGAGTCCGCGTGGTCTCCGCATTGGCCATGTTTTCGACCAGCAGCTCCGCCCGCGCGCGCTGCGCCGACATTCCCGAGGCGCTTACGGATAACAGCGAAAACAGGCTCATGCGCCGTTGCCTCCGTTGATGGCTTCGCGGACGACACGAATCTGGTCGCGCAGCAGGTTAGACGCGATGCTGAAACGCAGATCGTTTTCGGCCAGCAGGCGCGCTTCCCGGTCGACGCTCACGTTGTTGCCGTCATTGCGTGTCGTCAGGCCGCGCGCCTCGACGGTTTGAGGCGCAATGCCGGCGGCGGCGTTGAGAAATTCCGTCTGAAAATCGATATCTTTGGTTTTGTAACCCGGGGTGTCTGCATTGGCGATGTTCGACGCCACCAGTTTCTGGCGCGCGCCAAGCAGATCCATGTATTGTTCGAGCCTGCCTGCCAGACGATCCAGCATGGAACCTGTCGGATGCAACCCGGTTGCCACTCACTAACTGCATTCGATCCCGCGCCCGTGTTAACCAAAGCGAGTGTTATGGATTCGACAAAGTCACCATTTCGACGGCGGACCCGTGTCAGCCGTCGATCTTCAAGGTGCGGACTGGCGCGGCTGGTGAACGGTAACGAAGTGCCGCCTTTGCCTGATCGAGTTGATCGCGCGTCCTGGCGCGTGCGGCCAGCATCATCTCGAGCGCCCAACGCATCAACTCGCCGGCTTCACGCGCCAGCTCGGGCGGTGCCGGCTGGTCCGGCGGATGACACGCCAGCGCCCGTTCCACGTGCCCCCGGTACTCCTCCAGCAGCCGCGGCACCTCGTCATATGCCTCTGTGGCCACGGCGTGGCGCAGCCGTGAAGCGGTTTGCTGGCGCTCGATCTCATTCTGCATGGCGTCGGTGGAATCCATCAGAACTGGGATTGCCGCGGCAGATACATGGATTGGAATAAACCGGTGAAGTAACTGACCTGTTGCTCGATCTGCGAGATCAAAGCATCCGCTTTAGCCATCTTGGCCTGTAGCGAATCTTGTAATTGCCGGATGTGCGCCTGCTGATCCGCAATCAGTTGATTCTCGTGTGTGATCTGGTTGGAGGTCGACGTCAGCGCCGTCTTTAAAATCCCGGTGGCCGGATCTTCGATGGCGTTGAGCTGGCTGGTCGCAAATTCAAGAAACCCGCCGCCCGTCGCGTTACCAAGAAACGAAGAAAGATCGGCGAGTTGGGAACTGCTCAAGGTATTCAGCATCGAGGAATCGAATGACAAATGCCCATTGGTGTCGAATTGCAGGCCCAGATCCGTGAGCGTGGTAAAACTGCCGCTCCCGCCCGAGTAGTTCGCCAGAACATGGAGCATTTGGGTTAAATCGAAGACCACGCTTTGGCCGTTTAAAGGGCCGGCATTCTGCCCGCGACTCTTGGAAAGTTCATCCACGCTGGCATTGAATGCGTTGGCGAATCCGGATAGAGCATTGCTGAGCGAGGACGCGCTGGGCGAAACTGTCACAGTGCTGGCGCCCGCCTTCAACAAATTCACCGTTACTCCCGGAGCAATGGTAACCGTCCGTGAGTTTGTCGAAATCGGCGTGGCCGGCGAGCCATTGACCTGGTATTGCGCGGAGGATCCGGGAGTCTGCGCCGTGAGGAGATTTGTGCCATCGTTGAGCTGGATGGTCATACTGCCCAGCGAATTGCTCTCGAGCGAGAGCCGGTAATCCGGGGCCGCGGGCGGGCCGATATTGACGATCGTCGCCGTCACCCCGGCGCTGGCGTCCGCATTGATCGCCGCTGCCAGCGCATTCAGCGTATTCGCGGCCGGCTTGATCGTCCGTGTTGCGCCGTCGACCGTCAGGGTGAAACTCGAAGCCGTGCTGATACTCGAGGCGGATGGATCGGTCACCGTCGTGAGGCCATTTGAGCTGAGGGCGCTCGCGAATGAACCGGCGTCGGTCACCTGCACCGTGTAATTGCCCGCCAGGGCGCCCACGCCGGCGCTGGCCGTGAGGACTGTGGAATCGGAAACCGTCGAAGCCAGCAGGTTTCCGCCGGCCGAAGCCATGTTGGCAATAGCCGACTGCAGCGCCGAGAACTGCGTATCCAGGGCGCTCAGAGCAGACGATTGGCTGGATAGCTGGGATTGCTCGTTCTGGAGTTCTTGCAAGGGGAGGGCCGCCAGACCGATCGAACGGTTTAAGGCGTTCTGGAGGTCCGCAGCGTACGCGCTCAGCCCCGTAGACGCCGGGGTGGCTGGGTTGCTGCTCAAGCTGGGGACGAGAGTGGGGACGCCGCTGAATCCCCCGATGGGAGTGCCCAAGTGTTACCTCCGGTTAATAAAAAGGCAGGCTGAGCCGCGTGCGACGGCCCAGCCTACCATACAGCCAGGTCAGTTCCTCAGCCCTTGAGGAGGGCGAGCACCGCCTGGGGCATTGCATTCGCCTGCACGAGAGCTGCCACAGACGATTGCGCCAGAACCTGCGCTTTGCTCAGGTTCGCAGCTTCCGAAGCCACGTCGGCATCGCGGATCGAGGACTCCGCACCCGAGAAGCTGGCGATCTGGGACTGTGCCAGTTGGATGGCGTACTGCAGCGTGTTTTCGCCGGTTCCGACTTTACCTTGAACCAGGCCGAGCGCCCGCACGGCCGAGTCGATGGACGTGATCGCGTTCAACGCGTTGCCGGTTGCGGTGGCCGAGTTGCTCGGAGCGCTGACAGGCAGTGCGCCAGCAGCTGCCTGGCCCAGGTTGCCCGCGCCGCTCGCCGCACCGGTCGAAACGGAGAAGGAACTGGTGCTCTCCAGTGCGACGCCGGTCGAAGTCTGCACAGCGTAAATTCCGCTACCCGCCAGAGCACTGTTCAGGGCCGTGACCGCATGTGGCACCGTGTCTCCATTCGTCGCATCCAGGTTCACCGTGTAGTTGGTGCCGCCAGCCGTGAATGTCAGCGACTGCGTATCGCCTCCACTGAGGGCTGTCAGCGCGAGTGAAGCGGTTTGGTAATCGCCGCCGTTCAGAAGTGAGGTTCCGGAAGTTACCGGGGCGCTACCAACAGTCAAGCCCGTTGTGGTGGCAGAAACCTGCAGGACGCTGCCGCCGGTGAATTGCAGTTGGCCGTTGGTGCCGATCTGGGCGGCTATGCCCGAGATACCCGCGGCCGAAATGGCGGCGTTCAGGTCGCTGACGAACTGGGAACCAGACTCCCCGCCAACGCTGGCGGCCACGCTCACGCTCTTGCTTTGGATGTTGCCGGACGCATCTACATATTGAATGGTGAAGCTCGTATTGCCGGTCGTCGCCGTCTTGTTAAACACGGCATTGGAATCGTTCAGGTTGCTGACGGCATTACTGGCAAAGTTCGTGCCGCCGCCGATCACCGAGGTGCTGCTCAAGTTCAGCGAAGCGGCATCCACGGCGTTCGACGATCCGCTCAGGTCGATGTTGATCTGGGTGGAACCAGACAGGTTGCTGGTGCGGCCGCCGCCGATGTAGACGTTCAGCGTCGTGTTGAAGCTGCCGCCGGCGTTCAGGTTGATGTTGCTCGCCTGGCGCGTGATTTCACCGATCAACTTCTGGTATTCGGTGTTCAGCGTGCTGCGGTCGCCCGTGAAGGTGCCGGAAGCCGATTCGGCAGCCAGCGTCTTCATGCGGTCGAGCATCTGCGAAATGTTGTTCAACCCACCGTCGACGATCTGCAACTGCGTGAGCCCGTTGTTGGCGTTCTGCACACCCTGGGTCAGTTCGGAAATGTCGGCGCGGTATTGGTTGGCGACGGCCAGTCCAGCGGCATCGTCTCCGGATGAGTTAATGCGGAAACCAGAGGTCAGGCGTTGGATCGTCCGGCTCTCAAACAACTGATTGATACCCAGATTTTCCTGGGCCATCAACGACGTTACGTTCGTTTGAATGGAAATCGACATAAATAAAATGTCCTAGTGGCGATACAACCCGACAGCATCGGGCCTGGGTTCTCCGCTAAGCTTTTTCAGATGCCCAAGGTACCGCATTCAAAATTCATATCGCCCCCACCTCAGGTATTTTCCGGAGTTTTTTAAAGACATTTTTGTCCAAATATCGGTCGAATTATCTTAGAACCTTCCTCCATTAACTTAAGAAAACTGCCTTCGATTAGCTCCGGCAGCCGCCCAGCCTCCCGCAAACAACCTAGGCCAGACTTTAATTACGTCTCCGTATTCGCCTTGGCGGTTTCTGTTACAACAAGGATCATGCCTTGGAGAACCCTCGCCGCGCTCGGCGCTGCGCTGCCGTTTCTGTTGAATGCCGCTTCATCGTTTCCAATCGAGAAGATTACAGCCAGCGTCTCCGTCGTGCGAGGCCCTGTAAACGGCGTTCTGATCGAACGCAATCACCAGGTTCTCGCCATTTATGGCGATCCGCGCGATCAGCCGGCCAGTGCGCGGATGGTGCTGTTTACCCATCACCGGCGGGATGTCGCCTGGGCCGGCAGGCTGCTCGTTGAGCGCGGCGCAGAAGCGGTGGCGCCGGAAGCGGAGAAAAACCTGTTCACGGGTGTCAAGCAATTCTGGCTGCACTACCGCACGTCGCGTTTCCACGATTACGCGAATCAATCCAGCCGCGTTCTGGCAGAGCCGATTCCCATCTCGCGGACCGTGCGCGACGGCGACAAAGTCGCCTGGCAGGATCTCAGCATTCAGGTGATCGCAACCCCTGGCTACGCGCGCGGCGCCGTGTCGTACTTAATCGAGGTAGACGGCCGGCGCATCGCCTGCACCGGCGACCTGATACACGGAGACGGCCGCATTCTCGACCTGTTCAGCCTTCAGGACGCCATCCCGCAAGTGCAGGAAGACGGTTATCACGGCTGGGCGGCCCGCGCGGGCGACGTCGTCCAGAGCCTGCGCAAAGTCTCCCAGTGGAAGCCCGATGTACTGATTCCGGCGCGCGGCCCGGTGATCCATGATCCAAACCAGGCCATCCACGCGCTCATCGGCCGTCTGCAACTGGCATTTTCGAGCCACTTTGCTACCGATGCTCTGCGCTGGTACCGCGGTGACGACAAACTGCGGGTCATGGCGCAGCGCGTCCTCGGTCCGGTTCCTGTCCGCTGGATGCCTACCGCCGAAACCGTGCAGGAAAAGCTTCCGGAGTGGATTATTCCCATTTCCAACTCGCGCCTGATCGTCTCGCGAACGCGTGCGGCCTTTCTGGTGGACTGCGGCGATCCGCGCGTCGTCAAAGAATTGCGGCGGCTGAAGGCGGAAGGCGTCATCACCCGCCTCGACGGTATCTACATCACCCACTATCACGACGACCACACCGATGTAGCGCAAGCCGCTGCAACCGAGTTCCAGTGTCCCGTCTACTTCTGCCGCGAAATGCACGACATTTTGGAACATCCCGAGGCCTACCACATGCCCTGCCTGACAACCCACGCAATCCAGAGCGGGCAGCCGATGGATAATGGCGCGACGCGCCGCTGGAACGAATTCGAATTCCGCTATTCCTATTTCCCCGGCCAGACGATTTATCATGGCGGCCTCCAAGTCACGCCCGACAACGGTCAGACCATTTTCTTCGTCGGCGATTCCTTTACGCCCACCGGCATGGATGATTATTGCCTGCTCAACCGCAACTTTCTTCCGCCCGAAAGAGGATTTTTGGATTGCCTCCGGAGCATCCAGCACGTACAGGGCAACTACCTGCTGATCAACCAGCACGTGCCGCCCGCCTTCCGCTTTTCCCCGCAGCAAATTCGGTTCATGATGGACACGGTCAACGATCGCCGGAAGATCTTCGCGAATCTGTTTCCATGGGATGACCCGAACTTCGGCGTGGATGAACAGTGGGCGCGGTTTTATCCCTACACCGCTGAAGTCGCCCTAGGCGGCCGCCTTGAACTCAAGGTGATTCTGCGGAATCATTCTCCCGTGCGGCACGAGTTCCGGATTACTCCCCATGTGCCGCATGGCTGGCATACCGAACCCGGACCTTTCGTTGTGTCCCTCAATCCTCGCGAGGAAGGTTCCGTCACGATTCCCGTCACAGCCGGCACGGCCGGCCTGAAAATTATCACTGCCGACGTGGCTTTCGGAAATTGGGACCTGCGGGAATGGATCGAGGCGATGGTCACAGCAAAATAAAGCCGCACGTTGTTGCAACCATCGGCACGCGCGGTTCCCACACTCCGCGTCATACTCATTTCCGTTTCACTAGCCAACCCAGATTGATCGCCTTCCTCGAAGCCACGGCGCATTTAGGTCAAATAACCCGATCCATCAGCGTTACGGCTGCACACAGATATCGACGGAGGTTTGCCCGTCGGTAGGTCCGAAGCCTCCGGCACCGATGGCTATGCGTGCATTGACGTCCCATTCGCCCGCGCAGCGCATCAGATTTTGGGGGGTGTCAGTCGGCACGACGAAGTTGATTTGATACAAGCCGACAAACCCAGGCACCAGGCCGATAAAACTCGGGAGCACCACGTGAGTCAGGGGCGACCAGACAACAGGCGCAAGCGGGGTTGGCGGAACGGTTACCCTAAAGCTGACGCTGAGCGGAATGCTCAGTTCATATGTGGGCGATTGCGGCGGACTTGGCTCACCAGTCTTGACGGCAGGATTTGTGGTCCCGAGTCCAACGGCATAAATGACAATCGTCTCTCCGCGCCGGGCGGGCTTATTTCCTTTAACGAGAGTGCCGTCAGCGTGGGTAACATAGCCGGTGCAAATGCTGCCGAGGCCGAAGATGGTATCGCAGGAGTTCAGAATATGCGGCTCAGGGTAGCTAATAAGTACGGGAAAATCCTCACCAGGCACTCCGTTTACCTGAACGTTCAGCACAATTACAGGTGCGGGACCGATCGTGCACTCGTTCGGGAATTGGCCCGTTGGCACGCAGGTTGGCTCGGTCGGCATTTGAACCGTGATGTGAGTCAACGGGCAATTGATGCCGATCCTCCCAGCGCAATAGTCATAAGTCAGCACGCTGAAAATGGGAAGCTGTTCGGGATATCCGGATATGCCGCTTTTGACTCGAACGGTCACGCCTGACAGTGTCGTGGGCAATGGAAGTGTGTTCGCAACAGCGTCGGAAACGTTCAGCCCGCGCACGAAGAGGGTTACCACCTGTCCTGCCGAGAATGCCGGAGGCTCCGGAATGGTGTAGCCGGCCGATACAATCCGGTTTTGCGCTTGCAACTGGTGATTGGCCAGCACCAGCACAAAGCTGCTTAGTGTGAAGCAGCGGAAAATCAGCGCGGATCTCATGACACCTCCACGAGTTTCGAGTTCTCTGTGGTTGCTTGTACTCTCAGGCTGCAACTGCGATGCCAACCGGTCTGTCGTTCAAACGAAAGGTTCGCTTATAAAGACAGGAATCAGCGCCGAGGCGAAGGGACACACCCCGTGTGGCAAACCGGTCCTTAGTGGTATGGGCCGCGCGGGCGTGGTTCGTTTGCAGTCCAATAGTTGCGGTTGAAGCGTGCGCCCTTCCCGCTTCTACAATTCGCTCAAAACCCAAAAGGTATACTGCTCCTTGCACCAACGGGACCAAAGCGCTCCGAGCAGTATCAGGCAGAAACAGGAGACAGGGACATGACATCGATACGTCGACCCGCATTGGCCGGCTGCATACGCAGCGTCTTGATTGCAATCATTCTTGTCGTTCCAGCAGTCATGTTCGGGCAGCGCAACACGCCTCCGCAAAACATCGTCGTCGATGCGACGCCTTCTCACGCCGTAAGCTCGTTCAGCCCTTTTCGCTCGTTGGGCGCCGGCATCGACCGCTTGCGGGGCGGCATCACCGACAGGGTCATGACTCCGGAGTTCATCCGCAAAATCCAGTCCGCCGGCTGGCAAACCGTCAGCTACCGGCAAAACACGGAGTTATTTGCGGAGGCCTGGCATTGGAATCCGAAGGGGACCTGGAGCAACCCGTCCGCCAAAGAAGGCTATTTCGTCGGCGACCCGAATCCAACGGAAATGATCCGCCACTCCTGGGCCGCGCCTCTCCCTCACCGCGGCTATACCCAAGGCGATGGCAACGGATACTCGCGCCTTACCGATGGCGACCTGAACACTTACTGGAAAAGCAATCCCTACCTGACGAAGCCCTTTACTCATGAGGAAGACCACCCTCAATGGGTGACGGTCGATATCGGCAGCAAGCGCGAAATCAATGTCGTTCGAATCGCCTGGGCTGAGCCTTATGCTACTCACTATCGCGTTCAATTCTGGACCGGCGATCGAGGTCCCTTCGATCAACCCGCAAGCGGCATCTGGCAGACCTTTCCGCTCGGCTCCGTGAACGAAGGTCGGGGCGGAACAGCCACGTTACGGCTCGCCTCGTGGATGACCTCCATCCGATATGTGCGCCTGTGGATGACCAGGTCGTCCGGCACCTGCGACACGCATGGCCCCCAAGACCGCCGCAACTGCCTGGGATTCGCGATCCGCGAAATTTACGTCGGAACTCTATCGGACGCGGGCGAGTTCCACGATTTGCTGGAGCATGCCGCCGATCGCCAGCAGTCCGCCACCCGCTGTTCTTCGATCGATCCCTGGCACGCCGAGAGCGATATGACCGAAGCAAGCGGGGACCAGGTTGGGTTCGATTTATTTTTCACCAGCGGCGTGACGCGCGGCCTGCCGGCGATGATTCCCGTCGCCGTGCTCTACTCCACGCCCGAAGATGCGGCTGCGCAAATCGCCTACATCGAAAAACGCCGGTATCCGGTCTCCTATATCGAAATGGGCGAGGAAGCCGACGGCCAGCACATGCTACCCGAGGACTATGCCGCTTTGTACATCCAGTTCGCTGCCGCGATTCACAAAGTCGATCCGGCATTGAAACTCGGCGGACCGTCATTCGAAGGAGTCATCGAAGACGTCGAAGTCTGGCCGGATTCCGAAGGCCGGGTTTCCTGGCTGGGCCGCTTCTTCGATTATCTCCGGGCGCACGACCGCATTCAGGAATTCTCGTTTCTCTCCTTCGAGCACTATCCGTACGAGGCCTGCAACACTACCTGGAACGATCTCTATCGCGAACCGGAGAACATCGGCCACATCATCCAGACATACAAGGACGATGGCTTGCCGCCCAACACGCCGATTTTCGTCACCGAAGTCAATCTCGGCGCGCAAGTCAGCGAAGCCTTCGTGGACATCATGGGTGCCCTATGGTGGGCGGACTACACCGGCGCGCTTTTCGCTAACGGCGGCACCGGCAACTATTTTTTCCACTACATCCCCGGGAGGCTCAGCCAAGGTTGCAACGATTCCTGGGGCTCCTTTGGAATGTTCCAGGTGGATCGCGACCTCAACATCACCGGATACAACGCCAGTTACTTCGCCGCCCAGTTGATCAACCTGGAATGGGTGCAGCCGGTCGACAAAATGCATCGCGTGTTCCGCGCCGCGAGCGACGTCCATGACCAGTTCGGAAACGTCCTGGTGACCGCATATGCCGTCGAGCGCCCCGACGGCCAATGGTCCATCATGGCTGTGAACAAGGACCGAAGGCGCGCACACGGCGTGCGGCTCAAGTTCATGGATGCGGATACCAACCAGGAGCGTTTCTTTACCGGCCAGGTGGATCACATCACCTTCGGAGCCGGCCAATACCAGTGGCGTCCGAACGGCGCCGCCGGACATGCCGATCCGGATGGGCCCCAGGTAAAATCGGCCGTCAACGGCGGAAAAAGCGCTGTTTACTCCTTGCCGAAAGCCTCGATCACTGTCCTCCGCGGAAACATCGCCCCATGAACGTAGCTTGCCAGGGTAAACAACCTCTGCTTTAAGTCGCCCATCGGCGCTTGGACACCCAGGTCTCGCCACCGTACGTGAGGTGGGTCCTCGTTCTCAACCCGTGGCCACGCGCTCGGCTCTCTCCATCAGGTCTCTTCGATACACGGCGAAATATCTCCCATCCCACTGCACGCCAACCATTCCCAAAAGAGTTCGGGCGTCTTGCAGCGTTTCGCACAGCACGGCCCCGGCGGGGATCGTGATATGAAGCAAACCGCCGTCCGGTCTGTAGCGTATCGCCGGAATCGGATTTTTGACACTATATCTTGTCATTGGCACACCGCCTCTCTGTGACTCTCCTGTGGCGCGGCTCAACTCTACTGTACGCCCCGTAGTCCCCAGGCGCAGTACGCATTGAAACAAAAAAGTCAACTGGGAGAAACCCTGGTATTGCGTCACACGTTTTTCTGGGTCCTTCCTTCAGAATGCGCGCGCCCTTTTCCGGCTCTCCTGTGGCGAGTGTAAGCCCCCGTTCCCGGCCCTTTGCGCTGAATCTGCTACCTTTAGAGGCGGAATTTTATGTGCAGAAACATTCGACCGCTTTTTAACTTCGATCCGCCGGTCACCGACGATGAAATTCGCGCCGCTTCCTTGCAGTTTGTGCGAAAGATCAGCGGGTTCCAGAAGCCCTCAAAACCAAATGAGGACGCGTTTCTGGCTGCCGTCGATGACATAACCGGTATCTCGAGCCGCCTGCTGCACTCGCTTTCGACCACCACACTGCCGAAAACCCGTGAAAACGAGGCTGCCAAGGCGAAAGCCCGCGCGGCGAAAAGGTTCGGAACGTAACACAAACACCTGCTTCTGCCTCGGTAGCGTCACGTACCATCCGCCCGCCGGCAGGGCCCGCACGCTGGAACCCGTCGAATTGTTATAAACTTGCGGTCAAAAGGGGAATGCTGACATGAGATCTGGTCGAAACTCATCCCCGCTCGAGAGGTGGCTGCTCAAAAAGCTTCTATCCGCGGCCGGCAGCCCGCCGGTCCGGCTGGTAATTGGGAATAGCGAAGGCATATCGGCTCCCGGTGTTTCGCCGGCGGCAACCGTGGTAGTCCATAACCGCGCCGCACTTTTCAAACTACTGGCCGATCCCGAAGTCGGCTTCGGCGAGGCCTACATGAGCGGCGCCATCGATGTCCAGGGCGGCCTGGTCGACTTTCTCGAAGCCGCCTACCGCGCATGGCCCGCCAACCGCCCCGGTCTCCCGGGTATACGGCTGCTCTCCACTATCATCCAGCCCTTGCAAGCGAATTCGCTGCGGCGGTCGCGCGCAAACGTTCATCATCACTACGATCTGCGTACCGAATTTTACCAGCGCTGGCTTGATCGCCAGTTGGTCTATACCTGCGCCTATTTCCCTTCACCGTCTGCTTCGCTCGAAGCCGCTCAAATCGCCAAAATGGATCACGTCTGCCGGAAGGTCCAGCTTCAGCCCGGAGAAACCGTCGTGGAAGCCGGTTGCGGGTGGGGCGCGCTCGCGCTCCATATGGCGAGAAACTACGGGGTGCGCGTCAAAGCGTTCAATTTATCTCACGAACAGATCGTCTTCGCCCGCCAGCGAGCCCGGCAGGAGGGCTTGGACCAGATGGTCGAATTCATCGAAGACGACTACCGCAATATTTCGGGACGCTTTGATGTCTTCATGTCGGTCGGGATGCTGGAGCATGTTGGACTCAACCATTACGCCGACCTCGGCCGTGTGATCCACCAGACGATCGGCGCAGCCGGACGCGGGCTGCTTCACTTTATCGGCCGCAATAATCCGGCTCCACTGAGCGCCTGGATTCGGAAACGCATCTTCCCCGGCGCTTACGCACCATGCCTGCGCGAAGCGATGCAGGTGCTCGAGCCGTGGAATTATTCGGTCTGCGACGTAGAGAATCTGCGCCAGCATTATGCCAGGACGCTCGAACATTGGCTGAGCCGTTTCGAGCGCTCCGCTCAGCAAATCTCGGCGGTGTTCGATGCAAAATTCATCAGAGCCTGGAGGCTGTATCTCGCCGGCTCGCTGGTGGCATTCCGCACCGGCAGCTTGCAGCTATTTCAAGTCACGTTTGCCGGCTCCGAGAACCGCCAGATCCCGTGGACCCGCGCGCACCTCTACGCCGCAACCGAAGCCCAAACACAAGGCTCGCAATGGATGCATGCGATGTCCTGATCGTCGGAGGAGGGCCGGCCGGCTCCTCCTGCGCCTGGAAACTCAGCCAGGCTGGTTTCGACGTCGCTGTTATCGATAAACAGAACTTCCCTAGAAACAAGGTCTGCGGCGGCTGGATTACGCCCGCCGTTCTCGAAGAACTCGAAATCGACCCCCTCGAATACGCCCGCGGGCGCGTGCTCCAGCCGATCACCGGATTTCGCACCTGCGCAATCGGCGGCCGCGAAATCGAAACGCACTACGATGCGCCAGTGAGTTACGGCATCCGCCGTTTCGAATTCGACGACTATCTGCTCAAGCGCTCCCGCGCACGGCTGTTCGAAGGCAGAGCGCTCGAGGAACTGACGTTTTCAAATGGCCGGTGGACCGTGAACGGGCAAATCCGAACTCCCATGCTCATCGGCGCCGGCGGAACTTTTTGCCCTGTCGCGCGCCTGCTGGGCGCTAAAGTCAGCCGCGAAGCTGCCGTCACTGCGCAGGAGGCCGAATTCCAGATGGACCAGCGCCAGCTTGCCAGGTGCTCCATCCGCGGCGAAGTGCCCGAGCTTTTCTTTTGCCCCGACATGAAGGGCTACGGCTGGTGTTTTCGCAAAGCCAACGTCCTGAACGTCGGGCTCGGCAGGCTCGACCGGCGGGCGCTCGGCGTCCACGTCGCGAACTTTCTGCGCTTTTTGAAACGCGCCGGAAAACTATCGTTCGACCTTCCGCAACCACCGCTCGGTCACGCGTATCTTCTGTACGCCAGCACCACTCGCAAGATCGTGGATGACGGTGTTCTGCTGATCGGAGATGCCGCCGGCGTCGCCTACGCGCAGAGCGGTGAAGGAATCCGTCCGGCCATTGAATCCGGGCTGCTGGCGGCGCAAGCCGTCGCGGCCGCCCGGGGCGATTACACCCGCGAGCGCCTCGCCCTTTATCGCGATCTGATGTTCCGCCGGTTCGGTTCATCCGAGAAACACTGGGCTACCGGCATCGGCCGGCGCCTTCCATCCGAGCTGGTTGGTTTTCTCGGCCGCCGTCTTCTCGCCACCCGCTGGTTCGCCCGCGAAGTCGTGCTCGACCGCTGGTTCCTCCGCCAGGGCGAGCCCGCTCTCGATCTCAGCCTGCCACGGGCTCTCGAAAATAATTATCTGGTATCATCGCGTTCCTGAGACGCCCGGATGGGCTACATTTTCGACCCTTCCGCCTTGCAACAATTCGCAACCAACAGGATCGGTGCGCCCATTGACCAAATGTCGCGTTCCATCATTGACGATCTCGCCTCCGCTCATCCCGGCCACGTCGAAACCAAACAGGACTGGTTCTTCAACATCGCCGGTGGAGCTACCGGAATCATGACCGTTCTCCACGCGTCGCTCTCGGAATATTTAATCCTGTTCGGCACGCCCGTCGGCACAGAAGGCTTCTCCGGCCGGTATCGCATCGACATTTTCGATATCGTGCTCGCCGGCGAGATGTGGACTTATGCGGAAGACCACTTCTCCGAACGCATGGTGTACCGGCCCGGCGATCTGGCTCTTCTCAAACGCCGCCGCGTGAAGGGCTTCCGGCTCCTCGAAGGCTGCTGGCTCCTCGAATACGGCCGCGGCCCCATCCCGACCTGCTTGCCCATGGCCGTGAGCGGAGCCTTCGCCAGCCTCGATGCCGCCACGCTCTGGAAAACCATCCGAATTTATTCCCGGCTCGTGATCAAGGAGCTGCTTCACGGCAAGATCTAGCCCATGGCGACACCCGCACCAAAACCGCTGACGCGTACACGGCCTGCGACGCTTATCACCCAGGCGGTCCTGATGATGGGCCTACTTCCGCCTCTGACGTTTTATCTCTGGATCTCTGTCACGGACTTCCGCGGCGCGCTCACTCTGCCGGCATCCCCACACGAATGGACCGCGCTCGTTGCGCGCGTGCCCGCGCCGACTCTGACGGCGATCGCGCTCTACGCCGGCTGGTTCCTGCTCCAGGCTCTCTTGCAGCTCTACGCTCCGGGTAAACTTCGCGAAGGCCTACCTCTCGTGGACGGCACACGCCTCCGCTACAAAATGAACGGCTGGTTCTCGTTCTGGTTCACGATGATCGCCGCTTTCGGCCTCGCCGCGGCCGGCTGGCTCCCGTCCACCATCCTCCACGACCAGTTCGGCCCGCTCCTCACCACCGTGAACCTGTTCGCGTTCGCCTTCAGCGCTTTCCTTTATTGGCTCGGCAAAGCGTCACGCGTTCCCGAGCGCACCACCGGAAACAGGCTCTACGACTATCTCATGGGCACCGCGCTCAACCCGCGCGTCGGCGGCTTCGATCTGAAGCTTTTCTGCGAGAGCCGCCCCGGCCTGATTCTCTGGGTGCTGATCGATCTCTCGCTCGCCGCCAGGCAGTACCAGCTCCACGGCGCCCTGACCACGCCGATGATCCTGGTAAACGCCTTCCAATTTCTCTATGTCGCGGATTATTTTTTCCACGAAGAGGCCATCCTGAGCACCTGGGACATCCGCCACGAAAACTTCGGTTGGATGCTGGCGTGGGGGGACCTGGTCTGGGTGCCGTTCACTTACACGCTGCAAGCTTATTATCTCGTTGACCACAAGCACGAGCTTTCCGTCTGGGCCACCGTCGCCGTCGTTGCTCTCAACATGACCGGCTATTGGATTTTCCGCAGCGCCAACATCCAGAAGCACCGCTTCCGCAACAATCCGGAAAGACTGGTGTGGCGCCGCAAGCCCGAATTCATCCAAACCAGCCGCGGCACGCCCCTGCTGATCTCCGGCTGGTGGGGAATTTCACGGCACATGAATTATTTCGGCGACCTGCTGATGGCGCTCGCCTGGTGCCTGCCCGCGGGATTCGAGCACCCCCTGCCCTATTTCTACTTCGTCTACTTTGCGATCCTGCTCATTCACCGCGAGCGCCGCGACCACGCCATGTGCCTGGAGAAATACGGAAAAGATTGGAGGGATTACTGCTCCAAAGTGCGCTGGCGTATCGTGCCCGGCATCTACTGAGGGACGCGCCTCACACGTGCGCGATCACCAGCAGCGCACGCGCCCTCCGCAACACGCACTCGAGCGACCGCCGCATATTCTCCGGATCGAGTGCCGCGAAGCTTTCGTCCAGAATCACCAGGTCCGGATCCTGCAACAGCGCCCGCGCGATGAATAACCGGCTGCGCTCCCCGTGCGAAAGCTGCCAGCCCGTTTCCCCGACCATCTGCAATAACCCCGCCGGCATGCGTTCCAGCAGGTCTCGCAAGCCCAGCTCGCCGCAGATCGTCTCCACTTCCGCCAGATCCGCGCCGCTCACCGGGCCTTCCCGCCCCATCACCGCGTTGAACGCAAATGTCGCCGTCAGCACGTGGTTTTCGTGAAATTGCGGCGCCGCGGCGATTCTCCTTCGCCACCCGCGCGCCCCCAGCGTCTTCCGGTCAAGCCCGCTCGCCAGCAGCAGACCCGATTCCGGGCTGCGCAGCCCCGTCAGCACCGAGGCCAGCGTCGATTTCCCTCCTCCCGACGGCCCCTCGATCAAAACCCGGTCGCCGGGCGCAATCCGCAGCGAGCAGCTCCGCAATACCGGCTCGCCGCGCTCGCGATATCGGAATATGATGTCGTGCGCTTCGATCGCCGCCGGCCGCTCCGCCCCATTCCGCGCAGCGTCTTTCCGAACCGAGAGCCCCGGCGATCCTGCAATCTCCGGCCGCGCCGCCGCATGGAATAACTGCGCCACCTGCTGCCACGCGATGCCCGCTCCCACCAGGTTCCACAGCCCGCCCGCCAGCCCCCTCAGCGCGCGAAACGACATCAGAAGCCCGCCGATCGAAATTGCCAGCAGCGCCGGCGTTCCCCGCCCCGAGACAAACGCCGGAACCAGCGCCGCGAGGCCAATGAGAAGCCAGCCGCGCGGCACGAATGCCACTAGCCACGCTGCGCTCCGGTCCATCTCCTCCGAAACTCCGTAGTATCCTTCGAGTGCCTGGTCTTCCCCGTCGTGCCAGCGTTCGCGCGGCTGTTGCGCCAACCGCGTGCGATGCCCCACCATGCGCTCAACCAGATCGTGCGTCATCTCCAGGCGCGATTCCGTCCATTTCCGGTCGTTGCGCAGATAGCGCCAGCCCGCGCCCAGCGTCACCGCCACCCAGCCCGCCAGCAACGCCGCGTGCACCCAGCCGCCCGCTCCCGCGCCCAGCACCACCGCCGACATCGCCAGCTCGATCACCGCCACCAGCGCCAGAAATCCGCCGCTCAGCGCCAGCGATTCCACCGCCTCCGATTCAATCACGCGCCCCAGCAGATGCCCCGCGCCCTGGTGCCGTAATTCGTCCGGCTCGAGCCGCAGCGCCCCGGCCAGCAGGCGCAGCTTCAGCAACCCTCCCGCGCCGATCGCAATCACTCCTTGCAGCCACGTGCCCACCAGGTGCAGCGGAACCAGCGTCAGCAGCAGCAGCGCCCAGGCCATCATCCATCCGCGATCCAGCCGCCCATCCAGCGCCGCCCGCCCCACCAGCCACCACGCCACGATCCACAGCAGATATTCGAGGAAGTGCGCCGCCGCGAGCCAACCCAACCTCACCGGCAAACGCGCCGTGCGAAGCTGCGTGCGAAAGCTCGATCCCGGCCGCGTCCGCAGCAGCCAGCAGTTCCCCACGTACGCCGCGCTCAGCCGCTCCCGCAGAATCGCCTCGCTCGCTCTCGCGCGACGCCCCCGCCGCACTCCCGCTTCATCGAGCAACCCATCGATCTGCTCCCCGAGCGGTCCTTCCAACTCGTGGCAAAGCGCCGCCCGTAAAACACCAACCGCGATCCTGTGCGCCCTGAGATCGGGCGCGATGATCTCGAGCCGCCGCCGGTTCCCCCCGACCAGCGCCACAAATCGCGGGCTTCCCTTCCCCGGCAGCCGGATCAGCGCCGGTCCCGCCGTGCTCAGATACGATTCAAGCTGCAAATACCGCGCGTACGACGGCTCTGCCTCGACCCCTAAGTACGCCGCCGTCGAATCCACCCACTGGCCGAACGCCGCCGCATCGCCCGTGATCTCGGCACTGGGATTCGGCGTTTGCATTGCCGGTTGCGCCAGTCCTCCACGAATCGCCAGCAACTCAATCGCCTCTCCCGCCCGCTCGCCCGGCCAAGCCAGGCTGTCCACAATTTCGAGCGCCTTCGTCTCCGGCTTCATACCGCCGTCCCCTCGGTCCGGCTCTGCTCAACCAGTTCGCCCGATTCCAGCCACAACCGCCGCCATTCCTTGTCCGACCAAAGCCCCCGCACCACCGCCTGCTCCGCATCGAGCAGCGCCCGGTAACGCGACGCCGGATTCTGCGCCAGCTTCGCCGGCACGCCATCCTCCACAATGTGCCCCTGCTCGATCACCAGCACGCGCCCGAACGCCATCGTCTCGCTTAGATCGTGCGTGATGCAGAGGAACGTCGCATCGCGCCACAACTTCCGCGCCCGCGCCAGCAGCTCCCGTCGCTTTTCTCTATCCAACCCGCGGAACGGTTCATCGAGTATCACCAGCTGGACGCCCGGCCGCAACAGCGCCCGTCCCAGCCGCACGCGCTGCCCTTCCCCGCCCGAAACCAGCGCGCCGCCTTCACCCAGCCGCGTCTGCAATCCATCCGGCAGTTTCTCCAGCACCGATCGCAAATCCGCCGCCTCGATGGCCGTCCCCACCGCCATCCTTAAATCCGAATCCGCGCCGAACGAAAGATTTTCCGCGAACGAGCGATTCCAGAGCTGCACCGCCGGGTCCACCCACGCAATCTCCCGCCGCAGCGTCTCGAGGCGCGCACCTTCGAGCGGCGTGCCGTCGATCCGCACCGTCCCTACCGCCGCCCGATGCCACCCCAGCATCAATCCAACTAAGCTCGACTTCCCCGCTCCCGACGGCCCCACAATCGCCACATGCTCGCCCGCCGCGAACGAAACATCGATGCCCTCGAGAATCGTGTGCCCCGCCGCGCGCACCGTAACACCCTCGAGCGCCACCGCAATCCCGGACGTGTTCTCCGCCGCGCCGTCCCCTCGCCGCGTCACCGCGTCGGTATCTTCTTCAAGCGCCCCCAGCGGCTCCATCAGCCGCAGCGTCACGTTCCGGTACCCCGGATACTGCCACGCCACCTGCGCGATCTGCTGCCCGACCGCCGGAAGATTCAGCGCCCAATAAACCAGCAGCAGCACCGTCCCCGCCGCGCCCGTCCGCGTCAAGTGATCGATCAGCAGCCACGCCGCAAGCCCATATCCCGACGTCAACTGCACCGCTTCCACCCACACCGCTGTCCGCTGCAACCGGAATCCCGCGCGTGCCCACTCGACCAGCAGATCTTCGTGCTCCCGCCGCACCGCCCGCTCCGCGCCATGCGCGCGTATCGCCACCAGGCCCAGCAGGGCATCCAGATAAAACCGGCTCAGCGCTCCCAAATGGCTGCGCACTCGCAGATCGCGCTCCATCAGCACCGGCTGCGTCGCGAGCGGCAGCACAATCGCCACCGCCGCCGCAGCGCACGCAATCGGCCAGCTTGCCGGATCGAGCCACACGATCCCCGCCGTCGTCAGCGCCAGCTCGAAAACTCCGCGCGTCAGTTGCGATCCAAGATCCGGCAGATGCCGGATCTGCTGCAGGCTGTGGCTCCGCTCCGCCATGTCCGACGTCAGCCGGCTCTGAAAATACCGATCGCCCAGCCGCGGAATTTTTTCGAGAAACGCCATCCGCAGCCGCGTCTCGAGCCGCCTCCCCCACCGCAGCATGCTCACCGCCAGCGGCCATTCGAGCAGCAGCAGGAACGCGGCGAACCCCAGCATCGCACTCGCCGCCCCCATCCTTTGCCCCGAAACGCCCAACTCTCTGCCCAGGTCCACCACGCCGCGCAGCAGAACCGCTTCGAGCACCACGCCGCCCGATGCCACCGCCAGCGCGAGAAGCAGCGCCGCCGGCGCAAACACGCCGTCCTGCCGCAACAGCCGCAACAGTTCCCGCCCCGGCCGGCTTGGCGCCTCCGTCAGCGCCGCTTTCAATTCCGGCGAGTACGCCGCCGACGTTTCCGCCGAAACCTCCCGCCGGCCCCGCACGCTCACCAGCACAGCGCCGCGCAGCAGCAATTCCGGCTCGCCGTCCGGTTCCACCGTTGCCGGCCTCACCGACCAGCTCGTCTCCGGAATCATTTCATCGTGCTCGATCAGCCGGTCGAGCCACTTCGCCGCCTGCCGCCCGCGCGCGAACCCCCCGGATTCGACCAGCGAATTCGTCAGCCGTACTCCCGCATCGAGCGCCCCGAGCGTCCGCCACTCCGGATCCGCCAGCCCGCGCTCCACCAACCTCCCCGCGGCCCGCGACGAAATCCCGAGCGCGCTCATTCTCCGGCGCAGAGCGTTCAGAAACGGCTCCGTCCCCGCCCACTCGCGCCATCCCGCCGCCGGCACGCGCTGCGTGTGCAGATAAAGCTCCTCGATGAATCGTTTCGACGTGATCCAGCGCCGCCCCGTCCCCGGATCCATCAGTTGCACCAGCGGCCCGTGCCGCCGCCAGATCACAACAAAATGCGTCACGCCGTTCGCCAGTTGCACCACCACGATCGCCGGCAGCACCTTCGCCTCCGGCAGCAGCACGTGGTCCCACGGCACCATGATCTGTTCCGCGTTGAGGCCAAGCTGCACCGCGGCCTCTTCCATGGTGTCGATCGATGTGCCGTCCACATCCGTCTGGCAGGCCTCGCGCAACCTTCCGTAGCTGACGTGAATTCCGAACCCTTCGAGCAGGCACTTGAGCGACGCCGGCCCGCAGTCCATCGCGGACGTCTGCACCACCTCGGGAACGAAGATCCGGCGGGTTTTCATCAGGCCCCGGCTATCTCAGAATCTGCGGCTCATGACCCGCCTTACGCGGAATCATGACATCGGAGGATATTACTAAAATTCCGGGTGTTCTGCGAAATCCGCCCGTCAGGCGGTTGACGCCCCCCCGTCTCCCTGCGCTATCCTCCCTCGGAGGCCCCCATGAAACTCAACTACGTCATCAAGTTCGTCGCCGACATGAACCGCGCCGTCCAATTTCATCGCGATGTACTCGGCCTGCCGCTCAAGTTCGAATCCCCCGGCTGGAGCGAATTCGCCACCGGCGAAACCACCCTCGGCCTGCATCCGGCTTCTCAGAAAAACCCGCCGGGCTCGGTCGAATTGGGCTTCCACGTCCCCGACATCCAGAAGTTCTACGAAGACATGAAGGCCCGCGGCGTCGAGTTCACCATGCCGCCCACGAAACAGGATTTCGGCGGCACGCTGGCGCAATTCGTCGATTCCGAAGGCGGTCATTCGAGCGTTGCACAGTAGCCCGACAGGCCGCGCACGCCCGCGTCCCTATCCATTTATCCTCCGGCTATCCGTTTGGATAGATCGATATCAGCTTCGAAACTTTCCCGCTTTGCCGCGTCTGCCGTCCATCTCCATCCTGCACAACAGATTCCGCAGAGATCACCGGACCGCCTTCGAATGGCCCGCCGTGTGCTTCCGCCGATACGAGAGGAGCGATCGCGATGAAAATTAGAACAGCGATAAAAGCTGGAAGCGTAGAAGGCGGACACGCCACGTCGTAACTGATGGGAGAATGGCATGAAAATCAAGAGCAACATCAAAGCCGGCGGCATTAACCGCATTGTCGTCACCAACGGCTCGATCACGGCCTAGCGCATCCCCGGGCTGCAAAATACTCCGCAGCGTCTCCCCGTCGAGCGCCGCATGCTATGCTCTCGCCATCGTGGCGCGCAGACCGAACTACGGCATCGATTCCCCCGGCATCGTCGCCGGCCTGCTGATCGCCGGCACCCTTTGTTTTGCCTCGGCGCAAATCTTTCCGCGCATCTTCCAGATCCACGCGCGCTGGCTCGCCTGGATTCCCGCCGCGTACTTCCTCGCCGCTGCCTGCGGCATGCTCGTCTACAGCAAACGCGGGAAGCTGCGCCACCGCGATCGGATTCTCGATTCCATCTCTTGGCGCGGCGATGAGCGTGTTCTCGACGTGGGCTGCGGGCGCGGCCTGCTGCTCATCGGAGCGGCCCATCATCTGCATTCCGGAACCGCCATCGGCCTCGACCGCTGGGTACCCGGTGCCGTCAGCGGCAACAGGCCCGCAGCCGTCATCGAGAACGCAGAAATAGACGGAGTCGCTCGAAAAGTCACTCTAGCCAACGGCGACGCCCGGCAGTTGCCCTTCCCGGATCATGCCTTCGATGCCGTGATTTCCAATTATCTTCTGCATGAAGTAAACACGGCCGCCGAACGCGAGCAGATCGCGCTCGAAATCGTCCGCGTTCTGAAACCCGGCGGGCATATCGCCATCGCCGATTTTATTTTTACCAACGAGTGCGCCCAACTCCTTACCTGCGCCGGCATGCAAAACGTCCGCCGGTCGAGACTCGGAGGCCTGAATTTCTGGGCCGGAGCGATCTTCTCGTTCGGAAGCACGCAGAACTACGTCGTCACGGGACAAAAGCCGGCAGCGGCGCCGCCACTAAATTGACTGGTCGGATGCGCGCAAAACGGATGCAGAAGGTTGCTTCGGGTTGTAGCGCACAGCCAAACGGCGTGCCGGTGTGAATCGATCGATGTACCGTCTGGCGGAATTGTTCAACCAAAAACCCCGTTTGGCTGTTCCTGAATATGCCTGGCCATCAACAGCGTAACCATAGAACACTTTTGCGATCGGGTAAATCGACGGTGCGCTGGCAGCCTGCTTCACTTTTGCCTCCGCGACTGGCCACGTTCTGCTCTTGTACTCTGCGATGAGCCTGGTGATGGTCCGGAACAAATAAACGATAATCTCATCCAGAGGCATAGGAGACTGGTGCACCCCGGCAGAGCAATTGCTGTCGAGTGCCTCGGTGGAAAACCGGCCGCCCGCTACTGCGTCTGCGTCCGAAAAACGCTGGTCGGTTCCCCCACCATCTGCCCCGCCGCACGCAGCGCCAGCGCCGCCGGCGAGACATTCTCCACCTGCACTTCGACCGACCCCGGCATGCCGTGCTGTAACGGAATGCGCGAGCCCGGTTGCGCATCGACGTTCAATTCAACTCGCACGCGCCCGTCGCGCACCTCGCTCCCTACCTTAGACACCGTCGCCGCAACACTCCCGTACTGCGCCCACGGAAAACCGTCCAGCCGCAACCGCGCGTGCTGGCCGGCGCGAATCCGCCCCAGCGCGGCTGGAGGAGGAAACTGCGCGATCACCCGCACCGTTCCCCGCGGAACCACCGCGGCCAGCGCTTCTCCTTCCCGAATCACCGAGCCGATTTTGAGCACTTCCACTTCGCCTAGCCGTCCCGCAATCGGCGCCCGAATTTTGCGCTCTTCGAGTTCGTATTGCAGCCGGGCGATCTCGGCGGCGGTGGTCGCGCGTTGCGTCTCCAAGCCCGTGATCTGCTCGCCGATCCTTCGCAGCCGGACCTCGCGCTCGCTGTCGCGCGTCCGCTGCTCGCGTTCCATCCGCGGCATCGCCAGTTGCAGGCTGTCGGTCGCCGCCGCGGTCGATAGCGCATCGGCCTTCCCCTTGGCGTACTCGCGCTCGGCAATCAGACCTTCCGCCAACAGCTTGCGCAGCCGTTCCACATCTTCTTTGGTATATGCCGCCCGCGCCTGCGCCTCTCGAAGCTGTGCGCGTGCCTGCTCGAGACCGGCGCCCGATGTCTGCCGCTCCACCGTTCGCGCCTGCTCCTCGGCCGCCGCCTCCTGCCGCAACGCTTCAATTTGAGGAGTAATGGCTGCCAGCTTGGCTCGCTGCTCCGCCAGTTGTAATCTTTGTGGGTTGGAATCGAGCTCGACCAGAACGTCGCCCGCCTGGACTTCGGCGCCCAGCGCCAGCCGGCTCGAAATAACCCGGCCCGCCGCGGCCGATTGCACCAGATGCGCCGCCTGATCTACTTCCAGCCGCGCCTGGTCGGTCACTTCGTATCGCGCCACGCGCGCGCCGAAGAACCATGCGGTCCACGCGCCTACCAGCACAATCACCAGCAGTAAACCGAATATGGACCGGCTGAACCCGTCGGCTTCGAGCGAGCGAACGGAACGGGAAAATGAAGCCGGCATGACCCCGCCAGTGTAGTGCGGACTACCCGAGCGTTGTCAAGCCGGCCTTTGGAGTGAACCGGATTAGCGTTTCGACAGCGTATTGCTGCCGCTGTTGGCAATCCAGATGTTGGCGCCGTCGAATGCGATTCCGGCAGGCGCCGGACCCGTCGGAAACGTTCCCTGCGCCGAGCCGTCGAGCGCTCTGAGCTTGGTCACGGTGTTGCTGCCCTGGTTCGTTACCCAGATGTAATTGCCGTCAAAAGCGACTCCCGCCGGCTTCTGGCCCACCAGGAACGTGCCCTGAATCGACCCGTCTTTCGCCAGCACCTTAGTCACGGTATTGCTCACCTGGTTGACGACCCACATCGACTGGCCGTCAAAAGCAATCGCGCCCGGGCTTTGCCCGACCTTGTATGTCCCCAAAACGGTGTTGTCGCTGATGCGGATCTTGCTGACGGTGTTATCGCCGGCATGGGTAACCCAAATATTGGCGCCGTCGAAAGCTACGCCAGAGGGCGCCGCTCCGGCCGGCAGGCTTAACGCCCCCACGGCCGCGCCTGTTTTGGTTTGAAGCTGAAGCACGGCGTCATTGGTGCGAACCGCGACCCAAAGGCCCGCGCCGTCAAACGCCAGCGCGGATGGTGCGTTCCCAATGGCAACCGTTCCCACGAGCGCACCGTCGCGCGTACGAATCTGACGGACCTCCCCGGCTTGCGTAGACACCCAAAGGTTTGCGCCGTCAAAAACAATGGAACCGGGATCAGCGGCCGTAGCGCCCATGTCAAATGTGCCTTGGACGGCTCCATCCGATGGGCGCACCTTGGTGATCATCCGGCTGCCGGGATGCGATACCCAGATGTTTTCTCCATCGAACGCCAGCGCGGATGGCTTACTGTCTACTTCAAATTCGGCGTTGCCCAATGCCGCATACCAGCGCAGCATGCCGATCTGGATCGGGTTTAGCCCCAGGCCTGGACGTCCCTCGGGACCTTGCGGACCTTGTGCGCCGGCGCCTGCTGGTCCAGCCGGGCCTTGTGCACCCGCCGGGCCTTGCGCTCCTGCCGGACCTTGCTTTCCCGCTGCGCCTGCCGGTCCTGCCGGGCCCATCGGCCCTTGTGCACCTGCAGAACCTTGTGCACCCGCCGGGCCTTGTGCACCTGCCGGTCCCTGTGCACCTGCCGGGCCCTGCTTACCTGTTGCGCCCGTGGGTCCCGCCGGGCCGGCGGGGCCAGTTGCACCTTGCGGTCCTGCCGGACCTGCGGGGCCTTGCGGTCCAGCGGGGCCGGGAGGTCCTGCGGGTCCCGGTGTGCCGTTACAGCTTGGATCGTGCGGATTTCCTGTCGAGCATGGCGGGTGATTCGAGTTGCCTTGCGCCTGCGCCAGATCGGCGGAACTTATCATGAAAAACAAGAGCCCGAAAGTGGCGAGCGTCAAAAAAACCTTAGTCGGTCGCATATTCTTATTCATCTGTCCCAATGGATCTACTTACACAATGTGCGATGTTTTACTGAGGATCAATCAGGTACACACCCGTCGAACTCTTCCGGGCGGAAATCCGGTACCGGTACTGGCACGCGGCTTATACGGGGTTTGGAGCTACTCTGATCTCAGTATAAGCTGCTGACGCAAGCGCACCGGCATATCCAGGGACCGGGTGAAGCTCCGCAACCTGAAGCTGCTCCAGAGGTTTCTGATTTTTATCGCGGCATGTGACTGAAGGCGCGCCATCGTCTAAATGCACCTCGACCATCCGGGTCGGTACCGATAGTCCCAGACCGGCACATTTGAGCACGGCTTCTTTGACCGTCCACAAGCGGTAGAAGGCTTCGATGCGATCTTCGCCGGCCAGCGTGCGGAGCCAGGCGTATTCCCGCGGGGAGTAATAGCGGCGGGCGAGGTCGTCGACCGGACAATCGGGGCGCATCTCCTCGATGTCCACGCCAACTTCAGCCGCCCGCGAGATGGCGATCACGATGTAATCGCCGGAATGCGACACATTGAAATATACGGGAGGCACGCCGCCAGGAAGCGAAACGGCCGGCTTCCTGTTTTCCCCTTCCTCGATGACCACGTCGCGCGCCGCGACGTAAGCGTGCTCCGCCAGGATGCGGCGCAAGGAAATCCGCCCGGCCATGAATCGTTCCCGGTCTTCCTCGAAATGATAGCGGGCCGCGCGCTCGCGCTCGGCTGGCGTGAGGATTTCGCTTGCACCCGAGAAATCGAACGTGCGGCGGTCGACGATCCGGATTTCAACCTCGGCGCTAATACGTCAGATCCTTCTCGGCGGTGACGTGCTTTTTGAGCTCGTCCGGCCGGAGGAAATACGTGGGCTCGGCCAGCGATTTACTGAAAAGCTTTTCGGCTTGGTCGTCATAGTGCGGCGAATCGGGATGGTCGCTCTCGCCGAGAGGGATCACCATCCAGGATTGCGGCGGTTTGGTCAGGATGACGATTTGCGTCGAGGTCTGGCCGCCGTGCCCGAGCATGATCTTATCTTTCTGCTCGAAACTGACGGCACGCGGTGTGGCCATCCCCGCGGCGGCGACGGTTCCGCCGCTCACCGGCCAATTTTGAGTGGAGCCTTCGCGGCCGACGCGAAACAGCGTGCCGTAAACGGCGCCGGGAGGGAAATCGGCGTTCAGTTGCGCTTCGGCTTTCCGCAACGCGGCGCGTACCTGGTCATCGGTGAGATCGGCGGGAGGCTCGAGCAGCTTGCTCCGGTCGCCCAGCGCCATTTTGAACAGGTAATAAGCCAGGGCGGCACGAGAGCCGGCATCGCTGCGGCGGTTCCAGCCGAGAATCAGACGCGCGAACTCGTCATCTGCGCCCGACGCGCGAATGCGCTGCTGCCACGATTCAGCCTTATAGACTTCGGGAGAAAACGCGATGTCGCGCGCCTGCTCGAAGGTGACGTTTTTCGCGGCCGCGAGCTCTTCGAGCACCATGGCGGCGCGCTGGTGAGCAGGCGTGCGGGCGGCGTTGTAAAGATACGGATGCGCGGCGTATTTTTCGGGCACGAGCGGAGAATCTTTCATCATCACCCAGGGCGAGATGTTGCAGTTCTGCATGTAGCCCTGCGGAGGATTTTCGATCTGCACCAGATCTTCGAACGGATGCAGCCCCTGCCATTCGCATGCGCCGGTGCCCGGCATCGGTTTCGACGGATCGCAGCCGCTGGGCCGGACCGGCACGCGGCCGTTGCGGACGTAATAGATGTCGCCATCGACTGTCCCGATCATGATGTTCTGCGCCATATACTCCCGCATGGCGAGCGCTTTTTTGGCTTCTTTGAGATTGTGCGCGGTCACCATGCCCCAGCTTTCTTCAATGAGCCGGAACTCGTCGGCGTAGGGGAGCGCCATGGAGTACGCTTTGCCGTTTTTGTGGGCGACGATCGGACCGTGATGCGTGAACTGGATGGTGACCGGCTTCCAATCGACTTTGTCGCCGACTTTGACGCCGATCTTTTCGGTCCAGCTCTGGATGGGCCGCCATTCATCACGGAAGTGGTATTTGTCGCCCTGGATCTCTTCTTCGTAAACGTCGGAGGTGTCGGGACCGCCGGTGGTCATGGCAATGGAAACATAGCGGCTGTGGCCGAGAGTGGGAAACGGCAGGCCGACAATCGCCGCACCCGAGTAAGCCAGCTCGCCGCCGTAAATCCGCATCTCGTAAAAACGAAACTCGCCGTACCAGCTCAGGTGGGGATCGATGACTGCGATGGGGGCGTGCATGGCGGTGCGCGACGGCGCAAGCAGCCACTCGTTTGAGCCGTGATACGCGACGGGATCGGGTTGGATACCGGCGCGCAACAGATCGCCTCCCGCTTCGCCTTCAGGCCAGCCCCAGATGATGTAGCGGCCGAGCGCCACGATCTGCCAGGGCTCGAGCTTGGGCGCCCCGGCGGGAACCTGCTCGGGATGCTCCTTCATGAACTGCTTGACGCCTGCCTGAAACGCTTCGATGATGGCGCGCGTTTCGGGGCTGAGCTCTTTGTAATGCTCCTCGGCGACGCGCCGGTGCCGCCAGAGGCGCTGGCGCCAGTCGTGCCGGAACCAGCTTTCGCCGAAGACTTCAGACATGGTGCCTTCGGCCTTGCGGTAGTTGCGCATCATCTCTTCGAGGCGGTCTTCGGCCTGCGCGTAGCCCGAGCCATAAGCCGCGCCCGCGGGCGTGGAGGCGAAGATGTGGGGGACGCCGAACTCGTCGCGCAGGATGCGGACTTTTTCTGCCCCGAAGGCGAGGGTGCAGGAAAGAAGGAGGAGAGCGAGGCGGTGCATGGACGGACGTATGATAGCACCGGTTGTGGACACGACAATTCGGAGTGACTCAGTTCCGAGTTACGGCTACGGTCGTAAATGCCTTTGCGCGGACCAATTTCGTTGAGTTACTCTTATCACGGCATTATGGGAAGCAGAACTCATGAGCAATAGATGGTACGCGCGACCGGTGCTGTTCGTAGCGGACATCGACAAGTCCGTCGATTTTTACGTGAGGCAGCTCGGGTTCACGCAAGTGTGGCGATATGAGGAGGAGGGGAAAGCGTGGGTCGCGCAGGTCGACCGGCATGGCTGCGAGCTCATTCTCTCTTCTCAATGGCCCGATAAAGTGGGCACGGGCCTGATGTTCATCTCGCTCGATCTGAGCGTGCTGGACGCCTTGCGCGCAGAGCTGGAAGCGCGCGGCGTGGATGTGAAGGACGGGCAGTGGGGCTACCGGCTCATGGTCGTTGCGGACCCGGACGGCAACGAGCTCTACTTTCCCTATCCGGCGTCGCTTGCCACCAGCCCACAGAAATCGCCGCCGGCCTCGCCTTCGGCCTGAAACGCCTCGATGGGGGCGCGCGTGTTGGCGTCGGGGCTTTGTAATGTTCCTCGGCGACGCGCCGTGCCGCCACAGCCGCTGTCGGTAATCGTGCCAGAACCAGTTTTCACCGAAGACCTGGGACATCGCCCCTTAGCCTCGCGCAATTGCAGCAGCTCTCCGAGCCGGTCCTCAGGCGGCGCGGGACCCGAGCCATAAGCCGCGCCGCCGGGCGTGAAGGCGAAGATGTGGGGGGCCGAACTCGTCGCGGAGAATGCGGATTTTTTCGGAAGAGTAAAGAACAGTGGAGGATAGTAGAAAGAAGGCGAAGCCTTTCATAGCAGCGGACCGGCGGTATGATGCCACCGAGTTGAGGGACATCCTTTATTCGATGGGCGCCCTTGTGCCCGCGGCGCCATTAATTGGCCCGGCGGGTGGCATACCGTTTGACATTTAATGCGAAACGGTATAGACTGAACTCTTAAGTGATCCGCTCGTTTCGCTGCCGCGAGACGGAAAACGTGTTTCGCAGGCTGTTCAGCCGTCAGTTTCACGGTATCGCGCGGGTAGCGAAAAGACGTCTAGACCATTTGCACGCCGCTGCCTCGCTTGCGGATCTTGCAGCGATACCGGGCAACCGGCTGGAGTCGCTTCACGGCGGGCTGGCCGGCTGTCACAGCATGCGAATCAATGACCAATGGCGCATCTGCTTCCGTTGGAAGGATGGCGATGCATTCGACGTCGAGATCGTCGATTACCACTGAAGGAGAGAGCCTCATGCCAAAACGCCGCACCAGCATGCCGCCTATTCATCCGGGTGAAACCCTGCTCGAAGATTTCATGAAGCCTCTCGGGCTGAGCGCCAACCGGCTCGCGCTCGAGCTGCACGTGCCCGTGACCCGGGTCAACGACATCGTACGCGGTCGGCGCGCGGTGACCGCCGACACGGCACTGCGCCTGGCGCGCTACTTTGACATTTCTCCTCAGTTCTGGATGAATCTGCAGGCGAACTACGATCTCGAAATGGCAAATGAAAACGCCGGCGACGAGATCCGGGAACGCGTCAAGCCGCGGCGCGCCGCCTGAGCCGGGCTTTGGGCCTGCAGGCTACCGCGCCTCGCGCGCGGTGTGGTACCATGCCGTCCATCTGGAGGAGGTTGACATGAGGACTTTTCTGCTTGTACTGCTTCTGGCGGCGAGCGCGCTGGCCCAGCGGCACAAGGTGAACATCAACACCGAAACGCCCGAGGGACAACTGCTCCAGTCGATCGGGCAGGAATCGGACGAGGCCAGGAAACTCACGCTGCTGGAAAAATTCACGCAGGATTACGGCAAGAGCGAGAATCTCGCCTGGGTGTACGGTCAGATGGTTCCGCTTTACACCAAAGCCAACCAGCCCGATAAAGCCATCGAGATCAGCGATAAGCTGATCGCGCTCGATCCGGACGATCTGGACACGGCGCTGGCGGCGTTGAAAGCAGCGGAGGCCAAAAAGGACCCGGATCTGGTCAAGAAATGGTCGAATGCCACCGGCCAGGCCGCGCAGAAAGCGATGGCCGCGCCGCAGCCGAAGGATGAGGACGAAGTCGAAGGTTGGAAGAAATCGGTGGACTACGCCAAGCAGGTGAACACCTATTCGGAATATGCGCTCTACTCAACGGCGCTGCAGACGGGCGACGCGCAGAAAAAGGCGGATCTGATCGAAACGCTCGAGCAGCGCAACCCGAAGAGCCAGTACCTGGCGCAGGTGAAGCCGCTTTTGTTCCAGACGTACCGGCAGGCGGGCGATAACGCGAAAGCCGTTGCCGTGGCTGAGCAGATTCTGGCGACCGATCAATCCAACGAAGATATGCTGCTGGTGGTGGCGGATAACTACCTGCAAACCGGCAAAGAGCCCGAAAAAGTGATCGCGTATTCGACCAAGCTGGTCGAAGTGATGAACTCGAAGCCGAAGCCTGACGGCGTGAGTGACGCCGACTGGCAGAATCGCAAGAACACCATCACGGGGCTGGGGCATTTCATGATCGGCAAACAATACTTCAACGAAAAGAAGTACGGTCCCGCGGACAAAGAATTACGCGAGGCGCTGCCGCTGGTGGAAGCGAATGCCGACTTAAAACCCGAGGTTCTGTTTTTACTCGGATTCTCCAATTACAAAATGGAGAAAATCATGGATGCGCTGAAATTCAACCAGCAGTGCGCGGCGATCAAGAGCCGCTTCCAGGCGCAGGCGGCGAAGAACGTGACAGTGATCAAGAGCCAGTACCGCGCGGTGAAGCAATAGGAGCGGCAGGAGGCTGAAAGGGCTGATCAGCCCGGTCGGGGTAAAATCAAGAAAGCATGGCAAAAGACTATATCGAGCAGCGGGAGGACGCCTACTACGTTGCCGGCACGCGAATCTCACTGGATTCGATCGTCCATGCATTCCGCCGAGGCGAGTCCCCTGAAACCATCTGCCAGAATTTCGAGCTTCTTCGCTTAGAAGAAGTCTATGGAGCGATCGCGTACTACCTCGCTAATCAGGCTGAGATTAATGCCTACCTGCTGCGGCAAGGCAAGAAGTGGACTGAAGGCAGGCAATCGGCGGAAGCCCTGCCTGCAAATTTAAGAGAGAGACTCACGAGCACTCGCGAAGAAATGCACCCGACGCGGCCGTTGTGAAGGTTCGATTTCTGGCCGACGCCGATCTCAACAAGGCCATTGTGAATGGGCTCCTGCGTCGGGAGCCATCTCTGAATTTCCTGTCCGCACAGGAGGCTGGATTGCGCGGCATGAATGATGCCGAAGTTCTGGCGCTGGCGGCAAACCAGCAACGGGCGCTGGTCTCACATGATGTCGGCACGATGCCGGTTCACTTCCGTTCATTCAGGAATGCTGGAAAACGCAGCTCCGGTGTATTCCTCGTTCCTCAAAGCCTCGATGTGGGGAAGGCTATGGACGAACTACTGCTCATCTGGCTGGTGTCGGAAGCATCGGAGTGGGAGAACAGGTTGGAATGGCTGCCGCTCTGATGTTCACGCCCAGTTTCGGATCGCCTGCCGGCCAAGAGTCTGTAGTAGCTTTGCGACTTGCAACTGGGCCAGTGCAAGCGGCGCCAAACTGCCGGGAACGCCTCAATCGGCACAGCCGGACCATGCGCTAAAGCCGTGAACATCCTCGTTCCCAATTTCGGTTCGACCTCAGTCAAATATCAAATCCTGGAGATGCCCGGCGAGCGCGTGCTCGCGAAGGCGTCGTTCGAGCGGGTAAGCGATTACCGCGAAGCCATCGCGAAAATTCGCACCGCCGGCGTGCCGGTGGATGCCGTCGCGTTCAAGACCGTGCATGGCGGGCCGGAATATCGCGAAACTTTCGTGATCGATGAGGGCGTCGTGGCGGCGCTCGAGAAATTTCTTCCGGCAGCGCCCGTGCATAACGCGGTTTATCTGGCGGCCATTCGTGCCTTTCGCGAGATGCTGCCGGGCGTGCCGCTGGTGGCCGCATTCGAAACCGAATTCCACCGGACGATGCCCGAGCGCGCGGCGGTCTATGGCGTTCCGGCGGCGTGGCGCGGCGAAGGGATCGCCCGCTACGGTTTTCACGGGGCATCGCACCAGTGCGTGAGCGAGCGCGTGGAAACGCTGATGCGCCGTTCGAAAACCGAGCTGCGCCTGGTGAGCTGTCACCTGGGCGGGAGTTCCTCGATGTGCGCCATCGAGCGCGGCCGGTCGATCGACACCACCATGGGTTTTTCGCCGCAATCGGGACTCGAGAATGCCACGCGCCACGGGGACCTCGACGTTTTCGCGGTGCTGTACTTGATGGAGAAGCACGGCTGGACGGCGGAGGAAGTGCGCCGGCAACTGGCGGGCGCAGGAGGCCTCGCAGGAATTTCGGGAGTCGCTGGCGGCGATGTCCGCGATCTCGATGAAGCCGCGCGGAATGGAAACGGGCGTGCGGCGCTCGCGCTCGAGATGTTCGCGTACCAGGTGCGGAAGACCATCGGCGCTTATGCCGCGGCGATGGGAGGTCTCGATGCCGTGGCATTCACCGGCGGTATCGGCGAGCACTCTGCCAGGCTGCGTGCGGAATGCTGCGCCGGTCTCGAATTCCTGGGAATCTGGCTGGATCCGGCGCGCAACACGCAGGCGACCGGCGACCGCGTCATCTCCGCCGATGGCTCGCCTGCTACGGTGCTGGCGCTCACGACCAACGAGGAGTTAATCGTCGCGCGGCGAGCCTATGCGCGCCTCGATCCCGATGCGGTGCCGGAATCGTTCGGGATTCTCGGCGTCTCGCGATTGACCTCGTAGCCTTACGACGCGCGCTTGGCCGTAAACTCGGCGGTGCGTCCCTGGCCTCCTTCGCGCTCGCGCGTGAACTTGATTTCGTCGCCTGAAACCTTCCCCTTGTACAGGATCTTGAACTGGTTGCCGTTGAACTCCACGGCCTGGGCGAAGGAAATATCGTCGCCGTCGATCTTGCCGTCGGAGATTTCCATTTCGCCGCGCGGAGTGGTAATCGTTCCGGTAAGCTGGCTGCCATCAGCCTTGAAATTGAAGGTGACATCGCGGGTCTGGCCGCCGCGTCCGGGCACTTGGGCCACCCATTTACCATTGACGTCCGCTGCGAACGCGGCCGCCGCCGCGAGCAGAAATAGGACAACCAAGCTGAAACGAGAGATTCTCATGGGTACTAAGATGGACGGTCGCGGGAAAATGTTACCTTTCGCCCGCGGATTTTGCGTCACAAAATAGAAGAAGAGCATGAAATTCGCTTCATGGATCGCCGGCGTTGGATTACTCGTTTTGCTGGCGGGAACTCCGCGCCAGGCCGCGGCTCAATTCCCGCAACCGCTGGCCACCTTCACCGGAGCGGTCCACGAGATCGACAGCAAATCGCTGAGCATCCTACAGGGCGAAGGCGAAGATGCGCCCGACCTGCGATTCGTCTTCACGCACAAGACGCGTTTCTACATGGGAAAAGAGCGCATCAAGTGGTCGGATATCAAACCGGGCGACCAGGTGTCGATCGAAACCAAGCGCTTTCCGGACGGCGAGCTCGAAGCCGTGAACGTGCGGCTGGAAAAGAAAAAGCCGCAATAGGCATTGGCTAAACGGCGCTTCGCAGCCCCCATTTTCCCGAAACGTTAAATTTGCACCTGCCCACACATTGCGGGCGTAACAGTTGAAAAATGATCGGCCGCCGGGAAGATCTCACGCCACGAAATGCATTCATCAGAGGGCCGATCTGAACGGAACTGTGCGAGTTCGGCCTCGTTAGCCGTACCACCAACTTTATAGGAGCGAATCAATGAATCGTGTACACACAAACGTGAAAACAAGTACGCTTACCCGCGCTCGCAGGCGCTGGCCGGTGCTGGCGGCGTCGTTGGGGCTGTTAATGTCGGTCCCGGTCTGGGCGAACGATGATGGGCAGCCGCCATCAGGCGTCGTGTACGTGGAGAGTAACATCGGCGCTCCCGGCGGCAATTCCATCCTCGCCTTCCAGCGCGACGCGCAAGGAAACTTAACCCCATTGGCCGGGTCGCCGTTTCTTACGGGAGGATCAGGCGTGTTCGACGCCTCGCTGGCGCTCGGCCCTTTCGATTCGGATCAGAATGTAATCGCGAATCCCGAACATACGCTGCTGTTCGCCGTCAACGCTGGCTCGAATACGATAGCCGTATTTCATATCCAGCCGGACGGAAGCCTGGTTGCAGTCGATGGCTCGCCATTTCCATCAGGCGGGATCAACCCGGTAAGCGTGGGATGGAAGGACGGCATACTGGTTGTCGTCAATAAAAACGAAGATCCCAATCAGAATACGAATGCCGCGCTGCCGAATTACACGACGTTTCGCGTGACACCCAACGGAGCGCTGATCCCGATACCGCATTCGGCTTTGGAGGTGGCACCTGGCAGCTCGCCCTCCCAGGCATTGACTACGGCATCTGGGCGCGTCGTGTTCAGCACAGATTTTCTGGGCGGCCTGCTCGAGTCGTTCGTGATCCAGCCGAACGGGCGGCTTTTGCGAAATGAGCCGCAAACGCTGCCCGATTCGGAATTCGCGGGCAGCAACGCCCCCCACCTGCCCCTGGGCCTGGCTGTGCATCCGCAGTTGCCGCTGCTCTATGTGGGTTTCACTCCCATTAACCGCGTGGGCGTGTACCAGTACGATGCGAGTGGCGGCTTGAAGTTTTTGCGCAGCGTCGCGGATTCCGGTGCGGCCGTGTGCTGGCTTACGGTGAACCGGGCCGGGACGCGCTTATATGCGTCCAACACGGGCGACAATTCCATCTCGGTGTTCGATCTGTCGGATCCGGCGGCGCCGGTCGAAATGCAACACCTAGTGCTGAACGGGACCGGCAATTCCTTTCAACTTGCGCTGGACGACAACGGGCAATTCCTGCATGTCGTAGACCAGAGGGCGAGCGCCAACATTCCGCTCGGCCAAGGCAATTCACTTCACGTGCTGCAGGTGAACCCGGACGGCACGCTCGCCGAAGTGGCATCCTCGCCGACCACGCTGGCTCTGCCTTCAGGGACACGGCCCCAAGGCGTGGTGGCTTTCTGAGCCGAGCCGTGCAGTCCTGCACGGCTTTCTCGAGTCGTCGCCGGCTACGGCGCCGGATCGACGCAAATTCAAACGCCGTCGAATGACGCGCGCCCGCCGATATTGATGGTCAGGTTGGATTCAGTCTGAATGCCGTGGTAGCTGAAGCCGCCGTTACTGCATGCGAGAGAACCGGCGGGGAGTCGAGGCACGGTAACGTTGATTTGATAGAGTCCCGCGTAGCCGGTCGTGAGGCCGGCAAACAAAGGCGAGGCCGCGGGGGCGCCGCCAACCGGTGGCCGCGATGCCTGCGCGTTCTGCCGGGGATCAAAGCTGATGCTGAACGGCACCGATGTTGGTGTAGGCACGGTTGCGGCCTGGCCCGCCGGCACCGGAGGGTTGGTGGTGCCGAGACCGAAGGCGTACAGCACAATTTGTTCGCCCGCCCTGGCCGGGGTGTTCGTCGTGATGAGCGTGCCGTCGGCGTGCGTCGCTATGGGGTGACAGCCCGAACTCCCAAGTGTGAAAGACACATCGCAATCCCTCAGGAGATGGATCTGATCAACCCACGAAACCAATTCGACGGTGGCTTTGACCACGCCATTCTCCGAGAAAGCCAATTCCGCTGCGAGCGGCGGGGCACCGGTTATCTCATCTGGACTTCTGGCAGGGAGTTCCAGCGGCATTTGCACGGTGATCGCCATGTACGTTCCGCACCCGGCCCGCGTTGGATCGATACAAGTCTCGACGGGCTCGATCGCGAGCATGGGCACCTGCGAAGTTGGTGTGATGCCGACCACCATCGCCGAGATCCCGGCAAGCGAATTCGGCAGCGGCAGAGTGGCCGCGTGCACCGGCCCGGTCAGGCCGGAACCGATGCCATGCACGAAAAAGGTGATGACCTGCCCGGGCGCAACCAAAACAGGTGTGGGAACTTGATAGCCCGCCGCAACTACGGCACTGCCGCTATCGGCCGCCCAGGACGCCATCGCGCACAGATAAATCAGAATCGGGCATTTCAGCCTGTTCAGGATACCCATCGGAATTCAACCTCCCGGTAAATCGCGCCCTTCAGGCGGCGGATCTATTCAAATTGGATGAAATATGGTCCGGGTTTGCGGGTGCCCGGCAATTTTGGCGAAGTAGCCCTATCGTCGCCCGGCTTGATCCTTTTGTCAACAAAGCGGCTGGAAACGCAGAAGCTTCAGTAGGTATCGTCCTTCTATGGCGCCGGATCGACGCAAATGCCCACGCCGTCGAATGACGCGCGGCCGCCGATATTGATGGTCAGGTTCGATTCAATCTGAATGCCGTTGTAGCTGAAGCCGCCGTTACTGCATGCGAGAGAACCGGCGGGAAGTCGAGGCACGGTAACGTTGATTTGATAGAGTCCCGCGTAGCCGGTCGTGAGGCCGGCAAACAAAGGCGAGGCCGCGGGGGCGCCGCCAACCGGTGGCCGCGATGCCAGCGCGTTCTGCCGGGGATCAAAGCTGATGCTGAACGGCACCGATGTTGGCGTAGGTGCAGTTGCGGCCTGGCCCGCCGGCACAGGAGGGTTGGTGGTGCCGAGACCGAAGGCGTACAGCACAATTTGTTCGCCTGCCTTGGCCGGAGTGTTCGTCGTGATGAGCGTGCCGTCGGCGTGCGTCGCTATGGCGTAGCACGGAAGCTCCCGATGCGTGTAGAGCGCATCGCACGTCCGCAGGACGTGAATCTCATCACCGAATGGGATCAGGTCAACCGTTGCCGCGGCCACACCATTTTCCGAAAGCACCAGTTGTCCTCCAGGAGGGGGAAGACCCGTCACGGTGCCGGGATCCGTCGCCTGCATTGCATAGGGCATCTGGACGGTGACCGCAGTGTATGTGCCGCATCCGGCTTGCGACATGTCGCTGCATGTTCGGATGGGTTCGACGGCAAGAATCGGCACCGGCTGCGCCGGATTGTACTGCACAAGCATGGCCGAAATCCCCGCGAGTGCATTCGGCAGCGGCAGAGTGGCCGCGTGCACCGGCCCGGTCAGACCGGAACCGATGCCATGCACGAAAAAGGTGATGACCTGCCCGGGCGCAACCAAGACAGGAGTGGGAACTTGATACCCCGCAAACACGACAGCGCTGCCGCCATCGGCCGCCAAGGACACCATCGCACCTAGGCAAATCAGGACTGAGCATTTCAGTCTGCGGAAGATGACCATCGGAATTCAACCTCCGAATAATTTCATGGAAGATCGATCCGGGTTTGCGGGTGCCCGGCGATTCTGGCGAAGTGATTATAATGGTGCGCCCGGCAGGGGTTTATGTCAAGGGCCTCAGGCCAGAAACAAAAACGCCGGGATGCTTGGAAGCATCCCGGCGTCTGGTGTTGTTAATTTTACTGCTTGTTGTCGGTGCTGTCCCGGCGCTTGAGCGTGGGCCGCTCGTCCTGATCTTTGGGCGCTTTCTTGTCGGTATTTTCGTCCTCAATCGGCCCGTTGCCCGGAGCGCGGCGCAGCGTCGGCCGGTTGGGGTCTTCCTTCGCGTCCACCCGGCGGTGGTTGTGCAGCATGGTAAGACGCGCTTTCACATCGTTGAATTCCGACGTGTTCACCACATATTCGGGCTTGGCCTTCAGGATGGTCGCGATATTCTTTTGCGCCGCCTTGATGCGGTCGTCGGTCATGGGGTGCGTCGAAAAGACCTTGGACAGCGTTCCCGGCTTCTTCTTTTCGAGGGTTTGAATCTTCTCGAAGAAATCGACGAACGCGGTCGGATCGTAGCCGGTCTTGTACAGATACTCGAGGCCCAGCATGTCGGCTTCAGATTCAAATCCGCGGGAGAATGTCAGGAAGCCCAGCGGAATCGCGAGGCCCGCGCCCTGCCGGATGGCATAGCCGGTCCAGCCGCCCATGAAGATCAGGGGAATCGAAGCGTAGTTGATGATCGCCCCGCGCGTTGCCTGCCTTGTGCCGTGACGGGCCGCCACGTGCGCGATCTCATGCGCCATGACACCGGCCAGCTCAGCTTCGTTGTCGGCTTTCAGGATTAAGCCGGAATTCACGAAGAAAAACCCGCCGGGCAGAGCGAACGCATTCACCTCTTCGGAATCCAGCACCTTGATGGTGAACGGAACCTTGGCGTCGGAGTTGCGCACCAGGTTCTGTCCAATGCGGTTCACGTATTCGGCAACGACAGGATCGTCGATGATCTTGGCCTGCCGCTCGACTTCCTGCGCCAGCTGCTTTCCGAGCGCGATCTCTTTTTCGAGCGAGTAAAAGTTAACGCCCTTGCCGACATCGCGGTTGCCGATCTCGTCGGGATCTTTCTTTTTATCGGAAGCGAACGAGACGGGAACCAGAAGCGCGATAGCCAGCAACACTTTGGCTGATTTAGCTGAGAGCCGCATTACGGATTCCACTCCCCTCTGGTGACTGTACTGGCGCGAGTGCCTACATAACTAACGTCTTAGAAGCGCGGCGGGTTTCTCGGGAATTAAAGAATTTACGGGTCGAGCCGGTGAAGCACGGGGCGATCGCCGCTTTCCCCTTGATCGCCAGACTGCCCGCTCGAAGGGGCACGCCGGAGGGTGGGTTTGGACGGGTCGGCCTGTTCGTGTTTGCGGAGGAGGTGCTGGGCGATCAAACGGGCGCGCATTTCGTTGAATTCAGAGGTGTTGATGACGTATTCGGGCTTGGGGGGCAGGATCTCGTCGATGTTCTTCTGCGCGTTCTTGATGCGGTCGGCGGTCATCGGGTGTGAGGAGAACACCTTAGCCACCAGGCCCGGCTTGGTCTTTTCGAGCGATTCGATCCGCTCGAAAATATCCACCGAAGCGTTTGGATCATAACCGGTTTTGTACATGTACTCGAGGCCCAGCAGGTCGGCCTCGGTCTCGAATGCGCGGGAAAAGCTCAGGAAGCTCATGGGGATACCGATGCCTGCGCCCTGGCGGATGGCGTAGCCGGTCCAGCCGCCCATGAAAATTAATGGCACGGTGGCCAGGTTAACCAGCTCGGCGCGCGACTGCTGGCGCGTCGAGTGGCGCGCGGCAACGTGACCGATTTCATGGGCCATGGCGCCGGCCAGCTCGGCTTCGGTTTCTGCAACACGGATCAGCCCGGAATTCACGAAAATGTAACCGCCCGGCAGCGTGAACGCGTTCACCGTGTCGTCATCGATAATTTTGAAGCTTACGGGAATCTTGGCGTCGGAATTGCGCGCCAGGTTCTGTCCGATGCGGTTGACGTATTCGCCGAGAATCGGGTCATCGACCATGCGCGCCTGTTTTTGGACCTCGATCGCCAGTTGTTTGCCCATGGCGATTTCTTTGTCGATCGAGTAGAAGTTGATTCCCTTCCCGACCTCGCGATTGCCGATCTCGTTTGGATCCTTCTTCTTATCGCTGGAAAATGCGGGTGTCGTGAGCAGTGCCAGAGCCGTAATGAGTGTGAGCCGGAGGTTCATCGCAACTTCCCGAACTTTCCGCTTAGATGCGCGGCGGAAAGCACTGGTTACAAGTATTTTACATGGTTTCGGCCCGGTTCTCCTGCCTACGCCGGCTGGAGCGCGTGGTCTTCCTTACTTACAGGATGTGGCTGTGAGGGCGGGCGGTAAGGAAACCGGATGCGCAGGGCTCGCCGGTATCACTTGCTGCTACACTGGCGGACTGAAGTAATGATCGTTTATTTTTTATTGGCCGGGCTGTTGGCTTTCAGTGAGCCGCATAAAGCTGTTGAGCCGCGATTGCCGGAGTTGAAGTCCGTTTTTCCGCAGGGCGCGGAGGCGGGCGCCAAACTGCGGGTAGAAATACTGGGAGAATACCTCGACCGGACACAGGCCGTGGTGTTTCTCGATTCTTCGATTCAAGGCAAAGTCGCGGAGAGCAGCTACACGCGGGCGGTGGTCGATTTTTCCGTAAACGCCGGCGCCCCGCTCGGGCCGCATTACTTCCGGGTGGTGACGCCGCGGGGCGCATCGAACGTGCTGCTGTTCCGCATTGGCGATCAGCCGCACATACTCGAGAAGGAACCGAACTCGACTATCGAACAGGCGCAGGAAGTCAAACTGCCGGTGACCGTCAACGGGCGGCTGGACAAAGACGGTGATTTCGATTTCTATCGCTTTCATGCGGGGAAAAGCGAGAACTGGATCTTCGATTTGCGGGCGGCGCGGAACGGCAACGGCCTGGATGCCGCGCTGATCCTGCTCGACGGCAGCGGCCGCAAGCTCTACCACAGCGAAGACGTGTTCATCTGGGATCCGTTCATCGATTACACATTCCCAGAGACCGGCGACTATTACGTCGTGGTGCAGCCGACGCACCGGAATAACGATCCGAATTTCGGGTATCAGCTCGATATCCGGACCGCGCCGCACTTGGAGACCATCGCTCCTCTCAGCATTCGGCCCGGGGCGACGATCGAGGCGACGCTGTTCGGCGCGGGACTCAACGGTGCGGGCAAGCTCTGGTTCAGCTCGCCCGGTTTTTCCGGCGAAGTTCTCGAAATGCGCGGCAAGACGGCCCGCGTGAAGATCCAGTGCCCGGCAAATGCGCCCGAAGGCCCGACGCAGGTGGCCGTGATCACATCAGGCGGGCGATCGGATCCGGCAACGCTCCTGGTGGACGCGACTCCCGCCTATTCGGGCGGCGAAGTCATCCACGCGCCGGTTTCGATCGACGGTATCGCGCGATACCGCCAACCGGAGCGCTTCGCGTTTGACGTGAAGGCGGGCGAGACATTGGATTTTGAAGTGCGCGCCCAAAGATTCGGCTCGCCGGTCGATTCGCTGGTGCGCATCGTGGATACGCTCGGCAATCAGATCGCGGCAGACGACGATTACGATTTCCCGGGCTCGCATTTCAGCAAGGATTCGTTCATTTCGCATCAGTTTAAGGACGCGGGCCGTTACTTTGTGGAGATACGCAATTTATGGAAGACGACGGGCGAGGATTTCCCGTATCAATTGCTGGTCTATCTGCCGCGGCCGCGATTTGAGCTGGAGATCAACACCGACAATCCTTATCTTTATCCGGGCGCGCCGGGCGTGCTCATCGCTAAAGTGATCCGGCACGACGGATTCGAGGGTCCGGTGCGCGTGGAGGTCAAAGGTCTGCCGGCGGGCATCACAGCCGAAGCTGCCGAAGCGGCCGCAGGCAAAAACGAAGCATTGATTCCCTTAAGGGCCGCGCCGGATGCCAAACCGGGCGTGTATGGAAACTTCCGCGTGGTGGCAGAGGGCTCGGCGGATGCGGCGTGGCGCTCGGTGAGGATTTCGAGCGGCGGTGGTGAAGGGGAAACATTTGCCACGGTCAACCAGGCCACCGTTGCGGTCATCGAGAAGCCGGCGTTCTCGCTCGAAGCGCAGGTGGAAACCGTTCACCTGGTGCGCGGCGGAACAATTGAACTGCCGGTCACAATTCAGCGGGCCGATGGTTTTAGCGAAAAAGTGCATTTTTCCTTTGAAAACCTGCCGTCTGCCATCACCGCCGAGGAAAAAACGGCCTCGGGAGAGTCACAAAGTGTTAAAATTCTGCTGACGGCCCGGAAGGACGCTCGACCGGGCCGGTACACGCGTATCGCCATCCTGGGCCGGGCGGAAAGCGGGCAGATCGAAGAAGCGCCGCAGATCACGCTGGTCCTGGACTGAAGGCCATGCGAATCGCCGCTACGCTGTTGTTCGCCACGCTCGCCGCTGCCGCACCGCGCGTTCCCGTCAAGCTTTCCATCGAACCGGTCGATCCGCTGCTGTTCGGCAAAGGATCGCGCCAGACGCTGCTGGCGATCGCCCGCTACTCCGACGGGACGGAAGAGGACGTCACTGCAAAGACGAAGTTTCGTTCACTGAAGCCATTGGTGGCTACCGTTGAGAACGGAATGATCACCGGTGAATCGAACGGAGGTGCGGTGATTCAGGCCACGTACTCCGGCCTGGCGGCATCGACCACGGCTCTGGTGCAACGTGCCGATGTTCCTCCTCCGCCCAGTTTCAATGCCGACGTGATGCCGGTGCTGACCAAGATCGGCTGCAACGGCGGAAGCTGTCACGGCTCCATGCACGGCCAGAACGGTTTCAAGCTGTCACTGTTCGGGTACGAACCGGATGAAGATTACCGGATGATCGTGCACCGGCACGGCGGACGGCGCGTGAATGTGATGGAGCCGGAAAAAAGCCTGATCCTGCTGAAGCCGACGTTCCAGATACCGCACGGCGGCGGCAGGGTTCTGCGAAAGGATTCGCCGGAATACAATGCGTTGCTGAATTGGATCAGCAACGGAGCAAAGCGCGTTCCGGAAAATGAAAAGCGGATTGCCGCGCTGCGCATCACGCCCTCTACCAGCCTGCTGTTCGGCAAGCAAGCCAGCCGGCAACTGCTTGTTACGGCCCGATATTCGGACGGGACGGAGCGCGATATCACGCGCCTGTCGAAATTCCAGTCGAACGACGATTCAATCGCCAAGGTGAGCGCGGAAGGCATTGTCACCGCGGAACGCGGCGGCGAAACCGCCATCGTGGTGCGCGCCCCGGGCATTGCCGCAGGCGCGAAGGTGGATGTCATTCTCGAGCAGCACGCCGTTCCCACGGTTGCGTCCAACAACTTCATCGACGATTACGTGTTCGCGAAACTCCGGATGCTCGAAATTCCGCCCTCCGGCATGGCCGACGATGCGACTTTTTTGAGGCGTGCGTTTCTGGATATTATCGGGCTGATTCCGACCGCGGATGAGACACGCACTTTTCTCGCAGACAAAAGCCCCGACAAACGCGCGAAGCTGGTGGACCGGCTGCTCGAGCGGCCCGAATACGCCGACTTCTGGGCGCTCTACTGGGGCGATCATCTCAACAACACCAAGCAGCTTCTCTATAACAAAGGACCGTACGTTTTCACGCGCTGGCTTTACCGGGCATTTCGCAGCAACATGCCGTACAACCGGTTCGCGCGCGAGCTGCTGACTTCTTCCGGCAATATGTACGTGGCCGGCGCCACCAGCTATTACCCGCTGATGAAAAAGGAGCCGGACCTGGCCGCCATCACCAGCCAGGTTTTTCTCGGCGTCAGCATCGAATGCGCTCGCTGCCACAATCATCCTTTGGAGAAATGGACGCGCGACGATTTTAACGGCATGGCCGCGTTTTTCTCGCAGGTGAAATACAAGAACGCCGGGCCGCGTAACAACGAGCGGGTTCTGTACGTTGATTTCAAGCGCCAGTTTCAGAATCCGGATACCAAAAAGGTTTATTTGCCGAAGCCGCTGGGGCAGCCCGTGCTGGCCGCCTCGGGCGAAGTCGACCGGCGGGAACTGCTGGCAGATTGGATCACGTCACCTTCCAATCCCTATTTCGCCAAAGCCATTGTGAATCGCATGTGGCGGAATTTCATGGGCCGCGGATTAGTTGAACCGGTGGATGATTTCCGTGAGACCAATCCACCGACCAATGGACCTCTGCTGGACGCCCTGGCTAAAGATTTTGTCGAACACGGCTACGATCTGCACCAGTTGATTCGCCGGATCACTTCTTCGCGCGCCTACCAGCTTTCGTCAACGCCGAACGACGCCAATCACGACGATAAGATGGCCTACTCGCGCCATTACAGCCGCCGGCTTACGGCGGAGCAGCTTCTGGATTCGATTTCGCAGGCCACCGAGGTGCCGGAAGAATATAAGTCGCTGTATCCGGGAACCCGCGCGGCGCAGCTGCCGGAACCGGAGATCGAGTCCTATTTTTTGGAAGTATTCGACCGGCCGAGCCGCCAGCTTATTTGCGAGCGCAAACAGCCGCCGACACTCAACCAGGCATTGCATTTGATCAGCGGCGACACGATCGAGAAGAAGATCACGGATCCGCACGGTGAGCTGGAAAAGATGCTTTCGGCGAACAAGCCTCCGCGCGAGATAATTGAGGAATTGTACTTACGAACGCTTTCACGCTATCCCGACGCTCAGGAAACCGCTACCGCAGAAGCCGCAATAGCGAAATCCGCGTCTGCGCAGCGAGGCTTCGAGGACGTCTTCTGGGCGTTGCTCAATTCCAAGGAGTTTTTATATAACCATTAACCGGGCAGGCTCGCGTGCCTGTCGATGACCGAGGTCTAGATCGATGCCAGTGACCAATCACACTTCCCTTTTCGGCCGGCGCGATTTTTTGCGTATCGGCTCGCTGGGTGCGCTCGGAATCAACTTAGCCGGTGTGCTGCGCGCCGGCGCGAAGAATGCGAACTCCTGCATCCTGCTTTGGCTGAGCGGAGGCCCGGCGCACCAGGACATGTGGGACCTGAAGCCGGACGCGCCCATCGAATACCGCGGCGAATTCAAACCCATCCCGACCAACGTGGCCGGCATCCAGATCTGCGAGCATCTGCCCTTCACCGCGAAGCAGGCGGACAAGTTCACCATTCTGCGCTCGATGCATTCGCGCGAGAACAATCACGAGCGCGCCATCAACTATCTGCTCACCGGCTATCTGCCGCTCTCGACATTGGAATTCCCGAGCATGGGTTCGGTGGTGGCTAAAGAGCTGGGGCCGAAGAACGGGCTGCCGCCGTATGTCGCGGTGCCGAACACATTCCCGTCATACGGCGCCGGCTATCTCGGCGGCGAATACAACCCGTTTATTGCAGGCGATCCCAACGTTTCCGGCTACCGTGTGCGGGACATTACCTTGCCCGCCGACGTAGACTGGTCGCGCGTGGGCAATCGGCGCTGGCTGCTCGAAAAAATGGACGCGAAATACCGCGCGCTCGACGCCAATGTGGATTTCGACGCGCTCGATTCGTTCCAGCAGCGCGCGTACGATTTGATGCGCTCTCCCGCGGCGAAGAAGGCTTTCGACATCGAATCGGAACCTCAGGAACTGCGCGAGAAATACGGCCGCACACCGGTGGGGCAAGGCGCGCTTCTGGCGCGTCGATTGGTGGAAGCCGGAGTTCGTTTCGTGACCGTCGCGAAGGGCTGGCTCAATTACGATACGCACGGCGACAATTTCAACACCTTGAAAAAAGTGCTGCTGCCGGAATTCGACCAGGCGTTTGCGACGCTGCTCGAGGATCTCCACCGGCGCGGCATGCTCGATTCGACACTGGTGATCGCGATGGGCGAGTTCGGCCGCACGCCTAAAGTAAATGGGGACGCCGGGCGCGATCATCACAACAAAGCGTGGTCGATTGCGCTGGCCGGTGCGGGAATTCCCGGTGGCCGCGTGCTCGGCGCGACCGATAAGACCGCGAGCGAGATCACTGATTTTCCCGTCGAGCCCGAAGATCTGCTGCACAGCATCTACAACATCTTAGGTGTCGACAGCACGCGCGAATATCAGACGCCGATCGGCCGGCCGTCGAAGATCGTCAACGGCGGGAAGATTATCCCGAACCTCGTGGCGTAGAGGAATTTGGTCGGGCCGCCGGGATTTGAACCCGGGACCTCTTGCAAGGCAAACAACTTATATCAATCACTTGCAGGGCACGCCTACTTAGTGGTTCTCGATTTGGACCTGCCCGAGGCCCGCAACCACTGCGGCAAATTTATCGAGTATCTCGTTCCAGCCCTCTACTTGACCGCTATTTTTAGCGTTCTCCATGGTTTCATTTCCAATGAAGGTGAGTCTCGTCTGGCCGTTTCCAAGATCCTCAAAAGTAGTCACATCGTGCGCACCTTCTATGGCCTCATGTTCTATTCCATAATGCGCAGGCTCAACTTTGTTTCCCTGCGGGTCGGAAAAGTACATAGAGGAAACGATCTTTTCGTGCGGAACAATCTCGTGGTATTCACCGGCATTCCAGAACTCCTGGCCATCCGGAGCTCGCATGCAGCAGAGAAATTTTCCTCCCACGCGAAAATCCATCTTGCAAAAGGGCGTGGTAAAACCCTTCGGGCCCCACCACTGCATTACATACTTCGGGTCCGTCCACGCCTTCCAAACCAATTCGCGTGGGGCATCGAAAACTCTCGTAACAACCATCCGCTCTGTCTCGCTAACCGTGTTTTTTGCCATGTTTGAGCTCCATGTTTTTCATTCGATTCACAACCACATCCAGCTTGTCGAAACTCTCTTCCCAGAATCGGCGATAATAAACCGCCCAGTCGCTGACTTTCTTAATCGCTTCTGGCCTAAGCGTGCACACACTCTCTCGTCCACGCTTCGTCTTGGTGACAATCCGCGCCCGCACCAGGTAGGCAACATGTTTTGAAATCATCTGCTGCGAAATTGCAAACGATTCGGTCAATCCACGCACAGAGGCAGGACCATGTGAGAGCCGTTGGATCATCCCCCGCCGGGTCGGATCAGACAAAGCGGCAAATGTTGTACTTAACTGATCCACAACCATATGGTAGTGGATTACTTTGTAATGTCAAGTGCGAATTTTACGATTCTTGATTTCGGACACCCGAGCGAGAGGCCCGCGCGCCTCTGGGAGAACGCTGTGGTAGCGGTCTCTCAATCACTAGCACGGCATACCGGAGGCGTCAAGGAAAAAACAAAGCCGTGGCCGATGGGACTCGTGGAGGCGATGACCGATTTGCATGTATAGATGGGACTTGTGCTGACCTGTTCTCTGTATCGCGAGACGGAGACGACATCGATTTTTCCTTTGGATACCACGGCTACCGTGGCGATTGAGTTTGGAATTGGACCCAGTTTGGACCCAGTTGATGAGGCCGTTTGGGGTTGACGGCCTGTAAGTATATGAGCGCTTTGGTCGGGCCGCCGGGATTTGAACCCGGGACCTCTTGCACCCCAAGCAAGCGCGCTAGCCAGGCTGCGCCACGGCCCGAACGTTTCTATTCTACCGAACGCCTCTACTGCTTGTGCGCCGCGGCTTCCAGGCGCGCCTGCGCGCGCTGCATTTCATCGAGCGCCGCGGCAGGGTCGAGGTCCACGTGCGGCTCTTCGAGCGTCCTCTGCGCGCGCTCGAATGCAGCCTGCGCGCGGGGCACATCGATCTCCTCGGCGCGCTCGCCCAAATCTGCCAGCACCCGCACGTGATCCGGCAGCACTTCGACGAAACCGTGGTGGATCGCCAGATAGCGTGTGCGTCCCTGCGCCACATAACTGAGCACGCCGGTCTTCAGCTCCGCGACCAGCGGCGCGTGGCCCGGCAGCACGCCGATGTACCCGTCCCGCGCCGGAATCTGGGCGTCGGTCACCAGCTCCTGCACGATCAGCCGCTCGGGCGTCGCCACTTCGAGCTCGAAAACGTCCGGCATGGTGGTTCAAGCAGCCTTCAGCACGCGGGCTCGCTCGACGACATCTTCGATCGTCCCCTGCATGAAGAACGCCTGCTCGGGCAGGTCGTCGTGCTTGCCGTCGACGATTTCCTTGAAGCCGCGAATCGTATCCTCGAGCTTCACGTACTTGCCGGGTACGCCGGTGAACTGCTCCGCCACATGGAAAGGCTGCGAAAGGAAGCGCTGGATTTTGCGAGCGCGCGCGACCGTCAGCTTGTCTTCGTCGCTCAGCTCGTCGATTCCCAGGATGGCGATGATATCCTGCAAATCCTTGTACCGCTGCAAAACGCCCTTCACCTGCTGCGCAACAGTATAGTGCTCTTCGCCCAAAATGCGCGGGTCGAGAATGCGCGAGGTTGAAGCCAGCGGATCCACCGCCGGATAAATTCCCAGCTCGACGATGGCGCGTGAAAGATTAGTCGTCGCGTCCAGGTGCGCGAATGCGGTTGCGGGCGCGGGATCGGTGTAGTCGTCGGCCGGAACATAGATCGCCTGCACCGAAGTGATGGAGCCCTTTTTGGTGGACGTAATGCGCTCCTGCAATTCGCCCATCTCGGTGGCGAGATTCGGCTGATATCCGACCGCCGACGGCATGCGGCCCAGCAGCGCCGACACTTCCGAGCCCGCCTGGGTAAAACGGAAAATATTGTCGATAAACAGCAGCACGTCCTGGCCTTCTTCATCGCGGAAATACTCAGCGACAGTCAGGCCCGTCAGCCCCACACGCAAGCGGGCGCCCGGCGGCTCGGTCATCTGCCCGTAGACCAGCGCGCATTTCGATTTATTGAAATCGTGCGGATCGATGACGCCGGATTCCTGCATCTCCAGCCACAGGTCGTTCCCTTCCCTGGTGCGCTCGCCCACGCCGGCAAACACGGAAACACCGCCGTGCTTCATGGCGATGTTGTTGATCAGCTCCTGAATGATGACGGTTTTGCCGACACCCGCGCCGCCGAACAAGCCGATCTTGCCGCCGCGCAGGTAGGGCTCGATCAGATCGACAACCTTAATGCCGGTCTCGAACATTTCGAGTCGCGTGGATTGCTCTTCAAACGACGGCGCCGGCCGGTGGATGGGATAAAATTTTTTCGCATTTACGGGACCCATCTTGTCCACCGGCTCGCCGAGCACGTTGAGCACGCGTCCCAGCGTTTCCTTACCCACCGGAATGGTTACCGGATGCCCGAGACTTTCCGCGTGCATGCCGCGCACCAGGCCCTCGGTGGGTTTAAGCGCGATGGTGCGCACGCGGCCTTCGCCGATGTGCTGCTGGGCTTCGCAAATGATGTCGATTGGCGCCGGGACCGCGTAGCCTTCGCTGGTCACGCGAATCGCCGTGTGCAGCGGCGGGATCTGTCCCTCAGGAAACTCGCAGTCCACCGCCGGCCCTGCCACCTGCACAACTTTTCCAATTACCGATGCTGCCGTTGTCGCCATCGCTTTAAAGCTCCCATGACCTCGACGTTAAGCTTTGCTGGCACCTGACACCTAACACCTGAAACCTGCTTTTCACTCCGACGCCGCCGCGCCGCTCACGACTTCAATGATCTCTTTGGTGATGCTCGCCTGCCTGACCCGGTTCATGTAAAGCGTGAGCTTGTCGATCATGTCGCTGGCGTTTGAGGTCGCCGCTTCCATAGCCATCATGCGCGCAGCGTGCTCGGCTGCCGCAGTTTCGAGCATGGAACGAAATACTTCGATCTCGACAAAACGCGGCAGCACGCTCTCCAGGATCTCGTTCGGCGGCTGCTCAAAAATGTAATCTACCGCTTCTATTTTCGACGGAATCTCCACCGGCAGCAGGCGCGATACCGACAGCCGCTGCGCCACCACGCTTTTGAATTCGTTGTTCAGCACGTAGACCGCGTCGATCTCGCCAGCGCGGTATCGTTCGATGGCCTTCCGTGCTATTTCCGAGGCATCCGCAAAACGCGGGTTGCCCAGGACACCGACGTGCTCCGCAACAATCTTGATTCGCTGTTTGCGGAAAAAATCCCGGCCTTTGCGCCCGATATTCTCCATCTCGATCTCTGCATCGGGGTGCTCCGCGATGAACTTCATTCCGGCCTTGATGAGGTTGGAATTGAAGGCTCCGGCCAGGCCCTTGTCGCTGGTGAACAGCAACAGCAGAATCCGTTTCTCCGGCCTCCGCGCCAGCAGCGGATTTTCCGCAGCGCGCTCATCTGCCGCAACGGCTGACGCAAGATTCCCCAGCACCTTGCCCAGCAGCTTGGCATAGGGGCGCGCGGCGATCACCCGATCCTGCGCGCGCCGCAGCTTGGCCGCCGAGACCATCTTCATGGCCTTGGTGATCTGCTGCGTGTTGCGCACAGAGCGGATGCGCCGCCGGATGTCGATCAGACTAGGCATTGACCTTGGCCGATTTCTCCTCGGCGAGAAAACGCCCCTTGAACTCCTGGATGGCGCTCTGCAACTCGTTGCGCAACGCCTCGTCCAAAACTTTTTTCTCGCGAATCTGCGTCCAGATGGATGGGTGCGCATTGTCGATAAACGAGTAAAGATTTTGTTCGAAGTCGCGGCACCGCTCGACCGGCAGATCGTCCAGATGCCCGCCTGTTCCGGCGAAAATGATGGCGATCTGGCGCTCCACGGGCAGCGGCTGCAATTGCCCCTGCTTCAAAATCTCCACAAGATGCCGGCCGCGATTGAGCTGCGCCTGCGACGCTTTGTCCAGATCGGAGCCGAACTGCGCGAACGCGGCCAGATCGCGGAACTGCGCCATATCCAATCGCAGCGTTCCGGCAATCTGCCGCATGGCTTTGATCTGCGCGCTGCCCCCGACGCGGCTCACCGAAATGCCCACGTCGATCGCCGGCCGGACGTTCGAGTTGAACAGATCGGTCTGTAGATAAATCTGGCCGTCCGTAATCGAAATAACGTTCGTCGGAATGTAGGCCGAGACGTCGCCTGCCTGCGTTTCGATAAATGGCAGCGCTGTCAGCGAACCGCCGCCGTTATCCTTATTCAGCTTGGCTGCGCGCTCGAGCAAACGGCTGTGGAGGAAGAAAACATCGCCGGGGAACGCCTCGCGTCCCGGCGGCCGCCGCAGCAGCAGAGAAATTTCGCGATACGCCGCGGCATGCTTTGAAAGATCGTCATAGACGCACAGCGCGTGCCGGCCCTTATCGCGGAAGAATTCGCCCATCGCGCACCCGGAATACGGCGCAAGGTACTGCATCGGCGCGGGCGAAGAGGCGCTCGCCGAGACCACAATGGTGTACTCCATCGCGCCGTAATCTTCGAGCGTCTTCACCACCTGCGCGACGGTCGATTGTTTCTGCCCGATCGCCACGTAAATGCAGATAATGTCCCCGCCCTTCTGGTTGATGATGGTGTCGAGCGCGATGGCCGTCTTTCCCGTCTGCCGGTCGCCGATGACCAACTCGCGCTGGCCGCGGCCGATCGGGATCATCGAATCGATAGCTTTGATCCCGGTTTGCAGCGGCTCTTTTACCGGCTGCCGGTCCACTACGCCCGGAGCCAGGCGCTCCACGGGATTGTACGTATTGGTCTGGATCGGCCCGCGGCCGTCGATCGGCTGGCCGAGCGCGTCCACTACGCGGCCGACGAGCGCATCGCCCACGGGAATCGACATAATGCGCGACGTGCGCCGCACTTCGTCGCCTTCGCGGATCAGCGTGTAATCGCCCAGCAGCACCGCGCCCACCTGGTCCTCTTCCAGGTTCATGGCGATGCCGGCGACATCATGCGGGAACTCGATCAGCTCGCCCGCCATCACTTTTTCCAGGCCGTGAATGCGCGCAATGCCGTCGCCCACCGAAATGACCGAGCCCGTCTCGCTCACATCGACGGCGTGCTCGTAATTCTCAATCTCCTGCCGTAACAGGCTGGTGATTTCGTCCGCTCGAATTTGAGCCATAGATTCCTATTCTGTGGCGAGCCGGCGGCTCAGATTATCCAACTGCCCCCGAACCGAGCCGTCATAAATGGTCGAACCGATGCGCGCCACAACCCCTCCGATCAGCCCTGCATCGACTGCAAACCGCGCCCGCACCTTCTTCCCGGTAAGCCGCGCGAGCCCCTCCTCGAGCGCCGCGCGTTGCCGCTGCTCCAGCTCGCGCGCCGACCGCACCTCGGCCCGCACAAAGCCCAGCCGCTCGTCGAGCTTCACGTCGAACGCGTCGATCACCTGGGAAAGCGTCGCAATCCGCCGGTGATCCGTCAGCACCAGCAGAAAATTTCGCGGAATGCGGCCGATGCCAAGTTTCTCCGCGATCCGCCGGACCACCGCACGCTTGCGCCCCGGAGCCACCGCCGGCGACGCCAGCGAATTGCGTAGCTCCGCCGATTCCGCCAGGACCCCTTCGAACGCCCGCAGTTCCTGAACAACGTTCGCTGGATCGGCTGCCGCCTGCGCTGTGACGACATCTACCAGAGCGCTCGCATAGCGGGAAACAATGGCCGACGAAGTCATGAATTTCTACCTGTTCTGATGCTCGCCGGCCTGCGGCCGCTCCAGATCTCGCGAGAAATTCTCGACCAGAACGGTCTGAGTTTCGGGCGTCATCTGCCGCCGGATCTTCTGCTCCGCCAGATCCACCGCCAGTTGCGCCGCGTAGCGCTTCAATTCGGTCCGCGCCGCCTTGCCTGCGGCCTCGATTTCGCGTCCGGCATGCTCGCGGACCCGCTCCAGTTCCGCCACCGTCTGCAGGCGGATGCGCTCGGCCTCGGCCGCCTGCTCGTTGTGGGCGTTGGCGCGCAACGCTTCGATATCGCTCTGTAAACTCGCCAGTTTCCTGTCGACCTCCGCCGCGCGCTTCTCCGCCTCGGCGCGAATCTGATCGGCCTCCGCAATTCCTTTGCGAATGGTAAGCGTGCGGGCGGCAAAGTACGGACCGCCTTTCTTGACCCCCAGGTATCCCAGCCCGCCCGCCAGCATGGCGAAGTTCAGCCAGGCCCAGATGGCCGACGGTTCTTTTTCCTCTGCCGCGCCGGATTGCTCGGATTTCGGCTGCTCCTGCGCCACGCCCACGGGCGCCGTCCACAGCAGCCACGCGCCCATCGCGCAGAGCGCCCAACGCCTCACGCGACTCTCCGCCGCAGAATGGATTCGGTGATCCGGCCCGCCAGCGCGTCGCTTTCGGCGGCCAGGCTCTGTTTCAATTGCGCCGCGTCTTTCTGCAACTGGGCTTTGGCTTCCCCGATCTGCGCTTCCGCCTCGTGCCGCGCCGCTTCGATCGCCGACGCACGCTCCTGCTGCAAATTCCGCCGAAGCTGCTCAAACTCGCGGTAGACTTCGCCTCTGGCCACGCGCATCGCCGCTTCGTATTCCTCGGTCTTGGCGGCGGCTTTAGCCGTGCTCTCCTCCGCCAGTTTGCGCGCGCCCTCGGTGGCCTCGTAGCGCTTCTGAAGCACCCGCTCGAGCGGCCGGAAAAACATCCGCGCCAGGTACAGATAGAGCACCAGCACCAGCACAAACGTTGGTATGGCTTTTAACAGTATTCCACCCAGCGCGCGTAAAGTTTCATCCATGGGATTCAGCAGGAAAACGCTGCGAAATGCCTTGAACGGAACAAGTTAACACAGGCGAGGGAGATGCGTCAACCAGCGAAAAAAGGAAGAGGGCCCATAACAGAGCGGTCTTTGGTTGAGCAAAACTGTTTCTGAGCTAACATCGAAAATCAGGCTATCGTGTGAAAGATCTCGGCCTGGGCCGCCCGGATACTTGAAGCGGAAAGAAACATGACGTCGGACCAGCAGCCTGCGACGCTTGCAAGAAAGCACGCTCCGGACTATACGGACTATACTGACCCGATTCCAGAAGGGCTCTTAGCCGCTATCTCTAATGATCGCTGCGTAGCCCTAGTGGGCGCTGGCGTCACCCGCCGATGCCTGTCGAAGAAGAGGGCACCGTTACCCAATTGGCCCGTTCTACTTACCGATTTGGTGTCCTGGGCCAGCGAGAGGAATGCGATCACCGCCGCCGAAGTGCGTGATCTTCTTGAACTAATTGCGAAATCTGAGTTTCTAATGGTCGCGCAGGAGATGCGCGAGAAGCTTGGTGACGAAAGCCTTTCTATCTTCATCGCAGACGTATTTGACCCAGATGCCATAGTCCCCGCCACCGTTCATGAGCTCTTGTCGGTGGTTCCGTTCCGCGGATACATCACAACAAATTATGACAATCTCCTCGAAAGAGCATATGTAAATGTGAAGAATCGCAATATGGAGCGGATCTTGGCAACAGAAGGCAATCGGATAACACATCTACTGGATAGCAACCCATTCCTACTGAAGCTCCACGGCGATTTTAATGTACCGTCGAGCATCGTGCTCGCTCACCGTGACTACCTCCGGTTGATAACAGATGCAGAGTATCAGCGTTTATTGGACAACCTCTTGTCATCATTCACGTTGTTGATCGTCGGCTACGGCCTTACAGATCTCGACGTTGTGCTGTCCTTAGATCGCTTGGCGCACGAAGGCATTTCCCGTCGGCACTACATGCTATGCAAACGGGGAACGTAATGAAGTTGAGAAACGTCGCTTGCTGGTTGACCGCAACATCCAAGTGATCGAATATGTGGACTATTTCGGCTTCCACAACCACGTCGACACATTCTTGAAAGCAATCCTTCGTCAAGCGGGTGCTGAGGAGCAGTTGCGAAGGGTTAGAGCCGAGCTTCGACGCAGGATTCAGGTTCACTATCCTCCAGGGCGCACGGCTGACGGACAGTTCGTTTGGCATTACATTTTTAGGGAGGGAGCAGTCACGCTCAGCGCCCTACCTGCTTGGTCACTTTGGTAACTACATCTGGTCTCGGGTCCAACTGCACTTCAGTGCCATGGGGTAGGCCTTCGAGCGTTCGGAGCTCACCAAAACTACCAACACCCCAGGTCTCGAATTCCCAGCCACGCGCTTCCTGGGTGCCGGTCTCCTGGCTACGTCGCGTTTTGAAAACCACGTGGTCAGCCAGCATGAAGTAGCTCAAAACACCGATTCCGAACTGACCTAGCCTCTCAAGGGCAACCCCCGATTTTTTGCATTGGAGCTGTAGTTCGGTTAATTCCGGATTCGACGATTCACCGCTGACCAGGAGGTAATCCTTGATAATCTTCTTGGACATTCCTACTCCGGTATCGCGGCAAATGAGTTTATACTGGCCACCAGATACCTCCAGAAGCATTGTCACGCTGTGCTCGCGGCTTAACAGGTTTCGATATTCGGAGTCGAAGCGTTTTCGCTTCAGTTGAACTCGCGCGATCTGCTCTTTCACGGCGTCGAACGCATTCTGGAGCAGCTCACGAACAGCGGCAAGGTAGTCGCCATAAAGTTCGGTGCCCGTAAGAAGTTCAAGGACCTTTTTCGTGTTAGGGCGAAAGGCACCCTGAATGTATTCGTAGCGTCCCCCTCCTTCCAGGATCTTTTGCCCAACGGAAGGCTCGATCACCCAGCGGTGGGGAAGACTCGCTGCTCCGCTAACGGGGTGAACGTCGAATGGGTGTTCCCGTTTCAGCCGGTCGCACAGCACGAGTTCCTCCTGTATCTCGCTGACCGTTTCTTCAATGGCCTTGTAAAGTAAGGCGGTAGGCGGAGTGGCCGAAATGAGAATTCGGTTATCAGCTAGCTGCTGATTGAGATATTGATTCCTGAGCCAATAAGGCTCGCTAGTTGCTGTGACCGCGTGGTGGCGCAGGATAACGTCAGGCGTCCTCTCTGGGTCGTTTTCGAGGATATCGGCTACACGCAGAACCGCAGCGAGATACCGCCTGTGTACAACACCGTTAGCCCCGAGGTCGCGTGGATCGAAGCGTGGTCCAGCTAGCTCCTCATAACCTTGATGATGGCTCTTGCAGATCAGAATGAGATCTTCGACCCACCCTTGATAGAGACCTGTGTGATAAGCAGGTATTTTCGCACTGATCCATTCCGCGCTCCAGTCATTATGGCGAGAACGGCAGTAATAGGTTACGAGCTCTTCCATTTTCTGGAAGGTCTTGACCGGCGGCTCGAAATTGATTCCCTCACGCTCGGCCAACCACTGCTGAAAGGACTCCAGTTCATCGCCGCTAAAACCCATTGTCCCGTCGGATATCAAATACTCCTTATGGGCGCTAACCTTTCCCCATTGAGGCGTCATACCAATGTCGTGAAGATAGGCGGAAAGAAGTAATAGAGCCAGCTCATTCGCCGACAACTTTTTCAGAACATCACCGGGGATTATTTGCGTCATCCATTCGGTGACCCGGAAACCATGGCAGGCGTCGTGGAGCGTGAAATCTTTAGGGGAGCTGCCACCCTGTGTTAGGACGCGTTCAATCTCAGGCATGCACTGCCGGAGTAGCAGTTGTGCAGCGTCCTGTGGCGAGGGGCGACTCTCCAGGGCGCGCCACAGAGGCGAATCAGTCCAAGGCTGAAATGAGGCCCCTTCGTGATGGTCTGCCATACATGAAGCCCTTCGAACGGTCCATTATAGTGGCCCTGTATGGCGTCGAGCGGCTCGGTTGCGCTGCGACAGGCCGTTTGCCGCTGTTTCAAGACATCCCCGCGTTGGTATTAAGATAGGTCGATCTCCATGGCTCAAGCCGGCGTTTGGCGCAAGCTGTTCGATATTCGCGAAGGGGAAGCGTCGCGCACGTGGTTCATGTCGCTCTATCTGCTGTGCGTGATGGTGGCGTACTACATCCTCAAGCCGGTTTCGGCGGCGATGTTTCTGAACAAGTTCAATATCGACAAGCTGCCGTATCTCTACATCCTGATCGCCGCGGGCGGCGGGGTGCTGGCGTACTTTTATACGCGCGTGGCGCTTAAATCGTCGCTTTCGGTGGCGGTCACCTGGACGATGTTGATCGCGGTGGTTTGCCTGCTGGCGTTGTGGTGGCTGATCGGTCTGAATCTTGGATGGATGCTCTACGTGTTCAACGTGTGGGTGAGCCTGTTCAGCATCGTGCTGTTTTCGCAGGGGTGGCTGGTGGCGGCCAACGTTTTCGATTCGCGCCAGGCCAAGCGGCTTTATGGACTGCTGGGGCTGGGAGCGGTGGTGGGCGCGGGTGTGGGCAGCGCGGTCACGACGTTCACGGTGAAGATCGTGGGCACGCGGAATCTGATTCTCGCCTGTGCGGTGATGGTGATCGGGGCGTACGGGGCTTTTTTGGGCGCGGTCCGGCAGAAAGGCGTGAATCTGGCGGGCGCGCGCGCCGCCGATACGGAAAAACTGGAGTTTTCGCCGCGCGATATTTTCGCCGCCGTGGGACGCTACCGGCACTTGCAGGTGATCATTGCGATTCTGCTGCTGACGTTCATCGTGGATGAGCTGGTGGACTTCCAGTTTCAGGCGATGGCCAAGCGCACGTACGCGGGCGATCATCTGACCGCGTTTTTCGGCGGCTTTTACGTTTACCTGAACGTCATTTCGCTGTTGCTGCAACTGTTCCTGACGGCATGGGTGGTGAGGCGCATCGGCGTGGGCGGCACATTGCAGATCATGCCGGTTTCGATCACGGCCGCTTCTGTGGGCGCCGTCTTCGCGCCCGGGCTCGTGGCGGCGGTCGTCGCGCGTTTTGCCGAGGCGGTGAATCGCTATACGTTCAACCGCACCGGGATGGAGCTGCTGTTTCTGCCGTTGCCGGCGGATTTGAAGAACCGCACCAAGGCTTTTGTGGATATCTTCGTGGACCGCTTTGGCCGCGGTATCGCCGGTGTGCTGCTGGCCTCGCTGCTGGCGGCAGGGCTGCGCGACCTGCGGTTCATCGCGGGGCTGACGATCGCGCTGACACTGGCTTGGATTCTGCTGGCGCGCGTCGCGCAGCGGGAATACCTGGGAATCGTGCGCAGCCGGATCGAGCGGCGGCGGCTGGAGCTCGAAGATGCACGCGTAACGGTCGGAGATCCGATCACGCTGCGGCTGCTCGAGCAAACGGTTGAGAGTTCTAACCCGCGGCAGGCGTGTTATGCGCTTTCCATGCTGGCGGAAGCTCCGGGATACGATCTGACGCCGCTACTACGCCGCCTCACACGCAGCCCGCTGCATGAGGTGCGCGCCAAAGCTTACGATACGGCGCGCGCGGCGGGTGAGCTGGATCTGCTGTCACAAGCACTGGCGGATATTCATTCGGAGGCAACGGATCCGCGGGCGGCGTCCGTGGTGAAAGCGGCAGTCACTTACGTGCTGGGTGTTTCGCCGGAGGCAGCCGAGCGCGCCGCTGCATTTCTGAATCACGACAAGGCCACGGTGGTCGAGGGGGCGATCGAGGCGTTGCGCGAAAAGCCGGCGCTGGCGCGCGCGGTGCTGACCAAAGACTGGATCGCAGAGGCCAGCGCGCATCGGGATCCGGAGCGCAGGTGCACCGCCGCGTCGGCAATCGCGCTGTGCCCGGAAGATTATGCAGCCGAGCTTGGACGGCTGCTCGAAGATCGCGATACGCGGGTGGTCGCAGCGGCCTGCCGGGCGGCGGGCGCGATCGGCAGCCGCGGTTCGCTCGACGCCATGATCCGGCGCCTCTCCGATCCGGCGGTGCGCGGCGTGGTCATTGAGTCGCTCGCGGCGTTCGGGGCGCGCATTTGCGGCATGCTGGGGGACTGCATGGCCGACCACTCGCTTCCGCTGAGCGTGCGGCGGCAGATTCCGCGTGTCCTGAAACTGGTGCGCGATCAGCGTTCAGTCGACGTGCTGCTCAAAGCGCTGGCCGAGCCGGAAGTTTCGATCCGCGCGGCGGTTCTCAAAGCCCTGAGCCATCTGCGCGAGACGGCGCCGAGGCTCGATTACGGCGAAACGTTCGTCACCGAACAGATTCTCCAGGAAGCACGGCATTACTTTGATCTTTATCTGGCGCTCGAGCCGTTTCGCGATCACAAGAACACGCGCACGGCGGCGGGGCTGCTTTGCCGGAGCCTGGAAGAGCGCTTGGCGCAGACGATCGAGCGTCTGTTTCACCTGCTGGGTCTGCGCTATCCGCCGGAAGACATGCACGCGGCGTATTTGGCGGTGCGGCGCAAGAGGCGCGAGCAATTTCTCGCGGCTCTCGATTTTCTGGACACGATCCTCGACCGGCCGCTGAAGCGCGTGCTGCTGCCGCTGCTCGACAGCTCCGAACGGCTGGCGCAGCAGGGGCGGGACCTGTTCGGGCTCGAGGTGCGGGATGCGGAGTCCGCCATCCGCGAACTGATTCGTTCACCCGACCCATGGCTGGCAGCCTGCGCCATGGCTGCGGCTGCCGAGCGCAAGCTTTACCGCCTGGCTCCGGAGATCGCTGCCGCCGGCGATCGGGCGGGAACGGAAGTTTTACAAGTGGCGCGGTCGGCCAAGCTGGCGCTGAGCGCGCAGTAGAAAATCTGCGCTAGTCTTTGCTCAGCATCTTGGCGCCGAGCGCGCCGCCGGCGGTGCAGGTGAGGGTCATCACCACGAACAGCACCAGCAGGGATTTCAGGATTTCGACCGGGCTTTGCAGCAGCTTCGCCGCTTCTTCAATGGAGCTTTGCTGAACGGCAAAGTCCTTGAGGCGGTCCTGAATTACGGAGAATCCGCCCGCGCGCTGGATCGCGGCGAGGCTCAGGGTGAACAGCAGCGCCAGAAGCGCGAAACTGATGACGCCGGTGATCCAGCCCATGCGCGCGCCGCCGCGCACGGAGAGCCGCTGGCCGGTGCGGCGTTTATAGATCCACACCGAGAAATACCCGCCGCCGAGCAGCCACAAAATGGACGCATAGTTCACACCGGGAATCACCATTAACAGGCAGAGGAGCGCGGCCGTCAGGAAGCCGACACGAATCGCGATGGGGTTGCGGAACGAAAGCGGAACGGGCGCAGGTACCGGCGGCGCAGAAATTTCCGGTATCGCAGGGGGCGGCGGTTCAAACACCGGCTCATCCCGCTGGGGTTTTCCGCATTTATGGCAAAAGCGCGCATCCGGCGGCAACTGCGCGCCGCAACTGCAAAACTCGGGCATGGAAGGATCGAGGGCCTACTCGATCAGTTTGACGCAGGCTGACCCACCGAAGCAAGTCCGATACAAGTATGGCCGTTTTCCCGTTTGATCACCACGAAACGTTTGTAGCCTTCTTCGGTGTATTCCATCTGGAAGCCGCCGTCGTGTTTTTCCGTAAACATCCAGTGCGGCAGCTCGCGATGGTAGAAATCGCGGACCTTGTCTACCGAGTCGTCGGTCGAGTACTTGGCCGCCAGCACGGAAAATTCCTTGTGCTCGGAATCGTAGCTGAAATCGAAGCTGGCCGCGCCGCCGTCGGAGTCTTCGCGCACAGCCCCCGGATAAACCGGGACGCCGATCAATTTCGGATCGAGCTTCTTATGCTCCTGGACGCGCATGGAGCCGATGGGCGTGTCCACCTGCACCGTTTCGCCATTCGCGCCACGGCTCTTTTTCACGTGGATGTTGTCGGCAACGTACATTCCCGCGAAGAATATCCCGATCACGGCGAGAGCGGCGAGAATCAGAAACGCGGCGAGCACACCGGCCAGTACGCCGCCCCGTTCGGAATGGCTTTTTGTCATGGACGTACCCTTTCCCACAGTGTACGAAAGAAGCGCAGGAAAAGTTCCGTCAACCAGCCGGAATTTCTACCGGAAACGCACCTTTACATCCGGCTTGTTTTCCAGATGCACGGTGTCGATGAAGCGCACGCGCGCGGGTGTCAAGGTCATGATGATCGACTGTGTCCGGGTGCCGTCGCCGAAGAAGCGCACGCCTTGCAGCAGGTTCCCGTCGGTAACGCCGCTGGCCGCGAAGACGATCTGCCTGCCGGGCGCAAGCTCGCTGGTGGTATAGATTTTCTCGGCGTCCTGAATGCCCATGGCCTGCATGCGCTCGCGCTGCCGGTCGTCTTTGACCACCAGCCGCCCGAGGATTTCCCCGTTCAGGCATCGCAGCGCCGCGGCGGTCAGCACGCCTTCCGGAGCGCCGCCCGATCCCATCACCGCGTGCACACCGGTTCCGGCAACGGCCGCGGCGATCCCGGCTGAAAGATCGCCATCGGCAATCAGGCGGATGCGCGCCCCGGCTTCGCGGATATCGGCGATCAGTTTCTGATGGCGGGGGCGGTCGAGCACTACGACCACCAGATCGTCCACACCGCGCTGCAATCGGCGCGCGATGGCTTTCAGGTTGTGCTTCACGGACTGATCCAGATCGACGGCGCCTTTAGCCGCCGGGCCGACGATGATCTTTTCCATGTAGCAATCGGGCGCGTGGAGCAGGCCGCCGCGTTCGGAAGCCGCAAGCACGGTGATCGCGCCGCCCGCGCCGGTCGCGCACAGATTGGTGCCTTCCAGCGGATCGACCGCGATGTCTACCGTCAGCGCGCCGGCCTGCTCTTTGCCCGATCCGACTTTCTCGCCAATATAGAGCATGGGCGCTTTGTCGCGTTCACCTTCGCCGATAACGATCGTTCCATCAATCGCAATAGAGTCCAGACAGCGCCGCATGCTTTCGACCGCCGCATGATCCGCCGTGTGCGGATCGCCCATGCCCATGGTGCGCGCCGACGCAATGGCCGCATCCTCGACTACGCGCAAAACTTCCAGCGACAAGTCGAACATGGTACAGTTTTCTCCTCATGGACGATATCACAGTTCTGGTTTTGGCCCATCCGGCCGAGCCGATGCTGGCGATGCTCGAACGATTGCCGGAGCGAACGTCCATTGCGGTGGGAGAGACGCCGGAAGCCTTTGCCAATACTGCGGCCCGCGCCGATGTCATTCTGTACTCTTCCGCGGACCTCGCGGTTTTCGAGCAGGTCTGGCGCATGGCGCCGCGGGTGAAGTGGGTGCACTCGCTCTCGGCCGGGCTCGATGGCACGCTGTTTCCGGCGCTGGCCGCCAGTCCCGTGCCGCTCACCAATGCCCGCAGCGCATTCAGCGAGGCGCTGGGCGAATTCGCTATCGGCGCGATTTTCTTCTTCGCGAAAAATTTCCGGCGGATGGTTTGCAGCCAGATGGCGGGTGTTTGGGACCAGTTCGATACGATCGAGGTTCGCGGCCAGACGGTTGGGATCGTTGGTTACGGCGATCTCGGCCGTGCGGTCGCCTGGCGCGCGCATGCGCTGGGCATGAAAGTGCTCGCGCTGCGTCGGCGGCCGGAGCGTTCCGCGGGCGATCCGTACCTGGACAAGATATACTCGCTCGATCAGATGCAAGAGCTGCTCACGAGCTCGGATTATATTGTCGTTTCCACGCCGCTAACGTCCGAATCGCGCGGCCTCATCGGAAAAAGGCAGGTGGATGCCATGAAACCTGCGGCGGTCCTCATCAACATCGGCCGCGGTCCGGTGGTGGATGAGCCGGCGCTGGTCGAGGCGCTCCAGCAGAAACGCCTTCGCGGCGCGGCGCTCGATGTTTTCGAGACCGAGCCTCTGCCCGCCGGGCATCCGTTTTACCGGCTGGAGAATGTTTTGCTCTCGCCGCATGCCGCCGACCATACTCCGGACTGGAAGGCGTGCACCATGCGCGTATTTTTGGAAAATTTCGAGCGCTTCCGCCGCGGCGAGCCGCTCGCGAACGTAGTCGACAAGCAACTCGGTTATTGAGGTGACGATGCGAATTTTCTGGATTCCGTTTCTGGCGGCCGCAACGCTGGCCGCTCAGTCTTACCAGCCTTCCGAAGCGAATCTCAAAGCGCGCGAATGGTTTCAAAACGCGCGCTTCGGCATGTTCATCCACTGGGGCGTCTACAGCGTCCTTGGCGACGGCGAATGGGTCATGAACAACCGCAAGATGACCGTCGCGGACTATGAAAAGCTGCCGCAGCAATTCAACCCGACCGAATTCAATGCCGCCGAATGGGTGGCGCTCGCCAAGGCCGCCGGCGTGAAGTACATCACCATCACCAGCAAGCATCACGACGGCTTCGCCATGTGGGGCACCAAACAGAATCACTGGAACATCGTCGACGCGACGCCTTACAAAAAAGATCCGCTCAAAATGCTCGCCGACGAATGCCACAAACAGGGCGTGAAGCTGTTCTTCTATCATTCCGAGCTCGACTGGCACAATCCCGATTACTTTCCACGCGGGCGCACGGGCCGCACGGCAGCTCGTCCGGAAAGCGGCAATTGGGACCATTACCTCCAGTTCATGGACAACCAGTTGCGCGAGCTGCTGACCGGGTACGGCGAAATCGGCGGCATCTGGTTCGACGGCTGGTGGGATAAACCCGACGCCGACTGGCATCTCGACCGGACATACGGGCTGATTCACAGCCTGCAACCGGCGGCGCTCATCGGCAACAATCATCACCGGCTGCCGTTTCCCGGCGAAGATTTTCAGATGTTCGAAAAGGATCTGCCGGGCCACAAGACTGCGGAGTTCAACGCGGATTCGGAAATCGGAAAGCTGCCGCTCGAAACCTGCGACACCATAAACAACGCCTGGGGCTATAACAAAACCGACAGGCATTTCAAAAGCACCGCGCAGTTGATCCAATACCTGGCGCGCGCGGCCGGCTATAACGCCAATTTCCTGCTCAACATCGGGCCGATGCCCAACGGCAAGATCCAGCCCGAATTCATCGAACGGCTACATGGCGTCGGCCAATGGCTCCAAAAGAACGGCGAATCCATTTACGGCACACGCGGCGGACCGGTCGCGCCCGATTCCTGGGGCGCCACTACGGAGCGCCCGGGCAAGATTTATGTGCACGTGATGAGTTTCTCGGGCGATCTGCTGGCGCTCTCAAAATTGCCGCCGGTGAAAAGCGCAAGAGTGCTGACGAGCGGCGCGCCGGTTGCGATCGACCGCATCAGGGACGGCACCGTGCTGCATCTTCCCGCACAGCGCGACGAGGCTGACACCGTTATCGTGCTCGAAACCGCACAATAATTCGCCGCGATTCCGGCTGTGCGCCGGCCGAAGCGTTACTTGCCCGCAGAATACAACGTCTCTTTTCTTTTGAGGTGACGGGAGGGCGTTGTGAGTTCTGATGCATTGGTGAAAACGCGCCGCGCAGTTCTGGTTTCTACGTTTTCTGCCGGGGCGGCGTTGGCCCAGAAAAAATCCGATCCGGCAAAATCGCAGTCCGGCGAAGGTGAGGAGGATGTTTCACCCACCGAGGACCTGATGCGCGAGCACGGTCTTCTGAACCGCGTCTTGCTGCTTTATGAAGACAGCCTGGGAAAGCTGGGCGGGAATGACAAGCCGGATCCCGGCGTTATCGCCGGCGGCGCGGGCATTATCCACCGGTTCATCGAGGATTATCACGAAAAGCTCGAAGAGAATTACCTGTTCCCGCGTTTCGAAAAAGCAGGCAAGCTCACCGATCTGGTTCACGTGCTCAAGCAGCAGCACGAGGCAGGCAGACGAATCACCCGTGAGATTGAACGGCTCGCCTCGTCTGCATTGGGCAACGCTTCGGATCGCGACCGGCTGAAAGCGTCGCTCGCATCCTTCATCCACATGTACCGCCCGCATGAGGCTCGCGAGGACACAGTGTTATTTCCTGCGCTTCATCACATCATTTCGCGCCACGAATGGGATTCGCTCGGCGAAGATTTTGAAAAGCGCGAACACGAGCTGTTTGGAAAAGACGGCTTTGAAGGCATGGTGGAGAAAGTGGCCGGCCTCGAGAAATCCGCCGGCATTTACGATCTGGCGCAGTTCACGCCGCGAACCTGAGTCCTACTTACGTAATCTTCAGTTCCCCACGTAGCGCGCGTACAGGCTGCGCGCCACGCCCGGGTCGGTCGTGCCTTTTACGATCGCGCGGCCGTCCGGAAAAATGGTCATCTCAAACGGCGCCGGAAAGAATCGGAGCGCGAATTCGTTGGCGCGCACTTCGCCCAGCGCGGCGAGCCGCGATTTCAATTGTGCGAGATCGATCGGCCGCGCCGCCGTGTGAATCTGCACCGCATTTCGCCCGCACAAGCTGATGGGAGCGCGGTTCGCGCCGTTCAGGTGTACGAATTCACGGCGGCCGCAGGCGGGACACTCGGGATCGCGCGCCGGCTGCTCGATCTGGCGGAGCGTGCCTGTCCAGACATCCATGTTGGTGATGCGGCGCGCCACACGCTCGGTGTGGCCGCTCAGAATTTTAAGCGCGTCCGCTACTTGCAAGGCCGCAACCGCGGCGGTCACCGCGCCCAGCACCCCGGCTGTGTCACAGGTCGGCTGCGCCGTTCGCGGAGGCTCGGGATAGACACAGCGCAGGCACGCCGTTGTTTGCGGAATCACCGGCATCGTGATCCCGTAGCTCCCCACCGCGGCTCCGTAGATCCAGGCGACGCCTCGGCTCACGGCAAAATCGTTAATCAGATATCGCGCCTCGAAGTTATCCGTGCCGTCGAGAATGACTTCCGCGCCCGCAAGCAATTCCTCAATATTGGATGGATTCAAATCGGCGACAACCCCGCGAACTTCGATTCCGGAATTCAGCCGCCGTAATCGCCGCTCGGCAGCGACTGCTTTAGGCAGGCAATCCGCTGCGTCCTGCTCCTCGAACAGAAACTGGCGCTGCAGGTTGCTGGCGTCTACGTAATCGCGGTCGATAATCCAAAGCCGCCCGACGCCGGCCTGCGCCAAAGCCATCGCGGCGACGCTTCCCAGCGCGCCCGCTCCGACTATCGCCGCGTGTGAACGAAGCAGGCGTTCCTGGCCCGCTTCGCCGATCTCAGAAAACAGAATCTGGCGCGAGTAGCGTTCCCGCTCGCCGGAGGTCATTCACTCCGATGGTAACAAACTGGCCTTCGAAGCCGTACGTTATCATGAGCATGGTGTGTTCCGGATGGGCGCGCAATCTTGTGCCGCTGATTCTCGCTGGGGCGATGTTCCAAGCCCCCGTCCGGGCGGAACAATATGAAGGGAAACGCATCGTTGAAATCGGTTTCAGTCCTCCCGAGCAGCCCGTCGATCCCGCCGAACTGCGCACTCTGGTCCCGCTGAAGGCCGGCGCTCCGCTGCACATCGCGGATGTTCGTAGCGCGATCCAGAAGCTTTTCGCCACCGGCTACTACGAGGATATTCAGGTGGACGCGGAACCTTCCGGCGAGGGCGTGAGTGTCCGTTTCATTACACGGAGTAACTGGTTCGTAGGACGCGTGTCCGTCAGTGGTAAGGTTGCGGACCCGCCGAATCGCGGTCAGATGGTCAACGCCACGCGCCTCCAGTTGGGCCAGCCGTTTCACGAAGACAATACGCCTCAGTCTGAAGACGGGCTGCGCAAGATGCTGGTGAACGACGGCTACTTCGAAAGCCGCGTAGATCAGCGCATCGACTACGACCCCAAAACGCTCCAGGCCCACATTACGTTCCTGGTCCAGGCCGGGCCGCGCGCCCGCTACCGCACGCCGGTTCTAAATGGAAATCTCAAAATGGCCGCGGAGAAGATCATCGCCGCCACTAAGTGGAAGCGCCGCTGGATCGGCGGCTGGCGGAAGGTCACCGGAACCAGAACGCGCCAGGGCCTGACCAATATACGATCAAAGTACGAGGACCAAGACCGGCTCATGGCTACGGTCGATCTGCAATCCATGGACTACGACACCGACACGCGCCGCGCCACGCCGGTTCTGAATCTGGAAGCCGGGCCGAAAATCGAAATTAACGCCATCGGTGCCAAAGTCGCGACCAAGCAGTTGCGCCAGGCGGTGCCGGTTTACGAAGAGCGCACCGTGGACCGGGATCTGCTCGCCGAGGGGCAGCGCAACTTGCGTGAACAATTTCAGGCCGCGGGTTACTTCGAGGCGGAGGTGGAATTTAAAGAGCAGAAGCTCCGCAACGATCAGCAGGAAATCGATTACCTGATCAATCTGGGCAAGCGCCACCAGCTGGTGCGGCTCGAGATCCACGGCAATCGCTATTTCACCACCGACGCCATTCGCGAGCGCATGCTGATGACGCCCAAATCGTTTCAGTTTCGGCATGGGCGCTATAGCGAGGCGCTTCGCCGCCGTGATGAAGAATCCATCGTCAACCTTTACCAGGAGAACGGATTTCGCGAGGCCAACGTCACTTCCACGGTGACGGATGATTACCGCGGCAAGACCGGTGACCTTGCCGTCTCGGTCACGATTGAAGAAGGCGAGCAGTGGTTCGTCTCGCATTTGGAAGTATCCGGCATTCAGCAACTGGACGCCGCCAGCATCATTTCAACCCTCAGTTCCACTGCCGGCCAGCCCTTCAGCGAATTCAATGTTGCGACCGATCGGGATGCCATCCTCGCCTTCTACTTCACCAACGGCTTTCCGAACGCCACCTTCGAGTGGAATTCCACGCCGGGACCCAAGCCCAACCAGGTTAACCTGCGGTTTGTCATCAATGAGGGCCAGAGCCAGTTCGTGCGTGATGTGCTGGTCGAAGGACTGAGCACCACCCGCCCCGGTCTGGTCGGACGCAATTTGCTGATGGCGCCTGGCGATCCGCTCTCTCCCATCCGCATGGCCGATACACAACGGCGGCTGTACAATCTCGGAATTTTCGCCAAGGTGGACATGGCCATTCAGAATCCGGACGGCCAGGCGCAGCGAAAGTACGTAATTTACGACTTGGAAGAGGCGAAAAAATATTCCATTGCCGGTGGACTGGGCGCGGAGATTGCGCGCATCGGCGGCGGGCTGACCAGCCTGGACGCTCCCGCCGGCGCCGCCGGATTCAGCCCGCGCATTTCCCTGGATTTCACGCGCCTGAATTTTCTCGGCCTGGCCCACACCATCAGCTTGCGCACTCGCGTCTCCACCCTGGAACAGCGCGCCCTGGTCGACTACCTCGCACCCCGCGTTCGTAATAACGACAACCTGGATCTCTCGTTCACCGCTCTTTACGACGATACGCGCGACGTCCAGACCTTCTCCGCCAAGCGTGAGGAAGGTTCGGTACAACTGGCCCAGCGGCTTTCGAAACCCTCGCGTCTCCTCTACCGGTTCAGCTACCGCCGGGTCGGTGTTTCTAACTTGAAAATTAACTCCAACCTGATCCCCCTGCTTTCGCAGCCCGCCCGGGTGGGCATTTTTTCCCTGAACTATATTCAGGACCGCCGCGATGATCCCATCGACGCCCACAAGGGCATCCACAATTCCGTGGACTTCGGGTACGCGTCTCACGTATTCGGCTCTCAGGTGGACTTCATTCGCGGGCTGGCCAGCAACGCCACTTACCACCGCATCGGGAAAAAGCTGGTTCTCGCGCGCGAACTGACCTTCGGGGATTTGATTCCCTTCCGCTACAGCCGGCGCACCTCCGATCCGTTGCAGGCCGTTCCCTTCCCCGAACGATTCTTCAGCGGCGGCGAAAGTTCCGACCGTGGATTTCCCGAGAACCAGGCCGGACCGCGTGATTTGACCACCGGCTTTCCCATCGGCGGCACCGCAATGCTGTTTAACAAAACGGAGCTCCGCTTCCCGATCCTCGGCGAAAATATCGCCGGCGTCGTTTTCCATGACGCGGGCAACGTTTACTCCACGCTCGATAAATTGTCCTTCCGGTTTCATCAGCGGGACCAGCAGGACTTCAACTACATGGTGCACGCCGTCGGATTTGGAGCGCGCTATCGCACACCTATCGGCCCCATTCGGCTCGACCTGGCATACAGCCTCAATCCACCCCGGTTTCACGGCTGCAAAGGGACCATCTCAGATATCGTGGCCTGCGGGAACAACCCCAAGCTCTTTGGCACCGATCACCAGATCAGCCATTTTCAATTTTTTCTTTCCATCGGGCAGACATTCTGATGCGCTGGCTCTGGCTCATTTTGTCGATTCTTCTGTTGCCGCCGGCAATTGCGGAAATCATCGACCGCATCGCCGTCACCGTCGACAATCAGGTGATCACCGAGAGCGAGATCATGCGCGAAATCCGGTTGACCGCTTTTTTGAACGGTGAAAAACTCGATTTCATCCCGGACGCCAGGCGCAAGGCCGCCGGCCGGCTCGTCGAGCAGAAACTCATTCGCAGAGAAATCGATCTGGGCCGTTACGTGCAGCCGGATCCGGCCGAAGTCGAGCCGGTCCTGAAGCAGGTGCTCGCGCAGCGTTTCCAGACGCCGCAGCAATATCAGGATGCTCTCAAAGAATACGGCATCACGGAGCAGGATTTGAAAGCGCACCTGCTCTGGCAGACTACGCTCGTGCGCTTCATCGACGTCCGTTTTCGCCCGGGAATTCAGGTTTCTGACGAGGAAGTCCGCCAATACGTTGCCAAGGAGTTCCCGGCGCGTCAGAAGCAGGCCGGAGCCGGCGATCCCACCGATTTGGATGGCGTCCGCCAGAAAATCGAGCAGGCGATCATCGCCCAGAAAATCGACCAGCAGATGGACCAGTGGCTAGCGGAGACCAAAAAGCGCACCCGGATCGAGTATCGGCCGGAGGCGTTTCAATGACCCGGCGCTCACGCCTGGCGCTCATCGTGGGCGCAAGCCTCCTCGGCATTTTGATAGTCCTCACTGCTGCGCTCATCCTGGTAGCTCGCAGCGGCTGGCTGCGCGAAAAAGTTCGCGAACGAATCGTTCAGGAGGCTGAACGCGCCACCGGCGGGCGTGTCGAGATCGGCTCTTTTGACTTCGACTGGAGCACGCTGCGCGCCCAGGTGAACGGGCTGGTGATTCATGGCTCGGAGCCGGGCGGCTCCCCGCCGTTGGTGCGCGTAAAATCCATCACAGTCGTTCTGAGAATCATCTCATTTCTCGAACGCCTGGCTGACGTGCGCTCCGTAGACCTCGACCAGCCGCAGATCAGCCTGCTCATTTATCCCGATGGACACACGAACGTTCCCGAACCCAGGCGGAAATCGCGCAAGGGTCCGGTCGAAACCATTCTCGATCTCGCCGTCGGCCGGTTTGCCATCACCGATGGATCGTACCAGGTGAACTCGCAAATCACGCCCTGGACCGCTGCCGGCGAGAACCTGCGCGCCCGCTTCAACTACAACCGCCGCCGCCGCGAATATTCGGGCGACCTCTCGATTCAGCCGCTGAACCTGAAACTGAATCAAGAACAAACGATCGACGCCAATATCCAGGCCGCCCTGGCAATTGATCGCAACAAAATCACGGTCTCCCGCGCGACGCTCGCCACCCCGAAATCGACCGCCGATTTTTCCGGCGCTATCGAGAACTTCGCCTCGCCCTCTGCTTCGTTCCATTACGATGTTCGCCTCGATCTCGTGGATCTGAGCTCCGCACTCCCGCTGGGCGGCCGCCAGGAAGGGATCCTCGCAGCCGTTGGTAACGGCCAGTTTCGCGACTGGAAGCACTATCTGCTGAGCGGCACCGTCCGCGGCGGCCCGCTGGCAATCAGCCGCGGCGCCATCCGGATTCACGACGTCCGCGCCGAGTCGACCTTTCATGCCGACCCGGACAAGATTGAGCTGAATGGCATCCGCATGACAGCGCTCGGCGGAAAGTTCGATGGCCGCCTGCGCATCGATAAGCTCGACCGCTTCCGGCTGGAAGGCAACGCCACCGGCATAGATGTTACTCATGCCGCCGCCAGTTACGGCCGTCAGGCCCTGCCCTGGGATGCCTTGGTTTCAGGTCCCATCGAAATGAACGGCCGACTCACCGAACTCACTCACGGCCGTTTTGAATTGCGCGCGCGGGTCACGCTCGCCCCCGCGCCCGTGACCGTGCCGCTCAGCGGACTTATCGATGCCACCTATGACGGCATCCGCGGCACGCTCGACATGGCTCAATCCTTTATCGAGCTTCCCTCCACTCGTGTCGAATTTACCGGCCGGATGGACCGGGAAATGCACGTGCGCCTGCGTTCCGGCGACCTCGATGAGCTCACGCCCGCGCTCCGTATGTTCTCCACCAATCCGGTTTCTTTGCCCGTCAAGCTGGAGAACGGCTCCGCCTTGCTGACCGCCACCCTCACCGGCAAGCTGTCTGACCCTCAGATCGAAGGCCATATTGCGCTCGCGAGCTTCGTCTACTCGGGCGAGAAGATCGATTCTTTCAGCGCCGACGTCTCGGCCCGTAAGTCCGCGCTCCGCGTTATCAACGCACACGTGGCCAAAGATAAGTTGCGCGCGCAGTTCGCGGCCTCCGTTCCCTTACACGAATGGAAGCCCGACGAACTCGGGACGATTTCCGTGAGCGCGGCATTGCGGGAGGCCCAATTGGAGGACGTGCTCTCTCTCACCGGTCCCAAGAACGTGCCCGTCTCGGGCGTACTGGCCGGGACAGCGCAGATGACTGGATCCATCCGCGCTCCGATCGTCAAAGCCGACTTCACTTTGACCAAAGGTTCGCTTTACGGCGAGCCCTTTGACAGCCTGACCGCCAAGATCGACTACACCAGGAACCTCGCTAACATCGCCCGCGCTCAACTCATCGCCGGGTCGAATCAATTGACGCTCAGCGGCGCTTACACGCACAACCCCGCGGATTTTCGTAACGGGCGGCTTGATTTTCAGATCGCGAGTAATCGAATTGCGGCCGGCCGGCTTCAATTCGTGCAACAACATGCGCCGCAGTTCACCGGCGCGATCCAGCTCAACGCCAAAGGTTCCGCGGCGGTCTCCGAATCTCCGGCCACCTACATGGCATTCCGGATCACCAGCCTGATTGGTGATCTCCGCGCTTCATCCGTCGCCCTTGGCGGCAAGCCTGTCGGCGACCTGAGCGTAAAAGCTTCAACTGAGGGCGGGACGCTGGCAGTTCGGCTGGAAGGCACAGCCGCCAAGTCCACGGTGCACGGCGAGGGGCGCTGGCGAATGGCCGGCGATTTCCCCGGAACCGCTGACCTGACTTTCTCGAAACTCGATCTCGCCACCTTCCTTGGCTGGACTCCACGGCCCCCCTCGCCGTTTCAGCTCGCAGGATCGCTCCAGGGAAAGGTAACGATATCGGGCCCGGCGCTTCATCCTGAGGACTGGAACGGCTTTCTTGAAATTCCGTCATTCGAAATCAGGCCCGCTCGACCGCTCCCCGGCGAGAACACCCAAACTGCCGCTCTGCATAACGACGGCCCCATTCGCCTGGCACTTGCAAAATCGTCGATCCGCGTGGAGAACGCTCGCCTGATCGGCCAGGGAACAAACTTGGGAATTACAGGAACCGTGGCCCTCAAAGAAAAAATGCCGCTCGACCTGCGCGTGAACGGCACAATCGACCTGGGAGTCCTGGAAACCCTCGACTCCGACCTCGCGTCATCGGGAAAGATTACCGCAGATGCCAACATTCGCGGTTCCCTCACCCAGCCGCTGGTAACCGGCCGCATGGATTTGAAGGACGTCAACTTGAGTTACGGGCAACTGCCAAATGGCCTTAACGATGTGAACGGAGTGATCCTCTTCACTGGCGACCGCGCGACCATTCAAAACCTGTCGGGCGAATCCGGCGGAGGCAAAGTCGCCCTCACGGGCTTTGTATCATATGCCGGTTCCGAGCTGGCCTTTCAGATCAAGTTAGACGCCACACAGATGCGCGTGCGCTATCCGGAAGGCGTCAGCACCGTGGCGGATGCGCAATTAACCTGGTCCGGCACCGCCCAGCGCAGTCTGGTTTCGGGAAACATTACGATCCTGCGGACGGCGTTCAATCCGCGTACGGATTTCGGCGCTATCCTGGCGCAGTCCGCGGCGCCCGTGCGCACGCCGGCTGCGCGAACCGGCTTGCTCGGTGGCACACAATTCGACGTTGCCATTACTACCTCGCCGGATGCCACATTCCAATCCGCCCTGGCGCAGCAGTTACAGGCGGAAGCTACTCTCCGGCTTCGCGGCTCGCCGAGTAACCCCGTTCTGCTCGGGCGAATTAACATTACCAAGGGTGAACTTACTTTCTTTGGAACTAAGTACACAATCAGCCAAGGCTCTATTTCCTTTTACAATCCGGTCAAACTCGAACCGATCGTCAATGTGGACCTCCAAACTCGGTCGCGCGGCGTCGATGTTACCTTGACTGTCTCGGGCCCTATGAACAAGCTGAATGTAAGTTACCGGTCTGATCCGCCGATGCAATTCTCCGATATCGTTGCGCTGCTGGCGACTGGACGCTCTCCGTCAAACGACCCTACCATGGCCGCCCGCGTCTCCGGGGCCGCGCAGAGCTGGCAGCAGATGGGACCGTCAGCTCTGGTAGGCCAGGCGCTCGCCAATCCGGTCGCCGGCCGCCTGCAACGTTTTTTCGGCGTTAGCCAGATCAAAATAGATCCATTGATGGCGGGCATCAATAGCAACCCGCAGGCGAGACTTACTCTGCAACAGCAAGTTACACCGGATATTACTTTCACTTACACTACCAATCTGGCCCAGAGTAATCCGCAGGTAATTCAAATTGAATGGGACATTAGTAAGGAATGGTCTGCCGTTGCATTGCGCGAAGAAAGCGGCGTCTTTGGTATGGATTTTTACTACAAAAAACGATTCAAATAATCGCGGCTTACTTCTTCTGGCAGCGCGGGCAGAAATGTGTGCCTCGCTGGACTACCAGAATCCGCCGGATGGGAGTTCCGCATTTCCGGCACGGTTCGCCCGCGCGTTGGTAGACGTTGTGCTTTACCTGAAAGCTCCCCTGCCTGCCGTCTACGTCCACGTAATCCGAAACGGATGATCCGCCTGCTGCAATCGCCGCGCGCAAGACCTTGCGAATGGCTTCATACAGCCGTTTGACCCGTTCCAGCCGGAGCCTGGAAGCAATGGCCTGCGGATGAATTCCTGCGCGAAACAGCGCCTCATCCGCATAGATGTTGCCAATGCCGCGAAGGAACTTCTGGTTCAATAGCACCGCTTTGATTCTGGATTTGCGCTTCTTCAGGAGTGCCGCGAACTCTTCAAACGGCACTTCGAGCGGCTCCGGGCCTAGCTTTTGCACGCGCGCCGGTAGACCTTCGCTCAACTCCAGGCGTCCGAACTGGCGGCTGTCGTCGTAGAGCAGCGTCCCCTGATCGAGCTGCAAAATGGCATGCGTGTGCTTGCCGGCTTCCGCGTTGAGCAGCAGCTTGCCGGTCATGCCGAGATGCACTACCAGCGACTGCCCGCCGTCCAGTTGGATCTCGATGAACTTCCCATGCCGCCGGACCGCGGAGACTTTCCGTCCCGCCAGCGCCGCTGCGGTCTCGTCCGGATTCCCGTGCAAGACACGACGACAGTGGAATTCTGCGCTCACAATGCGCCGCCCGCGCAGGCGTGGAGCGAGCGCGCGCGTAATCGTTTCGACTTCAGGTAGCTCAGGCATCCTGATTCATGCCGGCAGGTTCAGGAAGATCTCGCCATTCTCGATCTTGACTTCGCAGGTCGCGACTTTCCTGGCCGGCTCCATATCGTTCTCGCCTGTCGCACAGTTCCACTCCCAGGCGTGCCACGGGCAAACGACGTTCTCTCCATGGATCGCGCCTTGGCCCAGCGGTCCGCCGCGATGCGGGCAAATCCCAACCAGCGCGGTCACTTTTCCGCTGGTATTGCAGATGGCATATGGCATTTCGCCCACCATCACCTCGATCACCGAATCGGGGCCGAGTTCCGAGGCCGATCCGACCTTGACGAATCCCATGTAACCAGCAAATCGAAACGCAGCCGTCATGTCAAGATAATTGGAATGCGAAAACTCGCGGTGATCTTTCTGCTGGCGACGGCGTTCGCCTGCCGCCGCACCGAAGTGCGCACCATCGGCATGGTTCCCAAGGGCGCCAACCACATTTTCTGGCAGACGGTACACGCCGGCGCCATTAAAGCCGCGCGCGAATCTCATCTGGAGATTGAGTGGAACGCTCCGACTCTCGAAATCGATTCCAGCCGCCAGATCGAGATCGTGGATTCCATGATCAACCGCCGCCTTGCCGGAATCGCGCTAGCGCCTGTGGACCGTCACGCGCTCGTCGCCGTGGTCGAGCGCGCCGCCCGCGCCGGCATTCCCGTCTCGATCTTCGATTCCGCTATCGACACCGATCGCATCGTTTCGTATGTCGCCACCGACAACACCGAAGGCGGCCGTATTGCCGCGCGGCGGCTGGGCGAAATCCTCGGCGGCAAAGGCAAAGTCGGAGTCATCGGCTTCATGCCGGGCAGCGCGTCCACCATGGAGCGCGAAGACGGTTTCCAGAACGAGATCCATAAGCGCTTTCCCGCAATCGAAATCGTCGGGATGCAGTTCGGCATGGCCGACCGCGCCAAAGCCATGGCCGAGACCGAAAACATCCTGACCGCCCATCCCGATCTCGCCGGCATTTTCGCCGACAACGAATCGAGCTCCGCGGGCGCCGTGCAGGCGCTCAAATCGCGCGGTACAAAGAACGTCAAGCTGGTGGCTTTCGACGCTTCCGATCAGCTCATCGCCGATTTGCGCTCGGGCGCGATCGATTCGCTCGTCGTGCAGAACCCGTTCCGCATGGGTTATGAAAGCACGCGCGCCATCGCGCTGAAGCTCGCCGGCCAGTCCCCGCCCGCCAAAGTCGATTCCGGAGTAACGCTGGTGCGCCGCGAAGATTTGGATAAGCCGGCAACCAAAGCGCTGCTTTATCCCGATATCCAGCAGTACCTGAGTGCGGCGAAGTAGCCTGCGCTCATTTAAGCGCATCGGTACAACCCATCGCCAGTTTCACCTTATCGGCTAACTCACAAACCCGGCGGTCGCTAAGTTGGCGCAAGCGGTATCTCGGTTCGACTAGCTTTTGCTTGCGGACTACCGTGATATTCTCCGCGCGGGCTGCGGAATCTGCCGCAAGCCCGGTCTCACCGGCTGAAAGCAACACATGAGTCGGAGAAGGCTTCTGGACACTGGTCGTCAGCGGCACGACCAGCACGGTCTCGGCGCGAGGATGGCGATTGCGCGCGTCCAGCGAAACGATGATCACCGGCCGCCGCCCTTTGTCCGGCGGGTCCGTGTCGAGTTGAACGAACCAGATTTCACCGCGGAGAGGAGCGCGGTCCATCAGCTTCGGTCCGGCTCAGCAGGAAATTCTCCAAGCGCAAAATCGCCCCACTGGACCTCTTCGGCCGCATCTTCGTCCGTGAGGGAATCATAATAAGCGGCCACAGCCCGCTCCAAAGCCTTCTTTTGCCTCCCGCGCTTGAGCGCTTGGAGAATTTCGTCGAGAACCGAAGACGTCGAGGGCGCATGCCGCTTCTTCCGCAACTGCTCGAGGAACTCGACTGACGATGGCGACAGCGTATAGCTCTTCTTGGCTTTGGACGCTCGTTGATACGTGGTGCGAGCCATGCTCCTACTAATTATCCTACCGCATGACGCCAGTTCGCCGACCGAGGCTACAACCGATCACAGGTTGATACACAGTTCGGGCGCGGGGCCGCCCTTCAGTACTTCGGCACCCGCGGATCCACCTTGTCGCTCCAGGCTAGGATGCCGCCCTTCATGTTCTTCACCTTCTTGAAGCCGGCCTGTTTGAGGAACGCCACGGCTTTCGCGCTGCGCATGCCGCTTTTGCAGTGCGCCACGATCTCGTCCGCCGAATTCAGCTCATTCACGCGCTTCGGCAGGTCGCCCAGCGGAATCAGCCTGGCGCTCGGGATGTTGCAGATCTGATATTCGTGCGGCTCGCGCACATCGAGCAGAACGAAGTGGTCGCCGCGATCGATCTTGGCTTTCACTTCGACCGGATCGATCTCGCCCTCCACCACGCCCGGCGCAGGAGCGGGCTCGTGATGCGGGATGCCGCAGAATTCCTGGTAATCGATCAGCTTGGTGACCGTCGGATGCGCGCCGCAAACCGGGCACTCGGGATTTTTTCGCAGCTTCAATTCGCGGAAGCGCATGGCCAGCGCGTCATAAAGCAGCAGCCGGCCCACCAGCGGTTCCCCTTTTCCGAGAATCAGCTTCACGGTCTCGGTCGCCTGGATTAATCCGACCACGCCCGGCAAAATTCCGAGCACGCCGCCCTCAGCGCAGCTCGGCACCAGACCCGGAGGTGGCGGCTCGGGATACAGGCAGCGGTAGCACGGCCCGCCCTGGTAAGCGAACACTGTCGCCTGTCCTTCGAAGCGGAAGATCGAGCCGTAGACGTTCGGCTTGCCCGTCAGCACGCAGGCGTCGTTCACCAGATAGCGCGTCGGAAAGTTGTCCGTTCCGTCCACAATGATGTCGTAATCCTTGAAGATTTCAAGTGCGTTCTCGCTCGAAAGCGCCGTCTCGTGCTTGTCGATCCGCACGTAGGGATTGATCTCCTGCATGGTCTCGGCGGCGGAGTCGAGTTTCTTGCGGCCCACGTCGCTGGTGCCGTGAATCACCTGCCGCTGGAGATTGGTGTAATCCACGACGTCGAAATCAACGACGCCAAGCCGCCCGACGCCCGCCGCCGCCAGGTACATTCCGAGCGGCGCACCCAAACCACCCGCTCCGATCAGCAACACTTTGGCGTTTTTCAGCTTCAACTGCCCGTCCATGCCGACTTCCGGCATGATGAGGTGGCGGCTGTAGCGCAGGATTTCTTCTTTCGAAAGCGCGGCCTGAGTTGGCGGCTCTGCCACCGGCGCGCCGCCCGCAATGCTGGGCACGATCGAAATCGTATCGCCGTCGCTCACCGGCGTAGATTCTTTTTTCAGATAGCGGATGTCTTCGTCGTTGAGATAAACGTTGACGAAGCTGCGCAGCTTGCCTTCATCGCTGTAAAGCTGCCCGCGCAGGTCGTGGTACTGGCTGGTCAGCGCCTTCAGAACTTCGCCGACCGTCGAGCCGCCCAGCTCCACGCTGTCATTTTTCGCGGCGTACTGCCGCAGTGGTGTTGGTATTAAAACTTTGGCCATGGATATTTCCTTCAAAGGACCGGCGGAAATGCCTGCCCTACTTATAAACCAGTTCTTCCTTTTCCGCAGCCGTCTGCTCTGCGTTCGGCAGCCAGCTATTGGCGTGATCGAACTCGCCCTTCTGGATGGAGAGAACAACAAAAGAGTACCACGGGCAGGAATTCTTCAGGTCCGTCTCGGAGAAATACGCGCCGCAATCGGGATGCGAATGATAGATACCCACCAGGTCCATCTTCTGCTTGCGCGCTTCGCGGTCGGCGTGCAAGAGATCTTCGGGCCGCAATTCGTAGCGCGAATGGTGCGGGCCCGCCGCGGCATTTTCGAGCGGCATCGACAGCCTGACGCGCTTGTGCCCGTCTTCAATCGTTCCCAGCATCGCGCCGCAGCACTCGTTCGGATAGGTCGCGCGCGCGTGCTCGACCATTTTTTCCCAGGCGCCGCGATCGATCTCGATCATTGTTCTTCGTCCCAGAAAGGCTCGCTCAAATATTTATCCGCACCGTCGCAAAAGATGGTGACGATCACCCCGCTCCGCCCTTCACGGTGCAATTCGCGCGCGAGCCGAATCGACGCCACCACGTTGGCTCCCGACGAAATGCCAACCAGCAGGCCTTCCTCGCGCGCCAGCCTCTTCACCATGCGGTAGGCGTCTTCGGTATCGATCCACAGGTTCCCATCGGCGAGCGTGTCGTCGTAAATTCCCGGAACGATTGCGGTGGGCATGTGCTTCAAGCCCTCGATGCCGTGAAACCCGCTCGAAGGCTGCGCCGAATAGCACTTCACACCGGGCGTATCGCGACGCAGGCGCCGCGTCACGCCCATAAACGTGCCGCTGGTTCCGACCGCCGCCACGAAATGCGTGATCCGTCCCGCGGTCTGGTCCAGAATCTCCGGCCCCGTGCCTTCATAATGCGCTTTCCAGTTGGCCGCGTTGTTGTACTGGTCCGGATAAAAGTAGCGATCCGGGTCGGCCTCGTAAATTTCGCGGCATTTGCGAATCGCGCCGTCCGAGCCTTCCGACGGATTGGTCAGCACCATTTCCGCGCCATAAGCCTGCAGGATTCGCTTGCGCTCAATCGACGCGTTCGCCGGCAGGCACAGCTTCACGCGATACCCTTTCACCGCTGCGATCATGGCATAGGCGATGCCGGTGTTCCCGCTGGTTGAATCGAGGATGACGCGGTCGGGTGTCAGCTTTCCGGTGCGCTCGCCGTCTAAAATCATGTTCAGCGCCGGCCGGTCTTTCACGCTGCCGCCGGGATTGGCGAATTCGGCTTTACCGTAGATTTCGATGCCGGGTAAATCGGCCGTGACTCGCGACAGGCGGATGAGGGGCGTGTTGCCAATCCTGAAGAGGAATTGGGTTTGTTCTGCAAATTTCAAAATGGAGACCGCCTGCGCCATGTTCCTGAATTGAAAGGAATTGCTATTTTATTCTATCAGCCCGATCATCTCTGTCAACATTAGGATGATTGCGCATGCCCAGACGACTCATCATCCGGCCCGGCGCCATCGGCGACTTCATTCTAACGCTACCGGCAATGGAGTGCCTCAAAACAGATGATCTAGAGGTCTGGGCGGCTTCACAAAACCTGCCGTTGGTTCGATTTGCGAGCCGGACTCGGTCTATCGCTTCGACCGGTCTCGACATGCTGGAATTTTCACCCTACGAGCCTCTGATTCAACAACTTCGGAGCTTCGATTCCATCATTTCGTGGTACGGCGCCAACCGGCCGGAGTTTCACGAGGCTGTTTCGCGGCTCGGCCTGCCGTTCCAGTTCCAAACCGCCATTCCGCCGGACGATTGCCGCGTGCACGCCGCGGACTTTTTTGCCGCACAGGTTTGCGACGCACCGGCCGGGCCTGCGATCCCACGCATCGGCTGCCCGCGTGGGGACGAAGGGTTCGCGGTTATCCATCCGTTCTCCGGCAGCCCGAAGAAATGCTGGCCGCTCGCGCGCTACCGCGAACTGGCGCGGCATCTCGAAGCGCACATGCCGGTGCGCTGGTGCGCGGGGCCTGAAGAGCGGCTGGAAGGCGCGGTGCGCATCGAAAATCTCTATGATCTGGCCTGCCGGCTCGCGACGGCGCGCGTTTACATCGGCAACGACAGCGGCATTACACACCTGGCGGCGGCGGTGGGAACGCCGGTTGTCGCGTTGTTCGGCCCGACCGATCCGCGCATCTGGGCCCCCCGGGGGCCGCATGTCACGGTGATCGCCGGAACGGCGCTCCAGGAGATTGCAGTCGGGGATGTGCTGGCTGCGGTGTTGCGGCCGCCCGTCTGAACGGGCTTACGCCCCGCTCGTGGTCGACCCCGCCTTTTCCGACAACAGGTCCGCGAAAAACGGATTCAGCATGCGCCCAGCCGGGTCCGCGGTTCGCACCCAATCGCAGAAGTCCAGCCACCGCCGGCCGTAGGCGCGTTCCACGTGCGTGCGCTCCACAAACGGGCTCTGATTGAGCAGCGGGATGCCGTTGCGCTGATACGCGAAATCATTGAACGCACGCAAGAAGTTCTGCCAGGCGGCTAAATCCGTCACGGCGTGAATCGGATCGATCGAGAAAACTTCCTGATCGTAGGTGTAGGAGAGAATCGAATTCGTGTCGCGCCGGATGTGGTACGCACCAAGCGGCATGTTGCAGCGAAAGCCGGTGGCCTGAAAGTGCCGCTCGGCGAAATCGAGATAATCGCGCAGCGTGCCCAGCCATTGCGACCGGGGAAACGCCCAAAAGGTGAAAGCGTAGCGGGCGGAGGCAGGCGTATCGCGATAATCGATGGTCTTATCGGGAGCGAGCAGGCTGATCCCGCCGAACAGATGCAGCATGCCGTACAGAAAATTAGCGGCGTCGAGCGACCCCTGCTGCAAGGCATCGCGCAAGTCGGGGTCGGTGATGAACTGATCGATGAAGTGGCCCACGTGCGCGGCGCCGAAGTTCCACAGCCTGCGGCGGGCGGCCGCCTGAAGCGCGCCGACGATCGATGGGTCCGCGATGCGCTGCCGCCGCTGAAAGATGCAGGTGCGGCCGACGGTCCAGCAGATCAGGCCCTCGGAGTTATCCAGCAGATCGTCCACCTCGGGCTGTGCCAGCTCATCGACGGGGCGCGGCAGATAGGTGAAATGCAGCGCCTCGATCGGTTTGATGCGAAACGTTACTTCGTAAATCACACCGCACAGCCCGTAGCTCGAACGCACCTTGGCGAGCAATTCCGGATTGGCTGTTTCCGAGGCCTCGGCGAGCTCGCCCGCCGGGGTGACCCACTTGACGCCGGTCACGTACGAGGAGACCTGGCCGAATTCGATGCCGTCGAGCGCATCTTTGGTGTGACAGCAGGCGGCGGAGCCGAGCGTCATGTTGCCGATTTCGATATTCAGCATGAATTGCAGATCGCGGTCGCGCAGCGCTTTGGAGGCGTCGACGTATTCGAGTCCCGCCTGCGCGGTGACGGTTTTGTTTGTTTCGTCGATATTGACGATCCGGTTCATGCGGGACATGTTGAGCACCGTGCCGTCGGAGGAAGCGCAGGGCGTGAGCGAATGATAACTTCCCATAGCCCGCACGGGAGCCGGATAGCGGGCGGGATCGCGCAGAACCGCCTGAATATCCTCGACCGATCCGGGATACACCAGCTGCTGGGGCGAGGCCGTTATACTGCCGTCATAATTCACGATCGTGTTCGCCATGTGGATCTCCTTTCGAGAGTTTTCGCGATGGAACGAGAAGCGGCATGGGCAGCCCGCGGGGAAACGAAATCACGAATTCGAAATCGATCTCCCATCCTCAGCCAGGGGAATTGGGAGTATTGTACAACGGGTGACGAAGAGCGCCGCGAGACGCCGAGGTCACCAGCCGGAACCGGAGCGAATTCAAGTAATAACAGTGGAAAACCTCCCGCCGCGTTGATTAGCGATCGTGCGCCGGCTTGATGCTAAACTCCGGATATGGATCGCGTGGACGAAATCGAGGAGGCCCGTAGCGGACTTGCTCCGGAGGAATACCGGCGTTTCGTCGAGTGGTTTCGCGCCCGCGAGCAAGCACGGTGGGATGAACAGATCGATCGAGATTCCTCCTCAGGCAAGCTAGATTTTCTTTTCAACGAGGCGGAAGAGGAATCCGCGCGCGGCCTTCTGCGCGATTGGCCATCACAGAAGTGAAGTCGGTTGCAACACGCCGCTTCTGGGATCTGTTCCACGCACTGCCGCATGATGTCCAAGACTTGGCGGTCAAGAACTACCACCTGTGGCAGCGCGACCCGCATCATCCATCGCTCCATTTTCGCCGATTTACAGGGCAAAACTGATCGGTTTAGCGTGCGGGTGGGTGGATCGGCTCGCATGCTGAGTACGATCGGCTGGTAGGTTCCTGAGTGGCCGAGGGAAACCGGTGGGTAATAAGAACGTCGAGATGCCGAAATTCGAGACTGAGAGTGCGGAGGCAGACTGGTGGGCGAGTCCGGCAGGCCGGACTTATGTGAAGCAGAAATCCGCCGAGGCCGGCCGCAGAGGAACAAAGTTTGCGGGATCGAGCCTCGTCAACAAGCTGAATCGGAGGAAGAGCGTGCAGATCGCGCTTCGCATTCCCGAAGCCGATCTCGCTCAGGCCCGCAAGATCGCGGACCGTAAGGGCATCGGGTATCAGACGCTTCTTAAGATGCTCGTGCGCGAAGGGCTGATACGGGAATCGCGGCGAGGATAAGTTTCGTGAAGACCGTTTGGTCCCGCCTCACCTCATCGCCTGCACCACCATCACCAGCGCAAATCCCGTCAGCGACATGATCACCTTCATGACGGTCCAGCTTTGGAGTGTCTGCTGGACCTGCATGCCGCAGTATTCGTTTACCAGCCAGAAGCCGGCGTCGTTGATGTGCGAAAGTATGGTGCCGCCGGAGCACACGGCCAGCATGATCATCTCGGGGCTGTAGCCGGTCATTCCTTTCACCAGCGGCGCGACGATTCCCGCCGCCGTGATGATGGCCACGGTGGCCGAACCTTGCGCCACGCGCATGGCCGCGGCGATCACGTACGCCACCACGAGCGGCGAAATGCTCGAAGCGGCCAGCAACTTGCCCGCGTAGAGGCCCACGCCCGAATCCACAATCACCTGCTTGAACGATCCGCCGCCGCCCATGATCACCAGCAGCGTGCCCACCGGCGCGAGCGATTCGACCGCCATGCGCGAAATCTCGTTGCGGTTAAGCCCGCGACGCGCGCCGAACAGCACCATGGCCGCGAGCGCCGCCACCAATAGCGCCGTGAACGGGTGGCCGAAGAACGCGGCGGCTCCCTTGAGTGGCAGGTTGGTCGCGCCGGTGGCGGTCGCGGCGAAAATCAGCACCACGGGGAGCACCAGGATCATCGCCACCAGCCCCACCGCGGGCGGCTTTTCGGCGCGCTTCAATTCCACGGTTCCGGCCATCGGCGGCACGGGAATGAACAGGCGGCGCGAAATCCAGCCGCCGTAAATGATGCCGCCCACGATCGCCATGGGGATCGAAAGCGCGATGCCGTAAAGCATGCTGCGGCCGAGGTCCGCGCCCAGCAGTTGCGCGGCGGCCGATGGCGCGGGGTGCGGAGCCACCAGGGAGTGCGTGGCGCTCAGCGCCGCCATCATCGGCATCCCGTAGTAGAGCATGGAGCGCTTCGATTCGCGCCCCAGGCTCCACATCAGCGGCGCGAGAATAATGAAGCCGACTTCGAAGAAAATCGGCAGGCCGACCAGAAAGGCCGCGACCAGCAGCGCCCACACCGCGCGGTCGCGGCCGAATTTAGCGAGCAGCCAGTCGGCCAGCGCCCGGCCGCCGCCGGAATATTCGATGAACCGCCCGATCATCGCGCCCAGGCCCACGACCACCGCGATGAAGCCCAGCGCTTCGCCGAACCCGGCCTGCATGGATTTCAGTACCGCGCCTGGCGCCATACCCGCCGAAAGACCCAGCGCCATGCTCGAGATGAGCAGCGCCAGAAACGCGTGCAGCTTCACCACCAGCACCAGCACCAGCAGCAGAACGATCGAAGCGAGCGTTAGAACCAGCAGCAGTGGGCCGGCGGTTGGCATGTAGGCATCTTATCCGAGGCGGATCTTGGCTTCGAGCCAGATCAGCAGCACCAGAACGAAAACCATGCAGGTGCCGGCAAGCGGCAGCGCCATCACCACGCCGATGCCCCAGATGTTGGCGAACTGACCGAGCGTCCAGGGGGCGAGCATGCCGCCGGTCAGCGCAATCGAAAAGATGCCGTTGAAAAAGCCGGGATGAAAATACGGAAACTCCTGGCCGATGCGTTCGGCGATCAGCGGATAGATGCTGGCGAAGCCGCCTCCCACCAGTAGCGTGCCGACGACCGCGCCGAACAGATTGTCGGTCGCGAGCAGAATCAGGCAGCCCGCCAAGGCGGCGCCGGCGCTCGAAAGCAGGAAGCGCCCGTGCCGGATTCTGGGCAGCAGGCCGACGGCCGCTAGCCGCCCGACGACCAGAGCTAGCCAATAAATGGCCAGGATCATCAGCGAAGACTCCGGGCTGACGCCCAGCCGCCGGATCAGAAACAGGGGCAGCCATCCGGCGATCGACCATTCGTTGCCGAACTGGAAAAACAGCAGCAGCGCGAACAGCACGGCGCCGGGCTGTCGAAGATCCCGAAAAAGCTGGGCGATGCTCGGCTGCTCGACGATCGCCGGTGCGGGAAACGAGCCGCGCGCAAACCACGCCACGAACAGACCGGGAATCACGGCGACGAAAATGAGAATGCTCGAGACCGTGTATGCGTAGAACGTTCCGGCAACCAGCAGTGTGACCACCAGGCAGCCCATGCCGAACGAGATGCCGCCGATATTCACGGTGGCGGCCGGGTCGCGATCATAGACCGAAGAAATGGCGTGAAAGACGGCGGTATTCATCAGGCCCGTAGCGAATCCGATGGCCAGCAGAGCTCCCATGCGGGCGAACGGCGAAATCGTGAGCGGCAGCAGCGCCAGGTAAACCAGGGCCGCGCAGGCCAGCGCACATGCGGTGATAAACAGAAAACGCAGCCCGCGGCTGAGCAACAGCCGGCCGGCCACCTCGGTCGAGATGATCACGCCGGCACTCATGCTCAGGAAATAGTTTCCGACGGTGCCGAACTCGGATGTGAGGTGGTATCCCCAGGCGGGCAGGATGGCCCCCAGAAATCCGAACAGCAACCCGGAAATCAGCAGGCCGCTGAGCGCCCGGGCTGCTGATGGGATCCGGAAAACATCTCCGCGATCTGCCGCCGGCATGGGAACCACCTGTAGATTGTAGCCTACGCGGGGTTTGGCTCCGGAATTTTGTAGAGCTTTGCCGCGAAGTTTACCGGAAAACGGACGCGCCTGCAGGCTGATGATTGTATCGGCGCGACTTACGCGTTGGCAGCCGCCGTGCATCTCCGTGAGTCACGGGGTGATAGAGGCGCGTCGAGAGGGCTTTGGTGGGTCTTGCCTCTTTTGCGCTTCTTTTCCAAACGGGCCTCGAGTTCCGCGAGGCCCGTTTTTTTTTTATCCGCGGACGAACAAGCAGTAGTTCTCGCAATGCCCAGCACTAAATCCAGTAACGCGTTCGGCGTTCTGGAACACCGGATTCTTGACACCTCAACAACTTGGGAATAACATCGAAATATCACTGAGGAAGGAGGTGGTCCAGCAGAATGATAGATAGTAGACCGCGCGAGGTGGCCGACTGTTGAGTCGACCGTTGTTACTGCTGTAGGTTCCGTTTCAGTGGCGGGGCCACGTTCCTGTGGACCGGCTGCTTCGACGCGAAAAAAACTGCCTCAGGTTTTATCTTAAGGCTACCGATCCCCGTGGACTTCGGTTTGCGGCCTTGTTTGAGCTGCCTTCCGGAAGGCCACGGGGATTTGTGTTTTGTTATACTTAAAGTTCCCGAAAGGAAATTTTCCGCCACCATGAAAGCCGGCATCCATCCCGCATACGAAGAAGTGAATGTCATTTGCGCCTGCGGCCATACGTTCAAGACGCGGTCGACGCATAAGGGCGACATCCGCGTGGAAATTTGCTCGAACTGCCATCCGTTCTTCACCGGCCGGCAAAAGCTGGTGGACACAGCGGGCCGCGTCGAGAAATTCGAGAAGAAATACCAGAAATCCAGAGCGAAGAAGAAGGCGCAGCCGGTCAGCCGGTAGTGGCAGAAGCGGCCCAACAGCTTCGCTCCACCGCGCCCTCGGCGGGTAGTTTTTAGTAGGGACGGTTAGTGGCCGGTTTTTTGCTGTTCGCGCTGCCGCTCGCGCTCGCGCTCGTCCAACATCTTAGTGTAGAGGGACTGCTGGGCATCAGTGAGAATGGCGCGGATGCGGCGGACCTGTTCGTCCTGAATGGCCTTGAGCTCGGGGCGGTATTTCTGGTGAAATTCGCGGTTGCGGCGGCGGGTGTCATCGAGGATGGGCTGGAGCTGGTTCACCTGATCATCCGTTAAATTGAGCCTGGATCTCAGTTCGGCGACATAGCGGCGCCGGAATTCGTCGGGGCTGCGCGGGCTGACGCTCGCGGTGACGGGTTTGAGCGTGTAAAGCCGCATGCCGAACCCACCCAGCACGACGCCGCTCAAAAACACAAGCGCCAGATACAGGAAAGTCGAAAGGCTGGATCGTTGCATCAGCGCTGGTCCGCTGCCGGCTCGATGCGAACCGGCTCGAAATAATCCATATCCTGCCGGGCGTGCTCTTCGGCGAGCACTTCGACGTAGGTTTCGCTGGGAAGGGGAGCCGTCATTCGCGAGCGCTCAATAGAGGCCGCCAGCGCGAGCAGCGTGGACGCGGCCAGGGCAGCCGTTACCAGATTTCGCGCAAACCGGCCGAATACGTTCGAGACACGCTCCTGCGCTTCGATCTTCTGCCAAAGCTGGGGCATGAAGTTGGGGCTCACATCGGGATCGGGACAAGCATCGCGATAGGCGCCAAAAAGCCTGTCGAGCTGCCCGCTTTCAACCTGGTAATCGTGGTTGTCCGGCTCCATATCAAAACTCCCTAACTACCCACTTCGGCGGCATGCCTTTCGGCCGCGTGAAATGCTTTGAGAACGCGCTGCCTGGCGCGAAACAACCGCACCTTCAACGCATTCTCCTTGACATGATAAATCTTTCCCAGCTCCTTGAGGGAAAGGCCTTCCACTTCTTTCAGCGTCAGAAGCACGCGGTCATCCTCGGAAACTGCGCCCAGCAAAGAATCGACTGCATCGCGAATCCGCTTCCGCCGGCTCTCGTCGCGATCGACTTTTTCGCCAGCCACAGCATCCGCCAGCACCACCTGCTGCTCGGACAGGTCCGACATCCGGGATTCCGGACGGCGGCGCCGTTTTCGTAAATAATCGTACGCCGCATTGGCGGTCAACCGGTAAAGCCAGGGCTCAAAAACTTCCGGCGAACGAAGCTGATCGAGCGAGAAGTACAGCCGGAGGAAAACCTCCTGGCCGACATCTTCGACATCTTCCGGATGCGAGATGAGCCGCGCGATGGTGCCCAGAATACGCTTCCTATAGGCCACAACGAGCTCGTTAAAAGCCGCCCCATCACCGCCGCGCGCCCGCTTAATCAGCTCAAAATCAACCAACATGCCGAGAACATGTTACCGGCATGAGACACACACGCGATCCCGCAATATAGGCGTACCGGTAAATAGTCAGGTTACCAACCGCTTAACAAAAATGTCCATTTCCGGGGGGAAACGGGAGGGTTAATGCGGGGCTGCCTCTCCGTTGACCGCCATGGTCACCGGGTGGGCGTTGGGTGGCATGGGAGCGAGCATTTGTTCCTTGCGCATCACCAGGGTAGAGGTGTTGTAGCTGGCCACCTCGAAGCCATGGCCGTGGGTGATGGCGTCGGTGGGACAGGCTTCGACGCAATACCCGCAGAAAATACACCGGTTGTAGTCGATGTTGTAAACCGTGGCGTAGCGCTCGCCACCGGAAATACGGACTTTATCGGTGTTTTCCGCGGCCTCGATATAGATGCAGTTGGAAGGGCAGGCGGCGGCGCAGAGAAAACAGGCCACGCATTTTTCCAAGCCATTTTCGTCACGCTGCAAGACATGGACGCCGCGATACCGTTCTTCGAGCTTGGGCGGCTCATCGGGATAGTTTTCCGTGACGGTGGGAGACATCATCTCCTTGAACGTCACTCCCATGCCTTTGGCAAACGCGGAAGCGGACTCGATCAATTCCTCGAGGGGATTAGCCATCTACCGACTATTTTATTCCTTTAAGCGGCTCCGGACCGGAGCCTAGTTTTTCGAGCCTCAACCGGACTTGGATTCGGGGACGCTGTCGCCGGCCTGGAACACCTCAACGCCGAATTTCCGGCCGATCGCTTCGATCTGTTTGCGATTGAAACCGGTTTGCGACCAGGAAATCTTGCCGTCGCGCTCCACCAGGAATAGAGACGGCACGTAAGCCAGGCCGTAGGCGTTGCTGGCCGGATATCCTACGCGGGCGGAATCGAGCAGGGTCGGCATAGTGATGCCGAATTCCTTTTGGAACTCGCGGGTGGCTTCGGCGTCGTCCTGGGAAACAGCGACAACCGGCGCTTTGCCGCGGTGGATCCGTTCGAGAAACGGCAGCGTGAGCTGGCAGGTGGGACAGGAGACTTTGAAAAACGCCAGCAGCACGGACCCGGAAGACAGGAGGTCTGGCAGCGATTTCTGGCCGCCGCCGTCCAGGACATCCAGGCGAAAATCGGGGGCGCGCGCGCCGGCCTCGAGCATCTGATTTTCCTTGGCGGAACCCATAAGGCTAGTGTAGATGGAGCGTGCGGCGCTGCGCAAAATGCGCCCCGTGCCCAAGGTCACTCTTCTTTCTGCTGCTGCACGAAGCTGAGGATGTCGAATCGCTTGATTTCGCGGTCGGGGAAGAAGCTGTTGATGGCATCCTGCTCTTCCTTGAACACTTCGAAAATGGTGGTCAGCTTGGTCATGACCAGCAGTTCGATGCTGCGGCGGCTGAGGTTGAGGAGTTTGACCTTGCCGCCCGACCGCTGGAGCGTGGTATAGCACATCACCAGCGCTCCCAGGCCCGTGCTGTCCACATAATCGACCTGATCGAGATTGAGGATGATGTTCTTTTTTCCGAGATCGACGAGCTTCTGCATTCTTTCGCGAAACGTGGCTACGTCACCGCCCACGGTGAGGCGGCCTATGAGGTCCAAAATGCTGACCCCTTCCCGTTCCCGGAGATGAATTTCAAGGCTCATGAGAACAGCGCCCGTACAATAACCGCCCCAAGAACGCGGACGGCAATCCCTCGATTGTATACCGGCGCGAAGAAAAATAAAGTGGCAGGCGAGATCGGGAGTCCCGCGACAGGCAAATCGCGCAAACCAAGCCCGAAAAGGCGAACGGCCCGGCGACGTGAGGTGAATGCCCGGCGGTTAACCATAGCCGTACGACGAAGTGCATCATTGTGCTCTCGAAATGGCCACCATTATGCTGGTTTGTAGGTTAGCGGGCGAGGTAAGTATATGGCCGTTGCGGCTTTAAATGCCGCACGCGGGGGCGGGTGATCAATCGACCCGTTGATTCTGAAAGCCCAGGTCTTTCAAATGGGGTTCCGCCAAATTGACAGCAGGGTGTCGCGGCCGGTTGCGCTGGGCGCTGTCGTGGCGCTAGCCGTCGCTGTCGGCTGGTTTGAGACACGGCATAACAACTTCGATCATCAGCGAATCTACCTTATCGGGTTTGACGACCAACCCCCCCAACACTTTGTCGGGCCGGACGGCCGTCCCACAGGCCTTGCAGTCGACCTGATCGACGAAGCCGCACGCCGCCGCAAGATTCACATCAAGTGGCAACTGGAACCGGAGAGTTCAGAAGTAGCCCTGAGAGCGAAAAAGGTCGACTTATGGCCGCTGATGACCATACTGCCAGAGCGACAGAAAATTGTTTACATCACAGATCCGTACCGAGAGGATACGATCTGCCTTTTTGTCCGCGGCAACAGCGCTTTCGCCCGGCTGGAAGATCTGGGGAATTCCACGATTGCGTACGACGGCGAGCCGCTGGATGCCAGATTACTTCGGCAATATGCTCCAAAAGCGAAGCTCACGATCATTGAATCCCCACGCCAAAGACTGGAGGCCGTGTGCCGGGGGCGCGCCGACGCCGGCTACAGTGACGAATACACGGCGCTCGCCACGTTAATGGACGGCATCGCCTGTGAGGCACCGGGGCTGCGGCTCATCCAACTCCCGGAACTCAGCGGCAAATTGGGCATCGGCGCCAGGTTCGAATCCAGACCCGTCGCCGATGCACTGCGGGACGAGATTGGGGCCATGGCGGCGGATGGATCGCTCGACCGGATCGCGTCGCGCTGGCGATCTTTCTCCGGCCGGAATCTGGAAATAGCGCGCGAGTTGACCCGTGCGCAAAGCAGGGAGCGGTGGCTGATCATAGGGATCTCCACGACGTTTCTGCTGCTGCTGGCGACATTGTGGCAAACCGCCAGAGTACGGCGTGCCCTCGCGACCGCCAGAGAAGCAACCGCGCTAAAAAATCAGTTTCTGGCAAATATGAGCCATGAAATCCGCACGCCGATGAACGCCATCATCGGGATGACGGCTCTGGCCATGGACACAAAGGATGGAGAAGAGCAAGCGGAGTATCTTCGCGACGTGATGCACGCGAGCGACTCGCTGTTATCTTTGTTGAACGATATTCTCGATTTCTCGAAGATCGAAGCCGGAAAGTTGACGTTCGAGCGTGTGGTGTTCGCGCCTGCGGGTGTCGTGTCCGATGTTTGCGGTTTATTTGCAGAGATCGCGCGAGGTAAGGGCCTGGATTTAAATTTCCAGACGGCGGCCGAGCTTCCGAAGCAGGTTTGGGGCGATCCTGCGCGTTTACGCCAGGCGCTGGTGAATCTTACCGGCAACGCCATCAAGTTCACCGAACGGGGCCACATCGATCTGGAGGCAACCGTCGAGAGCGAAACTGACGACCTCGTCAGGATCCGGTTCGTGGTAGCGGACACGGGGATCGGCATTTGCCAGCACGCGCAGGAACGCATCTTTGAATCATTCGTCCAGGCGGATGGCTCAATGGCCCGCAAGTATGGCGGCACGGGCCTGGGTTTATCGATTTCGCGGGAGTTGATCGCCCGGATGGGGGGCGAACTGCGGGTGGAGAGCACACCGGGACGCGGATCGAAGTTCTGGTTCACGCTGGCCTTTGAGAAAGCTTCCGCAACGGCGCCGTCCCGCGATGCACTGGGGAGCCACCTGGTCGGACAGGTGTGACGCGCCGCGTGAAATCGGGATATTTCGCGGAGAGGACGAGTCCGGTTAAACCGGCATTTTGACGCCGAGCTGGGCCTCGATGTTTTCGATGGGGATCATCTCGATAGCGTCCCAGGGACAACCGTCAAGGAAAGCACCATCGGGGCCTTTGCTGGTGCACTTCTTGCAGCCGATGCATAGGAAGGGATCGACTTCAATGTGGCCGAACGGGGGGTGGTCTTCGTCCGGAACCCAGTACATGCAGTCGGCCACCGGGCAATAGGGCACGCAGGCGGGCGAGCCGGCGCAACCGGTGCAGCACTCGGTGATGACGGCCAGTTCCTTGGGGCGTTTCTTTCGCGGGGTAGTGATGCCCTCGGATTTCGGCTCCATCTTCACGACTTCGGCGACCATGAAGCGAATTATGGCACATGAGGCGGGAGAGTGCCAGACCCCCGGCGGCGTGCGCTATTCTCGTACTGAAAGGACGGGACTATGGCCAGTACCGCCCCCTATCCACTTACCGCGGCGGGCGCAGAGGCGCGGGTCGCGGCGAAGACGGCGCGCATTCCCTGGTACATCTGGAGCTGCCTGATCGCGATTACGTCAGCGGTGGCGGGCGGCGTGTGGGACATATCCTGGCACGAGAGCATCGGGCGAGACAGTTTCTGGACGCCGGCGCACGTGCTGATTTACTTGTGCGGCGTGCTGGCGGGGATTTCGTGCGGCTACCTGATTCTGGCCACGACCTTTCAGAAGAACTCGCCGTCGGGCGCGATTTCGGTTTCGATGTGGGGATTTCGCGCGCCGCTCGGCGCGTTCATTTGCGCGTGGGGCGGAGTGGCGATGATCACTTCGGCGCCGTACGACAACTGGTGGCACGGCGCGTACGGGCTGGATGTGAAGATTCTGAGCCCGCCGCACGTGGTACTGGCGCTGGGGATGATGGCAATCCGTTTTGGGACCCTGGTGCTGGTACTGGCAGCGATGAACCGCGCGGAAGGCACGTACCGGGTGAGGCTGGAACGCGCCTTTTATTACGTGGTGATGTTTCTGCTGGGAATGACGGTGGGAATCGCTCAGGAATTCACGAACCGCGTGTTCATGCATGGGGCGAAATTTTACGCGGTAGTGATGCTGGGCGCGCCGATCTGGATGGCGGTGATCTCGCGGGTATCGCGACACCGCTGGCCGGCGACGATACTGACCGCGTGTTACACGGGCGTTCACCTCGCGCTGGTGTGGTTTCTGCCGCTGGTGCCGGCGGAGCCGAAGCTTGGGCCGGTTTACCAGAAGGTGACGCATTTGATCCCGCCGGACTTCCCGCTGCTGCTGATCGTGCCCGCTGTGGTTTTCGACCTGCTGCGGAGGCGTACGGCTGATTGGGGCAAGTGGCGGCAGGCGGCGGCGCTGGGCACGGCTTACTTGCTGAGCTTTTTCGCCGTACAGTGGCCGTTCGCGGATTTTCTGATGTCGCCGGCCTCGCGCAACTGGATATTTGCGACGAACGAATTCCCATTTTTTGTTCCCGCGACCTCGGCATGGGTGCGCAGCGTTTTCATTCCGACCGAACCGAGTGCGGCGGCGTTCTGGACGGTGATGGCGATCGCGGCCGGAACGGCGATCGTCATGACGCGCCTCGGGCTGGGCTGGGGCGACTGGATGCAGCGGGTGCGGAGATAAGGCTCTGCTAAATCAGGAGCCGGCGAAGCCCAGAAACACACGGATGGCAAAATTGCCGAACTGGCCGAGCAGCAGCGAAGAACCGACGTGAAATTTGAAAAGCTGATTGACCTGCTGCGGCAGCGGCCCCTGAATGGGAAGGTCAACGGGAGGCGCTAAACGCGCCGCGGGCCTCGGGCCAGGAGTTTGTCAACCGCGGCTACGGTGCTCGCGAGAGGCGACTCGGGGCCGCTTACGGCAATCACTTCCATTGGACCTTTTCCCGAAGGCCGCCAGCGCGCGAGCATTCTCGGGGAAGCAAAGCCGGTGAAAATCGAGACAAGCGGGACGCCGCATGCCGCGGCTACGTGCTGGCCGGCGGAGTCGTAGCCGATATAGAGATCGCTGCTCGCAATAAGGGAGGCGAACGCGGCGAAGGAGCCGTGAATGCGGCGAATGCGATCAGACCTGGAGCTCGCGACGGCGCGCTCGACGCGTTCGGCTTCTTCGCCGCCGGCGCCCTGATCGATCAAGACATGCGCGGCGCGCGAGGCGAGGTGGGCCACGAGCTGCTGTTCGAACGGATCGGCGATGCGCTTGGCCGGATTTTCGCCGACGCCCAGGCTCATCGTAACGAAAGGGCGGCCGGGGATTTCCGGCAGCTCGGCGGGCGCAATGTAAGGAGCCGCGTCTTCCACGTCCATGATTTCGCGGGCCCATCTCGCGGTGAGAACAGGCAAGGGATCGTCGCCATCGCCACCATAGGCGCGGCTTTCAAAGAAGTAATAATCCTCTTCAGGCGAAACGGGCAGCAGGCCGAGCTGGGTGAGGCGCGAATCGGGATCGATGACAATGCTGTCCGGTTGAGAGAGCAATTGGCGCAGATCGGTCCACGGGCCCAGGCGGTCGCGCAGGCTGCCGGTGCGGCGGTAGGAAATTGAAGCGTGATCGATACGCGGATCGGCGGCGAAGAGCTCCCAGGATTTTCGGCCGCCGGCCAGCACGATGCGCGCGCGCGGAAAGCGGCGCTTGGCCGCATCGAGCAGCACGCTGGTGACGGCGACGTCTGCGCCGAGCGTTACGCGCGAGAGCACGAATACTGTGGCAGGCTCAATTTGGACGCGGCGCGGCGCGCGGATGCGGCGGTAGCGCGCTATTAGATCGGCCGCATTTAGCTCAGGTATCGAGCGGGCGATGGCTTCGGAGAAAAGCTCGGCATAGATATCGCACAGGCGAGGCTCGAACAGATCGGCCAGCCGCTCGACGACGATGCGAATCAGGGCATCGGCACAATCGGGCGCGAGCAGCCGATCGAGCAGATCGGGCGGCCAGTGCTCGCCGTTGAGGCAACACGCGAGCAGGCGGCCGGCGAGTTCGTTACACGAAATACTTGCCAATGAGCAGTTCCAGTTTTTTGCGAGTGGCTTCGGGAACGAGCTTGCGATCGGTAATGAGCGCATGGGCGAGCGCGCTCCCGCATTTACAGGTTCGCTCGGCGGGCATCGCAGTCACGGCCGCGCGCACCACTTTCGCCGCATTTTCGGCGTTTTTATTCAGGTTGGCAATGATGTCGGAGACGGTGACGGCATCGTGCGCGGGATGCCAGCAGTCGTAATCGGTGACCATGGCGACGGTGACGTAACACATCTCGGCTTCGCGCGCGAGCTTGGCTTCCTGGAGATTGGTCATGCCGATGACGTCCATGCCCCAGCTTCGATAGATGTTGGATTCGGCTCTGGTCGAAAACGCCGGGCCTTCCATGCAGAGGTAGGTGCCTCCTTTTTTCGTGGTCACGCCGGATGCGCGGGCGGCCTGGTGGACGACTTCAGAAAGCTGGGGACAGACCGGGTCGGCAAAGCTGATGTGCGCGACCAGACCTTCGCCGAAGAACGTGGAGACGCGGCCGCGGGTGCGGTCGAAGAACTGATCGGGGATGACGAAATCGAGCGGGCGGTGCTCTTCTTTGAGGGAACCGACGGCGCTGAGCGAGAGAATGCGCTGGACGCCGAGCGATTTCATCCCGTAGATATTGGCGCGGAAATTCAGCTCCGATGGAGAAATCCGATGGCCGCGGCCGTGGCGTGCGAGAAACGCAACGCTTTTTCCGGCGAGGTTGCCGACGATGTAGAGGTCCGACGGACGGCCCCAGGGTGTGTCCAGGCTGACTTCCTCGTGGGCTTCGAAGCCGGGCATGGAATAAAGACCGCTGCCGCCGATGATGCCGATTAGCGCTTGCAAAAATGAACCTCCAGCAGGACGTGAGAGTCCCGGGCCGACAAAGTGCCTATTTTACTTTGATATTTTGTGGTGATGCCGCTGGTGCGTTTCATCTGCTGGAAACCGGAACTCGCCAAGGAGCGGGCGCGCCTGCTGAAAGGCCCGGGGCTGCGGGTGGATGCCTCGCCGCTTAACCCGAGCGGCTTGATCGGACAGTTCCGCGCGAACATGCCTGAGGCGGTGGTGATCGATCTCGACCGGCTGCCGTCTCACGGCCGCGAAGTTGCCGTGATGTTGCGGCAGAGCAAGACGACGCGCCACCTCCCGATTGTTTTTGCGGGCGGAGCGGAAGAAAAAGTCAGTGCGATCCGGCGGGAGCTGCCGGATGCCGCGTTTAGCGAGTGGCCCAACGTCGCGCGCGTGCTTGAGAGGGCGATGAAGAACGCCCCGCGCGACCCGGTAAAACCGATGTCGCACATGGAGCGGTACGCGGGGTCGAGCCTGGTGAAGAAGCTGGGCGTCAAACCGGACACGAAGGTGGCGCTGCTCGGCGCGCCGGAAGGTTTCGAGGAGCAGCTTGCGGATTTACCGGAGAACGTGGGACTCGAGACGCGAATGAGCCGGCAAACCGCGCTGACGCTTTGGTTCGTGCGCTCGCTCAGGGAACTGGAAGAGACGGACCTGATGAGCGCGCGGCTGCCGGAGGGCAGTTCGATGTGGATTGTTTATCCGAAAAAAGCCGGGCGCTTCAAAGTGGATTTCAACGAGAACGATGTGCGGGATGCGGGGCTCGCAGCGGGACTGGTGGACTACAAAGTTTGCGCGGTGGATGCGGACTGGAGCGGGCTGAAGTTCGCGCGGCGGAAGAAGTGACCTAGCGGTCTTCGATGAGCTCCAGCAGCACGCCACCGGTCGAAGACGGGTGTACGAAAACGTAGCGGTGGCCGCCGGCGCCGATTTGGGGTTCGTTGAGAAGACGCGCGCCGGCTGCGCGGAGACGATCGAGGGCGGCCGCCAGATCGGGGACGCGCAGCGCGACGTGGTGCAGGCCTTCGCCGCGCTTGGCGAGAAAGCGGGCAATCACGGAATCTGGCTCGGCGGATTCGAGCAGCTCGATGCGCGGGCCGCCGGCGGGGAGCATGGCCACGTTCACTTTTTCGTGCGGAACGGTCTCGCGCGTGACGACCTGCATGCCGAGTTGCCCTTCGTAAAAGCCGAGCGCAGCTTCAATGGATTTCACCGCGATGCCGAGGTGATCGATGGCGAACTCGCCGGGGCGCGCAATCTTCTTTTTGCGCGGGAATCGCCGGATGGCCGCGAGCAAATCCGCGATGCCTTTTTCTTCGGTCGCGACAGTGTGGAGGATGGGCGGAGTCCAGCCATCGGCGCGGTGCGAGAGGCCCAGCACGCCTTCGATCTCGCGCTCGACACGCTCGGCGCCGGGGTGATCGGCTTTGTTGATCACGAAAATATCGGCGATCTCCATGATGCCGGCCTTGATTGCCTGGACGTCATCGCCCATGCCGGGGACGAGCACGAGCACGGTGAGATCGGCAACGCCGGCGATGGCGACCTCATCCTGGCCGACGCCAACGGTTTCGATGATGACGTAATCGCGGCCAGCCGCGTCGAGAAGGAGCGCCAGGTCGGCGGTCGCGCGAGCTATACCGCCGGCTGCGCCGCGCGTGGCCATCGAGCGGATGAAGACGCCGGGGTCGCCGTGATGCGCCTGCATGCGGATGCGGTCGCCTAAAATCGCGCCACCGGAAACGCGGCTGGTGGGATCGACGGCAATGATGCCGGCGGTTCTTCCTTCGCGGCGGATGGCGCGGGCGAGCGCATCGACCAGCGTGCTCTTGCCTGCTCCGGGCGGCCCGGTGATGCCGATGACGACGGCACGGCCTGTTTTCGGAGCAAGCTCGCGCAACAGTCCGGCAGCTTCGGGCGCGCGATTCTCGATGGCCGTCGCGGCGCGGGCGAGCGCGCGCACGTCGCCGCCGATGATTTGAGAAGCCCAGTCCGGCATCAGTCCTTGAGCAATTGTCGCGCGATCACCAAGCGCTGGATTTCGCTGGTGCCTTCCCCGATGGTGCAGAGTTTTACATCGCGGTAGAACTTTTCGACCGGATAATCCTTGATGAAGCCGTAGCCACCGTGAATCTGCACGGCTTCATTGGCGATGCGCACGGCAGCCTCGGAGGCGAACAGCTTGGCCATGGCGGATTCGCGCGTGACGCGGCGGCCTTGATCGAGCATCCAGGCGGCGCGGTAAATCAGCAGGCGCGCGGCGTCGATTTCGGTAGCCATATCGACCAGCTTGTGCTGGATGGCTTGAAATTCGGAAATCGGCCGGCCGAACTGCTTGCGCAACTTGGAATATTTGAGCGCGGCGTCGTAGGCGCCCTGCGCCATGCCGAGAGCGAGAGCGGCGATCGAGATGCGGCCACCGTCGAGCGTTTTGAGGCTGTCGACAAAGCCTTCGCCGCGCCTGCCCAGGAGTTGCGATGCGGGCAGACGGCAATTTTCGAAAATCACTTCGCCGGTGGCGCTGGCGCGGAGTCCCAGCTTGTTTTCTTTTTTTCCGGTGCGAAAACCGGGCGTGCCTTTTTCGATGATGAACGCCGAGATGCCGTGCTGCGCGGCGCCGCGGTCGGTCATCGCCATGGCGACGCAGACGTCGGCATAGTGCGCGTTGGTGGTGAAGGTTTTCGCACCATTCAGCACCCAGCATTCGCCCTGGCGCATGGCAGTGGTGCGGGTGCCCGCGGCGTCGGAGCCGGCCTCGGGCTCGGTGAGAGACCAGCAGCCGATCCATTCGCCCGCGGTGAGCTTTGCGAGATAGCGCAGCTTCTGCTCTTCGTTGCCGGATTTATAAATGTGATTGCTGCAAAGCGAGGTGTGAGCCGCGACAATAATGCCTACCGAGCCATCCACGCGCGACAGCTCTTCGATGATGATGGCGTACTCGATGTAGCCCAGGCCCGCGCCGCCATACTGCTCGGGAAAAATCGATCCCATGTAGCCGAGCTTGCCGAGTTTCTTGATGACCTCGAGCGGGAAGATCTGTTCTTCGTCCCACTCCATGACGTGGGGCGCGATTTCGGATTCGGCAAATTCGCGTACGGATTTGCGAAGGTGGATCTGTTCGGGTGTGTACTCGAATTCCACGGGATTAGCGGCGGCTCCGGGCAGAGGGTTGTGACGCGCGGGTCAACACAAAGCCTGTAACCAGTATAAGGGAATGGTTGCGGGAAGAGCCTGTGCATAGGCGATGAAACTTGAGTTGCGCCTGGAAAGCCACGCATGAAACACGCGCTAAATCGGCACCGGCGAAGGCTGCGCTAGTTTGGTTGGAATACGCGCTTGCTAAACCACTTCTTCCTTCGCTGAATCCCACTTGAGCGTCCGCCCCTGCCGGTAGCTGTCCACGGCCATGCGGCAGGCGATCGAAACGCGATAGCCGACCTCGAACGGGCAATTGGGCGTAGCGCCGGTGCGAGTGCAATCGAGAAAGTTCTGGATATGGGCCTTGGTTTCGTTCGAGCCGGTCCGGTTGTTGCCCAGCATCTCGGTGCCTTGTGGGCGGTTGACTTTTTGCGGCAGATAACGAATCTGCTGGCCGCGCGCGATGGTGCCGTCGGTGCCGAGCACGTCTTCGGTTGAGCCGAGCTCGTTGTTGCCGAAACCGGAATCCCAGGTGAAGAGAATTTCTTCGGGCTGTTCGAGCGCGACATTCATGGTGTCCGGGACTTCGCGGCCATCCTTCCACAGATAAATGCCACCCACCATGTTCACCTCGTTGGGAATCTGCAGGTTCATGACCTTGTACCAAAAGGCGAGCTGGTGGCACATGTTTTCGTAAACGTTGCCGCCGGAGTAATCCCAGAAGAAGCGCCAGTTCACGTAACGGTTGGGATCGAAGGGCACCTGCGGGGCCGCGCCGAGGAACGATTTCCACATGATGTGCTCGGGCGTCATATCGGGGTACACGGGGCGTGACCACTGCGGCTTGCCATGCGGCGTATTGCGGTACATGTGGGAATGAATCGCGGTGATCTTGCCGAGATTGCCGGAAGCCAGGAACATGACGGCGTCAATCACCTGTCCCGAGGAACACGATTGATGCCCGACTTGCACTGTGCGCCCGGGAGCATTTTTGTATGCTGCCCGCATGCGCTTGGCATGGTCCACGTTGAACGCCATAGTTTTTTCCTGGTACACGTGCTTGCCGGCGCCGAGTGACGCGATGAAATGCTCGGCATGCAGATGCTGCGGAGTGGCGATAAAGACGGCGTCGATCGACTTATCGTCGAGAATGTAGCGATGATCGAGGTAGGTCTTGGCCGCAGGCACGATTTTCTGCGCTTCCTCGAGGCGCTTGGTGTAGATATCGGCGAAAGCGACGACCTCCGCGTTCGGGCAGGTGATGGCTTCGCGCACGAGCTGCATGCCGCGATCGCCCGCGCCGATGAGGCCTACGCGAATGCGGTCGCTTGCGCTTAAGACGCTTCCGGTGGCCACGCCGGCAATCCCCGTGGCGACCTGGCCGATAAATTTCCGGCGAGAATGCATTGGAAAAAACTCCTTCGAGAAGGACAGAATACCTTTTTAATATCGTAACATTTCGGACCAACGTAACAGGATGCAATTCATGAAGGCTACGGGGAGGCCTGGCCGGAGCTGGTCATGGCAAATCGAATCCGCTGGCCCTCCCAGTAGCCGTTTTGGGAGGTCGACAAGATCTTAATGGTCAACGTGTGCGCCGCAGTCCCCAGCTTCCAGGCAGGGAATTTCCATTCAAAGCCGCAGGCAGTTCCGGTGCGATGCCCGAAAAGCGCGGCGATATCGCCACGCACCTTGCCGGTTTCCGTGGCATAGAGCTGGCCGTCGAGCTCCGCATAAACAGGGCCGCTCGGGCACCCGCTGACAGGATCAACCGCCCAGCCCTCGACGTCGAGAAACCCGGAGAGGTCGGGGACCTGAACCGTTTCGCGCTCCGAGATGCCTATCACGCCAACGCCATTGAGCGACTCGATTTTCGATGAATCCAACTGGCCACGGTCGATGCGCGACCCCAAGCCGGGCGGCGCTGTTTTTGCAAAATTCAGTTTCACGTCCGGGGCGTCAAACAGCTCGACGTGCACTACCGGTTCGAAATACGGCGCTCCGGGACCGGAAAGGACAACCGTATGCATGGGCTCGACGCCGGGATCGCCTCGAAAGAGCGCCTCGAGACCAGCGAGATCCTCGGGCACAAAATTGATGGGCACTCCGCCGGGCAGCACGCCGGGCGGCATGCGGGAAAAAACGCAACGCGGCGCATCGGAACAGAGCACCATGTTTAACTCCGGCACCTGAAACAAGAATGCCCGCAGGCGGCCCGCAATCGAAGGCTTCAAAAATATCCGTGCAATCAAGGGATGTTCGTCGAGCGGCAAGTCCAGCGGCTGGCCCATCCGCAAATCTCTTGCTCCCACGTGACGCAGCCGCTCAAACAGAGGGGATTTTCGTCTCTGAAGAAGCAATCGCGCCCCATACGCGCTGTCAAATTCATAATTGCGGTACATAGCGGTAAACGTGGCGGGCACACTGAGAACCGGATGTCGATCTTCCAAAGCGATCCACTCGGCGAGTATTAACTCAGGTCCGGTAGCTGAGTTATTAAAACACTCGGCATTCCTACGATCCAAATACTCTGTGTAAACAGTATATGTTTGAAAAATAGGAAATGGCCGGTAATTAATAGGATTGGCGGCGGCATATGTAGCTTCTTGGGGAAAGAGCGCAATCGACTGATTCGATATGCGATTTAGTAAGTCCGGCGGAAGACGATCAACGCGTGTGGCGTAACTGGAGATCGATGCTAATGAATTGCGTACCTTCTCCCAATGCCACAGATCGGCCAACGCTTTAACTCGGGGAAGCCCGGCGCGACCATTTGCTATAACGGACCAGGAAAGCACGCCGGGCTCGCTTTTGTACCATGCGGCCAGCAATAAAATAAGTGCGGCGGTGACGTACCATTTCTGTTTTAGCTTGATGTCCATGCTCAGAGCCAGAACCCCGCATAGAAGCGGAACAAAAAAGAAGAAAATGAATTCGTGCGACGGCTCACGCATGAACCCGTGTTTGAATTCGACAAAAAGAGGCCACAACCCCGCCCACGCCAGGCAGAATGCCTTTTGTTTCGCGAACCAAAGAGCAGCGACAAGCAGGGCGTAGCAAACCAGTATTCCGCAGCCGATTTCAAATCGTTCAACAGAGACCGGCAGGCTCATGGCCCAACTGTATCCGGATGAAATTTCAAAGCCAGCAACGAAATAACGGAGCATCGAGTGGAGTGAGGGGTAGTACAGCAGGTACAGCAAGCATGATAAGAGCGGCCCGCCGCCAAGCCCGAAAATTCCCATGCGAAGAGCTCTAGGGCGATCGAAAAATATGAGGCTCGCAGGAAGCAAACAGATCGCACCGAAGACAGCGATGGCGGTGCTAAATTTGATCAAGGCAAGTAATGAAGCGAGTAATAACGCAATCCCGTAGAAGACGTACCACTGGTCCGCGAGTATCGAGCACGCAAGCAGAATGAGTACAAGATAACTGACGAAAAAATCGCGTCCGGTATAAGTCAGAGGGTTCAATAACCTTAAGCCACCGAACAGGGCGACTGCGAATAGGACGACTGAGATAAGTGAGAGCTTTCGTACGAATATGGCCCAACCGGCTACTAAGATGAGAATCAGCCACAACCCGAGCTGAAATAGAATGCCATTTCGAAGGTTCGTGCCAAGATCCATTGGAATGGCCAGGTATGCCAGCGGTCCATATGTAAAACCGACATCGCGTCCGAAGATCAGCCCTTTGTGATGAAAGTAGTTCATCGCAAACGCCCAGGACGGATCACCTCCGGCCTGAATCGGAAAATAAGCAACGGGATAGCTAATGAGGGTGATGTAACAGAGCAGCATCACACGGCAAACGATCTGCGTTGTGCGGTTCAAGCGATCGGGAATTCTTGGTATTGCCGGCTTCGCAGGCGAGTCGATCGCGGCCGGCTTGATACGCCTCTTTTTGCGATGCATATCGTCTGCCTACCTGAGTAAATAGCTGCCAAGGATAGCATGCGCAGCGAGTTCGGAGGAGGCTGCCAGCCAGTTCCCCTCGCAACCCGCCGCCCGTCGACGGCCTGGCAGTGCAGCCTATGCCCGCCGGCTTCTCTTGATCCACGTAACGGCAGAAATAACGCTGCCGACGACGCAAACGGCAACGAGCAGGAGGATAGCCCCGCGCACAGCCGGTCTTTTTGCCCACCGAAGAATGCGCTCCCCAAACATAACAGCCAACACGCCCACAATTGAGAAGCGCACCAGACGCGCGAGGCCGACAATGGACAACAGCTTTTTTCGTGGATATTGAAACGCAGAGGCGCCCGCGATCATACCGGTGAACGGAAACGGGGGCGGCATAACGCACGCGATGGCGATAGCCCAGCCGGCCCGCTTCTCAATTCTCCGTTCCACATACTGGAGCTGCCTTCCCGAAATGATTTTTGACAACCCTTCTCGCCCGCCAGCTCTGGCCACGATATCAAGCAGCAGGCAACCAAGCACCGACCCTACAGTCGCCATGGCGGCCAGGAAGGGAAACATTTTGTGATTGCGCGCCGTGAGCGCGATCATCAGCAGATCGTTTCCCAAGGGGAAGAAGAGGAAGGAACTGTCGACAACCCCAAGCAGCAAGAGCCCGAATCCCCCAAGCCGGACCAAAATCGCGAACAAATGGCTGATTAACGAGCTCATGCTGGTAAGTTCTTACGCTTTCGGATCATGCGATTCGAGATTCAGCGTGCCCCTCAATTTTCGAAGAACGTCCGATCGTACCGTCCATCACATGCCCAGCCCGAATAGCCATAACGCGTCCAGGCGAGCCTTTGGCATGGCCGGGTCAAAAACAACATGGTCCCTGAGTTGCAGTTTTCACTGGCGCCAACTTTACCGTGCAATGGAGGTGCCAACGTTGGACGTTGTAGGGCGCGGGAGCACATTTCGCAAAGGGATCGCACACGCAGCTTTGGCGCTGGCGGCCCTGAGTCTATCCTTGTCTCCACTGCTTGCGGCGCCCGCCCCGGCATCCGCGCCGTCCGATCCGCTGGGCAGGCAGAGCCCGCGCTCCGCGGTGACCGGTTTCCTGGAGGCCTGCCGTGACCAGGATTACGGCAAAGCAGCACAGTATCTCGACCTTCGGCAGTCTTCATCCACGGACCGCCAGAAACGGGGTCCGCGGCTTGCCAAAAGTCTGGAAGCCATCCTCAACGCAAACACCGGCTTCAATGTTCTGCATCTGAATCGGAATCCGGAAGGCGACGTGAGCGATGATGCCGATCCCAATCGCGAGCACGTTGCCACCATCAAACAGAATGGCCAGACCCTCAAGCTGGATCTCGAACGCGTCCCGGTCCAACCCGGCGGCCCGCAAGGCTGGCTATTTTCGCATGACACGGTTATTGCGATTCCGAGTATTCACATATCGACGGTACCCGGAGCGCTCGAAAAATATCTGCCGCCATTCCTGGTATCCAGCCAATTTTTGGAAACTCCCTTGTGGAAGTGGGCGGCGCTCGCCCTGCTCGCACTCTTGATGATCTTGCTGGCGCGCCTGCTGGCCTGGCTGACCGCGCTGGCAATGAGGCTTCCGGATCGCTGGCTGAAGGCGCACTGGAAGGCAGCATGGCTGGGAATTATGCTTCAGCCGATTCGAATCCTGCTATGTTTGGCGATCTTTCGAATCGGTCTTGGCCTGATTGATCCGTCCGCGATTGCGCGCCTTTACATTGAACGGCTCCTCGAGCTGATCCTGGTGTGGGCCATTGCGCTCTGCCTGGTGCGGCTGGTGGAATACTTCATGCGCCGCATCGAGTCGCGGCTCGACGAGACCCAACAGATCGCCGCCCGGACCATGCTGCGCCTGGGCCAAAGAACGGCAGCCGCGACGATCGTGGTGCTCGCGATATTGATCGTCCTGCAAAACTGGGGATACAACACCGCCACGCTGCTCGCAGGACTCGGGGTGGGCGGAATCGCGGTGGCGCTGGCCGCCCAGCAAACCATCGCGAATATTTTCGGCGGCGTGTCGCTGATTGGAGATCAGCCCATCCGCATTGGAGAGTTTGGAAAATTCGGCGACATGGTGGGCATGGTCGAAGATATCGGCATGCGCTCTACTCGTGTCCGCACTCTCCAACGCACCATCGTCAGCGTGCCAAATTCGAATTTTGCCGGCTTGAATATCGAGAACTATTCCCTGCGCGACAAAATTTTGTTCAATCCCACGTTTCAGATAAAGCGCAGCACGACCGGGCTGCAAGCCCACTCCCTGACCGAATCGCTGAACAAAATGCTTTCCAGCCGCCGCGATGTTCAGGTTGTTCCCACCCCCGTTCGCTTCACCGCCCTCGCCTCCGGCTCGATCAGCCTGGAAATCTTCTGCTATGCGCGGACGGCGAGCATCGATGAATTCTACAAGATTCAGGGCGATCTGCTGCTGGCCATTAACGAGGTGTTCCAGTCGTCCGGTGTTGAGCTTGCCTAGCCGCCTCTTGTATCGGGGATTACACACGGCTTCCGCTGAAACGGAGTATCAGCGGCCACAGCTTTTCGGACCCGCGGTGTTGGAGTGCCAATTGCTTCTCTAAGTCCGTGGACACCACCCACACGATCGCTGCTGCCTGGGGATCGTAACCGCACAAAAATGTCCTATCAACCCATCGAGGACCACGGAATCATCGGCAACCTTCGGACCGCGGCTCTCGTGGGCAAGAACGGATCCATCGATTGGTTCTGCTTCCCCCGGTTCGACTCACCCAGCGTCTTTGCCGCGATTTTGGATGACAAAAAGGGAGGCTATTTCCGGATTTTCCCTGCCGGCACCGAGATTACGCTTAAGCAGGTCTATTGGCCCGATACCAACATTCTGGTGACGCGCTTTCTGTCACCTGACGGAGTCGGCGAGGTCGTCGACTTCATGCCCATGCGCTGCGGCGCGGAAGCCGCCGACAACTGCCGCCTGATTCGGAGGGTGAGGGTGGTTCGCGGCACGATGCGTTTCCGGCTGGAGTGCCATCCTGCGTTCAACTACGCTCGCGACAAACACACCACCCGGATCGTCGGCGGCAACGCATATTTCCGCAGCCGCAGCTTGCATCTCGGTCTGAAGTCATCCGTCCGTTTCCGGCATTCGGGAACCGGAGTAGCGGCCGAATTCACGCTTAGCGAAGGCCGAGGCCGGAGTTTCGAGCTGATTGGGATCAATCCGCATACGCACGACGCTTCCAAGCAGCTATCCGAACGGGACACCGAGGAACTTTTCGGCGAAACCGTGATGTTCTGGCGAAACTGGCTGGCCAAGAGTACCTATCGCGGGCGCTGGCGCGAAATGGTCAATCGCTCAGCCCTGGTTTTGAAGTTGCTGACCTATCAACCAACCGGCGCCATCGTGGCGTCGCCGACGTGCAGCCTGCCGGAAAGCCTGGGAGGCGCACGCAATTGGGATTACCGCTACACATGGATCCGTGACGCGGCGTTCACCGTCTACAGCCTCATGCGTCTCGGGCATACCGAAGAAGCGATGCAGTTCGCGGGTTTTTTGGACGCCCGTTGCCATGAACTGGAACCGGATGGGTCCCTACAGACGGTGTACAGCATTGAGGGACGGCGAGAGCTGAAAGAACAAACCCTGGATCATCTGGAAGGTTACATGGGCTCCTCACCGGTTCGCATCGGCAACGCAGCTTACCAGCAGCTTCAGTTGGATGTGTATGGCGAGTTGATGGACTCGTTGTACCTCTACAACAAGTACGGCAAACCGATTTCTCATGAGCTCTGGTCTTACTTGAGACGCCTCACGAACTGGGTTTGTTCGCACTGGCGTGAGAAAGACGATGCCATTTGGGAAGTCCGGGGAGGCCCGCGCAATTTTGTTTATTCCAAGGTCATGTGCTGGGTGGCGGTCGACCGCGCGATTCGCCTCGCCGCCAAGCGGTCCTTTCCCGCCGAACTGTTGAAGTGGACCAGGGTTCGCGATCAGATCTACGACGCAGTGATGCATCGCGGTTGGAACGAACGAAAACATGCTTTTATCCAAAGCTACGACCGCGTTGCCCTGGATGCCTCGCTGCTGCTGATGCCGCTGGTGTTCTTCGTGTCTCCTTGCGATCCGCGCATGCTGCAAACTCTCGATGCCATAAACAAATCGCCTCGCGATGGAGGACTGGTTTCCGACGGCCTGGTATTTCGCTACGACCTGGACAAAACGCCGGACGGCCTTAAAGGAACCGAGGGGACTTTCAATCTCTGCACTTTCTGGCTGGTGGAAGCTTTGACCCGCTCGAGCAAAGACGATCCCAAACGGCTTCAGGACGCCCGCTTGCTATTCGAGCAGATGCTGGGCTACGCCAATCATCTCGGATTGTATGCCGAGCAGATTGGCGCCCAAGGACATGCCCTCGGAAATTTCCCCCAGGCGCTCACTCATCTTTCGCTGATCAGCGCCGCGCTCAACCTGGACCGCTATTTGGATAGCGCCGGAGCCGCCGGGATGCGAGGGGCCAACTGGGGCAACCAAAAGATCATTGAAAAAGGAGCATGATGGCACAGTCACAGAAGCAAACAGTCGCCATTACCGGCGCTTCGGCCGGCGTCGGCCGGGCCACGGTGAGAGAATTCGCACGGGCTGGCGCAAGAATCGGCCTCCTCGCCCGGGGAGTCGCGCGCCTGGAAGCGGCCGCGAATGAAGTGCGCGACCTGGGCGGCGCCGCCTTGCCCGTTCCCACCGATGTGGCATATGCGGATCAGGTCGAAGCGGCGGCTGAGAAAATCGAAAAGGAATTGGGACCTATCGATATCTGGGTCAACAACGCGATGGTTACGGTTTTCTCCCGATTTGCCGATCTTTCCCCCGAGGAATTTCACCGCGTCACCGAGGTCACTTACCTGGGCTGCGTCTACGGAACGATGTCCGCGTTGCGGCGTATGCTGGCGCGCGACTCCGGTTGCATTGTGCAGGTCGGCTCGGCACTGGCCTACCGGTCTATTCCACTGCAGGCTGCTTATTGCGGAGCCAAGCACGCGATCGTGGGATTTACCGATTCCATCCGCAGTGAATTGCTGCACGGCGGCAGCAAGGTGCGCATCACCGCCGTTCACTTGCCGGCGATGAACACGCCTCAGTTTAACTGGTGCCGAACGCACCTGCCCAGGCAGCCGCAGCCGGTTCCTCCCATTTATGAACCGGAAGTTGCTGCAAGAGCGATTGTCGGCGCTTCGCACAGCCACCACCGCGAGGTTTTCGTTGGCGCGCCTACCGTCGTCGCAGTCGAAGGCACAAAATTCATTCCCTCAATAGCGGATAAATATCTCGCCGATACCGGATTCGATTCGCAGATGACATCCGAGCCGATCGCCGCGGATCGCAAGGATAACCTGTTCGATCCGGTTGAAGCCGATTACGCGGCGCACGGCCACTTCCCAACTAACGGAAAACAGATCAACAGGTCGGCCTGGACGTCCTCTTTCCCATCTCGCGCTCTGCTGGCGAGTGCGATGGGCGTGGGCGCGGCGGCGTTCTTCGCAACCCGGCTCATCCCCAAACACTAATCTTGACGCCTAAAGCCGCTTGATCGCCTGGTATAGCAGGCCGCCCGCGGCCAATGCCGCGGCAGCCGTCATTAGTTCTCGCGCGTGTCCGTCATTTCTGCTCAGTTTGAGCCAATGCCGTTCGGGATAGTCGCCCTCCGTGCCGCGCGCGCCGTCGGTGTAGGCCATCTTTAGAACCTGCGCGAGATGCATCGCATGACGATCCGTTGCCTGCTCGATCTGTGTTTTGCAACTGAACCCATCGGCCAGGATCAGGGTATTTTTGGCCGCTGCCCGCACCTTCGGCAGCACACCCAGGTCGCCCACTTTCATCGAAATTTCATATTTGGACGGCTCAAATCCGAAACTGCCGGCCATGCCGCAACAACCGTCGTCGAGAACCGCGGCATCCAGGCCCATTTTCGAAAAAAGCTTTTCCTCGGCGTCCATTCCGAGGATCGCCTTCTGGTGACAATGGCCGTGCACCAGAGCTTTACGATGCAATTGCGGAGGCTGATAGCCCGGAGCTTTCTTTTCGAGAAACTCAGCCAGTGTGAATGTCTGATGCTGTAAGCGCTTCGCGTCTTCGTCATGCGCCAGCAGATCCGGCATCTCATCCCGGAAAACGGCGACGCAGCTTGGCTCCAGGCCGACCATCGGAACGCCCGACTCAATCTGCGGGCGCAGGATATCGAGCGTCTTGGCGAGCCACCTCTTCGCCAGATCCAGCATGCCGAAATCGTATAGCGGCCGGCCGCAGCAAACGTTCGCCGCCGGAACCAGTACTTCAAATCCCGCCGCTTCGAGCACCTCGACCGCAGCCGCGGCCACTTCCGGATGAAAGTAGTTGTTGAACGTATCGGGCCAGAGAATCACCTTTGCAGCTGCGTGCGTCCGCTGCCCTCGCCGCCGGAACCAGGATTTGAACGTCTGGCGCGCGAATTTCGGCAGCGGCCGGGCCTGCGAGGTTTCCGCAAGAAATTTGATCAATGAGCTGATGCCCGGCGCCGACCCGGCCAGATTTGCCAGCTCGGGGGCAAACGACGCCAGCCTCGCCCACAGCGGAATCAATCCCATGCTGTAAGCGTGGCGCGGCCGCAGCCGGCCTTCGTAGTAGTGCGCGAGAAACTCAGCTTTGTAGGTGGCAATATCCACGTTTACGGGGCAATCGCCTTTGCAGCCTTTGCAGGAAAGACACAGATCGAGAGCGTCGAAAATCGCCTCGCTTTTCCATCCGTCCCGAATCACCTCGCCTTGTGCCATTTCAAACAGCATGTGCGCCCGGCCGCGCGTCGAGTGCATCTCTTCCATCGTGGCCCTGTAGCTTGGGCACATTGTGCCCTTCTGATGGCGGCGGCACTCCCCTACACCGACGCATCGCAGCGTTGCCTGATTGAAACTTCCCGCGTCCTGGAGAAAATGGAAATGCGTGTCCGGTTCTTCCGGCCGGTAGTCGGCGCCCAGCCGCAGATTCTGGTCAATCCGATAGGGATCCACTACCTTGCCCGGGTTCATTTTCCAGTCGGGATCCCAGAGTGATTTGAATTCGCGGAACGCTTGCATCAGCTCTTCGCCAAACATCTTGACGAGAAACTCGGCCTTGGATTGCCCGTCGCCGTGCTCCCCCGAAATCGAACCACCATAGCGCACAACCAGATCCGTCGCTTCCTCCATAAACGATCGGTAATTGCTAATTCCCTCGGCGCTTTCGAGATCGAACGTAACGCGCGTATGAATGCATCCCTGGCCGAAGTGGCCGTATAGTGCGCCTTCATATCCATGCCAGTCGTACAGCTTTTTCAGATCGCGAAGATAGGCGCCCACTCTGTCCGGCGGAACAGCCGAATCTTCCCAGCCCTCCCAGGTCACGTGCTGGCCCGGAACCCACGCGGTCGCTCCCAGTCCGGCTTCACGGATTTCCCAGATCAGTTTCTCCTGGGCCGGATCGTCGAATAACCGCATGCTTGGCGGCGAGGGCTTGGCTTGGATGGCATCCATCAAACGGTGCGCCGCGGCATCGGAATCCTGCTTCGTATCGCCGCCGAACTCGACCATGAGCCATCCTTTTCCCGGCGGCAACAGCGGCAGGTCCTTAACATCCAATCCCTTGATGCGCATGTTCTGGATCAGCATCTCATCCAGCGCCTCGCAACCGATCGGCTTGGCGGCCATCACCTCCGGAATGTGATCGCCCGCGCTAAAAATATCCGGGTATCCCAGCACCACCAGCGAGCGCGCGGCGGGGTTCGGCACCAGCCGCACGGTCGCTTCCAAAACGAAAGCGCAGGTGCATTCCGTGCCGACCAGGGCTCGCGCCACGTGAAATCCGTTCTCCGGCAAAAGCTCGTTCAGATTGTAGCCGGACACCCGGCGCGGAATATTCGGATAGCGCCTCCGGATCAGAGGACCGTAAACGTCCCGGATTTTCCTCAGCCCCGCGTAAATCTCGCCCTTGCGCCCGCCAGCGGCGATGAGGTCATTGAGCTGTGGTTCACTGGTGAGACCAACCCGCATGCGCAGTCCGTCGTAGGTCACAATCTCCATCTCATCGACGTTCTCTTCTGTCTTCCCAGCCATCACGGAGTGCACGCCGCACGAATTGTTGCCGATCATGCCGCCGAGCGTGTTGTGATTGTGCGTGGCGGGATCGGGGCCGAAAGTAAGGCCGTGTTTGCCGGCTGCGTCGCGCAACCAATCCAGCACCACGCCGGGTTGGACCCGCGCCTGCTTCTTTTCCGGATCGAGCGACACAATCCGGTTCAAGTACTTGGAGCAGTCGAACACCACAGCGATGTTGCAACACTGGCCCGCCAGGCTCGTCCCCCCACCGCGCGCCAGGATCGGAGCGCCATATCGGCGGCAGACGGCCATCGCGGCGATTACGTCCTCGATCGAAGTCGGAATCACGACGCCAATCGGGACCTGCCGGTAGTTGGATCCATCGGTCGAATACAGAGCCCGCGACCCGGCATCGAAACGAACCTCGCCCGCGATTCGCTCGCGCAGATCGTGAGCCAGGTCGCGAGCATAATCCGGAGGTGTATCGTCGACCCGCCGGCGCGATTCAGTTACGGGAGCGTTGTGCAGCAGCGTTGCCATAGACCCGAAATCTCTCCACGTCTTGATGCTTTAATTCGAGGCCGAATCCCGGTCGCGAGAGGTCCGGCTTGAGTACTCCCTGCTCCGCTTTGGCTGCGCCGTCGAAGAGCATCTGTTCGATGCGAACGTGGTCGTGAAAATATTCCACGTCGCGCGCTCGCAGAGCTGCGCAGCAAAGGTGCGCATGTAACGATGGCGCCGTGTGAGCCGAGAGCGGCAGCCCAAACGCCTGGCAGAGCGAATTTGCCTCCAGAAAGCCCGTGGCGCCGGCACAGCGTGTCGCGTCGGCCTGCAGCACGTCAACCGCGCCGGCCTCGAGCATGCGCCGAAAGTAAACCGCGTCGTACCCGTACTCGCCGGCGGCAATTTCCATTTCCGCTGGAGCACGGTCTCGCAATAGCCGCAGCCCTTCCAGATCGTCCGAGGATACCGGCTCTTCAAACCAGCTCACTCCGAGATCACGGAATTTCTCCGCCAGCCCGAGTGCCTGCTTCCGGCTGTACGCGCCATTGGCATCCACCATCAACCGCACCGCTGGTCCGATCGCCTCACGCGCCGTTTTCACGCGGTCCAGATCCTGTTCCGGATGCGAGCCCACCTTCATTTTGACCGCGCCGATGCCCTGCGTTACCCACCCGTGCAATTGGCACATCAGCTCGGCAGCCGAATACGTCGTGAACCCTCCGCTGCCATAGACCGGCGCCGATTCCCTCACCTGCCCCAACAGCGTCACCAGCGGCGCCTGGAATAATCGCGCCTTGAGATCCCAAAGCGCGTTGTCCACTGCGGCGATTCCCATCGAAGCGATTCCCGGCCGCCCGAGATTCCGGATGGCTCTCACCATCTCACTCCACGCCGCCGTGACGTCCACCGCGCTCTTGTGCAAAACCAGGCGCTTCAGCTTGCACTCAATCAATCGCGCTGTGGCCACGTCGGCGTAGGTATACCCCAGACCAACCTCGCCGCCCGCGCCCGCCGTCACAATAACGACCGTCGTCTCGTTCCAGGCCAGCGTGCCGTCCGCTTCGGGAGACGATGTGGGAATCGTGAACGCCGAAACATCCAGGCGCTCAACCGGAACCTCCCAATCGCGCGCCACAGCCCTACACAAGCTCGCGGACTCTGTCTTCGAAGATAGTTTCAATGATCTTGTGCCCGTCGGCGGTTCCCTTGGCCAGAGCCTCGGCGAGGTGCGCGGACTGCCGCGCCGTCACCTTGGCCGGCATGGGTGGTTCGTTCGGGTCGACCACGGCTTCCACTACAACCGGCCCGCTGGTTTTAAATGCGCGGTCAAGTATAGACCCGCACTCCGCTGGATCCTCGATCGTAAATCCCGTTCCGCCGCATGCTTCGGCAAATTTCGCGAAATTGATGGGCGCCAGGTCGCAGCCATATTCCGGATTACCCAGAAAGACCATCTGCTCCCAGCGGATCTGCCCCAGGCTGTTGTTCTTCACAATGATGATTTTGATCGGCAGGTTGTACTTGACGGCTGTCACAAATTCGCCCATCAGCATCGTGAATCCGCCATCGCCCACAAAGCCTACGCACACACGGTCGGGATAGGCAACCTGCGAAGCGATGGTGTACGGCAGTCCGCACGCCATGGTCGCCAGATTTCCGGATAAAGTATGCAGCTGCCCGCGCCGCACCGGAATGTGCCGCGCCCACCAGGTGGCGATCGTTCCCGAATCGCAGTTGACGATCGCGTTGCCTGGAAGCCGCTTGCCCAATTCCGCGGCCACAAATTGCGGCTTCATGGGTTTGGTCTTGACGCTCGCGCGCTCGCCCATCTTTTCCGTCCATTCCTTCATTCCCTTCTGCGCTTCGGACAGGAACTTCCGGTCTTTCTTGTACTCGATCATGGGCAGCAGTTCCTGCAAAGACCGCTTGGCGTCGCCCACCAGTCCGACCTCCACCGGATACCGGATTCCGATGCGCGTCGGATCGAAATCGATCTGTACTCCTCGTGCGGCGCCCGGTTTCGGCATGAACTCGATATATGGAAATGAGCTGCCGATGATGAACACCGTGTCGCACTCTTCCATCGCATCTTGCGACGGCTTGGTGCCGAGCAGACCGATCGGACCGGTGGTGTACGGGCTGTCATCAGGCACCGCCGCCTTGCCCAGAAGCGCTTTGATGATCGGTGCGCCCAGCTTCTCCGCGATCGTCTCCAGCTCTTCGGTCGCGTGCAGCGCGCCCCGCCCGGCCAGAATCGCAATTTTCTTTCCCGCATTCAGAACGTCTGCCGCGCGCCGGAGGTCGCTCTCGCAGGGGAGCCTCGCGCTTTGCGCTGAAATTTCCGATACATGGTTCGATACGTTGCGCGGCGTCCGCCCATTCCCGGACGACTTAACCTCCAGCTCCTGAAAATCCACCGGGATTGTCAGGTGAGCCACGCCTCGCTCGGCCAGCGCCGTCCGGCAGGCAAGTTCCGCTATGTTCTCCATGTGCGTCGGCCCCATGCAGCGCTCGTTGTAGACGCACGCGTCCTCAAACACTTTGTCGAGCGAAACATCCTGCTGGGTATGTGTATTCAGCAGGTCGTGAAACTGCAGGCCGGTTATTGCCAGCACCGGCTGGCCGTCCAGCTTGGCGTCGTAGAGCCCGTTCAGCAGGTGAATCCCGCCGGGCCCGGATGTCGCCAGACAGCACCCCAGCTTTCCGGTGTGCTTCGCATAACCGCAGGCCATAAACGCCGCCGCTTCTTCATGGCGCACTTGTATGAATCGCACCGAATCCTTGTGCTTGCGAAGTGCCTCTATGATGCCGTTGATTCCGTCTCCGGGAAGTCCGAACACCACATCTACACCCCAGGCGTGAATCGTTTCGATCAATACATCAGACGCTGTTTTTGTCATTTGGATTAGTTCCCGGCCCCGGTCTCACCCGCCAGGTCATTCAAAAGTAGAAGGAGCCGGAATAGTTCCTGCAAGCTTGGAACCAAAAAATAATGTGCGATTCACGGCACGACTTGGGGAAGCCTAAATTCGAATCAGCGCAATGCCGCTCTTCTCATCGAACTTGCGTTCCAAATGCTTCGGCGCCTGGTTCAGCACCACCTCGAGAGTCGGGCGCACATAGCCCTCGAGTAAATGGCCACCGACCGTAACACCGCCGTGCTTCGCCAGCGCCGTATGCGCGTGCACTTTGGGCTCGTTCTTCTCGAGTGCGATGTCGCCCATCAAGGTGACCACCTCGACCTGCTCATCCACACGGATGCGATTGTATTGCTTGGTCTGCCAGTCGAAATAGCCCAACACGGCGCTCGAAAATGCCCCAATGGCCGTAAAGTGTGCGGCGGTGATCGATTGCTCGCGCGCGAATGACAACAGCCCGGCCACGGCTTCCTCACTCGTGTCAAAGACGATAACCCAGGACTTCTCCGAACTCGTGTCGACAAGTAATTTGGATCTCACGTGAAAGCTCCCGTCGTTCGTGTTTTCGAAGGTAACAACTGCACGCCGCCTTCCAGCCTGCAATTCCGGTGCGAAGCCGTACATCGAATGAAGTTTGTCGGCTTTTTTCGAAATCGCGGCCTGTTTCTGCGCAGTTATTACTTAGTAAAGCCCAGCGTCAGAACGGCTTCGGCAACGCCCATTATGGAGGCAAAATCACCGATTCGCTTCCTGACGCCACATACAGAATCCCTTGCGCTGGAGACTGAACTGCACACCTGAACAGTGGAGAACCAATCATGCCTCGGAAAACCAAAAGATCGTCTTCGCCCAAACGCTGGTCGCATCAGGTAATGGCGCGCAGTGACGCCCTGGACCTTGAGAAAGGAGTCTTTTCGCTCAATAGCCCGGCCGGAATCGCCCGGTCACTAAAGCGTTCGGCGGACCGCAGCCGGCGCCGTAAGGCCTCTCTTTCCAATCTGCCATGTCGATGCTGAATTTCTACATCAATCGCGGCGGCAAGAATCTGCCGGCCCGGCGAAAGAAGTTACTCAATGATGCGAAAGGCGAGTTGCGCCGGCTCTACAGAAAGACGCCCACGTCAGGAAACCGCAACGGGAAAACGCCGCGCTCGAAGCTCGTCAGAAACAGCGGGCAAGCGCAGAGAAGCGAGGTGATCCAGCCGCGCCGGCCCGCTCGCGGCCGTCAGAATCTCGACAACGTTTTCGTGGATAATGAGGTCTCAATACTCTAGAGGCAGACGCCCTTTCAAGCTGACTTGGCTTGCGCCATAATAGCGCGATGCACCGCGGAGCTTGGTTTTTCCTCGTCATGGTTTGGCCCGTCCGCGCGGACTTTCTCAAAGTGGAACTGACGGTATCCTTTTTTCCTCCTCCGGTTTTCTCGTCGAATTCGCAGTTGGACGGCGCGGCCAACTTCTACCTCGACATCAATGGTCCACAGACAGCCAATTCCCCGGCGCCGGTCGTTTTTCTTGATCCTTGGGAGCGCAGCATCACCGCCGTTGAGGACGCCTCGCTCTTCGACCCCTGTATTCTGGACGGTTCCTGCGGCGTGGACACCAGCGTACGCGGGACGGCGCAAGGATTTGCGGTTTTCGCGTTTCCAGACACGGTTGATCTGCCGTCCGTGCAACCGGACGTTGCGCCTATAATCCCGGTCGGAACGCTGGCTGCGACTGATCCGTGCCGCCAGCACCTCGGAGATCCTTGCACCCAGTCAGGACCATTGGTTGCGTTTGTAGCTGGTCCCGTGGCGGTGGGTACTTGGGAGATCAGAATGAACGTGGTGCCGGAACCGAACGGAATGGTGCTGTTCGGAACCGCCATTCTTTTTTTGGCCGCCGTTTTGCACCGCGCTGCGCAGGCCAAGCTACTCGGAAAAGTCAGGCGGATATGATTCGGCTTCTGGGCAGCTTCGACGTCCGCGCGTCCTTTCCGGAAGAACGCCGTCGCTAGCGAAATGGCCGCAATCCTCCCGGTCCCGCGCCCTCCGCGCGCGTGTTACGATGATGCCAATTGGAGGATAACCATGGCTCAATGCTCCAGACGTAATTTCTTGAAGGCCGGGCTCGCCGCAGGCGTCCTCACGGGAACCGGAGGCTGGCCGCTGCGCGCTTCGGGCGGTGCGGCGACGGATTGGGTTACGCTCGGAAAGTCCGGCGTCAAAGTCACCCGCCTGGCGTTCGGCACCGGCACCTTCAGCGGACGCGTGCAGCGCGAATTGGGTCAGGATCAGTTCACCCGCCTCGTGCGCTATGCCTACGATCGCGGCATTCGTTTCTTTGAAACCGCCGAAAGCTACGGCGAGATGCACAAGATGCTCGGCATCGCGCTCAAAGGCGTTCCCCGCGATTCCTACCGGCTGATGTCCAAGGTCACCACGCGCCCGGGCGCCGATCCGCAGGAAAAAATTAACGAGCTGCTCAAACTGGCCAATACCGATTACTTCGATATCCTGCTCCTCCATTACCAGCACGTGGCCACCTGGCCCACCGACACCGTGCGCTGGCAGGATGGCATCCTTGAAGCGAAGTCACGCAAGGCCGTTGTCGGATACGGCGCCTCGGTTCATGGTCTGCCCGCGCTGCGCCGTTGCCCGGGCAATAAGTTCCTCCAAATCGCCATGATTCGCATGAACCACAACGGCACCCGCATGGATGCGGAGGACTACGCCACCAACGGACTCGGCAACGTGCCCGAGGTCGTCGAGCACACTAAACAGGTCCACTCCGAAGGCATGGGCGTGATCAGCATGAAGCTGGCCGGAGAGGGCATGTTCACCTCACGCGAAGATCGCCGCGCCGCCATGCGTTTCGCGTTTCAAAAAGCGGGCGTCGATAGCGTGACCGTCGGCTATAAGAACACGGCCGAGGTCGATGAAGCCATAGAGAACTTGAATCTCGCGCTGGCTTAACCGAAAACGCGCCTCGAGCGGACTGATCCGCGCACTGCTAAAACCTGGCTCTCAAATCCGTCCTCCCGGTCGGACATATGGGCTCACCCGTTGCTATGCTAAGCAGAATGCATTTGCGCCTGAATGGACAATCGAGCAGGGAGGACACGGCCAGTGCTGGCTAAATTGAATACGCGGCAGGTGGGCGACGTGTGTGTCGTGGATGTGGCCGGGCGCATTACGCTGGGCGAAGGCTCCAGCCAGTTGGGAGAAACGCTGCGCGCCGTAATGGCTAAGGGCCAGAAAAAAGTCCTGCTGAACCTCGCGGACGTCTCCTACATCGACAGCTCCGGCATCGGTGAGCTGGTTTCGGGCTTCAGCACGCTCGCAAAACAGGGCGGCCAGATGAAACTGCTGAATCTCACAAAGCGCGTCAAAGATCTGCTGCTCATCACCAAGCACTACGCGATTTTCGACGTGCATGAAGATGAAGCGGCAGCCGTCCGCAGCTTCAACTGACGTCGGGTTCCAATCTTCACCACCCCAGTCACCGCGGTTATATACTAGCCAGGTTACGAAAGGCGCCAAGCCATGTGGATACGAAAAGGAGATCGCGATCGTCTGAAGGGCGTCCAATCGCCCATGCCCACCCAGGTAGTCTCGAACGAAGAATTCATTCCGCGCCGGCAAAACCGGAAACAGCAGGAGGTCGAGTATTGGATCGGCCAGATCGCCGGGGAGAAATCGAAGAAGCTCGGCATGGATCGCCGCAAGTTCATGGCCAGTTCCATGGGAATGGCGACGTGCTTCCTCGCGGCCAATAAAGTCTGGGGAAAAGCTTTTGACGTCGACGAGGCCGAAGCCTCCGAAGAAGCCGCCACGCACGAAAAATGGCCCAAGGGCGAATACTTTGTGCTCGACGTGCAGTCGCATTTCACCAACGGAATTCCCATCGGCCTGCGCGGCGAGATCGGCAAGATGGAATTCTTCCGCAACATGGGATTCAAGCTCGGCGAGAGCAAAGACGAGTACAGCTTCCACAACTTCATCAAGGAGATGTTCTTCGACAGCGAAACCGACATGATCGTGATCTCCGGCGTGCCGGGCCGCGAAGAACAACGGGACAAATCCGGCAAAGTGCTCGAAGGCGCCGCACGCACGCCCGGCCTCAACATTCTGCCGAGCTGGCTGATGGCGCAGGCCCGCGACGAGATCAACAGCCTGGCGCAATCCAGGCGCGCGGTCAGCCAGGGAAATCTAGCGCCCAATCATTATTGGAATCACACGACAAACACCGTCGACAAAGCCGCCGTCATCGAGCAGATGGAGCGCGAGCTGAACCTATATAAGATTTCTTCCTGGAAATGGTACTGCCATACCGATCCCGGCAAGAGCGGCCACGGCTTTCAGTGCGATGACGACAACGCCCAATGGTTCATCGAAGAGTCTCGCAAGCGTGGCATGAAGCGCTTCAGCGTGCACAAAGGCTATTCTTACCAGTCGCGCATTCTGGGGCATCTGGCGAATCCGAAAGATATCGAGAAGGCCGCCCTACGAAATCCGGATATCACCTGGGTCATCTATCACTCGGCCATCCAGCACGGTCCCAACGAACCTAACTGGAAAGAAGCCGACAAGTACGATGCCACGACCGGCGATTTTGCCTGGCACAACATCCTGATGGATATCAAGCGGCGCAATCCACAGATCAACAACGTTTATCCCGAAGTCGGCAGCTTTTTTAACGCGCTCGCCATAACCGATCCCACGCTTGCCATGCACGGCATGGGTAAGAACATCAAGATTTACGGCGCCGACCACGTGATCTGGGGCACCGACTGCCTCTGGTGGGGCTCGCCGCAATGGGCCATCGACGCCTTCAAACGCTTCCAGATCTCCGATGAGATGTGCGAAAAGTTCGGCTACAGCAAGATCAGCAAGGAAGACAAGCAGAAGATCTTCGGCCTGAACGCCGCCAAGATTTACAACATCGACGTGCATGCCAAACGCAATCCCCTGCCGCCCGACGCGCTTTCGCGCCTGAAGACGGCGTACCTCGAAAACGGCGGCCAGCGTTCGAACGAGGCGTTCGGCTGGGTGCGCGCCGACGATTGACCGGTTCATGCGGTTCGCCCGCCGCGCAGCCTCGGCCGCGGCGCTTTTGGCGTTTTCCGGCGCCCTGCCGCTTTTTGCGCAGGACCACGTCGGCCAGCCCGTTCCCAAGTACGTCACCGGCGACGAGTGCCTTTTCTGCCACCGCGTGAAAGTGGCGGATTCCTGGCAGCAGAACCCACACGCCCGCACCATCCACCCCCGCGACGAAGACGACGCGGCCACCAAGGCTTTTCCGGCTGACGCTACCTACATCCTGGGCGCCCATGCTCCATTCCGCGGGCTCAAGGAAAACGGTTATGGCAAGTTCGACCTGCTATCGGCAGACCGCCAAAGGTGGGATAAGGCCGCTTTTGCGATGCGCTGCGCCGGCTGCCACGCCACGGCCGTGGACCCGCAGACCCATGCATTCTCAACGTCTTCGCTCGATTGCTACACCTGCCACGGTGTCGCGCCCGAGAACCACCCGAACGATATTTCGCTCGTGTGGTTTTCAACCAGGCATGGCCGGAACCCCAGGCAGGTCGTTTCCATCTGCGGCCAGTGTCATCTCAGGGGCGGAAAATCGAGGTCCAGCGGCCTCCCCTATCCGAACAACTTTGTCGCCGGTGACGACCTTTTCCATGATTTTGAGGCGGATTTCGCCAGGGCAGACGATCCCGCTCTAAACCCCGGCGACCGCCACATTTACCATAACGTCCGAGAGGTGGTCCAAAACGGAGGCTCGGTCACCTGCCTGGATTGCCATAAGATCCACGGGAACACTTCGAAGAAGCACCGGCTGGTCCTCACGGGCCCGATCTGCCTGGACTGCCACGCCGACCAGGGACCGAAGAAGAACGTCATCCGCTACACCGTTCACACCCCGACCTGTGAATATTAGCGGCGGCGCTCCGAGGGCGGCGGGTAAGAAAGGGTTGAAAGGCCAAGGGAAATAACCACAAGTGCCATCAGTGCGTGCGCGATCCACATACGCTTACCTGTGCCCCAACGCTTGTTTCAGGAATTGAACGCCCGCCTGCTTCGGCGTCTCGGCGCTTTGCTCCCACGGCACCAGGTGCTCCCGCCCACAGGTCCGGCAGTGGTAGTGCCCGTGGATGGGCCACATCGGCGCGTCGTGAACCAATTCGCACCATAGCTCCGACAATCTCTTCGCCAGCATCGTCTTTCCCCTTCCATCTATGTACGCGTATTTGGATGGCGGCAAAGCTCATGCCGATGCGGGAAAACTTTAAGAACTTAGCGGGGACACCAGGCGTTAGCAGGCCACCGACAGGGCGGTTTCCAGCGGCTAACGCCCCGGAATATTTTTGCAATCCGCTTGCGCTCTCTGCTATTATTAGTGTGGCAGTTGATCGGATCCTTCCCTTTTGAAAGCCAAATCCAAACCAGCGAGGTATAACATTTACTGAATGAGTTTCACCGTATTTCTCGGAAACCTACCAGTGTGGGTCACCGCCGACGACATCAAAGGATGGCTGACGGCGGAAGACCTTGTCGCGGATTCCATTAAGGTCATCCGCAATCACGAAACCCAAGAATCCAAAGGGTTCGCCTTTGTAGAGGCGCCCACCGCGGAAGAGATGCAGGCCATTATCCGCCGTTTCGACCGAGCCCCGCTCGAAGGCAAGCTGCTTCGCGCCAACCCCGCGCAGCCGGCGAGAGGCAAAGTCCAGGCCGCAGCCGCGGCCGTCGCCCCGGCTCATGATGGGCAAGTCCGGCGTCGTCACAAGCGGCCCAAAGAAAAAGAGCAGGCTGCCCGAAGCGCTTTTGCCACGGAACTAGCCAAAGCCCTCTAATTCCGCCCCACACGGCACACCTGTGATCGCAAACCACAGGGCGTCCCCTCTTAACTCTCTGAAAAACAGACATTTAAGCTCTGGCCGCGATATTGCATTTTCCGCGGCATGAAATTCGCGCTGTTTTTCCTCCTGATCCCGGGGATGGGTCTATGGGCCAGGAATCAACAGCCGGTACTCCAGCCGGTCGAATTCAACGTCAATTCACAGTACACCGTGGAAGCGGTAGAGGTCCCGCCGGATGTGGAATCTCACATTAGCGGCAGGCTCCGGCGCGATCTGCAAGAGTTGATCGGCCAGAAATTGAACCCAACTGCGCTGAACGATCTGGCGCGCCGCATGCGCGAGGAACTGCACGTCCGCGACGTCACACAAAAGGTGCTTAAGGGCAGCCTTCCCGGGCATGTTCGCGTGGTGATGGAGGTAGGGCGCAGGAAGAACCAGTTTGACCTTTCGGTTCCCAAGTTTCTGTATCATTCGAGCGAAGGATGGAGCGCGGATGTTCAAGGCGCGCTGACCTCAGGGAACCAACGTGTCGTTGCGGGCCTGGTGAGCGACGGCGACGAACTGGCCGAGCGCTTCGCCGGCCTGAGAACCCGTTATGAAGATCGGCGCCTGGGAACCGATCGTTTGCGCCTGCGCTTCGAGTTCGACACCTACCATGAGCAATGGAATCCCGCCACACGCGAGGCGATCGACCGTGCGCCGGATATGCCGGGCATCTACCGCACACGCCAGAACTTCGAGCCGGTGGCGACGATCGTTCTCGCCAAACCTTTAACTCTTTCGTTTGGCGCCGGCTTCCAAAATTTCGACACCCAGTTTCCGGCCGCGCGTACTCAATCCGCCAACGCCGCCATTACAACTCTGCGCTATGAGCGGCACATGGAGGAGACAGACGCCAATCAACAGGAGCTGGCGGCGGCTTACAGCCTGCGCGCGGCCACCAGGGTTTTGAACAGCGATTTCGTCTATGCACGCCACCGCTGGGAGCTGCGCTATTCGATCACGCGCGGGCGCCACACGTTAACCGACGAAGCCGTCGCCGGTTTTATCACCGGGCGCGCTCCGCTCTTTGAGCGATATGTGCTCGGGACAAGCTCGCTGATGCGGGGGTGGAACAAGTACGATCTCGATCCCCTGGGCGGAAGCCGCCTGGTTCATAATTCTCTCGATTATCGCTACGGCATGGTCGACATTTTCTATGACATCGGCGCCATCTGGGACGCTGGACAGGACGTGGTGGCGCGGCATTCCATCGGGGTAGGGCTGCGCAAGAACTCATTTCTGATTGCCATGGCGTTTCCCATCAAGGAGGGTCGCGTTACGCCGACCTTTATGGTGGGGATGAACTATTGACGGGTATGATGGATTAAATGGCAAAAGTCACCAGGAGATGGTGGCTCGTGGCGGGCGTCAGCGCGCCGTTCACTCTGGGCCTGGCGGCCCAATCCCTCCGGGTGCGCCTGGATGGCGACGATCTTCGCATTCAAGCTCCACAAATTAAGTTTTTGACCGGCAAGCCGCTGGAACGGCTCAAGGACGGGGGCTCGGTGGTATTTCTCGCCCAGCTTTCTGTTTCGACCGAAGTGAATGCGCCGGCGATCAAGCGCGCCGTAGACCGCTTCATTGTGAGTTATGACCTGTGGGAAGAACGGTTCTCGGTGACCCAGACCGGCAGCGAGCACCGGATGGTTTCCCATCTTTCGGCGAACGCCGCCGAATCCTGGTGCCTGGAAAATCTGGCCGTCGGCATCGATGGCATCGCACCGGATAAACCGTTCTGGATAAGATTGGATCTGCGCGCGGAAGATCCGAAGGACCAGGCGGGTGTGATCGGCGAAGCGGGTATCAACCTGGCGCGGCTAATCGAGATTTTCAGCAATCCCGCGCGCGTGCAGCAGCCTCACTGGGAAGCCGTCGCCGGGCCGGTACGGCTGGCGGATTTTAAGAGAGTGAGGCGGAGTTCGCGAAGCGGGTGAATCGGCTTCAAAGCAAACTCATCGTCATCTTTCTCGCTGCCACTCTTGTGCCCTGGGGGGCGACGCTGTGGATCACGACGCGGCTGATCGACCGCAGCCTGCAATACCGCTCCACGGGCGAGCTGGACGACATCTCCAAATCCCTGGAAACAACCGGACGCGAATATTACCTGCAGGCGCGCGAGGATCTGAAGAGCGCCGCGGCGGCCGGAAAAATCACTCCGCACCGTTATCCGGTCCGCGACCGCGCCCAATGGCCTGAGCCGCTGGAAAATTTCTGGGCAGGCGGAGACGCGGAGCAATTCACGCTTGCCGGAAGCGACGGCGAACGCCTCGACTATTTTGTCCGCCAGCCCAATGAGGTGCTGGTCTATTCCAGGCCGCTTAGCGTGGCCATGCATCGCCTGAGCGCGCAATACCAGCGCGCGCGGGATCTGGTCAATGCCGGGAAAAATCGCGATTTGCGCCGCGGTTTTATCTACACCTGGGTGCTGCTGGCCTCAACGATCTGGTTGACGTCGCTCATTGTTCTGGCCCTGCTGGCGCGTCATATCAGCCGTCCCATCGGGCAATTGACCGAGGGACTCGCCGAACTCGCCGCGGGCAATTTCGCGGTGCGCCTCACCAGCCGCCGCGAGGACGAGATCGGCCGTGCCATCGCGGCCTTCAACCACTCCGCCGAACAGCTCGAGCAGAATCGCGACCGCCTGATTTACCTGACGCAGCTCGCTAGCTGGCAGACGCTGGCCCGCAAGATGGCGCACGAGGTAAAGAATTCGCTGACGCCGATCCGGCTGACGGTTGAAGAAATGGTGGCGCGGCACGCCGGAGCGGACCGGAAATTCCTCGAGCAGGCAGCGCAGATCGTCATTGACGAAGTAGAAAGCCTGGAGCGGCGCGTCCGCGCATTTTCGCAGTTTTCATCCGAGCCGCCCGTGCGCGCGCGCGATCTGGACCTGAACGCCGTGGTAGAGGACCGGGTTTCGTTTTTGAAATCCGGTCATCCCGAAGTGCAGTACGCCATGCGCCTCTCTGGAGAATCACCGCGCGCTTTGGCGGATGAGGACCTGGTCAAAGGAATACTTGTAAATTTGCTGGAAAATGCCGCCGAGGCGGCCGGCCCGGGAGGAAACGTGCTGGCGGCGACGCACGTCTCCAACGGGAGGGCTGCGGTGGAGGTCCACGATTCCGGTCCGGGCTTAAGCGAAGCGGCACGAGGCACACTGTTCCAACCGACCATTTCATTCAAGAAAAACGGCATGGGTCTCGGGCTCTCCATCGCACGGAAAAGCGCGCTCGCTTCCGGCGGCGACATCATTCCCATCAACAGCGAATTGGGCGGCGCCGGATTCCGCCTCGTACTGCCAAACTCTAATGGCATCGAAAAAAGTTCTGATCGTTGACGACGAAGAGAACATCGGCCGCTCGCTGCGGATGATCCTGGAGCGGGAGGGCTACGCCGTTTCGGTTTGCCGCTCAGTGGCGGATTTCCGGGCGAACACAGACCGTGCGCGCGCCGATGCATACCTGTTCGACATGCGCCTGCCGGATGGCAGCGGCATCGATCTGTTACGGTCCATCGATCTGAATGGCGGAGGCGCGCCGGCGATCATGATTTCCGGGCACGGGACGATTGCCGATGCCGTCGAGGCCACGCGCGCGGGGGCGTTCGATTTTCTGGAGAAGCCGCTCAGCCGCGAAAAAGTGCTGGTGGCGCTCAAGAACGCACTCGAGCACTCGAGCCTGCGTCGCGAGAACGAGCGGCTGCGCGAGCTGGTGGGGTCCGATGCGAAGATGATCGGTTCGAGCCCGGCGTTCCTGCGCGCCGTGGAGCAGGCCTCGATGGCCGCACGCTCGGACGCACGCGTTCTGCTGATCGGCGAGTCGGGCACCGGGAAAGAACTGCTGGCCGAGCACATTCACCGGCTGAGCCCGTTCGCCTCGGGCCCGTTTGTGAAAGTGAATTGTGCAGCCATACCTACCGAGCTCCTCGAGAGCGAGCTTTTCGGCCACGAAAAGGGCGCATTCACCGGCGCGGCAGGCATGCGGCGGGGCAAGTTCGAGATGGCCGACAGCGGAACTCTCTTTCTGGATGAGATCGGCGATCTGCATGCCGCCTCGCAAGCCAAGCTCTTGCGCGTGCTGCAAGCCGGCGAATTTCACCGCGTCGGTGGCGAGCAGACCATTCGCGTGACGGTTCGTGTAATCTCGGCGACCAACCGCGACCTCAGCACGCTGGTATCGCAGGAGAAATTTCGCGAAGATCTCTATTACCGGGTCAGCGTGGTGCCCATCCGGGTTCCGGCGCTGCGCGAGCGCCCGCAGGACATCCGCGAGCTGGCGGCTTATTTTCTGGAAGATTTCTGCGCGCGCAATAACTTCAAGCCAAAAGCAATCGCGGGCGATGTCTACCCGGTTCTCGAAAGCTATCCCTGGCCGGGTAATGCGCGCGAGTTGCGCAATGCCATCGAGCGCATGGCCATTCTCTCGACCGGCGACCAGTTGACGCGCGATTCCATTCCCGTCGAGATTCGCTTGCAGCGGGAAAGCGGCCAGCGCACGAGCGTGCAGGAAGCGCGCGCATCGGCCGAGCGCGAGTACATTCTGCGGGCGCTCGAAGAAGCCAACTGGAACGTTTCCGGCGCCGCACGGGCGCTCGGCATGGAGCGAACGAATCTGCACAAGCGGATTCGCGCGCTGGGCATCAGCCGCGAAAAATGATTTCGTGACCAATCTTCGGTACGCCACTTTATTGCTCGCCGTGAGCCTGGCGGCTTTCCAGGAATCGGCTCCAAGACCGGAACGGGCAAAATACGATGTCCACATTCTGGCCTGCGTGCGGAGAGGTGTGGAAGCCGGGTGCCTGATCGTGACCGACGCAAAAACCGGCCAAGCGTATGACATTACTGCGGCGCCTTCGCAGTCGCCGCCGGATGGAGGCGCGCCCGAAAAACCCAAAGCGGACCTGCTGATGGTGGATCTTTACGGAAACGTCTGCAAAGACTGCATGGGGACGTGCATGCAGGGCGTCATTTTGAAAGATATCAAGTGGCGCTACACCAGGCGGCGGTGCCCGTTGCCGAGGAGGAAAAGGCTCGGACCGCGAGCTTCGGCCGGAGCGCCCGCGCTATAGAAGCGCGGCCAGATCTCGCGCCAACACGTTCAGAAACTCTCCCTGATGCGTTCGTGGAAAGAAATGGCCGCCCGGCAACATTTCTGCGGCGAATGTTTGCGTCGTCTGCTCCGCCCAGCCTTCGATATCGCGGCGCGTAATCCGCTCGTCCCGCTCGCCCCCGTATGCGCGGATCGGACAATCGAGCGGCGGCGCTTCCGAATAAGTATAGTTGCGGTAAATTGCGGAATCGGCGCGCAGCGCGGGCATAGTGAGTTCGATCAGCTCCCGGTTCTCTAGAAGTTCTTTCGGAATGCCATCAAGCCGGCGCAGCTCGTTGAGAAGTTCCTCATCGGAGGGCGCCGGAGGTGGAACATAGTCGCGGCGAAGCTGCGGCGCGCGCGCGCCTGCAACGAACAGACACTTGGGCATCTGATTGCGGCAGTGGAGCACGCGCGCCAGTTCGAAGGCAATTGCCGCGCCCAGGCTGTGCCCGAATAGCGCGAACGGCCGGTCCAGGTACGTCGTGATAGCGTCAGCGAGCTGGCCGATCAATTGATCCAGACGGTCGATCGGTGGTTCGGAAAGCCGCGTTTCGCGGCCCGGCAATCGCGCCGGGCATACTGCGATTCCGTGCGGCAGAGATTCGGCCCATCCGCGAAACAGGCCGACGCCGCCGCCGGCGTACGGAAAGCAGAACAACCGCAGCCTGGCCTGCGCCGAATCGGCAGCGGAGGGAAACCAAACCTCCGAGGTTTTTGCGCGCAAACGCAAAGCCAGCAGGCGGCGTTTTTCGGCTGAGAGTTTCGCCAGGGGATCCGGATTTTCAATGCTCGCGGGCGCTGCGTGGGATTTCTTCGGCCTGCTTATGACTTCGACAAGCAGGCGCTCGAAGGGCTCAATGCTGAGTTGATCCGCATAGGCGAGCGCCGCAGCGCGCGAGGCTCGCGACAATTGCTCGTAATGCGGCCGGCCGGTCACGAGCTTCCGGAGCGCTTCTTCCCACGGCCCGATATCCTGCCCCGGGACTTCGGCGACCGGCACCATCTGTTCATCCACCCGCTCCCGATATTTTTCGATGGGCCGCACGGGAATGAGGTAATCCACCCCGAGCTTCGCTTCCGCAATGCCGCCGACGTTGCTCGCCATCACCGGCACCGCGTGCAGCATGGCTTCCACTACAATCCGCGATCGCGCCTCGGCCCAAAGCGAAGGAACCAGAAGCACGCGCGTCCGCGCGAGCAGCTTCGTGATGTCATCGACGGCAGGCAGGATCGTGATGTTCGCATGTTTGCCGAGCGCGCGCCGGTCTTCCTCGTTCGTGCCCCACATCGGCACGGCGGCGAAGTGGACGTCCGCCATGCGCTCCGCGAGCGCCAGAAAAATCGAAATGCCCTTCACCGCGCACGGATTCACCATGGTGACGAATTCGTTCTCGAACTTGCCCAGCGGCGCGTACGGCCCACCTTCGAGAAGCGAGATCGGCACGTGCACGGCGTCGATGCCGCCGGAGCGCCGGATGTAACCCGCCACGTATTCACTCACGCCCACGACCGCGGCGGCGCGCCGCAACATTTCCCTCTTCGATTCGCTAGGAAATGCGCAATCCGGACCAAACGGAAGCGCCAGCGTGGCACGCGCGAGATAGACTACGCGGGCCGTCTCCATACGCATGGCCGCTTCGAGCAGAAGCTGTGCCGGGTCGTCGGTCGAAGCCAGAATGATGTCCGGCCGGAAATGCGCCGCCGCTTCGGAGAAATATCCGCGAAAACTCGGGTGGTTGGTTACGGTATGCACCTCGACGCCGGCGCGCTCGAAAATCGCGACACCGGATTCCCGTGCACTCGCCTTAACCCCGCGCGATGCCAGCTCCGACAGAAATAGTTCGTGCTCTGCCGCTCCGAACCGGCTGGTGCGCGCGACCACCAGGCACGTATGCCCGCGTGCCGCTAAGGCCTGCATCAACAGGCGGTTCGATTTATCGCCGCCCCCGTGCGACGGGTAATAGCGGGAATTTTGCGCCAGCAGAATGCGCATGATGCGTTACGTGCCGCGCGACGTCTTCGAGGCCGCGCGCAAGCGCTCGAGCAGCAATGCCCGTTTGTCAGGCGAAAGTCCTTCCAGAGCGTCCGCGCGGCGCGCCAACGGTTCACCCGGCGCAAGCCCGAGCAGGAATTCTTCAAAACGCCCGGGCCGCAGCGCATCGACAAAGCCGAGCGCCGCTTCGCGCGACGCGGCCGATTCGCGCTCGTACAAATCGCGGTCTCGCAGCAGCGCATCCAGGGCCGCGGCCCAAGGCTCAATATCCTGCTCCGGCAAAACCGCTCGCGGCAGCCCTTGATCGTCGAACACCGGCTCGTACTCTTCGATCTTCCGCACGGCGATCACGAAATTCGTCCCGAGCTTGGCCTCCACCAGCCCGCCCGAATCGCTCGCGATCACCGGAATCGCGCGCAGCATGGCTTCCACTACGATCAGTCCGAATCCTTCGAGCCACAACGACGGCATCAGCAGGACGCTGGTCCGCGCGAGCACATCGTCGATGTTCTTCGAGTTCCGCAACAAATGCACGTTGGGCAAGGCGGCCAGCGCGCGCCGGTCTTGCGGCGTCGTTCCCCAGCCGGGCACCGCCGAAAATGTCCCGTCGGGAAAGCGCGCCGCGAGCGCGACAAAAATCGAAATGCCCTTCACGGCGCATGGATTGATCATCAGAACCGGACCATCCGCCGCGACGCAGCGCGCAAACGGACCCGAGCCGTAAATCGGCGGGTGAATCACTTCCACTCGGCATCCCGCGTGTTTGCGAATGTAGGCCGCCGTGTGCTGGCCGATGGCCACAACCGCCGCCGCGCGTGCCACCAGCTCCGTGCCCTCGGCGTCCCGGTTCCAGCTCGCCGGACCGAACGGATAAAACTGCGGCGTATGCGCGAGGTACACCACGCGGCCCGGCGCGTTCTCGTGCGCGGCGCGCAGAAGCGCCTGGCCGATATCTTCCGACGAAACCAGCACCCAGTCGGGATGAAAGTCGCGGATCTGCTGCGCGAGCGCCGCAGCCCGCCTCACGGGATCGGCGATCGACTGCACTTCTACGGGCGGCCGCTCAAACTGCAGATCTTCGAGCTCGCGCCGCACATGCTGGATCTGCTCCGGGTTAGTGGCCGGCACCGTTCCGCCGATCACGCGGCAAACGTGCCCGCTCTTCGACAATTGCTCGAGCCAGGCGAGATTGCTGCGCGTCGATCCGCCGCGCGGCGGCACATGCGAAGCGCTGGACGCGAGCAATACGCGCATAAATTTACGAGGGGCCCCGCCCGGTGCCGTCCTGCTCTTCCGCCAGCGCCGCGCGCACCTGTTCCTCCGAAAGCCCCTCCAGCTCGCGAAGAATTTCCGTATACCGGTCCGCACCCGCGGCTTCGATTTCGCGCAGCTCGATGGCTTTGGCTAGCTCCGCTACGGTGAAATCGCCGCTGTAAACAACTTTCAGCGAAAGATCTACGGCAAACGTCTGCCGCACCACCGAAAGAAGTTGAACCGCCAACAGAGAGTGCCCGCCGAGATCGAAAAAATTGTCTCGAATCCCGACCGCGGGAACGCTCAGCAGATTTGCCCACATGCCGGCCAACCGCCGTTCCAGTTCCGTTCGCGGCATGTCCGTCGGCTCCAGAGCCTTCGGCCGGCGCTGCTTCCGTCCTGCCGCCCGCAGAATTTGCACCGGCTCGCGAAATTCATTTGCAATTTGGGCGTAATCCACCTGCCGTGTTTCCGCCGGCAATGCAGTACCTTCGTCCGCGTGCTTCTCCGCGCCACCGCCCCGGATTCCCGCCGTATAGCGCACCTCGCCCAGATACTCGGATGGGAAATGAAAAATCCATCCATCCACCGTGCTCTCGCGAAACTGCGCGCCGATTGCAGAAAGCAACGCTTCCGCCGGACGGTTGCGCGCCGTCCGGACCAATGAAATTTCGACCGTAGACAGCCCGCGCTCCCGCGCCGTGCGCCCAAGCGCAGCGAGCATCTGATGTTCCACCCCGCGGCCCAGCGCGCGGCAACTCAGCAGGAATGAATCCAGATAAAGCGCCCGCTCGTCGCTCCGGAACAGCATAACGCCCGTCAATCCGTAGCTGCCGAACCGGTCGCTCACATCGACCGTAAGGCACTCGAATCCCTGCTCACCAATCAAACGCGAGATTTCCACTTCCGACCGGCGAATCGTAGTGAAGTTCATCTGGCTGGTCCGCCGCGTAAGCTGCGCTACGCGCGCCAGCGCATGCTCGGGCATCGGGGCGATCCGAATCTCCAGCTTCAGCGATGCCAGAAACTCCTCGAAGCTTGCGGATCGCCGCGCCAGCCGCGCGCGCTCGGCCTCTTGTGCGTACCGCGAGGCGCGCGCGCGATCCTCGGTTGTCACCGACCAGTGGTCCAACGCCCACACGTGGCGCAAAAATGCGCCCCAGCCCCCGGCATCGGCCGGTAACGCAAGCGCCAGCACTTCCGGCGCGCCGGCTTGAACTTCTGCGCACTCCGCCGCGCTATCGTCCACAAAAACGAAACTATCCAACCCGAGGTTCAGCTCTTCGGCGAGCGATTGCAGGTTGGCCGACTTGGCTTCCCAATTCAGCCGGGTGGCGGCGAAATGCTCCATCCGGAGCGGCATTTCAGGATGCGCGCGGAACGTCTCTTCCACGTCCTCCGGATTGTTCTTGCTCGCCAGGCATAGCACCATCCCGGCTTCGCGTTGCGCGAGCATGTATTGCTGAAGCGCCTTCCGTCCCGCGTCCAGCCGCACGCCTTGCGGCCCATCCTCCCCGCAGATTCCCTCCCATAGGGTGTCGTCGCAATCCAGCACGATCACCTTGTACGGCCGCATGCGCGCCGCATTCAGCTGGCGCGCGATCATGGTGCCCAGCCCTGCAAAAAACTCCGGCGTATACGGCACATGGCCCAATTGATCGGCGTGCGGGTCGTAATAACCGGTCACCGGATAAAGGCCGGCAAGCTCGGCGCTCGTCACAACATGAATCGCACCGACATCTCGCAGAGCGGCCGCCAGGAAATTTTCCGATCGCTCGAGGAACTCCCTTCGTTCCCTGTCGCTCAAAAAATCCGGGGAGGCCGGGCACAAACACACCAGCGTCGGCGATGCTGCCGTGGCAGCTGCCGAGCGCAGCGCCGATTCCAGGTGCCGCACTTCCCGTTCCAGATCCGCGACGTTCACCGCATCACGAAAGCGCGCCCAGTCTTCGAAGCGCACCAGGACCACGTTAAAACCGTCCCGATTCGCCGCCAGCAGGCTGCCTGGATCCAGCAATTGCTGGAACACCTGATTGTATGGAGCAAAACGAACGGGAAGGTTGAAGCCTAGCCTGGGCAGCCAGAATAACAGGGTTTGCTCTAGAGCTTCGGCTGTAAAAGTCGCACTGATCGCGATAGACGGTCCCGGGTCCTTATAGGAAGGCTCGGGCGCCGGCGCGCTGGAACCAGGTGAAGCAGAATCAGATTCGCGAGAGCAAGGCGGCATTCTCTACCAGGTCGGGTTCTCCCATCAGCTCTGGTGAAATCAGGACGAGCAGGCTGTTGGCTGGGAGGCAGGGACTCGAACCCCGATACGCAGATCCAGAGTCTGCAGTCTTACCGTTAGACGACCTCCCAGGAATTCTCTATTTTAGCATTTGGAGAGTTCAGAACTCGAATCAGGACAAGCGCAAACAGGGCTGCGGGCGAGAGCTTAACTCTGTCCCGCGCCTACGCCCAAGGTGAACTGCGCGATACCGGAGCGGCACAGATACTCCAGCAAAAGGATCATCTTGTGTTCCGGATCCGGCAACCAGCCCTCCGCGCAATGCGGGCACCGGGCGTCGGCTTGTGACGAATGCCGGCTGCCGTCGAATCTCCGGATCGCCTCCGCTAATTGCATCCGGCTGCAGCGAAACCGCCCGGAGCTTTCCAGAATACAGGAACCCAGAAATTCAGCAATGTATTGCAGTTCGTCGGCCGCCAGCCCTTGCAGGAAGCGGCGCGTTTGCCGCTTCTGCAAATCGTCAACGCACGCGCTTAACGCGCGCACTAAGGCAGACTTCCTCGCAGCAGCCGGCACTAACAGGACTCCTGGTCTTGGCTAACAATCACCTGTGTAATTGTAATTATTACGAAATTGCACTGGCGGCGCAAGGGGCATCGCTAACGCGTTGCCGGAATTGGGTAACTGTCCGTATTCCCGCGGGAATCGCGGAAATTGGACCGCTAACCGGCCTTCTCCCCGGCTGCCCGTTGTACTTTCGCAGCCGGTTTCCGCTCTGTGGTTTTCATTTGCAGATCGGTGGGAACGATTCCATTGTGTAAAAAACTGTCCAGTCTCTCGCCAGCCAAAGTCACAGCTTCAACGGCTTCTGAGTGGCGCCGCGAGGCCTGCTGGATCTGCTCTGGGGAAGCAATACCCGGCTTTTGCGTGAATTCTGCGAACTGGCGGGCTGCTGCGGCGCGCCATTTTCGGGCGGCAGCCATATCCGCGCGCAAGATCCGCAAAATCATATCGCGTTGCATCGCGAATTCAAGCTCAAAACCGATTATAAGTCGGGAATTTCAGTTAGCAAACTAGGAGAGACCCTAGCACGGGAACGAAAGATGATTTTCTTGTTGCGTCTCATACGAAGGGAATCTTTGTCCAGAACCGCGCTCACAGCCGGAAATTCGCAAGCCGCGGGTGTAAACGAGCGATCAGGTCCGCTACAAGGCCTTCAATCTGGTCCCGCACGTGGCGGTAGACCGGCAGCGGTTGGCCGATCGGATCAGGGATGTTCCACTCGAGCACGGGAATACGCAGTCCGTCCGGCAAGGGGCAGCCGCTCATATTCACCAAGACATCAAATTCATTGGCTGCCGTCACATCGAAGGGTTTAGAAAAATGCCGGCTGACATCGATATTTTTTTCCGCCATAATCTGGATCGTTTCGGGAACCACGATGCCCGCCGGAGCCAGGCCGGCGCTACGGCTCACAATGCGCCGCCCTCCGTAGCATCTCGCAAACCCTTCCGCCATCTGGCTGCGGCAGCAGTTGCCGATGCATACGAACAGCACTCGCGTGGGCCGGGAGGACGTCACAGCTTGGAGAGAAACAACTGATGGACGCGCGCGTCCGAAGTCAGTTCAGGATGAAACGTGGCCACCAGGTGCCGCCCTTGCTCGACCAGCACCGGGTCGCCCTGATACGTTGCCAGAACCCGCGCCTGCGGGCCTATCCGCCGAATGATCGGCGCACGGATAAATACTGCTTCCAGATCGCCCGGTGCAGTCCGCTGGTTGAACTCCGGCTCGGGCTTGAGTTGCGCGACACGGCTGTCAATCTGGCGGCCATAAGCATTCCGCTCGACCGCAATGTCCATCAACCCGAAGCTCTCCTGCGGCGGGTTGCTGACTTGGGATGCGACCAGAATCGCGCCGGCGCAGGTTCCAAAAATCGGGCGCTTTTTCCCAAACTCGACCAGCGGTTCCATCATGCCTTCGGCGTGGATGAGCTTGAGCATGGTAGTGCTCTCGCCGCCGGGAATTACCAGACCCGCCAGATCGTCCAGGTCGGACGCACTGCGTACCTCAACCGGCGCGGCTCCTGCACGGGCGAGCGCGCGCGCGTGCGCCTCGAAATCGCCCTGTAGCGCCAGCACCCCGACTTTGTGCATCACCAGCCTCGCGTTTGGAGCAACTCCGATTCCTGCAGCTTCGAAACGTCGATACCGTGCATCCCGATGCCGAGTTCTTCGCTCGCTTCAAGCAGCTTCTGCGGATCGTTGAAATAAGTCGCGGCTTTCACGACGGCGCGCGCACGCGCTTCCGGATCGGCGGATTTGAAAATACCCGAGCCGACGAATACGGCTTCGGCGCCCAACTGCATCACCAGCGCGGCGTCGGCCGGAGTCGCGATCCCCCCGGCTGAAAAGTTCGGCACCGGCAGCTTGCCGTGCTGCGCGACCTCTTCCACCAGCTCGAGCGGCGCTTGCAGCTTCTTGGCTTCGGCCACCAGCTCTTCTTTCCCCAACACCGTAAGCTGCTTCATCTCTTTCTGGATCGTGCGCATGTGGCGGACCGCTTCAACGATATTCCCGGACCCGGCTTCGCCCTTGGTGCGGATCATCGCCGCGCCTTCGGCGATGCGCCGCAAGGCCTCGCCTAGATTGCGCGCGCCGCAGACGAACGGCACTTTAAAAGTGCGCTTGTCGATGTGGTGTTCTTCATCGGCGGGCGTGAGCACTTCGCTCTCATCGATATAATCCACGCCCAGCACTTCCAGAATGCGCGCTTCCATGAAGTGCCCGATGCGCGCTTTGGCCATCACCGGAATGCTAACGGTTTGCATGATTTCGCGGATCTTGCTGATGGGCGCCATGCGCGCTACCCCGCCCTCCTTGCGAATATCTGCCGGAACCCGCTCGAGCGCCATCACCGCTGTCGCGCCGGCTTTTTCCGCTATCAGCGCCTGTTCGGCATTGGTGACGTCCATAATGACGCCGCCCTTGAGCATTTCGGCAAGACCGACCTTTACGCGAAACGTTTCGTCCAAATACATAAGATCTCCTCTCTTAAACCATGGCCGGTGCAGGTTCGCGATTCCACGCGCCCTGCATCCGCTCTAATTCGTTTGAAAAAATTCCACCCAGAATCCGGATGCCCCTCTCGATCTGGCTCGGTTCGAGGCCCGCAAAGCTCAGCCGCAGCGATCCGGCCTCCGGCCGTTCCACCGCGAAGAATTTTCCAGGATAATAAGCCACTCCTTCTCGTTGCGCCTGGGTCAGCATTTCGCCGGCATCCAATGGCTCCGGCAGGCGCACCCACAGATTCATTCCGCCTTCCGGCCGCGTGAACCGGGAACCTTTCGGCAAATAGCGCTCGCAGGCGGCCAACGTAGCTTTGAGCCGCTGCGCGCCGGCCGTCAGAACCCGCGCGTGATGTTCCTTCAACCGGCCGGTTTGCGCAAAACGCAGCAGGGCCGCTTGCGAGAGCTGATCGCTGTGCAGGTCGCAGAGATGTTTGGCCTCGAGCAATCGGGCGATCACCGGTCCCGGCCCGATTGCCCAGCCGACCCGCAGTCCGGGAAATGAAATCTTCGAAAAGCTCCGCACCAGGATCGTGCCATCCGTCTGGTCCAATTGCTTGATCGTGGGCAGCCGGTCTCCCTCATACCGCAACTGGCCGTAAATGTCGTTTTCAATAATCACCGCGCCGGCCCTGCGAGCTTGCTGCATCACCGACTCACGCCCCGCCAGGTTCAGCGTTGCCCCAGTGGGATTCTGGAAATTCGGTGTCACCACGATAGCCTTCACCGGCCCCTGGGCTAATGCCTGCTCCAGGTGCCTCGTATCCATCCCGTCCGCATTCACCGGAACTCCGGCCAGCTCGGCTCCTGCCTCGATGAACAGATTCTTTTGTCCCGGATAGACCGGCTCTTCGAGCACGACTTTATCCCGCGCGCGCACCAGAACGCGGCTCAGCAGATCGAGCGCCTGCTGGCAGCCGCTGGTGATGATCAGGTCGTCGCCTTCCCGCAGCACACCCTCGCGCCGGGCCTCCTCCATGAGGTAATGCCGCAGGGGCTCGTACCCGCCCGGTGAGCCGAGTTGCAGGATGCTCGCGAAATCCGGGCTGGCCATCACCTCTTCGCAGCTTTTGCGAAAATCCGCGGCCGGAAACAAATCTTCGGAAGGCCGCGACACGGCAAAACTGATAATTCCGCTCCGCTCCGCCAGCACCGGCGGAGCAGCGGCCCGTGGGCCCAGCATCTGCTCCCAGCGCACCCCCTGGCCCGGTTCGCCACCGGTGACGAAACTTCCGCGGCCCACATGGCCGGAAATCAGGCCTTCGGACTCGAGCAGCTCGTATGCAGCCGAAATGGTCGTACGGTTCAGTCCAAGCAGGCCAGCCAATTCCCGAGTGGCTGGCAGCCGTTCACCGTGCCTCAACGAACCTTCGCGAATTAGCCCTAAGATGTAGTGGTGTAGCTGTTGATACAGCGGGAGATCAGACTTCGGATCCAAGTGGGGCTGGAAGACCATTTATATCGAGAAGCATACCATTTTGGACTGATCCGTGCAATCCATTCCTTACCGTTACTGAGCCATGTAGCCGACGGCAGCTTCGCATGTTATTGTGCGCTTTGTGTGACTGATCCGGATATTGGACAACTGATCGTGCAACTGGAATCGCTGCGCAACGGCGATGAAGCGGTTGCCCGGCTGATCGCGTGCGGGCCGAGGGCGATCCCGGCGCTTCGGGAATTTCTGTTGCACGGAAAGCCCAGCGGAACATTTCAGCCGCGGTGCCGGGCGGTCGAGGCGCTGGCGGGCCTGCGGGCCAAGGACGAGTTGGCCGAGTATCTGATGAAACCAAAGGACATCGCCGATCCTATTGCCCGGTTTGGCGAGGAGGCGGTGGAAAGCGAGGCAGCGCGGCAGCTCGGCGCGTGGCAAAGCGAAGATGTCTTCCAACTGCTTCTGGCGGTTATTCAGGGCCGGTTTCTGGTAGGGGCAATCGAAGCGCTCGCCGGCTTTCGGCGGCCGGAGGTCATGCCGCATTTCGATCGGGCTTTGGAAGACGATTTTTATCGTCCGGCGGCGGAAGAAGCCTTTCGCAAGCTGGGCGCGGCGGCGCGGGAAGCGCTGGTGCTCTCGGCGTTGACGCCGCTGCCCGGGCAGGCGAGCGAAAGCCGGTCGAGTTTGCGGCGGCGCAAGAGCGCGCTGGGGCTGGTGGACGAGATCGGGATCCGGGACGAAGACTGGCCCACGTTGCGGCCGCTTCTCGAGGAAAAGGAACCGGAGATCGTTACAGGCGCGGCGAAGCTCGGGATCCACTGGGCGGGGCCGGAGGAATCGAAGGCGATCACGGATCGCCTGCTGGCCATATTGCCGGCGGCGGAATGGTTTCTACAAGACGAGATCGAGAGATGCCTGCTGGAATTTTGCGACAACGAGGAGACCATTGACGCCGAAATCAAGAAACGTCTCGCGTCGCGGCCCGCCGAGCCTGCAATCGACTCCGCATTGCGCACCCTGATGCGGGTGAAGAGGCGGCTCAACCTAGCGTCTCGAACCCGGCGCTACGGAAGCGGCGGTCAAACGTGAAGGCTTTCTTAATGCTCATCCGGCGCATGATGGCGAAGCTTGTGCAATCGACGGCATTGGCGCCGTGCGCGCCCCAACGGGCGAACAGATCCCAGGCCTCGGACTGGATGGCTGCATCGACGTAGACGATCTGGGTATCGGGATCGGCGCGCACAGCCCGCAGCCAATCGAGCGCCGTAGAGAGCAATCCCCTCGCCTGCAAGAGCGAGACCGTTTCGTTAAGGATCAGCGAAGAAGTGATCGTGCGAAACTGCCCGCGGGCGGCGTTTTCGGCGCGCTCGAACCACTGGTCGCGGGGGTTGAGGAAGGCCACATAATAGCTCGTGTCGATGAAAACGGTCACTTGTAGAGGATTTCATCGACCCGGGATGCCAAGTCCCGGTCCGGGATGTCGACCCGCAGCTTGCGCATCCAATCGAAAGGCCGCTGTTTGGATTTGACGCTCTTCATCTGCCGCAGCCGGCCCTCCATGGTTTCGCGAATGAACTGAGCCAAAGGGACCTTGAGACGGGCCGCGGCGGCGCGCATTTCATGGGAAAGATCGTCCGGCAAAACGATCTGGTACTTCACGCTCACATAATCATTATACACATAGATGGATCATGATAACCGGGCGCGGTGCTAGCGTCCACCGGCCGCGGCGGCAGAGGCTTTGCGGTGATAGTTGGGATACGGAGGCCGCTTGTAATGCGGCAGAGGATTTTTCTTCAACTCCGCCAGCACTACTTCGACGGCCTTCTCCAACTGCGGATCGTGTCCGGCGCGCACCTGAGCGGGATCGTACTCGACTTCGACATCCGGAGGGACGCCGTGATTTTCGACGTCCCATTCCCCGGTGGGGCTGTAGAACGCCAGGTTCGGCGCGGTGACGAAGCCGCCGTCAATCAGGCGCGGGAAATTGAAGATGCCGACCAACCCGCCCCAGGTGCGTTTGCCGACCAGAGTGCCGACGTGGCGCTCGCGGAACATCCAGGGCAGCGCGTCGCCGCCAGAACCGGCATATTCGTTCACGACCATGGCTTTGGGTCCGAAGATCTGGTTCTGGGGCGTTGTAAAATCGGCTCCTACGCGCGTGGTCCAGAGGCTCATCAGCGGGCGTTTCAAATACTCGATCATGTAATCGGCGACGTCGCCGCCGCCGTTAAAGCGCTCGTCGATCACCGCGCCTTCTTTGCCCACCTGCGCGAAATAGTAACGATTGAAATTCTCGTAGCCGGCCTCTGCGGTATTGGGCAGATAGACGTAGGCAAGGCGGCCGCCGCTCATCTGGTCCACTTTCCGGCGGTTTTCTTCGATCCAGGCAAGATTGCGGAGGCCGAACTCGTTCTCGACGGGAACGACGGTAACTTCGCGCGATCCGGCGCCGGTTGGGTCGGCGCCTACACGGAGCGCGACACTTTTGCCGGCGGTCTCTTCGAAAAAGCTGAAGAGGTTATCGGCGGCCCGCAGGTCGCGGCCGTTTACCGCGAGCAGATAATCGCCCGCCGCGACGTTTACGCCGGGCTGGGTGAGCGGGGCTTTCAAATGCGGATTCCAGTTCTCGCCGTTATAGACGCGCGCGAAACGATAACGGCCGTTTTCGATCCGGTAATCGGCGCCAAGCAAACCGCCCTTCACGCGTTTGACCGGCGGTTCTGTGCCGCCGCCCACGTACATGTGCCCGACCGAGATCTCGCCCAGCATTTCCTGAAACAGGTAGGTGAGATCGGCCCGGCTCGCGATTCCATCGAGATATGGTTCGTATTTGGCTTCGGCGGCGTGGAGATCGAGGCCGTGGTGGCCGGGATCGTAGAAGAAGTCGCGCTCGATGCGCCAGACTTCGTGGTACATCTGCTTCCACTCTTCACGGGGGTCGACACGGACTTCCATGTCGTCCATCTTGAGGAGGCCATCGCCCGGCTTGGGCGGCTTGGAAGTAGACGCAATGGTCCACTTGTCGCCTTGGCGATACAACATTTTTTCACCGTCACGGGAGACGTCAAAAGAGCGCAAGCCATCCAGAACTTTTTCGGTCTTGCGCGTCTTGAGCTCGAATTTGTGGACGATCTGGCGGTCGGGGCCGGGCTCCTGCATGCCTGGCGGATCTTCGACTAGAAACAGAACGCCCTCTTTGCCCGGCAGCATGCCGCGGTAATCACGCGCGGGAATAGGCAGCGCCAGAATTCGCTGGCCGATGTTTGCCAGGTCGATTTTGACCTTCGCCGGCTCCTTCGGTTTGTCTTTATCGGCCTTGTCTTTGCCGGCCTTCTGATCGGCGTCGGACTTCTTATCCGCGTCTTTGCCCTTTTCCTCATCGCTTTCGGGCGCGATGGGAGAGGGCTCGTCCTTGCTCAGAACGGCGACGTACACACTTCGCGTCACGTCGCGATCGAGGCTGGTCATATCGAGCCACGCGGTGGTCAGGCCGAGATTCGTGCTGGCGGTGAAATAAAGGTACTTGCCGTTGGGATCGAAGACGGCGTACTCGGCGTCACTCATGCCATCGGAAATCTGATGCACCTTGGATTCATCGAGCGAATAGAGGCAAACGGCGCGCAAATGGTTTTTGAGCAGCTTGGTATATGCCAGCCATTTGCTATCGGGCGACCAGGCGGGATTGAGATCGTGGGATGGCGAATCGTAGGTGTCCTCATCGACGCGCACCGGAGTTTTCTTGTCGAGATCGATAAACCAGAGCGCGATGCGGGTGGTGTAGGCGATCTTCTTGCCGTCGGGCGACCATGTAGGTCCGTAATAGAACGAGGGCGGATCTCCCAGCTTGATTTTTTGCACGTCGCCCATGCCGGTCTGGTTACGAATGCAGAGCTCATATTCTCCGGACTCGTCGGAAAAATAGGCGACTTGTTTGCCGTCGGGCGACCAGGCGGGATCGCGCTCGGCGGCTGCCGGGGTATTGGTCAGATTGCGGATGCTGCCCTTTTCGGCAGGGACCGTAAGGATTTCGCCATGGGCTTCAAAAACGGCGCGCGCGCCGGTAGGCGAAAGTGCGGCGTTCAGGATCTGCTTTGCGGCTTTTTCGTATTGCGGGCGCGCTTCAGGGAAATCGGCCGCGAGGTGAATGTCGATCTTACGAGTTTTTCCGGTCGTCAGGTCGAAGAGGTGAATCTCGCCGAATTGTTCGTAGACGATGGCGCCGGGGCCGGCGGATGCCGATTTGATATCGAGACCGGCATTGTGAATCAGCTCGCTGACTTTCTTGCTGGCGGTGTCGTAAGCGAACAGTGTGACGGGGCCATTGCGATCCGAGAGAAAGTAGACTCGCGAACCGACCCATATGGGATTGAAGTCGTTGGAATTCTGGCGAGGCAGTTTTTCGACGCTCGAATCGGAAAGGTTGGCAATCCAGATGGGCGTGGCGCGGCCGCCGCGATAGCGTTTCCAGGTGGCGAAGGCGGGGGCCAGCGGCATGTAGGCGATGTGCGAGGCGTCGGCGGAATAGGAACCTTGCTCGGCCATGGGCAACGGAAGCTCAGCGGGAAGGCCGCCGCCCTCGACGGGCATGGTGAACAGCCGGGCGAAGCGCGAGTAGCTGTTGCGCGTGGAGCGGAACAGGATCTGTTTGCCGTCAGGCGTCCATCCCTGAACGAAGTCGGCTGCCGGATGGTAGGTCAGGCGTTTTGGAATTCCGCCGGCAGCGGGCATCACATAGACGTCCAGGTTGCCGTCATATTCGCCGGTAAAGGCGATCTGCGAGCCATCGGGAGAGAAATAGGCGTCGGTCTCGGTTCCAATGCCGGCCGTCAGGCGAGTGGCATCGCCGCCTTGCCGGCTGACGCTCCAGAGGTCGCCGCCGTAACTAAAGACGATCTGCGTGCGGCTGAGCGCCGGTTTTTGCAACAGCAGCGGGTGAGTGGATTGCGCGAAGCAAAAGGCTCCGCAGGCCATCCAGATAGAAATCGCGGCGAAGCGCGTCATAAGTCGCCTCCTGGAAGTCAGATTCAGAGTCTTCCATTCTACATTTGACGCGGCTGGCGAGTTTTGAGGCCGCGGCTGCTACCAGGGTTCCTGGGTGCGGCGCATGAAATGAACCCGCCGCAAGTTGGCCGTGAAGTCCCACTGCTCATAAAAAGGGATCAGTTCGGGGCGGCAGTAAAGCTCCAGGTTTTCCACGAACAGCAGCGCGGGAGAACAGACTATGACGTCGACGAGGCGGCGGCCGAGACCGAGCTTGCGCCGGGACGGCTCGACGATGACGTCGAAGATGAGGGCCTTATAGGTGTAATCGGTGAGGACGCGCGCGAAGGCGGCGAGCTCGCCGGTTTCGGGATCGGAGAACGCGAAGACGAGGTCCGAGTTTTCGACGACGCGGCGTGTGTCGGAGAGCTTGCGGCCGCGGCTCCACCATTCGGATTGGTATAAGCGCCAGAGCTGCTCGACCTGCGCGGGGCTCAGGCGGTTGTGGAACTGGAATTCGGCAGCGGTCAGGTTTTTGGGCCGGCGGACTCTGCGGAGCTCGACGGCGAGTTCGGCTTGCAAGATACACCTCCTGGTTGTGAAGCGCGGCGATCAGACCGGGATTCCGCCCGCCGCAGCTTCCTGCTGGATCTCCCTCAAGATCGATGATGCCGAAAACGACACGGTAAGTACAGATGCAGAATTATTGCAATGTAACCAGTACAGATGTAAAATTTGATGAACTGATGCCCCGGTCCGCCACGGCCAAATTGCCACTTTATCTGAGACTCGCCCATACGCTCGAAGGGCAGATCGCGGGAGGCCTGCTGCGCGCGGGCGAACGCGTGCCCTCGGTGCGCTGGCTGAGCCGGCGCGAGGGGCTGAGCATTTCGACGGTGCTGCAGGCGTATTTGTGGCTGGAGGACCGCGGGGCGATCGAAGCGCGGCCCCGTTCCGGTTTCTTTGTGCGGGTGCCGTTCGCCAAGATGATTCCCGAGCCGCGGTACAGGACTCCGCAACCCAAGCCGACACGCGCGGGCGACGACGGCATCGTGGCGGAAATCGTGCACACGGCGCGCAATCCGGCAAATGTGCCGCTGGGCACGGCGTGCCCCGAGCCATCGCTTTTTCCGCACCAGAAACTAAACCAGATTCTGCGCAGCATCACGCGAAGGATGCCGCTGCACAGCGGGGGCTACGAATTTTCTCCAGGCGTTGAGCCGCTGCGGCGGCAGATTGCGCGACGCGCGCTCGAATGCGGCTGCAACTTTTCGCCGTCCGAGATCGTGGTGACGTGCGGGGCCATGGAGGCAGTCAATCTGGCACTGCGTGCCGTGGCGGCGGCCGGCGACGTTGTCGCGGTCGAGAGCCCGACCTATTTCGGGCTGCTGGAGGCGATTCAATCGCTGGGCATGCGCGCCATCGAGATTCCGACGCATCCGCGCGAAGGAATGAGCCTGGAGGTGCTGGAGCACGCCATCCGCAAGCACCAGATTAAAGCATGCGTAACGATGACCAACGGGCATAATCCGCTCGGATATGTGCTCAGTGACGAATATAAGAAGTCGCTGGTGGAATTGACGGCGCGGCACCGGGTGGCGCTGATCGAAGACGATCTTTACGGCGATCTGGCGTTCGGCGCGCGGCGCCCCAGGGTAGCCAAGGCGTTCGATCGCGAGGGGATGGTGCTGCTGTGCACGTCGTTTTCGAAGGTGCTGGCGCCGGGCTTCCGCGTGGGGTGGATCGAGGCAGGGCAATTTCGCGGGGCCGTGGAGCGGTTGAAATTCGCCACGACCATAGCGACGGCTTCGCTGCCGCAACTGGCGCTGGCGGAGTACATCGAATCCGGCGGGTACGAGCGATATCTGGCGCGATTGCGCATTGCGTTCGCCGAACAGGTGCGCATGGTGAGCCAGGCGATCGGCAAGTATTTTCCGGAAGGCACGCGGATCACACGGCCGGATGCCGGTTACGTTCTGTGGGTGGAATTGCCGCGGCAGGTGGACGGGCTGGAGTTATTTCACGCGGCGCTCGCGGCCAAAATCAGCATTCTGCCGGGAATGATCTTTTCAGCGGGCGGGCGGTTCAAGAATGCAATCCGCATCAGTTGCGGATACCGGTGGTCGGACGCGATCGACCGGGCGCTGGTGACGCTGGGGCGGCTGGCCGGCGATCTGGCGCGCAAATCATAGGGTGCGGGTTACTTTGGTGAGGGTGCGGGGGCGGTCGGGATCGAGACCTTTTTCCACCGCGAGACGCGCGGCGAAGATTTGCGTAGGGATGATGTAAGGGATGGGTGAATAGAGGTCGCGCGAGCGGTGCGGCAGGCGGATGGCGCGCGGGACGGACTGGAGGGCCGCGCGATTTCCGGCATCGGTGATCACGACCGTCTCATGCGTGAGCGGCTTCAGTTTTTGGAGCGCCTCCTGCACTCCGGGCCAGGTTGCGCCGGAAGGGGCGAAGACGAAGACGGGGAAATTCGGCTCGACCAGCGCGATCGGCCCGTGGAGAAAATCCGCCGAGGAGAAGCGCTCGGCGACCACATAGCAAGTCTCCATCAGCTTGAGCGAGAACTCGAAGGCGTTGGCGTAATTCATGCCGCGGCCGATGACTACGGCGTGATGCATGAAGCGGTAGCGCTCGGAGAGGGCGGCGATTTCGGGCTCGAGCGCGAGAGCCGCGTGGGCGCGTTCGGGCAGGCGGGCGAGATCATCGGGGCGAATTTTCGCGCCGAGAGCGTACGCCAGCAGGTAGAGCATGAGCAGTTGGCCGGTGTAGGTCTTGGTAGCTGCCACGCTCTTCTCTTTTTTGGCATGAACAAAGAAAACGTGCTCGGCGAGACGGGCGAGCGAGCTGTTGGCTTCGTTGGTGATGCCGACGGTGAGTGCGCCTTGTTTTCTTGCGTGCGAGAGGACCAGGTTGGTGTCGGTCGATTCGCCGGATTGCGAGATGGCGACAACCAGCGCGTCGCGGCAATCGATACGGGCGTCGTAGAGCGTGTAAATTGAAGGGGCGGCAAGAGACACGGGAATGCCGGTGGTTATTTCTAGCAGGTAGCGGCCGAAAAGGGCGGCGTTGTCGGAGGTGCCGCGGGCCGCAAGGACGATCAGACGGGGCCGGCGTTTTTCGATCAGGCGCTTGAAGCGCTCCACGCGGCGGAGTTCGGCGCGCAAAGTACGCGCGAGCGCTTGCGGCTGCTGGCGGATCTCGTCCAACATGCGCGACATGCTTTCCAGGATACAGGAGAGCGATAGGAACTTACGCCGCCGGGTTGACGCGCGCATGAGGGTAGGTCACCATGTAAGGTCTATGCACCCGCCACAACAACAGCCGAAAATTCACCTGATCAACTTGCCCGAGTACCGCGAAGGGTATGCCAACAGCGTCCAGGTTCGCGTCAATCTCTGGGATTTCCTGCTGCTGTTCGGGCTGGTAAATCAAACCGCGCCGGACAACGTGGACATCCGCAATTTTCAGGGAATCTATTTGAGCCCGCAGCAGGCCAAGGCGCTGCTGAACGTTTTGCAGCAGAACGTGACGCAATATGAAGCGGCGTTCGGTGAGATCAAGCTCGAGCCGCGCGCCGGAGCCAGTTTCATTCAGTGATCCGCAAATGGAGCGGGAGAAAGCGGGCGGGCCGACTCGTGCGAATCTTGGCCTGCTGCTTCCCGCGGGCATTGCCGTTTTCGTTCTCCTCAGCCACGCGTCATTCTTAAGACTCCCCTACTACTGGGACGAGCTCGGACAATTCGTTCCCGCCGCGCTGGATATTTTTCAGCACGGCGCGTGGATTCCGCGCTCGACGGTTCCGAATGTTCATCCTCCGCTGGTGATGGCCTATCTGGCGGCGGTGTGGAGCGTCGCCGGGTATTCGATCGCTGCGACCCGTTTGGCAATGCTGGCGCTGGCGGCTGCAGGCTCCTGGATCACGCATCGGCTGGCGATCCGGATGGGATTGCCGGCGGATGCGGCGCTCTCGGCCGGTATTTTGCTCGTTATATCGCCGTTATTTTTTGCGCAGTCGATGCTGGCGCAGCTCGATATGCCGGCGATGGTTTTCTTCTCGCTTGCGCTGCTGCTTTTTTTGGAAGACCGGTTGCGAGCTGCGGTGGCGGTTTCGATTGTGCTCGTGCTGGTGAAGGAGACGGGCGTGATTGCGCCGCTGATATTCGCCGGCTGGCTGTGGCGGGAAGGGCGGCGGCGGGACGCGTTCTGGTTTCTGCTACCGATTGTGCCGCTGGCTGCCTGGCTGGTCATGCTCGACCGTGCGACAGGACATCTGTTTGGTAATGCTTCGTTCACCGCTTACAACCTGCGATACCCGCTCGAGCCGGTGCGCCTGGCGCTGGCACTGGCGCGGCGTCTGTACTATTTACTGATCGGCAGCGGGCATTGGATCGGCACGATTGCCGCCGGGCTGGCGCTGAAGCGTTCCACGGTTTTTCACACGCGCGAATGGAAGATTGCCGGATCGCTGGCCGCGGCGCACGTTTTGTTGGTCAGCGTGCTCGGCGGGGCGGTATTGGAGCGCTATCTGCTGCCGGTTCTGCCGGTCCTTTATATAGCGTTTGCGGCGGCATTCTGGAAATTCCCAGTTCGTTGGCGCGTCGCGAGCACCACGGCGCTGATGCTAGGTCTGATTGCCGCAAATTTCGTGAATCCACCGTATCCGTTTCCCATGGAAAACAACCTGGCGTTCACGGATTTCGTCAAACTCCACGCGCAAGCGGCCCGCTATCTGGAAAAGCACTTTCCGCGCCAACGTGTAGCGACGACGTTTCCGCTGGCTTCGGCTTTACGGCGGTCCGAATTTGGCTATGTCAGCAGCCCGCTGTCCGTTCGCGAAGTTGAAAGCTTCCAAGCGAGCGACGTAGCACTGCTGGCGCGCGAGGATGTGGCCGTTTTCGTGCTCTATTCGCTGGCATGGGACCCTTGGGGGCTGATGCAGAACGCCCGCTGGACCGCTTTTCTTCACCGGTATTACGGTTACGAGCCGCCGGTCGAGGGCGGCGATCTGCGTGTGTTGCTTGGTGCACGGCTTGTGGCACGCTGGACACGCCGGGGCCAATGGATCGAGATTTATCGCAGGCAGGAGGCAGCGCATGCGCAAAGCACTGGTGATCGCAATCGCACTCGGAATGGCGGCTCTGGCTTACCGGCCGCGTCACGATCCGCTGCCGGGATTTCCGCGGATCATGATCTGGGCCTGGGAGCGACCGGAGCGCCTGGATTCGATCAACCCGAATGAAGCGGGCGTTGCGTTTCTGGCATGCACGGTTCATGTACACGGCGATATCGTAACCACGCGGCCGCGGCTCCAGCCGCTGGTGACCGCGCCGGGCGCAGCGCTCATGGCCGTGGTGCGCGTTGAAACACAGGATCCTGAGGTTTCCGCGCGAGCGGATGTTGAGCACGCGATCCTCGAGGCCACGCAATTTCCCGGAGTTCGGGCATTGCAGGTGGACTACGATGCCAAGGCTTCGGAGCGAAATTTTTATCGCGTATTACTCGAAGATTTGCGGCGCGTGCTGCCCGGCTCGATGCCGCTTTCGATGACGGCGCTCGCATCCTGGTGCGAGTCCGACGACTGGATCAAAGATCTGCCGGTCAACGAGGCGGTTCCCATGCTGTTTCGCATGGGCGCCGAGCCGTACCGGCCTGGCGACGAGTTCCGGCCGGCGCTATGCCAATCGAGCGTGGGAATTTCGACCGATGAACCGCTCGCGAAGCTGCCATCCGGACGGCGCGTCTATATTTTTCATCCGCGAAGCTGGTCGGAACCCGAACTGCGCGCGGCGATCCGGGAGGTGTCGCGATGGCGCTGAGAACCTGGCGGGCGTTGCTTCTGTTAGTTCTGGCCGCGAGTCTTTGCGATCCGCCGGAGCTGTCCAGTTGCGGGCCATTTATTCCGCAAGCGGTTTTCACGCCAGCGAGAATGCCCGAAGCAACGGATGCATATGCACACGGCCAGCTCGGCGTTCTGCAGCCTGGCTATACGCGAATTTATCTGGTGATTGCATATCGTTATTTAGCCGGCATCGGGCTCAATGATGCCGAACGAAAGGCGCTGTTCGGCCCCGGGCCTCAAATGGAATCTCAGTGGAGCGCTCAGCAGCCGGCGGCGGTGGAACGTTGGCTGGCCGCGCGAACCAAGGTGGCGGGAGCAGGGCCGGCTCCGAAAATCGACGTCTTCCGCCAGATTCGGAAGCAGGGCTACTTCAGCTATTACCTGAACTGCTCCAGCCCTGCATTCGATACGGCAGTGGCAACGCTCGAGGATCGTGCGCGAAAGTTCGGCGCCGCGAGCCCGGAGGTGAAAACCTGGCTTGCCGCGCAGGACCAGGTGTTCGCCAATTGTTCAGGAGCACCGGCGATCCCAACGCCGCTCGACGCCGGCGCGCATTCGCTCGCTCGGGCCGACCGGGCATACCAGATCGCCGCGGCGAATTTTTACGCGAGCGATCTGGAGCGAGCCGAAACTCTGTTCGGTGAGATCGCCGCTGACCACGGATCCCCCTGGAGCGGGATTGCTCCATACATGATTGCCAGAACGCTCGTACGGAGGGCCACGCTCAGCGTCCAGGGAGAAGGCGTCGATAACGGTGCATTATCCGCAGCCGAAAAGCAACTGAAAAGCGTGCTGGATGATTCGAGCCGCAGGCCGGTTCATCCTGCGGCCACCGCGTTGCTCGGTTATGTGGAAGCGCGGCTCCATCCAGAGGAGCGCATGCGCGAGCTCGCGGAGAAGCTTGTCCGCAAGAATGCTGAGGCTAACATTCAGCAGGATCTCACCGATTACCGTTATCTCTACGATCAATTCGAAGCGGGCAAGTATGGCGGACCGAATGCGCTTCCGCTGAGCCAGGATCTTACCAACTGGATTTTCAACTTCCAGGGCGGAGGCAAAGATGCGGCCGATCATGCAGTCGACCAGTGGCGCTCGACCCACGCGCGACAGTGGCTGGTAGCGGCGCTTGCGAAAGCTGATGGAAAGCATGCGGCCGCTTCCGAACTCGTCTCTGCCGGCGGCGCGGTTGCGCCTGACTCTCCCGGATACGCAACGGTCGAGTTTCACGTAATCCGGATATTAATGGAAGGCGAACGCAACGATGAAGCGCGCACGCGCCTCGACGTGTTGCTGAAACAGCGCACACTGCCCGCATCCGCGGTGAACCTGTTTCGCGCCGAGCGTATGAAACTGGCCCGTAGCTGGGACGAGTTTCTGCAATATGCGTCACGAACGGCCACCGGCGTGAATGACGGAAGGGGCGAGATCAACGTCGCAGCCGCCGGCCTGCCTCAGGACCTCTCTCCGAAAACTCCGGGCTTCGATACGGACTCGATCAGGATCATCAACGAGCAAATCCCGCTTAACCTGCTGTTGGACGCTGCACGGCAGCCGGCCCTGCCGCGGCCGCTACGCCGCCGGGTGGCGCTCGCCGCGTGGACGCGCGCAATTTTGCTCGACGATCATAAGGCGGCGATGGAGCTCGCGCCTATACTCGGTGACCTCGCGCCCGAACTGGAGCAGCCGCTACGGTCATATGTAGAAGCGCGGGGCGCGGAAGCGCGCGGGTTTGCGGCGGTGTGGCTGATGTTGAAGTCCCCCGGATTGCAGCCGTACGTGCGTGCTGGATTCAGCAGGATGTCTCCGGTTGGCAAGAGGGACCTGTTTCACGATAACTGGTGGTGCTCGCTTGCGCCGGACCCGAGCAACACCTTCCGCAACTACTATCTCGAAAATATCGTGCTCAGTGAGCCGCAACAACCTTTATATAAAGATGGCGCCCCGCAGGCGCACTTTCTTTCGAAAGCAGAGCAGGAGCAAGGGCGCGAGGAATGGTCGCGTCTTACGAAAGCGCCCGCAGCGCCTGAATATCTCGCGGCTCAGACCCTTGAATGGGCGAAAGCGCATCCGGATGATGCGCGCGTCCCCGAAGCTCTGCACATGGTTGTGAGTGCGGGGCACTACGGTTGTGGCAAAGAAAAATCGCCATTCTCCGAGCAGGCGTTTCGGTTGTTGCACCAGAAATATCCCGACTCCGAGTGGGCGAAAAAAACCAAATATTGGTATTGAGAGCGGCTTTCATCGCCGGGCGATCAGATTCCCAGCGCGATCGACGAGAAATTTCCAACCGCCTGGAATCAATGTCGTCGCGCCATAATCGACCACCAACGCCGGCCCCGGCGTGCCGATTTCCGGCGTTTGATCTCTTACGAAAACCGGCACTCGCCGGAACCTGCCTGCGGTAAACATATTGTGCGCGTTCGGCCTGATAGGCTGCGGCACGCGCTTCGTCCGGCCGGCGGACAGTTTCTTCACTTCGAGGGTGGCCCGGACACGCACCGTAACGACTTCAGCCGGCCGCTTGGGATCGGAGTAGCCGTAAATACGGTGATGCTCTTCGTGAAATGACGCGCCCCACGGAATAGTCAGCTCATAGCTTTGGCCCACATAGCGGAAATCGCCCAAGCGCTCCAGCCGGGCGCCGCGCACTTCGCGCCTGGCCACGCGCTCCAGTTGCCGGAAACGCCGCTCAATCTGGGAAGCATCGAGCACGCCGGCCGAATAGTCGCGAACGCGGTCGGCCAGCAGCATGCCAAGCGCCGACAGCGCTCCGGCGAGACGCGGCACAATAACGGTGCGAACGCCCAATTCCTCCGCGATTTCGCATGCGTGAAGGCCGCCGCAGCCGCCGAAAGCCACGAACGGAAAATCCCTCGGGTCGCGGCCGCGCTCAACCGAAACCACGCGGATGGCACGCTCCATATTGGCATTCGCCACCCGCACGATCCCCTGCGCCGTGGAGATGCGGTCGCGCTTGAGGGCGCGAGCGACGCGATCGATGGCAGCCTCCGCGCGCGCACCGTCGATGCGCATCTCGCCGCCCAAAAACTGATCCGCCGCAATGCGGCCCAGCACCACGTGCGCATCGGTCACCGTCGCTTGTTGGCCGGTTCCATAACAAGCCGGGCCGGGATCGGCGCCGGCGCTCTCGGGGCCCACGCGCAACAGGCCGCCTTCATCCACGCGCGCGATCGAGCCACCACCGGCGCCGACCGTATGGATATCGAGCATGGGCACGCGCACCGGCATTCCGTCAACTGAAGCCTCGGTGGTCAGCCGCAGCGTTCCGTCCCAGAGGCTGACGTCGGTCGACGTGCCGCCCATATCGAATGTTATGGCCCGATCGAAGCTGCTCCATCGCGCCGCCGCCGCTGCACCGATGATGCCGCCGGCAGGTCCCGAGAGGATCGTGCGCACCGCATGCCGCCGTGCTTCACCGAGGGTCATGAAGCCGCCGTTCGATTGCAGAATCGAGACGCGGTGTCGGCTCAGGCGCGCGAGCTCCGCCAGATACGCCTCCATGAGCGGGCCAACATAGGCATTGATGACGGTAGTGGAGGCGCGCTCGTATTCGCGGAACTCCGGCGAAACTTCGTGCGAGCAACAGAGGTAATATGCGTTTTCGAGTGCGCGCGCGGCTGCCCGTTCATTCGCCGGGTTTTCATAGGAATGCAGAAAACAGATCGCGACCGACCCGACGCCCGCGCGGCTCAACCGGCGCTTGAGACGCCGCAGCTCGGCGGCGGCCGGCCGCTCGCCCACTTTGCCATCGAAGTACGTGCGCTCGCTGATGCCAAAGCAGAGCGAGTCCGGCACAAGATGCCGTTTGAGTGGGGGCGTGAGGTTATAGAGCTGGGCGCGGTTCTGCCGCCCGATGCGCACCAGATCGGCAAAACCCGCCGTAGTAACGAAAGCCGTGCGCGCACCTTTGCGCTCGAGCAATGCATTGGTAGCTACCGTCGAACCGTGCACCACTTCCGCACGCGCGGGTCCCGCGATGCGCGCGAGCCCTTCCAGAATCACGCGAGCCGGCGAGGCTGGATTGGAGCGCAACTTGAAGCTCTCGATCGAGCCGTCGTCCCGCAGAACGACAAAATCGGTGAAGGTTCCGCCCGTGTCAATCCCAATGCGCACGATTCAGCATCGTAGCAAAGCGCGTGTCAAGGGATCTTTTCAGGTTGCCCGGCCAGGCCCTCAAATACCGGCAGGCGGCCCTCCATATAATGTCATCTATGCTGAGAAACGTCTTGCTGGCTTGCGTAGCGGCCTCCATGTTGCACGCTGCCGCTCCGGTGAAAATTGTTTTGGTCGCGGGAAAGCCGAGCCACGGCGCAGGCGAGCATGAATTTCGCGCGGGCACTTTGTTGCTCGAAAAATGTCTTCGGGAAAATCCGGGCATCGAGCCGGTAGTCGTCGTGGGCGGCTGGCCGGCGGATGCCTCCATCTTCGACGGCGCACGGGCGCTCGTGTTTTATCTCGACGGCGGCGATGGTCACCCAATGATCCAGGACGACCGTCTCGCGCTCATCGGTACCCTGATGAAAAAAGGCGTCGGCCTCGTCTGCCTGCATTACGCGGTGGAAGTTCCAAAGGAAAGAGGCGGGCCGGAGTTTCTCGATTGGATCGGCGGGTACTATGAGCGGCCCTATTCGCAGAATCCGGTGAATGACGTCGCCGTGACGCAGGCGTCGCCCGAACATCCGATTTCCCGCGGCTGGAAAAGTTTCGCCGGCCGCGACGAGTGGTATTACAAGATCCGCTTCCGGCCGGGCGATTCGCGCGTCACCCCGATCCTCACCACTATGCTGCCCAAGGATTCGCCCGAGCGCGAGGTGATCGCGTGGGCCGTTGAGCGCGCCGATGGCGGGCGGGGTTTTGGGTTCACGGGCTGGCATTACCTGAACAATTTCGGCATTCCGGACTTTCGCCGCATGATCGTGAACGCCATCCTGTGGAGCGCGAAGCTCGACGTGCCGCCCGGCGGCGCGAAATGCGACATCACGCCCGAAGATATCGAGATGAATCTGGATTCGAAGCCTGCCGGAAAGTGACCTGGTTATGGCGATTATCGCCGTCCTGACTGTGGATCAGGCGGAAGCCCGTGTCCAGCAGCTCGCCGATCTGCTGATCGATGCCGTCGAGAGCGGAGCGTCCATCGGCTTCATGCCGCCGCTCGGCCGGGCGAAGGCGCTCAATTATTGGGAAGACGTTTTCGCCGCGATGCGCGACGGCCGCCGCGTGTTGCTGGCCGCGCTCGATGATGGCGTAATTCAGGGTTCGGTGCAGCTCGATCTCGAAACGCGCGCCAACGGCAATCACCGGGCGGAGGCGATGAAGCTGTTCGTGCATACGAGCGCGCGCCGCCGCGGCTTGGCCAAAGCGCTCATGCTGGAACTCGAAGCCACGGCGCGCCGGCTCGGCCGGACGCTGCTGGTTATGGATACGCGTAAAGGCGGCGAAGCCGAGAAATTATGCGAGGCGCTCGGCTACGTTCGATTCGGCGAGGTGCCCGGCTACGCGCGGAGCTCGAATGGCGAATTGCACTCTACGGTCTTCTTCTACCGGAAACTGGACTAAAACGCGCGCTTTTTATTTGCCGAACTCGATCGTGGCCTCACCGCTGTACTTGTGGTAATTGCGGAAATCGATGACATTGTGGCTGCAGTTATTGCTGTCCCGCTGGCAAGCCAGCGTTTCGGCGTGCACGGGAAGCAGGAACTGCCCGTCGCCGATTCGGATGTACTCGTAGTCCGTCGCGGACTCCACTTTGTCGAATGGAAACTGCTCCGGCAGATGCTGCGCCTCCATCTCGATGCGCAGCACGCGCTCGGTCTCCTTATCGATCCAGACCGAGCCTTTGTACTCCGGGGTGACGGATTGAGATGGCCCCATGATGTTCCAGTGGGAGTGCGGGTGGTCGACGTGGAAATCGTAGACGAACGCATCCCGGCCGCCGGTCCGGGCCGAGCCACGCCGGCGGAATTCCGCAGCGGTTGCGGGTGAGAAAAGGTCCATGAGCACGGTGCCGAATTCGCCCGTCGACCACGCGCCCGGCAGTTCCTCCATTCTCTTTTTTACGGCTTTTCCGTTGACCTGAATGTTGCGATAGCGCTCGCGGTGATCTTCATACACTACTTCCGTCGATACGATGTCGATCGGCTGCCAGTTTACTTTGTGGGTCTCGCTCACAAAGCGCGCCATCTGCTCCTGGCAGACGTAATTCGGAAGAGTGTCGGTGAATGAAACTGCCGCGGCGGTTGCCTTCTGGATTCTGGGATCGGGCGGAGGCGGCATCTCGGCAACGGGGCGCGCGTGGATCTCCGCATCTAGCGGCGGCGGCTCGATGACGCCGGATCTCGATGCCGCCGACGAATCGGGTGGAGCATTGGACGCCACCTCGACCGGCTCGGACGATTCTTCCTGCGGGACAGATCTCCGCTTGGGCGGCTTGCCGCGCCTGAGCTCCGGCCGTCCATCGGCGGAATCCTCAGCCGCGCTATGGGTCGAAGCAGGAATGTGATTGAGATCGAGGCCGGCATCGGGCGGGGCAATCGGGGGTAAATTGGCGGAATCGCCAGCGGGTTGGGAAGCCGGTTGGGAACGCGGCGGCGCTCCCGCGCTTTTCTGAGGCGGAGCAGCGGCCCCGGGGGCGTTCTGGTTTTCCTCGGTTTTTGCTTCGGCCGGCGAATCCTTGCGCCGTTGCACCGGCCGCTCATCGTCAGAGCTCCGATCCTGAGTCTGCACCGAGGTCTCTACCGGCGCCGACGCCTCGGCCCTTTCCTCCGCCGTACCTTCCTTTTCGAGCATGACGTTCACGGCGAACAAAAATCCCTTGTCGTCCTCGCTGTATTCAATCCCCAAATGATCGCCGGGTTTAAGGACATCGGGCTTGATGTCCTCGCCGTCTTTGACGAATTTCGTGTCCTTCGACCGGCCCATGTTCAGAATACGCGTGTCCTCAGCCTCGAGCACAATCGTTTTTGCCTCCATCCGGCGGAGCACGCCGGTGACTTGCTCGAGGTTTTGCTCCTCCTGCTTGCTCGTTTTCGATTTCTTCTTGCCGCGCCGGGGAAACGGAATGCCGCCGATGCCGCCGGGGTACTGCCCAGCCGGATAGCCGCCACCCGGATAACCGCCCGGCGGATACTGCGCCGGCAGCGGGAGATCGGAGGCGATGAGGAGCACGAGCGCGCCTAGAATGAAAGACGGTAACCGCATTCCGCAACCTTTTGGGTTAATGAAGGGACGCATTTGCGGTGCCGCGCGTTACCGATTTTACCTCCGCTACTTCGTGCCGCCCTTGGACCTTGCCAGCAACCCCTTGGCCGCCGTCACCACGTGCTCCGGTACGAAGCCGAACTTCTTCTGTACTTCTTTTAACGGCGCCGAAGCTCCAAACGTCTTCATTCCGATCGATTGGCCTTGCGGGCCGACGTACCGGCACCACCCCAGCGTGGAAGCCTGTTCCACGCTCACTCTGGCCGTGACGCCCGGCGGGATGACACTGTCCCGATATTCCTGGCTCTGCTGATCGAACAGATCCCACGACGGCATGCTGACAACCCGCACCTTGATGCCCTCCGCGGTGAGCTGTTCGTATGCCTGCACGCAGACCACGACTTCGCTTCCGGTCGCCATGAGGATCACCTCCGGTTTGCCACCCATCGCATCGGCGAGCACATATGCGCCTTTCTGGACACCTGCAGCCGCGGCGTACTTGGAACGGTCAAGCGTAGGAAGACCCTGCCGGGTCAAAACCAGCGCGACCGGCCTGTGGCGCTGCTGCATGATCACCTTCCAGCTCTCCACGACCTCGTTGGCATCTGCCGGCCGGATTGTCATCAACCCCGGAATAGCACGGAGCATGGCGAGCTGCTCCACGGGCTGGTGCGTCGGGCCGTCTTCGCCGAGCCCGATCGAATCGTGCGTGAACACGAAGATCGTCGGCAGCTCCATGAGCGCGCTCAACCGCAGCGCGGGTTTCAGGTAATCGCTGAAAATCAGAAACGTCGAGCCGAAAGAGCGTATCTTCGAAAGCGACATGCCGTTCACGATAGCGGCCATGGCGTGCTCGCGAATGCCGAAATGCATGTTGCGGCCGGCATAACTGGCGGCCTCGAAGTCCCCGGCGCCATCGAACGTCAGCCGTGTTTTGGTCGATGGGTATAAATCGGCCGCGCCGCCCATGAGCCATGGAACATTTTTCGCCAGCACATTGAGCACCTTGCCCGATGAATCCCGCGTCGCGAGGCCTTTCGCATCCGCCGGGAATGCGGGCAGATCCTTATCCCAGCCCTCGGGAAGCTGCCGGTGCTGCATGCGGTAAAGTTCATCCCCAAGCTCGGGAAACTTGCTTTTGTATCCTTCATATAGCTTCATCCAGCCATCGCGTAATTCCCTCCCGCGCTTGCCGATCGCGTCCTGAAAATGCTCCCGAACACCGTCCGGGACCAGGAACTTGGCATCCTCCGGCCAGCCATAGCTTCGTTTGGCGAGCCGGACTTCCTCTTCGCCCAGCGGCTCTCCATGAGCAGCCGCCGTGTCCTGCTTATTGGGCGCTCCAAAAGCGATGTGGCTTTCCACGATGATCAACGTCGGCCGGTCGTGCGTGCCATGGAAAATATCCAATGCCCGTCCGATCGCATCCACATCGTTGGCGTCTTTGACGCGGGTCACGTTCCAGCCATAAGCCGTAAAGCGGGTAGCCACATCTTCACTGAACGCCAGGTCCGTGTGGCCTTCGATGGTGATCTTGTTGCTGTCGTAAATCCAGCAAAGATTCGAGAGCTTCCAGTGCCCGGCCAGCGAGGCTGCTTCGCTCGAGACCCCCTCCATCATGTCGCCGTCGCCGCAGATCGCGTAAACGTTGTAATCGAACATCTCGAAGCCCGGCCGGTTATAGCGCGACGCCATCCACCAGCGCGCCATGGCCATGCCCACGCTGTTCGATACACCCTGCCCCAGAGGACCGGTCGTGGTTTCCACTCCCGACGTCCAACGGTATTCCGGGTGCCCCGGACATTTGCTGTCGAGTTGGCGGAAGCGTTTGATATCGTCGAGCGTGACCGAAAGCTGCCCCAGTGTTTCGTATTGCGGGTTGACGGCTTTCACACCGGCCAGGTGCAGCATGGAGTAAAGCAGCATCGAGGCGTGGCCGTTCGAAAGCACGAACCGGTCGCGGTTCGGCCAGATTGGATCTTCGGGATCGAATCGCAGAAAGCGCTGCCACAGGCAATACGCTACCGGCGCCAGCGCCATGGGCGCGCCCGGATGTCCCGAATTGGCCTTCTGCACCGCATCCATGGAGAGCGTGCGGATGGTATTAATGCAAAGCTGATCGAGTTCGATGCCCGTTATCTGTGTCGCCACAAAATGTTCACCTCCCAGAAACCCCGGCGCTCTCGCGGCTCGCCAAGGCAACGCGCCCTGCACCGAGAAGCGCGGTCTTGTCGTTCGTGATTACGCGCACGGGAATATCTTCCATTACTTTAGCCATTCGGCCCTTGGCGCGGAACGCTTTGAGAAACAAGCCCTCTTTCAGCTTAGGCACAATTTTCGGCGCAATGCCTCCGCCGATAAACACGCCGCCCGAAGCCATCACCTTGAGCGCCAGATTGCCCGCTTCGGCGCCGTAAATCGAGACGAAAATATCGAGCGCCTTCACGCAAATTTCCGGCGTGCCTGCGAGCGCGCGCTTCGAGATCACCGCGCCGGCGTCACCCCGTGCAATCTCGGCAGCCAGCCCTTCAGGCTCCGAACCGCGCCCCGTGTCGCGCAGAAATTCGTAGATGTTGTGCAGCCCCGGCCCGGAAACCAGCCGCTCAGCGCTGACGTGCCCAAATCGCCCAGCCAGATGACGCAACAATTCAATTTCCAGGTCCCTGTTCGGTCCGAAATCCGCATGGCCGCCTTCGGAAGGGAACGGCCGGTAACCTGAAACCTCCGCCACAAGCCCCGCTTCGCCCAGCCCTGTTCCGGCGGAGATCAGGGCGAGATTGCCGCAAGCCGCGGGACTTCCCTTTTGCAGCACGATGAAGTCCGCCGGTTTGAGCGCTGCTATGCCCCAGGCGTTGGCTTCGAGATCGTTCACCAGCTTGACGGCGCGAAAACCGAGTTCTGTGCTCAACTGCCGCGCATCGAGTACCCACCTTAAGTTCGGCGTCTCCACGCGCCCGTCGCGCACTGGCCCCGGCACACCGAAGCAGGCGCACTCGACACGCACCCGATGCGCATCCAAGAACGCTTTTACGATCTCAGCAAGCCCGGCGTGCTCGTGATTTTCGTAAACCTCGATAAACCGCGCTTCCACGTGCGCCGGGTCGCCTTCGAAGAAAGCCAGGCGGCTGTGCGTGCCGCCGATGTCGCCTGCCAGGATCACTGCGGGATCCTCCACTGCCGATGGTCGCGCGCGAGCAGTTCGTCGGCTTCCTTAGGCCCCCAGGAGCCTGCGTGATAATTCGGAAAATTGCGCGGCGGCAAAGCTTTCCAGACGTCCAGCACCGGCTGCACCACGCTCCAGCCAGCCTCCACCATATCGGCGCGCTGGAACAGCGTCGCGTCGCCGATCATGCAGTCATAAAGCAGCCGCTCATAACCGGTGCTGGGCTCACTGCCGAAATAATCCGTGTAGCGAAAATCCATATTGACCGCGCCCAGGTCGAGAATCGGCCCCGGAATCTTTGCGCCGAAGCTCAGCGAAATGCCTTCATCGGGCTGGATATGCAGAACCAGCAGGTTGCTTCCCAGCCGCTCCACGGGCGTTTCCCGGAACAGCACGAACGGCGCGCGGCGGAACTGAATGGCGATTTCGGTGACCCGTTTCGCCAGACGTTTTCCCGTGCGGATGTAAAAAGGCACGTCCGCCCAGCGCCAGTTGTCGATTGAGAGCTTGAGAGCCACGAAGGTTTCGGTGTGCGAGTCGCTCCCCACATTCGGTTCCGATCGATAAGCTGGAACGGACTGCCCCTCCGAAGCTCCCTCCCCGTATTGCCCGCGCACCGAGCGCACCAGCACGTCCTCGGGCGCCATCATCTGGATGGCGTGGAGGATTTTGGCCTGTTCGTCGCGCACCGCATCGGCGTCGAACGAGATCGGAGGCTCCATCGCCGTTAGCGTGACCAGTTGCATGACGTGGTTGGGCACCATGTCGCGCAGCGCGCCCGCGTTGTCATAATACGCGCCGCGCCGCTCAACGCCCAATGTTTCGGCGACCGTGATCTGCACGTGATCGATATACCTGCGGTTCCAGATCGGCTCGAAAATGCCGTTCGAGAACCGGAATACCAAAATGTTCTGGACCGTTTCCTTCCCCAGGTAATGATCGATCCGGTAAATCTGGTCCTCCGTGAGCACTTTGCCGATCTCACTATTCAGCGCTTTGGCGGATTCCACGTCATGCCCGAAAGGTTTTTCGATCACCACCCGCCGCCAGCGGCCGTTGCTCTGCTCGGTCAAGCCGGCAGCGCCGAGCTGGCTCACAACTTTGCCGAACAGTACGGGAGTCGTAGCTAAATAATAAAGATAATTTCCGGAAGTATCGTGTTTCCGGTCCACCTCGGCCAGCAGCGGTTTCAGCCGCCCGTAGAATCCTGCGTCCTCGAAATCGCCCGCAAGGTAATAGAGCCGCTCGATGAGCCAGTCGCAAAACGGGCAATTCTCCTCGGCGCCGGCGAACTCGTGGAGATCGCTGCGCACGCGCTTGCGATAGTCGTCTTCGCTGAAATCGGGAGATGCGCAGCCCACCAGCGCGAATTCTTTCGGCAACAGATTGCGTTTGGCCAGATTGTAAAGAGCCGGAAGCAGTTTGCGTTTCGTCAGATCTCCGGACGCGCCGAAGATCACCATCACGCACCGGTCGCCCGGCCTGCCCTGCGGCCCCACGGTGGCGTTTGTGCTGTTCATCAATTACCCGCCCGCCGCCCGCTCGATGTGGCCGCCGAACTGGTAACGCATCGCCGACAGCACCTTGTCCGCGAAATCGTCCTCGCCGCGCGAGCTGAACCGTTCATAGAGCGCCGAGCTGAGCACAGGAGCCGGCGCCGATTCCTCGATCGCCGCCATGATGGTCCAGCGCCCTTCGCCCGAATCGGCAACGTGGCCAGAGAATTTCTTCAGATCCGGCTCCTCGGCGAGCGAGATGGCCGTCAGATCCAGCAGCCACGAAGCCACGACGCTGCCGCGCCGCCACACCTCTGCTATGTCCGCGAGGTTGAAATCGTACTGGTAGTGCTCCGGATTGCGCAGCGGCGCCGTCTCCGCATCCGCGCCGGCTTGGCGCTTTCCAGCATTGGCATGCATCAGAATGTTCAGCCCCTCCGCGTACGCCGCCATCAGGCCGTATTCAATGCCGTTGTGCACCATCTTCACGAAGTGGCCCGCTCCGGCCGGCCCGCAGTGCAGATACCCGTCTTCGGCTGTTCCCGGAATTTTTTCCCGCCCCGGCGTTCGCCCCAGCGTGCCTCGCCCCGGCGCAAGCGTCTTGAAAATCGGATCCAGGTGAGCGACCACTTCGCGTTCCCCGCCGATCATCTGGCAATAACCGCGCTCCAGCCCCCAAACTCCGCCGCTTGTGCCGGCGTCCACATAATGAATGCCGCGCGGCTCGAGCTCCTTCGCCCGCCGGATGTCGTCGATGTAATACGAATTCCCACCGTCGATGACGATATCTCCCTTGCTCAGCCGCTTCGCCAGATCCGCCACCGTGCCGTCCACCAGAGCCGCCGGAATCATCATCCACACCGCACGCGGCGCGGCCAGCTTCCGGATGAAATCGTCGAGCGACTTCGCCCCCGTCGCGCCTTCGCCCGCCAATTGCTCGACCGCCGCCGTGTTCTTATCGAAGACGACGCACTCGTGCCCGCCGCGCATGAGACGCCTTACCATGTTGGCGCCCATCCGCCCCAGACCGATCATCCCAAGCTGCATTTCTCTCCTTCCTAGCGCAACGCCTTGGCCATGGCGTCGCCCAGCGTCGCCAGGCCACGCCGGACATCCGGCCCAAGGTGCACCCGCAACGCCCGCCGCTTTCGTTCCGCCAGCACTTCAAAATCCCCGCGCGCCTGCGCCGCCTTGACCACGCCGAACGTGTACTTCTGGCCCGGCACCGGCAGATCGTTCGCGTCATCGCAAGTGATCTGCAAAAAGACGCCCGTGTTGGGGCCGCCTTTGTACGCCTGGCCGGTCGAATGCAGAAACCGCGGCCCGAATCCGAGGCACGTGGCGACCTTCTTCTTATCCCGCACCGCGATCCGCATTTTCCCCAGCGCATCTTCGTTCGCCTGGCTCATTTCGATGTAAGCGAGCAGCGCGAAGTAATCGCCGGCGCCAAGGCTGTTCAGATGCGCCCGCAGGTAGCCCACGAGCGTCCGCTCCTTCCCCGCAGCCGCCCCTATCTTCCGCGCATTTTCCGCATCGGTATAAAGCCGCAATCCGCCGTCTTCCATCACCGGCGTTTCCGCCGGCAGCGACCCCGTCTTCTCGTATTCCGAAGTCAGCTTCCGCGTCGCGACTTTGCTCGCCTCAACATCCGGCTGGTTGAACGCGTTGATGCCCAAAATCGACCCCGCTACCGCTGTAGCGATCTCCCACCGGAAAAATTCCTGCCCGATGTCATACCGGTCATCCACCGCGATGCGCACCACCGGGTGCCCCGCCTTCTCGATCTGCTCCAATGCGGCGTCCTGCTTGGCGTCCGGCTCGGGCGTAAAGCGCTCATAAACGAACACGCGATCCTGGCCGTAAACCGATGGGTCGCCCAACGGCTCCCGATCCACCGGAATCAGCCCCTTGCCCTCTTTGCCCGTCGACTCCGCCAGCAACTGCTCCAGCCACGCGCCCAGATCGTAAATCGCCGGAGAAGCGATGATCGTCACCTTGTCCCTCCCCTGCCCGGCCAGCGTCCCCAGAATCGCCCCCAGAATCACGCCCGGGTTGTGATCCGCCGCCACGCACGAAGTCGACGCATGCACCATCTCTTCGGTACGATCCAAAAACTTCGCTACATCCACTCCCATGACCGCCGACGGAACCATGCCGAAATCCGAGAGCGCCGAGTAGCGCCCTCCAATCGACGGCCATCCGAAAAATACCTGCCGGAACTTCTGCGATTCCGCCACCTGCTGCATCTTCGAGCCCGGATCGGTAATGGCGATGAACCGGCTGCCGTCCCTGCCCGCTCGCTCGAAGAAATACTGCTGGAAAATATTAGGCTCGAGCGTTCCCCCGGACTTGCTCGAAACAATAAATAGCGTCTTCGCCGGATCGATCTGCGATTCGATCATGCGAATCCGCGCCGGGTCCGTCGAATCGAGCACATGCATCCGCGGGAATCCGTCATTTTGCCCGAACGTTTCCGACATCACCTCGGGCGCCAGGCTAGATCCGCCCATTCCCAAAAGCAAAGCGTCGCGAAACCCAGACTGCTTGATCTCGCTTGCAATCGACTCCAAATGGTGCGCGTGCGCGATCTGGTCCTCGGTAATCGCCAGCCAGCCGAGCCAGCTGCTTTCATCCGTTCCCGTCCACAGCGACGCATCGCGCGACCACAGCCGCCGCACTTTTCCGGCAACCTGCCAGTCTTCGATCGCCGCCTTCACCCGCGGCGCAATTTTCTCCGGCAGCTTGTAGGTTTGCCCCGTCAGCTTGGGCTTGAATCCCACCTTGCAGCGCGTGTCCAGCGCGTTCAGCAGTTTGTCGAATGCTTCCGAGAAAAGTTTCAGCCCGTCGGAAACCAGCTGCGTGGTCACTGCCTCGAGCGAAATTCCCAGCTTCGCGAGGCTTTCGATCACGTCGTACGCCGCCTCCAGATCCTGCTCGATCCCGTTGCGCGGGCGCCCGTGATCGCGGAAAGCGTCGATCGTCGCAACCGGCATGGTGTTCACCGTCTCCCGCCCGATCAGCTCCTCCACGTACAGCAAATCGTTGTATTTCGGATTTTTCGTCGACGTGCTCGCCCACAATAGCCGCTGCCGCAGCGCCCCGTCCCCTTCGACCGCCTGCCAGCGCTGGCCCTTGATCATCTCCTTGTAGCGCTGGTACGCCAGCTTGGCGTTCGCCACCGCGACTTTCCCCAACAGCGCCTCGCCGCCCGGCTTCGCCGCCAGAACCGGATCGATGGCCGAATCAATCCGGCTCACAAAAAAGCTCGCCACGCTCGCCACGCGGCTGATATCGCCGCCCTTCTTCGCCCGATCCTCAAGCCCCGCGACGAATGCCTCCGCCACCTGCGCGTACATCTCAATCGCGAACAGCAACGTGATGTTTACGTTGATCCCTTCAGAAATCAACTGCCGCACCGCCGGAACCCCTTCCGCGGTCCCCGGCACCTTGATCATCACGTTCGGCCGCGCCACCAGCTTCCATAGCCGCCGCGCTTCCTCGATCGTCCCCTGCGTGTTCCGCCCGAGATACGGCGACACTTCAAGACTCACGTACCCATCGCCCGCGCGCGTCTGGTCGTAAACCGGCCGCAGGATGTCCGCCGCGTCCTGAATATCGGCGATCGCCAGCCGCTCGTACATCGCCGTCGGATCGGTGACCTTTTCCCGCGCGAGCTTCGTCAGCACATCCGCGTAATCGCTGCTCCCCGTAATCGCCTTCTCGAAAATCGCCGGGTTCGACGTCATGCCGCGCAGCCCATCGTCATCGATGTACCTCCGCAGCTCCCCGCTCGTAATCAGCCCGCGGCGAATGTAGTCCAGCCAGACCGATTGCCCGTATTTCAGCAGCTCTTTCACAAGGCTCATCTTGAACTCCTGGGATTTGCGCGGCGAAATCCTTCACCCGCGTAGATGCTTCTGCTTATTATTCCGCTTCGCTAAATTGCAGGCCCTGCTGCTAGTATAGGTTTTCCGGATGCCCACGATCTGTATCGATCTGTCCCGGACCGCGATCACTCCTTCGCGCGCCTCCGCTTTCCCTACGAATGCTAAGATAGTCTTCCGGACATTTTTAATCCGTCCTTCGCCCTCTCACCTTCATGAGCCTTTATCGCCCGGTGCCCAGAGTGCCCGATTTTCCTGCCATCGAGCGCAATCTCCTGCGCTTCTGGGCCGAGCAACGCGTCTTCGACAAGCTCCGCCGCAAAAATGCCGGCGGCCCGCGCTGGTCGTTCCTCGATGGCCCCATTACCGCCAACAATCCCATGGGCGTCCATCACGCCTGGGGCCGATCGCTCAAAGACATGTACCAGCGCTACCACGCCATGAACGGCCACGAGCTGCGCTATCAGAACGGCTTCGATTGCCAGGGGCTGTGGGTCGAAGTCGAGGTCGAAAAAAGTCTCGGCCTCGGCACCAAGCGCGACATCCGCGATTACGGCATCGAAAAATTTGTCCGCGCCTGCAAAGAGCGCGTCTTGACTTTCGCCGCGCGCCAGACCGAGCAGTCCATCCGCCTCGGCTATTGGTGCGATTGGGACGATCCCCAAACCCTCGCCGCTCTCCGCGAAGCTCTGGCCGATGGCGACCGCACGCTCACCGTAACGCTTCCCAGCGGCCGCACCGAAACCGCGCGCGCGAGCGAAATTGTCCGCAAGTTGGGCTCGGCCGTTTACGGCGGCAGTTACTTCACTTTCTCCGACGAAAACAATTACACCATCTGGGGCTTTCTCAAAAAGTGCCACAGCGAAGGTTTCATCTACCGCGGGCACGACGTCATGCCCTGGTGCGGCCGCTGCGGCACCGGGCTTTCCCAGATGGAAGTCGCCGAAGGCCGCCGCATCACGACGCACACCTCGGTCTTCGTGCGCTTCCCCATCAAGGGCCAGGACCGCACCGCCCTGCTCGTCTGGACCACCACGCCCTGGACCCTGACCTCGAATGTCGCGGTCGCCGTAAATCCCGAAATGACCTATTTAAAGGTCCGTCACGGCGAGTGGAGTTACTATGTCGCCAAGGCCAACTTCGAGCACGACCGCATTCAGGATCTGCAAGTCGAAGGCAAGCACGAAACCCACAAACTGCCGTCGATCCGCACGATCTTGAAAGGCTCAGGCGGCGTCGAAGTGCTCGAAGAACTGCCGGGCCGCAGCTTGCTCGGCCTCACTTATACCGGCCCGTTTGACGATCTGCCTGCCCAGCAAACTCCCGGCGGCGTCTTCCCCTATGGCCAGACCGGCGACGGAAAAACCGCCGCTGCATCGCATCGCGTGATCGCCTGGGACGCCGTCAGCGAAGCCGAAGGCACGGGCCTCGTCCACATCGCGCCGGGTTGCGGCGCCGAGGACCAGCAGCTTGGCAAAGAGAACCATCTGCCCTTCATCGCGCCGCTCGATGAGAGCTCGGTTTTCATCGACGCCTTTGGCCCGTTCACCGGCTGTAACGCCAACCAAGTTGCCGACGATGTCGTCGCCGCATTGAAATCTTCCGGCCGGCTCGTCGCACGCGAGCGCTATCCGCACGTCTACCCGCATTGCTGGCGCTGCAAGGAAGAACTGGTTTTCCGTCCCGTCGACGAATGGTTCATTCGCATGGACTGGCGCGACCGCATCCAGCGTGTCGTCCCGACCATTAAATGGATTCCGCCCGAAGGCGAAGCGCGCGAGCTCGACTGGCTCCGCAACATGACCGACTGGATGATCTCGAAGAAACGCTTCTGGGGACTCGCCCTGCCCATCTGGGTTTGCAGCGCCTGCGAGCATTTCATGGTCATCGGCAGCCGTGAGGAATTGAAATCCAAAGCTGTTAAGGGCTGGGAAATCTTCGAAGGCCACTCGCCCCATCGGCCTTATATCGATGCCGTCAAAATCAAATGCGACAAATGCGGCGCCGTCGCCACGCGCATCGAAGACGTCGGCAATCCCTGGCTCGACGCCGGCATCGTTCCCTTCAGCACGGTGCGTTATTCGACCGACCGCGCCTACTGGGAAAAATGGTTCCCCGCCGATCTGGTGCTCGAAAGTTTCCCCGGCCAGTTCCGCAACTGGTTTTACTCCATGCTCGCCATGAGCGCCATGATCGACGGCCGCGCTCCGTTCAAGGCTCTGTTAGGCCACGCTCTGGTCCGCGACGCCCGCGGCGAAGAGATGCACAAGTCTAAAGGCAACGCCATCGCGTTCGACGAAGCCGCTGAGGCCTTCGGCGCAGAGGTCATGCGCTACATTTACGCCGAGCAGAAAACCGCGCAAAATCTAAATTTTCCCGACCTGCATCCTTCCGGCAACACCGGCCAGACCATCGATGGCGAAGCCCGCCGCAAACTCCTCACCTTCTGGAACTGCTACAGCTTTTTCGTCATGTACGCCGGAGCCGACGGCTGGAAACCCGGCCCGCCGCTTCCGGTTTCGAACGAGCTCGATCGCTGGGTCCTGAGCCGTCTCGAGCGTCTGATCGCCGCCGCGCACAGCGCATTTCAAAACTACGAGCACTATCGCTTAATCGAAGCCTTCCAGGAATTCGACGAGGATTTCTCCAATTGGTATCTCCGCCGCTCGCGCCGCCGCTTCTGGAAAAGCGAGCCCGAAGCCTACCAGACGCTCTACACCGTCCTGACCACCGTCACGCGTGTGATGGCGCCTGCACTGCCGTTTCTCACCGAAGAGATTTACCAGAACCTCGTCCGCTCGGTCGATCCCGCCGCGCCCGAGTCCGTTCACTTGACTTTGTATCCGCAGCCCGATGCCGCGCGCATCGATGAAGCGCTCGAGCAGTCGATCGCGACCGTCATCCGCATCAAGAACCTCGCGCTACATTTGCGCACCGAAAGCAAAGTCAAAATTCGCCAGCCCTTGGGCACTCTTTACATTCGCCCCAAAGACGCCGCCGACCGCCGCGTGCTCGAAAACTCCGAGTACGCCGCGCAAATCCTCGAGGAAGCCAATATCAAGAAACTGGTCCTGATCGACGACGAAACGAGCCTGGTGAAAATTCGCCTCAAGCCCGACGCCAAGAAACTCGGCCCGCGCGCCGGCAAGCACCTCAAAGCCATCGCGCAGGCGCTTGAGCAGGCCGACTCGTCACAGGTTTTGAAAAGCGGCCCCTACACGATCCAAATCGAGGCCCAGCCCTTCGAGCTCGCGCCCGACGAAATCGTCGTCTCCTATGAAGGTCCGCCGAACCTGAAGTGCGCCTCAGATCAGGGAACGTTCCTGGCCCTCGACACCACCCTCACCCCCGAGCTTTTAGAGGAAGGCGTCGCCCGCGATTTCAACCGCCTCGTCCAGGACCAGCGCAAAGCCCTGAACCTCGACATCTCCGACCGCATCGTCGTCACCTACGCCGCCTCCCCCCGCATCGCCCAGGCCATCGCCGCCCACGAGTCATACTTGCGCAACGAACTCCTCGCCGAGCGCCTCGAGCCGGCGGCCTCCCCCAACGGCGGCGTCAAACTCGCCCTAGGCGGCGAAGAAATTTTCGTCGCCATCACGCGCGTGTAAACCGGTGTTTCTCTTTCCTGAATTTGGGCTCGTGATCCTGATAATCGAATGCTTGTTTGCCGCACTCCTCGGAGCAGCAATTGGGGCGCTGGCCTGCCTGGTCTCGAAATCTAAATGGCTGCCCCTAATCATTGATGCTGGTCTCGGGTCAGCCGGATATTTATTCGGTGTAGCCGTTACCCTGAAAATAAACTGGCCGAACACCCATACTTATCCCACCGCGGGCGGCGGTTTCATGACCGAAACTCTGCCGTTCTATCCGCACTTCGAACGAATAGGCTTCATCGTTGCAGCGTGTCTCCCGCTGATTCACGAGCTGCTGCGGCTAAAGCACCAGCATGCAAATTAACCCGCACTGCAGGTAATCGCTGGCTCTATAACCAACGGCATATCAAGCCGTTTGGCCCCACAAATGCCCCTCCTCACGCCCGGAGGGTTCATGGCCAAGGGGTCCGTCGCCATCAAAGTCGAGCGATGTAAAGGCTGTTCGTTCTGCGTCGAGTTCTGCCCGACGCACGTTCTCGCGCTGTCGCCGGCGTTCAATTCCAAGGGGTACCATCCCCCGCATGTTGTTGCAGCAGAAAAGTGTTCCGGCTGCGACCTGTGCGGCATGTACTGCCCCGATTTTGCCATTCACGGCTGGCGGGAGGCGCGGGCTTAACGATGCAGGCCGACCCGAAAGGCGTCCTGACCGGCACCCATTTTCTCGACGGCGACCATGCCTGTTGTGAGGGAGCTTTAGCGGCGGGTGCGCGATTTGCCGCAGGCTACCCTATTACCCCGTCGACCGAGGTGGTAGAGCGTTTTGCCGCCCGAATCCCCACTGTGGGCGGGGTGTTTATCCAGATGGAGGATGAACTGGCTGCCTCGATCGCCCTGCAAGGCGCGGTTTGGGGCGGGGCGAAGGCGTTTACGGTCACCTCAGGCCCCGGTTTCTCATTGATGATGGAGCACATAGGCTACGCCGTCATGACCGAGACGCCGTGTGTTTTCGTCGATGTCCAGCGGGGCGGACCCTCGACCGGCCTGCCGACTCTTCCGGCGCAAAGCGACATGATGCAGGCGCGGTGGGGGTCGCATGGCGACTACGAAATTATCGCGCTTGCGCCAAACTCGCCGCAGGAATGTTTCGATCTGACGATCCGCGCATTCAACCTCGCAGAGCAGTACCGGGTTCCGGTGATGTTCATGATGGACGAGTGCGTGGGGCATATGACGGAAAAAGTCGTGATTCCGCCCGCGGACCAGATCGAAATTACGCCGCGCCGCCGGACCGCCAAACAATCCGGCGATTATCACGTGTACGCCCCATGCGAGGACCTGGTTCCGGAGATGGCCGACTCGGGCGAAGGCTACAAATTTCACATGACCGGGGTGACGCACGGCGAAAACGGGTATCCCGCGATCACGCCGAAAGCGCAGGACAAGCTGGTGCGGCGGCTTAGCGCCAAGATTCGCCGGAACGCAAACCAGATCATGCTGAACGAAGAGATTGATCTCGATGACGCGGATGTGGTGGTGGTCGCGTATGGAATCACCTCGCGGGTGGCGCGGAAGGCCTTGCAGATGGTGCGGGAGCAAGGTCACAAAGTGCGCACGGGCATGTTGCGCCTGATCACGCCATGGCCGTTCCCGGATGAGCGGATCTATGAGATGGCGGGAAAAATTCGCGGGTTCGTGGTGCCGGAGCTGAATCTGGGGCAGATGTGCCGGGAAGTCGAGCGCGCCGCGGGCGGGCTGGCGCGGGTCGTGCCGGTGACGCACGCCGGAGGGACGGTGCACAATCCGAAGCAGATCGCCGAAGCCATCCTGGAGGCCGCCCGATGAGCGCGATATTGACCGAACCGGCGGCGGTGGAAAATCCGGCGGAGGCTGATATTCCGGCGAACCCGGTAGAACCGTTTCTGCGCAGCGAACGCATGCCGCATATCTGGTGTCCGGGATGCGGGATCGGAACGACGGTCAACTGTTTCACGCGCGCGCTGCTCGATTCGAAAGCGAATTTGAACAAGGTCGCGATCGTGAGCGGGATCGGCTGCACGGGGCGCGTTGCGGGTTATCTGAAGCTGGATTCGTTTCACACCACGCACGGGCGCGCCATTCCGTTCGCCACCGGGTTGAAGCTGGCCAATCCGGAACTGGATGTGATCGTCTATTCAGGCGACGGCGATTTATTCGCGATCGGCGGCAATCATTTCATCCATGCGGCACGGCGCAATATGGATCTGAAGGTCATCTGCGTGAACAACCTGATCTACGCGATGACCGGCGGGCAGACCGCGCCGACAACGCCCGGCCAGGCGAATACCGCGACGAACCCATACGGCACCTTCGAGCCTGCATTCAACCTGCCGCAACTGGCCGAAGCCGCGGGGGCGGTGTATGTGGCGCGGTGGACTACGTATCACGTCAAGCAGCTCGCGCGATCGATCGAGGAAATGCTGCGGAAGAAAGGATTTTCCTTTATTGAAATTCTCTCGCCCTGCCCGACCTACTACCAGCGCCGCAACAAGATGGGCGACGGCGTAGATACCATGAAGTACTACAAGGAAAAAAGCAAGAAGAAGGACATGGCCCCGACCGCCGAAACGGCGCTGACGCGCGACGGCGAGATCGTGGTAGGAAAATTCGTCGACCGCGAACGCGAGGATTTTTCGACGGCGATGAAGCGTCACTTACAGACAGCTTTGGGCGACCGGTATCAGCCGGTGGGAGCGCTGGCATGCCAGTAACGGAGATCCGCATTGCCGGATTCGGCGGGCAGGGCGTGATCATGGCGGCAAGCGTGATCGGAAAAGCTGCGTGCCTTTACCAGGCGGGATACGCGACGATGATTCAGAACTTCGGCCCGGAAGCGCGAGGCGGAGCGTGCAGCGCCGGGCTCATCCTCTCGGACGAGCCGATCCTCTATCCTTACGTCACCGCGCCCGAGATCCTGGTGACCTTATCGCAGGAAGCGTTCAACAAGTTCGCGGGCGAAATCGGGCCGAAGGGAATTTTGATCGTCGAGCAGGACCTGGTCCGGGTGGCCAATCTGAAGACCGGGGTGCGCGTCTACGCGGTCCCGGCGACGCGTCTGGCCGAGGAACTGGGCAAGCGGATGATGCTGAACATCGTGGCCGTAGGATTCTTTGCCGCCGTGACGCAAATTGCAGAAGCCGACGCGCTCAAGAAGGCGGTATCCTCCAGCGTCCCGCCGCACACACGCGACCTGAACCTCAAAGCCTTCGAGGCCGGCTACGCGTACGGCCAATCCGTACTCGAAAAAGAAGAAGCCGAAGTTTCAGCGTAACGCGCAACACAATCAATACCGCAAACCTACTACACTCCCTGAAGTCAGGATCAGTTTGACCCTCCTCCTAGCCGTTTTCTGCCTGGCTCATAGACCCGGCCGTTGTTAAAGATTCTCAAGTACTAACTCTCCGCAGACGACATTCGCCTGTGGAATAGCCGAACGTTTTCGATGGTCCATATTTCCCAGAGCGGCTTAGTAAGTGAGATGCCGGACATTCCTGAATGTGGGGACGTAACCAAACGTCATTTAACAGCATCTCATGGGTACACGTCTTCAGGAGTCAAGCAGGTTCGTATGAGTTGCGACACTAGAACTTTCAAAAACAGAAACCTTCGAGGTGGGGGTATATGGTTTTCAGAAACAAATTAGGATTTGCACCGCGGTTCGCGCTATGGATTTCAACTATCGGACTAATTGCCTTCACCACACAATATGCCGATGCGCAAGCAGTCTATGGAAGCATTATCGGCACCGTGCTGGACAGTTCAGGGGCTGTAGTTCCCGGAGCCAGGGTTACGATCACCGATGTGAACAAGGGAACCTCTGTATCGACAGTGACGAATCAGTCCGGTAACTATACAGAGGCTCAGCTCATACCGGGTAATTACAGAGTGGCGATTGATAAGCAGGGGTTTAAGTCATTCAACCAGCAAAATGTTACGGTGACGGTCGGCATGACGTCTCGGGTTGATGCCACCCTGGCTGTGGGGGCAAGCACTCAAGTAGTTACGGTAAAGGAAGCGCCTCCGGGACTGGAGACAGATCGGGCTGAAGTTACTACGAACATGAGCAATCAGCAAATTACACAGCTTCCAGTCTTCAACCGGAATTTTACCAATCTGACCCTGCTGGTACCGGGCGCGACGATCAATACATTCCAACACGCGCCGAGCGAGAACCCGCAAGGTTCCATCCTGGTTAATACAAACGGCCAGGAATTCGCCGGAACTAATTATCTGCTGGATGGAATGAACAACAATGACGCGGTTCTCGGCATCGTGATGGTAAACCCCGCGATCGACTCCGTGGCTGAGTCGAGCATCGCGACAAGCAATTATGATGCCGAGTTTACGCAGGCAGGCGGCGCGGTAATTCGCGTGGAAACGAAATCCGGCAGCAACGCGCTGCATGGCTCTTTGTTCGATTTTCTGCAGAACAACATCTTTGAAGCGCGCGACCCGTTTACTCAGGGCCTGAAAGTCCCGGGGCAACCGGCCCCTACGCATCGTGGGATTCCCGAGTTGCGCTGGAATCAGTTCGGCGGATCCGTGGGCGGGCCGATAATCAAAAATAAACTGTTCTGGTTCGGCGACTATCAGGGCACGAGGCGGCGCATTGGCGCGTCACAGAGCTTGCGGGTTCCGACGGCGGCTGAAAGGTCGGGTGATCTCAGCGATCTGGGAGTTCCGATTTTCGATCCCACCACGGGTAACCCGGATGGAACGGGCCGGCTGCCGTTTCCGGGCAACGTGATCCCCACCGGGCAAATCTCCGGCCCGGCAGCCAAGCTGATGAGCGTTTTACCGATGCCAAATCTCGCACCGGCGAGCCCCGCGGACAATAACTATGTGACCAATGCAGTCGAGAAGTACGATACCAACCAGTTTGACATACGCATGGATCACTACCTGACCGATAAGCTGCGCTACTTTGGCCGCTATAGTTACCTGGGAGCAGATATCAACGCACCGGGTCCTTTCGGGCTTTATGGCGGTCCCGCATTTACTCAATGGGGCTTCACAGGCGCATCGAACGCGCGCAATCAGAATTTGGCGGTTTCGACAAGTTACACGATCAATCCGAATTTTCTCACAGAGTTCCGCTATGGTTTCTCACGATACAGGGTGACGGTAAGTTCACTCGATAGCACGCAGGCACTAGCAGATCAAGCCGGCATACCCGGACTGAATATTCAGGGAAGGCCGGATACTCTGGGCCTGCCGGATTTGAATATCAACGGGACGGGCGGATTCCAGATGGGCTATCGCTGTAACTGCCCGCTACACCAGAAGGAATCGCTGAATGACTTCGTCAATAACTGGACTAAGGTTTCCGGCAATCATACGTTCAAGTGGGGCGCGACGGTGGAGATGGCCTGGAACCAGCGGCTGCCAAGCGATGACCACCGCGCAGGAGTTTATGATTTTGATCCCAGCGTGACGTCGCTCGCGCCATCCGCAGGCGGGCTGGGGCTGGCGTCTTTCCTGCTCGGAGCGCCGGATCACTTCCGCCGCTTTTCGCAGATTTCCACGACGCAGGAAGACCGGCAGAACCGCATGTTTTACTTTGCGCAGGACACCTGGCGGCTCACGCCCAAGCTGACTCTGGGTTACGGGCTGCGGTGGGACACCTGGTTCCCGGACTATTCCCTGAACAGCGGGCAGGGCGGGCGCTATGACATTACGGATAACCTGGTGCGCATCCCCGGCATAGGCGGGATTTCCAAATCCGGAAACTCGCAGACGCAGTGGATGAACTTTTCGCCGCGCATCAGCCTCGCGTACGCGCTCAATCCGAAAACCGTGGTGCGCACCGGATACGGCCGCAGCTATTTCCAGGGCACGTTCGGCTGGACGTTCAATAATCTTGCGGCGGATATCTATCCGTCGATCGTGAGCCAGGATCTGCACGGCGCGTCAAGTTTCTTCCCGGTGTTTCCGTTTACGACGGCGCCTCCCGGCGTGGTCTTCCCGACGATTCCGCCGAACGGCCTGTTGCCGCTGCCGGACGGTATTGGCGACGCGTACATTCCCGCGAATCAGAAGATTCCGTATGTGGATCAATGGAACTTTACGGTTGAGCGGCAGGTCGCCGGGGCGGTTAACGTTTCGGTGGGATACGTAGGTAACGTCGGACGGCACCTGAATGGCGGATTCAATGTGAATGCGGCGGTTCCGGGGCCGGGTGATTTCAATCCGCGGCGGCCGCTATTCCCGAAATTCGGGATCTCGCAAGGCATTTTCGATAAATGCGATTGCACCAGCAGCAACTACAACGCTCTTCAGGTGCGTGCCGAAAAGCGAGTGGGCACGAACTACACGCTGCTGGCTTCTTACACCTACTCGCGGACCTTCGATTTCGGCGAGTTTGGCACGGACACCAATCAATATGACGCCAGGCAGGATTATGGCCCGGCCGGATTCGACCGAACCCATGTATTCACGCTCGCGCACACGCTCTATTTGCCCTTCGGCAAGGGGCGGCATTATTTTTCGGACGCCAGGGGAGTATTGGGCGTGCTGATCAATGGCTGGCAATTCAACGGCGTCACGACGGTCGAGAACGGCCTGCCGTTTTCGCCGACGTTGAACAACACGGCATCGCTCAATTCCGACATGTCTCTGCGGCCGGACAAGGTGGGCGATCCGCTCAAGGGGATCACCCAGAACGCGAACCAATGGTTCAATCCGCTGGCTTATGCGGTTCCGGCTCAGTTTATGTTCGGGAATGCCGCCCGCAACTCGCTGCGCGGGCCCGGACTGTTCACCGCGGACTGGGCGCTGGCCAAGGATTTCTCTTTCATGGAACGCTACAAGCTGCAATTCCGCTGGGAGAACTTCAACGTATTCAATAACACGAACCTGGCACTGCCGGATTCGGCCGTCGATTCCGGAACGGCGGGCAAGATTTTCGACATCGCAAGCCCGATGCGGAATATGCAACTGGCATTGCGCCTGACGTTCTGATTCCGCGGGCAAAGTTGCCCGGCGAACTGCGCGAGCTGGCAGCAGGCTCGCGCAGTTCTGAATTTCGCCCGGCGGTAGTGCGTTCCGATGGGAGGTTGCGGACCGGCTGAGATCCGTGCTTCTCTATTCTCGTGATGTGGGCACCACGCGGGAAGCTGATTGGCCCGAAATACGTGGGTGCCCTGTGTTGTCTGCTCGCGGTGGCGGCATCCGCACAACCGCAGGCGGATCGCGAAGAGAAAGCCAAGCGGGCGAGGGAGCTGGTTCTGGCGGGGAAAACGGCGGAAGCGATTCCGATTTACGCCGAACTGGCGCGCAGCGCACCCGGGGACCCGTCCAGCCTGCTCAATCTGGCGATCGCCGAATTTAAATCGAAGCGGTTCCAGGACTCCGCCGAACACGCGCAGGCAGCTCTTCGATTGGAACCGGCGTCGGCCGCAGCCAACCTGTTCCTGGGTGCGAGTTATGCCGAGCTGGGCGAGCACTCGAAAGCCGTCGGGGCGCTCGAACAAGCAGTCGCGCTCGGACCCAACGACCGCAATGCGCTGGTGCTGTTAGCGGAAGAACTGCTGGCACTGGGCCGCGATCGGGATGCCGCGGAACGCTTTCTGAAGGCATCGGAGCTGGCGCCGCAGAATCCGAAGGTATGGTTCGGATTGGGGAGGAGCTATGAGGCGCTCGCGGAGGAATCGGTTCAGCGTCTCAAAAGCACCGCTGCGGATTCTGCATATTGCAAAGCGCTGACGGGCGACATGTTTCTCAAACAGCGGCGCTACGGGAACGCGTTTCCGAATTACAAACAAGCGCTCGCCGCAGCACCGGGTTTGCACGGAGTGCATGCTGCGCTGGCGATGCTTTATGAGCGCACGGGCCACCCGGATTGGGCGCAAGTCGAAAAGCAACGCGAACGTGACCTGCCGCCGGCCGATTGTTCGACAGACCGCTTAGCCTGTGAGTACCTGGCGGGCGGCTATCGGAAAATCCTGGAATCCTCGCGCGCGGGTGGATCGGCAGAAGCGATGTATTGGTCGGCGAAGTCCGCAATCGAGCTGGCGCGAGAGGCATACAGGCACCTGGAGCAATTGCCGCCATCACGCGAATATTACTTCCATGTGGCTCAGGATCTCGACTCGGAAGCCGAGTACCGGCAGGCCGCCGAGCAATGGCGTCACGCGCTCAAGATGGCGCCGGACGACTTCGACCTCCAACTTGGGCTGGTTTGGTCGCTATACCGGAGCGGCAACAGCGGGGACGCATTGCCGGTGCTGGCTCAATTGCTGCAAGCCAGGCCAAAGTCAAAGGATGTAAATTTTCTCTACGGGGCAACTTTGCTGGCAATGGAGCAGCCGGAAAAAGCGGTGGCGTATCTCGAAACCGCGGCCCATATCGATGCAGACTTTCTGCCCGCCCGGGCGGCGCTGGGACAGGCCCTGTTGCGAGCGGGACGGGCGGCTGATGCGATTCCGCATCTGCAGGCTTCCCTCGGATCGGATGAGGACGGAAGCACGCATTTCCAATTGTTCCGCGCCTATCAATTGACCGGCCAAACTGAGCTTGCGCAGCACGCCAAAGCCGATTACGAGCAAGTCCGCCGATCGTTCGAACGGGCCAAGCGAACGGCTGAGGCGGGCGGGATCACGGCGCCCTGACCGGCTTCCCAGAAAAATCGCGTAACAGTTCTAAACTTGCGCCGAGCAGGCGAGATGGCTCTTGCGTTTACGCGAGACCAGCACCTCCCGGTGGAGCACTGCCGAAAGCAGTGTCAGGCCGTGACGGAACCTCGATACCGTCTTGACAGCCTAACGGTTTTGCAGTATACCTCCTCTAACGAGCCGTTGATTTGGTGTAGATGTAGGCATCTCGGTGCGTGCAGGGGCATCGGCGGCGGCAAGGGTTTGCTTGCGCCGGTCAGGGAAATTTGAGTGACATCACAAAAATCGTGGAGGGTGTAATGTGCCGCGTTTCTAACGTCGCAATAGTCGTTGTGTGTCTGATGGTTTGCTGCTGCGCCGTGTGGGCGCAGGGTCCGGTGGGAACGCTCGATGGAACAGTGCTTGACCAGGCTGGCGCGGTAGTTCCCGGCGCCACCGTCGTGGTGGTCAATACCGCGACGGGGGTCGAGTACAAAACGACCACAACGTCCGCGGGCGCCTACACGCTGCCTTACCTGCCAGCCGGAACATACAACATGCGTGCTTCGGCTGCGGGTTTTCGCACATCGGAAGCGAACAACATCATCCTTCGCGTGGCGCAGACGCTCACGGTGAACATCTCGCTCGAAATCGGGCAGATTGCGGAGTCGGTGACGGTGAGCGATAAGCCGCCGCTGCTCGAAGCCGGCACAGCGGAAATTGGACGCTATATCAACGCACAGGAGTACAAGACATGGCCGATCTTCGTAGACGATGGCCAGCGGCAGATTCAGGAGTTCATTTTCAGCAGCCTGCCGGGGACGACGGGAAACACCTTCGAAGGATCGATCAATGGCGGCCAGGAGTATTCGCACGAAATCCTCATCGAGGGCATCCCGGTCGGCCGGAACGATCTCTCCGGCGGAAACAATAACGAGTTCAGCCCGTCGGTGGAAGCCATTGGCGAATTCAAACTGCAGACCGGCGCTGTTGGCGCGCAATATAACGGCGGCCAGACGGCCATCGCCAACTATACGATCAAGTCCGGCACGAACGATCTGCACGGCACGGCGTTTTACTACATTCAGAACGAGGCTTTCAATGCGCCGGACCTTGCGACGAAGATCGCTAACGCGAAAAAGCCCCTTTACCGGTTGAACAACGAAGGCTACTCGCTGGGTGGGCCGGTTTACATTCCCAAGCTCTACCACGGGAGAAACAAAACCTTCTGGTTCACCAACTACGAAAAGACGCACTACGCCGATCTGCGATTCGGCGGGTTTGGCACGCTGCCCACCACCGATTTCAAGAGCGGCGATTTTTCGAGATTGTTCGATCCAAACTTTACAGGAAATCCGCAATCGGGTACTCAGGTTGGAACAGACGTTCTCGGACGCCCAATCATTTTTGGACAAATTTACGACCCGCATAGCACGCGCACGGTGAACGGCACGGCAGTGCGCGATCCGTTCCCCGGCAATATCATTCCGCAGTCGGATTTTGATCCGGTTGCGCTGAATGTGATCAACAAAGCTGGAATTCGGGACCCAACCTATAACACCATGCTGCGCAACATTCAGACTCTCGGCACGTGCTGCCCGTTCTTCGATCTGCACATTGTAGGCGTGAAAATCGACCATAACATCGGCGACAAGGAGCACATCTCAGGCTTCTATAACCAGAGCTACCGGTTGCGGAACAACGGGAACTCACCACGTTACCTGCCTGTGCCGGGCGATCCGACCAGCACCTGGCAGAATCAATACACGCCCGGCAATATGGTCCGTTTGTCGCTCAACTCGACGCTGACGCCGACGATTTTGAACCGAGTGGCGGCCGGCTACAACCGCTTCATTAACGACAATGGCGCCGCGTTGGACACCCTGGGCAAGGATTGGGCCGCTAAAATCGGTCTGCAGAACCTTCCCGGGACCATGTTCCCGCTGTTTACCTTCGGCGGCACCGCGGCCCAAGGCGGCAAGACTGGCCGAATGGGAGCCGGTTTCGACGACAAGAGCTCAAACGGCAGTTTCGTGTACCAGGACGACTTGACGTGGATACGGGGCAAGCACAGCTTCCGCTTCGGCTACGACTATACTCGTTATTATTACAACGATAATGGAGTTTCCGATGCGGGTTCATTTAGCTTCAACCCGCAAGAGACGGACTTGCCGGGCAATCTGGATACCACTGGACACGCTTTTGCGAGCTTTCTGTTGGGCGCCGTTCATAGCGCAGGGCATTATGTCAATGTTCTCAGCAACGCATTCAGGCAGCCGTATCACGGCCTGTATGCGATGGACGACTGGAAGATCACACCCAAACTCACTCTGAATGTCGGGCTCCGGTGGCAGATCATTCCGCCGTTCTATGAAACCACAGGGCGGATGTCGGAGATCGACCTGAACGCTCCGAATCCGGGGGCAGGCAATCGCCCGGGGGCCCTGGTGTTTGCCGGTCCCGGTCATAGCCGGTTCAACAATACCTATTGGAGGGAATTCGGACCCCGCTTCGGTCTGGCTTATCAGGTCAGTAACAAGATGGTCGTCCGCACCGGTTACGCGATGATGAACACCCCGCCAATCGCCAACAACTGGAGCTACAGTGGCTTTACCTATGGATGGAGCGCCGGCGTTCCCGTTCATTCTCACTCAAACCCAGACGGGTTTGTAGACGATCCGGCAATATACCTCAGCCAGCCGTATCCGAGCCTCCAGGGCACTCTGCCGAACACCGATCCTACTTCCGCTAACGGAAATGGAGGCGTCGTGACAACGGCCAGAGATGCCAACCGGCCCGGATACGTGCAGAACTGGAACTTCACGATTCAGTATCAACTGCCATCCGAGACGGTTCTGGAGGTCGCTTACATCGGCAATAAAGGCACGCGGCTCTGGGGTGGAACCGGCGTTTGGAGCGAACTGGACTACTTGCCGGCCAAACTCCTCTCGATGGGAGATACCTTGAACGATCCAGTAAGTGCGCACCCGCAGTTCAATCCGTACCCGGGTTTCGACACGACACAGCCGGTGTCTCAAGCCATGCGGCCGTATCCTCAGTTCTATGGTGTCGAGGAACAGTTCCCGTATAACCAGAACTCGAATTACAACTCGCTGCAAGTCACCGTTACACGGCACTTGAGTAAAGACCTGGGCTTTTTGGCCGCGTACACCTGGTCGAAAGCCATCGGCTACGTCGACCAGAACGGTCCAGCCTCGTACTACGCGACCGTACAGGACTACTTCAACCGGGGCCTGGAGCGGTCGGTGACATCATTCAACCTGCCGCAAAGCTTCAAGTTGACGTGGGTCTATTATCTTCCGATCGGGAAGGGCAAAAGGTTCGATCTGCATTGGGCGAACTACATCATTGGCGGGTGGCAACTGGCAGCCATCCACAATTACTTCTCCGGACAGTCGCTTCAGCTTTATCAATCCGGCCTCAACACGCCTCCGGGGTTCGCGCCGAACATCCGACCGGATGTGATCAGCAGTCAGGAGACCCTAGGTGGAGTGCCCGGCAAACTGGATTATTTCAATGGCTCGCCGTATTTGAACCCGGGAGCGTTTGCGACGAGTCCGTTAACGGCGAACGGGACGCCGTTGCGGGTGGGCACGGCGCCTCGATTCTTGCCTAATGTGCGAGGCCCCGCTCAGTTGAGCGAAACCTTCCGCATGAACAAGCGCTTCCCGCTTTGGAAACAAAGCGAGAGCAAGTTCCTGCAGTTCGGTATGACATGGAACAATCCGTTCAACCGGATCGGCCCGTATATCAACTCGCTGACGGTTGGAGACCCGGATTTCGGCCAAGTTTATGCCGGCGGCGGCGGCAAGACGCTGCAACTCGACGCACGCATCGAGTTCTGACCTGACCCTGTTTTCCCGAAAAGCCCTGGTCTCACCGGCCAGGGCTTTTTTGTTTGGCGGCTGCTATCCTGAATTTTTCGGCATGCAATCAAGGTGTGTTCCGGGTTTGCTCCTGATCTCCGTCCTGGCGTTCAGCGCAGGGTGTCAGCGGGCCGCTGAAAAACGCGATACAGGCGCCGCAGGCCTGCGCCCGTTGAATCTGGTGGTCGTGACCATCGACACTTTGCGCCCGGATCACCTGCGCTGCTACGGATATCAGAAGATCGAAACACCCACGATCGATTTCGTGGCGCGCAGCGGCGTGTTGTTTGAAGACGCCGTGACGCAGACGCCGCTCACGCCGCCTTCGCACGCCAGCATTTTCACAGGCCTCTACCCGACGAAACATCAGGTGCGGAACACCGGCGGATTCATTCTGCCGGCCTCATCCAAGACTCTGGCGACCATTCTCCAGCAGCAGGGGTGGGACACGGCAGCTTTCGTGAGCTCGGCCGTTCTAAAGAAATTGTTCGGGTTTAGCCAGGGATTTGCCGTCTATGACGACCAGATGCCCAAACCGGCGGGCAACAGCCGCGATTTTCTGGCAGACCCGGAGAGGCCCGCCGCCGATACGGTCGATCGCGCACTCGGATGGCTCGACGGGCAATCCGGCAAGCCGTATTTCCTCTGGGTGCATCTCTACGACCCGCACATGCCCTACCATCCGCCGGAGCCGTTTCGGAAGCAATACCGGGAGCGGCCTTACGACGGCGAGATCGCTTATACGGATCACGAGTTGGGACGGTTAATCGACGCCGTTCGAAAAAAATCCGCACAGACGCTGATCGCGATTCTCTCGGACCACGGCGAGAGCCTGGGCGAGCACGGCGAGTATTCCCACGGTGTGTTTCTCTATGACGCAACGCTGCGCATTGCGTTCATGATTTCAGGGCCCGGAGTGCCGGCGGGCGTCCACGTGAAGCAGCAGGCGCGGGCGGTGGATTTTCTGCCGACGGTGCTGGATCTGATGGGCGGGAAGCCGGCAGCGGCGGTGGACGGCGCGAGCCTGGTGCCATCGTTCTCCGGTAAAGAGGTCCCGACCGCAATATCGTACGGCGAGACATTGTACCCGAAGATCAACATGGGATGGAGCGAGCTGCGAGCCATTCGGACAAACAGCTGGAAATACATCCGCGCGCCGAAACCCGAGCTATACGATCTGACCAAAGATCCGGCCGAGAAAACGAACGTGATTCAAAGCAATGCCCTCGAGGTGCAGAAACTCGAGGCGCAGTTGAACGCCATCTCGTCGGGAAACGAGAAGGTCCGGACCACGTCGCTCGACCAGCACACGATGGATCAATTGAAATCGCTCGGCTACGTGTCGGGAAATGCCTCGGTTTCTTACGACCTTACGGGAAAAGGTATCGATCCCAAAGATCGCGTTGGTGTTTTGAAGCTGCTCGAGACGGCGGAAGACCCGGATTCGCACACCCCGGAGCCGAAGAGGATCGAGCTATTGGAGCAGGCCCTGCGGGAAGATCCGACAAATCCGGACCTCTATTACCAGCTCGGCGGCAAGCTGGAGAAGAACGGCAGGCACGCGGAGGCCATGAAGCTTTATTATGCAGCGCTCGGAAAAGGAATCGAGAGCGCGCGGCTGCATTCGCGCATCGCCGATCTTTACGTGCGATCCGGAAGAAAAGACGAAGCCATTCCGGAGTACGAGAAGGCCGTGCAAATGAACCCATCGGACGTGGAGAGCCAGACCAATCTGGCGACGGCGTATCTGGAGAAAGGCCGCGCTTCCGATGCGGAGCGTGTGTTCAAGTGGGTCATCACGACCGATCCCAACTATGCCGCAGCTTATAACGGGTTGGGGTTGATTGCCATCCAACGGCAGGATGCGGCGGCCGCGCGCGGATACTTCGAGAAGGCCGTAGCGCTCGATCCGGACCTGGTCGAGGCGCAGCTCAATCTGGGCCTGCTTTACAAAATGGGCGGCGACCGCGCGCACGCCCGAGCCTGCTTCGAGATTTTCTTGGCGAAGGCTTCGCCGGCTCAATATGGCGAGATCATTCCTAAGGTGCGGGAAACGCTTGCGCAGATGCAATAGGAGCTTGTTGCGGCTTAGCCTGCCGGCCCTCGCTTCGGTTTTGGCAGTAAACTCCGCGCAAATCTCCTCGCAGACGGCGACGGAGCCGTGCAACCTGATGGAGAGCACAACGTTGCGCGCCAGCGGCCGCGCTGCGTTCGAAAAACACCAGTACGATCAGGCCGCGGAGCAGTTTCAGCGCGCCTTTGACGCCTGCCCGGCGCAACATTCGGCTCTGCTCGATTTGGCGGAAGCGCAGAGCCGCCGGCGAGATTTCAGCGCCGCTATCGCGGCAGGGCAACAGTTCCTTCAGCTCGAACCGAATTCGGTGAATGGCGTTCTGGCTTTAGGGAATGCCTATTTTATGGCGCAGAAGTTCAAAGAAGCGCGCGCGCAGGCGGAACATGCGCTCAAATTGGAACCGGGACAACCGACCGCCTTAAAGCTCAAGGGCAACATCGAATACCTGCTCGGCGAATTCGATCCTGCCGAGAACACTCTCATCGAACTTCTTGACAAGCATCCCAACGATGAAGATGCGGCATACATGCTGGGCCGCATTTATTACCAGGAAGGTCGCGTGGATTACGCGATCGGACAGTTTGAGAGAGTGCTGAAGCTCGATCCGAAGTCATACAAGGCTTATGACAATCTTGGGTTGTGCTACGAAGCGCACGGCGAGACAGACCTGGCGATCCGGCATTTCCTGACGGCCATCAAACTCGTCGAGCATGACCATCCGGACTATGACTGGGCGTACGCCAACCTGGCCAATCTCTTGCTAGAAACCGGAGACGCCCGGCAGGCCTATGCCGCAGCGTCCACAGCGGCCGATCGCAACCCGCGTTCGGCGCGAAACTTTTATCTTGGCGGAAAAGCGCTGTGCAAACTCGAGAAGATGGATCTGTGCGTGAACTGGCTCGAACGCTCGGTGTCGCTCGATCCGAACTATCCCGAGCCGCTGTACCTGCTCGCCAAGGCGTACGGCCAACTGGGACAACCGCAGAAAGCCAAAGCGACTCTCGAAAAATTCCGGGAGGTCAAGGCCAAAGCTCCCAGCAACCGGAGATGAATCTGGTGCGGCAAGCCACTACGCCGGACCGGATGCTCCGTTGTGGCGGATGCCTGCCGCGGGGCATTGGAGCGACAATGGGTTTTCCTGAAGCGAGAATGAGCGCCAGGTGAGGAGTTTTCTCTGATGCAAAAAATACGTACGGCGGCCGTGAGCATGAACGGACTGATGGGCGAACCGGAGCGCGTTCTGGCAGCGATCGAGGGCTGGTGCGATCGCGCCGTCGCTGCCAAAGCCCAGCTCGTGGTCTTTCCGGAACTGGTTATTCATGGCCACTGCACGCCGAACACCTGGGAGCTTGCCGAACCGGTACCGGAAGGACCGAGCACCTGCAAACTCGTCGAGCTCGCCAGGCGCTACCGCCTGGTGCTCGCGGCCGGGCTCAGCGAAAAGGAACGCGATCTTGTTTACAACACGCACGCGCTGGCCGGGCCCGATGGCTACATCGGTAAGCAGCGCAAGCTGCACCTGTCGCGCGACGAGGTGAATTACTACAAGGGCGGCAAAGACATCCTAGTGTTCGATATCGGGCGATGCAAAGTGGGGACGGTCATCTGCTACGACAACCAGTTCCCCGAGATTGCGCGCATCATGGCTTTGCGAGGAGCCGACGTGCTTCTGATGCCTCACGCCGCCCGGTTCAAGCCGTGGCCGGATACGTCCGAAGGCGAGGCGGCGGCGCGGCGGCACTCCCACGACTTCGTAGCGTTGTACGCCTTGCGTGCCCGTGAAAATTCCTGCTTCGCTATTTTGACGGATCAGGCCGGCCGGGCCGGCACTCTGAATAGTTATCCCGCAGATCACGAAAATCAGCCGCATCACGCCGGCGTCGCCATGATCTGGGGGCCGGGCGGCGAGGTATTGGCGTGTACCCAGCAGGATCGCGTTCAGGAAGAGATGATCGTGGCGGATCTCGATCCGGCACTGCTGGCGCGCGAACGAAGCTTGTCGAACTACATGCTGCGCACGCGCCGGCCGGAGCTTTTCGGCGAACTGGTGCGGGATCAGGTCTCGTGCTGAAACAGAGGCGAGGGTCTTCGAAGCGGGTGCGATTCCTCGGCGCGGCCTAACGCAAGAAAAAGTTCTTAAAACCCCATTGCCTGCGCGGGTACGGCCTTCCGTTTTCCCTGGCGATCGAGCGACAAATCGACCTCAGCCGCCACGTGCGGTGGCGAGAGACTGCCGCCCAGGAATCGATTCATGGCGTCAGCGGCGGCGAGAGGGTCGCTGAGCACATCATGGCGATTCAGGATCAGTAGGCGCGTATCCGGCCGGGCCAGCAGAAAATTTCTGGCTCGCTCTAGAAATCGGCTGTACTCTTCCTTAAGCCGGGCACGGCGTGCTGGTGTTTCATCCACCCTCTCACCCCGCCGGTCCAGCATACGGCTCTGCGATTCCAGAGTTTCGCCCAGGTCGCGCATGGACGGCCTCCGTGAGGCAGACAAGGCTTTGTGGTTATGGGTTGTTGATTTTGGGGTGGGTGGTGGGGTTCGAACCCACGGCCACTGGAACCACAATGCAGACAAGAATACATTCTGTGTGGACTCAGGCTAATAAAACAGGCCCTTCGGGTAGGTGCGATTAACCTGGAGTGACCCCAGTTCACGCCAGAACCATTACAAAGACCATTACAGTGCGCCGCACGTAAGAGTTCGCCGAGCCATGGTGGCGGATGCTACGTGCCGATTATCGCTGAGCAGTCGACTCAGCGGTACTCACCGACCGCGCCAGGACCTGCGCGCGAATTCTCTCTTTCTGGCCCGGCAGAAAGAACATCGCGCCTTGTTTGATTTGCTCCAGTTCCCTGGTCTTCCACGGTGTGTGCATGATACCGGCGCCGGCAGAGTGTCCCGCCTCATCAAGCAGCAAATGACCTAACTCGTGCGCTATGAGATGACCAAGAAACACACCCTCATTTCCGCCACGGGCCGCCATTTCTCGCGCGCGATCGGCGAACACGTTAGCGGTTACGCCAAAGCCGCCTTTGAGAGACAGCAAGGCAAACCCATAAATATCGTTATGCACCGGTAACCGCTGGGCCATTTCTTCGGAGAGAAGCCGGAGAACGAATCTTGTGGGTGCAGCGGGAACGTTGCATGCCGTAACGTGGGCGAGCCCTCCGCCGGTCGGGAGACAGCTCCGCCACTCCATGGCGATCCCAAGGCGGTCATAAATCCGTGCCGTCTCCTGCTCCGCCCGAGCCAGTGTCGCCTCGGAAGCGCCCGCATAGTCATAGACACTGACTTCGATCTTCAGTGCGGTTTCTGGTTTTTGCGCAAGTAGTGGCACCAGGCTCAATAAGAGACCTAAACTTCCGAATGTCCTGCCTGAAATCGGCATGCTGCCCTCCGTCCGCGCTCGCGCGGCGAGGGCAACTATGGGTTAGGCTGACGAGGACTTCGATGGAGCCGCCTGGGCATAGATCTGACATTGATCTGACCAATCAAGTGTCTGAAAACAAAGACTATGAACTCTAGAAATTGGCGCCGCGGCTTGTGTTAGACTGCCAAGATTCAGGAGCTAAGTCCCAATGGGAACCGCTCGTCCTGTCCGCATCCTGCGCTTTGGCGCGTTCCGGCTCGATCTTCGCGCCAGAGAACTGCTCATGAACGGCGTAAGGGTACGGCTCCCGGAACAATCCGTTCAGGTCTTAGTCATGTTGGCTGAGACGCCAGGCGAGGTAGTGACTCGCGAGGAGCTGCACCATAAGCTCTGGCCCAATGGCACGATCGTGGAGTTCGACGCCGGCATCAATGCTGCCATCAGAAGGCTGCGGCAGGCTCTGCAGGATTCCGCTGACAAGCCACGGTTCATCGAAACACTACCGCGGAGGGGCTACCGGTTTCTCGTCCCGGTGGAGATTCTGGAGCTTGAAGGAACTATTCCGCCTTCGGAATCTGAAGCATGCCGCGATGGGCTTGTGGGGCAAACGGTTTCTCACTACCGTGTTTTACGAGCGATAGGTCAGGGTGCCATGGGTGTTGTCTTCCAGGCTGAAGACATCAGGCTGGGAAGGCAAGTCGCATTGAAGTTCCTTCCCGATGGGTTGATCGACAGTCCGCGAGCGCGGCAGCGTTTCGAACGCGAGGCCCACGCTGCGTCGACGCTGAACCATCCCAACATTTGCACCATTCATGAAGTCGAAGAGCACCAGGGCCAGCCCTTCATCGTGATGGAATTGTTGGAGGGGCAAACGCTGTGCGAGCGTCTAGGCGGTCCCGGGTTCCAAACGCAAAATGCGCGAATCCACGGGGCGGAGAGTGACGGCGCGAGTTCCCATTTTCCCGTGCGGGCCGCATTGCCCGTGGATGAATTACTGAACCTTTCTGTGCAGATCGCTGATGGGCTCGAGGCGGCTCACGCCAAGGGGATCATCCATCGGGACATCAAGCCAGCCAACATTTTCATCACGACGCGCGGCCAGGCGAAGATCTTGGATTTTGGTGTGGCCAAACTGGTACAGACGGGTGACGGCGTTGCTCGCTCATCTGATTCGCCCCCGCCGGTTGTGCCCACAAGTTCGAACGATGGCAAGCACCTCACCCAGCACGGCGCGGTAATTGGAACGGCGGCGTACATGTCGCCGGAGCAGATCCGAGGCGAGAAATTGGATGCACGTACGGACCTTTTTTCCTTCGGTCTGGTGTTGTATGAGATGACCACCGGCCAGCCGGCGTTTGCGGGCTCGACGATCGCAGCTGTGCAGGATGCCATCCTCCATCGAGCGCCCAAACCGCCGCGTGAATCGAATCCCGATCTGCTCCCCAGACTGGAGGAGATCATCGCGAAGGCGCTCGAGAAAGATCCCATACGGCGCTATCAGCATGCCTCGGAGATACTTGCTGATTTGAAGCGGCTGAATCGGGTCAGCGAAGCGCTCGCGAGCGCAGGCAAGACCCGGGTGCTAGTCCGCCCTTGGCAGTTCACGGCGATAGGGATGGCCTTGATCTTCGCGGCTTTTCTCGCCTTCCGTTTCAGGCCAACGGTGCCGCCGCCCAGGATTACCGGCTCCACTGCATTAACTAACGACGGCCGCGAGAAGGAAATGATTGTCACCGACGGATCTAGAATCTATTACTCATCCTTCTCCGGAAACCGAACGTCGCTCTTTCAGGTATCAACAAAGGGAGGGGATCCAGTCCCCCTCGAAACAGCCATTCCAGAAGCTTACATTGGTAACATTTCTCCCGACGGATCGGAATTACTCCTTGCAAAATTCGATCGGGGCAGTAGCTCAGATTCCGATCTTTGGGACCTTTGGATTATGCCGGTTCTTGGCCACTCAGCCCGGCGCTTGGCGAACATTCGTGCTTCCGACCCCTCGGACGCGGCCTGGTCTCCGGATGGGAAGGAGCTTGTTTACAGCCAGGTAAGCAGCATATTCCGCGCGAAGGTTGACGGAAACGAATCGAAGAAGGTCGTCACGGACCCCGCAGGAGGCATGGTTAACTGGATCCGATGGTCGCCGGATGGAAACCGCTTGCGATTCACCCTATGCCCTAAGAGTGGGGGTGAGGAGCTTTGGGAAGTGGCAGCAGACGGGAAAAATCTTCACCCGCTGCTTTCCGGTTGGAGCAAGCCGGGATCGGAGTGCTGCGGCACCTGGACCGATGACGGGAAATACTTTGTGTTCGAGTCGAAGCGAGGCGGGCCGGCGAACATCTGGGCGATTCGGGAAGGACAAGATTTTTACCGCAAAGTCAGCCACGAGCCCGTGCAGTTGACAACCGGCCCCACGTCCGCCCGAACGCCTCTTCCCAGTGCTGACGGCAAGAAACTCTTCGTATCTACCCCCCGGCTCCGAGGTGAGTTGGTTCGCTATGATGCGGCGGCTCGGCAATTCGTGACCTATTTGTCAGGAATTTCGGCCGTGGGTGTGAGCCTCTCACCGGATAGGCGGTGGGTGGTTTATGCAAACTATCCTGCCAGGACGCTTTGGCGAAGCAAGGTGGATGGCAGTGAGAGGTTGCAATTGACCTTTCCGCCACTGTATGCCCTGGGGGGCCGCTGGTCGCCGGACGGGACTCGCATTGCGTATTCCGCCGTAGGAGAAGACAAACCGTCGAACGTATATGTGGTTTCGGCCGACGGCGCCTCCACAGAGCAGGAGACTTCGGCAGAATACGGAAGTGTTTTTGGGGGCTGGTCACCGGATGGGAATGCGCTCCTGATAGGCCGGTTTCCCAAGAAGGATAACTTGGACGGCCCCGTGGTCATCGAAATCCTGGACTTGCGGACACACGCCTTACGAGAAATTCCGGGTGCGGAGGGGTTCTCTTCTCCCCAATGGTCACCTGATGGGCGGCAAATCTGCGCTCTTTCACGAGCCAAGGACCGTATTCTTCTGTTCGACCTCCAAACCAGGAAACGAAGTGAACTGGCGAAAACGAAACCCGGCGCCGGCAATATTGTCTGGTCCAGTTCTGGAGCCTATATCTATTTCCTGGGTACTCCGCTTTCTGCCGAAGCAGAGGGCATATTCCGAGTGCGCGTCACCGATCAAAAGCTGGAGGAAGTCGTCGGCCTGAAACACTTCCGTCAGGCGACAGCGTGGGGAAGTTGGACTGGGCTGGCGCCTGACAATTCTCCACTCCTCGTCCGCGAAATCGGGTCCACGGAAATCTACGCACTCGATTGGGAAGCGCCGTGATTCATGGCCCGCATCCGCTTCCCGGACTTCCATCACTGTTGCACTGCATTTAAAGTCCCGCCGTGAACGCGAGAGCCCTGTGGATGAGGGCGAACCATTACAATCCAATATTGAACGGGTTAATGCCGCGGCGTTAACTTGTTGATGCTGGGGTGGGTGGTGGGGTTCGAACCCACGGCCACTGGAACCACAATCCAGCGCTCTACCAGCTGAGCTACACCCACCGTGTGCGTGTAAGTCGATGATATCACGAGGCGGTCTTCGTCGGCGGAACGCGCGGCTTTCGATCGGGTGGCTGAGTTGGGCCTTACTTTTTGTTTTTGTTCAACTCCTTGGCGAGCGCAAGATGCTGTTGCACCATTGGTAACGATTTCGAAGCAAAGTTCTTGACCTCCTCCACAGAGCCGTACTGCGCTTCATCCTGGTACTTCCTCAAATTCTGCTGATGATATTTCAGTTGATCTTTGGCGTAAGCCTTGTCGAACTCCGCACCGGAGAGCTTGGCCAATTTGTCGACCCGCGACTGGTGCTTGGAATCGGGGGCGGCGGGAACATTCACATGACCTGCCTCGGCGAGCTGCTTCGCCTCGTCGGCGGCCTTCGTGCAATCGTCGATCATTTTCTGGCCAAACTGTTTGACGGCGTCGCTTGTTCCCTTTTCTACCGCCAGTTTGCCGAGTTCAACCTCGATCAAATCATTCATGGCCGCATCCTTCACAAACCGGCTGTCATCCACTCGCCCAACATCCGGCAGGTTCTGTTGCTGGGAATTCGGATTATTCACTTCGGGCCTGGTCGTACCTCCGCCACCGGGTCGCTGGGCCAGGGCGCATGGAACGTATAGCAGAAACGTGGCGGTCGAAAGCGCCAGAATGTGCGAGGAATGTGATCGCATAGTTATCTCCTCCCGCCATTGTCGCGCGCTCGAGGCGGACTGGTGAAAATCCAAAAGAAAAATCGTATCGAGCGGCGCGACAAAACCCCTGAAATCGAGCGTGGTTGAGCCAGCCTCCGCTTGCACCCATTGGACAGCCTCTGCCGCGCAATCTCGAATTTCAGGACCCGCCTCGGCGTAAGTGAAATATGAAAGCTACGGATCGCTGTTCGATGGCGCGAGCTTAACGGACTCGAAGGGTGATCCCGCCCGGTGGTAAAACATGGGAAGGTGCATTGCGTATGAATCGTCGGGATGTGTTCAGAGTGGGCGGAACGGCAATCGCCGGCGCCATGGCCGCGGCCTCGCCTGCTCAAACGCGCGGGAGCAAGAAGAAGGTCATCGTCATGGGCGGCGGGATCGCCGGCCTGGCCTGCGCTTATGAACTCATGAAGCGCGGCCACGAGGTGGTTCTGCTCGAAGCCACCGGCAGAACCGGCGGTCATGTCCGGACCATGCACGATCCGTTGGCCGACGGTCTTTACGCCGATGTGGGCGCCGAACACTTCTATTACCCGGGCTACACCGCCTACTGGCGCTACCTGCGCGAGTTCGAGTTAACGCCGATTGCTTACCCGCGACGCGATCATATGGTCCGCTTCTTCAACGGCAAGCTGTTCACCGACGACGACCTCCGCAGTCGCGATACCCTAAACGGGCTCGGCTTCAACCAGCGCGAAATCGAATTCCTGGCGGGGCATCCATGGCCTGAGCTGCCGCTGCTTTATCTCGAGCGGTACGTCGACCGGATCGTGAAGGAGACAGATCCGCTGGGCGCCGGTTTGAATGCGCTGGACCAACTCAGCGTATCGGACCTTCTCAAACGGGAAGGAGCCTCCCCAGCCGCGCTCGCGCATTTCGGCGGGACCGGCTCGGCTCTGGTGTGGATCTGGGGTGCGGCGGTCAAGAAGCTGCGGGGCACGCAGCTCGTAGCAACAAAACTATTCCGCATCCGGGGCGGCAATCAGCGCATGACGGATGCTTTCGCCGCGCGGCTTGGCGATCGAGTGCATTTGGGATGTCCGGTAACGGCGATCCGCCACGACTCCGCCGGCGTCACCCTGACCTGCCGTGAATTCGGGCATGAGAAAAAAATCGACGCCGACCACCTGGTGACCTGCGTCTCGCTGGTGGTTCTCAGGCAGATCCCGGTGACGCCTGCCTGGCCGCCGGCGAAAAGCTTCGTGATCCAGAATATGCCGTATTACACTCGGACCCGAGTCGTGTTTCAATCGCGCACGCGCTTCTGGAAACGCGATGGCGTAAGTCCCAACTGGGAGCCGCCGGATCCACACTTGAATGAGCTCTGGACGATGGCTGACGAAGTGAATACCCCCCGCGGGATTCTGATTGGCGGCGGCGAGCCCGGCGTCACAGCCGACGCGGCATTGGCCGCATTTCACAAGCTCTATCCCGGCAAGTCGGCCGACATCGAGCAGGCGATGGTTTACAACTGGGGCGCCGACCCCTACGCCGGAATGTGCGAGCGAATCAGTTACAGGCCGGGTGAACTGGCAAAATTCTGGCCCGAAGTCACAAGGCCCGAAGGCCGGATTCACTTTGCGGGCGCATACGCGGCCCAGATGAGCTGGGGGCAGGAAGCGGCGCTTGAATCCGCGAATCGCGCTGCCGAAGAAGTCGATCAAGCGTAGCCGGATTCAACGCCGCCGGCCGCCCGCGGGCCTCTGCATGAGGCGAAATCTAGCGAGACCTGCGAAACGCCTTTTCTATTTCCTGCCCAGTGCGTCTCGTACAGCGGCGGCAAGAATCGTGGCAGTAAATGGCTTGTCGATCCGGTCGCGAGCACCAAGATTTTCTCGAGCCGCGTCCGCCCGCGCCGAACAACGCAGGATGGGTACGCCCGGCCGGATTCTTTTGAACTGCTCAATAGTTCTCCCGCCGTCACCGGCATCACCGGACGACTCCACGAGCACCAGCACGACACGGCGCGCCGGCTCGCGGAACATCGAGACAGCTTCGTTCGGATTATCCGCCAGCAGGACAGTGTATCCGTAATGCTCGAGCGTTGTCTTGGCGATAAGCCGCAGGCCATCGTCTCTTACAGCCACTAATATGATGCCCTGTGCACCCGCAGCGGCGGCATGCGGCGGAGAGTGCCGCTGAATTCCAAGCGCTTGTTGAATGGCTGTTGTGATGCGTCTAGAACCGGTGTAATCGCTGTCCACTTCCGAGAAATAGATGGCAAATAACAAGATCATCATGCAGGCCAGAGCAACTGCTAAATCGGCCGCACGTCGAAGCGCCGGTCTCCCGCTCCTTTCCTCGTAAAGTTCACAATCGGCGCAGATCCCGTGCGCTACTGCTTCAGAGCGCGGCGGATCTTGTTCGTCAGCCATACCGATACACTGCTCCCATGCCTTCCCGATTGCCGGAAAGCGTTTCAGCTACGATGTAAGTTGGTACGTTCGAAGTTAACCCGGACCGCTGATAAAGAACAATCGGGCAATTACCGGACGCGGTGAGAGCGCGAGATGGGATTTCAGCTCTGGATTCAGGACGAGGTTGCCTGGGCGCAGGGTACCTACGAATCGCGTGCCATAGGATCGGCCGTGATCTCGGTTACCGACCTTTTTTGTTACCGCGATTTTCGCCCCGGCCGCCGCCCGCCGGAGACGTCCGATCCAGGCTACGTGGGATGGTTCGCATCGCTATCGGATGTGAACGCCCGGCTGCGCGCCGTGAGTGGTGCTGTGTTACCTTCCAAGTATGATTCGCGTCGAGAACGCTGTCGAAGCCGCGATGTAGGACGCTAGCTGTTAAGGAGTTACGAACAAGAATGTGCGTATTGACGGCACTCGGGCGATTTGAGCAGGACCTGCGGTATGGCTTCCGCATGCTTCGCCGCAGCCCCGGTTTTATGGCCACCGCCGTGCTGTCGCTGGCCTTGGCCATCGGAGCTAACACCGCCGTCTTTAGCGTGCTTGATGAACTGCTATTGCGCTCACTGCCGGTCCGCGATCCGCATCAACTTGCTCTACTTACCCTGACGGTTTCCAACAAAAGGGTCGAAGTAGGCCCCGGTGTCGTGTGGAATCTGCGTCAAACGTTGGGTAATGAACGCAACCGGTTTATGTACGGGCTCTATCGCGGGCTGCGTGATTCCAACCGAGTTTTCTCGGAACTGCTAGCCGCCTTGGGGCCGACAACGGTCGAGATGACCACTCGAGCGGGGTCGAACCCTGGATCTTCCGAACAAGTTCATGTGGATGTCGTTACTGGCAACTATTTTTCAACGCTCGGCGTAGCCCCGATTCTCGGCCGCGTCTTCACCGCCAGTGATGATCAGGTTCTAGGAAGCGGCGGCTCCCAAGGTCCCGTTGTTGTCCTTGGCTACCGCTTCTGGCAACGCCGTTTTGCGCGCGATCCCGCTGTGCTCGGACGTTCAATTCAACTCAATAGGGTACCCTTCACGATCGTAGGAGTTGCCCGGTCCGGTTTCGACGGCGAATCCGTGGGTAGCCCGGCTGACCTATGGGCGCCGATCACGATGCTGACGGCGCTATCACCGGGGAATCGCCTTGAAATGACCGAGTTTACGCTCATCGGCCGGCTCAAAGCAGGCATTAGCCATCAGCAGGCGCAGCAAGCCATGCAGGCGCTCCTTCCACACGTGCCCGGCTGGCCGCGCGGTTGGCAGCCTTCCTGGTTCGGAGTCCTTGTGAAAGACGGCAGTAAAGGCGTCTCCAGTCTGCGCGCCAAATTGTCCATGGTTCTCATCGTTCTGACTATCGCCGCGGGGATGGTGTTACTGATCGCATGCGCTAATCTGAGTACTCTTTTGCTTACCCGAGCGGCGGCGCGGCGTAAAGAGGTGGCAGTGCGGCTTTCCGTCGGCGCAGGGCGCGCGCGGCTGATCGGACAGCTGCTTACTGAAAGTCTGATGCTGGCTGTAATCGGTGGTGTTACAGGATGGTTCCTCGCGCAATGGGGAGCCGCGGTCTTGGTCGCTCTTATCTCAGGCGATTCTCCAAACGTGCTGGCGGGCGTCCATCCGGATGTGCGCATCCTCGGGTTTGCGACAGCGCTCACCCTTTTCGCGGCGATCCTTTTTGGACTTGCTCCGGCGCTGCAGGCTACACGACTGGACCTTATCACCGCAATGAAAGGTTCTTCACCTGCGTCGTGTGGCAATGCTCGCGGCAACAATATAGGCCGTTTGCTCATCGGCGTGCAAGTGGCGCTTTCGGTCGTGCTGCTTGTGGGCGCATTGTTATTCCTGCGCACGCTTCGCAACCTGGAGACGCTCGATATAGGTTACAGTCGCGAACACACGTTGCTGATTACCTTTGATTTGGGCAACGCTGGCTATCGGGGTGTGACACTCGCCGGTTTGACTCGTGAACTGGAGCGGCGTATTCGTGCACTGCCTGGCGTCCTCTCCACGAGTGTCGCGACCTGCGCACCGTTCGATAATTCCCCGCCAGACAACACCCCCATCACGGTGCCTGGCTACGGTCGGGACGACCAGCTAAAGACGTTCAACGATATCGGGCCGGATTTTTTTCGCACCACAGGAATTCCGCTTCTGCGGGGCCGCGAGATCGGTCCGCAAGATGTTGGTCCTACGCCTGTCTCAAGTGGTGGAGGAAACGGTCCTCTCACTCCGACGGTTGCTGTGGTGAATGAGGCTTTTGTCCGAAAATACTTGAGGGGCCGGGGTCCTGTGGGTGAACGGTTCCTTTTGGGCGCTCGTCGCACCAGTGTCGAGATTGTAGGAGTGGTCAAAGACGCCAACTACGGCAGCCTGCGCGAGCCAGTCGCCCCCACGATCTATTTGCCTGTCGCGGGCAATTTGCACTGGAGTTCACTGAATCTTTTCGTTCATTTTACGGGGTCGTCGCGCGAAGTAACGCCTCTGATTTCCGCAACCCGCACTCAAGTGGGCCTAGCATCCGGAAGCGTACGCATAGCCTCAATCCAGACCCTGCAGAATCTGGTAGATCGCTCACTAATCCAGGAGCGCATCGCGGCGGATCTCGCCAGCATCGCCGGAACGCTAGCATTATTACTGGTCTCGATCGGCCTGTATGGCATAGTTGCGCACACAGTCGCTCGGCGTACCCAGGAGATTGGCATTCGCGTGGCGCTGGGCGCGCGTAGGCGGGACATCTATCGAGTGGTGCTGCGGGAAATCCTAGCGGTCGTGTTTGCCGGTATAGCCGTGGGTGTGCTGGCCGCACTGGCAGCGGCGCGACCGATATCAGCGAAGCTGTTCGGCATCAACGCGGCCGATCCGCTCACGATTACTGGCGCAATCTTATTGATTACGACAGTGGCGGCGACGGCTTGCCTCATTCCGGCACGTCGGGCGGCGAAGGTAGACCCGATCGTAGCTCTGCACTATGAATGAAATATCGTGCAGCGCTATGCACGAGAATCCCGTGTGCTCCGGCTCCTGACGCGACGCTCGCTGAAGGGCTCGCATCGCTATCGGACATCAACGAACGGTTAAGACGCCACCTCTGTGCGCGAGGGGCATTCTTTGCGGGAACGCCGAGTACCGGCAGCACTCGAATTCGTAAGAAACGCGATGAAAAGAGATCAAATAGCTCGGTTACTAGATTCTTCTTCTGATTTACCCAGGTAATTTTAATGTAGTAACTGAACTTACAGTCCCGCCTTCTTCCACAACTCATCCACGCGCGCCTTCACCTCCGCCGACATCCGGATCACTCCCGGCCAGGGCCGCAAAAAACCCTCCTCCGGCCATTTGCGCGTGGCGTCGATCCCCATCTTCGATCCGAAATTCGCCAGGCGGCTCGAGTGGTCGAGCGAATCGATCGGCCCGAGCGTGAACTGAATGTCGCGTTCCGGGTCGATGTTATTGAGCGCCTTCCACACCACCTCCCGCACATTCTGCACATCCACATCTTCATCCACCACCACGATGCACTTGGTGAACATCGCCTGCCCCAGCCCCCAGATGGCGCTCATCACTTTGCGCGCGTGCCCCGGATACGACTTCCGCATCGACACCAGCATCAGGTTGTGAAAAATCCCTTCCGCCGGCATCGAGATGTCGCGGATCTCCGGCAGTTGCAGCCGCATCAATGGAAGAAAAATCCGTTCTACCGCTTTGCCCATGTAGTAATCCTCCATGGGCGGTGGGCCGACAATCGTGGTCGCGTAAATCGGATCTTCGCGCTGCGTGATGCACGTCACATGAAAAACCGGATATTCGTCGGCCAGCGAATAAAAGCCCGTATGATCGCCGAACGGTCCTTCGGTGCGCGTCTCGCCGAGCTGCACGTAACCTTCGAGTACGATCTCCGAATTTGCCGGAACTTCCAGATCCGACGTCTGGCACTTCACCATCTCGACCGGATCGGACCGCAGAAATCCGGCCATCAGCATCTCATCGAGGTCCGGCGGCAAGGGCAGAATGCTCGAATACATCGTCGCCGGATCGGAGCCGATCGCTACCGCGACATCCATGCGGTCCTTGCCGGCTTGCGCGAGCATTCTGCGGTAATGTTCCGCGCCCTGTTTATGCGTCTGCCAGTGCATCCCGGCGGTGCGGTCGTCATATAGCTGCATGCGATAGCAGCCGCAATTGCGCTTGCCGGTGTCCGGGTTTTTGGAAAACACCATCGGCAGCGTGATGAACCGTCCGGCGTCTTCCGGCCAGCATTGGAGCACCGGATAATCGAACAGCGAAAATCCATCGTGCTTAATAATCTCCTGGCACTTTCCCTTCCCCACGGTTTTCGGGAAAAACGCGCCCATCTCAGCCAGCTTGGGAAGCATTTTGATTTTGCCGATCAGCCCTTCCGGCATCCGCATCTCGAGATACTCGGAAATGCGCCGTGCCACCGTTTCCACTGAATCCACTTCGAGCGCGAGTTCCATCCGCCGCATGCTGGCATAGCTGTTGATCAGCACGGGAATCCGGTAGCCTTTCGGCCGCTCAAACAGCAGCGCCGGTCCGCCGGACTTCACCGCGCGATCGGCGAATTCCGCGATTTCGAGCACCGGATCCACTGCGAGCGAAATCCGCTTCAGCTCGCCTTCTTTTTCGAGTTTGCGAATAAAATCGCGTAGGTCGCCGTAGGCCATGGACGAGAGTTCTATTATGATGGCTTACTTCGGAGTCTTCATGCAAAACAGGATTGCGTTTGTCACCGGCGCAAGCCGGGGCATCGGACGGGCCTGCGCGCTGGCGCTCTCCGCTGCCGGCGCCCGTGTGGTCGTAGCCGCGCGCCAGCGGCAGAAACTCGAAGAAGTTGCATCGGAGATCCGCGCAGCCGGCCGTGACGCCTTCGTCGTCGAAATGGATCTGAGCGCCGCGGAATCCATCCGCTCCGCGTTCGCCCGGGCCGCCAAGGAATTCGGCCGCATCGATATTTTGGTCAACAACGCCGCCATCACCAAAGACGGCCTGGCGGTGCGCATGAAGCCGCAGGATTGGGACGCCGTGCTTGCGACCAACCTGACCGGCGCGTTTCTCTCGATCCAGCAGGTTCTGCTCAGCATGATGCGCGAGCGGTGGGGCCGCATCATTAATATAACGTCGGTTGTGGCTGAAGCCGGCAATGCCGGGCAGGCGAATTACGTGGCTTCCAAGGCCGGCTTGATCGGCCTGACTAAATCTCTGGCTCACGAGATGGCCTCCCGCAACATCACCGTGAACGCCGTCGCGCCGGGCTTCATCGCAACCGACATGACCGCCGCGCTGGCCCCTGAGCTGAAGGAAAAAGTGCTGGCGGCGATTCCGCTGTCGCGCCTCGGAACACCCGAGGACGTCGCCGCCGCCGTGCGGTTTCTGGCAAGCGAAGAGGCAGGCTACATCACCGGCCACGTGCTCAACGTGAACGGCGGCATGTATATGTAGCGCAATGTCTTGAAAGAGTAGCCCGCGGCCACATGCGCCCCGGTTCCGCTCGAGCCTAGCTGACGCCGCTAACGACAACGTCGCGAAGCTTGAACACGATGGTTTCGCCGGCCTTCACATTCGTTTTGGTCTTCATTGCTGTTTCCTCCCGCCCGGTGTGAAAGCACTCCGCCTGCCAAAGCCGGCCTATTTCACAACCTGTTGAAGGATCACGCTGAACTGCCGGGCCCCAGCGAAACCGCTTGCGCCTCGATCCTATCCGACCGGATAGCCCGCATCCCGTTCGGATAGCCGCCCCTCGTTCTACCGCTTCGCGCCATGCGCCAGCAGATATTTCTCGATCTCGCCCTTCTTCCCATAAATCGCCCAGCCGAGCGGCGTCCCCTGATAGATCTTATCCTCGATATCCAGCTTCGCTCCACGCTCGACCAGCAGCCGCACCACGGCCTCGTGCTCGCCCCACACCGCCTGGTGCAGCGGCGTCGAGTGCGAGTGGTTCCCTTCCGGGTTGTACCGGTTCGGATCTTCGCCCGCATCGAGCAGCAGCCGCACCACCTCCGCCTGCCCGTGCTGCGCCGCCAGCGCCAGCGCCCGGTGCCGGCTCACGCCATCGGCCGCCCCGAGCATTCGCCGCACATCCTCGATCCGCCCCAATCCCGCCGCCGCGGCGATATTCTCCACACGCGCCCCGCGACGCACCAGCGCTTCAGCCGCTTCCCGATAACCGAAGGCCAGCGCCGTCATCAGCGGCGACCGCCACGCGTCCGACCCAACTCCCTCAACCGCCGCACCGTAATCCAGCAGCAGCTCAACCAGCGCCGCCTGCACGCCCGCCTCCGCCGGATGGCAGCTCGAAACCAGCATGCTCATCGTCGTGTACTGCCCACCATACATATCCGCCAGGGCGTCCGCCTCGGCCCCGCCGGCCAGCAGCATTTTCGCCACGGCAACCGCATTCGGCGGTGTCTTCTGCCGGTAACCCTCCACTCCGTTCGCCGCGACGTAATGCAGCAGCGTGGCGCGGTGCGCCGGCGGATCGGAATTGGTCACCCGCGCCGATCGCGCCCGTACCAGCTCCGCATCCTCGCGCAGCAGCCCGCCCAGCGCGCCCACGTCGCCGCCAATCACCGCCTCGACCGCCGCCTCGAAGCGCGCGACCGCCGGGTCGCCGCCCGCTACGGCCGCCGCATACTCCTCGAGCGCCGCCCAGTCGCGGAAGTCATACTCACGCGCGATTACGAGCCGCGCGTCCGCCAGATCGAGCGCGGCCTCAAGAACCGTCTCGTCCGTTATATTCTTCGGTCGCCACGGAATTTTTTCGTCGAGGAACTGCGGGTGACGCTGCTTGATAATTCCGATTGCCTCCGCATCGCCCGCGCGGTAAGCCGCCAGAAGTTCGGCGGCCTGCTGTTGATATGGATCGATTGTGGAATCAAACGGTAGGAATTCGATCTGCATTTGCGGCTCGCGCCGTCGAATATTACCACGACCGCCGGGCCTCTGACTCAATGCAGGCTTTTACGCCTCATTTAATGCCGCGAAGCCCGCTCCCGGTCCGCTAACTAGAAAAGTTTCGTACTGGTGGAATCCGTATGCTTCACGAAGGGAAAATCGCTCGTGCCCGCCTTCAGATTCGTTTTGGTCTTCATTTTTTCTTTCCTCCCGACTCACTCAAAAGCACTCCGCGTGCCAAAACCGGTAAATCCGCCCAACTCGTTGAATGCCAATGACCGGCAATATTTCGGCCTCCTCCAAAGACTCACTGCGGTCCGCCTCGTTCCTATCCAACCGGATAGCCTCTCACCCATCCGGATAGCTCCTCAGCGCGCCGGCTCAACCGCAAATGCTATCCTGGAATCCCGCCTGACCGATTCCCCGCACCGCAACCCAAGCCGATCCGGTGCAGGCGGACGACGGTCCCCACCATGAGCCGCCCCCGCTCCTCCCGCCGCCGCTATCTCGCCTTCGTCGAGGATTACAAACATCACCGCCTCGACGATTCCATCGACTCCGGCTCCCAGGCGCAGTCTGAATCCTCCCCGCAACCCGGCGCCGATCTCGCCGAGCCCGAATCCAAAACCCGGCGCCGCCGCAAACGCCGCAAGTACCTCCGCGATTACACAGGCTGGCTCTGGCCGCATCGCTATGCCATCGGCGGCCTGTTCGTTCTCGCCATCATCGGCGCCGCCCTCCAGATGGTCGAGCCGCTGTTCATGCGCTTCATCATCGACCGCGTCCTGCTCAACACGGCCCTCGATTCCATCGCGCGCCTCACCCGCCTCAATTTCGCCGGCACTCTGTTTCTCCTGCTAGTTGTCCTCTCCAACTCCGTCGGCGCCCTGCGCGATTACCGCCAGCGCCTGCTCAACGCGCGCGTCACCCTGACCCTTCGCCGTTCGCTGTTCGAGCGCATGATCGACCTTCCGCTCCCTAAGCTCTGGGACATGAAAACCGGCGGCATCCTCTCGCGCCTCACCGGCGACATCGATACCACCACCGGCCTGCTCCAAATGGCCATCGTCTCGCCCACCGTCTCGGTGATCCGCCTGCTCATCGCCATCGGCATTCTCATGGCGCTCAACTGGCGCCTCGCCTTCGCCGCCCTCGCCATCATCCCCGGCGTGATGGTTATCAGCTTCATCTTCGCCCGCCGCATTCGTCCCATCTACCGCTCCGTCCGCAAAGACGCCGAAGAGATCGATGGCCGCGTCGGCGAAGCCTTCTCCGGCATCCGCATCGTTCGCGCCTTTCGCCGCGAAGTCCGCGAGCTGCTCGATTTCATGCGCGGCCGCCACACCGTGCTGCGCAAGGAATTATTCGCGCAGCGCCGCGAGCTCGTCATCTGGACCGCGTGGAATCTCCTGATGGGCGCCGTCAACGTCGCCATTGTCTGGTACGGCGGCTATCTCAACCTGCGCGGCGGCGCTTCGATCGGCGACATCATGGCCTTCCAGTGGTACACCGTGCTGCTGCTCAATCCCGTCTGGAACATCGTGAATTCCTTCTCCGAGCTTCAGCGCTCGCTCGCCGCCATGGAGCGCGTCTTCGAGGTGCTCGCCATGGAAGGCGACAAGCCCGATAAGCCCGGCGCGCAGGACGCTCCGCCCGTGGTCGCCGAAATCCGCTTCGAGCATGTCGAGTTCGAATATCGCGAGAACCGACCGGTCGTGCGCGATTTCAACGTCGTGGTTCCCGGCGGCACCGTCGTGGCGCTGGTCGGCCGCAGCGGCGCCGGCAAAACCACCGTCACCGATTTAGTTGCCCGCTTTCACGATCCCACCCGCGGCCGCATCCTGCTCAATGGCGCCGACATCCGCGACTACCGCCTCGACAGTTACCGCAGCCTGCTGGCCATCGTGCAGCAGGATGTTTTTCTCTTCGATGGATCGGTGCGCGACAACATCGCCTACGGCCGCCACGACGCTTCCGGCGCCGAAGTTGAAGACGCCGCCCGCCGCGCCAACGCCCACGAGTTCATTGAAAAACTTCCCGAGCAGTACGAAACTTTCATCGGCGAGCGCGGCGTCAAACTTTCCGGAGGCCAGCAGCAGCGCCTGGCCATCGCGCGCGCGATTCTCGCGTCGCCCCAGATCCTCATCCTCGACGAAGCCACCAGCAACCTCGACACCGAAAGCGAGCAGCTCATCCAGGCCGCGATGGCCGACCTGCTCGCCGGACGCACCACCTTCGTCATCGCCCACCGCCTCTCCACCGTCCGCCGCGCCAGCGTCATTCTGCTCATGGAGGACGGCCGCGTCATCGAGCGCGGCACCCACGAAGAGCTCATGCGCTCCCGCGGCATCTATTACGACATGGTGGTCCGGCAAATGGAATCGCACCGGGAAGGAGAGGAACTGTTGCGAGCGTGAGAACGACGACGAAGAAGTTGACGAAAGCTCAGCGTAACGAGATTCGCGCCCTGAGGCGCATGAAGGACGAAAAGATTGATCTGACCGATCTTCCCCAATCAGCAAGTTGGAGAAAGGCCGTTACGGGCAAGTTCTATCGGACTATGGGCAGGTCCTGACCCTCCGAGGCCGCCGTTCATTCTCAAACGTGCCTATCGGCCCCCGGTTCGTGACTTATTCGGGGCCCAACGACTCAAGCTGCTCCAGCCAATTGCGGAAATGAGGGCACTCCGTCCGCATAGCCTGAACACCAATGCGATTTGCCGCGGTTATTCCATGAAGCACCTTATTGTAGGATCGATAGATCTGAAGGACACGTTTCGAAGGCGCGGTCGCCTGACCATCATCGATGTCCTCCGGTGTTGGGAATTGATCTCGCACTCTCTGGAATTCTCTCGCGAGGTGTGGTTGTTCGATGGCAGACGCAAAGACTTGTGGATCGCTAAAAAGCAATCCTTCGTACTCGTGTAACTGAATAAAAGGGATGAATCTGACGTCAGGCCGAAATTCAGGGATCGATTGACAGATATCATCCTTGACCGCTTGCTCAATCTGGGCCACTTGGTCAATGGCTGGTAAACCGCTCGGAACCAGCGTGCCCGGAAATCCTGGCCCCAAACCATAATAATCGAGCATGGTCGAACAGTACGCCGTTTGGTCCTGCTTTAAATACAAAACGATATCCTTCTTCACACGCGCGTAGTTAGTCCGCCCGCCTTTATGACCAGGAACCCCGAGAAGAATTGGTGTTACGTATACTTTGTGTGGCCAAAGAATCGGGGCTAACACCTGACTGACGAATGACTCTTCAGTTAGCCCTTCGACAACGATTTTTACCCGGTTCACGCGTTATCGTTTCCGTCTGGAACGAGTTGGGGTGCTTTCTCTGTTTGAGGTCTGCCGCCGAGTACGTTCTTCTGCCAGAGCTCACCAAGGCTGTATTCTTCGAGCCAGGTGGCGAGTTCTGCTGATTCAAGCCGCCGAAACACTGATTCTCCATTGTGCCGTTCCACAACCACCACATCCTCGGGCGCAAACTCATTCAGCAAGGGTGCGGACTGCGTCGAGACAATCACTTGCTTATATTGCTCTGTTACCTGCTTCAAAAGGTTGCCCAGCAGCGAGAGTGCGTAGGGATGCAACCCGAGTTCTGGCTCGTCGAAGAGCATTGTTGAAGGGCGAATGGGCTGAAGCAGTGCAGTAGCTAGGCAGATGAAACGAAGGGTCCCGTCTGAAAGTTGATTGGCAAGAAAAGGATAATCTGAATCCTTCTGTTTCCACTCAAGCTGGATAAGGTCAGGGCTAGTCGGCATGGGACGCAGGTTAAAGTCATCAAAGAAAGGAGCCGCCAAGCGCACCACGTCGCGAATCTGATTGTAACTCGTGGGGAAAGTCTGACGGATCCTGTATAGCAACGCCGCCAGATTTTCAGCATCCGGACGGAGCGTGGCATCGTCGTTAATCGGTTTTTGGCGGCGCACTCCAGCGGACAGGCTAGTATCGTGAAAATGGTAGACGACCCAGCTAGAGATCGCCTCATAAACGTAATGCGGTACTCCACGTTTAGCCCCCGTGGTACCAGGATCATCCTTTCGGTCTTTGATCTTGGCCTCAGTATGCCCCGATCCTAGAGAGTCTCGAATCGTACCAAAGTTGCCCTTGAAGACAGTAGTTTCTTCGCCGAAGACGAACCGGTTGTCAGGTGTTGGAACGAGGGCGAACTCGTAACCATTCAGCCCAAAATAAAGTTTCGCCGCGAATCTCTTGGTAACCTTCGGCCCCATGAACAGGCACGCGTCGGCACCCCCATCAACGGTCTGAAGCTCAACCTGAAGGCGCTGCTCGATAAGCGCCCGCAGCAATCGAAAGAACCCAACGAAGTTACTCTTTCCCGCGCCGTTCGCTCCGATCAACACCGTCAACGAGCGAGGCTCAAAGTCCTCGAGCTTTCGAATAGACTTAAAACCTTCTATCGTTAATTTCTTGATCGTCTCGCCCATGAAATGAACACCCGACTACGTCGAGTCATTGAACCATATACCTGACAACACTGCCGGTGTGAAAGGCCGCCTCGATAGCTTACCCTCCACTCACACCTCCAATATCACCGGCATGATCAGCGGCCGTCGCGCCGTCTGTTTCATGATGTATCTTTTCAAATCCGCCCGGATCTTTTCTTTCATGACGCCCCAGTCCGTCATCTCCTCCGGGTTCGACGTCTCGAGCGTTCGCTGCACCACCTGTCGCGCCGCCTGCATCACCTCGCTCGCTCCGTCGCCCGCAAACCCGCGGCTCACCAGCTCCGGCACGCTCTCCACCCGCCCCGTGTGCTTGCTGATCGCAATAATCGGCAGCACGATCCCGTCTTCCGATAAGTGCCGCCGGTCGCGAATCACCACGTCTTCCACCACCTCGTCCACCGACCCCGAATCGATGCACACCCGCCCCACCGTCACCTTCTCGCCGCGCCGCGCCCCGTGTTCATCGATCTCCAGCGTCTCGCCCGTCGTCAGCACGAACGTTTCTTCCAGGCCCGAATGGTGCAGGTGCTCGGCCAGCCGCGCGTGCTTGTCCATCTGCCGGTACTCGCCGTGAATCGGCACAAAATACCGCGGCCGCACCAGGTTCAGCACCAGCCGCAGCTCCTCGATGCTCGCGTGCCCGGAAACGTGCAGCGGCGGATTCATCGAGCCGTACATCACGTCCGCCCCGCGCCGCGCCAGGTGGTCCACCATCCGGTAGATCGGCTTTTCGTTCCCCGGAATGATCCGCGAGCTCAGCACCACCGTGTCCCCGCGATCCACCGCGATGTGTTTGTGATTGTCCACCGCCACCCGCGAGAGCGCCGACATCGGCTCGCCCTGCGTTCCCGAGATCAGCACCGTCACTTTCGCCGGCGCCGCCGCCTCCACATCCTGCGGCCGCATCAGAATGCCGTCCGGAATCGTCAGCAGGCCCAAGTCGTGTGCGATCTCCGAAACCGTCGTCATGCTCCGGCCCACAATCGCCACCTTGCGCCCGAATTCTTCCGAAATATCCAGGATCTGCTGGATGCGGTGGATCGACGAGCTGAAGCACGAAATGATGATGCGCCGCTCCGCGCGGTTGAATATGTCTTCGAGGCGCGGCCGCACCGCGCGCTCCGATTCCGAATACCCACCGCGGTCCGCGTTGGTCGAGTCCGACATCAGCAGCAGCACGCCGCGCTTGCCGTAATCCGCCAGCGTGTGCAGGTCGAACAGCTCGTTGTCGGTGGGCGTCGGATCGACTTTGAAATCGCCCGTGTGGATTACGACTCCTACCGGGGTCGTGATCGCCAGCGCCACCGCGCTCACAATCGAGTGCGTCACGTGGATGAACTCGATTTTGAACGGCCCGATTTCTAAAATTTCGCGCGGCTTGACCGGATGAAAAGCGACCTCTTCCGGCAGGTCGTATTCCTCGAGACGCCGCTCGACCAGCGCCAGCGTAAATGCCGTTCCATATACCGGAACGTTCAAGTCCGCCAGGAAAAACGGCACCGCGCCGATATGGTCTTCATGCCCGTGCGTCAGGATCAGCGCGCGGACATGCTCGCGATTTTCGCGGAGAAACGTGAGATCGGGGGTTACCAGGTCGACACCGAGCAGTTCGTCTTCGGGAAACATCATGCCCGAATCGATCACAATGATGTCTTCGCCGTAACGCAGCGCCATCATGTGCATCCCGAACTCGCCCAGTCCGCCGAGCGGGATCACGCGTAGTTTGTTGTCCAAGGGATTTCCTAACGAATCAAGTCTACCCGGAATGTGCCTCAAAATAGAAATGCTCACCCCGAAGGGTGAGCATTCAATCCCCCTGTTCTACCAGGGTGATGTTCGATGGGAGAATCATTTTCGACGGCATCGCAACCGTCAAAAACTTAGTGATTGGATAATAATTTCCCGCCAGATTCAAGTCAAGCAAAAAACCGGGTGAAAAATCTTGGCGCTAAGCATTGGCACAGCGGGAACTTAAGGGTTTTCCACATTTTCACAATCGGACTTCGACATCCGCGAAGCCGCCGGTTTCCGGTGTCTATTTCAAGGCTAAACTAAAGATAACTAGAGTCTTAACGATCCGTTAGGTGGAGGACGATCATGGGATCGTTGTCCCCGGTCGGCCCCGTCCGGCGCAAAATTGTTCGCAAGCCGCCCACCGAGATCCCCGCCACGGCACAGAAAATCAGCAGTATCCCTATGAGTTCAAAGATATTTACTACCAGATTGCCGATGTTGTCCCGGCGCGTGGGCACACGCTCATTCCATGTGATCGTTGGCTCATAACGCACCTCGGCCAGCAGCTTTTCCGCCTCGTCCGGATTGGCCGGCGGTAAGATTACAGCCACCAGCGGGCCGGTCCTTTTCGCCATTGCACCGGAAATCCTCTGGAAATCCACAACTCGTTCACGGGCGATCTGCGGTGTTGGATAAGAGAAGATGGCCAGCTTCAGGTCGCCCTTGGAGGTATGAAAACTCGCGAGTTGCGCTTCGGAGCCGAGGTGGAATGCGGCGGTGGAGGGCGGGATTCCCGGGTCGAACCGGGCAAGTCCCACCGGGCCAACGACATACCGCTCAGAATTCGGCAGAAACTTTTCCGGCAAATAGCTGCTCAGGTTTGGCAGTAGAGACTGGTCCAGGCTGGGAAGAGACTGAATCAGGGCATCGAGTTCCGGGGTCGTGGGCTGGTAGCCGTTGAAAACAAGCAGGTAATTGCCGTGGGCCAGCATGACTCCATCCGCCGTCTGGACGGCCAGCTTGGAAAGTGCTGATGGGCGGGCATTTGCGGGCCTCTGCCACTCGAATGCGCCATAAGCGCCGGTCGAATCCTGAAGCCGGTAAGCGATAGCCGTGAATTTCTTAGCTTGGGACTCGTACTGAGCCTGTTCGGCTTGCTGGAAGCCATACTCGTTCCAAAGAGCGCGGTCCTGGAGCTCAACCGGCTGGACGGACGTCCGATGAAACGCGCCAAAGGTGTCCGGCCAGATGCCGGCGTATGAGGCGAGCGGGAGCAAGAGCGCAACCAGATATCTCATACCCTATTGGACGCTAGGCGCCGTGACATTTCTTGTACTTTTTGCCGCTGCCGCAGGGGCAGGGGTCGTTGCGGCCGATCTTGTCACCTTTGATGACCTGCTTGTTGCTCTCGAACACAAGGAAAGCCGCCGCTTCCGAGTGTCCCGCTCCCGAGCCTCCGCGGTCAAGCCCCTGATCGTTGTACCGGATCGTTTGCTGCCTGATACGATGCTTATAATCCGATGCCCGAGCTGGTCGCAAACGATCCGATCATCAAGGCCTATCTGAAGGACATCCAAAATCTAAGAATCCAGCACGTGTTGAAGGCGCCGTTCCAAAATCTGCTGGATAAGGCGGCCAAACGGCGCGGCTGGACACTAGTGGCCGAGCTATCGACCTACTCGGGCGGCAAGCGGGTGGTGCCCGACGGAACGGTGCGCGACGAGTTCCTGCTGGCGCGCGGCTGGTGGGAGGCGAAGGACACCTCCGACAAACTGGCGGCGGAAATCCAGAAGAAGCTCAAGGCAGGGTACCCGTCGCGCAATACGATTTTCGAAGATACGCAAGTCGGCGTGCTTTACCAAGACCGGGCGGAAGCCGGCGAGTTTCCGCTGCGCGAGCCGGTGGCGATCGCCGCGCTGCTCAACCGGTTTCTCTCGCACGACGAATCCGACGAGCGCGAGTTCGAGCGCGCGATGGAGGAATTTAAAAGGAACATTCCCGATCTCGCGCGGTCGCTGCGCGAACATATCGCCGAGGCGCACAAAAAAACAAAAAAGTTCAAAGAAGCGTTCGCCGCGTTTCTGACGCTGTGCCGGGCGTCGCTCAATCCGGATCTGACCGAGCAGCACGTCGACGAGATGCTGATCCAGCACCTGCTGACCGAGCGGCTGATGCGCAATCTGTTTCAGAATCCGGAATTCACGCAGAGGAACATCATCGCGGCGCAGGTGGAGCACGTGATCGACGCCTTGGCTTCGGGGAGCTTCTCGCGGCACGAATTCCTACAACGGCTGGATCCGTATTACAAGGCCATCGAGCGGGCGGGCGCGAACCTGCAGCACTTCACCGAGAAACAGGATTTTCTCAACTCGGTCTACGAGCAGTTCTTCCAGAAGTTTTCGCCGGATATTGCGGATACGCATGGCATTGTCTACACGCCGCGCGAGATCGTGGACTACATGTGCAATTCGGTGGAGTCGGCGCTTGAGGAAGAGTTCGGGTTGACGCTGGCATCGCCGGAGGTGGTGATTCTCGATCCGTGCACGGGGACGGGAAACTTCATCGTGAACCTGATCGAGCGGATGCCGGGGAAGGCGCTGGAAGAGGCGTATCGCGACCGGCTGTTCGCCAACGAAGTGATGCTGCTGCCGTACTACGTTGCCAGCCTCAACATCGAGCACGCCTATTACGAACGCAGAAAGCGGTACGAGGCGTTCGAAGGGTTGTGCTTCGTGGACACGCTGGACATGGCGGAGCAGCAGGGAAACCTCTTTAGTCTGGCTAATACCGAGCGCGTAGAACGGGAAAACAACGCCACGATTACGGTGATTCTTGGCAACCCACCGTATAACGTGGGGCAGAAGAGTGAGAACGAAAACAACCCGAACCGCAAGTATGAGGGGGTGGACAACCGCATCCGGGAGACGTACGCAAAAGACTCCAAGGCGACGAACAAGAACTCCCTGTCGGACATCTACGTGAAGTTTTTCCGATGGGCGACGGACCGGCTGGAGGGGCGAGACGGAATCGTGTGCTTTGTATCGAATGACAGTTTTGTGGACCAACTCGCCTTCGACGGAATGCGCAAGCACCTGGCGCAGGATTTCGAGCGCATTGACCATGTCGATCTGCACGGTAACGTGCGCCGGAATCCCAAGATCTCCGGAACTACGCATAACGTGTTTGGGATTCAAGTAGGGGTGGGGATCACGCTTGCTGTGAGGAAGCAGGGTGCTGCGAGACGGCTGCGCTACTACCGGGTGCCTGAGATGTGGCGCAAGAGTGAGAAGCTCGATTTTCTTACAACCGGCCATATGCCGTGGCAAACATTGACACCGGATGATGACAACGCGTGGTTGGTGCCAGAACACGCGGAAGAATACCGCCGGTACGGCCAGATTACGGAGATTTTTGGGTTGTGGTCCGCAGGAATTAGCACCGCGCGGAACGAGGTGATGTATGACTGGGACCGTGAGCGCCTGCTCACCCGAGTGAGACAGTTCATTACTGACTACAACACCGAGGTTCATCGACAACACGCGGAGTCGAGTGCCGACTGGCCCGAGCATATTAAGTGGTCTGAGGGACTCAAGCTCAACGTACTGCGTGGCAACCTCGCAAAGTTCGACGCGGAGAACGCCATTCGAGCTCTTTTTCGGCCATTTACACGGCGGTGGCTGTACTTCGACCGAATTCTGAACGAACGGGTTTACCAGTGGCCGAACATCCAAGGCCGAGTAATCTGGGTTAAGACTGGCTCGGATTGGCCGTTCCTCGCGCTGATGTCTGACCTTGTTTGTGACTATCTGCCGCAGGGTGGTTCGCAGTGCTTCCCCCTTTCCCACCTGAAAGACTCCGCGGTCGCGCAATTCCGCCAGCACTACTCGCAGGACTCCATCACAAGGGAGGAGGTCTTCCACTACATCTACGCACTGCTGCATCATCCGCAGTACCGGGAACGCTATGCAGCCAACCTTAAGCGCGAACTGCCGCGCATTCCGTTGGCACCCGGTTTCGCTGCGTTTGCCGAAGCGGGCAAGGAACTGGCACGGCTCCACGTGGAATACGAATCGCTCAAGCCGTGGCCGCTCGAATCCATCGAAAACAGAGACTTCCCCTACTCGGAGCGCGTGACGAAAATGAAACTGAGCGTGGACAGGCAGTCGATCGCCGTGAATGAATCGCTGACGCTCGGCGGGATTCCGCCGGAATCCTTCGATTACCGGCTGGGGTCGCGCTCGGCGCTCGAGTGGGTAATCGATCAGTACCAGGTGAAGGGCGAGTCCGACCCGAACCGCGAGGACGAACCGGGCTACATCGTGCGGCTAGTGGCGCAGGTGGTGCGGGTCAGCGTGGAGACCGCGAAGATCGTAAAGGGCTTGCCGGATTACCGGTGAGGGCCGTGGCGAACTGCACAGCAGTCTGCATCATCAATCCGAGAAGGGCAGCGTGCGGACCCGAGTACGACCGGATCGGAATACTGCAACACAACCCTTGTGTAGATCGGGCTCGAGTATGGCGAGAGACGACAACAGCCGGTCGAAATACGATTCGGCACGCGTGAGATCCGGCTCCCGGAAAAGGATGAAGGAGGGGCGATGCGCCGACCGCAGCGCCAGGAGGGCGGCGAAGTCGGAGTCAGCCGATACGAGGATGCGGTCTTCTTCGTCAGCTTTCGCAAAAATGACTTCGTCACTCGCGTGCGCGAGGCCCAACTCGCGGACGTGCGTCGCATCGTGGCCAGAAGCACGCAGAAGCACTGCGAGCCGCGGCGGCAGCGCGTTATCGATCAGAAACTTCAAACGGAATGCGGAGCCGGGAGTTCGCGCTCCAGAACTGAGGCGGCACCGTAGCGGAGACACTCACGAATATCATCAGGTTCGAGGTCCGGATATTCGGTCAGGATCTCGCGCTCTGACAAACCGGCTGCAAGCATTTTCAGTACGGTAGCTACTGGAATCCGTAGCCCGCGGAGACAAGGGACGCCGCCCATCTGGTGTGGATCAACCGTAATGCGCGGAAAATTCGTCATGGCGCTAACGGGAACCATTTTCGCAATTCTGCTAAACGGCCGCAACGGCGCGGTAATGCCTTCCATGAGAAGGCCGGTCCGCGTGGGCGCGCCTTCAGGCGCCGTGACATTTCTTGTACTTTTTGCCGCTGCCGCAGGGGCAGGGGTCGTTGCGGCCGACCTTGTCACCTTTGATGACCTGCTTGTTGCTGCCGTTGGAGCCGTCGCCGCCGACCATCTGGAGCTCGGCGAGCTCTTTTTCCTTTTTACGCTGGATGTTGCGAGTGAAGTCCTGGATCGAGGTCTGGGCCATGGCGCGCTGCTGCTCAGTAGCAGCGGGCGAAGGCCTCTCTTCTTCTTCTTCCTCCTCGACCTCGGATTCCTCGAAACCTTCTTCATCGATATTGAACGGGAGCTGCGGCCGGGCCACACCGGGCTCCTGGGCGATCTGGAGGAAGAAGAGCAGGCGGACGGTTTCGTCCTCGATACGGTCCATCATGTCCTGGAACAGGATGAAGGATTCCTTCTTGTACTCGACCAGAGGATCTTTCTGGCCGTAACCGCGAAGGCCGATGCCTTCCTTGAGGTGGTCCATCGAGAGCAGGTGGTCCTTCCACTGGTCGTCGATGACCTTGAGCATGATCCAGCGCTCGCTCTGGCGCATCAGATCGGCGCCGAGGAGGTCTTCTTTCTGCTGGTACTTATGGGCGAGCTGTTCGTTGACGAGTTCCTCGATGGCTTCACGCTGCAAACCGGTAACTTCGGCGAGCTCGATTTTGTGACCGAACTGGCTGAGGACATCGTTTCGAAATCCGGCGAGGTCATAAGTATCGGGGTGGGAGCCTTCGGGGCAGCGGATGTCGATGAAAGCGCCGAGCGCGCCGCGGACCATGTCGAGCACGCGTTGTTTCTGATCGGTGCCTTCGAGCAACTGGCGGCGCATGCCATAGACGGCCTGGCGTTGCTTGTTCATGACATCGTCGTACTCGAGCAGGTGCTTGCGGGCTTCGAAATGCTGGACCTCGACGGCCTTCTGGGCGGCGGCAATGCGCTTGCTGATGAGGCGGGATTCGATGGGGACGTCCTCTTCCATGCCCAAGCGCAGCATGAGATTCTGCATGCGCTCGCCGCCGAAGATACGGAGCAGGTCATCCTGTAAAGAAAGATAGAAGCGGGAGCTGCCGGGATCGCCCTGGCGGCCGGCGCGGCCGCGGAGCTGATTATCGATGCGCCGCGATTCATGACGCTCGGTGGCGAGAATGTGCAGGCCGCCGAGCGCGACCACTTCATCGTGATCCTGGTCGGTCTCCTGCTTGAATTGCTGGAGCATGGAGTCCCATTCGATACGCTCGGGGGTTCCGACGGCGCTGATCTGGAGCTGATCGGGATCCTTGCCTTGTTTGCGGAAGACCTCCTTGGCCATGAATTCGGGATTGCCGCCGAGCAGAATATCGGTGCCGCGGCCGGCCATGTTGGTGGAGACGGTGACGGCGGCTTTGCGGCCGGCCTGCGCGACGATCAGGGCTTCGCGCTCGTGGTGCTTGGCGTTCAGGACCTCATGCTTGACGCCCATGCGCTTGAGCAATCCCGAGAGCCGCTCGGATTTTTCGACCGAGATGGTGCCGACGAGCACCGGCTGGCCTTTTTCCTGAAGAGATTTGATCTCTTTGGCCGCGTTGCGGAATTTTTCCTCTTCGGTGCGATAGACGATATCGGGGTGCTCGATGCGGATCAATTTCCGGTTGGTGGGGATGACGGTGACGTCGAGGTTATAGGTTTTCTGGAACTCGGCGGCTTCGGTTTCGGCGGTGCCGGTCATGCCGGATAGTTTTTTATAGAGCCGGAAATAATTCTGAAATGTGATGGTGGCGAGCGTCTGGTTTTCGCGCTCGATCTTGACGTTTTCCTTGGCTTCGACGGCCTGGTGCAGGCCATCGGACCAGCGGCGGCCGGGCATGAGGCGGCCGGTGAACTCGTCGACAATGATGACCTCGCCATCTTTGACGACGTAATCCTTGTCGCGCTGAAACAGCGCATGCGCTTTGAGCGCCTGCTGGACGTGGTGGTTGTACTCGATGTTGGCCGGGTCGTAAAGATTACCGACGCCCAAAAGCTTCTCGACCTTGAGGACGCCTTCTTCGGTAAGCCCGGCGGCACGGTGTTTTTCGTCAATGGTGAAGTCGCCGGTGGTGTATTTCTCGCCGGGCTCTTTACCTTCGATTTCCTCGCCGCGGACGAGCTTGGGGATGATGCGATTGATCTTGTAATACTTGTCGGTGGATTCCTCGCTCGGGCCGGAAATGATCAGCGGCGTACGGGCTTCGTCGATCAGAATGGAGTCGACTTCATCGACGATGGCGAAGTGGTGGCCGCGCTGGACGCAATCTTCCAGGCGGAATTTCATGTTGTCGCGGAGATAATCGAAACCGTACTCGTTATTGGTTCCGTAGGTGATATCGCAGTTGTAGCTTTCCTGACGCTCCCGATCGTCGAGATCATGGACGATAACGCCGACGGACATGCCGAGACCTTTATAAATGCGGCCCATCCACTCGGAGTCGCGTTTGGCCAGGTAGTCGTTGACGGTGACGACGTGGGCGCCATTGCCGGCGAGCGCGTTGAGGTAGACGGGCAGGGTGGCGACCAGGGTTTTCCCTTCGCCCGTTTTCATCTCGGCGATCCGGCCCTTGTGCAGCACGATGCCGCCGATCAACTGCACATCGAAATGGCGCATGTTGAGGAACCGGCGGCCGGCTTCGCGCACCACGGCGAAGGCTTCGATGAGCAGGTCATCGAGCGCAGCACCCTGGGCGAGGCGCTCCTTGAATTCGATGGTCTTGGCGGCGAGGTCGATATCGGAAAGGGCCTGTATTTCCGGCTCGAGGGCATTGATGGCAGCCACCATCGGCTGCATGCGCTTGACTTCGCGCTCATTGCGGGTGCCGAAAATTTTCGCCAGGACGTTGTCAATCATAGACGTGCAGCAGGAGGGGTTCCTTTCTTATCTTAGCGCATGGGGCGGGACGAGAAGCGGGGGGCGGAAAGAGCAAGTCATTAACCCGCGCAAATGATCGAGATAAGTGACGCAGAACGATCCGTGCCTAGACTCGTTCCGGCGTTGGGCGCTTATCAGATGTCCGCGTTGGTGAGGAGGTCTTTCATCGAGACCTGAGTACCGGCCTTCCCAATAGACACCGATTTGTGCTTCGATGGCGCCCGAGTGCCGGTGGCTGCTTCGACGACCAGGCCGCCGGAAACGTTTCGTGTTTTTTGGGCCGCTGGGTATGTGCGGAACCGCGGAGAGACGGCCTTTCAAAAATGTGTCTCATGATGCGGAGAGACTCATGTTAATGAGTGAAGAGCGGGCGAGGTGCAGAAGAACGGAGAGCGCGGATCAGACTGCGTCTATGCCGTTAGTTGCGCATCAACGACGCCTTTGCCATTACGCGCACCTTTACCATTACGTGCGCTTTTGCCTAGTTGCGGCGGCGCCGGCGCAGAGCGCGCAGGAGACAGACTTTTGTAGAGGACTGCCACGCCCTTCAGGTTCAATCGCGGGTGGTTCGCTCCGGCGTTTCTCAGGGCCTGGAGGCTGCCGGCGCCTTTCCCCAGGATTTCACCGTTGCCGATTCCCACGACAACCCAAGTTCCGGGCGGCGCCTCCTGGAGGACATGACGGACCTGTTCCGGTGTCAGTTTATTACGTTCAGGCATAATTCCGCGTGCTACTCCGACTAAACCGGCCAGCGCAGCGGAAACTGCTCAGCGGCTTTGGCGATGTCTAGCTGGTTTGCACTCAGTATGCCTCCAGCGCTGACGAGCCACAACTAGGGTTATTCCTAATCGTACCGGCGAGCAGTGAGTCTGAGTACGCCGCGGTTCGATCCAGATGCAATGTTGTGCACAGTTTCTGCACGATTCGAAAAAAAAGGCAATGCAGCGTGCGCAGACCGGCGCTGGTCGCATTTGGGTGGAGCGCCTGGTGAGACCGCGAGGCACTGTTCCGGCGAACGCACGTGTAAAATGTCAGGACGCGTTCGCATGGAGAACGCCGCCGGGAGAGATGGCCATGCAACTATTTTCGTGGGACAAAGTGCGGACCGAAGTGATGAATGACAGAATTTCGCGTAAGGTGATCACGGGCGAAAGAGCGATGGTGGCGCAGGTATTCATCGCCAAGGATGCCGTGGTGCCGAAGCACCAGCACGAGAGCGAGCAGCTCACCTACATTCTGGAGGGAGCGCTCGAGTTTGAGATCGAAGGGCGGGTGATCGTGGTGCACAAAGGCGAGGTGCTGCACATCCCGTCGAACGTGCCGCATCGCGCGGTGGCGCTCGAGGACACGATCGATCTGGATATTTTCAGCCCGATCCGCGTGGATTGGCTGACAGGGCAGGACGATTATCTGCGAAAGGGCGAGTGATGGATCTGGGATTGAAAGACCGCGTGGCGGTGGTGGCGGCCTCGAGCCAGGGATTGGGGAAAGCAGTGGCGATGACGCTGGCGCGCGAGGGAGCGAAGCTGGCGCTGTGCGCGCGCAAGCCGGAAACCATACAGGCGGCGGCAGACGATATTCGCAACCAAACGGGAGCCGATGTTCTGGCGCGCACCGCGGATGTGACCAATTACAGCCAGGTGCGACAGTTCGTCGCCGAGACCATGGAGCGTTTCGGCCGGATCGACATCTGCGTAACGAATGCGGGCGGGCCGCCGGCGAGGACGTTTGCGGAAACAACAGTGGAGGACTGGCAGGCGGGAGTCAACCTGAACCTGATGAGCACGCTTTACTTCGCGCGCGAGGTGCTGCCGCTCATGCAGAAACAACGATGGGGGCGGCTGATCACGATCACCTCGGTTGCGGTGAAGCAGCCCATCGACGGGCTGATTCTTTCGAATTCCGTGCGGAGCGCGGTGAGCGGGCTGGTGAAGAGCCTGGCCAACGAATATGCGAAAGACAACGTGCTGGTGAATAACGTTTGCCCGGGATATACGCGAACGGAGAGATTAACGGAATTATCCACCCGGCTGGCAGCGGCGGAAAAAATAAAACCGGAGCAAATCCGGCAGCGGTGGGCGAGCCAAATCCCGCTTGGAAGGTTGGCGGAAGTGGAAGAATTCGCGAGCGTGGTGGCGTTTCTGGCGTCGGAAAGAGCGAGTTATATTACAGGAGCATCGATTGCGGTGGATGGCGGATTCATTAAGGGCGTTTACTGAGCGGATTTGAGTTAACTTGACACAAAACAGCGATTATATAAGATACGTCGAGGAGGATTTGCACCGTGAAGAACAATTTTTGGAAGGTGCTGGTGTGCCTGACGGCGTGTGTGCTGATGCCGGTTGCGGCGGTCGCAGATGACGATGGCGACAATCGAAGCGGCTGTCAGAATGTGCCGGGGTTTTCGGATGTGCACACGGCTTTGAGCACAGTGGTCAGCAATGCGGGAAACAGCGGGCTGGGATTCAACATGTGGGCCACCGTGGTGAACCGCGATGGCGTAGTTTGCCTGGTGACTTTCAGCGGGCAGGACCGCGGAGCGCAATGGCCGGGGAGCCGCGTGATTTCGGCGCAGAAGGCGAACACGGCGAATGCATTCAGCCTGCCGGGATTTGCGCTCTCGACCGCGAATTTGTATTCGGCCGTACAGCCGGGCGGCAGTCTCTACGGCTTGCAACACAGCAACCCGGTGGACACAGGCGCCGCTTACGGGGGAAATTCGAAAAATTACGGCCAGCCGAACGATCCGATGGTGGGCCACAAGATCGGCGGCGTGAACGTGTTTGGCGGCGGCCTGGCGCTTTACAACAACAAGGGCGTGCTGGTAGGGGCGATCGGCGTGAGCGGCGACACGTCGTGCACGGATCACATCATCGCATGGAAGGTGCGGCACGTGCTGAATTTCGACGATGTGCCGGCGGGAGTGGCGGGCGCGAAGCCGGGAACGGACAATATCATCTTCGATATTGCGCAGGACGCCAACGGCCATCCGGTAAGCGCACATGGCTTCGGACATCCGGCGTGTGACGCGGGCGCAACGACGATCGGAACCGGACTGCCGGCAAATTTTCCGGTGGGACCGAATCCGTAAGCTGCCTCGATTTGTTTTCTTCCTGACGGACTCCGGCCGGCGCCCGACGCCGGCCGGGGATCACTGCGATATGATCCATTCACTATGGACTGGCAGCAGGAAGCGCTGTTTGCGCTGCGGGCCGTGATTGCAGGATTTCTCGGCGGCCTGGTGGGATGGCAACGCGAACACGTGGGGCGGGAAGCGGGGGTGCGCACGTTCGCCGCGGTTTCTTTAGGCGCGTGCGTCTTCGGATTGCTCTCGGAAATTTATAAGGGCGATACGCGGATCGCGGCGCAGGTGGTGACGGGCATCGGGTTTCTGGGCGCGGGCGTCATTTTGCGGGAGAATGGCCGGATCACAGGGCTGACGACGGCGGCATCGTTATGGGCCACAGCTTCGATCGGGCTGGCGATCGCGTATGACCATATTGTGCTGGGCGCGCTGGTGGCGATCATTTTATTTATTCTATTGGCGATCCCGCTGAAGAAGTGGGAAAAGCAGCGAGGGTTGATCGAACCGACGACGGAAATCGCCACGCATCCACCGGAGGTCGACGACCCGAGCGGCAAATGATTCACTGAACGGGGGGGGCGCGGTCAGGATACGGCAGCGTCGCAGGCGGCGCTTGCCGGTTGATCGACCAGCCCGGCCAATCTTTTCACTTCCTGATCGAGCGCATTCATTTTTTCACCGAGCAGGCGTAATTCGGCGTCGACGTCTTTTCTAGGTTCAGTTTCCTCACCGAGGAGCCGGTGCACGGCATCGCGGGCGATGTCGGAAAGGCTGCGCGCGCCCACTGTCAGACAGATTTGCCGTAGACCCTCGTACTCTTCTTCCGAGAGGCGGAAGCTGACCATGCGGCTTCTACGTTTGAGAACTGTCATTTTGAGCGACTTTGAACTTTGCGCATGACACGATCGCAAAAAGAACCAAATTAATGTCGATTTGATACTCGATCGAGCGATGTGCGGCAGCAGAGATTATGCGGCAACGTTAATACAAATGTCAACGGAATTTGTGATCAATTACATGCCGTGACAAAGCGAGTAACCAGGAGTAAGTCAGATCTTATTACAGTAACTTTGGCGGTTCCGAAGAGATTTCGCTGATGGATCGCAAGCACCGGCTACGGCGGCCGAAGAGGAGCCACGGAACGGCCGGGCCGGCGTTATGTCATAATTTGCGCAGCACATGGCACAATACCAGCTCCCGCGGTCGCGGGCCCGGAACCGCCGCACCGGGCGCATCACGCTCATCGTAGTTGCGATTTTGCTGCTGCTCGGCGTGCGGACGATTGCGTCGACGATTATTGACTACCAGTGGTGGAAGGAAATTGGCCAAGTCCAAACCTGGCTGAGTATGTACCTGTATGGGATCGGACCGCTTGCGGCGGCGACGGTTATCGCTTTTGCGGCCGTATGGCTGGCGCATGCGCGCGCTCTGAAATTCGCGGGAACAGGACTAGGTGAACACCGGATTTACGCGAGAATTTCGGCGCTGGTGCTGCTGCTGGTTGGCTATATTATCTCGTCGGCTTCGCTCGATACCTGGACGGTAGTGCGGTATGCGGGCAGCCGGAACCTCTCGACGAGCGCCAGCGCATGGCACGATCCGATTTTTGGGCGGCCACTCGGGTTTTACTTATTCGACCTGCCGTTCTATTCCGATTTGCGGCAATACGTTTTTGCGATTGCAGTGGTGTGCATTCTGATTTATTGGATCGTGGCGCGCGTCTGGCAACTGCGATACCGGCTTCCGGAATTGGGCCAAATGCGGGAAATCGATCCCAGTATTTTCCGACTGGAGGGCGGGCTGGAGTCGAAGTTTCTGCGTGGCGCGCTGGTGGTGGGACTGGTCGCGCTAGCAGTCCGGTTTTTCCTCGGCCGTTACGAAATGGTATTGAACCAGCACAGTTTTCTAGTGGGCGTGGATTACGTGGACGATCACATCGGGCTTCCGCTGGCGTGGCTGATGATTGCGGCGAGCCTGGCGGCTGCGGCGCTGGTCTGGGCACAAAAGTGGGTGCCGGCTGCGGCTATGGCGCTGGCTTTAGTCGTTCGTTTCGTGCTGCCGGGAATGGTGTCTGCGCTGTACGTCCGGCCCAACGAAATTTCGCTCGAGCGGCCGTACATCGAGTCTCACATTCACGCCACGCGCAGCGCGTACGGGATCGAGTCGCACACCAAGGAGGTCGAGTTCAAGGTTGATCCTGATGCACGGCTGGATCCTCAACGCCACAAGAACGTGCTGGACAACGTACGTTTATGGGACTGGCGGCCGTTTCACGATACGGTTTCGCAGACTCAAGCGCTGCGCTCTTATTACGTTTTTCCGGGCGCGGACGTGGATCGCTATACGATCGACGGCCAGTACAGGCAAGTACTTCTTGCCACTCGCGAGTTGGATATCCGGCAGGTAGCTGTCGCACAGACAAGCTGGATCAATTCACATTTTATTTATACGCACGGGTACGGAGTAGTGCTCGCGGAGGTGAGCAAGATCCGGCCGGACGGATTGCCGGTTTACCTGATCCAAAATATGCCGCCGGACATTTCGGCGAAAGGACTGCAGCTCACGCGGCCGGAAATCTATTACGGAGAGGTGGTACACGAGCCGATATTTCTTGATACCAAGCAGGAGGAGTTCAATTATCCTTCCGGCGAGCAGAACGTCCATTCCGTTTATCAAGGCAGCGGAGGTTTTCCGGTAGGCTCTTTCGGGGTGCGGCTCGCAGCCGCCGTCCAGCAGGGCGATTTCAATATTCTGCTGACTAACTATCTGACTGATCGCAGCAGAATGATGATTCGTCGCAACGTTCGCGAAAGGCTCCAATATCTCGCCGCTTTTCTTGAATGGGATCCCGACCCTTACTTAGTGATTACACAAGATGGCCGGCTGGTTTGGATGATAGACGGATACACGACTTCGGACGCGCATCCTTATTCGCGAAGCATTGATGTAGCGAATATCGGGTCGGTGAATTACATGCGAAATGCGGTAAAAGCGACGGTCGATGCGTACGACGGCACGACTAACTTATATATTTTCGCCCCATCCGACCCCATTGTTCAAGCATATCAGAGGCTATTTCCTAAGCTGTTTCGTCCGGCATCAGAAATGCCGGCTGACCTGCGGGCACACGCCCGGTATCCGGAAACCTTATTTCGGGCTCAGGCTGAGATCTACCGCACGTACCATATGCTCGACCCGCAGGCCTTTTATAACAAAGAAGATGTCTGGGATGTCGCCAGTTTTGTCAGCGGTCAGAATGGCCAGCCGGAACTGATGAACCCGACTTACGTGGTTGCATCCCTCCCGAACCAAGACAAACCGGAGTTCATGCTGATTCTTCCGTTCACGCCGCGCACGAAATACAACCTGATCGGGCTGATGGTCGGCCGGTGCGATGGCGAGAATCTGGGCGACTTAGTGGTTTTGCAGCTTTCGAAGCAGAAGCTGATTCCGGGTCCCATGCAAGTTGAGGCTACGATTAATCAGGATCAGAACATATCCAAGGATTTGACCTTGTGGAACCAGCAGGGCTCGCAAGTGCTTCGCGGCCAGACGCTGGTGCTCCCGATCGACGATAGTTTTCTTTACGTGGAGCCGGTTTATATTCAAGCAACGCAGGCGCGCATGCCGCAACTGAAGAAAGTTGTGCTGGTCATGGGGGACCAGTTGGCCTATGCCGATACTTACGAGCAGGCGCTGGCTGAGTTGAGCCGTCCGGCGGGCGGAGCGCCGAAGGCGGTAGTGGCTCAAACGCCTTCGGCGCCTGCGAGTCCGTCACCGCCCGCCGCAACCGACCGGCGCATCGAGAGTATCCGGAATCATCTTCGCCGCTACAAAGAACTGGCGGGCCAGGGTAAGTGGGCGGAAGCGGGCAAGGAGCTGGACGCCATCGAGTCAGAGTTGAAGTAAGTTCACGGTGTTACTTACTTCGCGCCGGCGCGACCGGGCCAAAAGTATTATCCCAATGGGGATCCTCGAGCCGTCCATAATGGCCGAGTTTCCGCCAGTCCTCTCGCGTGATGCCGTTGAGGTCCCAGACGGCCAATCCATTGAGCACCGTAAGCTCGCACACCAGCTTCTGCGTGCCGGACATGCGCGCGCCGTAGGAATCGATGAAGCCGAATTGGCCTGTTTGGACGCGGAGAATCGCGATGTCGGCCGGAACGCCGGGGGACAGGTTGCCCAATTCCGTGTGCTGGATCTCGCGAGCCGGATGCCAGGTGGACATGGCGATGACATCATCGAGAGAAACGCCCATGTTCAAAAATTTCGACATGACGTTCAGCATGTCTTTCATCCCGGCATTCATGCTTTCGGTGTGGAGATCGGTGGAAATCGAATCGGGCGCAAATCCCTGCTGAATGGCGGGGACTGCCTGGCGAAAGAGAAAACTTCCGCCGCCGTGTCCGACATCGAAAATTACGCCGCGCTTACGGGCTTCAAAAAGGAACGATCGGACACGGCCACGATCGTCGAGAATCGGGGCGCTGGCCAGGTAGGTGTGGGTAGAAATATCGCCGGGCCGAAGTTTCTTGAGCACCAGCTCTTCGTACGGCCGCTCGGGGCGAAAGGCGCCGAAATCGACCATCACCGGGATGCCCGCCAGACGGCCGGCTTCGACCGCGCGGTCGACCGGCGTCCATTCCGGTCCGCGGTAATGCGCGGTTTTTACGCCGACGATGATTTGCGGATACCGCCTGGCCATTTGCGCGGTGGCCTGGGGATCCATGTCGTTGGTGTCCTGCTCCATCGCGTCGCCGGCCTGCCCATGCCCCACGATGTTGAGCATCGCCAGAATTCGCGTGCGCGAGTGATTGAGAATGCGCGCTTTCTGCTCCGGAAAATTGCGCCAGCCGGTGGTGCCGGCATCTACGACCGTAGTCACGCCGGCGCGGAACGTATGGCTGTCCGCCCAGACATTCTGGTCTTCGGGTAGTGAACCGCGGAGACCACTCATCGTCATCACGTGAGTGTGGATGTCGACCAGGCCTGGAATGACATAAAGACCGGAGACATCGACGGTTTTGATCGCGGAGGAAGAGGGGATGTTTTCCGACACGGCTGCGATTTTTCCGCCGGCCACAGCGACGTCGCGAGTGGCGCTTACTTTATTTTTCGGATCGATTACGTGGCCGCCTTTCAACAGGAGATCGTAGCGGGGCTGAGCGATAGCGGCGAGGGTCCAGAAACAGAGAGTGATGCCTGTGCAGATCCAGCGCATTTTTGAAGACTAACAGATCGCGATCGGGATTTTTTACAACGGGCCGAATCGCGCCCGCGCGAGGATTTCCTCAATCACGCCGGTCTTCGCATCCGCGTAGTTCTGAAAATACTTCCATTCTTTTTGTGCGAGCGCTCGCTTGGTGCGCGCGTAGAGATCCCGATCGGAAGCATTGATTCGCAGCCAGTCGCGGAATAAAAGCATGCGGCCGATTTCCGGGCAGCCGGAGGAGAAGACGTGAAGATTGACCTCCGGCTCCGTACGTTTGAACATGCGGTGTTGGAACCAATCGGGCTCACGGATACGCAACGCGTAGCCGGCGCGTTCGAGGGGCGGCGCGTAACCTTCTTCATCTGCCGAGTTGGCTACTACAAGCAGCACGTCGATGATCGGCTTAGCCGCTAGGCCCGGAACGGACGTCGAACCCGTATGCTCAACCTGTAGCGCGCGAGGACCGAGGGCGGTTCGAATTTTGTCAGCCTCATGGCGAAACTGATCCGGCCACTGGGGATCGTAATCCCGGATCAAAATTGGGCCGGCCAGGGGCTGCAATTCTCCGATGGTGTGGGTGCGGAGCTGTTCTTCGGTCTGGGGCAGGTAGCGGTTGAGTTTCGGTTTGTCTTCCGTCACGGCAAAGTCTATGCTATACGCTGATTCGTCTTGCGACAACGCTATGCATGCTTCATCAGGCTCGACCCGACGACAATTTCTTGCGCATTTTCCAGCGGCTGCGTGGATCACGCGGAGTGCACGGGCAGCATCAGCGACGAAACCATTGCGCGGTATTTTCATTATTCTCGCTACACCGTACACCGAAAACAAGGCGGTGGATTATGAGGATCTCGCGGCGGAAGTGAATTTCATGGACCGCTGCGGCGCTCATGGCATGGTCTGGCCGCAGATGGCGAGCGAGTATACTCATCTCACTCGTGACGAGCGGCTTCGCGGTATGGAGGTCCTGGCGAAATCGGCGAGAGGAAAACGGCCTGTTTTGGTCTTGGGCGTTCAGGGGCCGAACACCGAAGCTGCACTCGAATACGCGCACCGTGCTGAGGAACTCGGACCCGACGCACTGATTGCCATTCCACCGACTGAGGCCAAGTCGATCGACGACTTTCGCGAGTATTATCGCGCGCTCGGCCGAGTTACCAAGCGTCCATTTTTCATCCAGACAACCGGCGGAGCCAAAGGCATCGTGCCCGACGTGAAGTTACTTGTGGAACTGGCGAGGGAATTTCCCAATTTCGGCTACATCAAAGAAGAGTACAGCCCGGTAATTCAGCGAATGACGGAACTGGCCGAGCACCGTCCGGATATTAAGGGCGTATTCAGCGGGAATGCGGGCGTGGGGCTGCTTTACGAAATGCGGCTGGGCTTCGATGGAACCATGCCGGGCGCGCCTTATGCGGATCTCTACGCCCAGATTTGGGACCTCTATCATCAAGGCGAGGAGCGCAGAGCGCGCGACCTATTTGCCATGCTGCTATTGATGATCAATCTCGACGAGCGAATTCCTGGGACGCGGCAATACATGATGAAGAGACGCGGGGTGTTCAAGACGATAGTTTCGCGTGCGCGCGAGGTGAAGTTATCGCCCGCAGCCATTCGGGAGATCGAATTCAACTTTGAAGCGCTGCGGCCGTACTTAAAGGCTTAAAGCGACTTATTGCGCCGTGCTGGAATGAACGGGCAGATACTTTTTTGAAATCGTGCAAGTATAAGTGCCGAACCAGGAAGCGACTCTTAGCTCCGCCGCCATGCCGAGGGTGACGTGAACTTCCTGCGGGGAAAGGCCGTAGTCGGCGGTGAGCCAGGACGCCATTTCCGAGATCGCCTCTCGAAAACCGTGCTCCATGGCGCCGGGCGCGCATCCGAGCGTGACGATCGAGTCGGAATGTTCGACACGCGGCCAGCCGATGTGGTGATGCTTCACCAGATTTACGGTGAACTGGACGTCCATCGATGTTTCGGTTCCCTGGCCGAGCAGCTCGCCGTCGCCGTGACCTGCGTGGCCATCGCCGAGCATGAAGTAAGCGCCGGGTTCGTAGACCGGAAGATAAACGATCGCGCCTTCATCCATGCGGTTGTAATCCATGTTGCCGCCGTAAGTGCCCATGGGACCGGAATCGATCGCCTGTTTTTCCGGCGGCGCGACGCCGATACAGCCGAGTGCGGGATGGGCCGGGAATTCCAGTTTGACGCGCTCTCCCAAGGCGCGCTCAGGTTTCACCACGCCGCCGTTACGATCGAGATTCCATCGCATCGCGTTGCGGCGGCCGGGCTGTAGCCACTCCTCGCAGCAGTTCGCGGGAAAAAGTCCTTCGATGGTTTGCGGAGCCAGGGCATCGAGGGTAATCCGGACGCCGTTCCAGCCCCAGTCACGATTCAGACGGACGCGATCGAGACGAACGACCAGCGTATCGCCGGGCTCTGCGCCTTCGATATAGAAAGGGCCGGTGAGGACGTTATCGGCGTCGAGAATCAGCTTGCCGGTTTCATCGCGGCCGCGGGAATCGAGACACTTGGTGATCACGGTGTCGCCGGGGCGCAGGTGTGCGACGGGTGGATGAGCCGAGGAGAAAGTGACGTAGTACTTCTCGGGCGAGATGCGGTGAGTTTCGCTGTGCAGCACGAAACATACCAGAAAGGCGGCGATCAGGGCTGTGGAAGAACGAGACATTGAATTCTCCGGCGGTTAATGGCCGCGTTTCAGGATTTGCTTCCAGCGCTCCCAGGCATCGGTGCGTGCTTTGCGGTTTGCATCCGTGGCGTCGGGCGCTTCGCCGGCGCGCATGAAGCCGTGGCCGGCGCCTTCGTAGACTACGGGGTCGTAAGTTTTACCCGCGGCTTTCATCTCGTCTCGCGCTGAGGGAATGGTCGCGTCAATGCGTGCATCGTTACCTGCGTAGAATCCATAAACGGGAGCCTGAATGCGAGTCATGGCGTCTTTATCCGGCGGAGGTCCGTAGAATACGAATGCGGCGGCGAGGTCCTTGCGGTTGGTAGAGAAACGGAAGCTCTGGCCGCCGCCCCAGCAGAAGCCGGTGACGAAAAGTTTTCCATTTGAGGCGGGAAGCTTCAGCGCGTAATCGGCAACGGCGTTGAGATCGCCGGTGACTTGATCGGGATTCAGATGGCTCACCGCTTGAACGGCGCCACCTTGGGGAAAGTCGGGCGTGCGCCCACCGTTGGGCCCCACGCCCGAGAGCAGGTCGGGAGCGACGGCAATGTAGCCGGCTTCCGCAAGCTGATCGGCCAGGTCCTGAACCCAGTCGGTGAGGCCGAAGATTTCGTGGATGACCAGCACGACGGGAGTCTTGGTCTGCGATTCGGGGTAGACGACGAACGTCTCGACGTTGCGGTTGTCATGTTTGACCGTGACCCATTCACGATGGCGGGGCGATTTTTCAACGCGCGCACGCGCCCAGTCCTGAGCGGAGGCCGTGCATGCGGCTAGAGCAAAGCACAGAACGATTCGAATCATCTCATTCTTGTACCACTGCGGCGGCGGATTGTCAGTTGCCACGCCCATCAGTTGACACCCGCTTAGGCAATAATTTACTGTGTGCGATTGAAAATCGAAACCGAAATCAAGCTGCGCCTGGAGGGCAAGCTTGGGAAGGTGCGGCGGCGCCTGCAGAAGGCAGGTTTGCACGTTACCAAGCCGCGCGTAAAAGAGTCGAACTGCCTGTTCGATACCGCCAAGTGCACCCTGCGCAAGCAGGGCAAGCTGATCCGGGTGCGGGTTACCAACGGTAAAACGATACTCACCTACAAAGGGCCCGCGCAGGCGAGCAAGTACAAACAGCGGCCGGAAATCGAGATCGAACTGCGGGACAGCAATCGGATAGAAGAGATTTTCGAGCAGATGGGTTACCGCCCTGTCTTTCGCTACGAGAAGTTCCGCACGGAGTACTCCAATTCACCGGCATCCGGAAAAGTGCTTCTGGACGAAACACCGATCGGCAATTTCCTGGAGATCGAGGGGAGCCCGCGGTGGATCGATCGCATCGCCAAACTGCTCGGATTTTCGCCGCACGACTACATCACTCACAGCTACGGTTATTTGTATCTCGCTTATTGCCGGGAAAAAAGGATTCGCCCGACGGATATGGTGTTCCAGAATCAGCGCGCGAAGAAACAGTGAAGACGAACATACGCGGAAGCGGCCGTCCTTCTCGTTCCGATTCGTGGTGGCGGCGGAGCGACTCGAACGCTCGACCTAGGGATTATGAGACCCTCGCTCTAACCAACTGAGCTACGCCGCCTGTAGGGGGATTGCCTTCTCAGTTTAGCAAAGGGCGTTGGCGGGACGGAACGTAACCGCCGGGCACGTCTATGGCATCATTAAACTTCAGTATGCCTTTTAACCGCAGATATTTTTTGATGGGGGCCCTGGGTCTGCCGGTATTCGCGAAAAAGCATAGCCCGGCCTTGCATCCCAATATCGTTTTGATCATGGCCGACGATCTTGCGTCGTGGATGCTCGGCTGCTTCGGAAACCAGGAGATCCGGACGCCGAACATCGATCGACTTGCGCAAGCGGGCACGCGTTTCCAAAATCATCTGGTGTGCACGCCGGCCTGCTCGCCGAGCCGCGCCACGCTGTTTACCGGACGCTTGCCGCGCCAGCACGGGATTCAGGATTTTCTGACGCAGGAGCCGATCGAAAATCCGCCGCAGGGGCAAGCGGCGCCACCGGCGTCATTTCACAATGAGATCATGCTCTCCGATGTGCTGGCGGGTCAGGGTTATGAGTGCGGGTACGCGGGCAAGTGGCACATGGGCGACGATCAAAATCCGCAGCATGGATTTCGCTTCTGGCATACCTGGCTGTACGATGGTGCGACCAGTTACCAGGATCCGCGGATGAGCGCGAACGGCCAGGCCGCCACCGAGAAAGGCTATCTGACCGACATCATCACCGCAAAGGCCTCACAGTTCATCGAGCGGCAGAACCCGTCCAAGCCGTTCTTCTTGACTATCAGCTATCCCAATCCGCATCCGCCATACGACGGCCATCCGGCACGATATTACGAAATCTACGCGAAGGCCGAGTTTACAACCACCGGCTGGGAGCCGCGTGCGGCGAATGCACTGGGCGACAAGAACTACCTGGGCGATGTCGTCGGGAACTGCCGGAAAGCGGCCGCCGCGGTGACGGCGCTCGACGATCAGATTCCGCGGCTGATTGCGAAATTACAGGAGCGCGGGCTTCGAGAAAATACGCTGATCGTTTTCACCAGCGACAGTGGATATCTGCTTGGCCGGCACGGCGCATGGAGCAGCGGGCTCGCGACCGATCCGATCAACATGTACGAAGAAGTGGTACAGGCGCCGATGATCTGGCACTGGCTGGGCCATGTCCCGGCGCAGGGTGTGCGGCCCGAGCTGGTCAGCGCATACGACTTCGTGCCGACGATTTGTGACCTCACCGGCGCGGACTTGCCGGCGCGCAATCTGTGCGGGCGTAGTTATCTCGCTTTGGCAACCGGCAAGCCCTTGCCTAAAAAATTGCCGTGGCGTACCGTTGTGTTTGGACAATATCGCAACACCGAGATGGTGCGGGACCCGCGATACAAGCTGGTTCTTCGCAACAACGGCAGCGGACCTAATGAATTCTTTGATCTCGCGAGCGACCCGCGCGAGAAAGTGAATCAGTACGGCAACGAGAGATATCTGGTCGAGCGCGGCCAGATGACCCGGGAACTCGAGGGCTGGCGCAAGAAGACGTCCAGCTAAGACAGGAGGCGCACATGCATCGCCGCAGTTTTCTGAGAGCCGCCGCAGGGATTGCCGCGCTCCAGGCCGACTCTATCAGCCGCGCGCGTGCCGCGGCTTCATCGGTCAGCGATCACAAACTCGAAGAGGCGGCGCGCGATGAAGATTACTGGCGCGAAATCCAGCAGGCTTTCACGGTCGATCGCAACATCATCAATCTGAATAACGGCGGAGTGTGTCCTTCGCCCAAAGTAGTCCAGGACGCCATGCGCCGCGAATTGGAATTCAGCAACATGGCGCCGGCTTACACCATGTGGACGGTGCTGGAGCCCGAAATCGAGAACGTCCGCACGCGATTGGCCATGAGTTTCGGGTGCGATCCCGAGGAGATGGCGATCACGCGGAACGCATCGGAAGCGCTGGAGATCGCGCAGCTCGGCATCGATCTGAAGCCCGGCGATGAAGTGATCACCACGGACCAGGACTACCCGCGCATGATCACCACCTGGCAGCAGCGCGAGCGGCGCGACGGCATCCGGCTGAAGATGATTTCGTTCCCCACTCCGCCGCCATCCATGGACGATCTTTACCAGCGCTTCGAACGCGCCATCACGCCGCGAACGCGCGTAATTCATTTCTGCCACATCACGAATCTGACCGGCCAGATTTTCCCGGTAAAAAAGATCTGCCAGGTGGCGCGAAGCCGCGGTATTGAAACCGTGGTCGACGGCGCGCACGCCTTCGCGCATTTTCCCTATAGGTGCAACGATCTGGATTGCGATTATTACGGCACCAGCCTGCACAAATGGCTGCTGGCTCCCCACGGCACCGGATTCCTTTACGTGCGGAAGGAAAAAATCGAAAGACTGTGGCCGATGATGGCGGCGCCGGCCTCGATGAACGCCAACATCCGGAAGTTCGAGGAGATCGGCACACATCCCGCGGCCAACCACAACGCGATTGCGGAAGCGTTGACGTTCCATGAATCGATCGGCGGCGAGCGTAAGGCGGCGCGGCTGCGTTATCTGCGGAGTTTGTGGTCGGAGAGACTGTTGCGGTTTCCGACTGTTGCCATCCGTACCAGTCCCGATCCCGAGCAGAGTTGTGGAGTAGTTTTGGTTTCCGTCGAGGGCAAGAAAGCGCCGGCGCTCGCGGACGAACTCTGGAAACAGCACCGGATTCTGGTGGTCGCGATCGTGCACAAGGATTTCGAAGGGCTGCGCGTGACGCCGAACGTCTACACCACGCCGCGCGAGATCGACATTTTTGCGACGGCAATGGAAAAACTGATTAAAGCGTAGCGGCGCCCGCGCCGGCCTGCTGTTTCCACCTGACGCCCAGGCCCAGCACATTCTTTGCGTAATCCAGGCTGCGCTCGAGATCCGCCCTCTGCTGTTCTTTGAGCGCGGCTTCGATTTCGGGCGGTTGTTTTCCCGGACCGGCGATTACCATCGGCCCCAGATACGAATGGCCGCTTTTGGCGAGCGCCAGAAAACGCGCAAACTCCCACGCGGGCATGTGTGGGAACACTTTCCAGAAATCCGGCTCGAGATACGGCAGCACCGTCGGCGGGCGGCCGGTGATGATCTCCAACTGAACCGCGGCTTTCGGGCACAGCTTCTTGAACAGAACGAGGAATGCATGAAAGTCCACCGAGCCATCGCCTAACGCGACCCACTGCGCTGCGGCGCCGCGCGGGTGCTCGAACACGGCGGAATCCCGAACGTGCGTCGTAAGCACGTAAGGGCCGAGGGTTTCGAGCGTGACCAGCGGATTTTCCATTACCCACATGGGATTCCCGGTATCGAGATTCGACCCGACGAAATCTTTTCCGGCTTCCTCGATCAGCGTCTTGACCTCGCGCGCCTGCATGTCGCCCGAATGATTTTCGACGGCAATGTGGATGCCGAGATCCAGCGCTTCCGACCGCACCGAGCGGAGCGCCTGGATGGTCGCTTCCATGCATCCTTGGAGGTTGGGCCGGTCGGCAAAACCGCCGAGGTAACAGCGCATCACCGACGAGCCGACGGCCTTTGTTATTTGCAGGCCTTTTCGGAGGTATTCGGTCGGGGTGCCGACTCTGGGATTCCAGCCATGCGACAGCGGGCAAATACAGCCGATCCCGGCATCGATCGAAATTCCCAAACGCTCCGCGTGGTCCTTCACTTTCGCGAGATGCCCCGGATCGAGGCTTTCGTATTCCGCGCCGGAGATCTGGATAGTGTCGAGCTTCAAGCCGGCGGCATAATCGAGGAGTTGCATGTCGCGCCAGCGAAAGTCGCGGATCGAGTAACTGTCGAAGCCGAGCCGGATGCCATCCCCCGGTTTGGCTGCATCGCTCACGATTTCCACCTCACGCCCACGCCTAACACTTTCTTTGCGTACTCGAAGCTGCGCTCGAGATCGGCGCGCTGCTGTTCTTTCATGGCCGCGGCCAGCGCCGGCGGCTGCTTGCCCCATCCGCCGATCACCATCGGCCCGATATACGGATGGCCGCTCTTGGCAAGCGCGACAAATCGGGCGAACTCCCAGGCGGGCGTCGTCTTGTAATCCGTCCAAAACTCGGGCTCCAGATACGGCACGATTTCCGGTGGAATTCCGGTGATGATCTCGAGCTGCATGGAGGCATGCGGGCACAGCTTTTGATACAGCTCAACGAGGCGGCGCAGATCTACCGAGCCATCGCCCAGCGCGACCCACTGGGTTGCCGCGCCGCGCGGGTGCTCGAACACAGCAGAATCGCGAATGTGCGTAGTCACTACATATGGACCGAGCGTTTCGAGCGTCAGTAGCGGATCTTCGATAGTCCACACCGGATTGCCGCTATCGAAACAAGAGCCGACAAAATCCTTGCCGGCCTCCTCGATCAGCATTTTCACTTCGCGCGCCTGCATGTCGCCCGCGTGATTCTCAATGGCGATCTTAACGCCGGAATCGAGCGCCTCATTGCGCACCGAGCGCAGCGCTTTCACGGTCGCTTCCATGCAGCGTTCGAGATCGGGCCGGTCGGCGCGCGAGCCCATGTTGCAGCGCATCGCATGAGCGCCAACGGCTTTAGCGACGGCAAGCCCTTTTCGCAAATACGCGGTCGGAGTACCCTCTTTCGCTTCCCAGCTCTTCGAAACATCGCAGATACAGCCGATACCCGCATCAATGATGATGCCGAGTGCCGCGGCGTGCTCCTTCACTTTCGCGAGATGCGCGGGGTCGAGGCTCTGGTAATCTTCGAGACTCGAAAGCTGAACGGTATCGAGCTTCTGGCTCGCGGCGTAATCGAGATATTGAATGTCTTTCCAGTGAAAATCGCGAATGGAGAAGGTATCGAATCCGAGCCGGATGCCCTCGCCCGGTCCGGTCGCGGCGGCGGCCAGAGCCGCGCCCGAAGTTGCCTGAAGAAATGTGCGGCGTAACATCAGTATTCTTTTATCACGCAGTGACAGGCACTGTAATGGCCTGGCGAGTCCAGAAGACAAAGTCGGTCACGGCGGGCTCGCAGCCGAGCGAGCGAATCAACGCGGCGATCTGGCCCCGGTGATACCAGGAGTGCCCGAACAACTGCGCCAGAATTTCCTCGATGGTGTTCGCGTACCATTCGCCTTCGAGGCTGCGGTACTGAAACCGGCGCGCGAGATCCGCGTCGGTTAAGCGGGCGAGATAGCCGGACCACGCGCTTTCGATTTGGCCGAGTTCGCGCTTGAGGTCATCCAGCCTTACGTTGCGCGGGAAAAGGTCGGATGGCGGCTCCGCTGCGCCTCCGAGCCGGTAAAGCCAGAGCCGGCGAGCGGCGATCATATGCGCCATCAAAGTGGCAGCTTTCTGAAAGGTTTCTGCAGTACGCAGATTTTCCGGAACACGTGCGAGCGACACGAGAACCTTTGCGTGGCTGTCCTGCTCATATTCAAACCAGCGGCGGTATTGGTCTGCGAAACTCATCATACCTGCGTGCCAGTCTAGCATCAACGCCAGCGGAACAGTTTTAGCGCCGTGACGAAACAAATCACCAGCCAGCCGGTGATGATCGCAAGTTCGGGAAGTATTTGCGAAAGGCCCAGGCCTTGCAGCATGTGCCCCCGCAGCGCGTCGATCACGGCCGTCAGCGGCAGCGCCTTGATAAACGGCTGAAATACGGCGGGGAACCGGTCGGCGGAAAAGAAGACGCCTGAAAAAATCCACATCGGCATCATGATGAAGTTCATCAGGCCGGAAGCGCCCTCGATGGTTTGCACGCGCGAAGCGATCAACAGCCCCAGCGCGCTGAAAGAAAGCGAGGAAATCAGGCAGATCAGGGCGAGCGTCCAAAGAGAGCCACGGACCGGTACGCCGAACACCAGAACACCGAATCCGATAACCGCACCCACTTCAAAATAGAGCAGCGAGAGGCGCGCCAGCAGGAACGAGAGCAGATACTGGCTGCGCGACATAGGCGAAGCGATGAGCCGTTTGAGTAATTTCTTGCGGCGCGCGTCTACGATGGCGAAACCCAATCCCCAGATTCCGCTTCCCATGAGGTTCATGCCCACGAGGCCCGGCACCAGAAAATCGATGTAGCGCGATCCGGGCTCGCGGACGATATCGTCGGATGTTTTCACGATATCTCGAGCGCCCGCGGACTGCTGCACCGCGCGATTGGCCAGCAGTTTCGCGATGCGTGCGTCGGGATTGGAGTCGTCAAAACGATAGGTGACGCCTCCACCCGGCGCGGGCGCCACCAGCAGAACAATTCGGTCCGCACGCAACGCCTGTTCGCCCGCCGCGCGGTCCATTGGCTCCACGGCGAGAGATTTGTTATTGCGCAGTTCGCCAGCCAGCTGTGTGCCGACCACGCCGATCTTCACGACGTCCGCGGGACGGTTGCGAAACGCGATACCCAAACCGGCCGCCAACAGAATCGGAAACACAAATACCCAAAAAACCGCTTCCGGCTCGCGCCAGAATTCGCGGAAGCGCACCAGCGTGAGCTGGATGAGCGAGTGTTCGCCAATTGGCCGGTTCTGGGCGGATGGGCGCATCTCCCGGATGCCGTTGAGAACCGTGGTTTCACTCATCGCGCAGATGCCTCCCGGTTAGCGAAACGAAAACATCTTCGAGGGTCGCGGAGTGCGTGCGGAGTTCGGTCAGCGGGATGCTGCGCCGCGCCAGCTCGTCGAAAAGCGCCGGCACCGTGCGATGCAGCTCGCTCACATGGAGCTCGTAATTCCCGTTTTCCCGGCGCGCTCCGCGGACGCCTTCCAGCTTCTCGAGCGCATTCAGCTCGACGCCGCCTGCGCGTTCGTCGATCGCAAAGAGCACCATATGCTCGGCGCCGATAGAGGCGATCAGCTCGAGCGGCGTTCCCAGCGCGATGATCTTGCCGTGGTCCATAATAGCGACGCGATCGCAAAGCCGCTCGGCCTCTTCCATGTAATGCGTGGTCAGAATGATCGTGCGGCCTTCGGTCTTGAAGCGCTCGATCAACTCCCAGAGTTGGCGGCGGGCTTGCGGATCGAGGCCGGTGGTCGGCTCGTCGAGAAACAAAAGATCGGGATCGCCGACCAGTGCGCACGCCATGGCCAGCCGCTGCTTCTGGCCGCCGGAAAGGCCGCCCACGCGCGAATTCCGTTTCTCCTCGAGTTGCACCAGGCCGATGGTTTCCGAAACGTCAGGGCCGCGGCGGTAGAAGCTGTGAAACAGCCGGATGGTTTCTTCGACAGTCAGTTTTTCCGAAAGCTGCGTTTCCTGAAGCTGCACGCCGAGGCGCTGGCGCAATTCATCGGAATCGGTATCCCACCTCAGGCCGAGTAACTCGACCGACCCGGCATCAGGCTTGGTCAGACCCTCGCAAATCTCGATCGTGGTGGTCTTTCCCGCACCGTTCGGACCAAGCAGCCCAAAGCATTCGCTGGCGTGCACTTCCAAATCGATGCCGTCCACTGCCACAACATCGCTGTACGCCTTGCGCAACGCGCGGACACACAGCCGAGCCGGGTTGGGCGATGGGGGCATAGCTCCAGTATGTCGCCCGGCAGCGCCGGTCCGCAATTCGTTAAGCCCGGTACAATGGTCTAAGAAGGGACGCGTTTATGCGGCGTTGTTTTGCGCTATTGGCTCTATGTGCCGGCTTTGGTGCGGCCGCGGCTTATAGCGATGACAAACAATCCGCCCTTGGCAAATCTCTGGCGCATGCGTTTGAGCGGCAAGAGAAAATTCTTAACGATGCGAATGCAACGGAGTATGTGGCTCACATTGCCGTAAATCTGTCCCAGCATTCCGGAGCAAACCTGACTCCAGTGGTCAAGATCATCGAGAGCAAGGATGCTCGCGCCGCTGCATTCCCCGGCGGATTCTTATACGTGAGCTCCGGGCTGATGGCGTGCGTGGAGAGCGAAGCTGAGCTGGCGGGCGTTCTTGCGCACGAAATCGCCCATCTCGCCGCCCAGCACGGCACGCGCCCGCTTCCTCATGACCCGAATGCCGCCCAGCCGGAATTACCGCTCGTTTTCCGGGGCGGTTGGGCCGGAGTGTGCGGGCGGTTCACAGCAAAGGCCGTGCCTGCCTCGATGCAAGACACGGTCCGCGGTTTTGAGCGGGAAGCGGACAATCTGGCGGTAGGTTATTTGCGTGCAGCCGGCTACGATCCCCTCGCGATGATCGAATTTTTCAACAAGTTCCGGTATGACAATCCGCGGCTGGCCCAGGCTGATTCCGTTGATGAACTGCTGGCGCTGCGCAGTGATGTCGAGCGCAATCTTCCGCCCGATCCCGGATACATTGTGACCACCACAGCGTTCAGCACTATTCATACCCGCTTCGTTCCAAAAACGAAGCCGCCCTCGCTCTCAGAAGATCAGGTCGTCACATTGCGCCGCCGCTGAATGCCTCGCAATCCGTATCGTTTTACAACATTGGGCAATGTTGCCCGTTCGGTAATTTTTTGGCCCGGCTCATAAGAACTGCATATGAATCGGATTTTGAAATTCGCTATTGTCCTCGCCACCAGCGGCTACTTGATTAGACAATGCCGCAAACCGAGCGGATTCGCGGGCAGGCTTATGTTGTCGTCGATGAACAAGCGTCATTCCGATCTGACCGCCTGGGGGCTGGAACACGTTAAGATCGGCCAGAACGACACTGTTTTGGATGTCGGCTGCGGAGGCGGCCGGACAGTCCAAAGGCTCGCCGCCATGGCCGGCCATGGCAAAGTACATGGTGTGGATTATGCAACTGCGTCTGTCGAAGCGTCGCGAAAGCTCAATGCGGCTGCCATCGCATCCGGCCAGGTCGACATTCAGCAGGCGCCCGTTTCCAGCTTGCCCTTTCCGGACGGCGCCATGGATGTCGTTACAGCAGTCGAGACTCATTATTACTGGCGATCGAAGCCTCACGCCATGCGCGAAATTTTACGAGTCCTGAAGCCGGGTGGAAGGCTGTTGATTATCGCCGAGGCTTATCGCGGGCGGAAGTTCAATCTGGTTTTTGGGATGGGGATGAAATTGATCGGCGGCGCCTACCTGAGCCCCGGGGAGCACCGGGAGCTGTTCGTAGAGGCCGGTTACACGGAAGCCGAGGTGTTCCTGGAACCGGCCAAGGGGTGGATCTGCGCGACCGGAAAGAAGCAGCCGTGATCCACTCGATCCGAGGGCGAGCGTTTTACGCTGCTCCCTCGCTGAATGTCATACCCGCAAAGCTGACCACGCTTTGTTCGTCGATGTTCCACTGCTCGTAGCGCAACAGATGCCCGCGCGCCCGGGGCACGGCTTTCAGAAACGTGTAGAGCGTTGAGGAGCCGCACCATTTGAGGTCGTCGCGATTCTCCTGCACCAGGTTCCAGAATCCCTCGACATCGCCTTGTGCGGCGCGCTCGATGCGTGTGCGGTCGCGCGCCGTCACGTCAGCCATCGCGCCCTGGTCGGCGCGCGCAGTGAAGGAATCGCCGTAGCGGCGCCCCATGTGGGCCATGTCGATTCCCAAGACCCAGAAGAGGCGCTTCGATTCCCGCGATCCCAATTCGCCGAGCGCTTCCTGAAAGCGCCGCACATTCTCGTCCTGCTCCGGCGCGCCGCCGGTATAAATACTGCGAGCGTATGGACCGCAAAGGATGGGAAGAATTCTGATTTGAGGCCCATAAAGATTCTGTAGGAACAGCACCTGAAATTCGATCGAGTGCTCGACCGAGTGGCAGTAGTCTTCCATCTGGATCGCGGAGGCGGCGCGTTGCTCCAGCCAATCGACCAGCGCGACATCCACCGCGCTCTCGCCCAGCGGAGTCACGAACGGCTTGCGCGTCAGCCCGAACCGCTCGGGCTCGCCGTAATGTGAGGTCCCCAGAACCACGAACGTGCGGTCTTTGTACGCCGGGCCCATCATGCTGTAAGCTGCGCGGTACGATTGCCAGCCGCCTTCGGGACTGACGTGCGGCGCAGCGATTCCCAAAAGGCCATCGGAGCTCGCCGTACTTGGCGGATCCCCCATGTAACGGCCGAGCGTCTGGCGCAAAGGGTCGGGATTCTCCGGATATGCGCTGCCCGCGTGAACAGGAAAACGTTTGGGAGCGCTGACGAACTCCTGGCGGCGCTCGGCTTTCATGCTTTCGAAAACTTCGTTTTCGAGGAAACCGCTCTTGCTTAGCGTTTCGATCAGGTGATTGGCCAGGCCGCCGGTATCCAACTCGTTGGTCAGCCGCATCAGCAGCGCTTTCACTTCGAGCTCGGTCTGCTCGCCGTCAAAGCACTGCAGGCACTGCACCAGCAGCGGCGGAATGATCAGCACCGTATCCGAATAGCGGTAGGGATCGCGAATCAGAAGGCCGGGCCGGTCCTCCACCGGCGAGGGCATGAAGTCCAGATTGGACCGCAAACGGGGCAATGGCTGGGACAACTTTCATGGTAGCGCAGGGTCAGGCGCTTTTCTTCAGCAATTCCACCAGCCGCTCGCGGTCGGATGCAGAAATTCCGGAATGGCCGCGAATGTCCTCCCGCGAGCTGAGTTTGCGCCGGTAGCGCTCGAAGTATTCGACGATATCGCCGCCGTATCCGAAGCTGTACATGATGTCTTCGAACTTCGCGGTGTGCGGCAGGCCGAGCGCGTGGCCGCTTTCGTGGAGGCAGGTGAGATAGACGATTGAATCGCGCAGCAGCCGATCGTTGGAAGCCGCGGCGGAAATTTCCTCCCCAAGTTGCGTGACGTCCGGATTCACATAGATAGCCGCCCCGGGTTTGCCGTCCACCAGGATTCCGCGCGTCTCGCCATAGAGCTGCAACCGGCCGGAGGCCCAGTAAATCCGGATGCGCGCGTGACTTTCTTCGGCGCTGGTGAACACCAGGCCGGATCCCGCGGCGCGCTGCCACGCGGCAAGCGCCCATTGGGCGAGCGTCGCGTCACCCGCCTCGCAAGTAGTCTCGTGCGCGATTTGTGCCGAGCAAGGCTGAATCCAATAGGTAATGGTTTCAGCAGGCAACGACAGCGCGGCCCACAACAGCCAGCAGCAAAGCTTCATGGCTTGCGCGTGGGTTCGAGTTCCAGGCGTTCGACCAGAAGGCGCACCTGGGCCTCCAGTTCGACGACGCGCCGCTTCAGTTCCTCGATCTCCTGGCCCTCGGGATCGGGAAGATTTCCGTGCTCGAGCAACCCCGCAGCTTCCCGGCGCGTGCGCACGACCCGGCCCGGAATGCCGACAACCGTCGACCCGTCGGGCACCGGATGAACCACAACCGAACCCGCGCCGATCTTGACGTCGTTGCCGATGCGAATGCTGCCCAGTACCTTCGCGCCGGTTCCAACCACCACACGGTCGCCGAGGGTCGGATGGCGCTTCCCTTTCTCGTTGCCGGTGCCGCCTAGTGTTACGCCCTGGTAGAGAAGGCAGTCGTCGCCGATTTCGGTGGTCTCGCCGATCACGACACCCGAGCCGTGGTCGATGAAAAATCGCCTGCCGATCTGCGCGCCGGGGTGGATCTCGATGCCCGTCAAAAATCGCGAAAATTGCGAAATCACGCGCGGAACGAGCGGCACGCGCGCTTTGTAAAATTTGTGCGCCAGCCGGTGCAGCAGAATAGCATGAAAGCCAGGGTAACACAGGACAATTTCGAGCGCACTTTTTGCGGCGGGGTCTTCCCGGAAAATCGTCTGGACTTGCTCTCGAATGGCCCGAAACATGGCGTCCCGCAGGTTCTTTAGATGACCTCAATCGCACAAAGTTGCGATAGGTTTATGGTCGGCTCGCCGGCTAAGTTTTGTCAAGGCAGGGCAAAAGCCAGCACGCTCGAGCCTGCCGCCACCGCGACGAACTGCTTGCCGCCGGCTACGTAGGTCATGGGCGAGGCCTTCCAGTTTTCGCTCGTCTGGAAATGCCAAAGTAGCTTGCCGGTCTGGGCGTCCGCGGCCGCAAACGCGCCGCTGTCCTCGCAGAAAAACACCACCCCGCCCGCCGTGGAGAGCACGCCACCCCACGAAACGGCCCGGCCGGTCTGTGGAATTTCCCAGACGACCTTGCCGGTCTTGAGATCAATGGCCCGCAGGAATTTTTGTCCGAGATCGCCGGGCACGTCGCGCGTATCACCGCCATAATACGATTCCCCCGCGGTCCAGACCGCCGCGGCCTTGCTGTAGATCGTGCATTTCTCGAGCGCTATCAGGTAGAACAGGCCGGTCGCGGGGTTATAGGCGTTGGAGAACCAGTTCGTCGCGCCCTCTACCGATGGACACGCTTCGATTCCCTGAGGCGTGGGAATCGCATCCGGGTTGACGATCGGCCGCCCGTTGGATCCGATGCCTTTCGCCCAAGTCAGCTTGTGAACAAATGGAGTCGCGCGCAGCAGTTCGCCGTTCGTCCGGTCGAGCACGTACAGATAGCCGTTGCGGTTGGCGTGCAACAGCAGCTTGCGCGGGCGTCCTTCGAATTCCGCATCCACGGCCATGGGTGTTTGAGTAGAGTCCCAATCGTGCAGATCGTGCGGGGTGTATTGGAAGTACCAGCGCAGCTTGCCGGTTTCAGGCTCGATGGCCAGATCCGAATCCGAGTACAAATTGTCGCCTATACGCTCGTCGCCGTTGTAATCGGGACACGGATTGCCGGTGGGCCAGAAAAGCAAGTTGGTTTCACTGTCATAGGTGCCCGTCAACCAGCCGCTGGAGCAGGGATGGACGATGGCTTTTCCTTTCCAGGTCTCCGCCAGCGGCTCGCCGGGCGCCGGAACGGTCCAGAACCGCCAGACACGCTCGCCCGTGGAAGCTTTGTAAGCCGCAATGAAGCCGCGCACACCTTCGTCGCCTCCCGAAGTGCCGGAGATCACGAGATCATGCACCACCAAAGGCGCCGAAGTCGCGCCATAGTTCTGGTGCGAATCGGCCATCTCAACTTCCCATTGCAGGCTGCCGGTGAGGCGATGCAGCGCCAGTAAATGTGCGTTGTCGGTGACCAGGAACACTCGATCGCCCAGGATGGCAACACCTCGATTGATTCCGCCCGCCGCATCACCCACCAGGCCCTTTGTGCGCCGGCGCAGAAAATGCCAGATCTCGCGGCCCGTACGGGCGTCGAGCGCATACGCTTCATTGACGGAAGTCACGTACATGACGGCACCTACAACCACCGGCGTCATCTCCAGTTTGCGCGAGTTACCGATACTGAACGTCCAGCGCGGAGCGAGAGTGGAAACATTCGACGCGTTGATCTGATGGAGCGGGCTGTGCCGGTTCCCGGTCAGCACGCCGTGATACGTCGGCCACTCGCCGGGATGCGGATCGGCAATTTCTGAAAATGAAACCGCTCCCGGAAGCGCCGGCGGCTGCACGCTGGCGGATTTAGCCGCGCCTCCCGCGAGGCGGCTGAGGTATGCGAGCAGATTCTGCATTTCCGTCTCGCCGGCTTTAACCGGAGGCATCAGAGAATTCTTCTCGCGATCGACCGAGCCAATTTGATCGTTCGAGAGCAGATGGAGCCGGCCATCGAGCGAGAGCAATTGCAGATCGAAGGTGCTTTCGTTTTTGATCAGTCCGCGCACCTCCGCGCCATCGCGTAGATGGACGGTTGCAGCGTCGTATCCGCGCGTTCTTCCATCGCCCGGCGCTTTCAACGCATGCTCGATTTCCGTGAGACTGCGCCGCGATCCCAGGTCCGAAAGATCCGGGCCGATCCACCCGCCCCGGCCTGCGACGGTGTGGCAGGATCCGCAATTGCCGTTTCCAAAGAAAAACTGTTCGCCCGCCGCGGCGTCGCCGGGAGCGGGATTTTCAGCGGCCGGCGAACGCAGGGCGTGCACAAACCGCACCAGTTCCTCGAACTGCGTCTCAGGCAGCTTGAACGGCGGCATGCCCGCCGCCGGAATGCCATTGCGGATCACATCTCGAAGATCCTGGAGAGTTCGCACGCGCGAGTCTTCGCGGCCAACCAGAGCCGGACCGCGCTCGCCGCCTCGGCCGTCCGCGCCATGACAGGCGGCGCACAGCGTTTCGAAACGCCTCTTCCCCGGCCGCCCGTCCTGCGCGAAGGCACTGACGGCGGCCAGTAACAGTATCAGAGTGAGAATGCTGATGATTGGGCGCACGGGATCACTCGGTGAAAATCAAAGTTCCGAAATGCTCGGGCACATGGTTGGGATCGCGGTTGACGACGCACGTCGGCTGCCAGCACATGAAGTGGCGCTGCGAATCCGGCCCCTGGCCCTCGATGCGATATAAATTCCCGCGCCATTTCGTTCCGGCTTTGACCGGCTGCGCGCTTACCGACGACAGCGGCACCCGAGCCGCCGCGTACCATACATGATTCTTCTCGTCGATACGGCCCTGGCGCGACCAGCCGGATTGCCACGATGCGTCGTAGCTCTCTTTATTCAAATTGATCGCGAGATCGATCCAATCACCGGTCGGCGCGATCTCGAATTCGCGGTAATGCTTGATGTCCTGCCAGTCGTCGCCCAGAAAGAATTCGACCACATCGCGGTCCCAAAGCTTGTTGCGGTCTTTGCTGTTATCTGCGGGAAGCCAGAGATTGAGGGTCGTGTAAGGGCAGATGAACAGCAGGTAAAGATCGGTGTCGGTCCAGAAGCCGCGCACTTCGGTCTTCAGCTTCGGATACCCGGTGGGATGCGTGCAGTCTTTTTCGATCCATGTGCTCGCGGCATGCGCCCAGGTGGCCGAGTGCGGATCGGTATTCAACGCCGGAGCGGAGGCCGCATGGTGCACCGAAAAGCTCGCCGTCGGAAAGACCACTTTGCAAGGCTCTTCGGCCCATGCAGACACGGATAGAAGCAACAGCAATGACGCGAGGCACGTGCGTGCCGTTAGCTTGGTGGGATGCATCACTGTACTTATTGGCGAGCCGCCGCCGCGTTCCTCAGTTCTGGCGCTATTTCGTACGCTTTCTCAAATTCCGCGCGCGACTCCGCCTCCTTTCCTTGCTGCTGAAGAGCCAATGCCAGATTATAATGCGCTTCGGCATAGCGCGGCTTGAGCCTCACGGCAACCTGAAACTCGGCTTCGGCCGCTCTTGAGTCCCGGCCCTCTAGGAGCACCAACCCCAGATTGTTGTGCGCTTCGGCGAAGTTCGGATTCTGGCGTACGAGCTCGCGAAAAACATTCGCCGCGCCGGCCAGATCCTTGGACTGGCTGAGAACCAACCCCAATTGTATCCGCGCGTCTGTGTATTGGGGATCCAGGCTGATCGCTTCGTTGAACTCGGCGGCCGCTTCGGCCAGACGTCCCGACTGCGCCAGCCCCAGTCCCAGGTTGTAATGCGCTTCGGCGAGATCCGGATCGGACATCACCGCCTGGCGAAATTCGTCGAGCGCGCGCGTGCGGTCGTTTTCCCTCCAGTAGAGAAGGCCGAGGCTCGAGTGCGCCCTCGCGTAATCCGGCTGAAGCGCCAGAGCCTTCTGATAAGCCGCAAGCGCCCGCGCTGAATCGCCCTTCCGGCTCCACGCCACGCCGAGATAGTAATGGCCGGTGGCGAGTTCCGGGCTTTGGTCAACCGACTTTTGGAACAGCGCCAGAGCATCGTCGAGCTTCTCCTGCTTGAGCGCTTCGACGCCCTGGAGGATCAGGTTTTTCGACTCTGCCAGCCGTGTCCGCCAGTCGTGCAGCGCCTTCACCTCGCGCAATTCACGCTGCGATTCGCTGGTCTGGCCTTCCGTGCGCAGCGCGATTCCCAGGTTATACCGCGCTTTCTCGAAGTCAGGCTTGAGCTCGATGGCGCGCCGGAATGCCGCAGCCGCCCCTGCCACATCGCCACCGGCCTTCAGCTCCATGCCAAGGTCATAGTGCGCTTCCGGATCTTTAGGATCGGCCGCTACGGCTTTCCGGAATTCCGCCAGCGCCGCGGCGTGGTCGCCCTGGCGCCGCAGCGTGACCCCCAGCCGCGAGTACGCCGGAGCCATCCGCGGGTTGAGCGCGATCGCGCGGCGAAACTGCGCTGCCGCCTGCGCGAGATTGCCGAGCTGCCCTTCCGCCAGCCCAAGCTCGAAATGCGCATCCCCCGTGGGCCTCAACTTGAGCGCCTGGCGCAGTTCGCCGGCGGCTCTGGAAGGGTTGTTCTGCTCCAAAAAAACTCGCGCCAGCAGCCGGTGTGCGCCGGCATTTGCCGGATCAAGCCGGAGTGACGCCTCAAGCGCCGAAACCGCGGCTGCCAGGTCGCGCAGATCATACTCAGCCGCGCCCAGACCGTAATGCGCCGCCGCCCATTTTGGCTTCAACCTCAGGGCCGCGCGGAATTCTTCCGCCGACGCGCGCGAATCGCCTTTGTATTTGAGCGTCAGCGCCAGGTTGTAATGCGTATCGGGGTCGTTCGGTTCGAGCGCCAGCGCTTTACGGTAGTTCTCAATCGCCCCGTCCCACGATTTCTCCCGCGCCAGCCTGGTCGCTTCCGCGCGGTAACTCTCGGCCGTCTGCCCGGCGCACCTGGCCGTTGCCATAGCGCCCTGAACCGCCAGCATCAGCAGACACCAAAGGAGCGATTTTCGACCCAAGTCTTCAGCCTACCAGACGCCTTCGCTGGCCGGATTTGACCGAATGGAGGAGCCGCACGGCGGGCAGGACCGCATCGTGCCGGCCCCGCCCCTCCCGGCTTGTGGTTTACCAGTAGAACTTCGCGCTGAGCTGCCCGATGCGTGGGTCATTCGCGCTGCTCACCAGCCCGAACCGGCTGCTGCTGATATTGCCGCTCGGTCCGCCAAACTGCGTGTGGTTGAAAACATTGAAGAACTCCGCCCGGATTTCGACCGCCATCGACTCGGTGATCGGCACTCTCTTCGACAACCCGAAATCCGTATTCAGGATTCCGGGGCCGTGGAAGAACCGCCGGCTGGAGTTACCGAACGTGCCCAGAACCGTGTTCTTTTCGAAGGCGTCCGCCAGGAAATACCGGTTGCCTCCTTTGGCGTCCAGGTTTCGCGGGTCGACAATGTGCACCGGACCAACCCGGTTCGGCTGGTCGGCGTTGCTGCCTGTCAGCGAGATATCCCCGCGGCTTTGCCGGATTTGAATGGGAAATCCGGTTGCGAACCGCGAGATGCCGTTCACCGTCCAGCCCTGCGTCAGCCGCTTCGGTAGCGCGCTGAAGGCGCGGTCGAACGGGATCGACCAGATGTAACTGGCCACGAAATTGTGCGTCACATCGAAGTTGGAAAGGCCGCGGCTCAGCCGGTAGTTCGTGAAATTCATGTAGTCATTGAAATTCGAAGAGTCATCCAGCGCTTTCGAGAACGTGTAGGCCAGCACGAACGTGATGTCCGAAGCCCGCCGCTCCGCGCTGACTTGCAAGGAATTGTAATTCGAGTTGGCGCTGTTCTGCGTCAAGGTGTTGTTTTGTGAAAAACAAATCAGCGTCGAAGAGGTCGGACAGTAATTGCTGCCGAGATAATTCCGCGTGCTGTATACCTTCGAGCCGTCCGGGAGTTGAAAAATGTCATTCTCCTGGAACGGCCCGCAGCCGGTCGAAGAAGTCGATAGGTCCGTCGCCCCGATCGCGTTCAAGTGCTGGCACAGCGCCGCATTCCCCGGATCCGCATCGTGCTGCGAGATCAGTTTGTGACCCTGCGTCCCCACGTATGCCAGCGTCAGAACGGTAGACTTGCTCAGCTCGCGCTGGATCGAGAAGTTGTAGTGTTCCGCGTACGGCATGCGGTTGTGAATATCGTAGCCCGGCGAAAACTGGATCGGCAGATACTGGCCATAGTCCAGCGTCTTGTTTTCCGGGGCTCCGGGAGTCGGGAATGTGAACGGGAATTTCACACCCTGGGAGCTTCCGTCCGTGCGCGTGCGGTAAGGTTCTTCGAACAGCACGCTGGTTGGAGTGGTCCAGTAAAGTCCGAACGGGGCGTCGCCCACTTCATAAAACAGGTTCAAGTCCTCGATCGAAGTGTAGTAAATGCCGAATGACGCCCGGATGCTGGTCTTCCCCGGGCCGCCGAACACTTTCTTCAGCACTCCGTCCGTGAAGCCCGGCGAATAGGCCAGCCCCACGCGCGGCGCAAAGTTGTTATAGTGCGTCGGCGCCAGCGTCGGCGGGATTCCGGGATCGCCTGGAACTACCCAGCCCACAGGCGCCGTCGGAAACTGCGTGGATTGCAGCCCCGGCACAATCGTCTCGATCTTGCCCTGCGTGTCATACCAGGGCATGCTCACTTCCCAGCGCAGCCCCAGGTTCAGCGTCAGGTTCGGCTTCACTTTCCAGGAGTCTTGGCCATACGCGCCGCCGTAGCGCGTTCTGGAATCGAGAAACTGCATGCTGCACTGGTTGAAGCCGCCATAAGCCGGTGCGCCGACCAGGAAGTCGGCGATATCCACGCCGGTTACGCTTCCATCGAAACTGAAGTCGCCGTTCGGCGCGCAAACGTTCCGCTCGTTGATCTGCATGTAGCGAAACTCGCCGCCGAACTTCAGCGTGTGATTTCCCTGCACCTTTGAGAACCCGTCGCTCAGCATCCATGTGTTATTCGGCTGGGTGGTGGTCAGGGTCGGGTTGCCGATACCGAAGTTGTTGAACGACTCCGGCGGTACCGTCGACGGGAATCCCGGCGGTCCTGACGGGTTGATGCCCAAAGTGCCGATGCCCGTGACGAAACCGAGGTCCGAGAGCGACGCCACCGGGCCTTTGGGTTTATCGGTGATCACGGCGGTCCGGAAAAAGCTGATCCGCGCTTCGTTCACCGCGGTCGGCCCAAGAGTTTTCGTGTTGCTCATCACAATCTGCTGCGCGCGCTGCGGCGTGAAAGACGGAAATCCCGGCACGCTCGAGGCAGGGATCGAATGAAATGCGTTGGCGTCGTCAAAGTGGTAATACCAGGACCAGTTGCCTGTCTTCTGATTGACAAAGTCGACGCGCTGCCCGGCCTTGTCGTCCTGGATCCGGTCCTTTTGGCTTGCATCTTCAAATAAGCCCGAGTTCGGGTCGATATTGCCAAGGGGGATGAACGGCAGGATGCCGACGGCCGGCTTGGCCCATGCTTTCTTCGGGATCGTACCGCCGGGAAATACGCAGTCGGTCGTCAGCGTGCAACCGGCGAAACTGTACGGTTCGCCATTGTTAACGGTATAGCCCAGGCGCTGCGAAAGCACTTGCGCCCAGTAAGGCCCGTCGATCGTGCCGGACAGGTCCGAAGCTGAGAAGATCCCGTTGCGCTGGTCCAGCGTAGGAAGTTGCACCAGGCCCGTACTGGCCGCCACCACTTGCCGCGTTCCCTGGTAGTCCGTAAACCAGAACAGCCTGTTCTTCCAGAATGGCCCGCCAATGGCATACCCGAACTGGTTGCGGCGAAGTTCGGTCCGCGGCGCTTTTCCATTCGCCCCGGGAGGCGCCTGGTTATCGAAGAAGTTGTTGGCGTCGAATTTCTCATTACGGACAAACTCGAATACATCCCCGTGAATCGCGTTGGTGCCGGACTTCGTCACCGCGTTCATCACTGCGCCGCTGAATTTTCCGTATTCCGCATCGAAACTGTTGGTGATGAGCCGGAACTCCTCCACCGAATCGAGGTTCGGGATCAGCCCGGCGCCCAGATTGCGCCCCTCGCTGACGTCGCCTCCGTTCACCAGAAAAGCGTTCGCGGTCTCGCGCTGCCCGTTGACCGAGACGTTGCCTACATTGCTCGAGTACCCGCCTGAAACCGATCGGTCCTGCTGGATCGATCCCGCGGTAAAGGGCACCACGCCGGCCTGTAGCCCCAGCAAATCGAGGTAGCTGCGCCCGTTCAGCGGCAGCGCCAGCATCTTCTTCGACTCGACTACGTCGCCGAGTTGCGTGGCGGTCGTTTCCACCTGCACCGCGCTCGCCGTGACGTTTACCTCCTGCTGCACGCTGCCCACTTCGAGCGTGATGTCCACCCGAAGCTGGTCGTTCACCTTCAAGTCAATGCCGGTTGTGGTGTACTGCTGGAACCCGGTCGCGGTGGCCGTCACTTTATACTTGCCGACCGGCAACGCCAGAATGCGGTAAGAACCGTCCGCCGACGACGTGGCCTCCTGGCTGAAGTTGGTTTCCGCATTCGTGGCCACGATCTTTGCGCCGGCGATCACCGCCTGCGTGGGATCGCGTACCACTCCGAGTATGCTGCCGGTCACATCCGCTCGAACGCCCGTGGCGCAAAGCAGGATCGCTAAAGCAAGACAAAGAAGCCGCGTTAAATTGCGAAACAATTGTTGCATGGTGACCTCCCTGGTTATTCTGTACAGAATGTCACGAAACCACCGCGCAATCAAGTGGGTCAGCCGGCGTACCCCGCGGCCTGTAGAGCGGCGTAGATCTCTCGCGTCGCCGTGCTGCGGTTCAGGGTATAGAAGTGGATGCCGGGCGCGCCATGATCGAGCAATTCGATCGACTGAGCCGTGGCATGCGCGATGCCCAGTTCCATGACAGCTTGCGGATTGTCCCGCCGCCGGTCTAGCTCCTCGGCCAGATCGAATGGAATGGTCGCGCCGCAGCTCACCATGAAGCGTTCCACTTGCGAAGCATTGGTGATCGGCATGATTCCGGCAACAATCGGAACCCGGATTCCGATCCGCCGCGCCCGCTCGACGAATTCGAAATAGTGCCGGTTATTAAAAAAAAGCTGCGTGATGACAAAATCCACGCCGCTGTCCACCTTGCGCTTGAGATTCGCCAGGTCTACGGCTGGGTTGCCGCACTCCGGGTGCTTTTCCGGATAGCATGCGCCGCCCAGGCACAGCGCCGAATTATGCTTTTCCCGGATGAAAGCGACCAGCTCGGACGCATAACGAAACCCTCCCTCGGCTGCCGTAAATGTGGTCTGTCCTTTTGGCGGATCGCCGCGCAAAGCCAGTACGTTTTCAATCCCCGCGGCGCGAATACGGCCCAGGACATCCCCGATGTCGTCGCTGCTCGACCCGACGCACGTGAGGTGCGCCATGGCTTCGATGCCCGTCTCCCGCTTGACGCGGCTGACGATCTCGATGGTCCGCTCGCGCGTCGAGCCGCCTGCGCCATAAGTCACCGAAACGAAGCTTGGCCCCAGAGGCCGAAGTTCGGAAATGGTCTGCTCGAGTTGACGTGCGGCTTCGTCGCTCTTCGGCGGAAAGAACTCGAACGAGAACGTCGGCCGGCCGCGGCTCAGGAGCTCCCGGATTTGCATCTTTGTTTATTGGTAGCAGAATCGCCGCCAGCCGCGCCAGTCGCGCCTGACCAGGTAAACAATTCGCGCCTGTAGTAGGATGAAACTGGATTACTTCAGCACCGGATAGATTGTATGATCCCAGCAAGAGCGGTTGCGCATTTGGCCGGCATGCTGGCCCTCTGCGCGATGCTGGCAACTCTTGCGGCCGCAGGCGAACCGCCCAGAAAAACATCGTTCTCCACAAACGAGCCGGTCGAGGTTCCCGGAATGCTGCTCGCGCCGGGTCGTTACGTGTTGAGGCTGATTGACCAGGACCCGCAGCGCAATGTCTTGGAGGTCTTCGAGACTGTTCAGCTTTGGTCCGAAAATGAAACCCAGCTGCTTTCGACCATGCTGACCATGCCCAACTACGACCTCCCGACCACCGACAAGACCGTCTTCACGTTCATTGAACGCGGTCCCAAACAGCCCAAAGCACTGCGGTTGTGGTTTGCGCCCGGCCGCAATTACGGTCAGGAATTCGTCTATCCCAAAGCGCAGGCCATCGAACTGGCGAAAGTGGCGGGACGAGCCGTGCTCGCAATGCCCGCCGAGTTACCCGGTGACATCGGCCGGCTGGCGCGCATGGTCATGGAGCCGAATCCGGCGGCCGTTAGAGCGCCGCTCGTGCCTGCGCCGGATGCCGGTTCGCTCGGCGACGTCAAACCGGAACGCCCGGCGCCGCACGCCGAACCAGCCTCCACCACCGGTACCGTGACCCGCGCTCGCATACATGAATCCAAGCCGCCTGCTGGAACCTTACCAAAGACGGGCAGTTTGCTTCCTCTCCTGGCATCCCTTGGGCTGCTGTCGCTGTTTGCCGGTATGCTGTTGCGAATCTTGCATTTGCATCTGGAACGGACATGAGTTTCCGGATGCGCATCCACTTCAACAAGGCGTGGCTGCGGGGCAGCGAGCGCGCGTTCTTCCTGATTGGCTTTGTTCTGCTGGGTTTCTGTGCGGTGACCCTTGGACGGGCCTGGATTTCCCAGGTTTATGAGAACTGGGCCTTCGAGCAGGAACTGCGCGGCCAGCCCGTTTCCTATGCCAGGTTCATTGCCGACACGTTATCACCGCCGGCCGCGGCGCCCGAACCGCCGGCCCCTGTGCCGGCCCGTGCGCCGGCGCCCGTGGCCGGACTGAAACCTGAATTGGTGTTTGACGTCGGAGGTGACCGGTCGATTGTGGGGCGGATGGAAATCCCGAGAATTGGATTAAGGGCCATGATCCGCGAGGGCGTCTCGCACCGCACGCTCGCCCTGGCGGTCGGTCATATTCCCGGTACGGCGCTGCCCGGCGGGCCAGGCAACGTGGGCATTGCCGGCCACCGGGATACGTTCTTTCGCAGCCTCCGCGAGGTCAAGGCAGGGGACGCCATCATCCTGGAGACGCTTGACGGGTCATACGAGTACCGCGTCGAATCCACTGAGGTGGTTGCACCGCGGGATACGCGTGTGCTGGAAAATTCGACCCGTCCGGAATTGACCCTGGTGACCTGCTATCCCTTTTATTTTGTTGGCCCTGCGCCTGAACGATTCATTGTGCACGCGACGCGTGTGGCCGGCGATTAAACGGCGGAAGCCTACTCGCTCAGCTCCCGAATCCAGATATTGCGAAAACGCACGGGCTGATCGTGGTCCTGCAGCAGAAGCGGCAATTTTTCCGGGTGCGGTGTGTACGGCGGGCGCTTCCCGTATTCGGTCGGTCCAGTCAGCGTGGTATTGTCCTGAACCAGAACGCCGTTCTGCATCACCGTCATTCGTGCGGGCCGGGCAAGCTTTCCATCGGCCGTGAAACGCGGGCCATGGAAAACAATGTTGTAAGTCTGCCACTCGCCGGGTAGCCGGGCCGCATTCACCAGCGGCGGAAACTGCCCGTAAATCGCGCCCACCATCCCGTCGGCGTATGTTTTATTCTGATAAGAATCAAGCACTTGCAGCTCATACTTGCTCATCAGGTAGACCCCGCTGTTGCCGCGGCCCTGATCTTTGCCATTCGGCGGATTGGGCTCGGCCCACTCGACATGCAACTGGCAGTCGCCGAACGAGTCCGCGGTGTGAATATCCCCTGTGCCAGGAACAACTTCCAATGCGCCGTCTACGATCTTCCATTGCGCAGCGCTGCCTTTATTGTTCTGCCATTTGGCCAGGCTCTTGCCGTCAAAAAGCACGATCGCATCCGACGGCGGGCGTCCCGGCCGGTCCTGTGTGCTTGCCGTTCCCGGCGTGACGACCGGCGGCGCGGGCCGGCTGTAATCGTGGACTTTCCAGCGCGTAAGGCCGTCATCGTTGCCCTGTCTGCTCCGGCTTTGCGCGCAGACGATGGCCGCTCCAAAACACGCTAGAGAGACGAATACGATTGTCGATCGATGTATCAAAACTTGCCCCCTTAACCGATTCAACCGGTCAGCACCGTGAAACAACCCAAAATGATATTGCCGCCATGGGCAGTCAGATCGCCGATCCGCGCGGCGGGCTGACCGCAGATCAATACCGTAAAGCTGCCCAGTGCAATCACATCCGGCGGACCGACACAGACCGCCATATCGCCGAGACGTGCGGCCGGCAAACCACCAACCAGCACGGTAATCGCCGCTGGCGGCAGGATTGGCCCGCCTACATGCGGCACCAGGCCCGTGACCATCGGGCAGACGTGCATGTCCGTCACTCGGGCTTGCGGCATTCCCATAAGCTACTCACTTTCAATCATTTATTTGACCTGCGGGCGATCTCGAGGGCTTCCGCCAAAGCCGCTCGAAACTTCTCAGGCGCCTTTTCCGGCTCTTTGGAAACGATCGACAATACGACGGCTCCTGTTACCGCCTTCGCCGTCAAGAATTCGCCCGGCGGGACTGGCTGTACATTCGGCGGACCCAGGCTGCCACCGCTGAAAAAAGCGCCCAGCGCGGCGCAGCCGGCCGGATTATCGAGGCCCGCGGCTTGAGCAGCCGGCATGGCGGCGCGGCGATTTTCGTCGTTGGGGTCGGCGATCCATTTCTGCGCCGCCGCGAGCGCCGCCGCTTTTTCCGGGGGCGGATTTCCGCCATAGAACCGCTTGGCGCATTGGCACGCCCAAAACACGGCCTGGCGCTTGGGCAGCAGACATGCCAGAAAGCGCACCGCATCGGGGAACAGTTTTTGCTCGAGCAGCCGGTCGACGTACTGCTGCCCGGTGATGCCATTGCGCAACAGGCCTTTTGCCTGCTCCCCCGGCTCGAATACGGTGCAGCCTTCGGGAATCGCACCGGAAAGCGTCAGATCGATGGCGGGTTCGCTCATGCTGGCCTAATTGATCATGATAATGCCGCCCTGCTCCTGCAACATGGCGCTGCCCTGGATCTGGGTCATCATGCCCTTCATCTGCACCTGGATTTGGCCTTCGATGCTAATCATCATTCCTTTGATGGTCACGCCCATCTGGTCCAGCTTGACGCTGCTTTGTCCGACTTTGAGCTCGATCGACTGCATGGCTTCGGTTTCGCTTTTGCCCAGATCGATATTGGTCTGCTGGTTGCCCATGCTGATCTTGAGCGTCTCATTGCCCATGGAGATCTTGACGTCGCGATTCCCCTGCTCGATGGTGACCTTCTCGTTTCCCTGTTTCACGGTTTCGGTGCGATTGTTCTTAATCTCGATGGTCTGATCGTTGCCGACTTTGAGGGTATCGTCGTTTTCCACAACGCGGTTGAAATCCTTCTGCGCGTGGAAATAAATCTCTTCGCTGCCCTTCTTGTCTTCCAGGCGAAGCTCGTTGAAATCGTCGCTTCCGCCTTGCAGGCTGCTGCGGCTTTTAATGCCGCTTTGCGTTTTGTTATCGGGGAGCTTGTAGGGAGGCATCTGTTCGGCGTTGTAAACGCTGCCCACAACGATAGGCTGGTCCGGATCGCCTTCCAGAAAATCGACGATCACTTCCTGGCCGATGCGAGGAATATGAACGATTCCCCATTGATTGCCGGCCCAAGGGGTACCCACGCGCACCCAGCAGGAACTGTCGGCATCGTTTTTTCCCTGCCGGTCCCAGTGGAACTGGACTTTTATGCGGCTGTACTTGTCGGTAAAGATTTCCTCGCCGGACGGGCCCACCACCACGGCGGTTTGCGAGCCGTGAACGAAAGGCCGAGGAGTGACGCGCGGGGAACGAAACGGCAGCGCCAGCGGAATGCACGTGAATACGTTGCTGTAATGGCTGTCGCTGGCGTCCATTCCGGTGGCCGTGTCAAAACCATGCTTGGCGACGTGGCTGCAGGAAGTGAGCACGTACTGCCCGTCACCGTTGAAATGGCGGGCCAGGTTGAATTTATATCCCGACGTGAAATGGCGGCAGTTGCTCGCCCCGCTGATCAGCATGGAAAGCATTCCCTCCTGCTGCATGCGTATGCCGACGGTGCGCTGATTATCGTCGAAGATTTTGTTCAGGTCGCTCGCCCGGTCGCCGCCGCCGGGGTCCACGCCGTCGAAACGCTGGGCATACGCGCCCGGGAAATCGTAAATCTCCAGCTTGTCGTTGCCGCCGATTTTGAGCTTGTGGGTTGTCTTGCCCGCCTGCACGGTTTCGAGGATGGTCTTCTCCGCCTCCAGGTGCTTTTTCGGAAGCTCGAAGCAGTGGTCCCACAACGTGTACTTGCCGCTGCGCAGTTCCTGCAGCTTTTCCCATTGATAGATGCGCTCTTCCTCGCGCGTGCCGCCGCCGGTTTCCTCATAGATTATGCGGGATTCTCCGGGAAGATCGGGGTGCGATTGCGGCGTGTTGGCGACGACCATTTTATGCGAGCTGTCGGAGTGCTTGAAGAAGTAATAAATGCCTTCTTCTTCCATCAGGCGCGAAGCGAACTGGAAATCGCTCTCGCGATATTGTACGCAGTAGTCGCGCGGCTGAAATGTGCCTTGAATTTCCCAGGTGATGTCCAGGCCTTCGAGAACCTTCTTCAAAATGTCGGGCACGGTCATACTCTGGAAAATGCGGCTCTGCACTTTGCGCGTGAGCAGCCAGAACTGGGGCACCATTTCGGCCCGGTAACGGGTGAAAAGGTGGTCGCGCCCGCCCTGAGAAAAGCTGCTCAGAATTCCGTGGAAATAGCGCTTCTGATCCTTCGGGAGCAGGACCTGAATCGAGACCTTCTGGCCGATCAGGGAATCGAATGAAACGTTTTGACGGTTTTCCGCCAGCAGATCCAAATCGAAGTGGAACAGGCTCGATATGGCTTCCTGTCCCGAGAATCCCTGCAACAGCAGCACGTCCTTACCGAGCGGCGTATTGATCTGAATCACCCGGTTCTGTTGAGTAAATGGCGCGGCCATGTTCGCCTCCTCATTTGCCGGGCAGATGCGCCGCCCGGAAGTCTAAATCCAATTTCGGAATCTAAATTTCTCTCGCTCAGTTGTACACGAACTGCCCGTCGGGGCCTGTCGTCACGCGGATCGAGCCGATCTTTTGCCGCTCCGCCAAACTGCCCAGTATCCGGCGGGAGATTTCAGGCAGCAGCGTGTTGGTCAGAATATTGTCCACGTTGCGGGCTCCGCTCTCGACTTCGGTGCAGCGGCGCGCGACCTCCGCCACCAGCGCATCGTCATAGGTGAGCTGTATACGGTGGGTTTCGAAGAGGCGGCGTTGAATCTTTCCCAGCTTGAGGAGAATGATTTTCTTCATGGCCTCGTCGCGGATGGGGAAGTACGGAATGATGACCAGCCGTCCCAGAAATGCCGGCTTGAAGATCTTGTTCAACTCCGGCTTGAGCGCCTTGACGAGGCCTTCCGCGCCCGGCGTAGTTTCCGGATCGGCGGTGAGCTTCATGAGAGTGTCGGTCGCAGCGTTGGAAGTCAGAATGATGATGGTGTTCTTGAAATCGATCTCGCGGCCTTCGCCATCCTCCATCATGCCTTTGTCGAACACCTGGAAGAACAGCTCGAGGACATCGGGGTGGGCTTTCTCTACTTCGTCGAGCAGCACCACGGAGTAGGGCCGGCGCCGCACGGCCTCGGTGAGCACGCCGCCTTCGCCGTAACCGACGTATCCGGGCGGCGAACCCTTGAGCGTGGAAACGGTATGGGCTTCCTGAAACTCAGACATGTTGATGGTGATCAGGTTTCGCTCGCCGCCATAGAGCAGATCGGACAACGCCAGCGCGGTTTCGGTTTTGCCGACGCCGCTGGGGCCGACGAGCAGAAACACGCCTACCGGCTTGTTCGGATCCTCGAGGCTCGCGCGCGCCGTGCGGATGCGCTCACTGATTCCGGCCAATGCATGCGACTGACCGATCACGCGAGCTCCCAGCGCCTGATCGAGCGAGAGCACGGTCGAAATCTCATCCTTGAGCATCTTGCCGACGGGGATGCCGGTCCACGCGGAGATGACGTCGCCTACGATCTGAGCGTCGACGCAGACCCGGATGAGCGGGGTTTCGCCCTGCACGGTCTCCAGCGCTTCGTTCAGCCGGGCAAGCTCTTCTTTTAGAGGCGCGGGATCTATGGCTGGCTGTGCCGCCGCGGCCTGGCCGTCGCCGGCGGCCGGCTGCGCGGGCGCCGTCCCTGTTTCGAGTTTGGAGCGCACCTCGCGGATGCGCGAGACCAGGTCTTTTTCCTTGTCCCAGCGGGCCCGCATGCCTGTGAGCGCGCCCTCGGTCTCGGTGCGCCAGCGCGCGATCTGGTCGAGGCGCTCGCGGTGATCCGAGCCCAGAGCGCTTTCGCGCTCGAGCACACGCGTTTGCACCGCCAGATCGTCGAGCGTGCGCATAGCGTCTTCGATTGCCGGAGGAATCGAATTTTGGCCGAGCGCCAGCCGGGCGCAGGCTGTATCGAGCACGCTGACCGCTTTGTCCGGAAGCTGGCGGTCCGGCAGGTAGCGATGCGAAAGCTTGACAGCCGCGGCGAGTCCTTCATCGAGAATGCGGACGTTGTGATGCTTTTCGAGCATCGGGACCAGTCCGCGCAGCATCAGGCGGCATTTTTCTTCGGTCGGCTCTTCGACCTTCACCACCTGGAAGCGCCGTGCCAGAGCCGCGTCTTTTTCGAAATATTTCTTGTATTCGGACCACGTGGTGGCGGCGATGGTGCGCAGTTCTCCGCGCGCAAGCGCCGGCTTGAGCAGGTTGGCGGCATCGTTCTGCCCCGCCTGGCCGCCGGCACCGATCATGGTATGCGCCTCATCAATGAAGAGAATGATGGGGGTGGGCGAGGCTTTCACCTCCTCGATCAACCCTTTGAGGCGGTTTTCGAATTCGCCCTTCACGCCGGCCCCGGCCTGCAGCAGCGCCAGATCGAGCGTTCGCAACGTGACATTCTGGAGCACGGGCGGCACATCGCGGTGAGCGATGCGCAGCGCGAAGCCTTCCACAACCGCGGTTTTCCCCACACCGGCCTCACCGGTCAGGATCGGGTTATTCTGGCGCCGCCGCGTGAGGATATCGACCACCTGGCGAATTTCGAAATCGCGCCCCAGGACGGGATCGATCTTGCCCTGGCGCGCGCGGTCCGTCAGGTTGACGGTGTATTGATCGAGGTTCGGGGTTTTCCCGCCCGCCGCACGTGGACGATCGGAGGCGGCAGCCGCACCCGGTTCTTCAGCCGCCGCAGTGATGGCGTCTTCTTCGGAACCCGCGACGATCGTCAGCAAGTCCTGGCGCAAGGCGTCCACCTGGAGCTTTTGCAGCTCTTTACTCACGTCCCGGACGACGCGCGCCAGATCTTCATTGGAAAGCAGCGCCAGGATCGTGAAGCCCGAACGGATTTGCCCCGCGTTGTAATCCACCGAGCCCAGCAGCCAGGCCTCGGTCAGCATCTTGACCAGCATCTGGCTCATGGCGGGACCGCGGCCGTTGCCGCGCTTCATACGATCGAGGCTGCGCGTCAGCTCGGCGGCGAGCCGCGCCTTGTCCACACCGTAATGTTTCAGAATGTGCTGGAGGTCGCTGTCGGTTTCGTCGAGCAGCTTGATCAGATAATGCTCGATTTCGACTTCGTAGTGCGTACTGGCGACGCTTAGCCCCACGGCCGCTTCGAGCGTGTCGCGAGTGATTTGATTGACTTTTCCGAAAAAGAACTTCCAGTTTTGCAACATGGCGATGAATCCCCTAAGTGATCGGTAAAACAGTGTCGCCCGGATCGCGGTTGAACGGCGCGGACTTCATCCAGGTGACCCAGCCGAGCTGCGGCGGCGCTCCTTCGTCGGCACCGAGCTCGCAGCCGGGCACTTCCTCCCGCTTCAAGACTAACTGCACTTCAAAATCGAATTCGGAACCGGCAAAGAAACTGAGCAAGCCACACAAAGGCTTGTAGGCGGCGCCTTCCGGCAGAAAATCCTGATACGCGGAAAGCGTCAGCGGCCCGAGCTTCACGCGGACGGTGGACTGCTGGTCCCAGATGGCGTCGCCCACCACGGCGCCCAGACCCAAACGCTCCGATGAACCGTCCATATCTTCGAAGGAGCACTGCGTCTCGGCATCCAGTTGATACCAACCGCCGGCGAACTGCTCGATTTCGACCGGCACGCCGAAGTAGTCGGCCAGCACCTGCCGCAGAGCAGAGGCGGAGCGTGGCCATTGCGCCAATAGCCCGGCGTAATAAATCAGCGAATCATCCAACACCGCCTGGCGGTTCTGCAAGCCTCCGGTACCCAGCCCGACCAGATCCAACAGATGGTGCGAGAAGCGGTCGCGCTCCCCGCGCTCGTAAGCCACGGTGAAGCGGTATTTCTGCCAGGCCTGGAAGAACAGCGAGATCATGCGGTGATTGAAGACATCGAAGAAGTCGGCCGCCGCTTCATCCTTGGCGCGGGTGCGGGCGATCAGCAGTTCGGTGTAGTAGAGCGGCAGAACGCCGAGCGGACCGGTCAAGCCCATGAAGTTCACGGTCATGCGGGCGGGTTGCTCATTGGTGATCGACTGGATCTGACTCGCCGGAAACGAGATCGAAGGCGGGGCGCAGAACCGCGCGACTTCCTGTGAAGGATGGACAAACTGGCCCACGGGCGCGCGATCGGGCATCAGGCGCTCAAGCAGGCGCACCGCCTGGAAGAAATCAAACGCGAAAGGCTCGCGCTGGAGCAGATCCCAGATCTCGGATTGCGCCGGACCGGCGGAATCACCGCCCGTTACATCAAGATCTTGTGCCCCGCCCGGGGTGGCCACTGCTGTAACTCCTCCCTTCTCTGGTTGGTGCCGGCGACGAGCTGGCTGAAGCTGTTCAGCGATACATATAATCCCAGAAAGTGTTCGAGCACGCTGGCAAACAGGTAAACGCCGCCGCCGACAAACTGTTCTTCATCGAAATCCACGCGGACTTTGGTACCGCGCGCGAAGCTGATGCCGTTCTCAGAGATGACGCGCGCAAAATGCCGCGCACTTTCGATCTTTGTGATGCCCTCGATCTGCTTCTGGGTGTACGCTGAATCGGTGAAATTGTAGAGCCGCAAGATCTGCTGCAAGGCATCCTTGCCATTGGAAACCAGCGACAGATAATTGAGCGACAAATGCGAAATCAGCCGCCAGAGCGCATGCCGGCCGGTAGGGGGCCGGATGGTTCCCGTTGGCTTTTTCAGCATGAGGATGCGCTTGATCGGAGCGGCGCCCTCCAAATCCAGATCGCCGCGCTCATTGCCGAACGGGAGACGCGACGGCAGGTCTCCGTTGGTGCACGTGAGCCGCACCGTGACGGTGTCAACGTTCGGGCGAATCGGTTTTCCCGACATATCGACGAGCGAAAGATAGACATCAATCGCTTCGGAGTTGCGCCGCGCGGAGGGGCGGCGCGTGCCGTGCCAGAAGGTCTGTTTTTTGCCGCGCATCGAGGCATGCCGGTAAGAGTAAAACGGTTCGAACACGATGGGATCGTGCGAGTCCGGGTCGACGCTGACCACTTCGTCGACGGAGAAAATCTCCATGGCATCCTGGCGCGAAACATCCGGCACGATGGGGTAGTCGTATTTCGTGTGCGAAAGCAGAATAGGCTCGGCGGTCTGCGAAAACAGATTGACGATGGGCGTGGCATTGAGCCGCACGGTCTTTTCCGAAACGCCCACCTCCAGCGCCTGCTGCCGTTCGGTTCTTTCGAATCGCGAGATCAGGAAAATGATTTCGGCGCGGTCTTTGAATCCGGCCAGAGCGAGTTGTTCGAGTCCCGAGAGCTCGAAAAACAGGAACTTTTCCGGAAACGAGAAGTACTCCTGGAGCAGGCGGTAGCCGGAAAACGAGCGCAGGGGGTAGGGCAGCACGCCTTCGTCATCGGCGAAGCCCACCGGGCGAAGCCGCTCCCGTTCGAGCCAGAGCGGCTTCACGCGCGTGCCCGCGGCGGGGTCGCGAATGACGATCTCGGTGCAGCGGCTGGCCAGCAACTCGTACAGCGCATGCACCAGGGCGCTCTCGCCGTTCAGATGAAAGCGCAGCGTGCGCAGATCCAGCTTGTCGAAGGTGACATCCTGAAAGGTCCGCAGATCCAGACGCAGGGCCGCCATGGCATCGGTCTTGAGCGGCGGTTGAAAGCGGTCGGGCGCGCGCCATTGCGCCTCGGCCAGCCGCAAGGGCCAGAGCGTGGTGTCGTAACAAGTTCGGTACTTGCAGGGGACTCCATTGACGGGAGGCGAATAAAGCACCGAGCCGGCCGGAACCGGCAGGCCGGCGGAAAGGTTCCCCTGGGCGGGATCGAGATCGAACTCCACGATGGACATGGAGGGAATCGGCCGCAGGTAATGCGGATAGAGAATACTGAGCAGCGCCTCGGTGATTTCGGGGAACTCGTCATCGATTTTCAGGTGAACGCGAGCCGCTAGAAAGGCAAACGCTTCGAGCATGCGCTCGACGTGGGGGTCTTCGCACTTATCCGGCTCGAGCACCAGCCGTGAGGCGATTTTGGGATATTTTTCCGCGAATTCCGCGCCCATTTGCCGCAGAAAGGTCAATTCGCGTTCGTAGTAAAGCAGGAGATCATCCCGCACTTTGCTCTCCCTTTACCTGGTATTCACCACTGGAGAGCTGAAGAACCGTGTCGAAGGAGATCAGTTCAGGCGCCGGGTCCATCAGCAGCAGGCCCTCGATCTGCAGACGAATCTGCTGCCCGTTGTTCGAACCGGCGTCGAGGATCGATACCTTGACGCCGCTCAAGCGCGGCTCATATGTGGTAATCGTGTTCTCGAGCATGCGCAGCAGATGATTGCGATCGCGGGATGAACTGACGCTCAGGCCGGTGACATCCGGCAAACCATAACCGTAGAGCGAGCTTTCCAGCTCGTGATAATTTTCGGGTACTCCGCCGGGAATTTGGCGCGTATTGAGGAGCCATTCCAGATCGCGCCGCAGCGAGGCCTTCAACTGCCGCACGGATTGCTGGCGGGTTTGCGGCGAGTCGGCCTTGTTATTCGGCTCGAGATCGATGAGCCGCTCGAGCACGGACTGCGTGACGGTTTCTTCGTTTTCCCGCCGCGCCATGGTTTATTTTGTGCAGGCCAGCGCCTGCACCGGGTCGAGACGGCAGAGACGGGCATACAGTTTGCGCTTGAGCTCGGCATCTCCGTCCAATTGGTTCATACAACGGTAAAGCAGCGCCAGCGGATGCGCGACGACCTCCGACGCCTCCCAGTCTTCCAGTTTGCGCAACTCAATCTCGTCGGCCATCTCGTTCAGGATGGGATAAGCGATGGCTTCGTGGCCGGTGGACATGCAGATTTGCGCCAGTTGAATCTTGCGGTGGAACCGCGCGCGGCCGGAACGCTCATGAGCGATTTCGCGGCTTAGAATTTCGATAGCCTGCTGTACATCGCCGGCGCGCGCGGCCTCCATCGCCACCTGGAACGCATCGGGCGGCACCGTTTCGCCCGGCGCGGCAGCCTCGGCAGGCCGCCCATCCATCGCCGGCATGGCGCCAAGCCCGTTGGCCGTATGCGCGGCATTACCGACTTCTTTCAGCCAGGCTTGCGTCTCGGCGTTTGCGGTGGGAGTATCGTCCGCCAGCGTCCATTGCGGCCATTGCGGCAGATCCGCAAGCACGGCGCGCAACTCGGAGCGAATCGCGGCGGCGATCACCGGATAGCCGTAGCCTTCAAGAGCTTTAACGGCGTAGCGTTGCAAGTCGAGCCAGGCGCGACCGCAGGGCATGGCCATGGCATTTTCCGCAGCTTCGATCAGCTCGACCCAGTTACTCTCGACTGCCAGCCGCTTCAGCTCCTGCCGGATCTGGGTCGCAGGGGGCGCAAGCAATTCCAAGCTGGGCGATTCGCCGCCCGCGCGCAGCTCGCCCCAGCGCAAACCACGCAGCATGAGGTAGGGCGCCGGATTATAGGGGTCTTCGCGGCGCAGGTATTTTGCGACCAGCGCAATCCGGGTAAAGGCGTCATCGCGGTCGGCAGGCTCTTCGCTGACGGTTTTACGCGCCGGCGCCGCTGCCGCGCCATCGGCCGACGCGGCCGCGACCTGACCGCTATCGGCAGGAGCCGACTCGGACACCGAGACTTCATCCGGTTCGATCTCCCGTTTCTTTTGGAGCAAAAGACCGACAGTGGACCCGACCTCCTCGAGCGCCGAGCGCAGACCGGCAAATCCCGGGGCCGCGTCACCGAACTTCGGTTCGCAGGCCTCGCTCAACGAATCAATGGCTGCGAGCGAGTCATCCACGTCCTGTTTGGCTTGCACGTAGAAGGCTTTAGGAGTGGAGTTGAAGGCCGAATCGAATTCCTCGCCGGTGACTTTGCCCTCCGCAATCGCCTGTGCGCGGGCTTCCTGTTTGGCGTCGTTGTCGGCGGCATCGGCTTCATAGCCTATCTGCCGCGATTGCTTGTATTGAAACCAGTCGTGGCCTTCACGGGTTAGGGAGACTTCATGGATCGCCTGGCCAAGGCGAGACCCGATCCAATCGAGAGGCGCCGCGCGAAATTCCGCATCGCCGTCCTCCAGCTCGGGATAAAGAGTGTCCCAGAAGTTCTCGACGAGACCCTGCATCAACCTCAGACCGGCCAGCAGCCCCGCGAATCCCTCAACCCGAAGCGCAGCTTCGGTAAGCCAGGCGGCCAGTTGCAGGTCTTTGCTCTTGGTGGCCAGCGCCTCGCCGGCCAGCTTGATCACCTGTTTATAGTCGGCAACTTTACGCTCGTGCTTCCATTCACCCTGGGGCGCGTCGTCGTCCTGCCGCCGGGCTTCCTTGATCTTGTCGTAAACCGGCGCATAACGGAGGCTGGCACCACTCGGGTTGTCGCCCGAAATGGGGTTCAGCAGATCATCTCGCATGGGCATGGGGAATTACGGCGCCGCCTGGGCCGCGGCAAATTCCAAGTGGCGTATTTCGAGGATGGGAATTTCGTCATCATCTACTGCAAACATCTTCTGGCCCGCCGGAACGATTGCGCCGGTTCCGTCGTCCTGCCATTCGGTCGAGCGGCCAAGACGCACCTGGCTGTCCGGATGCTTCCATGAGAGCGGCGAGATCACGGGCAACAAGACCTCGCCCAGTTCCTTGCCTTTGAATGCCCGGGCCGTGCGCACGATGGCCGGACTCCAAAGCAGATCGCGCAGCCGTTTTGGCGCCTGGATTTCGATGGAGCTGATATGTTCGAGGGGAATCCAGAGGTAATCGCCGGCGGCGAAAACCTCCAGCCGTGCGCCCAGGCGGGGGTCGGCGTCCGCAAAAAAAGTGAACGGCCTGCCGTTCAGCGCGCCGGCGGCAGGCGCTTCGGGAGCCGGGCCGGTTGAGGGGTAGTCTCTCTTTTCAAAAATCGCCTGGCGGATGCGCTCGGCGTGAAGCGCCGCCCGGTAAAGCATGGCGCCCATCTCCGCCGACTGGCCGTCGGACGCGAGAACATCGAGCTGTTTTTCCGCGCGCTGATAGTCTCCTGCAAAGCACAGCAGCTCGAACAAAAAAGTGCGGCGCCGGGCGTCGGTCGGGTTATCCCGCAACTCCGCGCCCAGCGCCTGTACTGCTTCATCGAGCTTGCCTGCCTGCAACAGCTCTTGCGCTCTCATGTTGTCGGCCCATTAGCCGGCGATCAGACCTGCTTGCCCTGCTTGACGTCGTATCCGGCTTTCACCGCGCCTCCCAGGGTGCCATCGGCCTTTTGCTCCTTGTATTCGAGCTCGAGCTTGCCGAAATTCAAAGAAATCTGGTCGAGCGGCAACACGTCGGAGTGGCCCGAGCCTCCCGTTTGGTAGGACGAAACCAGGCAGTCTGTAAACGTCCACTTCAGGTACTCCTGCTGTTCCTTGCCGGCCTTGCGGCAGACCAGGATCGCCGACTTGATGTGGTCGCCGGTGGCGCACGCCAGAAACAGCTTCGGGCTGGCCTTGTTGACCTTCATGACAAAATGGAAATCCTGCATCGACACCTTGCCGGCGCCGCCGCCTCCTCCGAACGCCATGGTGCCGGATTGCGACGCGCCAAAGGACCAGGATTCCAGGTGGATCTCGTTCTTGTGTTTATGATCGGCGCTCTCTCCTTCGATGCCGTCGAGTTTCAAGAAATAATCAGCGATTGCCATGCAGCATGCTCTCCTTTTTCCTTACGCGATTTCGACAACCCCCAAAATAAAAACTATTTCCTGGCCGATTGAGGAAGTTCCGCAACCAGCCGCAACGAAACTGTCAACTCGTCGAGTTGAAAATGCGGTTTCAAGAACGCTACCGCGCGATACACACCCGGCTTACCCGGAACTTCGCTCACTTCGACCGAAGCGTCCCGCAGCGGATGACTGGCTTTCGTCGCGGCCGAGGCGTTGTCGTCGGGCGTCACATAGTTGGTGATCCACTGGTTCAGGAAACGCTCGCATTCGCCGCGCGACATAAAGCTGCCGATCTTGTCGCGCATCATCGCCTTCAAATAATGAGCGAACCGGGAAACGGCGAGAATATACGGTACCTGCGCCGAGAGCCGGGCATTGGCGTTGGCGGATTCCTTGTCGTAGAGCTTGGGCTTCTGGCACGATTGCACGCTGAAAAATGCCGCGTAATCGGTCCCCTTGCAGTGCACCAGCGGGGCAAAGCCCTGGTCCGCCAGTTCTTTTTCGCGCCGGTCGCTGATGGCGATTTCAGTCGGGCACTTCAGCGCGATATCGCCTTCATCGGTGCGGAACGTGTGCGCCGGCAAGCCTTCCACGAGCCCGCCGCCCTCCACGCCGCGGATGGACGCACACCAGCTATATTGCGCGAACGATTGCGTCAGCCGTCCGCCCAGCGCCCAGGCCGCATTTCCCCAAAGATACTTGCTGTGATCGGTGCCGTCGACGTTCTCTTCGTAATTGAACCCGTCCACCTGCACATTGTCCTTCCCGTACGGCAGGCGCATCAGAATGTGCGGCAGACACAGTGCCACGTAGCGCGAATCTTCCGACTGCCGGAAAGACTTCCATTTCGCGTACTCGGTGGTATCGAAAATCTTGGCAATATCCCGCGGCGCATCCAGGTTGGTGAATGCGTCCATATTGAACAGCTCGGGCGCGGCCGCCGATAAGAACGGCGCATGCGCGGCCGAAGCCACATTCGAGATTTTCTCGAGCAGCTCGATATCCTCCGGGCTCTTGCCGAACTCGTAATTGCCCAGCAGGGCGCCGAACGGGGCGCCGCCAAACACGCCGAACTCCTCTTCGTACACTTTCTTGAACAGCGCACTCTGATCGAACTCCGGCGCGCGCTGGAGGTCCCGCAGCATGTCGCGCTTGCTGCAGTTCAAGATCTTGATCTTCAGCATGTCGCTGGTCTCGCTCTGATCGAGGAGGTACTTCAGGCCTCGCCAGCTCGACTCCAGCTTCTGGAAATCCGCGTGGTGCAGGACTTCGTTGAGCTGGATCGAGAGCAGATGATCGATCTGCGCAATGCGCGCGTTGATCATGGACTCGGTATCGCGCGAGACCGTCATCTCCCCCTGCAGAACCTGGCTCACGAACTCCTTCACCAGGCTCTTGCCGCGCTCGCGAGCGGCTGGATCTTTACCCAGCCGGCCCTGCTCGACAATCTGATCCAGCAGGCCTGCTCCCGCCTGCTGCTCGGTGGTTTGCGTCGCGGCGCCCGATTTTTGTTTTTCAGGCATTGGAATCTCCCTCTGGCTTTACTTCCTGCTTCAGCTTGGCCATCTTGTCGGTATTGTTGATGGCCTCCTGCAGCAGCTCCTCCAGCTTGTCGTTGCCCTGCAGGCTCCCGCGAAGATCCGAGAGCCGGGTCCGCAGCTCCAACAGTTCGCGCAGCGGCTTGACCTGGCGGGCCACTTGTTCGGGCTCAAAGTCCTCGAGGCTCTTGAAATTCAGGTCGACTTTCAACTGGCCGGCATTCGGGTCGTCGCTCAGCTTGTTCTCCACGGAAAACGCCAAGTGCGGCTTCATGCCTGCCAGGACGCTGTCGAAATTGTCGGGCGTCACCTCCACGAATTTCCGGTCCTTCAGCTTGGCCATGGCCTCGGTGGGCTGGCCGGTGAAGTCGCCCAGTACACCCATAACAAAAGGCAATTCCTTCAACTCGATCGCGCCGCCGACTTCCACATCGTAGGTGATGTGTACTCGCGGGGATCTCACACGGTCCAGCTTATGCTGTGTGCTTTGTCTTGCCATCTTTCAAAATCTCCTTCCGTACTAATGCCGCACGGGCAAACTTATAAGACTCCAGCCCCGGCTCACAGCGTTTCTTGAGACCAACGAGAGCTTAGTGTCGTTTCTGAGAGAGCAAAATGATCGGTAGTCGCTGTGGCCCGGTCTTGAAGCGCGCACGGATGCACCTGAACATCAAATCAAACTTTACAGCCGCTATTCGCTATCGCTCATGAACGGCTCTCACGATGTCTGATCCAGCCTAGCCTATCACCACCGGACGAGAGATTACAAGCCCAGAAAGGCCTATCGGGAATACACCCGAAGGTTCATTCAGGCTGGGTTTCGTAGACCCGGATTTCCGCATGCTGGCCGCCTCGATGCGGTACCGCAAGATAGAGCCGTTTGAGCTGCGGGACAAATAAAGATGTGCGCGCGCCCGTGGCCGTAGATATTTTTGCCAGAGGCTGGTAACCGCCATGGTCGACGCGGGCGATGACGGTCAGAAAACCTTCGCCGCCCGAGACGTACAATCGCCGGAGCGCGGCGTCATAAAACAGGTCATCGGTATCGCCGACACAGGGTACAGTCGTAGTGAGCTTCCCCGAGCCGGTATCGAAGACCGCCACGTGGGCCGGTCTCCGGCAGCCCACAAACAGCGTACGGCCGGCTTCGTCGAGAGCCATGGGAAAGTTGGCCTGGTTTCCGGGAAGCGGCCATTTTCCAGTTACGGACCGGCCATGCCGGTCTACTATCGCGACGTGACCCGCGGTGGGGACATTAACAAAAATTCGAGGGCTGGATTGTTCCAGTTGAAAAGATTCCGGATGACCCGACAACGGTATATCGCCTGTGCGTTTGCCGGTCATCTCATCGACAATGCCGAGCGACCCTTCTCCATAACCCACATAAATCTGCCTGGCAGCCGCGTCATAGCGGACGTTATCCGCATCGCTCCCAAAATCCACAGCTCCGACCAGGGCATACGACGAGCCATCGTAAACCTTGAGCCTGCCGTCTTCGCCATTAGCCACGTAAATTCGGTTGCGGTCCGGAACGTAGGCGATCCCTTGCGGCTCGTGCAGCCCCGTAATGGTGTGGATGCGCTTGCCAGCTGAGATATCCACAACCTCCAGCGTGTTGTTGCCCAGCGCGGCCACGAACAGCCGATGGCCGGCGACATCGACAGCCATGTGATCGATGCGGCCTTGGACGCCTGTTAAGCGAATCGTATGCACGAGCCGGAGCGGGTCGGCCGCCTGGGCGACGAACACGAAGGCCAGCAGCAGCGATGAACGGACGCAGAAGGTGCGAAGGAGACGCCGCCGTCCCGCGTGGCGTCTAGTTTGCCGGCTTGATTTCACTTGCACCGATGGAATGATATCTGCCATTGTCGTACCGCCATATCGATGGAACGCAGGGCTTCGATGCGCTCCCCGTTCCAGGTGAACACTCGTTCGGAAGACAGATGTCCTGAAAGCCGTTGTGTTGCGCTTGGAGTACAACAAAGAGAGTGCAGGCTCCGTCGTACCCGAGCATCCCTTCTTTGGCTGTCAGATCCCTCCACTCATTCCCGATTTTTCCTATCAACACCGCGCTGCAAGGCCCGTGCGCAGATTCGTGGCAGCAGAATTGATATTCTTTCGAGCCATCGCCGTTCAGATCCACCGCGCTGCCGTAATCGTAGTTGCTGTCCGCCGATACTTCACACTTCAGCTTCTTCAGAAGGGCAACCGCTCCGGGTGGCAGATCCTTATGTGTAATTTCGCGGCAGGTGGCTTGCATTGCCTTGGAAGCCGGCGGGCACTTGAAAGCTTCATCGTCCGCCGCAGCGGTTAAGTAGAAACAGGCGGAAATCGAAATCCACCTCAGGGTTCGACGCATAAATTCAGGCCCTCACGGTAATGCCGCCACAACTCGATCCGCTTCCCGCGGTGCATCCATAACAGTGCTGCCCGGTGACAATGGATCGACGGCTTAATGACGCGATGTCAAAATTCCTGATATGCGCCGGGGCGTCAAAACCGACTTTGAGATCCAGCATCTGGTTAAAATCGCAGTCGTACAGCGTCCCATCCCAGCCGACTGAAATCGTATACCGGCACATGACTGCTTCCGCGGCCGAAGGGTTGAACGCATTCACGAGTTTTTCCATGTAGCGCTCGTAGTTACCCGTGCGCAGCAGGAATTCGAGAAAGCGGCTGATGGGCATGTTGGTGATGGTATAGAGCGAATTGAATACAATGCCGTGGCGCCTCCAGAGCTCGCGTTTGAAGTCGGCTTCAATGGCGCGCTGTGCGGGCGGCAGGAACGCCCCGACGGGATTGTACACCAGATCCAGCCGCAATCCGGAGTTCTCGTGGCCGTAGCCCAAGGCATTCAGCTTGCGTAGCGCCTCAATGGATTTTGTGAACACGCCGCTGCCTCGCTGGGCATCGGTCTGCTGCTCGAGATAATACGGCAGGCTCGCCACGACCTCTACGCGGTTCACCGCCAGAAAATCCGCAAGATCTTCCTGTGACGGCAACAACAGGACCGAAAGATTGCACCGGTCCATGACGTGACGGCCCAGCGCACGGCTTTGCTCGACCAGCCACCGGAAATTCGGATTGAGTTCCGGCGCGCCGCCCGTAATATCGACGGTCGGGATGTCGGTTTGCGCAAGCGCACCGATACAAAGCTGGGCGGTTTCGCGCGTCATGATCTCGCGTCGGTCGGGTCCGGCGTCCACGTGGCAATGCCCGCAGGTCTGATTGCACAACTTGCCTACATTGATCTGAAAAACCGTGATTCCGGTGGACGTGAGCGGGACCATGCCAGACTCGGCCAGTGCCGCGTCGAAAGGCTTCCGCAGCCCGCTTTGATTATTCAGTACGCGCAGTTGCGACGCTGGATTAGCCAGCGAATGCGCCAGACCTGCCAGGCTCACATGCTCACCTTGCTCGCGGCGTTGCGCATTTGTACCCCATGCACCAGCGAGGCGCCGCCGCGTATGGCGGAGGCGACATGCACGGCTTCGCTCATTTGCTCGAGGTTCGACCCCTTCTCCAGGCACGCTTGCGTGTAAGCATCGATGCAATACGGGCACTGCACGGCGTGGGCGACGCCGAGCGCGATCAGGCATTTCTCCCGCTCGCTGAGCGCCCCTTCGGCAAAGACCGCCCCGTACCACTCCGAAAATTTCTGCCACAACTCCGGTGCACTCTTACCGACTTCGGCAAAACGGGGCAGATCCTCCTGGTGATAGTAGCCGGCCATTGTTACCTCGCTTAATTTATTCAAAGTTTCCCACGATTGGCCGTTCTATGGGGATTTGCCGGGCAACTCAAGCCGTCCAACAACCCTGGCACCCGCCGCTATACTCTGGGAAGTGCAATTCAAGTTCTTCCGCCTCCGCTTTCATTTCGAAGCCATCGATCCGGTTCAATTCCCGCCGGGACCGGCCGCCAACGTTTTTCGCGGCGCGTTTGGGACCATTCTTCGCGAGATCGCTTGCACACCTGCGTGCATTGACGCGCTCCATGTACCTGGTTGCGGCTATGCGCGCATCTTTGAACCCGGCCAGGCACATCAGGATCGTGGTCCGAGTGGGCTGACGGACTGGCCCCGGCCATTCGTCTTTCGCACGGCGCACCTGGATGCTTCCCGCGTCCCGCCTGGCGGCCACTTCTATTGCGACTTGCACCTGTTCGATACCGCCCATCCTGCGCTCTCGTACTTCGTGCTGGCGCTCAGCCGATTCGCGTCCGACGGGTTCGGAGTGCACCGGTCACGGGCGCGGCTCGCGTGCGTCGAGCAACTCTCGCTGGATGATGCAGTCCTGGCACGCCCGTTTGATGGCGAAAAGCTGTTTGCGGCGATCATGCCGTGCGCCATTCCGCTGACGCCGGAGGAACGCCGGGTCGAAAAAATCCTCGTTCGCTTTGTAACACCGACGGAGCTCAAGGCTCGCGACGTGCTTGCGGAACGCCCGGATTTTTCCGTGCTGTTCGCACGCATTCGCGACCGCGTCAGCACACTCAGCGCGCTCTACGGTGACGGGCCTCTGGCGATTGACTTTCGCGCGATCGGGGAGCGTGGCCAGAAAGTAAACATGGCCTGCTGTCGGCTCCAACCAACTCATGCCGCGCGCCGGTCCAGCCGCACCGGACAAGTCCATGCGCTCTCGGGCTTCATTGGAGAAGCGGAATACGAAGGTGATCTCGGCGAGTTCCTGCCATTCCTTCACGCCGCCCGCTGGACTGGTGTGGGCCGTCAGACCGTGTGGGGAAAAGGCGAGATTCGCGTCATCGAACGATAACGCAATCCCTGGTTTCAAACTACGCTTTGACCGGCTTCTGCACGACTTTCTGGGCTCTATCGTCCCAGTAGAGCACGCGCCCTTCGCGGTACGACTGCACCGACATCGAAATGGTCACCTGCGCGCGGAACGCGGTATCCACGTCGAGAACCGGTTTTTGGCGGCTGCGCATGCAATCCAGAAAATTCTGCATGTGCGCCCACTCCGGCTTCTCGGTTACCGGAATGGTGATCTTATCTTCGCCCCATTTGGCCTTATAAGCATCGTCGATCGCCCTTCGCTCCGGAATTACCGTAATGTGGTCGGTCTCGCTTTCGAACTGGCCGTTGTCGACCATGATAATTGTGCCCTCATGGCCGCGAATCAACCCTGGAATGTGCTGCGAGTTGGCCATCGAAGAGCTCAGCACGAGAGAGTGGCCCTTGGAGAAATCCGCCAGCAGATTGAACGTGTCGGGCACTTCGCGCTCGTCTTTAAAAACGAAAATGCCGCCTGAAGCCATCACGCGCTGCGGAAACTGCGGCTCCGGCCAGCAAATGTTCAGCGGCGCGACGACATGGAAAAACAGATCGGTCGCGATGCCTCCCGAATAGTCCCAGTACTTGCGGAAGCGGAAGAAACGATCGGCATTATAGGGGCGCTTGGGCGCCGAGCCGAGCCACATTTTCCAGTCAATGTAGTTTTCGCCCTTGCCGTCCGGGCCGGCATCGGCGTCGATGGGCCAGTTCCACTCCCCTTCAATGGAATTGCGGTGATACGAGCCCTGGCTCATGATCATCTGGCCTATCATTCCATCGGCGATCGCTTTTTTGGCCTTCCACCACTGCTCGGATGACGTAGTCTGTGAGCCCACCTGGAAGACGCGCTTGGTCTCATGCACCGTGCTGGCGAGCATCTTGGCTTCTTCGATGGTGTGGCACATGGGCTTCTCGCAATAGACGTCCTTGCCGCGATCCAGTGCTTCGAGCGCGATCTTGGCATGCCAGTGATCCGGAGTCGCCACGACGATTGCGTCGATATCGGGTTTGGCGATCACCTCGCGATAATCCAGATATCCGTCGCATTTGAGGTGTTCGGCATTCCTCCGCTTGCGCTTTTCGTAGACGTCACACACGGCAACAACCTGGCAGTCGTGGGTGCGCTCGCCGATCCCGGCAAATGTTCGGGCCAAATACGAGCCGCGCCCGCCCACACCAATCACCCCGACATTGATCCGGTCGTTCGCGCCGAGCACCCGGCCGTTCGAAGCCTTGGCCGCAGGCCGCGCGCCAAAAGCTTTCGTCGCCGCCCCTAAAGTCGCACCGACGCCTGCCGCGTGCTTCATGAAATCTCTACGATTGACGGAGGAAATCTTTTCCGACATGCTTTCGTTTTTGCCTTTCTCCCGGACGGCTGGCTCGCGGTAGTTCACCCCTGTTTGCGCGGGCAAGTGTTTCGGGCTGAATGAACCTTAAGGCTCATTTTACTCCCCGAATGTGTGAAATGGAAAAGGTACTTAAATTGCTACGCTACTCGCGGGAGGTCTTATGAAAGGGACCATAGCTCTATCGATGATTTTGGCAGGCGCAATGCTCATGGGAGGCTGCGCCACTAAGAAGTACGTTCAACAGACCGCGACGCCCATCCAGACCAAGGTGGATCAGGTCGCCGATCAGTCTAATAAGCAAGGCACCGACATTGAAGCCGCCAAGAAGGACCTGGAACGGCATGAAACCGGCATTAATGCGGCCAAGGAACGTGCCATGTCGGCGGAAAAGGCGGCTGGTGATGCCATGAATAAGGCGACCGAAGCCGGCTCGACCGCCACCGAAGCGCGTAATATGGCGCAGAAGAACGGCCAGGACCTCAATACCCTCCGGGATAATGTGCAGAATACCCTGGGAAACCTGGACGACTATAAGCTGGCTGCGGAGACTGTGATCCCGTTCGGCTTCAACAAAGATACCCTAACAAAGGACGCCAAGGACCAGCTGGACCAGTTCGTCAAAGAACATGGGACGGCCAAACGGTATTTCATCACGGTTGAGGGCTATACGGATAAGACCGGAACCAAGGCGTATAACGACGCTCTGAGCCAAAGGCGCGCCGAGCGCGTGATGCGGTATCTGATTGCGCAGGAGAACATACCGTTATTCCGGGTCCAGTTAGTGGGCCTTGGCAACGAAAAACCAGCCGATACCGGCCGGAACCGCGCTGCCCGTGCCAAGAACCGCCGGGTCGAAGTTCGGATGTTCAGCGCCGATCAGGCCCTTACGCTGGCACAGAAACAGGCACAGTAAATAACCTTCCCAGTCACCAACGGGGCGGGTAATCCCGCCCCGCGGCTGCAATTCTTTCCTGCAAAATTTATCTAATGTGAAAAAACTTACGTTCCAGGACTGTCTTGATTGGTACCGGGTAATTACCGGACTCAGGACACTTGCTCTCAGGTTGCCAGCGCGGCCCGAAAACCATTGAGCGAGCGGGTCAGGCTGTTTACCTGGTCGCCGATCGGCAGGTACTCCATCGCCACATAGCCGGTGTAACCCGATTTTTGGATGGCTTTGTAGACGTTCGGGTAATTAATCTCGCCGGTGCCGGGATCGTTCCGTCCTGGATTGTCGGCTACGTGGAAAACGGCCACAATGTCGGCAGCCGCAGTGAGCGTGCGGATCACGTTTCCTTCCTGCACCTGCTCGTGATAAATGTCGAACAACAACTTCACGTGCGGGTTATCGACTTCGCGCACCAGTTTCGAGCCTTCTACGCAGGTCGTCAGAAAAAATCCCTTATGATTTACGAGCGAATTGAGCGGCTCGATGATGGCTGTGAGATTGGCCTTCGACATCAGATCTCCGGCGCGCTTGGCTCCCTCGAGCAGGCTGGCATATTGTTCTTCATGGGTCCGGCCGGCAATGGCGTTACCGCTCATTAACAAAATCTGCGGCACCTCGAGCTTTTGCGCATAGACGATAGCGTTGCGGCAGTCCGCCAGGAAATTATCGCGCTGCGCCGGATCGACCATCGAGACCGGACGCTGATTCCAATTAGGCGTAGCGATCAGCACGTCCATGCCGAGCCGGAAGGATGCGAGGAGTTTCCGGATGCGCGCGACATCCGCATCGCTCCAGCCGTCATATTCGCCGACCAACTCGACGGATTGAACACCCGACCGTGCCGCGGTTTCCAATTTCTCCTCGAAAGATCCTTCGAGAGTCCAGAGCATCACCGAGCTGGTGATTTTGGCCTTGGCAGGAAGCGGCGCCTGAGGGCGTGCGATACCGGCGCCGGCGATCGCGGCCGCGCCGGTCTTCAGCAGATCCCTCCGGTTCATGGCTACTGATGTTTTTTTCGCGCGGAATGGCCGTTCTTTTTGGCCGCCGGTTCTTTGAGTAGCGACTCGACCAGCTCCCGGATATTTTTGTCCTGGTCCTTGAAAAAGTCCTCGGCGCCGGAATACTGCGCGCGAATCGAACGGTTGCGGTCGATGAACACCAGCTCTGGAACGTAGCTCGGCTTTCCGGGCGAATGCTCGAGGTACTCCTGGACGCTCGCCCGGCTGGCAAAGCCTACTGGAAAATCCGTGGCGTAGTTGCGGACAAAATCCGCCACCAGTGACGGCGCATTATCATTGAACGCCACACCCAGAATTTGCAAACCGTGAGGACCGTAATCTTTTTGAATGCCGCTCAGAACCTGAGCGGTGTGCTGGCAGTGCGGTCAAGTGGTGAACATGAATGCCAGCAGCACCACCTTACCCGAATAGTGGCTGAGCAGGATCTGGCGGCCGTCGTTCATGCTGATGACGAACTCGCCCGCGGGGCGCGGCACCTCCTGAGCAAATGACAAAGCACTGCCAACCGCGAGAGCCAGCGCGCATAACCAATAACGAAACCGCATGCTGCCAGTTTAACCTACGCGGCGGCGAATTGGCATGGTGGTATCCTATGGAAATCAGTTCCAGCCGTCAGGCCGCACGATGCGAACCATCCAGTACACCACCTCGCATGGCATCACCGTCACCCGAACGTTATCGAAGGGAAGTTACCGCAAAGGTCTCAGGCATTTGCTGCGGGAATTGGATACGCACCGCGGGATTTATTTATCATCCGGTTATGAGTTTCCGGGACGATACTCGCGTTGGGATTTCGCTTCCACCAAGCCGCCGCTCGAAATCGTGGCATTCGACCGGCGCGTGGAGTTTCGTCCGCTCAATCTGCGCGGGGAAATGCTTACCCAGATGCTGGCGCCGGTGCTTCAGGGCCATCCGCACTGGGAAGAATTCGGCTTGCAATCGGGCATGGTTCTCGCCGGCCGGCTCAAGCCGCTGCCTGAACTTTTTCCTGAAGAAGAACGGAGCAAGCAGCCTTCGGTTTTCTCGATTCTGCGGGCTCTGATCCAGGAGTTCCGGAACGGGGAAGATTCGCGCCTCGCTCTGGTAGGCGCGTTCGGCTACGATCTGCTGTTCCAGTTCGATCCCATTGAAAAACGCCTGCCGCGCGCCGGCCGGAAGGATCTGCACCTCTATCTTTGCGACGACATTTACTTCATGGATCGCAAGAAAGAGCAGATCGAGCGCTACCAGTACGATTTCGATTGCCAGGGCCTGTCCACGCTGGCGCTCGAGCGCACTGCCGAGACGGTTGCTCCGCCTCCTCAAGTTGCGCCCGGGCCGATTGAATCCGATCATGCGCCCGACGAGTACATGGCCAGCGTCGAAAAGGTGCGCGAGGGCATGCGCCGCGGCGATTACTACGAAGTAGTCCTGCACCAGACCTTCCGCACGCCCTATTCCGGCAAAGCATCGGAGCTTTTCGAGCGCATGCAGCGCGCCAATCCCAGTCCCTACGAGTTTCTGCTGCAGTTCGGCGACGAACAGCTCGTCGGTGCGTCACCCGAGATGTTCGTGCGCGTGGAAGGCCAGCGTGTCGAGACCTGCCCGATCGCGGGCACGGCGCGCCGCACCGGCGATCCGATCAAAGACGCTGCCGCCATTCGCGAACTGCTCGATTCCACCAAGGAGGAATCCGAGCTGACCATGTGCACCGACGTCGACCGCAACGATAAGTCGCGCGTGTGCGAGCCGGGAACGGTGAAGGTCATCGGCCGGCGGCAGATCGAATCCTACGCCGGATTGTTCCATACCGTCGATCACGTCGAGGGATTTCTGAAAGAGGGTTTCGATTCGCTGGATGCGTTTTTAAGCCACATGTGGGCGGTCACCGTGATCGGCGCGCCCAAAAAAGCCGCAGCCGTCGCGGTGGAGAGCCTCGAAAAAGAAGCGCGCGGCTGGTATGGCGGGGCCGTGGGCATGCTGTCGCTCACGGGCGACATCAATACCGGCATTCTCATTCGCACGACTTATCTGCGGAACGGCATCGCGACCTATCCGGCGGGCGCGACGCTGCTCTACGATTCGGTGCCGGAAATGGAAGAGCGCGAAACGCGCCTGAAGGCGACCGGTTTTTTCCGCATTCTGGGCGGAGAGCCCGAAAAACCGCGCGCCGAAGTCCGCGAGCAGGATGGCGCCGGCGTGCGCCTCTTGCTGGTCGATAACGCCGACTGCTTCATCCACACTCTGGCCAACTATGCCCGCCAGACCGGCGCCGAAGTCATCACATATCGCGCCGGTTTTCCGCCGGAGCTGATCCGCGAAATGGCGCCGAACCTGATCCTGATCTCGCCCGGCCCAGGGCGGCCTTCGGATTTCGGCGTTCCCGATCTGGTGAAGCACGCCGTGCGCCTCGGTGTTCCGGTTTTCGGCGTATGCCTCGGATTGCAGGGCGCCGTCGAAGCCCTCGGCGGCGAGCTGGACGTTCTGCCTTATCCCATGCACGGCAAGCCTTCCTGGATCACTCACCGCGGCCAGGGCGTGTTCGAAGGGCTTCCGGAGCGCTTTCAGGTGGGCCGCTATCATTCCTTGTTCGCCAAGCGCGACAAGCTGCCGGCCTCGCTGGAAATCACCGCCGAATCCGAAGACGGCGTGATTATGGGCGTGCGGCACAGGGAGCTGCCCGTCGAGGCGGTGCAGTTTCATCCCGAATCGATTCTCACGCTGGAAGGCGATTGCGGATTGCGGATGATCGAGAACGTGGTGAAGCTCTACGGCCGATTGCGGACCGGCGCGCCGGCGTAGCCGGTACGTTTACCGCGCGGTCTGCATTTCGTATGCCCGGCGCTCGCGCAGCCAGCGCAGGCGGCCCTGATGCTCCTGGTAAAGCGTCGCAAAGCCGGCCCAGTAATATCCCGCGGTGAATAACGCAAGGAAAGGAATGGCAAAGTAGTTATACGTATCGATCGCAAAACTGATCATGTAGAGGAAATACGAGCCCACGGCGATCTCGATGTAAGGAAGCCACCCGCTCTTGCGGCGGTACTTCTTATGCTCGAGACTCACCGGACGTCCGTCGATCGCGTACTTCGGCGTGCGCACAAACGCGCTGCGGATGCCGACGAGGGCTTCGAGCACGGCCCTGGTATTGATGATGGTCAGCGCGACGCCTATGGCCATGAGCATCGGCAAAAGGAATACCGAACGCTTCCAGTGTTTAGGGTAAAGCTCCCGGTACGCAATGATATAGAAAGCCGAGATCGACCAGAACGAAGCAATGATCAGCGGCAGATCCAGAAACATCATCTGGAACACGCCCATGTAGAACCGCACGATCATGACCGGCAGCATCAGCGCCGAAACCACGAGCATCAGCGGATACGAAATATTGGGCGTCAGATGCAGGAAAGCTTCGGCCTTCACCCGCCAGGGTAAATTGGCGCGGAACATCTGCGGCAGAATCTTGCGAGCCGTTTGCGTGAGGCCCTTGGCCCAGCGCGACTGCTGCACCTGAAAGCCGTGCATCTCGACTGGCAGCTCGGAGGGGCAATCCAGGCCCGGCACGTAAACGAACCGCCAGCCCTTTAGCTGGGCGCGGTAACTCAAATCGGAGTCTTCGGTCAGCGTATCTGCCTGCCAGCCGCCGGCGTCCTCGATCATGGCGATCCGCAGGATGCCCGCAGTGCCGTTGAAATTAAAGAAATATCCGGCCCGCGACCGTGCGCCGTGCTCCAGAATAAAGTGGCCATCGAGCAGCATGGCCTCCACTTCAGTCAAAAAATTGTAATCCCGGTTGAGATAACTCCAGCGCGTCTGCACCACCCCGACTTTTGGATCGGCGAAGTAATGCATGGTCTTCATCAGAAAGTCCGCCGGCGGGATGAAGTCGGCGTCAAAAACTGCCGCGAACTGGCCGGTAGCGCTCTTTAGTCCCTCGGCGAGCGCACCGGCTTTAAAGCCTACGCGATCGGTGCGGTGATGGTACTCGATCGGATAACCCAGCGCACGGTAGCGCTCGCACAGCGCTTCCGCGTAAAGGTGGGTATCGTCGGTCGAGTCGTCGAGCACCTGGATCTGCAGCAAGTCGCGCGGGTACTCGATTTTTGTCACTTCATCGATCAGCCGCTCGACGACATACCGTTCGTTGTAGATCGGCAATTGAATCGTGACGCGCGGGAGCTGGTCGAACCGCCGCGCCGGCTCTTTGGTCGCGTTCTTCCGGTATTTGAAATAAGTGCGGATGATGTCGTAGCGGTGCAGGCCGTATACCGACAGGATGATCAACGTTCCGAAGTAAGGGATCAGCAGCGACCAGTCGAACCACGAAAGCTGGTATATGCCGGCGAAAGTGTTATCGAACAGCTGCCGCATCAGGCGGTCGGTAACACCCGCGGCCAGCAAAGCCGGCGGGATCGAAGCTGGTAGCATAATGATCTGTCCCGGACTGATCGAATCGCGCGGCTTGGATTAATTCCCGCCGCGAGCGCTTTATGGGCCGTTTTTCTCCGGCTCCGCCTTTTGGGCGACCTTAGAACGCATGTGCCGGAGGCCTCAACACTATTAGTTTTAGCAGGTCTATTCTATCTCGTTTCGTGTTATCTGGCGTTACGGCTTCCGGATCGTATCAAATTTCCCAAAACAGCGGCAGCTATCTTTATGGCGGGTGCTGTTTTTCGCGTTACCGTTTGGCCGATCGGACCTTCTCTCTCTGACGATCCCTACCGTTACCGCTGGGAGGGAAAACTTCAGGCCGTGGGCGGGAACCCCTATGCCGCGCGGCCGCGCGATCCCGAGTGGGTGCAGCTTCGTGACTCGACTTATCCCAAAGTGGTCGGAAAGGATTTCAAGGCGGTGTATGGGCCGCTGATCGAGCAGGTCGAAGTATGGACTTATCGCGTCGCGTCCAAGCTGACTCCCGATCCTGAGCGCCAGGTCTTCTGGTTCAAGCTGCCGTATGCGTTATGCGACTTAGGAGCGATGGCCGCGCTGTGGCTGCTGCTTGCCGCACACCATCTGCCGCGAGAACGCATCTTGATTTATGCCTGGTCGCCGCTCAGCGTTTTTGAATTTTGGGCGACGGGACATAACGATGCGCTCGTGGTGCTCGCAGTTATCCTTGCCCTCGTAGCAGCGAAGCGCGAGCGATGGACCTGGGCCTTTGTGGCGCTGGCACTCGCCGTTGCAGCGAAAATCTGGCCCGTGATGCTCGTTCCGTTGTTCATCGGATGGCGCCGGTACCGGCCGCGCCGCTGGTATCAGTGGTGGGTAGCGGTCCCGATTTTGATCGGCTTCATGCTGCCTTATTGGACCGACATCTGGGAAAACCTGCGCTTCATGAGCGGATTTGTCGGCGGATGGCGCAATAACGACAGCCTGTTCGGCGCCATTCTCTATTTCACCGATGATCTCTATCGTGCCAAGTACACCGCATTCGCTATAGTCGCGCTTGCCGTCGCGATCCTGACCCTGCGTGAGGTCCGGCTTGAACGCGCCGCGCTGGCCGCGATTGCCGTGATGCTGATGGTTTCCGCCAATTGCCATCCGTGGTATCTCACGTGGATGTTGCCGCTGCTTGCGCTTGCTCCGGTAACGGCGCTGCTGCTTTGGACGGCTCTGGTGCCGCTGGCATACGCGGCGGTGATTTCGTGGGTGGCGCTGGGAGAATGGCAAGGCTCGACCGCCATTCGCTGGTACGAATACGTGCCGGTCTATGCCATGCTCATCGGCCCGCCGCTGGCCGCGTGGCTCCGCCGCAGATTTCTTCGTAGTAGCGCTCGTACTGCGGGATGATCTCATCGCTCGAAAAACGGCTCGCCGCGGTCTGGCGCGCCGCAGCCGCTATACGCGCGTGGAGGCGCCCATCGGTGAGCAGTTCCGTCGCCCGTGCTGCCTGCGCGTCCAGATCTCCCACATCCTCGATGAAGCCGTCCGCACCGTTGGTGATCAGCTCCGGCACTCCGCCTGCGTTGGTGCCGATGGGCGGCACGCCGCACGCCATGGCTTCGAGCGCCGCCAGGCCGAAGGCCTCCAGTTCGCTCGGCATCAGCAGCACATGCGCCAGCGGGATCAGCCGCTCGACATGGTTCTGCTTGCCGAGAAAGCTGACGTGATCTTCGACGCCCAACTCACGCGCCAGCAGCTCCGCCGGGCCGCAGTCCGGCCCGTCCCCTACCATCAGCAGATGCGCGGGCGTTTTCCTTCGCACGCGTGCCAGAATGTGGATGCAGTCGAGCACGCGCTTCACCGGGCGAAAATTCGAAAGGTGAATCATCAGCTTTTCACCCGCTGGCGCGAACTGGCGCGCCGCGCGCTTCTCCGCGTCCGGCTTGTACGTCTCGACATTGACGAAATTGGGGATCACCCGAATGCGGTTGGTGACGCCGAAAACTTCCGCCGTCCGCTTGCGGATAAACCCGCTGATGCCCGTGATCCCGTTCGACTGTTCGATCGAAAACTTGGTGATCGGAAAATAGGAACGATCTGAGCCGACCAGCGTAATGTCGGTGCCGTGCAGCGTGGTGATGAACGGCAGCCGCCGCTTTGGAGCGAGCATCTGTTGCGCCAGCAGCGCCGCAATCGAGTGCGGAATCGCATAATGCACGTGCAGCAGATCGAGTCCATAGCCTTGCGCCACTTCCGCCATTCGCGAAGCCAGCGCCAGACAGTACGGCGGGTACTGAAAAAGCGGGTAATTGGACACTTCGACTTCGTGATAATGAATGCGCGGAATTCCCGGATCGAGACGAATGGGATTCGAATAGGTAATGAAGTGAACCTGGTGGCCGCGGTTCGCCAGCTCGAGCCCCAGCTCGGTGGCCACAATTCCGCTGCCGCCATACGTGGGATAACAGGTGATCCCTATCTTCACTTCGTCAGCGTAGCACTAACAGGCGGCTGCCCATTGGTTTGGACACTAACGAATCCCAAACGCTCGACCACGGCTCCCAGCTCCCGCTGTTCCGATCCGGAAGGCGCCAGCCAACGGTTCAGAGTGATCCTGATCTTCGCACTAGGAAGGCGCAAAAAACCGCTATTGACGGTCTTCGAAAATCGATGGCCTCCGGGCTCAATGTAAACTTCCTGCGCGAACGGCTTGCCGTCGATTGCGACCGAAGCCGTGACCGGGCCGCCGGCACGTTGCATGTAATCCGGGGGGAAGTAAAGCGCCATTTCGAAGCTCACCGGTCCGCCCGAGGGCGTACGAAGCACCGCCTCCGCGTCCTTGGCCATCCAGCGCCAGGCGCCGTCTTCGACTGCGTACCAGCCCGAAATCAGTTGCGGCCTGGTTCGAATATCGCCGAGGTTCAAGTAGGAAAGCGCAGGCTCTGCCGAGGCCGTAGATTCGGCAGGGACGCCGCCGCGATCGGCGTCGGCCGCGAGGTCGCCCCAGCCTGCCTTGACGCGGGCCGCGGCCGTGATCGAAAGGACTGCTTCGCCGATTTCCGCCAGAGGCAACTGATGCGGCTCCCAAAGCTCGCCATTGATGTCGACATTTTTTTCGAACACGGCTCCGCCAGACGCCCGTCGAATCAGAAATTTCGCCGCCCCATGCCCTCGGCCGAAAAGCGCAAAATGCAGCGAGCCTTGCGGGTCCAACGGCAAGCGAATCTCTGCTCCGGCTTCAGGCAGATACACCAGGCGTCCGGAGAATTGGGTCGGCATCCATGGCGCCTCCAGGTTCAGGAAAGACGAAGTTCGCGCATACGCGATCCTATCGAGCGGCTTTCGGGAAAAAGAAAACGGCAGCAATCCAAATGACGCGCTCGAAAACCCGGAATGGGCGTAACGATCGATCAACCGCAGCGGCGTGCGAACCCAAACTTCAGAGGCGCGCAGCGGCACCGCCGTTTCTTCCGCTAAACTGTCGTAATTTCCGGCGAGCGAGAGATCGGAAGACACGATCCATTCTCCCGGATTCGGCACGCTGTTCACCGCCAGCGTGCGCCCGCCATGCTCCAGCATGTAATAGCGGAATCCCCACTCGCCGTTCACCAGAAATGTCTTGCCGGGAGGCGGCGGGATTTGGGCGTAAACGCGGGCAAATTCATACGACGCGAACGAAATGTTCAAGCCCAATACCAGATTGACGCCCAGCGCCAGCGCGAGCATCCGCGGCCGGCCGGCGAATTGAAGAACGTAGAGCAGCACCATCGGCGCAGCCAGCGGCAGCAGGTAACGCGCGGCGCCCGCAAAAAACACGATGACTGCAAAACTGAAATACAGCAGGCACCACGCGGCCAGGACGGGGCTCGTCCGGCGCGCTTCCCACAACCAGGCGAGCGCGTTCGCGCCCAGCGCCACGAAGATCAGCAGCAGCCCGCGTTCCCACCAAGGATAACTGCCGGCCCCAACACAGGCGACGATCCCGGGCGCGAGCGTCCACACGCGCCGCCGCGCCAGCGGAACCAGCGTCACCAGTATGCCCAGGTGTTCCATGAGGGCCAGAGCGCTGGCGCCTTTCAGCCGGAGTTGACTTCGTCCCGAGCTCTGCGCATAGCCGAGCAGCACTGCGCCCGGAAGACGATGCGTGAGAGCCAGCTCGAGCGCCTGCCACGCCCCGAGTCCAACAAACGGCGCCGCCAGTGCCACCCATGCAGCGCGCGGCGGCCGCTCGCGCTTGATCGCGTACTCGACAAGAAGGATCGGCGAAAGCGCCAGGGCCTGCAATTCCGTCAATCCGGCAAGCGTCAGGGCGATGCCGGCAACCCAGAACCGCCGCCAGAAAAACGCCGCCGCGCCGGTCAAAAGGAACGCCAGAGCAGGGGCTTCGGGGCCGGCCAGCGTGTTCGTATTGACTTCCACGATGGGCGATGCCGCCACCAGCAGCGCGCCCCATAACGGCTGCGATGTAAAGCGCGCCGCCAGCGCATACGCCGCGAAGCTGATGCCCAGCGCGAACAGCAGATAGAAACAGTGGAAGAAAAGCTCGGAAAAACGGCCTCGGATCAGCCATGCGATCGCGAGCAGATACGCGTTCAATGGCGGATGAGGATGCCCCGAAGCGTCCACCACGTGCCCCTGAAACACGTACTGGAAATTCGTGGGCGTCAGGGGCTGGAGCAGAACCTGCCGGGCGATGTCCAGGTACGTGATCTCGTCGCCCTGCACCGGCTGGTTGAGAAACGGCGCGTGCACCAGGACCGTGAACGCAGCCAGCAGCAGAAGCTCGCGGCCCCGGCTCACAGCTCAGGCCTCGGCATGATTTTGCAGGTTACCGGCGGTAAAGATACAGCGTGTGGCTGCGGCCCTCGCCATCGTCCTCGATGGTGACTTCCTTTTCCGCCGTCCAGTCGCGGAACGGGAAGTCGTGAGAAACGACGCGCGTGCCTTTTTTGAGCTGCTTTTCGAGCAGCGGCCGGACTTTATCGTTCGAGACCGGCAGCAGATAAACCGTGAGCAGGTTGGCTGGGCTGTAGTCCTGTTTGAAAATGTCGCCGTGGATAATGCGAGCGGTTTTCTGGAGGCCTAGCGTCCGGATTTTTTCCATGCTCTGGCGGTAGAGGTCGTCCATCATCTCGATGCCGGTCGCATCGGCGTGATACTTCTGCGCCGCCATGATCACGATGCGCCCATCGCCGGAGCCCAGATCGAACATCTTCTCGCCGGCTTTCAGCCCGCCCAGGTCGAGCATTTTTTCGACGATCGTCAGCGGTGTGGGGTAGTAGGGCGCCAGTTTTTCGGCGTCCTGCGCCGAAGCCAGGCCGCACAGAGTCAGTGTAAGGAAAGTTACGCAGCTCAGCCGCGCCATATCTGGCAGTGTAACGCTACTCGATCACCGTCTTCCAGCCCCGCCGTGACAGATCCCAGTAAATCACCACGCCGGCCAGCACGCCGATGACCAGGAATACCACCCCGATCACGAATTCTTTCAGAATGATTTTTCCCAGGCCGAACAGCCATCCATAGATCAGGACGCAGCCCGCAATCCAATCCAGAAAATTGTAAGCCGTGTCGCGAGAACGCGGAATCTCCGGCGCCCTTCGCGCCACCGGATTCCATCCGGGTCCGGACGGATGCACGCGCCGGTAAAACTGAAGCAACATGTCCATCGGCTCGGGCGAGGTCAAATAGGTTGTTGCCAGCCAAGCCACCGTCGTCAGCCCTACTGTGATGATCATAATGTAGGCGAAGCCGTAAGGATCATCGCTGGACATGCCGAAACCCAGCTGCAAGGTCAATGAAACGATAAACGCTGCCGCCATGGCCGCGACTTCGCTCCAGGCATTGATGCGCCACCAGAACCATCGCAGAATGAGCACGGTACCGGTCCCTGCGCCCGTAACGATCAGCAGCTTCCACGCCCCGGCGATCGAGTCCATGTAAAACGTGAGCACCGCCGAAACGATTGTCAGAAATACCGTAGCCCATTGCGAGACCGACACATAGTGCTTATCGCTCTTATCCGGGCGCAGGAAGCGCCGGTAGAAATCGTTGACTAAATAACTTGCTCCCCAGTTGAGCTGCGTCCCGATGGTCGACATGAACGCCGCCGCAAACGCGGCCACCATGAGCCCCCGCAGCCAGGGCGGCAGGTAATCGATCATGACCCGGATGTACCCGGTCTCGGGGTCCTTCAGATGCGGGTAAAGAATGACGGATGCCAGGGCCGTCAGAATCCACGGCCAGGGGCGAATGGCGTAATGCGCGATGTTAAACCACAGCGTAGCCAGCAGCGAATTCTTTTCGTCCTTGGCGGAGAACATCCGCTGGGCTACAAAGCCACCGCCGCCCGGCTCGGCTCCCGGATACCACGTCGCCCACCAGATAAGCGAAATATAGACCAGAAAAGTGATCATCGGCATCCAGGCCGAATGCAGATCGGGAACGAAGCTCAGCGCCGATCCAACCGGACCGCCGCCCACCGCCTTGGCCCGGTCGATAGCCGCGAGCTTCGCCTTCATCTGGTCGATGCCGCCCACCGCCTGGATCGCAAACACAGCCAGAACCGTGACCATCGACATCTTGAGCACGAACTGGAACAGGTCCGTGACCAGCACACCCCATAATCCCGAAAGCGTTGAGATGAACGAAGTCAGCGCAATCATGCCCAGCACAATGAGAAGCGCTTGGCTTTTGTCAATTCCCAGCACCAGCATCAAAATCTTTTCCATGGCCAGGTTGACCCAGCCCAGAATGATGCAGTTGATGGGAATTCCGAGGTAAAGGGCGCGGAAGCCGCGCAGGAACGCCGCGGGTTTTCCCGAGTAGCGGATCTCGGCGAACTCCACGTCCGTCATCACGCCCGACCGCCGCCACAGCCGCGCGTAGAAGAAGACGGTCAGCATCCCACTGGCAACGAAGTTCCACCACAGCCAGTTCCCCGCAATACCGTTGCGCGCCACAAGCCCCGTCACCACCAGCGGCGTATCGGCCGCAAAAGTGGTGGCGACCATGGACGTCCCCGCCAGCCACCAGGGAACATTGCGGCCCGAGAGAAAGAACTCGCTGATGTTCTTACCAGCACGGGCTTTATAATAAAAACCGATCGCCAGGTTGAAAAGAAAATAAGCGGCGACCACCGCCCAATCGACCCAAGTCAGTTTCACCGCCCTGATCCTTTCAACCCGCTAAGGTAGTTTTCAACCGCCCTGTGGAAAAAGCTGTGGATAATTAGCCCGTGCGCTGCAAAATAACACGTCCAGCAACTGTTTTGTAACAAATTGCACACTATTTCAGCATCCGTGCGTCAGGATCTTGTAAGTTTATACCATCCAGCAGCTTATGCCATGCGTTGTTGTAATTTTTGTCGATGCGCGGCTTGCGTTTGACGTGTGCACCACAGCGGAGTGTTGCAACACTTTCGATTTTCGACAAATGAATCAGGTAGTGGATAACCCATGATTCGTTTGCTTTTCGTCGTGCTTGCCGCCGCAATCTTCGCCCAACCGGCTATCGATCCCGGTCTCGCCGCACAATACTTTGACCAGGCCGCTGCGGCCTGCCACGCCGATAACGGAACGCTCTGGGGTGTATCGCTCTGCGGTCCGATGCTGTTCGCTGACCCCGCGACTCACTCGGTCGTCACAAATCAGGCGGATGGCGAGGGCAAGCTCACCAGGAGCGGCGCTGTGTTCACGGGCCAATTGCCGGCGGCAGAGAATATCGCCAACACGGCTTTCAACTGGGCTGGAATCCGCTGGACGATGGTCGCCTGGCCCCTTCCCGAAGATCCCCGGGCGCGGCAGCAGCTCATGATGCACGAAGTCTTCCACCGCGTGCAGGAATCTCTCGGGTTCCCCATGACGGCTCCGTCGAACGCGCATCTGGATACCATCGATGGCCGCGTCTGGCTGCGGCTCGAATGGCGGGCGCTCAAGCGTGCGGTCACCGCGATTGGCGACGCCCGGCGGCAAGCGATCAAAGACGCGCTGGTGTTCCGCACTTATCGCCGATCAATCTTCACCGAAGCCGGCAACCAGGAGCGCGAGCTCGAAATGTCCGAGGGGTTGGCGGAGTACACCGGCGTGAAGTTGAGCGGCCGATCTGACGCCGAGATGCGGCACAGCCTGGCAGCGCAGATCGAGAGGGCGGAAGGCGGCCGCACCTTCGTCCGGTCATTTTCCTACGAATCCGGCCCGGCTTACGGCGTTCTGCTGGACGATTCCGGCTCCCACTGGCGCAGCGGGCTGAAGCCTGCGAATGATCTGGGCGACATGCTGGCCAAAGCTTTCTCGATCGAACTGCCCGGCGATCTTCACAAGGCTGCCGAAGCCGGTCTTGCGCGCTACGATGGCGAGGCGCTGCGCGCTGAAGAGAGGGCGCGCGAGAAGCGGCGTCAAAAATCTTTGCGCGATTACCAGGCTCGGCTGGTCGATAGTCCAGTGCTCGTCATTCGCCTGCGCAAAATGAACATCCAGTTTGATCCGAACGAGGTCACCCCGCTGGGCGAGCACGGAACCGTGTACCCTCATTTGCGGGTTACCGATGAGTGGGGCGCGCTTACAGCTTCGCGCGGCGCCCTGGTGAGTTCAGATTGGACTCAGGTCACACTCCCGGCGCCGGCGCGTCCCGAAGCGGTGCCGCTCGAAGGAGACGGCTGGAAGCTCGAGTTGAAGCCTGGATGGAAGCTCGAGCGGGGAAAACGGCCCGGCGATTACACCCTCGCCAGGTTCTCGCGCGACAGCAGCGCCCGCTTGCGTTCATCGCCCCAGCGATAACCCCCCGGCTCTCCGCTTTCCTGCACGATTCGGTGGCATGGAATGACCAGCGCCGCCGGATTGGTAGCACATGCATTGGCGACTGCGCGTGCGGCGGTTGGTCGTCCGATGGCTTTCGCAATTTCGGAGTAACTGCGGGTCTCGCCATACGGAATTTTCCGCAGCTCCTGCCAGACGCGCCACTGGAATGCGGTCGCCTGTACATCGAGCGGCAGATCGAGCTGCGGCTGTTTTCCGCATAGGTGCGCTACCAGCGCCGAAATCCACGGGCGCAGCCGAGTCTGATCGCGGCGGATTTCGGCTTCGGGGTATTCGGCGTCTAAAGACCGGGTCAGCGTGTCGTCGGAATCGCCCAGACTAACCGCGCAAATCCCGCGCTCGGTGCCTGCCACCAGAAGCCGGCCGAGCGGCGAGGCGACGATCGTATACCCGATATTCATTCCACGCCCGCCATTGCGGTAGGTCGCCGGCGTCATACCAAGCTGCTCCGGCGCGCGCTCATAGAGACTGCGGCTCGAACCGTAGCCCGCGTCGTAAAGCGACTCGGTGACTTCACGGCCGTCCCGCAGGTTCGCTTTCAACCGTTCCAGGCGGAGTGCATCGGTATACTGCTTGGGCGTAATGCCGAGAAACCTTTTAAACGTGCGATCCAGGTGAAAGGGGCTCAATTCGAGCTTGCGTGCCAGATCCGCGAGAGCCAGCGGCTCATCCAGGTGCTCTTCGATTGTCCGGCAGGCGCGGCGGATCAACTCGGCGTGCCGCGACCGGTCTGGCTGTTGGGGACGGCACCGGAGGCATGGACGGTACCCCGCGCGCTCGGCGGCGTCAGGAACCGGAAAGAAAATCACATTCGAGCGGCGCGGCCGGCGCGAGGGGCAGCCGGGGCGGCAGTAGACGCCCGTCGAGCGGACCGCATAAACAAATCTTTCGTTGGTGCAAAGTTCTCGCGCCAGCACAAGCTGCCAGCGCGCTTCATCCATTACTAGTTGAGAACTCGTTTCCATGCCTTCAGATTAGGGCGGCGGGACTTGGCGAACTATCCGATTCTTGCGGCCAAATCACTTTTTTTGTTCTAGACCCACACCTTTTCCAGTTTCGCCCCGCGGCGGCATAGCTCGCAATGCGCGGCATCGGCGTAGTAGCGGGCGTCGAGCTTCGCCAGATAATAGAGCGGCAATTGGCCGAAGTTCCTGGTGCTCGGATTCGGTTGGTAGATCACCACCGCCAGGCCCACCACCACCGCGCCCCGCGATTCCAGCAGCTCTTTCATCTCGCTGAGCTTGCTTCCGGAGCGCAAAATGTCGTCTACGAGAACTACCTGCTCACCGGGCTGCTGCTCCAGATACTGGCGGAATCGCAAGGGCTCGTTTTCATCGTCGCGCTCCGCCCAATAGACCTGCCTGGCGCGAAGCGCTTCGCACACGCCGTACGCTACCGGCAGGCCGCCGGTCGCCGGCGCCACAATTGACAACTCAGGAATGATGGCGCGAATCTCGGGATTGGCGCGCAGCAGGCGGCTCAGCCCCACGCTCAATGTGCGCGCGTGCTGGTAGTAGCGCATGGCCAGCGGCACCTGCAGGTATTCGTTCGAATGCATGCCGCTGGGGTATTCGAAGTGCCCGTCGCGCAGCGCCCCGGTCTCCCGCAACACCCCGACGACTTCTTCCTGGGTTGGCATCAAGTGCATGGCTCGGTCAGTGCGCTCCTTTTCCGGAAAGAACTTTGGGGATCGTCAACAGCAGAATTTTCCAGTCCAGACCCAGCGACCAGTTGTCGATATACTGCATGTCCATCTTCATCCACTGCTCGAAATCCACGTTATCGCGTCCCGCCAGCGCCCAGAGACAGGTAAGCCCCGGCCGCATGCGCAGCCGCCGCCGCTGCCAGCGCTGATACTGCTCGACCTCTTGCGGAACCGCAGGCCTCGGACCCACCAGCGACATGTCCCCTCGGAGCACATTCCACAACTGCGGCCATTCATCCACCGAAAACTTCCGCAGATAGCGGCCCAGGAAGGTCAGCCGCGGATCGTCGGGAATCTTCATGGCCGTCGCGCGGGTGCTCATGTGCTCGACCGCATCCCGCATGGCTTCGGCGTCCCGCACCATCGAACGAAACTTGTAAAACCTGAAACGCCGGCCGTTCAATCCGCAGCGCTCCTGGCGAAAGATCACCGGCCCCGGCGACGTCAGACGGATCGCCGCCGCCACCAGCGCCATGAAGGGCGCCAGCACCACCAGCGCCGCTCCCGCCACCAAAATATCGATCACGCGCTTGGCCAGCAGGCGGATCTCATCGTGCGGCGCCGCCGAAAAAGTCAGCAGCGGCGTGAAGCCCAGCCGCTCCAGATAAATTTCACTGTTGACATGCGGGAAGAAATCCACCGCGATCCGCGTCCGCACACCCTCTTCGTCGCACAGAAGAAAAACTTCTTCGAGTTCGGCCAGCCGGGGACTCTCCACCGCAAAAATCACTTCATCGATCACGTGCTTGCGGAGCAGCGTCGGCAGATCGGAAAGCGTCGCCACCGGATACACGGCGCCCAGCCGGACTTCGGCTTCTGTACTCGGTGCGTCCGCAATAAATCCCTTGATCCGGATCCCATACTGCGCGGAGCGTTCCAGCGCTTCCGCCAGCCGGCGCGCGCGGTCGCCCAGTCCAACCAGCACCACGTAGTAGAGCGCGCCAAACTCGCGCCGCACCACGCCCACCATCCGCCCCGCGGTGAGACGGAAAACCAGCAACAGGATCCAGCTATAGGCCGCGAAGAATGCTAAAAACGCGCGGCTCAGGTCCAGCCGCATCAGGTATTCGAAAATCACCAGGCATACCGCCCCCGAAGCGCATTGGCGGAAGGAATCACGCAGGATCACCCGCGGATCGCCGGAATCGAGCTTATCGTAAACCCCCAGCCAAAGCCCGATCAGCACCCAGGCCGCGAGCGAAAATCCCAGCACCAGCGCCTTGATGGGCACGATCATGAAGAAGACGTGGTTCAGATGCAGCAGCAGGCGCGTCTGGTAGGCCGCCTCGAACGCGAGCGCGGTTAAAAGGATGTCGGAGAGCGCAAACAGAACCCGGGCTTTCCGGTGCTGGCGGCTGAACATCCGAAGTCAGAATAACATGCTCCGATACCCTGAATTGTACGGGTGGTTACAGTTTACTCGCGCGAAGCCGCTGAAAATACAAGCCCAGCGTGAGGGTTCGCTCGGTACGCGCGAGCCGGCATGTAGACGCCGCAGACTTCGAGCGCGCCCGAGAAACCCAGCAGCCCTGGTGACTCTAGCGTGATCACGATCGCTATCGACCAAGCGCGGCTCCCCGAGCAGAGTGATTGTGCTACGATCTATCCACGTTAATTCAGGAGGTCCTTCCGATGGGCGTGGGAGCAAGTGGGTTTGCATGTGCCGTATTTTTGGCGCCTTGGTTGATTTATGCGCAGCCGGCCTCTCCCCCGGATGCCGCGGGCGTTGTGCCGGCTGATACACTCGCCGTTCCCGCTGGTGCGGCTCTGCACATCACTCTCGAAAACAAGGTGCGGGTGAAGGACCCCGGTGCGCCCGTCGCTGGACGCCTTGCCGAGCCCATTTACGTCTTCGACCGCATGGCGATTCCCGCGGGTACTCAGGTCCTGGGCCGCGTGTCGAGCATCGAGCCGGTTTCGCGCAAGCAGCGAACCATGGCTATCCTCAATGGCGACTTCACCCCGCTTCGCACGGCGCACGTCGATTTCGACACCGTCGTGGCGAAGGACGGAACAAAGATTCCGTTGCATGTCGCCGTTTCTCAAGGTGTGCCCAACGTGGTGCATCTGACGGCGGGCAGAAACGGCAAAAAGAAAGGACGCGTGCGCGGAGCCGTCCAACAGGCGGAGCAGCAGGCCAAAGATCAGGTGCACCAAACCATCGCGCAGGTGAAGGCCCCCGGCAAATGGGAAAGGATCAAGGCAGCCATCGCGGCCGAGTTCCCCTATCACCGGCAGTGGCTGCCGGCCGGCATGCAGTACACCGCCGAATTGAAGGAGCCCATAAAATATCAGGCGGCTGAACCTCCTCACGCTGTGTCGGCGCAACTTGGCGGAGAGATACCGCCGGGCAACGTCGTACACGTTTTGTTGGTTACGCCGCTGAGTTCTGCGACCGATCACCTCGGCGCGCCCGTCGAGGCAGTGGTTTCCCAGCCTCTTTTTGCGCCCGATCACCATCTGATCCTGCCGGAAGGCTCCCGCCTGGTGGGCAGCGTAACTCAGGTGGTGCCCGCGCGACGGCTGCACAGGAATGGACAGCTTCGTTTCATGTTCCGTCAGATCGAGGCGGCGCCCGGGGTTACACGCAAGGTGGAGGCCAGCCTGCAAGGCGTAGATGCCGCGGCCGGCGCGAATATGAAACTCGATTCCGAAGGCGGCGCTCACGCGGTCACTCCCAAGACCAATATCATCGCGCCGGCGATCGATGTTGTTCTGGCGCTCGGCTCTCTGGATGGCCTCGATCCCCACCGCCGCCTGCATCCCGATTTTCATCAGGGACCGGACACGGCTGGCGGCGCCGTCCGGGGCGGCGCTGGCTTTGGACTGATCGGGAGCGTGATTGGCTTGGCCGCGCACTACCGGCCGGTCAGTGCCACCTTCGCTTTTTACGGCGCCGGCTGGTCGGTTTACAATCACTTTCTGACGCGCGGCAGCGATGTCGTTTTTCTCAAAAACACGCCCATGGAAATACGGTTTGGCACGCATGAAGGCCCGGCCGCGCCGAATTCAAATAAGATGCTGGCGAGCACGGCTGGCAGCGGCAAGTAGCAGTCGAAGCGCTTAGGCGGGCTAAACGGGCATCATGATGAGGTCACTTGCGCTCTGTTCTTCCTTGCCCGCTGAAGATACGAACTGACCGTGAGGGTTCGCTCGGAGTCGCCCATCACCAAAGCGGCGAAACACAATGCCAGCACGGAATGATCGAGCGACGCACCGAAGTATTGCCAGACAGGAGCATGCGGGCCGGGATAATTGGATGACGCCAGCAGCGCGAGCATGTAGACGATGCCGCAGAGGCTCGCAGCGCGCACCAGGAACCCGGCGGCCAGCGCAATCCCGATCGCCAGTTCTCCGTACGCCACCAGGAACGCGATCGGCGTCGCATGCGAGAGCACGAATCCGCGCAGCACGCCGGCCATGAACGGATACGCGCCGCCTTCGAGAAACCGGTTGATCCAGAACTGAAAGCCGCCGCCCAAAGTGAATTGCGTTCCGAAAACTTTGTACTGGCCGAAAATCAGGAACAGTATGCCCACCGCGATGCGCAGTGCCGCCAGCGCGCGGTCGTTCCGCGGTGCACTGGACGCTTCCGTTCTGGCGGGCGATGGGCTCATTGGGTCTCGCACAAGCGCGCGTTGTGATGATACAATGGCCACGTTGTACCCGGAGTTGACTCCCGCCAAATCAGATTTGTCAGGCAATCGGGCGCGTAGCTCAATTGGCAGAGCAAGTGACTCTTAATCACTAGGTTGAAGGTTCGATTCCTTCCGCGCTCACCACGCCCCGGCATTAGTCCGGTTGTAGAATCCGCCATCCACCCGGCCTTTGCATTATAGGCGCCGCTGCGGCCTGCGTTACGATCAAGATGTGGAGCATGCTGAGACCGCGCCTGCGGTTGCGGCTGAGCCTTTCTGGGTCACGCTCAAGGATGAAGAGATGCTCGCGCTGCGCATCTGCGATCTGGGCGTCCGTATTGAGGGGAGCGGGCTGGAGCCGCGTATCCAACAACTTTACGACGAGCTTGCCGCGCGCGGTGTCACCCTCCGGCCGGATTGCTACCTGGGCGACGAGTGGTTTTCTCCCGCAGGTGTGCCGGCGATTGCGATTCCGTTCTATCTCGCGCATCCGCGGCTCAAAACGCTCGAGCTGCACCAGATGCTCGAAGTCGAAGGCGGAACGCCGGAGTGGTGCCTGATGCTGCTGCGCCACGAGTGCGGCCATGCGGTCGATCATGCTTACCGCTTCTCTTCGCGCCGCCAGTGGCAGAAAGTTTTCGGCAGCCCGGAAGCGGAATACACGCCGGAAACTTACCGGCCGCGTCCCTACAGCCGCAGCTTCGTGCGGCACCTCGCCAATTGGTACGCGCAGGCGCATCCGGATGAAGATTTCGCCGAAACGTTTGCCGTCTGGCTCGCCACGCCTCCCGAGGAATGGCGGCAGCGGTACCGCGGATGGAAGGCGCTCGAAAAACTGGAATATATCGACTCGCTGATGCACGAGGTCGCGGGCACGCCGCCCGTGGTCAAGCGCCGCCACCGCATCTCGGAAGCGCGCAAGCTGCGGAAAACGCTCGGCCGTTATTACGCGGCTCGCCGCAAGCTCTATGCCGAGGATTTTCCGGACTTCTACGACGCCGATCTGCGCGCCATTTTCCGCGAGGGAGAACCGAACGGCGACACCGCGGCCCGCCTGATGCGCAAGAATCGCGAAGCCCTGGTGGCTTCGATCGTCCAGTGGACCGGCCAGCCGAAATACACCGTGAACATGCTGGTCCGCAAGCTGATCGCGCGCTGCCAAAAGCTGAAACTCGCGGCGCCGTTCGATCACGCGCGCCTGCATTTCGAGCTCGCCGCCTACCTCGCTTCGCTGGTCACCAATCACCTGCACACCGGCAGGTTCAAGAGGTCGGTCTAGCGTGAAAATTCTGGTGCTGTTCGATCTCGCACGCCCGTCCGATCCCGAAGAAACGTTTTCCGCCCGCGCGCTCAAAGAAGAAGAGAACAAGCCCACCGAAGCCGACGTTTTGCGCAGCCTCAAGCGCCTGGGACACGAGGTCGAAACGCTCGCCGTGTTCGATAACGTCACCGCCGTCGTCGAGAAGATAAAGGCCTGCGCGCCCGATATCGTTTTCAATCTTTCCGAATCGTTCTATCACGACCGTTCCCACGAGCCCAACATTCCCGCGCTGCTCGAGCTGATGAAAGTGCACTACACCGGCGCAGGCCCCGATGGCCTGCTGCTTTGCAAAGACAAGGCGCTCGCCAAAAAGGTGCTGGCATATCACCACGTCCGCGTGCCTCACTTCGTGATTTCGCATCGCAAAAATCCGCTTCGCCACCTCCGCCGCTTCATCTATCCGGCCTTCGTCAAACCGGTCTGCGAAGAATCGTCGGATGGCATTTCCCAGGCGTCGTTTGTCCGCGATGAAACCGAGGCTATCGAGCGCGCGCGTTTCGTTCACGAAAAATTCGGCTGCGACGCCATGATCGAGGAGTACATCGAGGGCCGCGAACTTTACGTCAGCATCATGGGCAATCACCGGCTCACCGTATTCCCGCCGCGCGAGATTTTCTTCAACCAGGTGCCCGACGATGCCCCCAAGTTCGCCACCTACCATGCAAAATGGAATGACGCTTACCGCAAAAAATGGGGCATCAAGAACGCCGCCGCCGAAGTGCTGCCTGATGGCGTCGGCAGTAAGCTCGAAAAAATTGCACGGAAAGTTTATCGCGTGCTCCAAATCCGCGGTTTCGGGCGCATCGATGTGCGGCTCAGCTCCAAAGGCGAAGTGGTGGTGATTGAGGCCAATCCGAATCCCTCTCTCGCCCAGGAAGACGATTTCGCGCAATCCGCCGCTATGGGGGGCGTCGAGTACGATGCCCTCATTCAGAAAATTCTGGATGCCGGTTCGCAAGCCCCGGCGGACTAGCCGCTCGAAAGCATGGCTGCCGCCTTGGAGAGAACGTTCGATCGGGCCGTTTTGGGCCGCACGAACCTGCCGGTTTGTCGTCTCGGGGTCGCGGCCAGCTATGGCGTGCCGGCCCGGGCGGTCGAGCGAGCATTCGAGCACGGCGTCAATTATTTCTATTGGGGTACCTTCCGCCGCGGCGGATTCGGCCAGGCCATCCGCAATCTCGCGCCCCAACGCGACCGCTTCGTGCTGGTCATCCAATCTTATTCGCGCGTTGCCGGCCTGCTCGCGTGGAGTCTCGAACGCGCGCTGCGAAGCCTGCGTCTCGATCGTGCCGATGTCCTGCTGCTCGGCCTTTGGAATAAGCCCGTTCCGGCCAGGATTCTCGATGCCGCGCGCCGCGTCCGCGATCGCGGCCTGGTCCGTTTCCTGGCCGTCTCCTCGCACAACCGCCCACTCGTAGCGCGACTGGCGAATGAGAAAGATTTCGACGTCATCCACTTCCGCTACAACGCCGTCCACCCAGGCGCCGAGCGCGATATCTTTCCGCACCTTCCCGGCGCCGGCCGCCCCGGCATGGTTGCCTACACCGCCACCAACTGGGGCCAACTGCTCCGCCACGCGAAGATTCCGAAAAACGAAAAGATCCCCGCCGCGGCCGACTGCTACCGCTTCGTGCTCGCGCGTGCCGAAGTCGATGTCTGCATGACCGGCCCGGCCAATGCCGCGCAGATGGAGCAAGCGCTCGAAGCTTTACGCCTCGGACCCATGTCTGACGATGAGCTCCACTGGATGCGCCGTGTGGGCCAGGCGATCTACGGCGCCTGATGCGCCTGCTCGCAAATCATGCCCCACAAATCGTCCGATTCGTGTAATACCGCCGCGCTCGCGGGCCGGCAGTCCTGCGAACAACGATGCCCGGGGTAAAGATACTCAAATCGCTGGAGCACATGAGCGTTGGCTTCATCCATCGTTTTGAACGTCCAGCTTCCGGCCAGGTGCCTGCTCCAATGAATTGAAACCCATCCCGATTTCGACTCTTTGACCAGAAGGTGCACCGGCCCGTCCTCCGTCAGGTGAATGAAACTGATGGGCCCGGCCGGAGTGAATGTTTCTCGCGCGATACGCGGTTCCATGATGCTGCTGCCTTGCGTAAACTCCACGCACCTTGAGCAGGGAACTTCCGCCCGGTCCCAGGGCGCAGGAGCCTACGCTTCCGATAGATAGTGATTCCCGATAGCGTCGCGTTTCATTGGAGGATTGAGAGTTGAGCCGGCAGCCGCTAACTTTTCAGCCGCTCAGAACCCCATTTGCACATGGCCGACACAACCGGCTTCAGGCTTTGGCCCAGCTCGGTGACCGAATATTCCACTTTGGGCGGGACCTCGGGGTAAACCTTGCGATGCACGATCCCGTCGGTTTCCATTTCACGCAACTGCTGCGTGAGCATCTTTTGCGTGATGCCGGCCATGGCGCGCATCAGCTCCGAAAATCGGCGGCTGCCTTGGAAAAGATTCCACAGGATCAGAATCTTCCACCTGCCGCCGATCACCTGAAGGGTCGCTTCGGCGGGACACGCAGCGGCTCTTCGCTTCATTTGCGGGCCGGCGGCAGTACCCATACGGTAAGTACAGCACCAATTAGTGCGTACTTCACAGCAGTATATCAGCGTGCGAATCTGAATCTGAAGGAGCTTTCAGTAAGATGCGAATTGGAATTTTTGGCACGGGCGACGTCGGACGTGCGTTAGGAAAAGGCTTCGCAAAATTGGGCCACCAGGTGAAAATGGGTTCCCGCGATGCTAATAATCCGAAAGCCAAGGCCTGGGCTTCTGAGACCGGCTCGGGAGTTTCGGCGGGCAGTTTTGCCGACTCCGCGCAGTTCGCCGAGCTGGCCGTGGTGGCAACGTTATGGAGCGGCACGGAAAACGCATTGCGTTTGGCGGGCGCGCAGAATCTCGCAGGAAAAGTGCTCATCGACGCCACCAACCCGCTGAACTTTAATCCGCCGGCACCGCCCTCACTCGCGCTCGGGAACACGGATTCGGGCGGCGAGCAGGTTCAGCGCTGGGCGCCCAACGCGCGCGTCGTCAAAGCATTCAACACCGTCGGCAACGCCCACATGTTCAAGCCGCAGTTCCCCGGCGGCCCGCCCGATATGTTCATCTGCGGCAACGACGGCGCCGCAAAGAAGACGGTAACCGACCTGCTCACCGCCTTCGGCTGGAACACTATCGATATCGGCGGCATCGAAGGCGCGCGCCTGCTCGAGCCCATGTGCATTTTGTGGGTACTCTACGGAATGCGCACCAACACCTGGAACCACGCATTCAAACTGCTGAGAAAATAACGACGACCGGCATGTCGCATCTGTGGCTTATTTGTACACGTCGCGCTTCAGATCGTCCGGCAGATCCGTGAGCCGCCCCAGCATCTCGTACACATGCACCACCGCCCGGTCGACCAGCCGCTCGCCCGCGCCCGGCTCAACCCAGGTGGACGCGCTGGCCGCTCCATAACCGCCGGCCGATGCCGCCCGTATCGTCGGGAAATAGCCGAAATATCCGTTTGTGTATCCAAGCAGCAGTGCAACCGGCGCTGGACACCGGTCGCGCCAGTTCATCTGGAATTCGACAAACGGCTCGCCCGGAATGGTCATGAGCGCAATTTGCTTATCGATCAGCACGGTTGTGGCGGGAATCTCGAATTCGCGCTTGATGGCTGATCCATACTCCTCCATGGCCTGCGGACCGAGAAACTTCACCAGTGCCGCGCGGAATTTGTCCTCGTTCCATCGCAGGTGAACCGGGATCGATTCTTCCGTAAACTCGATGCTCGGGTTGTCAATCTCCCTGGAATGAATTTTTCCGGCGACGCGCGCCGCTTCGTTGCCCAGCCGTTCTCCAGTCCAGTCGCGCCACTTCACCGCATCTTCCTGGATCGGAGTGACGGCGTAATAAGGATTGATGTCGCCCGGCGCTTCCTGCAAAAAGAAGCTGAGCACCCGCCCGCCGAGTTTCTCCTCCACCACGCGGTTCATCACGCCGGGAAAATCGGCCGAGTACCGCAGATTGTCGGAACCGAACACCACCGGATGGCAGGCGTAGTTGGTCAATATGGCCATCGGGGATCCATCGGCGCGGTCGATGCGAATCACCGAAACCGTCGGATCGACCGGCGCGGTCGGAATTTGCGTGAGGTTCCGTTCGAACCAGCTCACCGAGCCATCCTCATTCACCCGCAGCCGGTTGTGCCCGATATACGCCGTCCCCGTGCCCGTTCCGATGCGCGCCGGCGCGAGATTCTTCGCGGCTTCTGCGATCGCCTGCTCGATCTTCTCTAATGCCGTCCGCTCCCACGCGGGCGGTCCGTCTTTATATGAGTCCAGAATCACCGGGGCGCTATGTGTGTGCGACGCCGCCACCAGCAGGCAGGAGATGCGGCTCGAACGCTGCGCCGATTCGCGAATCTTGCCGAGAGATTCCGCGCCAAAGCTCCGCCCCAGATCGAGTGTGACCAGAGCCAGCCGCTTCTCGCCCGCCTCGAGCACCAGCACCCGCGCGTATAGCGGATCGAGAGTTCCGGTCGAGGGTGCGTGCCGGCTTTCGTAGCCCCACATCTGTTCCGATCCGGCAGGCGTGATGTCCGCCTTGGCGGTTCCCGCCCGCAGCTCGGCACGCAAAACCTGCCAGCTTCCTATCCAAACCAATAGCAGACTAAAGACCAGACGCACCGAAATCTCCTTTCAAATCCGCCATTCTAATCGCTTTTTGTGCTCGGCCGTGAATGCCGGAGCCTGACCCGGAGCGCCCGGACCTGCCCGAGACGCGGCGGATTGATTGACCCGATCTGATGGCGACATACTGAATCGTATGCAGGTTGATCGATTTGCGCCGGCAGCCGGGAGAGAAGCAATGATGAAAAGCAAGCGGAAAATTATTGTTTACATTGCCACAAGCGCGGACGGCTATATTGCGCGAGCGGATGGGAGTTATGAATGGCTGAACCGGCCGCAGCCGAAGGGCAATTACGGCATGGCGGAATTTTTTCGCTCGATCGATACGATCCTGTGGGGCCGGAAGACTTACGACCAGGCGCTGGGAATGGGCGGCTTGGCCGCGTTTGGTTCGAAGATCAAGAATTATGTATTCACGCACCGCCCCGCGGCCGAAGCAGCGGGAGTAGAGTTCGTCAACGAGCCGGTTCGCGACTTTGCGAGGCGGCTTCGCGCGCGGCCAGGCAAAAATATCTGGATGATGGGAGGAGCGGGATTGATCGCGTCATTTCTGGACGCGGGCGAGATCGACGAGTTCAGTATCCACGTGATTCCGGTGTTGATCGGGGAAGGCATACCTCTGATCGCGCCGCGTCACCGGCTGGTTCCGTTAAAGCTCATTTCGACGCGCAAGTTCTCGGATGGCGTGGTGCACTTGAATTACCGCGTTTTGCCCCGACGCAAGCGATCGTAGTTTTTCTCACGCGCCGGCGGCGGTGCCGAGATCTGCGGCCGGTTCTTTCGCAGCGCGCAATTTCCCGAATCCGACGGCGGCGATAACGCCGAGCAGCGCGGCGCTGCCGAAGTAAAGATTGCGGATGCCGACCGATTCGGCGACGGGGCCGGCTACAAACATAGCCACCACCTGCGCCAGCGCGAGTACGCTCATGAGGCTGCTGCTGACGCGGCCCAGCATTTCCTGCGGCGTCTCCTGCTGGAGCAGCGTCTGGGAGGGAATCATGATGAAAGCGGCGAAGAAACCCATGAGCAGCATGCCGAGCGCCGTAGTGGCGATGGTGCCGAACAGAGCCGTTACAAAGACCGCGACGCCCATGCCTCCCAAGCCGTAGACGACCAGGCGTTGTTTGGAAGCTTTACGGGCAAAGCGGTGCAGCAACTGTGTGCCGGTGATCATGCCGACTCCGATCAGCGAGTTGAGCGTGCCGAACATGGCAACGCCCGAGGCGAGGATGTCGCGCACATAGACCGAGAGCAGCGCACCGAAACAGCGGACGGCGAACATGCCGGCGGTCATGGCAAAGATGACGAAAGAAATCGCCGCATGGGTGAAGATGAATCCCATGCCCTGCTGCATGGAGCCGAGAATAGATTTCGTGGCGGCGTGCGGGGCGACCTGGCGGTCGATCACAATGGTGAGCACCATGGCGGCGGAAAAGAAGAAGCTGGCGCTATCGAAAACGAAACACCAGTTGGCGCCAAACCACTGAACTAACAGGCCGGCGATGGCGGGGCTGACGATCTGCGAGCCCTGGACGGCCTGAGACATCAGAGCATTGACGGACATCAGGCCCGCCATGGGAGCGATGGTGCGGACGGCGACCGATTGTGCCGGAACAAAAAAGCTCGAGACCGTGCTCAGCACGAAAAAGATGGCATAGATGGTGTTGATGTCGCGCGCCACGAGAAGCGAAAGGACGAGAACGCCACGGATGAGATCGCTCGCGATCATGGTCCATTTCACGTTCCATTTATCGACGAAGACTCCGGCGAGCGGGCTGACAAAGGCGAAGGGAAGCAGGAACGCGACCAGGATCATGCTGACCTGGGTCGGAGTGCCGTGCAGTTGAAACGTAACGACGCTGAAAACGGCGAAAATCGCCAGAAAATCGCCGAAAATGCTGACCAGTTGCGCGAGCCACAGCCGGCGAACGGAGCGAATCCGCAGAACGTCGCGGAAAGAAAGCTGGGGCGTAGGCGTAGCCATCAGTGAGATTCCTCCGGGCGGGATTCAACCATCATAGCGGAACCGGTCGGCCGATGCTCGGGGATATTTGTTAAAGCCGGGCTTGGGGTGAAGTTGCGGCGAGGTAGGCGGCGTGATCGGTTATCACGCCGGGCGCGCCTCTCTCCAGGGCCGCCCGGAAATCAGCGGGGAGCGGCGTCTTCAACAGCGTGCGCGCATCGACCAATACGTAAACCGTTTCCGCGGCGGCGACGAGGGTTTCGTGGCCGGCGATGCGAAATTCGGTTGCCAGCGTAAAAGACGTATTGCCGAGAGACTTGGCTGAGACCGAGAGCACAAGCACCTCGTCGAAGCGGGCGGAAGATTTCCACTCGGTGGTCTGCTTGACCAACTGGTAATCGAGCGCACCGTTGATCAAAGTAGTCCCGTAGCCGAGAGCGCGGAGGAATTCGAGTGTCGCCAGGTCGACGTAGTCGGCGTAGCGCGCGTTGAAAACCACTTTTTGCGCGTCACATTCTCCGTAGCGGACGCGCAGGTAGTAGCGGAATGGAGACGGCATGTCAGTGCTGCGAGATGCTCAGGGTGTTGCCGTCGGGATCTTTGAACCAGGCGACGCGCGCGCCTCCTGGAGCAGTCCAGATGCCGCACTCATCCTGATCGGGAAGGCCGTAGCGTTCCAGATTCACACCAGCGGCTTCTAACGCCGTGGCTGCGGCGGCAATGTCGGGGACTTCCCAGCCGAGCACGGTGTATTTGGCGGGCGCCAATTCGCGGACGGTCGAGACGCGTAAGGTCGTGCCATTAGCGTCAAACACGAGCGCGAATCGATCTTCGCTGACCAGGCGCAGGCCGAGCTTGCCGACGTAGAAAGCCTTGGCGCGCGCCGGGTCGAGTGTGGAGACGAAAGCCATGAGCTTCCAAGAGCCGAGAACGGATGGAGCAGCCATGAGGGATAGTGTCGCGCGGTGTGAGACCTTAGGCAAGCACAGGACGGGCCAATGGATCGTACTTCAATACGCTTTCGCTATCACGACGCGGCGGTCCACAGGCTTGCCGGTGATGATGCATTTGCCGGAACCGTCGTAATTGTCGGCGAGAGGGATGCAGCGGACGGTGGCCTTGAATTCTTTCAAGCGCGCATCGCAAGCGGGATCATCGGCGACGTGCGCCATGACGAACCTGGCTCCGCCTTTTTCCGCTGTGGCGTCTTTCAGAATGGATTCTACTTCGCGCGCCGAATTGGCCAGCACCGTGTTAGCTGCCAGCCGTTGTCTGGCCTTGCTGTACAGATCATTCTGCATTTGAAACAGCGTCATTGGCAGGCGCGCGGCCAATTCGGCCTGCGGCAAGACCTGTTTAGTACTGTCGTCGCGGCGTTTGACGATGATGCTGCCCGACGCGAGGTCGCGCGGACCGAGTTCCAGAACCACGGGCACGCCGCGACGCTCCCAGTGGAAGAATTTCGCGCCCGGCGATTGGCCTTCGCGATCGTCGACTTTTGCGCCAATGTCTTTTGCGATGCGGTGAGCTGTCTCGAGCACGCGGCCGCGCTCGTCGTCGGCGCGATAAATCGGCACCAGCACGGCTTTCACGGGGGCTACTTTGGGTGGCAGCACGAGGCCTTTGTCGTCGGAGTGGCTCATGATCAGCCCGCCGATCAGGCGCGTGCTAACGCCCCAGCTCGTCTGCCAGACATAATCGAGCTGCCCTTCCCTGCTCTGAAATTTCACGTCGAAGGCTCTGCCGAAGTTCTGGCCGAGGTCGTGGCTGGTGCCGGCCTGAAGCGCGACGCCGTTCTGCATCATGGCTTCAATCGAATAGCTGCGCAGCGCGCCGGCGAATTTTTCCGCCTGCGTTTTTACACCTTTGACGACGGGCATGGCAAGCACCTGCTCGGCGACTTCGGCGTAGATATCGAGAATGCGAAGCACCTCCTCGACGGCTTCATCGTGAGTGGCGTGCGCGGTATGACCCTCCTGCCACAAAAATTCGCTGGTGCGGAGAAACAGCCTGGTGCGCAGCTCCCAGCGCACGACGTTGGCCCACTGATTGACGAGCAGCGGCAGGTCGCGCCAGCTTTGAATCCATTTCGAGAAGAAATGGCCGATGATGGTTTCCGAGGTCGGGCGGATGACGTACGGCTCTTCGAGTTTTTTGCCGCCGGCGATCGTCACGACGGCCAGCTCGGGCGAAAAGCCCTCGACGTGCTCGGCCTCCTTGTGCAGAAAGCTTTCCGGAATGAGGAGAGGAAAATAAACATTCTGGTGCCCGGTGGCTTTGAAGCGATCGTCCAGCTCGCGCTGGATCAGTTCCCAGACGGCGTAGCCATTGGCCTTGATGACCATGCAGCCTTTGACGATTTCAGCGGGCTCGGCCATGTCGCCGGCGAGCACAACGTCCTGATACCAGCGCGCGAAATCGCGCTGGCGCGGGGTGATGGGAGATTCGGGCATAAGCGAGCGCTTCGTTCTAGAGTACGATAGATCACAAAGGGGATTGCACTTGCGCGGCGGGATCGTGCGCATCGGTCTTGTTTCGGCTCTACCGGTTTTGTTTCTATCTGCGCAAACGCAGCCGCCGGCGCATCAGAAGTCGGCGCTCGAAGGGCAGGTGGTGAACTCGGCAACAGCCGAACCGCTCCGCAAAGCTCATCTGACGTTGAGGCGCGTGGACGCTTCGGGCGGCGAAATTGGAAGCAGCCCGGCGGGCGCGTCTGTAATCAGCGCGGTTACGGATGCCCAAGGCAAATTTGCGTTCGCGGGCCTCGAAGCCGGCCGCTACGAGCTGATTGGCCGGCACGATGGTTTTGTAGAGCAACAGTATGGCGCCAGGCGGCGGTACAGGCCCGGAACGCCGATCAGCCTTATGGCCGGCGAACAAAAGCGGGACATCGTCATGCGCTTGGCGCCATTTGGCTCCGTTTCCGGGCGCATGGTGGATGAAGACGGCGACCCAATACCGTACGTGCAGGTTATCCTGATGGCCCTCCAATATACGAGTAAGGGCCGGCAGTTGATCCCCAACCAAAGCGGATCGACCAACGATCTTGGTGAGTACCGTATTTTCGGAGTGAATCCGGACCGTTATTACCTCAAGGCCAGCCCGCCGAACACGGTGAGAATCGGTGACTTTGACGGCGAATCGTACGTTACAGCTTATTACCCCGGTGTGCCCGATGCTTTGAGTGCTGCGCCTCTGGATATTGGCCCCGGGCAGCAGTTGCGCGGGATAGACATGGCGCTGCGCCAGAGGCGGCCGCTGAGCATCCGCGGCCGCGCCATCAAACCCGCGGGCGCCGCCAGTATGACGTTGGTTCTGAGCACAAGCGATGCGGCAGGGACTTCGACATCCATGGGCGTCGGGATCCGGGACCCGGATGGCAAGTTTCAGCTCCAAGGCGTCGCTCCAGGCGCTTATTCTCTGATCGTAAGGACTAGTGTCGATAACAAGCCCTACAGCGCCCGTGTGCCGATCCAGGTAGGATCGACGGACATCGAAGGTATCGAACTGCATTTGGCGCCGGCGGTGGATCTGACGGGGCAGGTCCGAATCGAGGGTAAGACCGAGGCCAAGCCTGCCACGGTGTTTTTAGGTCTTGAGGGCCAGGACTCTTCAGCCGGGGCCGACGTGAAAGAAGATGGCCGGTTCGGATTCTACGAGCTGGGTCCGGACGTCTACAAGGTCTCAGTCCGGCCGCCGGAGGGTCTCTACCTCAAATCGGTTCGATGGGGCGACGCGGATATCAGCGATTCAGGACTCGATTTAAGCGCCGGCGCGGCGGCCGGCGAACTTGTCATAACTCTCAGCGCCAATGGCGGCGAGATTGATGGCTCGGTCGAGAGTGACCAGTCGGAACCCGCGGCTTCGACGACCGTGACGCTTGTTCCGGCCGTCTCGCAAGCGCATTTCAAAATGACTACGACCGACGCCCAAGGGCACTTCCGCATTCGCGGCATCGCACCCGGCAGCTATAAGCTGTTCGCCTGGGACGACGTGAATGTGAGCGCCGTCGAGTACGACCCCGAATTTTTAAAGGCCTTCGAATCGATGGGCCAGAGCGTCGAGATTTCAGAGAACGCCAAAGAGGATATACATCTGAAGCTCATTCGCACGCCGGCGGAGCAGTAACGGCGCGAACCACTACAAGCCGCGCTTGAAACGTTTGGTATCGAAAACCGGAACGCCGGCGGGGACCCGGCTGTCGGGCAACGGTTCGCCTGCCTGCGCGCGGAGCGGAACAACTCCTGCCCAGACCGGCAGCGCGTAATCTTCTTCATCGTCTATGGGCGGCCCGGTCCGCACTTTTGCGGAAACTTCATCGAGCGCGAGCGCCAGCACGCTGGTGCTCTTCAGCTCCTGCTCGGTGGGCCGGCGAACTTCCTCCCAGCGGCCAGGCACAATGTGGTTGGTGAACAAGCGCAGCGCTGTTAGCTTTTCCTCCGCGCCGGCCACCAGGCGCGCTTTGCCGAGCACCACCACGGAACGGTAATTCATCGAGTGATGGAACGCCGAGCGAGCGAGCACAAATCCGTCCACCAATGTCACGGTGACGCAAATGTCGACGCCCTGGTCGAGCGTGCGCAGCATGCGGCTGGCGGCAGAGCCGTGAATGTAGAGCTGATCGCCGGCGCGCGCGTAACCGGTCGGAATGACATACGGCTGGCCGTCGACGACGAACCCGACGTGACAAATAAAGCCTTCGTCGAGGACCGAGTAGATTTGGGCCTTGTCATAGACCGCGCGTTTCGCGAGCCGCCGGACTTGCGTGCGATCGGTTGGGGTGAAAGTCTCCATTACGCGTTATAGGTTCCCGACGACGTGCGCCCGCCGCGGCCGGTCCAGTTGGTGTGGAAGAACTGGCCGCGGGGCTTGTCGACGCGTTCGTAGGTGTGGGCGCCGAAAAAGTCGCGCTGGGCTTGCAGCAGATTGGCGGGCAAACGGGCAGTGCGGTACCCGTCGAAAAACGCCAGCGCCGTCGAAAAAGCCGGGGTCGGAACGCCGTACTGAATGGCGTGTACGATCGCGCGCCGCCAGGAGTCCTGGTAACCGATGAGCGTTTTGCTGAAGAAATCATCAAGCAGCAGGTTGGTCAGCTGCGGATTTTTGATAAAAGCTTCCTTGATTTTTCCGAGGAACCGGCTGCGGATGATGCAGCCGCCCCGCCACATGAGCGCAATTCCGCCGAAGTTCAGGTTCCATCCTTCTTCTTTGGCCGCTTCGCGCAGCAGCATGTAGCCTTGCGCGTAGGAAATCATCTTCGAACAATAGAGCGCCCGGCGCACATCTTCGATGAACGTCTGGCGGTCCTGCGCGCTGTTCATCTTCGGACCGCTCAGGATTTTGGAAGCGCCGGTGCGTTCGTCCTTCATGGCCGAAAGGCAGCGGGCAAAAACCGCTTCGCCGATCAGCGTTACCGGCGTGCCGGTTTCGAGCGCGCTGATCCCGGTCCACTTGCCAGTGCCTTTCTGCCCGGCGGTATCGAGAATTTTATCGATCAGCGGCGCGCCGTCGTCATCTTTCTTGGTGAAGATTTCGCTGGTGATCTCGATCAGGTAGCTGTCCAGTTCGCCTTTGTTCCAATCGGCAAACACGGCGTGCAGATCGTCCGCGTTGAGACCCAATCCTTCGCGCAGCAGATGATAGGCCTCGCAGATGAGCTGCATGTCGCCATACTCGATGCCGTTGTGCACCATCTTGACGTAATGGCCGGCGCCATTTTCTCCCACCCAGTCGCAACAGGGCGAACCGTCTTCGACTTTGGCGGCAATCGCCTGGAAAATTTCTTTCACATGCGGCCACGCAGCGGGATTTCCGCCGGGCATTATCGAAGGACCGTGGCGCGCGCCTTCTTCACCGCCTGAAACACCCGTGCCGATGAACAGAAGGCCCTTGTCCGCAAGCGTTTTCGTGCGGCGGTTCGTGTCCGGATAATGCGAATTGCCGCCGTCGATGATGATGTCGCCTTTCTCGAGATGCGGCACGAGCTGATCGATCATCTGGTCGACTGTGTCGCCGGCTTTGACCATCAGCATCACGCGCCGCGGCTTTTTGAGCATAGCGGCCAACTCCGGAATCGAGTGTGCGCCGGCAACCTTAGTGCCGGCGGCTTCGTTGTTGATGAAGTCATCGACTTTTGAGACTGTCCGGTTGAAAACGGCCACGCGATAGCCGTGGTCGTTCATGTTGAGGACCAGGTTCTGGCCCATCACCGCCAGGCCGATGAGGCCGATATCGCAGGTTGCTTCGGGCATAGCTTTCTATTGTATGGTAAGTGCGCGGAGCGCTAAGAACGCCTTGGTGGCTCGTGCACGCGAAGGGCGCGCAGAGGGCCCTCGGGACGCACTCGGGCCTCCTGATCCGGTATCAACCAGACCTCGCCGGCTTCGAACGGCATTCCCGTAATGGTTCCGCGGCCTTCGAGAAATACGAGGACGTCACCGGCGCGGAATTTCACGGTGGCCGCAGCAGATGTGATCAGCTCCGTTTCGAAATATTCGCAACGCACGAGCAGCTCGCGGCCGGCTCCGGATTCGATCGGCTTTGCCGCGCCGGGGTGGGTGCCGAGATCGGCAACCGTCAGAGCATCATCCAGGTGCAGCTCACGCGGGCGGCCGTAATCGTAGAGCCGGTAGGTGATGTCGGAATTCTGCTGGATCTCGCACAGCGCAATGCCCGCGCCGATGGCGTGCACCGTGCCGGCGGGCGTGCAATAAGTTTCTCCGGCTTGCACCGGAAACCAGCGCAGCCGCTTTTCGATTTCGCCAGACAGTGACGCCGCACGCAGCTTTTCACGAGCAATCGGTTTTTGGAAGCCGAGCGCGACCGCAGCCCCCGGCTCGGCGCGCAGGATGTGCCACATTTCGGTTTTTCCACGGGGCGCAGGACCGGATGGATGCACTTGAACGGACAGCTTCTCGGAAGTGAACAGAAACTTCACCAGAATCGGCAGCGGCGCATCGCCGGTAAACCACACCTCGCCGATTTTCTTCGCCGAATCCGGGAACCAGGGCTCGAGGTGCGTCGAGCCCCAGATTTTCTCGCGAAAGTCCGCCTTCAGCCGAACCGGAAGTTTCACAACTCCGCGATGAAACGGTGAATGCGATCGAGGCCGCGCTCGAGCTCATGCATCGAGGTCGCGTAAGAAATGCGAACGTGCCGGCTGGTGCCGAACGCTTCGCCCGGCACGACAGCCACGTGCGCTTCGCCAAGCAGCTTTTCGGAAAATTGCAGCGTGTTTTGAATGCCGCGTTTGCCGAGTGCCACACCGATATTTGGGTAAGCGTAAAAAGCGCCTTTCGGCTCCGCGCACTGAACGCCGGGAATCTCACGTAAACGGCGGATCACGAAATCACGCCGCCGGCGATATTCCGCGAGCATCTCGCCGACCGATTCCTGCGGGCCGCGCAGCGCCTCCACCGCGGCTTTTTGGGAGATCGAGGTCGGGTTCGAAGTCGAGTGGCTTTGCAACTTCAGCATCGCCCCCGCAAGGGGCTGCGGCACCAGGCCGAAGCCTACACGCCACCCCGTCATGGCGTAAGTCTTCGACAGCGTGCCGGCCACCAGCACCGTTTCTTTTGCGCCCGAAAGCGAAGCGATCGAGAACGGACGGCCCTCATAGAGGAAATGGCAGTAGCATTCGTCGGTGAGCAGATAGATACCGCGGCGCGACGTCAGCCGGTAGATTTTTTCGAACTCGTCGCGATCGAGCACCGCGCCGCTCGGATTTGACGGCGAGTTGATCAGGATCATCTTTGTCCGCGCAGTCAGATGCGGCTCAATCATCGCTGCGGTGAGCGTGAAACCGTTTTGCTGGTCGGTTTCGACGAAGACGCACTTGCCGCCGGCATAGTTGACGACGTCTTTATAGGTCACCCAGTACGGAACCGGGATAATGACCTCGTCGCCGGGGTTAACCAGCGCCTGCGTCAAATTGAAGATGACGTGCTTGCCGCCTACCGAAATCACGCACTCGGCGGGTTTGTAATCGGTGCCGAAATCGGCGGCGTGCCGCTCGCAAACCGCCTGTTTCAGCTCGAGCGTACCGCCGGCGCCTGTGTACTTGGTAAAGTTTTGCTCGATGGCGCGGACCGCAGCCTGCTTGATGTTATCGGGCGTCGGGAAATCCGGCTCGCCGGCGCCGAAATCCACCACATCCACTCCCTGCGAACGCAGCTTCTCGGCGTCTGCCGCCACCTTCATAGTCGAAGACACACTGATCAGCGAGATTCGCTCTGCAATTTCCGTTTTGAGTTCGAGTGCCATAATCCTATTTTGATTGGCGCACGCCTGCGCCTGCGGCGTTGAACCTTTGTCGAAGCCGCGCCTCGACCGACCGCGGCACCAGGCCCGCGATATCTCCGCCCAGCCCGATGACTTCCTTGACCAGCCGGGAGCTGATGAACGAGTGCGCCTCGCTGGACATCAAAAACAGCGTCTCGATTTCGGGTCGCAGCCTGCGGTTCATCAGCGCCATCTGCAATTCTTTCTCGTAATCCGAAATGGCCCGGATGCCACGCAACAGAACCGTAGCGCCGCGGGCTGCGGCATAATCCACCAGCAGACCTTCGAAGTGGTCAACCTCCACGTTGGAATAGCTGCCCAGCACATCACGCAGCATATCCATGCGCTCTTCGACGCTGAACAAAGGCTCCTTCTCGTCGTTACACAAGATCGCGACGATCAGCCGGTCAAAGAGTTTCGACGCCCGTTCGATCAGATCCAGATGCCCGTTCGTAATCGGGTCAAACGACCCTGGATAGATCGCGATGACGGTCGACGGCTTGGCTGCCAATCCGCTGCCCTTTCAGTCAATGAGCTAATTTACGATTCTATCGAAAAACTGCGCGGACCACACCGCCGGTCTGCTGGCGGCTGCTTCCGAAGTTTGACTGAGCGAAGAGGTGACGGTAGGATAGGGATGCGGGGTGGAGCAGTCTGGTAGCTCGTTGGGCTCATAACCCAAAGGTCGGTGGTTCAAATCCACCCCCCGCAACCAAACCTTTCAATCGGTTGCGCGAATTCCTGAGCGCCACACAAACTCCCATTAGCTCCCAATAAGCCGTCGGCTCGTTTTTGCGGACCTTCTGTCTAGTTGGATTTACGGACCTTCTCCACGACCTTGTCGGGAACCAGGTCTGGGCGCCCCCATATCACCTCATCCGGCTGCGTACTCGAGTTTCGTGCACTTGGCGGTAGTGCTGGACGCGTTCCCGCGGCGCGTGATCGGCTGGGCGCGCGAGCCAACGCTGAAAGCAAGGAAGCGCGCTATCATCACTGAAACCAACTGGATGATTCCGGTAAACGGATCCGCTATGCGCGCCGCGTTTCTATTCATTGTCATGTTCCCGCTGCCAACGTTCGTTACGGCCCAGAGCGCCGGTAATCAGCCTGTCCATTACCAAGCGGTATACACGCGCATCTACGCCGATGACGTGGAAGCAGGTAAGACCGGCAACATCGGGCGGGGACTACAGTTGATACGCGGCGCCGGCGTCACAACAGACCCGACCCTGGTGATCGGCGGCAAGGCATCCATCCATATGCCGCCGAATTCGGAGGTGATCACGAATTCGACAACCGTCAACATGGCTGGAAATACCGTATACATCGTCGACTTTCGATATCGCATTCTCAATCGTGGCAGCGCCGCCAATATTCTTACGTTCTTGATGCTGCCGGTCGGGGCCGTCAATCTGTCACAGGGTGTGGAAGTGCCCGGGATGTTGAAGAACGCGGAGCAATCCGGGACCTTTTCCACCGGCGCCTTGACCGCCAAAGACGCCTCCTGGTATTTCAGCATTATTACTTCGGCCGATTCCGAGGTGGTGATCGACAACATTAGCGTCTTCCGAGGCCAAACGATCCAGTTCACCACGCCGCCGGCGAGCTTCGTCAATTTGACGGCGGCGCCATTTCCGCGCCTGGGAAAATGCATGTTCTGGACGCCGTCGCAGGTGGCGCAATTGGCGCCCGGGGAGGGCGTGCCTTACCTATACACCCAGCAACAGGTTGAAGACCGCCTCGCCTTCAACGACGTGGTGACTTGCTTGTATGCCCACAATCAGAGCGTGTATCCGGCCTCGCTGCGGCGCCTCCGGCAATTGAACCCGGGCATCGTGATGGCGCCCTACCGCGACTCGGAAGAACAGGGGGCCTGGTCACCCAACCCTCCACCTCCCACCAACGACCAGACTTTCATGCCCGATTATGAATTCACGAAACAGGTCGCCGAAGCCTGGTACGGCAGGGACTCGAAAGGCAACTTCCTGATCCAGCCGGCGTGGAAGTCCTACCTGATGAACCTGTCGGACGATTGCCCGGTAGTGAATGGACAAACTTTTCTGACGTCCCTGGCAGCCTGGTATCAGCAGATGATCTTTCCCTCCGGCCAGTGGGACAGCACGTACTTCGATATTCTCTTTGCCGGCATTCAAGGCTACATGGCCTACAGCAATGACCCGGCGGTCTGGGATTTTGATTGGGCGCTCAGCGGCGTACTGGATAACAAGACCAAGGCGCAGACCACGGAAATGATTCGAGCGGCGATGCAGGGCTTTCTCAAAAACCTCCGCAACCAGATTGGCGGAGAGGAATTACTCACCGGTAACGCCGGGCCGTTTCCGGAACTGAGCCTGGCGCCGTACCTCAATGGCTATCTATCGGAGTGCGTCAATAACAACTGGAGCGCCGGCAAGTCGCAGGCGGGTTGGCGGAACTATTTCGATACCTATCGCGCTCTCCAAGCCGCTACCGTAGTTCCACGCATAAATATTGTGGAAGGATGCGGCGGCGTTTTGGTGAACGCGCCTCATGCCACACCATCCGCGGCGGAGCTCCAGGACCACCGCCTGTCTATGGGAACCGCTCTTCTCGACGATGGATTCTACACATTCGACTTGTACAATTCGCTGAACGCGCCTTTGTGGATGGACGAATACTCAGTCGACGGCACAGGCACCGCGGTCGAAGACCGGTCCAAGAAAGGCTATCTCGGACGAGCGCTGGGCGATGCGGTCGAACTGGCTTCGCCCGTGATCGGAGTGCTTCAGACTAACTTCAACACCGGAATTCCGGGTTCGTTCAAGTATGATCCAACTCAGGTGTCCGCCCAGAATGGGTGGATGGTCATGACCAATACGAACCACGCGCAGCCTGTGTACACCATCGTTTCCATCGATTCCAGTCACCTGCCTTTGTCGCCGGGCAAGACGTACTTCGTCTCCTTCGATTGGCGGATTGTGACCACACTCGACGCGGGAATGTTCATCGGCGCCGGGACCGATTCTTTCCGGTTGCCTGGGACTGTCACGGGAGACTCAGGAACCGCACAATTTCCCCTCACGCCGCCGGCTTCGGGGAGCTGGGCGTTTACCTGGGCGCTCGACGGCGCAGGCCAAGTCGCCATCAACAACGTCAAGGTCTCCGACGGTGGCTTCGGTCCCTGGCGGCGCGATTTCGAGAACGGTTTTGTGCTCGTGAATCCCCTCCTTCAATCGCACACATTTTCTGCGAGCGAGCTCGCCGGCGCCCTGAACCGCACGGGCATCCACCGCATCAAGGGCACGCAAGCTCCAGATATCAACAACGGCCAGACTGCCACTCAGGGAATCACATTGAACCCCTTCGACGCCATCATTCTCCTGGCCGATCACATTGACGCTCCGCCGCCACCGCCTTCGAAACCAACGATTAAGCCCGGCGGCGTCATTAGCAGCGGTTCCTTCGGTGGATCCTCCAGCATCTCGCCGGGGTCATGGATCGAAATCTATGGGTCGAATCTTTCCGCCACGGCGCGTGGGTGGTCCAGTGCCGATTTTTCGGGCCCGAATGCTCCCACTTCGCTCGATCATGTCCAGGTGACGATCGGCGGGAACGCGGCTTTCGTCGATTATGTCAGTCCTGGCCAGGTGAACGCGCTGGTGCCTTCCAACGTGCCCGCCGGGCCGGCCCAACTGGTTATAAGTGGTCCGACCGGAACGAGCGATCCATACATGATCGCCGTCGAAACCGTCGAGCCGGGGCTGTGGGCGCCGCCATCGTTCCAGGTAAACGGCAATCAATATGTCGGCGCGCTTGCGTCGGATGCGAAGACATTCCTGTTGCCCGCTGGCGCGATACCTGGCGTGACGTCGCGGCCGGCAAAGACGGGGGAAACGATTGCGCTCTACGGGATCGGATTTGGAGCAGTGACCCCCAACATCAACGCAGGAACGCTGGTCAGCCAGTCGAACTCACTGGTGAATGCGCTCGAAATCCGCTTCGGGAATACGCCCGCCAAAGTGGTTTACAAGGGATTGGCGCCGGACGCCACCGGACTCTATCAATTCAACGTGGTCGTGCCGAATGTTCCGGATAACCCCGCGATGCCGTTGACCTTCAGCCTCGCGGGAGCGATACCGGCACAGACACTGTACATCGCGGTGCAGCACTGACCACCAGAACTCCGCGCCGTTCGCAACCGCGCGGCCTCAAGCCTGCCCCGCCGCCTTGGCCCGAGAAACCGGTGTGAGCCACAGCGTGCAATCGGCGGTCAGGCTGATTCGTGGCTTGAGTCCCGGTGACAATCCAGGGTCGGCCGTGAGTTGATACCGCCCCGCGGCCATCGCGATGATCATCTGCGCTTCCAGCATGGCCAGGCCGGCGCCGACGCACTGGCGCGGCCCGGCGCTGAACGGATAGTAAGCAAACCGCGGCCTTCCCTCCGATCTCGCGGGCAGGAATCGGTCCGGATCAAATTTCTCGGGATTCTCCCACAACTCCGGCATCCGGTGCGTCACATACGGGCTGATCACGACCAGCGACTTGGCGGGAATGTGGTACCCGCCGATCACATCGTCTTCCACCGGCGTTCGCGCGAATACCCACGCCGGAGGATAAACCCGCATCGATTCCTGAATCACCCGGCCGGTGTAATCGAGCCGGGCCAGGTCTTCCATTCCGGGAGTCCGCCCGCCCAGCACCGCGTCCACCTCCTGCTCGACCCGTTCTCGCACATCGGGATGCTTGGCCATCAGAAACCACGTCCAGGCTATCGCATCCGAAACCGTGTCATGCCCGGCCTGCAGCATGGTCATCAGCTCGTCGCGGATCTGCCGGTCGCTCATCGACTGGCCGGTTTCTTCATCGCGCGCCCAAAGCAGCAGCGATACCAGGTCGCCGTTGTCGGTTTGGGTCCGCCGCCGCTCGTTCACCACGCGAAAGATAAACTCTTCAAGCGTGCGCACGGCTCCCTGGAAACGCCGCCGTCCCCTGGACGGCGCCCACGCCGGAAGTTTTGCCGAATTCACCGCGCTCACCAGGTCCATGTGCTTCTCGTACTCGATGACGGCGTCGCGCAACTCGTGTTCGTGGCCGATCAGATCGCCGCTGAACATGCTCCGCAGCAGAATTTCGAGCGTGAGCAGGATCACCTCGCCCCGTGCGTCAATCGCTTTGCCGGAGGCCGCGTTCGCTGACCAGCGATCCAGCATGCCCGCCGTGGCACTGGAGATGATTTCGGCCATCCGCGGGTGATGCTTCTTTTGAAAGGCCGGCTGCACCAGGCGCCGCTGCCGCTTCCATAGTTCGCCGTCGCTCGAAAACAGGCCGTCGCCCATCAATGGCTTCAAGACTTTGTACCAGGGCCCCTTGATGTAGTTGGTGTGGTTGTCCTGCACCACATGCTTCACGCCCTCGGGATCGGTGACCAGAAAAATCCGCCGCGGGCTGAGCGTGACCACGCCGCCGTAACGTCGCGCCACCTGGACGAAGTATTCCGGCGGATTCCGAATCACTCCGGGAAGCACCACCAGGTGCGACCGCACACGCCCCGGCAAATAGCGGTAACCCGCATCATCCAGGGGTCCGGGAGGGGCGGGCTTCGAGGCGGCTTCAGTGGTCATGCTGTCCGTCCTCAAATATGATGCGCGCGGCGCTCCACCAGGTATTCAGCCTTGATGCCGTTCCTGGCGAACAGGCGCTTCTCCAGCGATTCTTCGTCGTCCTCGAAGATCACGCGATCCGGTGAAACCTCCGTGTGCGTCTTCAGGCGCTCGCGCAAACTGCCCTCGATGTTCACCGCGTTGCTTCCGTTTTCGGCCGCCAGATGCACCGTGAGCACATCGCGCGAGAACCGGTCCTGGGGATTCTCGTTCTCGAGGATGATCTGGAACTGTCGCACACCCGGCGTTTCGCGGACCGTGTCCACGAGCAGCGAAAGATCCACCCGCGCCCCCTTGAGTTTCGTGAAATCTCTTTCCGCGCGGCAGATCGGCGGATAGATGCGCGGGAACATCAGGCCGCACGAACCGCAGCGGTCCCATCGTGCCCCGCCCTTGATCAAGTCGCCCGTCCAGAACCGCACCAGTGCCGTGCCCCGCCAGCCGATATGGCTGAACACCAGGACCCCCGGCTCGCCCGGAGCAACCGGCTCGCGCGTCTCCGGATGGAGCAGCTCGCAGAAGAAATACTTGGGGTTCAAGTGCAGGCCGCTGCCGTCCGCGCATTCGATGCTGGTCCATTTCATCTCGGTCATGCCCAGCGTCTGGTGAATCGCGAAGCGCGGGTCGGCTCCCACGCTCAGCGCCAGCCCGCGGATATAATCGTGCTGCGCCGCGCTTAGCGGCTCCGCACCCACCAGGACCGATTTGAAGCGCGCGAGCGGCCGAATCTTGCCTTCCTGCAACAAAACAGCGGCGCGTCTCAGCCACCGGACCAGATAGGAGGGAACCGCGGCCAGCGTGGTGAATCCTCCGGCGGCGAAAATCATGATCTGTTTTTCGGTGGGAATTACGGCTCCGCCGAAAGTTTCGAAACTGGAAACTCCCGTGATGACTTTGGCCAGCACCGGCCCGAAAAACGCCATGTGCGGAGCGCCCGGGAACACGTTCATGATCCGGTCGGTCCATTCAAAGTACGCCCGGTTCGGATCCAGCTTCCTCGGCCGCGCGAACAGCGATGTCATCTCGGCGAGAACGTGGGTGAAGTCGTGGTGCGTATAGGTCACCGGCGTCGGCGTTCCGCTCGATCCTGTCGAGAAAATGTAATGAATCGGCTGCCATTCGAGCAGGCCCCGCCGCCGGACCTGTTGGCGGAAGGTCGGTCGCCAGGCCAAACGGGTGTAGTCCCTCGGACGATTGATCAACGTCTCGAGCGTGTATTTCATCAGGGCCGATTTGCGCAGCGGCTCGGTTTCGTAGCCCTCGGGCAGACGCGGTCCGCCTGGCACCGTCGGCCGCAGAATGAAAAGCTGCGGATCGGATTGCAAGTGAGACTTGTCAATAATGGGCAGGCGCCGCACATCGTCGGGCGTGCGCAGCTTGGAAAGATCTACTCGCTCGCGCTGGTAGAGTCGCCGCAGATACGGGTGGTACGGGTAGATGTAATCTCGCAGATAACGAAACAATCTGGCTGCCGAGGCGTTGCGCTGCTCCTCCGGGCCCATCTCATAGAAGTTCACGCGCGCCTCTCCTGCTGTGCGCTTTCGGCAGGCGCAGAAACCGCGGCCGCGTTGGGTGGCCGCTTGCCCCAGTCGCTCGCAATGGCGTAATCGATCAGCGTCTGAAAATAGTCCCGGACCAATGGAGGCCGCAAGCCCAGCTTGTCCAGAACGGCGCGCGCCTGCGAGGTATCGAAGGGCGAGCGGAACGAAAAATAGGGCACGTAAACGCGGCCCTTCTTCAGCATCTCCCGCCGCTTGCCCCACGTGATCAGAAACAGCAGGGGCCGCAGCGTATAGAAGAACGTTGAGGGCGGCACCAGCAGCGGCGCGCGTACCTGGAACGTCTGGACTCCCAGGTCCAGCAGCTCTCCGATCGTCGACGAATGCTCCGGTCCGGCCGCCAGATGAAACGTTTTCCCGCGCTGCGACATGTCCGCCGACAGCGCTTCCAGTGCGTCGCACACGTAATCCACCGGAACGATGTCCACAATGCCGCGCCGGTCCGCCGGAACGACCCAAGCCATGCCGCGCGAAAGCATTTTCAACGGCCAGTACATCACCCGGAACGTGGAGGAATAACCCGTGCGTGAATCGCCCACCACCGAGCTCAACCGGAACGTGGCAAAAGGCAGCCCGCTCCGTCGCACCAGTTGCTCGGCTTCAAACTTGCTTTGCTCGTAATTATTGAAAAAACCGGCGCTGCCATCGAGCGATTCCTCCGCGATGCGTCCGCGCCGCCGCCCGCAAACGTGGCATGTGCTGACGTAATCGAAGCGCCGCAGCGCGCCGCGGGCATGCGCCAGCGCCGCCAGTTCCAACACGCGGCCCGTTCCCTCCACGTTGATCCGCCGCGCCGTTTCGAGCGATGTGGCCCAGTCCACGGTTGCTGCGTCGTGGATCACGCGATGAACGCTCGCCGCCAGTTCGTCCCGTTGCTCAGGCGTCAGCCCCAGGTCCTGTTCCGTCAGATCTCCCCGTAGCGCCGTCGCGCGCGCCCGCTGCTCCGCGGTCAACGGTTCGGGGCGCGCCTGATCGAGCACGTGCGCCAGCTTCGCCGTCGCCTCCGCATCATTTTTCGCGCGCAGCAGACAAATCACGCGGTTGCCGGGCTGCCGGACCAGCCGCCACAACAGCTCGCGGCCAACAAACCCTGTGGCGCCGGTCAGCAGCATTGTGCCCGAACGGGACGAATCAGTCGGTCCCAAGCGGCACCTTACGCTCGTTCACCGGCGCCGCCAGGTCCGGCCGTTTCGCGGCGGCAATTGAAGTGGTGAGCCACTCCGACACCTTGGCTTTCGCGGCAGCATGTCCGGCGTCCACGATCTGTGCCGCCAGGTGGAAATCCGTCCTTTTGAACTTGAGCAGCTCCGGATACAGGTAAATGTCGGCGAGCTCGATCCTGTGGCTCTTGTACGCGATCCCGCTGAATTCCAGCGTCCGAATCATAACCAGCAGAATGCTCGGCGTATAGACGCGCTTGCGGACGAACGGGTTGAAACGATTCCAAAAAGCTTCCCATCCCACGACCACATCCCCGTAATCCTCCGTCTGGCGCAGTTCGTGAGGCGGAGAGACGTCCACGCCCACGGCGATGCCGCTGTTCGCAAACGTCTTCATGATGTCCACCGGAACGTTGTTGATCACGCCGCCATCGATATGCAATTCCCCTTCGTACACAACGGGCGGGAACACTCCCGGCGCCCTGGTTGCCGCCAGGATCGCCTTCGCCAGAGAACCGCGCGAATGAATTTTGAGCTGGGAACGATTGAGGTTTGCGGAAATGCAGAAAAACGGCAGCCACAGATCTTCGATTTGAATATCGCCGTATAGTTTTCGGATCGCCTCACTGAACTTCCGGCCGGTCTTGAACGCGAGGAACGGAAACGTCAGATCGCCGAACACACCGGTGCATGCCTGGCAGGTTTCGCGAACGATCTTTTCGCAGTCCCAACCCATCGCCCGCATGGCGCCTACCAACGCGCCCATACTGGCCCCGCCGATGGCATCGACGGGAACGCCCAGATCTTCCATGGCGCGAAACACCCCGGCGTGCGCCAGTCCGCGTGCGAACCCTCCGCCCAACGTCAAGCCCAGCGCCCGGCCGGTCAAAAAACGCGCCAGACGATCCACCGTCGTGGAATCCGACAACCGCACGTGGAAATGTCGTTCCACATGCCGCGCGTCCAGCCATTTGCGCGTCTCCGATGGGTCGCCCTCCCCGTGCACCAGAACCAGCCACTGCGGCGCCGTGTAGCGTTCCTCATGGGGCCGCAGCAGCTCGGTCTCAATGTCTCCCGCCGCCGGATCGGCTTTGCCGTCCGCCACCACCAGAATGTGATCTGCCTGGCGAATGCAACGTTCCGTCCACGGCGACAGGAAAGGATCCGCTTCATACAGCACATAGCTGTGGGTCAGTTCCTGATTGTTGAGCCATGCCACGATCCGGATGTTGCCGCCTGCAAGTTCATAGGTCTGGACGATCCCCTCCTGCCCCAGATGCTGGTTCACCCGTTCGCCCGTCAAATACAGCGTGGAACCGAACGTGGAGAGAGCCGCCGTCAGCCGCTCGCAGAATGCGCCCGCCGGCGCGTCGGCGTTCGCCGGAATGATCGCCACGGTGGAAATTGTCCGCTGCCCGATCCGGCCCGCTGTCGTGTCGCGCAGGCGCTCCGCCAGTTTGCGCGCCAGCACCGACACCGCGGCCTGGCCGTGGTCCGACAGGAAACGCTCAAACGCCGCCTTCGTTAACTTGGCAAGCTGTGAGTCGCGGATCGCATCCACCGTTGCGCTCCGCTTTTCCCCGGTCACCACTGCCATCTCGCCCACGATCTCGCCCGACCCCAGCTCGGCAATCGTCTTGTCCTGGCCGTCGGCTCGCTGCACCACCACCCGAAGACGGCCGCTCACCACGATGCAGAGAAAGTCTCCTTCATCGCCCTGCCGGAACAGCGTCTCGCCTCCATGAAGCATAAAGGTCTCGATTCCCTCTTCGAGATCTTGCAGGACATCGAGGTCGAGCGACGCGAATAGGTCGTTTCGGCGGAGTGCCAGCCCGAGCAGGTTTCTTTGCAGCCTCCGGCTGAGGGCTTGTGTGACGAGCAAACCGGCAGCCGGATTCGCGGCTGCGAATTGATCAAAATCCGCGCGCGGCAAACAAACTACCTCGGCCTTGCCTACAGCGTCGATCGTGGCCGACGACGGGTCGTTGGCGAGCAGTCCCATCTCACCAACGCTCTCGCCGTACGCAACGTAAGCCAGAACGGTGCGTTCATTTCGCAGGTTCTTGACGCAAACCCGCAGGCAGCCCGACGTTACCAGGTACAAGCTTTGATCCGCATCCCCCTCGCGAACCAGAACTTCGCCATCGTTCAGCCACCGGGTTTCCAGGCTGGACGCCAGTGTATCTAAAAGGGATGGGTCGACTGAGCCAAACAACCCGGTCGATCCCAGAAATGCAGCGCGTTCACCGATAGTCATGGAACCCGGGGAGAGACCGGCTGCCGGAGAAATGCCCGCGAATCTCTAACAAGACGCCACCAGAGTTTGGGAAACCCGATCACCGGCCCGATGAGAAACTGCTCGCGCTGGCGCGGGGTCAGCAGCCCCACAACATAACGGTGAAGAATCAATTGCTGGTACCAGGGCAGACTCGCCACCAGATGGTGCTCCCAGTGGCAGGGCGAACCCCACGGGCCGCCGCCTACCACAAGACCCCAGAAGCCGACTCCGAAGCTCCGGGAGCCGTTCCGGTTGTCCAGCGGCATCAGGTTGTGTTCGGTGAACTGCCGCAGCCGGTCCAGGTAGAAACCGACGTGCGGCAGGAAGACCAACATCGTGAGAAGCGTAAAGACCAGCCCGAATGACCGGTATAGGAAATATCCGTATACCAGGTTATAGGTCGAGCTCGTGAAGGCAGACACCAGGCGGCTCCGCGTGTAGGTGGGCGGACGGTGAATCACGAAATCGCTGAAATTAATGAACGCAGCCAGCGGAAAAAAGGTCATCCAGTAGCGCCGCGGAACCACAAAGTTCAGGAACTCGCCATCCTCCTCGGTGCCGAATTTCGCGTGATGCGCCATGTGGTGGCTGGAGTAAAAATCCGGTTCCCCGGCTGCAAACCTGCACAAATTAGAGGCGATCCAGTGCCCGAATCGGCTTAGAGGCCCTTCGGGCGGAAAGATGGCTCGATGCGCAGCCCCTTCATGCAAGGAATACACGACCAGCGAATACATCAGGTAACTGTGCAGGGAACCGGCCACGCAACTACCCAACAGGAGCTGCCACCAACGGCCCGGTTCCGTCAAAAACAGGCGCGGCAGACGCATAAGCACCAGAAAATCGCCGCCCAGCAAGAAAACGATCACCGCCAGGCCGATGCCGCAGTGCAGTATCTTGTGCTTTTTGAACCACTTATGCAGACTCCGGCCACGGTCCATGATCTGGTTTACCTGCTGTTGCGTCAGTTCCTCAAAGGGCTGGTCGCGCCGGTAGGCACGCGCCAGTTCGAGCTCTTCGGGATGGCTGTTCATGACTGGGGTTGCCTGTAATTCAGTCGAGAGCGGTAGTTTACACCCGGATGGTTTGCCGGAACAAGGCTTTAGGACTTCGCTCAGAACGACCGCAAGGCGACCAGAATTTCCTTTCGCGCCGCGTTACTCGCTGGAAACAGGCCGCCTAACGTGCCCATAAAGCCCGCGAACAGCATTCCGATCCCCATGATTTGCGGCGTCACCCGGAAATGGAAAGTGGTTTCGCTGAACGTCGTAAAACTGCCGATCGCGCTGGTGAGGTTGTTCAGCGGCAGAACCAGCAGACAGCCGATAATCCCGCCCAAAGCCGCAAGTGCAAGCGATTCCAGGAGAAAGCTGAGCAGAATCGCGCCTTTCGAAAAACCGAGGACGCGCAGCGTGCCGATCTCGCGGGCGCGGTGCGAGACGGCAGCGTACATCGTGTTCATAGCGGCGAACGAACTGCCGATCGACATCAGCGCCGCCACAAACAGTCCGACGAACTCCACCGGAGCCGACGAGCGGGTTTGCCGGTCGTAGTACTCCACTTCGCCTACGGCATCGACGTTCAAGCGCTGGTCGTCGCTCAAATCGCGAATCAGCGCTGCCTTAGATACCGCATCCGCAGCCTGGAGCAGGGTAGAACTGAGCACCTCGGGTCGGTTTTCGTCGGCGGCGACCTGGTCTAAGTCGCAGAAAATCTCGCTATTTATCGAGGATTCGCCGGCCCGCATGACGCCGACCACGTCCCAATCGCCGTGTCCCAGGTGGAGTTTGCCGCCAACCCCCATTTCCGGGTAGCGCGCTGCAACCGATTGCCCCACAACGGCTTCGCGAAAGCCCGGCCGGAACCAGCGGCCCGCGACGATCTCCAGGTCCTTTCGCATCCGGATTCCGATGGGCTTGAGGCCCCGGAAATTCACGTTCGTTCCCTCCGGGTGCTCCGGACTTTCCAGGCCGATGACCGTCACCAGCTCGAGCGATGCCATGGGTTCGCCGGACGGAGTGCGCGCAATGCCGGGTTTGAACTTCAGGTCGTTGTATACGGACCGGTTGAAGTTGCTCGCGAGCTCAGTGGTCGCTCCTTTGCGCAGCACCAGAATGTTCAGGGGATCGCCGCTTGCCCGGAAAGTTTGGCGCAGACCGTCAACCAGCGCCAGCACGGAAAGCGCAACGGCCACGGTCAGTGCCAGGCCCAGCGCGGTCATGATGGTGTGGGTTTTTCGCTCCCGGAGATTACGAAGATTGTAAGAGAGCGGGATCGCCATGCCTAGTCCGTAAATTTGAGCGCCTGGAGAATGGGAATGCGTGCCGCGCCCCAGGCGGGCATGATGGCGCTGGCCAGTCCTATCACTACCGCCACGGCGAGGAGGAGCACCGCTACCGACGGCTCCAGTTGTAGGGAAGACAGCGGCAGAATGATCGCAGGCAGTTTTCTCACCAGAGCAACCAGGACCGCGGTGAAGCCGCAGCCGATCAGACCCCCAACCGCCGTGAGAAATGCAGCTTCGCCCAGCAGCATCGAGAGAATGGCCGGGGTTGTGAAGCCCAGTGTTTTGAGCACGCCAACTTCGCGGACGCGCTCGCGGACCGACATGGCCATCGTGTTGGCCGTCACCAGCAGCAACATAAAGCTCAACGCGACGCTGATGCTGAGCAGGAAGCCCTTGACGTTGCCAAGCATGGACAGAAAGCCGAGCTCAAAAGCCCGTTCGGCTTCCGTGCGAGTGCGCGCAGGGGAGTTGCGAAAAAGCTCGTCAATCTCTTTGCAGATACGCTCCATAGAGCCGGGATCGTCGATCAGCACATGGAAGGCGAATACTTTGTTCCGGCGCCGCTCCGGCAGCAGATCGAACAGATAGTCGAGCCGGAAGAACAGGACGTCATCGTGGAACAGGCTGTCATAGATTCCGACCAGCTGGAGGTCCACGGTGACCGGGAAAATGTCTCCCTTCAGTGTGATGCGATCGCCGATTTTGAATCCATACTTCTCGGCGAGCCCGCGGCCCACCACACACCCGCGTTTTTCCTTTTGGAACGCCACTTTCTGTTCCTCCGGAATGGAGTAGTCCGCATGAATGGCAAAAAGGTGCTCGGGCTGCACGGCGTAGCGGGCAAAGATATTTTTCGGTTCCTTGTATACGCCGGCGAAGAACTGAAACGGCATGGCCTCGACGACGCCCGGCACCCGCTTGATCTTGTCGCCGTAATAAATGGGCAGCGTGAGCGCCGGGGAAACGCGATTGCGGGCGATGGCGCGGAGGGCCTGCTGCGGCGGAGCTTCGCCGAAATAGAAAGCGTGATAGATCGCCATCAACGTGCCGAGCAGGCTCAAGGAGATGGCGGCGCTGGTGACGGTCAAAATGCTGCGCCGCTTGCTCCGCATGCTGCTCTTGAGGATCAGGGGCAAGTAACGAAACATGAGGGCTCGCTGAAAGAGTTGCTCAGTATAACCTAATCGCGGTGCGCGTTGGCGAATCGCATTTTCCATCGCCACAGGGAGCACGCCTGGTTTGGTCGGGCTATAAAAAGACCGGAACAGCACATAATCCGAGCGCCATCCGCCGTGTGATCACGATCGGAATACGATTCTCGATTTCCAGAAGGGACGCGCAAATAACACGTCGAGGGATCTACATTGCACTCGCATATTGCCGGCTGCGGATCGCGGCCGCTTTGTATGTCTCGATATGCTTTGCCGGCAATATATTTTGCGAGCGGCCGATGGTGCTTGGCTTGAACAACGGCCGCTCTCTGGTCGAATTGCCCGGCTAATGCGGTGAACGCCGCATTCTGTAATCCGCCTCAGAAATCGATGCGGGCGCCGATCTGGATGGCGCGAGAACCACTCGCTCCCAGTGCATTGCGGGAACCGTTCACGCCGGTGATGCGTCCGAAACCGCCGCTGGTGATCGTGGTGTTCGGATTACTGAAGATCGGGTGGTTGAGGGCATCCATGGCAGCCCCGATGAGGCGGAATGTAGCGCGCTCATGAAGCTTCACCGTTTTTTGAACGCTCAGATTCACGCTGTTGATGCCCGGCCCGTTCACCGCATTGCGCGGGCAATCGCCAAATGTGCCCGGCGCCGGCAATGCAAACGCGGCGCGATTCAGAAAGAGGGAGACGGACTGGTTATCCGGATAGTAACTGGCGCCCACAACGCAGTCCGGCCGCCCGCCCCGGTTGCGGTTGTGCAGGATGTCGACGCCGCTGTATTGCACGTTCAGGAACTGTCCCGACTGCTCCAGGAGGATGCCCGATACGGTCCATCCCCCGGCAACGCCGTTAAGAACGCGATTCCAGTTGGCGCCGAAGCGCTGGCCACGGCCGAACGGCAGGTCGTAAAGCACACTGCTCACCCAGCGATGACGCGGCATGTAGGAAACATTGGCCATATCGCGCGCGCGGTTAAATGGATCCTCGGTTGAGTTCCGCTCGCCGTCGTCTCCGGCGTCGGACTGATTTTTTGCCAGCGTGTACTGCGACTGGAATGAGAGGCCGGAGGTAAATTTGCGCTCCACGCTCAGATCCATAGCATTGAATTTCTGGATGCCGCCGTTTTCGTTGATCCCGGCATGGAAGAAATTTTGATATGGGAAATAGTTATCCTCCAGATTGTTGCTCGTGCTGGCAGGAGGTGTATTCAGATCCCGCCTCCAAACCAGTTGGTTGCCGCGGTACCCGCGGTAGGTTCCGTGGACCACAATACGGCCAGGCAGTTCTTTCTCCGCAGTCATGTTCCACTGCTGGACGTAAGGCGTCCTCAGATTTTTGAGAAGCGATTCGACATTCTGCCCGCCCAGGTCGGCGGAGCCGCCGAACGGATTCGGAAACTGGAAGGTCGGGACGCCGTTGACCAGCTCGTTATAAAACGATTCGCTCGAACCGTAGGGCCCGCCCTGGAAAAGCTGGTCGCCGACATTGGCGGCGATCAGCGGCGAATAGTAAATGCCATAGCCGCCCCGAATCACGAAGTTGCTGCCGGCAAGCGGCAGGTAGGCAAAGCCCACGCGCGGCCCGAAGTTCATCCAGTGCGACCTCACCAGCGCGCTGGGATACCCGGCCTGCGCCGCCGTCCGGATCGGAATCGTGGATGGGAACAGAGGCGAGATGAACTGCAGCGAGTGTTGGTTGGGCACCACCAGGCCGCCGGTCACCGGATCAAAGGCGTAGATCTCGTCATTCTTATCAGACGCCGCCTGGTTCCCTTCCCACCGCAGGCCCAGATTGAGGGTCCACTTGGGCGTGAACTTGAAGTCGTCCTGTAGGTAGGCCGCCGCGTCGGTCCAGCGGCCGTACGAAGTCGGCGCGCGGAAGTTTCTCTTGCTGCTGGAAGGAATACCGAGAAGGAAGTCCGCATAATCGAATCCGCTCATCGAGCCGTCAAATCCAAAACAGCCGAAGTCGCAATCCATATTATTGGTCTGGTTCGGGTTGTTGCGGCGGAAGCTCACGCCCATCTTGAGGTTGTGCCGGCCCTTTGCAAACGTCACGTTATCCAGGTATTCGGTGGCCTGCGACGTCCAGAATGAGTCTGCCGTCTCGTAGGTGGTGTCGAAATTGTCGAAATCGAATTCGGGCGTGCCGCTTTTCGCATTCGGCGTCGCGCCCAGCAGGCCCAACTGCGACAGGATTTCGTTGCCGTTGTGGATACCGTTGAGATCCGCGTGGTCGCGGGAAAAGCCAATGCGGAATTCATTCACCAGTTGCGGGGTGAAAATGTGCGTCTCCGACAGATAGGCATTGATATTGCGCCGGTACTGGTTGTATGCCGTCGTGCCCTGGTCGTTGCTCAGGCGCGGCTGGAGAAAAGGATCGTTCCGGACGATCACGCGCGCCGACAGGTTGTCGCTCGCGGAAAGCATGTGATCGATGCGCGCGCTGTACCTGTCGAAACGCGACGACCGGGGGACATAACCGCGCCAGTTGTTGACGTAATCATCGGGGCTGCCGAAATTGGGCTCACGGTAAAAGAGGCTCTGTGCCTTCTGCGCCACGGGGCTGATACGATTTGCCGGGATCTTATTGCCCTCGAACGGCAGACCGGTGGAGGGGTCGGTGATCACGATGCCATCCGCAAGCAAAGAGGAGAAATCGCCGTTGCGGAATGCATCCGTCGGGACGCTGGCGGTGTTGAACGCGCTCGACGGGAAGCGTGTCTCTTCCCAGGCGAAGTAAAAGAACGTCTTGTTGTGACCGTTGTAAATCTTGGGAATGTATACCGGGCCGCCGAAGCTCGCGGCCGCCTGGTGCATGGTGGGCACCGAGGGCAACCGCTTGGTCGCGAAAAAGTTTTTTGCGTTCAAGGCATTGTTGGCTTGACTGTAGAAAGCGCTGCCGTGGATCTGGTTCTCGCCTGACCTGGTTTCCATGAGCACGGTGGCTACCTTGCCGAACTCCGCCGAGTTGTTGCTGATCCGGAACTCGACGTCGCGCAGCGACTCGAAAGCGACTTCGGTCTGCGGCCCGACCTGCTCGCCAAACGCATTCGAATTGGACGTCGTGCCGTCAATCGTATAGTTTGTGTCCGTCGCGCGCACGCCGCCAATCGAGAAACCGGAGCCGACCGCGCCGTAATTGTACGAGTTCAGCATGAACAGCGTGAGGGTACTGCGCAGGCCTGTGGGCAGCAGATTCAGCTCGTCGCGGGTCTGTACACCGGACACCTGTCCGTCAATTGTGTCGATGGTGGGCGCGGATGCCGACACCTGGATGGATTCGGAGCTGGCGCCGATTTGCAGCTGTCCGTCGAAGCGCGCCGCCTGATTCCCCGTCAGGATGATGTCGGAACTCTTCAACTCTTTGAATCCTGGAGCGGAGATGGCCACGATGTAGTGGCCCGGCACCAGGTCCGCCACCAAATATTCACCGTTGGTATTGGACACGGTCTGGCGCGCGACCCCGGTTCGAATCTCGGTCGCCACCACTTTCGCGTTCGGAATGGCGGCACTAAGTTGATCGATCACCTTTCCCGTTATGGAGCTCAGGAAGGACTGTGTCCAGGCGGGCGCAGCCAGGAGAGAGAGGCAGCAAATTGCCGCCAGTTTTGACGTTCGCATTCTATTCCCTGCCGATCAGCGCGGCGTGTACGAAAACGCACAGCGGCGCGCATTTGTTAGAGGTTGTTTCAAAAATGACTTCTTGAGTTTCAAAAAATGACTTCTTGAAGTGTAGCGCCTGGGGTGGCGAGCTCAAGTGAATTCACGGCGAAAGCGCATGGATTTAGCGTGTTTCTCCATGCGTTTCTCGCCATTTATCCCTACGTGCTATAATGTTTTTTCCACGCTCTTCAACAGTTGACCGCGCGGTGATCGAGTTGAATCCCATCGCCGTAAAAAAACACCCCCCTAGCGTTGGGGACGACGTGCGGCTGGAAGTAGTGCGCCGCGTCGCCGGCAGCCCTACGTTCAAGGACTCCAAACGCCTGCAGGAATTGTTTCTGTTTCTCTGCGAGCGCGCGCTGAACGATCCCGCGGCCGTGATCCGCGAGCAGGAGGTGGGAGTCAAAGTTTTCGGCCGGCCGTCCGATTACAACACCACTGAGGACACGCTGGTTCGCGTGCACGCCTCGCGCCTGCGGCGAAAGCTGCTGTTGTATTTTTCGACCGAGGGCCGCGACGAATCGGTCGTCATCGAAATCCCCAAGGGCGGATATACTCCCGTGTTTCATTTCCGTGGATCGCAAGTCGCGGACCCCGGTGTCCCGGATCCGGCGGAACGGCGGTCGGGCTTTTATGTCAGACCGATTTGGGCGGTTTTGGTCATCCTGGCAGTGTCCACCGGCGCGGCGTTCATGGCTCTGGCATTCACCCGAGTGAGTCCTCCGGCTCCACTCGCCGCAGGATCCGAGCCGAGGCCCACGGTCGACCGGCTGTGGAACCAGATGTTTGGTAATGGCCGGCAAACCTGTCTGGTGCTTTCGGATTCCACTTTGACCATGTTCGAGGATCTGCTCCACAGGGAGATCGATCTCAATGACTATAAGAAGAAGCAGTTTGCGGATCTTGCCGATCAGCTGCGAAACCCGGAAGACAGACGAATCGCCAAGTTACTGATGAACAAATTCTTCACGCACATCGCGGATGCCGACGTGGCGTGGAAACTGGGAATGCTCAACGCGGCCCATCACTTCCCCACAGACGTCATATTCGCCCGGGATTTTACGGTGTCCTATCTGCAATCGCATAATGTGATTTTGCTCGGCAGCAGGCGTGCCAATCCCTGGCTGCAGTTATTTGAAGACCGCCTGAATTTCCGCAGCGGCTATCGAGAGCCGCCTCCATTGTCTTTTTTTGAAAACCATTCGCCATTGCCCGGCGAGTTGGCCACGTACGAAGGATCGTCCTGGGAACGCGAAGGGTACTGTCGAGTCGCCTTCCTGCCCAACCTGTCTCATCGCGGCAACGTGCTGGTGATCTCGGGAACGAACCTGGCGTCGACAGATGCGGGTGGAGAGTTCATCAGCAGCGAACGCTGGGTGCGCGCCCTGAGTTCCACACTCGGGCTGCAGAAGGAATCCGGATTCCCCTATTTTGAGGTACTGTTGAAAGTCGAGCTCCTGCAATCGGCGGCGCCGGAGTTCAACATCGTGGCTTTCCGGACACGGAATTAGGCGCCGTCACGCTCCAAAGGATTTTAAGAAAAAGCCACCGGCATTAAAGACGGCACGCCCGTCCACGTCGATATTTCGTCGCCCAGCGAGAGTCCAGCCGCGTGAGAGAATGTATCGGGCTCGGGCTTCTGGCCCCGCGACCTCCTCCGGCGCCAGTTCGTTTCCCGAGATCAAAATTCCGGCGACGAGTTGGCGACGCGCAGTAATGTGATCCGCCTCATCGAAGCTTGCAGCGCTCGTGTCATGATTGGAAGTCCGCGGGGAGGCGCTATGAATCGCAGAAGCTTTGTCCGAAGTCTCGGGCCGCTGGCTATGGGACTGCCTTCACCCGCCGCCCAGGAGGCCAGGCGCCGCGCCGGGCGCATGAAGATCACCGGCGTGCGGCTCGTTCGTCTTAAGGTGGTTCAGGAACTGGGAACTCTGGAGCCGGCCTGGTACCCCCCGGGCCAGACGTACAAGTTTCAGGTTGGGGGTGGAGCGTTCCTCGAGTTACGGACCGACCAGGGCCTGGTGGGTGTCGGTCCCTCCATCCACGAGTATTTGCTGCCCAAGGTGCAAAAAGTCCTGATCGGGCAGGATCCGTTCGATACCGAGCAGCTCTTTGCCCGGATGCTTTATGAAGAGCTGTGCGGGATGTACAACGGCGGCCCGAACGTGGATATCGCGCTCTGGGACCTGGTGGGTAAAGCCTGCGGACAACCCATCTATAAGTTGCTGGGAGGCGGCAAGGACAAAGTCGGCACCTACGCCGCGATGATCCAGCTTTCAAACCCGGAAGAGCGGGCCAACATGGCGGCGGAGTTGGCAGACCAGGGCTGGAAAGCGATCAAGCTGCGCTTGCACAACCCCAACATGAAGGACGATATCGCGATTGTGGAGGCCGTTCGCAAAAGAGTCGGCGAGCGGATCGAAATCATGACGGATGCCAACCAGGCCGAAAATCCCGCGCACTGGCAGCCGGCCGTGCTCTGGGATTTCCGCCGCGCTTTGGAGACGGCGCGCGAACTGGAACGTCTCAAGTGTGCGTGGCTCGAAGAGCCCTTGCCGCGTTTCGCGTTTGAGCAGCACGCTGAGCTCCGCAAGAAGGTCGGTATCCCGATTGCCGGAGGCGAAAACAACTACGGTGTTCACGAATTTCACTGGATGCTCCAGCAGGGGATCTTCGACATTCTGCAACCGGAAGTGATGCTCGCGGGCGGAATCAACGATATGCGAAAGATCGGCGTGCTGGCCGAGGCCTTCGACCGGCAGGTCACGCCTCACGTTGCCATTGAGGAACCCATCGGCGCCATCGCCGCCTTGCACCTGGTGGCATCCTGGCCTCGCGGCAACTTGCTGGAACTCGATCACGACCCGCCGATTTGCGACTACCGCAAGCGCTTTGCGATTTTCCGCAACGCGCCCGTAGTCGACCGGGAAGGCAACATTTCGGTGCCGCAGGGTCCCGGGCTGGGTGTGGAGATCAATCCGGATCTGATTCTGGCCTGAGCTCTGGACAAAGAGTCGGCTGATCCTGTTTGCCGTTGCGCGCCGGCACCTCGATTATCAGGATTCCGAACGTCCGGCTTCAGTCTGTTCGCGACTCTTCGGTTTGGCCGTTCGAACCTGTACTTTGGCGAAACGGCCGCCAATGCAGCGTCAAATCGGCAGCCCCACCTGTCGGATCAAATTCTGAAAGCGCGGGTCGGAATGGAGTTCGTCCAGCAGCGGCGTCATTTTGAGAAATACGATTCTCGCTTCTCGATCGGCAACAGCCTTCTCCAACCACCTGAACGCTCCATCTCGATCTCCAATCTGCGCGTGTAGTAAGGCGAACTCGTACGGGCGCTCGTAATGTGCCAGCTCCAGTTCTTTCTTCCATACCCCTCTCATTCCGCCCACCGCGTAGGCTCGCCGGTAGATCGCCAACGTCTCTCCATCGGCCCCCCAAAGCTCTTCGGCCTTGAGTAATTCCTCCCGCGCCTCCCGTTCCAATCCCTGCTTCCAAAACACACGCGCGATACTCAGGTGCTCGGATCCGGAGTCCGGATACAGCTCCAGCGTTCTTCGCCACGCGGCAACTGCCTCGTCGAATTTGTGGGAGAGATAAAAGAGATCGCCCAGGCTGCGGCTCGTGGAATGAGCTACCGGATCGAGCGTACACGCCCGCTTCCCTTCCATAACCGCTTCCTCGCTGCGTCCCATCGCCATCAGGAAGCTCGCGTAGTAGACACGAGCCCTTGGGGAACTCGGACTCAATTCGATGCCCCGATGGAATTCTCGTTCGGCACCTCGCCAATTCCATTCACGCTGAAACAGCACCCTTGCGAGCGCGATATGAGCTTCGCTCAAATTGGCATTGATGGCCAAGGCCTTCAGCGCCGACCCTTTACTCTTTGCGTATCCTTCATTCGCCGGCAGCAAATGATCGTTGGCGAGTTCAAAATAGCAGTCGGCTGAACCCGTGTAAGCTGGCGCATAATCCGGAGCCTTGTGCGCAGCCTGCTCGAAGAGATCCATGGCACGTTGCATATCCCCGGCAGAAGATCGGTTCCAGAAGTAGCGTGCTCTTAAATAATCTTCGTAAGCTTCTGGATTTATGCGCTGCTGCGGCACGATCGGCTCAGCCTGCGGCGCAGCTGTTACCTTGATTTCATTTGTAATGGCTTCGGCAAGCACCGCCTGGAGCGTTAGAAGATCGCCCGCGTCGTGCTCATAAGTTTGAGCCCAGATGTGTCGCTCTTCCGGCGTATGGATTAACTGCGCTGTGAGCCTGACCCGGTTGCCCGATCGCCGAAGCGTGCCTTCGAGGACCCCATCCACATTCAATTCACGCGCGATCCTGGCCAGCGGCAAGTGCTTGCCTTTGTAGTACATGGACGAAGTTCTCGAAATCACGCGCAGCGCGGGAATTCGAGCTAGGCTGGTGATCAGTTCATCCGTCACGCCATCGGCAAAATAGTCTTGTTCCGGGTCGTGCGAGAGATTTTCAAAGGGTAACACCGCTATAGAGCGAATGCGTGGAGCGCCCCCTGTCTTTAGAATGCGATCCCGCACGGCGGGAACTGTCGCGCCAGCCAATGCCAGCGCAACCGCGGTTACTCCAAGCCAGACTGCCGCCGGCAATTTTACCCTTGGCCGCGGAGGCGCATTTTGGCTTCGCGCGTTCTCCGCAGCGCGCTCATCCGGAATGGTAGTACCAGCACTCCCGTGGGATACGATCGCTTCGCCCGAGGTCACTTGTGCAATGAATTTATAGCCGCGCTTGGGAACTGTTTCGATGTATCGCGGTCGGCCGTGCGAATCTCCCAGAGCGAGGCGCAGCTTTCCCATCGCCGTTCCTAAACTGTGGTCGAAGTCCACAAAGGTATCGGCCGGCCATAGCTTCTGGCGGAGTTCCTCTCGCGTCACCACCTGCCCGGCGCGATCGAGCAACAGCACGAGGAGCTGAAAAGGTTTTTCCTGAAGCTTCACCCGTATGCCGTGCTTGCGCAACTCCGAAGCTTTCAGATCGAGCTGAAAGTTCCCGAAGTACAGATTCGGTGGCGCGGCGGACTCCGCCATGGCATCTCAGTCTAGCAGGTGCGCGGATCGAAGATCAAACTACTTGGGCATACAAACTCCCTCATTTTCATGCGGTTACCAGGTGAGATCGCGATGATAAAAAAATGAAATGTAGTGCATTGTACCCGCCCGGAAAAAGCGTAAGCATTTTGAACCGCGAAACTAAGGAAGGCGACACCACTCTAGCAATACAGGAGGAGTCACAGTGAAATCGCAACTGGCCGCCAATCAAATGCAGATTTCTTTCGTAGAAAACAAGCCGATCTCGTCACTGATGGCTGAGTATAAAGGTCTGCTAAAAATCAGCGCGTTCATATTACTCTTTGCCCTGAGGCCGCCGGGCTTGCGGGCCGACGTCCTGCTATATGACAATGGCGCCGATAATCACGATTTCACAAATGTAATTACCATTAATAGCTTCCACCACGCCAGTGACGAGTTCACGATCAGCGCCACGGCCACGCTCGACAAGATCATCTTTGCCGAAGACGTGCTAATCCTTTTCGGCGGTCCAGCCACGCCGAAAACGATTGATTGGTGCATTGGCACGGCGGCATTCGCGGGCGACATTGGGTGCGGAACCGGCGCGATTACGCCAACGTCGACCGCCTTCTCCGACGCTACTTTCACAAACTTCGTGTCGGAACTCTCGCTGCCCAGCCTGCCGGTAGCACCTGGCAATTACTTTCTGACGCTTGGAAATGCCACCGATACCGGTCTGGGCAATGACTACTGGGGAACGACCGGCGCATCCCCAGATGCAACGCTATCGTTCAAAAATCCCGTAACCGGAATCGTCACGACGTCCGGAACAAGTGGCGAACCCTCGTTCCAGATCTTCGGAACAACTGGCTCGCCGAGTGCGGTTCCTGAGCCCGGCACGCTTGCGCTTCTCGTACTTGCTCTGATCCCGACGTGCGCTCTAGCGCCACGGCGGCGCTGAAGACCTGCCGAGTAACCAAAGCCCCCTTTCATCAACCAATCCGCGAGCATTCTCTCGCGCCCAGACCGAAGTGTTGCAACAGCGTTGAGTGGCGCCGCCGTAGGATCCAAGGCTTATAGCAGCGTGTCAGCTAAAAATAAAACTTCAGCGCAAACTGCATCGAGCGCGGGTCGGTCTGTATGTTTGTGATGCGGCCGAAACTGCATCCGGCCTGATGCACGGTATCGGTTTCTCCATTGGGGCCGGGCGGCAGGCAGAAACTCGTATTGGGCAATCCCAGGTTCTGGTGGTTGAGCGCGTTGAACATTTCCCAGCGGAACTGGAAGTAACGCTGCTCGGTCAGGTGAAACTCTTTGACGAGCGACGAATCTACGTTCCAGAAGCCCGGCGCGCGCAGTCCGGGCAGGTACGCGCCAGCCGATGCGAACTGCCACCAGCGGTTGTCAGTGGGATCGGGATTGGCCCAGTAGCTCTGATCGGCTCCATAAACAGGCTGAAACGCGGCAGCGTTGATCCAGTCAGCCTCCTGATCCACTTTCGAACGGCTCTTGCTAAGGGCGGGGTTGCCGACCAGATTGGGGAAACAGGTAAGGCCGTTGCATGGCCCGCTGACATGCAGCGGCACACCGGACTCGGCCGCGAAATTGCCGGTAAATCGCCAGCCGCCCAAAATCGCATTCACGACGCCGCCTGTGTTCAGGAACCTCTTTCCCTGTCCCACGGGTAGATCGTAACTCGCGGCCATGTTGAACATGTGCGTGATGTCATCGACAGCAATGGTGCGGTCCATGTTTTCGTTATCGTAGTCCTGATAAAGACCGCCTAGAGTTTGCGGGCCGCCGCCCGCCCCGATGCGCCCACCGACCAGGCCGGGACGCGAGTTGTGAATGGGATCGAGCAACTCGGCCGCCAGTTGCGCGGTGGCGGCGTTGTTGATCTTCTTCGAAAACGTGTAGGCCGCAATAAAGTTCAGTCCGTTTGAATAACGCTTCTGCAGCTTAACGTTCAAGCCGTTGTAATTGGTTGCGCCGTTGAACAACGTCTGGGGGAACAACGAGCCGAAGAACGGGTAGTCCTGCAGCAGCAGGCTGCGGGGCAAAGTATCGCTGCCGTAAACTTTCTGAAGCGCTGCGGCGGTGGCGCCGGAGAAATAATCCGTGATCGGAACCGTTGCGCCGATCGCCGTTCTGTATTTCAACTTGTCAGCCGTGTGCACGTAGCTAAAGTTACGGAACGTATCGCCGGCCAGATGCGTGCCGTGCGAGCCCACGTAAGCTACGTCGAGCAGCATGTTCCACGGCAGCTCACGCTCGATCTCGAGGCTCCGCATCAGCACTTCCGGGTCATGCGAAGCCGGATAGTAGAACTGGATGCCGCCTGCGCCCAGCGACGGGTCGCGGTGCGCAGCCAGCGGCAGCCGGTCGGCAGGCACTGGCGGCTGGGTCAGCAAGGACTTGTCCACGGTGGTATCGCTCAACGGGAATGCCACACAATTTCCGGTTAACGGGGCGCACTGGTTCGGGTAGAAGCTGCCCGAGTAGTTGAGAAACACCTGCCACTGTGGCCCTGACGCGATGCCTTGGCCGACATTGTTATAGCTGTTGACGGCATTGGTGTAGAAGATATCAAAGCCGCCACGAATCACGGTCTTCTTGTCCTTGAATGGCGTCCAGGCGAAATTAAGCCGGGGACCGATGCTGTCTTTGTTGGCGGGCGCCATGTCGTGTCCATTGGGGAACTCCGGATCGCCCCAATAAATCATTTTTCCTTTCAATCCCGTGAGCGGGTTGGGGCAACTGAGACAGAAGTTGGACATCGGCCCCTGGCGCGTCTTGAAATAACCGTTGATGTCGTAGCGCACGCCGAAATTCAAAGTGAAGTTTGCAGTGATGCGGTAATCGTCCTGGACGTAAAAACCCCAGTACCGGTCGCGCAGATACGGATACGACGTATAGGAAAGCTGCGAGGTATTGTCGACGGCTCCGAGCATGAACTGCGCCATCCCGGGGGCGCCCAACCCGGTGGTCGGATCCGAAGTCAGCCCGCCCTGGAAACCAAGATGCAGCGGCGGATTGATGATGCGCGCCGAGTGCTCCAATCGGTAAACGAACCCGGTCTTCAGCGTATGCTTCCCGATGATCTTGGTGACGTTGTCGAGGTATGTGTAAGCTTCCGCCATGGATGATCCATTTACCCACTGCGGTGTGCCGAACTGGGTGGTCCCGTCCCCTGCGGGCAAGCCTACAAAGAAGCTGGGCTCAGGCTCGTACGGAGGCAGCCACATTCTGGAAGGCGCCAAGACCTTCGTAATTTGGGAAAGCCCTGTCACGCTGTCCGGATAACCCGCGGTGGCGGGGTGGGTGCTGAACGATTGACGGCTGAAGCTGGCGCGAAACTCGTTGATGAACGAAGGGCTGAAGACGTAGGTGTTCCCAAGTCCCGCCACTTGGTTCGTGAACCAGAGCGGCAGATTGACTCCGTAGCCTATCTCGGCCGCCGGGAAGCTGGGGCCGGTCCACGGCAGACGATAGTTGTTGTACTGGCCGGGGGCATAGATCCATTCGGCGAAAAACTTGCTCTTGTCGCTCGCCTGGTGGTCGAACTTGAGCGACATATTGTACGGGTTCTGGCTACTTCCTTCGCCGCCCAGGAAGTTATTGCAGATCTTGAATCCGTCTTTGCCCATCGGACAATTGCTTAGCGGATCGTTATAGTTGGGCAGCGGGTACGAGCCCATGAAGAACATGGCGACCGGATCCAGGCGGTTCTGGGGGATCTTCGTGGCGAAGTTGCAGGTGGGCTTCCCCGATTCCACCGCAGCGTTGGTGCAGCCGTCGGCGCCAAATGGATTGCCAGGGATCGGCGTCCCGAAGGCGGTCCGCGAGAACAGCCCGTTGGAATCTGGACCTACCGTAGAATATGGATCCCAAATGCCATAGTTGAGTGATGATGGATCCTCGCTCATATCCCCAGTGCGCATACGCGCGGTCGGCACCGTAAACACCTGGTGCCCGTTCAAGTGGAGTATCTGGTGGTCCAGCGAGAAGAAATAAAATGTTTTATTTTTTCCGTCGTAGATCTTGGGCAGCACCACCGGTCCGCCGGACGTTCCACCAAAGTTATTGAAATGCAGGTCGCGGTCCGGGATGAGATTGCCGTTAGCGTCAATTGACGTGAACGGATTGCGGGCGTTAGTGGCGCTGTTTCGCACGAACTCGTACAAGTTTCCGTGAAAGGAATTGGTTCCCGACTTCAAAACTACGTTAAAGACTCCACCGCCCGTCCGGCTATATTCGGCTGCAAACGCGCTGGTGATCGCCTGAAACTCGGAAACGGAGTCTGGCGACGGATTCACAGCCACGTTCTCCGAAATCCCGGAGAGGTTAATGTTGCCGTCCAGATACCAGGCGTTCGCGCCCGATTGGCCGCCGTTGACTGAAATATCCGAACCCTGCACATAGGTGGGATCCGGAAAAGATCCGAACTGGCTGTTGAAGCCGAAATTACTTCCGGGAGGTCCGGCGGCGTTGGAAACGCCGGGCAACAGATAAACCAGCTGCTGCAAATCGCGGCCGTTCAACGGGACTTCCTGGATGCTGCGGTTCTCGACGGCGTGAGAAAAGTTCGATGCCGTCGTCTCGAGCAGCGGCACTTCACCCACCACCTGCACGGTCTCCGTGGTCGAGCCGAGCTTCAACTGCGCGTCCACTTTGACCGTCTGGCCGGCAGGCGCCTCGACATCGACGACGTCGGTGGAGTTAAAGCCCGCAGCCGAGAAGCGTGCCTTGTATTTTCCCGGCACCAGGTCCACCACGCGGTAGTAGCCCGTGCTGTTGCTCTTCGTAGTGGAGACGACGTTGGTGTCAACCGCCGTGATGGTGACATCCGCCCCGGCGATCACCGCCCCTTGAGGGTCGGTAACAATACCTTCCATAATGGCGCGGTTGAGTTGTGCGTTGAGTAACGCGGCGGAAAACGCGAGAGCCATCCAGCTAACAACGACAGCGACAAATCCCCTCAGCCCCATATAACCTCCTGGCGTGCCGGCGAGGCACTCCCCTCTATTTGGATTATGGAGTTACCGCAACGAACACCCGATTCGTGACTCACCCATTACATCTGTAAACCCTGCCCTCAAAAATGAATATCAACGAATGATATCGGGAATCGTGCTTTTGTCAATAGAAAAGGTCAGGTTGTCTATCATTCGGGACGACGACGCCATTCCCGAGCTAGTTCGTCGCGTTCACAGGCCCGATCCCGCCCGGAAAATGCTTCTCGTACCACTTGATGGAACGGTCGATGCTGTCCACCTGATGCTTGGGCTCGGCCAGGCCGTGACCCTCACGCGGATAGCGCACGAAGACCGTCTCCACGCCGACATCTTTGAGCCCGATGTAGTACTGCTCAGCCTCGGCGATCGGCACATCGGCATCGTTTTCCCCGTGCATGAGCATCACGGGCGTGTGAACCTGCGCGACATACTTGATCGCGGAGCGCTGCCACATCAGGTCCATCAGATTGCCCTGATGCGGGAAAATGCCGAACTCCATCTGCTCGTACTGGTTGTAATACGTCATGTAATTGTAGCTCACCAGGTTGATGATGGCCGCCGTGGGAATCGAGGCCTTGAAAATGTTGGTCTGGGTCACCAGCCACGCGCTCAATTGCCCGCCGTAACTGACGCCTTCGACGCCCAGCCGTTCGCGATCGATCCAAAGATTGCGGCGCATCGCCGCATAGACGGCATAGAGCACGTCCTGCGCTTCGTTACCGTTCTGATCTCCAAAAACGCCATCGGCGAATTTCTGCCCGTAACCGGTCGAGCCGCGGTAGTTCACCATCAAGGTCGCCCAGCCGAGACCCGCGTAGACCTGATTGCGGAAACTGAACGCCGGGCCCTGCTGGCCGTGTGGCCCGCCATGAATGATGGTGACCATGGGGTATTTCGAGCCGGGCGTCATGTGCAGCGGCTTGGTGAGATACGCTTCCACTTCGAATTTGTTGTCGTTGCTGACAAACGTAAACGGCTCGACTTCCGCGATCTGCTTGCCGGCCATGATCTGCGCGTTGAGATCCGTCATCTTTTTCGCATCTTCGCCGGATTTGCGGTAATAGACTTCGCTCATATCGCTCGGCGTCGAGAAGGAATAGGCCAGTGCGCCGTCTTTACTCAACGCCCAGCTTCCGACGAAGCCGCGATCGCCGGCGACCATTTCCGCGCGCCCGCCGGATGCCGGAATCCGGTACAGGTGAACGTTGCCGCGGTCCTGCACGGTGAAGTAAATCGACTTGCCGTCCGGCGACCACCCGGCTTCGTGCTGCCGGTTATCGATCTCGCCGGTGAGCTCATGGCGGTTGGAGCCATCGGCATTGATCAGCCACACATGCGTGTCTTCCATGGTGGTTTCGAGATCGGTGAGGCCGCGCTTGGTTCCGAGATACACGATCGTCTTTCCGTCGGGCGACCAGCGCGGCTGATACTCGGCATTTTCCGTCGCCGTCAGCCGGCGCATATGGCCGTCGGAAACGCGCAGCGCGAACAGATCGTAGTTGAAGAACTGATCTTCGTTCGGCTCGCGGTTCGAGACGAACGCGATTTCGCGGCCGTCGGGCGACCAGTCGATCGAGTGCTCGTAGTGCGTGCCGTCGGTGAGCTGCCGGATCTGGCCGCTGGCGATGTCCGTCACAAAAATGTGCAGGCGGCGGTTGTCGTTGAAATGCGACAGGCCTTCGCTGTAATCCGGCTTGTAAAGATAGCGCGTAATCACGATGGGGTCGCCGGATGCCTCGGCGGTTTCCGGGCCGGGCACGGCGTTGACGAATGCCAGGCGCTTGGAATCGGGCGACCACGCCAGATGGTTGCCCGTCGAGGGCAACGGGCTGTTGGTGCCCTTGAGTTCAGTAATGAACTTGGCTGCCGAGCCATCCGGATGCGAAACGATCAGGCCGTCTTTGCCGTCGAGATGGCCGCTATACGCGATCCACTGGCCATCCGGCGACCACTCGGCGCCGCCCGAAGATTCTTTCTCCTTGGCCAGCCGGATCGAGCGCCCGTCGGCCAGATTCATGATCCACAACTGCGAATACGGCCGGCCCGGGCCATCGTTATTGCTGACCGTGTACGAAAGATGTGTGCCGTCCGGAGAGAACGCTACGCCGCCGGCGGAGCGAAGCTTTAAAAGATCGCCGCTCGAAAAAACGCCCGATTGAGCGGCCGCCAGCGCGGCGGTGATGATACCGATGAACACAAGACGCGGGAAAATGCGCACGAGATTTCCTTTCTTTGCCTGCGGGACGCGCCCGGCGGCAGAGTGGCAGTCTATCGCGTGCACGGCGATTCGGCAACGGCTGACTGCATTTTGCCGTGCCATGAAGATAAAATAGCGAAACCGTGCTTATGGGGACTTCGCGCTTAGCCGCGGTCTTTTCCGTTCTCGCATGCGCGCTGCCGCTCGCCGCCCAATCGAACGGCCCGGCTCTCTCGGTCGACGCGGCCGCCGCCAATCATCCCATCAGTCCCGATATCTACGGCATCAACGACTATTCCGATCAAGGTCTCGCCAACGAACTGCACATCACCGTCCGCCGCTGGGGCGGCGACGCCACCACGCGCTACAATTGGCAGCTCGACTCCTACAACGCCGCTGCCGACTGGTATTACGAAGATTTTCCCGCCGGCGACAACGCTCCCGTCCTGCCGGACGGCTCGAAATTCAACCAGGTGATGGAGCTGAGCCGCCGCACCGGATCCCGCACCATCGGCACGATCCCCATGATCGGCTGGATCGCTGCAAGCCGCAGTCCGCTGTGCAGCTTCGCCGTGGCGAAGTACGGCGCGCAGCAAAAGACCGATCCATACAATCCGAAGTGCGGCAACGGCCTGACTCCCGCCGGCAACAACATCACCGGAAACAATCCGCATGACGCCAATATGCCGGTGGACGTTAACTTCATGCGGCAGTGGGTCAACTACCTGGTGAAGCGCTACGGGCGCGCCGAGCAGGGCGGCGTCGCGATTTACAGCCTCGACAACGAGCCCACCATCTGGCTTTTCGTTCACCGCGATGTGCATCCGCAACCGCCCAGCTATGACGAGATGCGCGACGTGAGTTTCCAGTATGCCGCCATGATCAAAGCCGCCGATCCAAGTGCTCTCGTGAGCGGTCCCGCGCTCAGCGGCTGGGATTCGTTTTTCTACTCCGCGGTCGACTGGCTCGCGGGCTGGAACACGGCGCCCTATCAGTATTTCGACAACCCGGTCGACCGCAACGCGCACGGCGGCATCGCCTTCGTCGATTGGTATCTCCAGCAGATGCGCGGCTACGAGCAGCAGCACGGAAAACGCATTCTGGATTATCTTGACCTGCACGCTTACGTGCTGCCCGACAACGTCGGCCTGAGCCCCGCCGGCGACGCCGCTACGCAGGCGCTGCGTCTCGCATCCACGCGGGTGCTGTGGGACCCCGCGTATCAATATCCGAGCACCGACATCCGCGAGCCCGTGCGTCTGATCCCGCGCATGCGCGATTGGGTGCACAACAACTATCCCGGTACCAGAATCGCGCTGACCGAATACAACTGGGGCGGGCTCGAAGACATCAACGGCGCTCTCGCTCAGGCCGATGTCCTCGGCATCTTCGGGCGCGAGAGTCTGGATCTCGCCACCATGTGGGGGCCGCCTTCGCCCGACCAGCCCGGCGCGTTCGCCTTCCGTATGTATCGCAATTACGACGGAATCGGCGGCGCATTCGGCGAAACCAGCGTGCAGGCATCGAGCGCCGACCAGTCGAAGCTCGCCGTCTACGCGGCGAAGCGCTCCGATTCCGCCCTGACCCTGATGGCGATCAACAAAACAGCCGGTGATTTGACCACGCAGATCGCGCTGGCGAATTTTCAGCCGACCTCTGCCGCGCAGGTGTGGAATTACAGCAAGGCCAATCTCGCGGCGATCGTCCGCCAGCCCGATCTTCCCGTCTCCCCATCCGGATTCAACACAACGTTTCCCGCAAATTCCATTACGCTATTGGTGCTGCCCGCAGCGCCCGCAACGCTCGCCGTTCCGCCGCCTGTGATAAACGCGGTGGTCAACGCGGCATCTTACGGTTCTGCCGTTTCGCCCGGATTGGTGGTCGCGATCTTCGGCCAGGGCCTCGGCCCTTCGCCGCTCGCGAGCGGAACCGTCTCCGCAGCGGGCATGGTGGGAACCTCCGCCGGCGGTGTCCGCATTTTGTTCGATGGATTTGCGGCGCCGGTGCTCTATGCGAGCGACAAGCAGGCCGCGGCCGTGGTGCCGTACGAAGCCGCGCTGCACCCCACCACGCATGTGCAGGTGGAGTATCGCGGCAGCCGCTCAGCTCCATTCGAGGTCGCGCTTTCGTCCGTAGCGCCCGGAATTTTCGCTAAAGACGCATCCGGACGCGGCCAGGCCGCCGCCATCAATCAGGATCAGACCATCAATTCCGCGTTGAACCCCGCGCCGCGCGGATCGATCGTTTCAATCTACGCAACCGGTGAGGGAGTGACCAACCCGCCGGGCGTCGATGGCCAGCTCGCGCTCGCCATTCTTCCCCGGCCGCAGGCCGCAGTGTCCACGACCATCGGCGGCGTCACGATCCAACCCGAATATGCCGGTGCGGCCGGCGGCGCAATTGCCGGAGCCCTTCAAGTGAATGTGCGCATTCCGGATTCGGTGGCGCCCTCCAGCGCCGTGCCGGTCACGATTCAAATCGGCGGCACGGCGAGCCAGGCGAACATTACGATTGCGGTGAAGTGATCTTCCGGATGAAGCTGCGGCTCTCCGGCCTGAGCGAGCTCGGCAGACTGCCGTCATCCACCGCCACTGAAACGTGTACGTACTCCGGCGTGTTCTCCAGGATCTCGACCTCCACCTGGTACTTCTTCGAATCGTATTGAATCTCGTAGTTGCGCATTTCCCGCAGCTCGGCAGCCAATCGCTCAGCCGGCATGGCCGACCAGCGCTCCACTTCCGCATCCAGCACCTTGCGCCACTCGTCCCGCCGGCCCATCTGTGTAGCGTAGCGCGGCGCCGGCCACCCGCCGCGCCTGTCACAATCATTCCTCGCTTCCAATGCCAAGAAGCAACAGGCATTTAGGGCCTGTGTGGAGCATGATGCGGCGGTTTTCGGGCTTATCTTAAAGAAGGGAAAACCGAGCTTAACCCCCGGATTTTGCTCGATTTATTAAAATTGCAGATCAAAGCCAATTCCCGGAACCGGACACTTCGCCATAGCTCAGAAAAACCACTTCGGCCCGACGTAAAGATGATGGCTGATCGAGTCCGGAACGGTAAGGTAAAGCAGGAAGCCGATCACGCCGTGCGCCACGCCGAGAAAGTACAGATTGCGGTAGCGAAAAAAGATCCAGCCGCAAATATATCCTCCCGCGAGCGACGCCAGCATCAGGAACCAGTTCGGCGTGTGCGCCAGCGAGAACAGGATCGCGGTCATCGGCGGAACACGCGCCTGATGCCGTGCGTACTCCGAGAGTCGGTTGAGAAAATAACCGTTCAGCAGATATTGCTGAAAAAGTCCCCATACGAGATAGACAGCGAGCGCGGAAAGCGCGCCTTCCCACGAAACCTGGCGGATCGAGCGGCACAGAAGACCGAGCGCCAGAATCACGGCGCCGGCAAATGCGAGGGACGGCCACAGGTCGGCAAAGCAGCGCCCGGCGCCCGAAAGCCCGAATCCAATCCGCGAAAGACTTTCGCGCCTTATGACGTGCGATGCGATCACTAGAGCCAGAATCAAAATCCAGAAGCGAGGGTAACGGAATCGCATCCACCAGATGTAGAAAATGATCAGGCCGAAAATCACCAGCGCTTCGGCGCATGCCAGCCAGCGCGCGAGTCGCGGCTGTTCAGAAGAAGACATGCTTGGTCGCGTCCACCAGCGCGTGAAGCAGCGCCGAGGCCGTTATGCTCGATGCCCGCTCGAAAACTTTGCCGTAAGCGAAACCGGCAATCGTCGCCAGGATCATGTACCGCCAGTTAGGCAGAGCCTGCGGGCCGTTGTTCAGGTGCGCGCAGCCGAAAATGACCGACGCCACGATAAGCACCGCGGTAGACGCGCCGAATTTCTGCATGAGCCAGTTTTGGATGAGCGCGCGAAACAAAATCTCTTCGGGCAGGGCCGTGGCGACAAAAATCAGGCCGATGGTTTTTCCGATGACCGCCGCCGAAAGATTTCCTGGAACGTGAAATGGCGGAATGAACGAAAGCACGCGGCCAAGCAGGATCAGAACCGGCGCGACCAGAACGAACGCGATGAGCGGATCGACCAGGTCCATGGCGCGCGCGGGCAGTTGATACTTCATGCCTTTCCATCCGCGAAATCCGAGAAACAGCACGAGCGCCAGCGTGATTCCCGTGCCGTATGCAACGGTGTGCACGAAACCTTGCGCGTGCCGGGGCACCCACTGCGCGCCGAGATTGAGCTCGATCGGCAGCCAGAGCAGCAGGATTGCCGCCAGATCGAGCCACGTGGCGGCAGCCGAGCCTGCTCCCTGCACGAACATCACAATCGACGGCACGAAAGTATACGCGAGGATCACGAGCGCCAGCGGAAGAGCGAACGCGCCCGCGCGCCAGGTGATGAGCCAGAATGCCGCCGCCAGCAGCGCGGCGATCAGAAAGATCACCTTCGGCCGCCTGCGCAACGCCTTGTTGAGCTCCGCCGGAACCAGCGGCACAAAAAAAGCGAGGACGATCGCAAGATAAATCACCGGAACCGCGGTGCGCACGTTCGTGATTATCTGCCCTGGTTGCCCGGCTTTTCACCGGGCAGAAACCGCTGGACGAAGTTGGTGTCGAACTTTCCATCAACGAAATCCGGGTCGGCCAAAATACGCTTGTGCAGCGGAATCGACGTATGGATGCCCTCGACCACAAACATATCGAGCGCCCGGCGCATGCGATGGATCGCCTCAGAGCGGTCGTGGCCGTAGGCGATCAGCTTGGCGACGAGCGAATCGTAATACGGCGGAATCACGGATTCGCTGTGAACCGCGGTATCGACGCGGACGCCGAGCCCTCCCGGGAGGTTCAAGCCGGTGATGCGGCCGGGCGAGGGCGCGAAGGTTTCGGGATTTTCGGCGTTGATCCGGCACTCGATGGCGTGGCCGCGGAATTGTACCGGGCCGTTCAGAATCGCGGGCAGCTTTTCACCGGCGGCGATCAGGATCTGGGCCTTCACCAGGTCGATGCCGGTCACTGCCTCCGTCACCGGGTGCTCGACCTGAATGCGCGCGTTGACCTCGATGAAGTAGAGGTCGCCCGATTCATCCATCAGGAACTCGATGGTGCCGGCATTAGTGTAACCCGCGGCGTGAATCGCCGAACGCAGCTTTTCAGAAGTGCGGCGGCGGACCTCCGGTTTGAGCACAGGCGACGGCGATTCCTCGAGCAGTTTCTGATGGCGCCGCTGGATGCTGCATTCGCGCTCGCCCAGGATTTCGACGTTGCCGTGCTCGTCGGCCAGGACCTGAAACTCGATGTGACGAGGCGCACGAATGAACTTCTCGACATACACATCCGGGCAGCCGAACGCAGCGCCGGCTTCCTGCTGGGCTTGCGTGAACAACGCCGGCAGATCGGCAGCTTGATTCACTACGCGCATGCCGCGTCCGCCGCCGCCGGCCGAAGCTTTGAGAATCACCGGGTAGCCGATGCCTTCTGCCGTGGCCAGCGCCTCCTGCTCGGTCTTGAGCACGCCCTGGGAACCCGGCAGAATCGGCACGCCGGATTCGCACATGGCGGCGCGCGCCTTCTCTTTCAGGCCCATGAGCTCGATCACGCCGGCGCGCGGTCCGATGAATTTCAGCCCGGAAGCTTCGCAGACTTCGGCGAAACGCGCGTTCTCGCTGAGGAATCCATAACCGGGATGGATCGCCTCCACGTTGGTGATCTCGGCGGCGCTGATGATGGACGGAATGTCGAGATAACTGCGCGCACTTTTCGCCGGGCCGATACAGATAGCTTCGTCGGCGAAGCGCACGGGCAGGCTGTAGCGATCGGCTTCGGAGTAAACCGCGACGGTCGAGATGCCGAGATCCTTGCACGCGCAGATAATGCGCAGCGCAATTTCTCCCCGGTTGGCGATCAGGATTTTCTTAAAGGGGGCGGATCTCAAACAGGGCCTCTCCGTACTCGACGGGCTGACCGTTAGGCACCAGTTTGCTTACGATCGTTCCCGCGATTTCGGCCTCGATCTCATTCATCAGTTTCATGGATTCGATAATGCAAAGCACCTTGCCGGGTTGCACGTTTTCGCCCACGCGCACAAACGGCGCCGCACCCGGCGAAGCGCTTTCATAGAAAGTGCCGACGATGGGCGATTTCACGGTGACGAGCTCCTTTTCGGGCGGGGCCTCGGGCTGCGGCTTGTCAAGAGCGGCCGCCTTAGCCGGCGCCGCCGTTTGCACCGCCACACGCTGGTCGGGGACGGTAATCTCGTGAACTTCCATCGGCACGGCGCGGCGGATGCGCACGCGGTTGTCGCCGCGCTGCACCTCGAGCTCGGCGACGCCGGTTTCCGAGACCAACTGGATAAGCTCGCGAATCTCGTCGAGGGTCACAATGGAATAGCTTAACAGGAATTCGAGCAGGGCCGGTCCGTTAGAGAACCCGCAGCTCTTTCGGCGTGGGCGTCAGCACTTCACAGCCGTTTTGCGTGACCACGACGGTGTCTTCAATGCGGATGCCGCCGAAGCCTTCGATATAGACGCCCGGCTCGATGGTGACCGCCATTCCGGGCTGGAGCACGGTTTTGCTTTTCCTGCCCAGGCGGGGCTCCTCGTGAATTTCGAGACCGAGCCCGTGGCCGGTCGAGTGAACGAATGCACGCGCCAGCCCATGGGCCGAGAGCACGCGACGCGCGGCACGATCCACCACCGCGGCAGCGACACCGGCGCGGGTGGCGTCGATGGCGGCGAGCTGGGCTTCGAGCACGGCGTTATAGGCACGCTTCACACGGGATGACGGGCGGCCGGGACACAGCATGCGTGTCATGTCGCTCGCGTACCCATCGAGCATGCAGCCCATATCGACCAGCAGCAGCGCATTGGGGCGAAGTTTATCGTGGGTGGGCTGGGCGTGCGGCCAGGCGGTGCGCGGACCGGAAGCCACGATGGTCTCAAACGCCGGCCCTTCGGCGCCCTGACGCCGCATGCGATAGTCGATTTCCGCCGCAAGATCGGATTCGCGCATGGACAGGCGAATGCGGGCGACCGCCTGCTCGAATGCGCGGGAGTTGGCTTCGACCGAATTCCGAATGAGCGCAATCTCCTCCTTCGATTTCACCATGCGCTGCTGCTCGATCCAGCCGGCGAGCGGGACGAGCGATGCCCGCGAGGGCAGGTGCTCAGTGAGGAACTGATAATCCGCGAAACTCATGCGGCTCATTTCGAAGCCGATGCGGCGGGCTTTCGCGCGTTTGCACACCGGGATTATCTCGGCGAGCAGCGGTCCGGTCGCCACTTTAACGGGACAATCCACCTCGCGCGCGGCCTGGATCTTGTAGCGCGGATCGGTGAAAAAAGTCGCGCGGCTGCCGCTCAACAACAGAAGGCCGTTGCTGCCGGTGAATCCGGTAAGATAGCGCACGTTCCGGCCGAAGGTAACGATGAGGGCGTCCAGCTCTTGTCGGGCGATCCGGCGCAGGAGCGCTTCGCGGCGGGCGGCGAACGGACTACCTGCCACGCACCAGGTCCTGCGCCAGAAGCAGCGCCCGAACCGCGAGCTCGCCCGCCTGCTGGATATCACCGCGATCGAGCGTCTGGCGCGACAGGGCCACCATGGATCTGACACGCTCAACGCTCGCCTTCTCCCCATCGGAAAGGTGCTGAGACGGCAGCCGGCCGATGGTCTGTTCGACGTCCTGTAAACGCGCAGCAATGTCCTCGATGGTCTGACGGCGCTGGTCGGCCGGCATTACCGGCTCAATGCGAGGGCGCGTGGGCTCGGTGGGAGGCGGCGAGTCAGCGGTTTCGACAGGCTCCGGCTTGGCAGTGGCCGGAGCAGGATTCGGGGCGGTATGGCGTGCTGCGGTACGGCGCGGCGGCTTTTGCTGCGGGGCGTCAGCCACTACTGGCGTTGGCGGAGTGGCCAACGCATCCGGATCAATCGGCTGCGGAGCCGGCAGCTGCACCTGCGTTTGCGGAATCGAGAGCGGCTCCATAGGAGCCGGCTGTGGAGCCGGCGGTTCTTTTGCCGCAATGGCGGGAGCCGGAGCCGGCGGTGTCTTGGCGCTGGCGTGCCTGAGAGGACGCATCTCGCAGCCGGCCAGCGAACAAGCCAGCAACACGATCATCACCTCGGAAGCGCGCGACATGGGGCTTTCTCAGTTCGATGAAACAGCCGTGGGAATGCGGATGATGAACGTGGCGCCTTTCCCGGGCTCGCTGTTGAATTCAATTGTACCATCGTGCAACTGGACGACACGGTACGTCATGGCCAAGCCGATGCCCGAGCCTTTTTTCTTGGTAGTGAAATACAACCGGAAGATGCGGTCCTTTACTTCGGGCGGGATGCCGCATCCGGTGTCACTGATGCTGATTTCGGCGTTGTCGCCGTGCACGCCCGATGCGAACCGGAGATTGCCACCATTCGGCATGGCTTCGATCGCGTTCATCACCAGGTTGAGCATGGCCTGCTTGAATAAATCGCGGTCGACGCCAATCGAAGCGCCGTCGTTTTGCTGTTCCACTGAAATTTCAATGTGAGAGGTCTCGGCCAGCGGCCTGGCGAGCTCAGCCAGATCTTCGACGAAGGAGTCCAGCGGCACGTCGGTGGGGTGCAACTCGACGGGTTTGTTGAAGTCCAGAAAGGTCTTGACCACGCGGTCGAGGCGCACGATCTCACTGGCGATGATATCCATCTGCTGGCTGAGGTTGTTATCGCCTTTGGCCAGCTTCATGCGCGCCAGCTCGACGTGCATCAGGATAGCGTTCAGAGGATTTTTCACTTCGTGAGCGACGCCGCCGGTAATCTGGCTGATGGCCGAGAGGCGGCCCGCTACTTGCAGTTGCCGGCTGATCTGGCGCGTGGCTTCGGGATCGCGGAGCCGAACCATCAAACCCGCGCCCGGCCCTGCGCCCACGGTGGTCTGCAAGGTTTCGAGAACATCGACCGAAACCAGAGCCATGACCGGGGAGGACGCCCCGTTCGGTTGGTTTTCGATCGGCACGCGGCGATTGCGAAACGAGTTTCCGGCCTGCGCCGCCTGCTGCAGGAACACGCCTAAGGTGGTGTCGGCCGGAAAAATTTCCGTAAGCTGCTTGCCGATCAACTCGGAGCGATCACGTCCCAGAAACCTTTCCACGCTCCCCGCGGCGACGACCAGACGGCGATCGCGGCCAAAAACCAGAACGGCATCTTCAAGGTCTTTCAACAGACGTTCGAAATTGCCGCGCAGATCGGAGAAGTCGTATTGCGCGCCGCGCAGTCGCTGGCCGAGCAGATTGACTTTCGAGGCGACTATCCCGAACTCGTCGCTGGACACGGGCGCGGGGGAAAGCGCATCCTGACTTTCAAACTCGCCCCGAGTCATCAGATCGAGCGAGCGGCTCAACTGGCCGATGGGACGAAAGGCCACCGCTGAGAAGAGAAAGGCCACCAGGATGGCGACTCCGAGAGCGATTACGGAGATCTCGGCGTGCGAAAGCAGCACCGGCACCATCTCCTGCTGAATCAGCCGCGGATAGACGACGACGCGGACGTAAACGTCGGGCGGCTGACCCACGACTCCCAGCCCCTGCGCCAGCTGATAATACCGTGACTCACCGAACAGCACGGATAATTTCTTCCAAAGGCTGCCTTCGACCAGCGGATCGAAATTCGGGTAAGGTGGAAACTCAACACCTACGCGCTTCGGCTCGCTGTCGGCCAGAATCTCGCCTTGTGGGTTGCACACTGCGACTTCGAGCAGGACCTTGGATGCGGACATGAGATCCAGCAGATCGCCGGGCAGATTGGGATCGTGCTGCAATGCATCGCGGATCGATAACGACAGGTTTGACTGCCGGTTCAGGATACGGTTCACAACGCCTACCGCGGCGCCCTTGAAATAGTCGGCTCGCTCTTTGGTGGTGGCAAACTGGTGCTGGATCTCTTGTCCGAGATCCAAAGCGGCCACAGCGCTGACGATCACCGCCATCATCAAGGTCGACCAGATAGTCAGGCGCGCGCGGAGGCTCATGGTCTTGATAGAACGGCCGCGCTTGGTGGAACCTTCAGGCATGCTATGGCGCTAACAGCAGCTTGCCGGCGGTGGCGCGGGATTCCAGATCGCGATGCGCCTGGGCTGCTTCGGCCAATGGATAGGTCCGCACGATGGCAAGTTTCAGCTTTCCCGATGCCACCCACTGCAGCACATCTCCCGCTCTCCATAACAGCTCCTCGCGAGTGGCGCAGTGGTGAGCCAGGCTGGGGCGGGTCAGAAACAACGAGCCTTTGGTATTCAGGATCGTTGGGTCGATGGGGGGAACCTTCCCGCCTGACTGGCCGAACAATACCATCATCCCGCGAGGGCGCAGGCAATTCAATCCCTGCAGGTAGGTGGGAGCTCCGACGGAATCGTAAATGACGTCGAGGCCTTTGCCGCCGGTCAGACGTTTGACCTCGGCTTCAAAATCCTGCCGGGTATAGAAAATCACGGCGTCGGCGCCGGCCTGGCGCGCGAGCTCGGCTTTGGCATCGGTCGAAACGGTGCCGTAGACGGTGGCGCCGAGCATTTTTGCCATCTGGACGATCAGCCGCCCGGCGCCGCCTGCCGCGGCATGGACCAGACAAGCCTGGCCGGCTTTCAGGGGGAACGTGGAGTGGGTGAGGTAATGGGCGGTCATGCCTTGCAGCATGGCGGCCGCGGCGCTCGAAAGCTCGATTCCATCGGGGACTTTTACCAGTTGCCAGGCGGGGACGAGGGCGTACTCGGCGTAAGAGCCGCGCGTCATGGCATAGGCGACGCGATCTCCGGGCCGGACCTCGGTGACGTCCGGTCCGACAGCTTCTACGGTTCCGGCGCCCTCCATGCCGAGGGTGATGGGCAGATCCGCCTTATAGAGGCCGATACGGTGATAGACATCGATGAAATTCACGCCCGCCGCCGCGATCTTGACCAGCGCCTGCTTGGGACCGGGCTGGGGCTTGGGCACATCGACGAACTGCATTTTCTCGGGACCGCCGACTTCTTGAACCTGAATGGCCTTCATCGGAAACCTCGGTATATGGCGCGCCGGAAATGCACGGCCGTTGCATAGAGTAGCAAATAGAGAAAAGTGAACGGAAAGGCAATGATCCGGGCAAGCGAACGGATAATTCCGGCGTCAGCCAGGCCGGCACGGTGTTTCACGAACTGCCGGATGGCCGGCCAGTGGCCGCGATCGAGCCAGAAATAATCTGCGTTTTCGTTGATGACGAGAACTTTTGCGGGAAGCGCCGCAACCAGCACCCATTTCCAGCGTGCGAGAGTGCGTTCACCCGAGCAAACGACGGCCGCTACCGGGTGGCGCTCGGCGCGCAATTTTCCGAGCAGCCGGAGGCGGCGCATGCTGGTAGGGTAATGATTGACGTTATAGATGCGGGTGGAGCTGCCGACCAGCGCGTCCGGACCCTTCAGGAAACAGGTGACCAGATCAATGGACACAGCGTCGCCGAAATGCGAACGGATGCGCGGAATGACCGTTTCGGTCAGGTGGCGCGAGCCGCTTTCAATGAGCAGGATGCGGGAAGGCTCCGGCACACCGCGGCGAAGAAAGTAGCGCACTATAACGACTATATCGCGGAGGGCGTCGGACGATGTGCCGTGCTGTCTTTCACGCACGGCATCCTGATTCACTCGCGCTCAAACCAGCGGCGATGCCACAATAAAAGAGTTCGTTCAAAGGGAGGTCGAACATAATGTCGCCAAAACCGCGTCCTGCATTGTCGCTGCGTAAGGCTGCGCCGCAGGACGCACCGATCTGCGGAGAAATCTGCTACAAAGCGTTTTACACCATCAACGAAGCGCACGGTTTTCCATGTGATTTTCCCGCGCCCGAAATGGCCGTGGGCATACTCTCGATGATGTTCTCGCATCCGGGCTTTTACTGCGTCGTGGCGGAAGCCGACGGCCGCATCGTGGGCAGCAATTGCCTGGATGAACGCGCGGCGATCGCCGGTGTGGGGCCGATCACGATCGATCCCGAGCGGCAAAACCGGGGCGCGGGGAGAAAGCTGATGGATACGGTGATGGATCGCGCGCGCGAGCGCGGCGCGGCGGGAGTCCGGCTGGTGCAGGCCGCATTTCATAACCGCTCGCTCTCGCTTTATGCCGGCCTTGGTTTCGAGATTCGCGAGCCGCTGGCATGCATGCAGGGGCGGACGCGGCAACGCGACGTGCCGGGCTGCGCGGTGCGGTCTGCGAAAGCGTCGGATGTTCCCGGGTGCAACGCGCTCGCACAGCGGGTGCACGGCTTTGACCGCGGGCGCGAATTGGAAGACGCAATCCAGCAGGGAACGGCCGTCGTGGTGGAACGCGCGGGCCGGATTACCGGGTACGCCACATCACTCGCTTTCTTCGGCCACGCGACGGCGGAGACAAATCCGGATCTCAAGGCGCTGATCGCCTCGGCGGAGTCCTTCGGAGGGCCGGGAATTCTTGTTCCCACCAGAAACAGCGCGCTGTTTCAATGGTGCCTGGCGAACGGGCTTCGCGTGGTCCAGCCAATGACTCTGATGACTACCGGACTTTACAGCCATCCCGCGGGCGCATGGCTTCCGTCGATTCTGTTTTAGGCGGCGTGATTTAGATCGGCAGCCGCAGGCGCGCTTCGCAGCCCGGCGCGTTGCGGCGATTCTCGAGCGTCAAAGCGCCGCCGTGGGCCTCAGCGATCTGCCGGCTCAGCACGAGGCCGATGCCGGAGCCGCCGGGCTTGGTAGTAAAGAACGGGACAAACAAGTTGCCGGTGTTCGAAAGGCCGGGACCGTCGTCTTCCACTTTGATTTCGACATAGCTGGCGTTCTTGCGCCAGCCGACGCGCACGCCGCCGCCGGTTTCGAGCGCTGCATCGGTCGCATTGCGGAGCAGGTTAATCAAGACCTGCTCGAGCTGATCGGCATCGCCGTGGATCACGAGGTTGGGACCGGCTTCGACGGCCACGCGCAGGCGCGTTTCCAGTCCGACGACGCGGCGGATCCATTCCTCTATCTGGAGCGGAGCGAGCGTGGGGCGCGGCAGCTTGGCAAGCCGCGCATAAGCGCCGATGAAGCGGCTCAGAGCTTCGGAGCGCGCGGAGATCACGGCCAGCCCGCGCCGCATGTCCTCCTGCCAGTCCGACGGCAAGGGCTCGCTCGCGACCATGCTTTCGAGGCTGCCGGCTATGGACTTGATCGGCGTGAGCGAATTGTTCAACTCGTGGCCCAGCACGCGGACGAGGCGCTGCCAGGCTTGCAGCTCTTCTTCGCGCAGGGGGCGGGTGAGATCGCTGATGACCACCAGTTGCATAGGCAGCCCGTGCTCGCGAAACATGCTGCGGCGCATGCCCCAGCGGCCGGGACCGCTCGGAAACGTAGTTTGCAGAATGCGCGCCGGCTCACCGGCCAGCGACTCCTCCAATCCCAATTCTTCGGCCGTCAATCCCTGCAGGCGCTCGGCGGACTTGGCCAGCAGTTTCTCGCCCGCGCGGTTGACGAGGCGCAGCCGGCGCTCGCTGTCGAAAGCGAAAATCGCGACGTCGATCTCTTCCATGACTTTGCGCAGCAGGGTGGTGGCTTCGAGCGCACCGAGACGCTGCTCGCGCAAGGTTTCGCTCATGGAGTTGACCTGGAGCATGACTTCGCCCAGCGCGTCTTCGGGATTGGCCTCGCGGGCGCGGACGGAAAAATCGCCTTCCTGCAAAGCGGCGAGGAGATTGGAGAACGTGCGCAGCGGAAACACAACGCGCTCGCGCACGGCCGCGGCAAAACCCCACCAGCAGCCCACGATCAGCACGGTTAACGTCCATTGTTCTTTAGGGGCGTGATTGCCCATCCAGAGCATGATGAGCGCAACTGCCGAGCCGGGCAGGCCGGCCAGCATGGCGAGGAGGAAGATCCGGCGCTCGTAATACATCCGGTGGCGCCGGCTCCTGGCGGTCATAAGCCGAAGCGTTGAAGGCGGCGATAAAGCGCGCTGCGGCTTAAACCCAAAGCTTTCGCGGCGTGGCTCACGTTTCCATCAAAACGCGCCAGCGCTTTCTTGATGAGCGAGCATTCGACCTCCTCGAGACTCATGTCTTCGAGACGCGGCGCTCCGTCGCGGGCCTGGCGGAGGCCCAGATCTCCGGCTTTTACCATATCGCCCTGAGCCATCAGCACCGAACGCTCGACGGCATGATCGAGCTCGCGAATATTGCCCGGCCAGGGATGATCGAGCAGCGCCTGCATGGCGGCAGGATCGAATGCGCCCAGCGGCTTGCGGTAGCGCTGGGCATGGCGGCCGAGGAAATGCGCGGCGAGCAGCGGAATATCCTCGCGGCGGTCGCGCAGCGGCGGCAGATGGATTTCGATAGTATTCAAACGGAACTGGAGATCGGCGCGGAAGCGCCCCGCCTGGACCTCGCCGTTCAAATCGGCATTGGTAGCGGAAATGATGCGCACATCGACCTGACGCGTGCGCGAGGAGCCCACGCGCTCGAGCTCGCCGGTCTGGAGCACGCGCAAGAGCTTGGCCTGCTGGGCGGCGCTGATGTTGGCGATCTCGTCGAGAAACAGCGTGCTGCCGTCGGCCAGCTCGAAACGGCCCACGCGATCGGCCTTGGCGTCGGTGAATGCGCCGCGCACGTGGCCGAACAGCTCGCTTTCAAACACGCCTTCGGGCAGCCCGCCGGCATTCACAGTGACCATGGGCTTGCCGGCGCGCGGCGATATTGCGTGCAGCGTCTGGGCGACGACTTCCTTGCCTGTGCCCGGCTCGCCGCTGATCAGGACATTTGCGTCGGAGGGTCCGACGTTGGCGATCAGACGCAGCACCGGCTGCATGGCGAGCGACTCGGCGATGAGAGTGGGCCGCTCGGGGCCGCGCAGCAGGCGGTTTTCGGCCTCCAGGCGCAGGCCTTTGCGCAGCGCGCGGCTCAGCTCGATCTGGGTGCGCAGGATGGTGAGCAGCCGCTCGTTCTCCCAGGGTTTTTGGATGAAGTCGCGCGCGCCGCGGCGCATGGCTTCGACGGCAACTTTCACGCTCGACCACGCGGTCATAACGACTACGGGCAGCGTGCTGTCGATCGACTGCAACTTGGAAAGCAGATCCAGACCTTCCTGGCCGGAGGTGGTGTCGCGGGCGTAATTCAGGTCCATTAGAACGACATCGAACTCGCGCGCGTCGACGGCATTCAGCACGCCCGCCGGGGAAGAGACCAGCTCAATTTGAAAACCCTCGTTTTTGAGCAGCAGGCGCAGGGCTTCGAGCACATCGGGCTGATCGTCGGCGATCAGCACACGCGGAGCATTGGCGCCGGGTT
>DATEFW010000023.1:0-2250 GCA_035280425.1 Bryobacteraceae bacterium | reverse complement strand
TTTGGTGGCGCTGGCCCTGCTTTCCTATAGCCCGCGAGACACCTCGTTCAATGTGTCCGCCGAAACGGCGGGATTCCATCCGGCGCAGAACTGGATTGGGCCCGCGGGAGCGTACACGGCGGATTTCCTGTTTCAGGTATTGGGGTATGCGGCGTTTCTGCTGCCGATGGGAGTTTTCGCGCTGGGGGTGCGCTGGTTTCGCAGCCATCCGCTGGATTCCGCCGTCGGCGGAGTGATCGGCTACGCGCTGCTGATGCTTTCGGTTCCGGCGATGCTGAGCCTGTGGCGCATTCCGGATGTGCGCGAGGCGATTCCGCCGGGCGGTTTCGTGGGCGAATTGGCCGCTTCCGAACTGCAGCATGCACTGAATTCCGTGGGCGCGCACGTCGTGGCGGCAGCATCGCTGATTGCGGCGCTCTTCCTGACCACGCCTTTTTCGTTCAGCGCGACACATGCGGTGTTGCGCGCGCCGGTGAAAAAACTGGACCCAATTGGGCGAATGAAGGCGCGCTGGGCGACGTGGCGGGAGAAGCGGGAACAGGAGAGGCTGCGCAAGCGCGTGGAGGCCAATAAAGTGAGCGGGCGCGCACCCGTTCCGCCGCAAACGCTGGGGGCGAAGGAGCGCAAGATTGCCTCGGAAGTGGAAAAGGAAACGGCGGAGCCGCTGGAAGACGATGAGGAGACGGCTGTAGCTCGAAAAGTGCTCGCGATTCCGGAAATTGGTCCCGCGATCGCTCCGGCCGCGACAAAGAAATCTTCCGGCGAGCCCAAAATATCGCGCGGGGTGACGGGCTACCACCTGCCATCGCCGGGCCTGCTGCGCATGGGCGAGCGCAGCGAGAAAGTTCAGGAAGACGAGCTAAAGGAGTGCGCGCGCGCGATTGAAGAGAAGTGCCGGGAATTCGACGTGGGCGGGCACGTGACGCAGATCAATCCCGGGCCGGTGGTCACGACCTACGAATTCAAGCCGGAAGCTGGCATCAAGTACAGCCGCATCACCGGACTGGCGGATGATTTGTGCCTGGCGCTGCGGGCCGAATCGATTTTGATCGAGCGTATTCCGGGAAAATCAACGGTCGGAATCGAAGTCCCCAATCATCGCCGGCAGACGATTACTCTGCGTGAAGTGATCGAATCGGCCGATTTCGTCAATTCGCCCTCGAAGATGACGCTTTCGCTGGGCAAGGATCTGATCGGACGCGTGCGTGTTTCTGATCTGGCGCAGATGCCCCATTTGCTGATTGCCGGTTCGACGGGAACAGGCAAGAGCGTTTTCCTGAATTCTCTGATCGTTTCGATGCTTTACAAGGCGACGCCGGAAGAGCTCAAACTGGTGATGGTCGATCCCAAGCGGCTCGAACTGGGCTTATACGAGGATATTCCCCATCTGCTGGCGCCCGTGGTGACCGATCCGAAGGTCGCATCGAACGTGCTGCGCAACGCTACCCGCGAGATGGAGCGGCGGCTGAAACTGCTGGCGCATCGCGGGGTGCGCAATATCGAGCAGTACAACCGCACGTTTGCCAAGGGGCAATCGCTCTCGTTATTTGAAAACGTGGAAGAGGAAGAACACAGGCCGCTGCCCCTGATCGTTATCGTCATCGACGAATTGGCGGACCTGATGATGGTGGATACGAACAACGTGGAGGAATCCATCACGCGGCTGGCGCAAATGGCCCGCGCGGTGGGGATTCACTTGATCCTGGCCACGCAGCGGCCGTCCGTGGACGTCATTACCGGACTGATCAAAGCGAACTTCCCCGCGCGCATCTCGTTCCGCGTGGCGAGCAAGGTGGATTCACGAACGATTCTGGACGCGAATGGCGCGGAATCACTGCTGGGACGGGGCGACATGCTCTACTTGCCGGCCGGGTCGTCGCGGCTGCATCGCATTCACGGGCCGCTCGTCACCGAAGAGGAGATCGTGTCGCTCTGCGACTTCTGGCGATCGCAGGCCAAGGCCGTCTACAACGAGAAACTTCTGGAGACGCCGAAGGAAGAGACGAATGCTGAGGCCGGCGCCGACGGCGGAGAAGAAGAAGTTGACGACGAACTGTATCAGGAAGCCGTGCGCGTGGTCTGCGAGATGGGCCGGGCTTCGACTTCCACCCTGCAACGCCGCCTGCGCATCGGTTATGGCCGCGCGGCGCGGCTGATTGACATCATGGAAAAGGACGGCATCGTTGGTCCCGCCGAGGGCACCAAGCCCCGCGAAGTGCTGAAGAAAAAAGACTGGATGCGCGAATTCGA
>DATEFW010000022.1:0-2693 GCA_035280425.1 Bryobacteraceae bacterium | reverse complement strand
GGCGAATGCGAACTGCAGGACATGACCTTCCGCTACGGCGCCGACCGCAGCCGCTTTGCGGAGGAAAAACTCCATGTGCCTGAGGTGAAGTGGTCCAACATCGTCTATTACGACGCGCCTCGCTGCATCCTCTGCTTCCGTTGCGTGCGCGTCTGCGACGAAGGCATGGACGTCAAAGCTTTGGGCGTGGGCCAGCGGGGCGCGAGTTCGGTGATTATTCCCAATCGCGACGGCTACCTCGAGTGCGTCGAATGCGGCATGTGCATTGATATATGCCCGGTCGGCGCGCTCACCAGCGGCACCTACCGCTACCACACCCGTCCGTGGGAGATGGAGTATGTCCCCACCGTGTGCGCGCACTGCTCCAATGGCTGCAAAACCACGCTCAGCGTGCGCAACCACGAAATCATCCGTGCAAATAATCGCGATCTTTCCGGCTACAACGGTGATTTTCTCTGCGCGAAGGGCCGGTTTGCGTTCGATTTCACGCGCCATCCCGAACGCCTGAAAGAGCCGTTGATTCGCCTGGGCGGCAGGCTGGAGCCTGCAAGTTGGGAAGAGGCGCTGCAAACCGTGGCTTCTCGCCTGGCTGTGGTATGCAAAAAGGACGGGCCGGACGCGATCGGATTTTATGGCTCAAACAGGACGACGAACGAAGAGAATTACCTGCTGGGTCGGATCGCGCGGGCTTCCATCGGCACCAATAACGTGGATCATCACCGAACGGCAGACTATGCCGGCCTGATGGCGCTCGCTGCCGATCTGGGAGCCACCGGCGCCGCGGGTGGCAGTATTTTCATCACCATGGCTGAACTCGCATCGGCTCCCGGAATTCTGCTCATCAGCAACGATGCCACCGAGCAGAATCCTTTCGTCGCCTGGCAGATTCGCACAGCCATCCGGCAGCATCGTTCGCGGCTGTATATTCTCGATTCCCGCGAACAGAAGCTGCGCAGCAAGGCGCAGGATTTTGTGCTCATTCCCGGCGGGCAGGAAGCAACCGCAATTGCCAGGCTCTCCGCCGCTGGAAGCGGTGCATTAAATGCCTCCGAAACCGAACTTGACCGGCGTCTGCGCGCACTGCGTGAGGCTCTGGCGGGAGAAAATGACCTCGTTGCTCTCTTCGGTGCGCCGGTTCAGGGTGCGGCGCTGGCTCGGCTGGGCGATCTCGCGCGCGAACGCGCGGCGCAGGGCAAGCGCACGCGATTCATGGCGCTCGGTGATTACGCGAATTCACGCGGCGCCGCGGATATGGGAGTTCTGCCGGATTTTCTGCCGGGCTATGCGCCCGTCGCAAATGCCCTGGCACGCGAAGCGTTCGGCCGGCTCTGGGGCGCCACTCCGCCCGAAAGACCGGGCCTCCATGCGCGCGCGATCCTGGATGCCGCCGCATCCGGGCGGCTGAAAGCGCTCTACGTCGTTGGAGCAAACCCCGCGAAGAATACGAACTTCGTTGGATCGAAGCGAATGGGCAAGCTCGATCTGCTGATCGTCCAAGACTTGTATCTGTCCGAGACGGCGCGGCTCGCTGACATCATTTTGCCCGCGCTTTCCGGATTCGAGAAAAACGGCACGATAACGAATACCGCTGGTGAAGTGCAGCTCGTGCGCCTGGGCGCGGACTTCATGGGCGCGCGTTCGGATTTCGATATTCTGCGGATTCTTTCTTTCCAACTCGCGAAGCAGGGACTCGGGCAGCCCGTCCGCCTCCGCACGCCGGAAGCCGCATTTGAAGAAATCTCAAACGCCGTTCCAGGATACGCCGTGTCGTGGGCGAGCCTGCTTGCCGGCGCCGCCGAAGCGACCCAGCCGGTCGCGGGCGTCACGAACGGGCATCGGCCGCCGGAAGCGGCGGGCGTCATTTTCTCCAGCAACGATTCCCTTTTCACCAGCGGGAGCTTGACCCCTTACTGCCGGACGATTCGTTCTCTCCGGGAAGCGGGCGCGACGCCGTGAACGAAGGCCTGGCGCGCTCGATCCTGCTTGTCTCGCTCATCAAAGTCGTGGTGCTGCTGTTTCTCGTCCTCACCGCCGTGGCGTACCTGGTGTGGTTCGAACGCAAAGTCGCCGCGCACATCCAGGGACGGTGGGGGCCATATCGCGTCGGGCCGCACGGCCTTTTGCAGCCGCTAGCCGATGGAATCAAGTTCCTGATGAAGGAAGATACGACGCCGGCGGGAGCCGATCGATTCGTCTATTTCGCTGCTCCCTTAGTCACGATGACATTGGCGATCTCGGCCATCGCTATGATTCCGTTTGGTCCCGCATCTGTGCACATCTCTGGCACGGCCACGCCGCTCGTTGTGGCGAATATCAACGTGGGCCTGTTGGCAATTCTCGCGATTACATCCATCGGTGTGTATGGCGTGGCTCTGGCAGGCTGGTCTTCGAACAGCAAGTATTCGCTTCTCGGCGGGCTGCGCAGTTCGGCGCAGATGATCAGTTACGAGCTGTCGCTGACGCTCTCCGTCGTCGGTATCCTGCTGCTGGCCGGCACATTCAATCTCAGCGATCTCGTCATGCAGCAAGCCGGTCACGCCCGCGGCTTTTTGCCTAAATGGAACCTGCTCAACCCGACCTTCCCGCAGATTCTGGGATTCTTCTGTTATTTTGTCGCTGCCATCGCAGAGACGAACCGTGCGCCTTTCGACCTGGCCGAAGCAGAATCCGAACTTGTGGCCGGTTACCACACC